>CAWBOB010000007.1:0-608487 GCA_963790335.1 uncultured Actinomycetes bacterium | reverse complement strand
TCGGTGACGGCTTCCTCATCGAACGCCACGGGCCACGAAGGAAGGTTCGCTCCGCCGCCGCCGGTCTGCTGCAGGGCGGGCATGTCGATCGCCACCTCGAGCATCGCGGCATCGCCCGCGAGCTCGACGCCGCCCTGAAGGCACGGCGAGACGCCCAGGCCGGGATCGCTGCGAGACAGCAACAGCATCGGCACCGGGACCGGTGCGGAGACGGGCTCGGGGCTCGACGAGGTGCTTTCGCACACCTCCGGCTGCGGTTCGGTGTTGCCGGGGGCCGCGGTGGCAGTGCACGAGACGCCCGTTGACGACGAGGTGGTGGCCACCCCGGCTCCCAGCGGCAGCTGGTTCACGAGGTACCAGTCGCTCGGGCTCGTGATGGTGACCGTCTCGATCGTCGCGGTGCGCTCGAAGACCTCGTAGCGATCCGAGCGGTCGCCTCCGGGAACGCGGCCGTCGTCCGAGCCGAAGTCGATCGCGCGGAGACCCGCGAACGACACCAGGGCGACCGCGGCGACGGTGAAGGCGCCCATGGTCGCCGACGGCGGCCTGACGGCGACGGCTGCGCGTACGCACCGTCTCCGGAAGGCGAGGGGCGACACCGCCCACCGAGGAGGCCTTGTGGTCGAGCATCTCCCGAAGTTCGCGTTCGACGTCGTTCATGCTTCCTCACCTCTGATCAGCTCACGGAGCGTCTCGCTTCCTCGGGCGACCAACGACTTCACGGCGGCGACCGAGCAACCGAGCACCTCGGCCGCGTCGCGCTCGGACAGGTCCTCGTAGTAGCGGAGCACGAGCGCGGCACGCTGGCGAGCCGGCAACCGGCCGAGCGCTCGCCACATGTCCTGGCGGGCGTCGACGTCGGGCTGCGACGAGACGCGACGCGCGGAGGCGGCGCCCTCGCGGGCGAGCCACGCTCGCTCCAGACGGCGCCGCCGCAATCCCGACGTATGCAGGTTCACGATCGCCCGCCGGAAGTACGACTCGAACGCGTCGGGCTGACGCAGATGCCGGAAGCGTCCGACGCAGCGCACGAACGCTTCCTGCGCGAGGTCTTCGGCGTCGGTGCGATCGCCCGTCAGCAGGAACGAGAGCCGCACCCCGGCGCCGATGTGGCGCGCGTAGAGCTCGTCGATGCCGCCCTCGATCGCCTCGGCGGGTCCTTCGACGCTCACCCGTATCCCTTCAGCCATGTCACCGATGAAGACGCACGACCCGTCCCGAAGGTATCGCTCGGCCGGCGAGAAGCCCGGCATCGATGCCGCCGACCTGGGGATTCGGGTACCATCGCCGGGTTCCTGGACCGCCTTTCCACGACCTCGAAGGGCCCCATCTCGCCATGGAAACGAAGCTCACCGCCGAACGACGTTCCGATGCCGGCAAGGGCGTCGCCCGCAAGCTCCGAGCTGCCGGCAAGATGCCCGCGGTGCTCTACGGCCAGGGTCTCGACACGACGCCGCTCACGGTCGACTCCCGTGAGCTCGGCCACCTGCTGCACGGCAGCGCGGGCTCCAATGTGCTCGTCGACCTCGTCGTCGACGGCGAAGCGCACCTCGCGATCCCGCGCGAGATCCAGCGCGACCGTATCCACTCGAAGTTCGTGCATGTCGACTTCCTCGCGGTGAGCCGCACCGAGACGATCACGGTGAACGTGCCGGTGCACGAGACCGGTGAGGCCGCCGGCGTGAAGGAAGGCGGCGTGGTCGAACACCACCTCCGCGAGGTGCAGATCGAGTGCCTGCCGCAGAACGTGCCCGACGAGATCGTCATCGACATCAGCGACGTGGAGCTCGGCGACATGATCCACGTGAGCGACCTGGTGGCGCCGACCGGCGTCACGATCCTGTCGAACCCCGAGGACGCCGTGCTGTCGGTGGTCACGCCGGCTGCGCTCCGCGTCGAGGCCGACCTGTCGGTTCCCGGCGAGGAAGGCGTCGAAGCGCCCGCTGCCGAGGCCGAAGGCGAAGGCGAGGAGGCCGCCGCCGAGGGCGAGGCTGCCGAAGGCGAGGCCGCGCCCGAAGGCGAACGGGCGGCGATCGACACCCGAGGGCGACGAGGGCGGCGAGGGCTAGCCCCGCGCCGTCGCCGGCCGCCCCCATGACCTGGCTCGTCGCCGGCCTCGGCAATCCGGGCGACCGCTACGCGAACACCCGGCACAACGTCGGGCGCATGGTCGCCGGCGAGCTTGCCCACCGAGCCGGCGAGCGGTTCAGGAAGGTTCGGTTCCTTCCCGTCGAGGCGGCCGAGATGCGAGAAGGCGGCGATCGGGTGCTGCTGGCATCGAGCACGCGGTTCATGAACGAGTCCGGACCCTCGTACGCGAGCCTCGCGAGCAAGCACGACATCGAGCCCGAGCGCGTGATCGCCGTCTACGACGAGCTCGACATCACCCCGGGTGAGCTGCGCGTGAAGCTCGCAGGGGGAAGCTCGCACAACGGCGTGAAGTCGTTGCAGCAGGCGATGCGGGGCAAGGCCTTCCTGCACGTTCGCATCGGTATCGGGCGCCCTCCCGGCCGTCAGGATCCAGCGGACTTCGTGCTCCAGCCGATCGGCAAGAGGCTCGAAACCGACGTGGCGATCTGGGTGGATCGGGCGGCCGACGCGGTCATGAGCCTCATCACCGATGGTCTGGCCGCGACGCAGGATCGGTTCAACCGGCAGGCCCCGCCCGGCTGACACGAGGTCCGCCGAGCGCCGGCGGCACCGCCCCACAGCTGTCGGCCGTTCCGGTGAGGCACGACCCCGCCGTTCGGTCCCTGCCGCACGACGTACCCACGCCCGGGTATCGGGGGGGTCGTTCGTCGGTCCTGTGTCCTCGCATGCCCGAGGCCGAGATTCCCTACCGCGGCCCGATGTGCTCGACCCCTTCCGAGGACGATGCTTCGCACGTCAGACGACAGAAGGAGGTGACGGATGCGAGACATGGTGCGGACCCTGAAGTACCTGATGTACACAGGAGCCACGCTCGCCACACTGCTGCTCGCAGCCGGTGCCAGGTACAAGCCGACCGGTGGCAAGTGAACCGATCGACCCGACCAGGCACTGATCAGGAAGGAGTTGTCACGGATGGATCGTCTTCGCAGGGTGATGTACTCGCTCGGGGCCCTGGCCCTGTTCGCGATGTCGGTGGGCGCAGGCTTCAAGCCCGGCAACTGACATCACCTGCTTCGAACACGAAGCCCTCGGCTCGCCAGCTCGCTGGCCTCCGGGGGCTTCGTTGCGTCCGGGCTCGACCGGCCCGACACGTGCGGAGGGGCTTCAAGTCCGGCCACCCGATTCCGATAGGAAACACATGAAGCTGATGCTCGCCTCGTTGTCGCTCGCGGTGCTGGCCGGCATCGTGCTGGGCGGACGGTTGCGCAACCTCAGCACGGTGCGCCTCCGGTGGACCGGGCTCGCGATGTTCGGCTTCGCGCTGCAGTGGGTCTACGGCCCGGGCACCGTGATCCCTTTGACGTGTCTCTACGTCTCCTTCGTGCTGCTCACGATCTTCGCGATCAAGAACCTTCGGATCGTGGGGTTCCCCGTCATCCTCGTCGGGGTCGTGATGAACTTCCTGGTCATCGGGCTCAACCAGGGCATGCCGGTGGCGAGGCAGGCGCTCATCGCGTCGGGTCAAGCCGACACCCTCGACGACCTGATGAACAACCCATGGCCGAAGCATCACCTGGCGTCGGACGCCGATCTCCTGCTGTTCCTGGGTGACGTGATCGCGGTGCCGCAGCCGGTCGGTCAGGCCATCAGCGTCGGTGACATCTTCACCTACGGCGGCGTTGGCGTCGTGATCGTGGCCGGCATGCGCGCCCCAGCCCGCCGCGAGGACGATGTCGAGGGCGCGCCCGCGGAGGACGCCGGAGCGCTCCAACATGCCGGAAGCTGAGGAACGTCGCGCCAGGCGGCGACGCGGTCGCTCCATCACGCTTCGGGCGTTCGAGCTCGCGCTCGTGGTCCCGATGTTCGCCTACATCGGCCATTCGATCTACACGGGCGCCGACCAGTTCGCCGATCCCCTCATCGTGATCTGGATCGCGGCCATCATGACCGTGGATCTGCTGCCCGTTCCCACGACCGTGTCGTCGGTGGCGTTCAGCTTGAGCTTTCCCGCTGGAGCTCTCGGTGGCCCTGCTCTATCCGACGCCGGTGGCGGCGCTGATCGCCTTCGCCGGGTCGGCCGATCGCGACGAGCTGCGACGTGAGATGCCGATCGCGCGGGCGTTGTGGATCCGCGCCCAGATCGCCGCGGCCATGGCATCGAGAGTACGGTCTTCAAGTTGCTCGCCACTCTGGAATCCGAATGGTGGCGTCTGGGCATGGCGGTCATGCTGGCGGCGATCGCCGGGTACGTGATCAACGTCGGATTCGTGAGCATCTACAACCACCTGAGCATCGGCGTCAGCCCAACGCAGACATGGCGTGACATCCATTCGGGACTGTTCGGTGAGTTCGTCTTGAGCTACATGGGCCTCGCGATGTTCAGCGTGCTCGTCGCGACGACCTTCAAGGAGATCGGCATCCTGTCGATCTTCGTGTTCATCGCGCCGCTCGCGTTCGCGAGACAGATGTTCACCCGAACGCATTCGTTGCAGGAAGCGACCGTGGAGCTCGCCGCGAAGCAGGCCGAGAACGAGCACCAGGCGATGCACGACTCGCTCACGGGCCTCCCCAACCGCGTGATGTTCCAGTCGCGGCTCGCGGAGGCTATCGACGCCGCCCGCTTGCGGGAGGGCCGCATCGCGGTGATGCTCATGGACCTCGACCACTTCAAGGAGGTCAACGACACCCTGGGCCACCATTTCGGCGATCAGCTGCTGAAGGAGATCGGGCCCCGGCTGTCGACGGTGCTGCGTGACGACGACATCATGGCCCGCCTGGGCGGTGACGAGTTCGGGGTGCTGCTGCCCGAGCTTCCCGACGACGAGGTCGCGTTCTCGATCGCCGGACGCCTCCTGGAGGAGCTCGGCGAGCCGGTCTCGGTCGAAGGGCTGGCGCTCGACGTCGCGGGCAGTCTCGGCATCTCGATCTATCCGACGCACGGCCAGAACGCCGAGTCGCTCCTTCGGCGCGCCGACGTCGCCATGTACTCCGCGAAGGAAGCCGGCGGCGGGTTCGAGACCTATTCCCCGCGCATGGACCAGCACAATCCGTCGCGCCTGACCCTCGTGAGCCAGGTGCGTCCCGCGCTCGAGCGAGGGGAGTTCGTCGATGTACTTCCAGCCGAAGGTGAGGCTGAGCGACGGCCGCGTCGCGGGTGCGGAAGCGCTGATCCGCTGGAACCACCCCGAACGCGGCATCGTGTCTCCCGACGAGTTCATCCCGCTGGTCGAGAAGACCGTGCTGCTGCGCCCGCTCACGGCCTACGTGATGGAACACGTCATGCGGCAGTGGAGGGTCTGGGCCGAGGACGGCATGGCCATCCCGCTCGCCATCAACCTGTCACCCCGCAGCTTGCTCGATCGGGGCCTGCCGGAGGAAGCGGCCTCGATGCTCGAGCGATTCGAGATGCCCGCGTCGTTCCTGCGCATGGAGCTCACCGAGAGCTTCCTGATGTCGGACTCGGGCCGCTCGGACGCCGTGCTCGCCGAGCTGTCGAAGGTGGGCATCGCGCTCTCGATCGACGACTTCGGCACGGGCTACTCGTCGCTCAGCTACCTCAAGCGTCTGCCGATCGACGAGATCAAGATCGACCGCTCGTTCGTGATGGACATGCATGACGACGGCGACGACTTCATGATCGTGCGGGCCACGGTCGACCTCGGCAAGAACCTCGGTCTGCGGGTGGTGGCCGAAGGCGTCGAGGACCGCGAGACGTTCGACCGGCTCGCGGACTTCGGATGCGACGAGGCGCAGGGCTACTACATCTCGCGCCCGATGCCGCTCGACGAGTTCGGGCGGTGGCTGTCGGTCCGCACCCCCGACGCGATCGCGCACGAGGGCGCGACCGCTCGCGCCGATGTGCAGGGTCCGGCCACGGGCCGCCTCCACATCGTGTAGACGGTCGTCGGCCCTGACGCCGAGGTCCGGATAGACTCCCGACCCTGGCCCTGCCGCGCCGCGGCACGGCCTGTTCGCGGTGTCCGGCCCCGGCCGGCTCCAGGGCTGAGGGTGGGGTGACGGTGGGTCTCGGCGAGACGCTCGATGTGCTGGTGCGCTCCGAGCCGTTCGAGCGTCTGCTGCTGGATCGAGCCCGGCCGATCGTCGCCAGGGCCGAGGCGGGCGAGGACTTCGTGGTCGCCGCCGTGGCCAGGGCCCTCGATGCGCCCGTGCTCGCGGTTTCCCCCGGTCCTCGCGAGGCCGACGAGCTGGCTGCCGATCTCGAGGCGTTCCTCGGCGCCGACCGGGTGGCGTTGCTCCCGGCCTGGGAAGCGCTTCCCTACGAAGGCATCTCGCCTGCCCCGGAGGTGGCTGCGAGGCGTGCCCGAGCCGTCGCGGCGCTCCGCGGCGCGCGCGGGGACGTTCGTGCTCGTGGCTCCGGTGCTCGCGGCGATGCAGGGTCTGATCCCGACCATCGGCCTGACCCCCGCCCTGCAGCTGGTACCGGGCATCGGGCTCGCGCCGGACGCGCTCGCCGAACGGCTCGTCGAGCTCGGCTACACGCGGGCCGACGTGGTCGAGCACCGGGGTGAGTTCGCGGTCCGTGGCGGTGTGGTCGACGTCTTCCCCGGCACCGCGCGGCGTCCGGTGCGCCTGGACTACTGGGGCGACGAGGTGGAATCGATCCGCGAGTTCGTGCCGTCGACGCAGCTCTCGACCGAGCGGGTGGCCCTGGCGGAGGTGCCGTCCGCGCGCGAGCTCATCCCCGATGAGGCCGTGCGAGCGCGGGCTCGGCAGCGCCGCGCGCGGTGCCCCGGAGCGCTTCGCCGACCAGCTCGAACGCCTCGCCGACGGGCTGTTCGTCGAGGGCATGGAGACGCTCGCGCCGTTCCTGTTCGACCGCATGCCGACCCCCGCCGAGCTGCTCGCCGACGGAAGCTGGGTGGTGCTCACCCAGGTGCATCGCACCCAGGACCGCGCGAGGGCGGCCCACCTCGAAGCCGAGGCGCTCGCCGAGGCCACGGCGTGGCCGGCGGATCGCGTGGTCCACGCGCTCGATGCCGCCGTCGGCTCCCACGTGCGCCTGCACCTGACGGAGTTCGCCGAGGGGACCGACCTCGGCGTCAGTGGGTGGGGCTCCGCGCAGGGCAATGCGGCCGAGCTCGCCGCACGAGCGAGGGAGCTCGACGCAGCCGGCCATCGCGTCGTGCTCTCGGCCCGGGGGCACGGCTCGCTCGAGCGTGCTCGGGAGGTGCTCGAGGGCATCACCGTCGAACCGGTGGAATCGCCGCTCGCCAGCGGGTTCCGGTTCGCGCACGGCGAACTGGCCGTGATCACCGAGGAGGATCTGTTCGGCTCGCGAGCGCACACCCGCGTGGCGCCCAGATTCACCCGGCGTCGCAGCGGTTCCATCGCCGACGAGCTCGAGCCGGGCGACTTCGCCGTGCATCGCATCCACGGGGTCGGCCGGTACACGGGCATCACCCACCGGGCGCTCGCCGGCGCCGAGCGCGACTACCTCGTGCTCGAGTACGCGGCGGGCGACAAGCTCTTCGTGCCCTCGGACCAGGTCGGCATGGTCGCGAAGTACGTCGGCGGCGACGCTCCCGCGGCTGCACCGCATGGGGGGAAGCGACTGGGCCCGGGCGACGGCCAAGGTCAAGCGGGCCGTGCGCGACATGGCGGGTGAGCTGGTGCGGCTCTACACCGTGCGACTGTCGGTGCCCGGGCACGCGTTCGGTCCCGACACGCCGTGGCAGCAGGAGCTCGAGGATGCGTTCCCGCACGAGGAGACCACGGATCAGATCTCGGCGATCGACGAGGTCAAGGCCGACATGATGCTCGCGAAGCCCATGGACCGGCTGATCTGCGGCGACGTGGGCTTCGGCAAGACCGAGATCGCCCTGCGCGCTGCGTTCAAGGCCGTCATGGAAGGCAAGCAGGTCGCGGTGCTCGTGCCGACCACCCTGCTGGCCGAGCAGCACTTCATCACCTTCAGCGAGCGGTTCGCACCCTTCCCGGTGACGGTGCGCATGCTGAGCCGGTTCGTGAGCCCCGCCGAGCAGAAGCAGGTCGTCGACGACGTCAAGGCCGGAAAGGTCGACGTGGTGATCGGCACGCACCGCTTGCTCGGCAAGGACATGGCCTTCCGGGACCTCGGTCTGCTGGTGGTCGACGAGGAGCAGCGGTTCGGGGTCGGGCACAAGGAGCGGCTCAAGCAGTTCCGCGCGAGCGTCGACGTGCTCACGATGACCGCGACCCCGATCCCGCGCACGCTGGAGATGGCGCTCACCGGCATCCGCGAGATGAGCACGATCGACACCCCGCCCGAGGATCGCCAGCCGGTGCTCACCTACGTCGGTAGCTACGACGAGGGGCTCGCGCTCGGCGCCGTGCGGCGCGAGCTGCTTCGGGAGGGCCAGGTCTTCTGGGTGCACAACCGGGTGGCTACGATCGATCGCCAGGCGGCCTGGCTCGCCGAGCAGCTTCCCGAAGCACGCATCGCGGTCGCGCACGGCCAGATGGACGAGGCCGACCTCGAGAAACAGATGATGCGGTTCTGGAACCGTGAGGCCGACGTGCTGCTGTGCACGGTGATCATCGAGAGCGGTCTCGACGTGCCGAACGCGAACACCCTCATCGTCGATCGAGCCGACCTGCTCGGGCTTGCCCAGATGTACCAGCTGCGCGGGCGCGTGGGCAGATCCACCGAGCGCGCGTTCGCCTACTTCTTCTTCGCCCCGCAGCGGGAGATGACCGACGAGGCGCGCCAGCGGCTCGCCACGATCAGCGCGCATCAGGCCCTCGGCTCCGGCTTCAAGATCGCGATGCGGGACCTCGAGATCCGAGGGGCCGGCAACCTGCTCGGCGCCGAGCAGACGGGCCACATCGCCGCCGTCGGATTCGACGCGTACGCGCGCATCCTGCAGGAGTCGATGGCCGAGATGAAGGGCGAGCCGGTTCCCGACGAACCGGAGCTGCGCATCGACCTGCCGGTCAAGGCCTTCGTGCCCCCCGGGTGGATCGCGCAGGAAGCCTTGCGCCTCGAGCTGTACCGGCGCATCTCGCTCGCGCCCGACCACGCGGAGCTCGAGCGCATCCGTGCCGAGACGGTCGACCGATACGGCGCGCTGCCCGGGGAGGTCGAGACGCTGTTCGCGATCGCGTCGCTGCGGGTCACCGCGCGAGCACTCGGCATCGACGACATCTCGACGTTCCGCGACCAGGTGCGTCTGCGTCCGGTGGCGATCCCCGACGAGCTCATGGCCGACCTCGAGGACCGGGTGTTCGGGGCGAGCTTCGCGCCCGAGTCGCAGACGCTGAACCTCGTGCCCGAGCGGGTGTTCGGCACCGAGCTCGTGGCGTTCGTCGAACGCTGGCTGCTGGAAGCCGCCACGGGCGACAACGTGCTTCCGGTGACGACCTCGTAGACTCGTCGTTCGTGAGATCCCCTGCCAAGCGTCTCGTCGTCGTGCCCGCGATCATGGTGCTGCTGGCTGCGTGCGGCGACGCACCCGGCCTCGGCGGCGGACCCGCGCCTGCCGCGACCGTAGGAGGCGCTGAGATCAGCGACGCCGAGCTCGCCGAGCAGGCCAAGCTGTTCACCTTCCTCGCGAAGTTGGGTCAGCAGCAGTGCGGCGGCACGCCGTCCGACGGAGAGACGCAGGAAGCCGCATGCAACCGGTTCACGCTCGGCAACATGATCCAGGCCAGGTTCGTGCAAGGGTATGCGCAGGAGAACGACCTCGCCCCGAAGGCCGCCGAGATCGACGGCATCGTGGCGAACCTCGATCAGCAGCTCACCCCCGAGAAGGTCGACACCGAGCTCAGCTCACTCGGCCTCACGCGCGCCGACCTCGAGGAGCTCGCCGGGCAGGTGTTGCTGTTCCAGGCGGTGCAGACCGAGGTGACCGCGCAGGAGATGGGTGACGACGAGCTGCGAGCGATCTACGACGACGAGATCCTGCAGTTCACGACGATCGACGCGCTGCACATCCTGGTGAAGACGCAGACCGAGGCCGACGACGTGTACCGGCAGGTCACCGCTCCCGGAGCGACACGCACGACCTTCGAAGACCTCGCGAAGCAGGTCTCGACCGATACCGCGTCGGGCGCGCAGGGAGGCAGCCTCGGGCAGGCGCCGGCCGCCAACTACGTGCCTGCGTTCGCCGAGGCAGCGGTGGCGCTGGAGCCCGGCCAGATCTCCGATCCCGTGCAGACCGAGTTCGGATGGCATGTGATCTATCTCCTCGACGAACAGGTGACGCCGTACGCCGAAGCGAAGGCGAGCCTCTTGCAGGGCGATCAGGGCGAGGTGTTCACCGAGTGGCTTCGCGGTCAGGCCCGGTCCGAGGGCGTCGAGGTGAACCCCAGGTACGGCACCTTCGATCCGCAGACCCTGGCGGTGGTGGCCGTGACCAGCACCGACCCGAGCGCCGCAGCGGGGCCGGCCGACGGCGCGCCCTCCGACGGCGACGAGGGCACGCCCGCGCCGTGACCGACATGCCCCCGAGCGCGGGCACGTACGTCCCCGAGGGTCCGGTGCCGAGCACGCGTGAGGGAGCGCATCTGCTCGACCTGCTCCGCGTGATGGCGCGCCTGCGCCGCCCCGGCGGATGCCCTTGGGACGCGGAGCAGACCCACGCGTCGCTCGCCCGCCATCTGCTCGAGGAGACCCATGAGCTGCTCGAGGCGATCGAGACCGGCGATGACGAGCGCATGCGCGACGAGCTCGGCGACGTCTTGTTGCAGGTCGTGTTCCATGCGCAGATCGCTGCCGACGACGGGCGGTGGGACATCGACGATGTCGCCGAAGGGCTCGTCGCGAAGCTCGTGCATCGTCACCCCCACGTCTTCGGCGACACCGTCGTCGGCGGGGCCGACGAGGTGCTCGTCAACTGGGAGAAGCTCAAGGCCGAGGAAGCCGGCGAGCGCCCGATCGTCGACGACGGCATCCCGGCGTCGCTGCCCGCCCTCGCCCGCGCCGCCAAGGTGCAGCGGCGCGCCGCCGGGTGGGGGTTCGAATGGCGGTCGGCGGCCTCCGCGCTCGGCGGGCTGCGCGAGGAGGTCGACGAGCTCGCAGCCGCCGAAGGCTCCGATCAGGCCGAGCAGGAAGTCGGCGACGTGCTCTTCGCGACCGTGGCGCTCGCGCGGAAGCTGGGCGTCGACGCCGAGAGCGCCCTGCGGCGCACGGTGCGCGCCTTCTCCCGGCGGTACGAGCGGTTCGTGCAGCTCGCCGCCGATCGGGGGGTCGACGTCGAGTCGGCCGACGAGGAGCTGCTGCGTGAGCTCTTCCGGCAGGCGCACGAGCCGGCCGGGGTGCGAGAGGCGTGATCGACGAGGTCCTCGCCCCGACCCGCGCCGAGATCGAGTCGGCTCGGGCGCGGATCGCCGCCCATGTCCGTCGAACGCCGGTGCTCGACCTCGCCCCCGGCGCGCTCGGAGTGGAGCACCCGCTCGCGCTCAAGCTCGAGTTGCTGCAGGTGACCGGATCGTTCAAGCCGAGGGGCGCGTTCAACCGCATGCTCACCGGCGACGTGGGAAGCGCCGGCGTCGTGGCCGCGAGCGGTGGCAACTTCGGGCTCGCGGTGGGCCACGCGGCCGCCGCGCTCGGCCACCACGCCGAGATCTTCGTGCCCGGGCACCTCTCCGGCTTCCAAGATCGAGAAGGTCCGGGCCACGGGCGCGGTGGTACGCGTGATCGACGGCTACTACGACGACGCCTCGGCGGCGGCCACCGAGCGCTGCGCCGAGACGGGCGCCGTGTGGATGCATCCGTTCGACCAACCCGCGGTCGTGGCAGGCCAGGGCACGATCGGCGCAGAGCTCTCCGAGCAGGTCGCCGGCGCCGACACCGTGCTCGTCGCGGTCGGAGGCGGCGGACTCATCGGCGGCATCGCAGCGTGGTTCGCCGGCACCACGGTACGCGTAGTCGGGGTGGAGCCCGAGACGTCGCGATGCCTGCAGGCGGCCCTGCAGCAGGGCGAGCCCGTGCAGGTTCCGGTGTCCGGCCGCGCGGCCGACTCGCTCGGCGCCCGCCGGGTCGGCGACATCGCGTTCGCCGTCGCGAGCGCAGGTCACGTCGCCGACACGGTGCTCGTGAGCGACGAGGCGATCCTCGCCGCGCAGCGCGCGCTCTGGCGCGAGCTCCGCATCTTCGCCGAGCCCGGGGGCGCCGCGTCGCTCGCGGCCGTGCGCGAGGGCGCCTTCGTGCCCGCCGATGGGGAGCATGTCGTAGTGCTGGTGTGCGGATCGAACGGAGACCCGTCGGGCGTCATCTAGTCCAGAGCAGACTAGATCGTTAGCGCACGTCGCCGCGACCGCTCACCGGCGGCACGCCCCTGCGCGCGAACGGACCTTGCTGACCGTGCCAGGGCTCGCGAGCGTACCGCCGCGCCTGCAGCGACCCGAGGCCCGTGGCGTCGATGCGACCCTGCAGCACCCAGGGCGCCGGCTTCGGGTTCTCCGCCACGAAGTATCGCTCGAGCGCCATGAGGATCGCGCGTTCTTCATCGGGTGTGATGTCGTCGGGCAGCTCGATGCGGCGCTCGCCCTCATCGCGGATCGGCATCATCGGCTCCTCGGGACAGGCTCGTCCGGGTGATCTCGGGTCGTCGCATCACAGGGGGATGTTGCCGTGCTTGCGCGCCGGCACGCTCTCGCGCTTCGTCGAGAGCATGCGCATCGCCTGGATCAAGCGCGTGCGGGTCTGGGCGGGTTCGATCACGTCGTCGATGAACCCGCGCTCTGCGGCCGCGTACGGGGTCGAGAACTTGTCGCGATACTCGCGGATCAGCTCGGCCTTCTTCCTGCCGGGATCGGCTGCCTTCTCGATCTCCTTGCGGAACACGACGTTGACCGCGCCCTCGGCGCCCATGACCGCGATCTCGGCGGTGGGCCAGGCGAACGACACATCGCTCCGCAGGTGCTTCGAGTTCATCACGAGGTACGCCCCCCCGTACGCCTTGCGGGTGATGACCGTCATGCGCGGGACCGTCGCCTCGGCGAACGCGTACAGCAGCTTCGCGCCGTGGCGGATGATGCCGTTGTACTCCTGCTCCTTGCCCGGCAGGAAGCCGGGCACGTCGACCAGGGTCAGGATCGGGATGTTGAACGAGTCGCAGCACCGCACGAAACGGCTCGCCTTCTCGCTCGCGTCGATGTCGAGGGTTCCACCCCGTACCTTGGGCTGGTTCGCGATGACGCCGACGCTGCGCCCGTCGAGACGCGCGAAGCCGATCACGATGCTCATCGCCCAGAGCGGGAACACCTCGAGGAATTCCCCGTCGTCGACGATGTAGCGGATCACCTCGTGCATGTCGTAGGGCTCTTTCGCCCGGTCGGGAACGATATGCGTGAGGGCCTCGGCGAGCCGGCCCGGGTCGTCGGTCGCCGCGTAGGCCGGAGGGTCCTCGAGGTTGTTCGACGGCAGGAAGCTCAACAGGTACCGCACGCGGTTCAGTACGTCCTCGTCGTCTTCCCCGATGAACGAAGCGACACCCGACTCGGTCGCATGCGTCATCGCGCCGCCGAGGGCTTCCATGGAGATGTCCTCGCCCGTCACCGTCTTGATCACGTCGGGTCCGGTGATGAACATGTGCGAGGTCTCCCGCACCATGAACGTGAAGTCGGTGATGGCGGGGGAGTAGACGGCGCCGCCGGCGCACGGGCCCATGATCACGCTGATCTGGGGGATCACGCCGCTGGCGCGCACGTTCCGCTCGAAGATGTAGCCGTAGCCGGCGAGCGATGCCGCGCCTTCCTGGATGCGCGCGCCTCCCGAGTCGTTGATCGCGACGAACGGCGCGCCGGTCGACATCGCGAGGTCCATGACCTTCGTGACTTTCTGGGCGTGCACCTCGCCCATCGATCCGCCGAAGACGGTGAAGTCCTGGCTCGCGACGAAGACCTTCCGGCCGTCGACCGTGCCGTAGCCGGTGATGATGCCGTCGCCCGGCGGTCGCTTGCGCTCCATGCCGAAATCGTGCGACCGGTGCACCGCGAACGGATCGGTCTCGACGAACGAGCCCTTGTCCATGAGCACGTCGAGACGCTCGCGCGCGGTGAGCTTGCCCTTGTCGTGCTGCTTCTTGGCGGCGTCTCGACCACCGGGAGTGGCGGCGGCCTTCCTGCGCTTGCGGAGCTCCTGGATGCGGTCCTCGACCGTTCGATCGGGTCCGTCGTCGCCGGTGCCGGTTGCGGGAAGGCCCTCGTCGGTAGTCACCATGGGCCGGAGTCTAGTCCTGCACCCGAGGGGTGACGCCGAGCGTCGGTCAGCGGCAGGTGCGGCCGCCCCAGGGGGCCCAGCCGATGTCGTGGGCCATGCGGATCGAGACGATCGCGTTCGTGCGCCCGCTCAGGATGCGTTTCGGAAGCTCCCAGGTGGGCCTGGCGTAGGCGTCGTAGTTGCCGTCCCAGTAGCGAACGTGCAGCTGGAAGAGTCCCTTGTTGAGCCCGTCGCCCGACTCGGCCCACGGGAGCAGCGTGCTCTCGCGCTTCGCGATGCACAGCGCCACGTCGTCACCGCCCGGCACCGGCCATCGGGTCACCGCGCACCGGATCTGGGCCCTGGAGTGCTGGCGCACGGTCTGGCCCGCATCACGATGGAAGTCGCACGGGCCGGATGCGTGGTGCGCCGAGGCGCTCGGCGCCGATATGAGCACGAGCGCGACGGTGGTCGCGGCGAGCATCGCTCGGGCGGTGCGGATGGCCGGTCTGAGGATCGTCTCTCGCCCCCGGTCGAGTTCGCGGACAAGCGTCACCGACCGGGGAAGGAGGGGACGTGCCGGTGACGGCACCCCGGAACCCTAGCATCGGCGCCGTAGCATCGTCGACCGCTCGATGGCCCGACGGCTCGACGGACGGGCTCGATCAGAGGTCGACCCGGCCGCCTGCCCGCCAATAGACGCCGCCATCGCGATCGAGGAACCCCTCGTCGACGAGGTACCGTCGCAGCGCCGCGTAGTCGTTGAGGAAGCGTCCGACGATGACGTTGACCTCCTGCTCCTCGTAACGCTCGCCCGGCTCGAATTCCAACGCGATGCGTTCGAGCACGACGCGCCGCTTCGACTCCTTCGCGGGGACCTCGGTGAGCCGCCCGTTGCGGAAGAAGGTGCGCAGCACGGCTTCCTCGTCGTCGTTGGCGGCACCGAGCGCCAGGCCCGCCTCCCTGGGCGGCCCGACCTGTCCAGCAGCCCACCGCAGCGTCTCGGGATCGAGCCGGTAGGTGTGCCGGTCGTCGTTGACGCGCACGACGCCGGTCGCGGTCAGACGGTTCAGATGCTTGCGGACCCTGGGCACGGGAACCCCCGTCGCCTCGGCGAGCTGGTGGGCTGAGCGATCGCCGAGCGCGAGCGTGCCGGCGATCGCCAACCGCTCCGGGTCGGCGAGGGCGCGCAGGATCTCGTCGGGCGTCTCGGCCATGTCGGTCTTCCTGCATACCATGCGGGCGTGCGACTCACCGATCCTCAGCAGCGCACGCTCGACGGGCTGATCGGCACGGGTGAGCGGCCCACGTTCCCATCGGACCTCGCGCAGCGGCTGCGCGATCGCATCGAGGTCGCGGTCCGTGAGCTCCAGGTGGCGGACCCGCTGTGGCTCGGCAAGGAGAAGCTCAACCAGCACCGCCGGTGCGAGGGCATGTTCCGGTCGGTGCTCGCCGGCGAGGCGCCGCCGTTCGCTCATAGCGCCCGCAGCGCCCACGGCGTGCTGCTGCACAAGGCGATCGAGGTCGAGGTCGGGGCTCGAGACCCCCTGGAACCGCACGAGATCGCGCTACACCGCGGTGGGGCGGGTGCTCGAACGCGAGGAGCGGTTCGCCGAGTACTGGAACGGGCTGCCTGCCTCGGAGCACGACGACATCCTCATGGAGGTCGTGCGGCGCGTGTCGCTGTTCCAGGCGTCGTTCCCGCCCTTGAAGTCGCTTCGACGCGAGCTGTCACCGATCAGCGAGCTTCGGGTGCGCGCCGAGCTGCTCGGGGGCGATCTGGTGCTCTCGGGCCAGATCGACCTCGTGCTCGGCGTGCCCGATCGCATCGAGCCCAACCGGGCGACACGGCTCGTGGTCGACCTGAAGACCGGCTCGGCCTACCCCGAGTTCGCCGAGGACATGCGGTTCTACGCGCTCGTCATGACCCTGCGGTTCGGCGTGCCTCCCTACCGTGCCGCATCGTTGTTCCTCGAGAGCGGCACCTGGCAGGCCGAGGACGTCACCGAGGACATCCTGCAGCACGCAGCCGATCGCGCGATCGACGCGGCCCGCGCCGCGTCGGCGCTCGGCAACGGGCGTGAGCCAGAGCTGTCGCCCGGCGTGCATTGCTCCTGGTGCCCGCGAGCGGCGACGTGCCCGGTGGCCGAGTTGCCGTCAGCGAGCTGAGCCCGGTCGGCCTCCGGAGCTCGACGATACGATGCGCGCACCCGTCGACAGATCGTCGAACGCGAACGTCTCGGAAGGGTGAGATCCATGAGCAAGGCCGTCTACGACATCGGTGACATCCCGCCGATCGGCGAGGTGCCGGCGCAGATGCACGCGCAGATGGTGCGGTCAGATCGGTTCGGTGATCCGACGACGGCCATCGTCGACGAGGTCGTCGATGTGCCCGAGCTGGGGCCTCACGACGCGCTCGTCATGGTCATGGCGTCGGGCGTGAACTTCAACAACGTCTGGGCGGCCTGGGGCAAGCCCATCGACGTCACCAAGGGCCAAGCGCGCTTCGGGGAGCCCACCGACTTCCACATCGTGGGGTCCGACGCGGCGGGCATCGTCTACGCGGTGGGTGACGAGGTCACGAACGTCGCCGTCGGCGACCGCGTGGTCGTGCACGCGGGTCAGTGGGATCTCGACGATCCGTGGGTGGTCGCGGGCAACGATCCCGGTCTCGCGCCCTCGTTCCGCGTCTGGGGGTACGAGACGTGCTGGGGCGGCACCGCGCAGTTCTGCAAGGTGCAGGCCCACCAGTGCCTCCCGAAGGCCGAGCACCTGACCTGGGAGGAGGCCGCGACCCCGACGCTCACGGGCGCCACGGCCTACCGCATGCTGTTCGGATGGCCACCGCACACCGTCGAGCCGGGCGATGTCGTGCTTGTCTGGGGCGCGAGCGGGGGCCTCGGCTCGCTCGCGGTGCAACTCGTCGCGAACGCCGGCGGGCGCCCGGTCGCGGTGGTGAGCAGCGACGAGAAGGGCGCGTACGCCACGTCGCTCGGTGCGGTCGGCGCCATCAACCGCAAGGACTTCGACCACTGGGGTATCCCCCCGCACTCGAGCAGCCCCGAGTGGAAGGCGTGGTTCGACGGCGCCAAAGCGTTCGGCAAGGCCATCTGGGACGTGCTCGGGAGAGCGCGAGAGTCCGCGCATCGTCTTCGAGCATCCGGGCGAGGACACGATCCCCACGTCGATCTTCGTCTGCGACCGAGGCGGCATGGTGGTCATCTGCGCCGGCACGTCCGGCTACGACACCATGGTCGACGTCCGGTACCTGTGGTTCATGCAGAAGCGCTACCAAGGATCCCATCTGTTCAACGACGAACAGGCCTCGGCCTTCAACGACCTCGTGCGCGAGGGCAAGATCCGCACGACCCTCGGCCGGGCCTACCCGTACGAACAGACCGGGCTCGCGCACCAGCTCATGGGCGAGGGGAAGCTCCCCGAGGGGAACGTCACCGTGCTCGTCAACGCCCCCCGCGAGGGCCTCACCGATCTTCCGTAGATCGCGTCAGCGGTGTTCCCGCTGCTGCACGAGCTCGACGAGCACCCCGCCCATCGAGCGCGGGTGCACGAACGCGATCAGCGTGTCGCGGGAGCCGCGTCGGGGTGCCTCGTCGACGAGCAGGGCTCCCTCGTCGCGCATGTGGCTGAGCGCGGCGTCGATGTCGGCGACGCGGTAGGCGATGTGGTGCAGGCCGGGCCCCCTGGCGGCGAGCGATCGACCGACCGGCGTCTGCGGTCCGAGTGAACCGAGCAGCTGCACGGACGACGAGCCCGCCGAGAACAGCACCTCCTCGACGCCTTGATCCTCGACGACCTCGCGGTGGGTCGGTTCCGCGCCGAGCATGCGCCGGTAGCGATCGACCGCGGCGTCGAGGTCGTCGACGGCGACGCCGACGTGATCGATGTCGATGAGCGTGAGGCTCACCGGCGTCCGCCCCGACCTGTCGGGGCTGCGGCACCGGCGCGGCCGATATCGGGCTGCATGCGCGCCACCAGCTCGTGCGCCTGTCGCCACGTGATAGGCCGCGAGCGTCAGCGCCCGCGTCACGGCGGCGACGCCGAGGGCGCGCAGGTCCGGATCGAGCTTGCGCCCGGTCGCCGGCGAAGGGGCCGGCCCGAGCACGTAGAACTCGATGAGCTCCAGGAACTGCGCGAGTGAGGGCACCAGGCCGCCGCGCTCGTAGGAGTAGATCGTCTGGCGTGATGCCGGACATGCGGGCGCGGCTGCCGCCGCTTCGGCGGAGCGATAGCCCGCCGCCCGCCGGGCTTCCCGGAGCACGGCCCCGATCGCGGCCTTGTCTTCGGCGCTCACCGCCGCCTGTCGCTTCCTCGCCATCACCGGGGACTGTATCGCCCGCCGCCGCGGACCCCGCCCGTCGCGGGCGGGACGATCCGCATGGCTGTTCCTTTCGGCCCGTTTGCGGGGCTTCCCAGCCGAAAGTCCCATTCCCCGGGGGAGGCCGTTCGACATAGTGTGGTCGCCTCGGAAGGCATCCAAGGGGGCACACCAACATGGAACGACCGACACGACGAGAGCCCTCGGTGGCCGCGCAGCCGGCCGGCGCTTCCGCCCTGCTGCAGAAGTCGCTGCTGCTGCAGAAGGGCAGAGCCGACGTCTTCCGCAAGCGCGAACGCACGAAGCTGAAGCGTGTCGTGCGCGCGATCGTCGTGGTGTTCCTGATCGACTGGTACCTGTTCAGCCGCTTCTCGTCGGGCCGGCCGATCACCGCCCCGTCGATGCCTGAGGACCCGATCCTGCTGGTGTTCATGGTGATCCTGTTGCTCGCCGTCGGCATGATGCTGGCCCTGCCGCTCATGAACGGCCGCTCGCCGCACGTGACCGTCTACCCCGAGCAGGTCGACACGGGACTCACCGAGATCAAGGGTCTCGACATGCAGGTCGACGAGGTCGTGCGCTCGCTCGACGTCTTCCTCGGCTACGCGACCTTCCGCGACGAGCTGGGTGGCACGCCCCGCCGGGGCATCCTGTTCGAAGGTCCTCCGGGAACCGGCAAGACCTATCTCGCCAAGGCCATGGCGAAGCAGGCAGGGGTGCCGTTCCTGTTCATCGCTTCGCCGGCGTTCCAGTCGATGTGGCAGGGCATGAGCGCCTACCGCATCCGCTCGTACTTCAAGGCGCTTCGCAAGGCCGCGCGCAAGGAAGGCGGTGCGATCGGCTTCATCGAGGAGATCGATGCCATCGGCCAGTCTCGGGGCAACGTGAGTCGGTCCGACGCCGATGGCGGGCTCGCGCGCACCACCTCGGCGTTCATGGGCTCGGGTGACTCGAGCGCCATGGTCAACGAGTTGCTGATCCAGATGCAGTCGTTCGACCAGCCGCCGTTGCGCAAGCGCCTGCGGGCACGCTTCCTGGGATGGATCAACTCCTACCTGCCGAGTGACAGTCAGCTCAACGTCACGAAGTCGGAGTACCACAACATCCTGCTCATCGCGGCCACGAACCGGGCCGACGCGCTCGACCCGGCGTTGGTGCGCCCGGGACGGTTCGATCGGCGGCTCTACTTCGACGTGCCGACCAAGGCCGGCCGGCTCGACCTGATCGACCACTTCCTCGACCTCAAGCGCCATCACCAGCAGCTCGACGATCGCGCGATGCGCGAGCGCATCGCGTACGAGACCTTCGGCTACACCCCGGTCATGATCGAGCACCTGTTCGACGAGGCGCTGCTCATCGGACTCCGCGAAGGGCGCCGGGAGATGAACTTCGACGACGTGATCGAGGCGAAGTTCAACGAGGAGATCGGGCTGAAGCAGCCGGTCGTGTACACGCATCAGGACCGCGAGGCCGTGGCGACCCACGAGGCGGGGCACGCGACCGTGGCGTACTTCGTCGGCCAGAACCGCCGGCTCGAGGTGTTGTCGATCATCAAGCGACGCACGTCGCTGGGACTGCTCGCGCACGGCGATTCGGAGGAACGGTTCACCCGAACCCGTTCGGAGATCGAGGCCGGCATCGCGATCGCGCTCGGCGGGCTCGTGGCCGAGGAGATCTGCATCGGCGACGTCGGCACGGGGCCTGCGAGCGACCTGGCACATGCGACCACGCTGGCCGCCAACATGGTGGGGTCCTACGGCATGGCAGGCTCGCTGATCTCGTTCGAGGCCATCAGCGACGGTCCGATCGGCGGCTCCAACCTCGTCGGCAAGGTGCTCGCCGACACGGTGGGACGTCAGCGGGTCGAGGACATCCTCGAGCAACAGCGCCAGCGGGTGCGCGAGGTGCTGGAGCTGCAAGCCGACGTCCATGCGGCGCTGCGCGATGCGCTGATCGAGCGTGACGAGCTGGTGCGGGACGAGATCCTCGAGGTCATCGAGCGGGCGCTGTCGGCACGGGTCTGAGCGGCCGCCGTAGCCCGGCTCGCGGGGCAGCGGGTAGCATCGACGCATGGCGACCTCGGTCATCGTGTCGGGCGCTCGCACGCCGATCGGCCGGTTCTCCGGCGCGCTCGGGGGTCTCCGGGCGGTGGATCTCGGCGCCATCGCGATCCGGGAGGCTCTCGCTCGATCGGGGGTCGGCGCCGATCAGGTCGAGTACACGATCATGGGGCACGTGCTGCAGGCGGGGCAGGGCCAGATCACGGCCCGTCAGGCCGCCATCGCGGCCGGGGTGCCGGTGGAGGTTCCGGCCCTGACCGTCAACAAGGTCTGCCTGTCGGGCACGTCGGCGATCGCCATCGCCGATCAGATGATCCGGGCAGGTGAGCTCGACATCGCGGTCGCGGGCGGCATGGAGTCGATGACGAACGCGCCGTTCGTGCTGCCGACGGCTCGTCACGGCGCGCGGCTCGGTGACGCACCGATGCTCGACACGATGATCCACGACGGGCTGTGGTGCGCCTTCGACGACCGTCATATGGGCGCGGGCACCGACGCGATCAACGCTCGAGCTCGGCATCGAGCGTGACGAGCAGGACGTGTGGGCGATGCGGTCCCATGCCCGGGCGCACGAAGCATGGGAAGCAGGCCGCTTCGACGACGAAGTCGTGTCGGTCGAGGTTCCCCAACGCAAGGGAGCCTCCACGATCGTCGAACGCGACGAGGGCATCAGACCCGACACCACGGCCGAGGGGCTCGCCCGGCTCCGGCCTGCCTTCACCGACGACGGCACGGTCACCGCGGGCAACGCGTCGCAGATCTCCGACGGGGCGGCCGCGGTCGTCGTGATGAGCGACGAGCGGGCCCGACAGCTCGGCCTCGAGCCGCTGGCCGAGATCGCCGCCTTCGGCATGTCGGCCGACCGCTATGCCTCGCTGCAGACGGTGCCGGCGCTCGCGCTCGAGAAGGCGCTGAAGAAGGCCGGTCACGCTGCGGCCGATCTCGGGGTGATCGAGATCAACGAGGCCTTCGCCGCGGTGGCGTTGCACGCCACCCGCATGCTGGGCGTCGACGGGGCGATCGTGAACGTCAACGGCGGTGCCGTGGCGCTCGGGCACCCGATCGGAGCGAGTGGCGCGCGGCTCGCGCTCACGGCCGCGCTGGAGATGCGGCGGAGGTCGGCCGACCTCGGCGCCGTCGCGATCTGCGGCGGTGGCGGCCAGGGCGACGCCCTCGTGCTCCGTCGTCGCTGATCCTACCGGCGGGGCTCCCCCTCGGCGCCCCGCCGGCCAGTCCTCAGGCCTCCGTCGTCGGCGACCCCCGTCAGTCCTCGGCGGTCGAGAGCCGGTGGAGCTGCTCCACCAGCGCGGAGCCGTCGGCACTCGAGCTGCTCTCGAGGGCGTCGACCACGATGTGGAGCTCGGCGTTCGACCCCGATGCTTCGATGGCGCCGCCCCGGCCCGCGCGCGCCGGCTGCTCGGTGCCGGCCCCGTCGGGAAGGTATACCTTGAACGCCGAGCCACCGTTGTCGCGGCCCTCGACGCGAGCCCACCCTCCCTGCACCTCGGCGAAGCGGGCGACGACCGGGCTCATCGAGGCATCGGACGACGGCTCCGGGTCCTCGACGCTCAGCATCGCGCCGTCGTCGGCTGCGCTCAACCGCACGGTGATCGCCTTCTTGGCCGGGGTTCGGTCGCCCGAGGCACGCAGCAGGCCGGCCAGGATCTGCTCCGTCCGGAGCTGATCGACGGCCACGACGACGCGCTCCGTCTCGATGCGCAGCTCGTGGTCGGCGTCGACACCGGATTCCTCGGCCACCCGCTTGACGAGGGTTTCCAGGTCGGTACGACGGATCGTCAGCTTGATCTCGCCGTGCACCAGCCGGTCGGCGTCGGCGAGGTCGGCCACGATGTGGTCGAGACGGCGGGTGTAGGCGGTGAGCTGGCGCACGAGCTGCGCCTGTTCCTTCCCGTCCTTCTTGTGCTTGAGGATCTGGGTGATGCCCAGGATCCTCGTGAGGGACTTGCGGGCGTCGACCGAGAGCTCCTTGAGGAACGGTGACGTCGCGCGGCGGTCCTCGATCGGCGGGCCGTCGCGACGCGTCCCTGCGCCCGGGCTCTCCGTCGCCGCAGCAGGCTCGGTCTCTTCCCTGCGGATCTGCCGCATGGCCGCCGCCATCTGCTGCTGACGGAGCTCGCTCTCGGTCTCCTCGAGCTTCTGGGCCGCGGTCTCGAGCTGGCGTTCGAGGCCATGCACCCGTTCTTCGGCGGTGATGAGCTTCTCGGTCTGGCCGGCGAGACGCTCCTGGGTGACCCGCAGGATCTCGTCGAGATCGGCGCGTCCCTCCGCGTCGGCGAGCTCGAGCTGGCGGCGGGACTCGATCTCTTGCAGTCGCCGGTTGAGCTCCGCGTTCTCCTGCGCAGCCGACTCGAGGTCGGCGGTCATCCGTTGGCTCAACGCTCCGAGCTCGCGACCGCGCTGCTCGGCGCGCGTCGCACGCTCGGCCGCCTCGGTGAGGGCCTGTGACTCGGTCGTGAGCTGGGCGACGGTGGCTTCGAGCTCGGCCTGAGCCACGCTGAGCTCCTGCGACAGGTGCGTCGCCTGGGCGTTCGCCATGGCGATCTCGTTCTCGGCGTTCTCGAAGCGCCGCGTGCGCTCTTCGAGCTCACGCTGCATGTCGTCGATGCGCTGCTGCACGGAGTCCTCGGCTGCTTGCGATCCTGTGGCCGATGCTCTCGTCGTTGCGCGCGAGCTCTTCGCGGTGGCGGGCCTCGACCAATGCGAGCTCGGCCTGGAACTCTTCCCGTGCCGCCCGCACCTTGGACTCGAACTCGGCTTCCCGCTCCACCAGCTCTGCCCGGTGCGAGGCCGAGAGGCTGTCGAGCTCTGCATGCGTGGCACGCAGCTCGTCCTCGAGCATGGCGGCCCGCTGCTCCTCGGTTCGAAGGGCGCGAACCTCCGCCCGGAGATCATCGATCTCCCGTGTCTTGACCGACAGCTCCGCCTGCGATGACGCCGTGGTCTGCTGCGCCTGCCGGGCGTCGGATTGGATGGCGTCGAGCTCGGTCTGGAGTTCGCGCGCACGATCAGCCCGCTGTTGCAGATCGTGCATCTCGCGTCGGAGCAGCGAGAGCTGCGTCTGGGTTCCCTCGAGCTCGGCGCGGAGCCCGATCGTCTCCTGCTCGGCCGCGACGAGCCGATCGTCGTGGCTGCCATCGTCGGACGTGGGCCGTTCGTCGAGGCTCCGCGTCAGCTCCTCGAGCTCGGCTCTGGCCGTCTCGGATTGGCGTTCGAACAGCCGGGCTCGATCCTCGAGTTCCCTCGAACGCTCTTCGAGCGCCCTGGTGCGCTCGTCGGCGGTTCGGGCATGGTCCTCGAGCATGGCGGCTCGCTGCTCCGCGAGCATCGCTCGCTCTTCGAGGCTGGGATCGGCCTGCGTCGCGCCGACCGCGTCACGCAGGTTGTTCTGTGCCGCCTGCAGCTCGTCGAGCGTCTTCCGGTACTGGTTCTGCATCACGCTCAGCCGCTCCTCCGCGGCTCGGGCGCGGTCCTCGGCCTTGCGCCGCGCGTCGCCCTCTTCCTTCATGCCGGGCGCCGGCACCGAGATGGGACGCTGCACGTTCGGCGAGGGCAGATGCACGGGACCCGTGCTGATGCGTTGCATGCGGGGCGCGCGCGCAGCAGACGCACTCGGGTGGCGCAACACCCAGATCAGCAGCCCGACGACGAACAGGAGCGCGACGCCGCTGAACACCGCCATCGCGCGCCATGGACCTCCCGCGGCGGCGACCGGCTGATCGGAGGTGGTGAGCTCCACCGCCGCGGGGCCGCCGACGCCCGACTCGAAGTGCAGGGGCAACATGACCGAGACGATGCCGTTCGAGACCCTCGTCTGTGGGTTCCCCCTGATGGCGGTGCGGATGCGATCCCGTTCACCCTCGAGCCGGTTGCCGATGCGACCTTCCTCGCTCGCGTAGAGGATCTCCGCGTCGGGCGACCACAGCGTGACGGTGTCGAACCCGCTCGGGTCGATCACCACCGTGCCGATCTGGTCGGTCAGCAGGTCGGCCCGCGCGTCGCTCGCGATCGCATCGAGGTCGTCTGGGCGGAAGACGAGGCTCAGGGAACCGTCGGCGATGGCGCGCGCCTGGGTGACGGTGTCCTCGAGCGCGGCGCTGCGGGAGCGGGCGCCCATCACGAGCGATCCCAGCACGCCTGTGAGCAGCAGCACGGTGAGACCGATCGATGCGACCTTCGCGATGCTCGTCTCGTTCTTCATCATGTTCTCAGGCGCTCCTGAAGTGGCCTCACGTGGCAGGCAGGGGCTGGTCTCCGTGGGTGGGGTATCGGCAGTACGGGCTCACAGGTTCAGTCGGTTGCGGGGGACTGCATCGTGGCCATCGGTCCCAAGCCGCATGGCCGAGGCCGAACGGACGGGCGCTGTGCCGTGCAGCGGCTGTTCGTGCGGCCGCGTGTGCGACCGCTTGCGACCGACTCAGACGGGCGCTGCGCCGGACACGACCACCGTGTCGCCGGTGTGATCGTGCTTGTCGAGCACGATCAGGTCCTCGATGGCCTCGCGCATCTCTGCGACATGGCTGACGAGCACCACGAGCCGGCGGTCGTCGTCGGCGACCAGCCGTTCGATGCCGGCCATGGCGCGATCGAGGTGCTCGGGGTCGAGCGAGCCGAACCCCTCGTCGAGGAAGAAGGCGTCGAGTCGGCCGCCGCCACGCGCCACCATCTCGGCGAGCGCGAGGGCCAGGGCGAGCGAGGCGAGGAAGGTCTCGCCTCCCGAGAGTGATTCAGCCTTGCGCGTGCGGTCGGCGGCGTTGAGATCGAGGATGTCGAAGCTGTCGTCGGCCGCGAAGCGGTAGTTGCCGTCGGTGAGCGTCTCGAACAGACCACTCCCGAGTTCCGCGAGCTCTGCTCGCTCTTCCTGCAAGAGGAAGGCGAGGAACCGTGCCGGCTTCAGGTCGTCGGCCAGCCGGCGGGCGAGTGCGAGCTTGGCCTCGGTCTCGAGCACCTCGCGTTCCAGATCGCTCGATCGCTCGACCTGGACCTCGAGCTCGGCGACCGTGGCGACGGCCCCGGCGTGCCGCGCACCCGCCGCCGCCCGTTCGCTCGCGAAGTCGGCCTCGGGAGCCAGGCCGAGTCGCGACAGCACCCGGCCGAGCAACTCGACGCTCTCGCTCGCTCGGCGCTCGGCATCGGTCCGATCGCGGGTCGCCGTGACCGTGCGTGCCTCGAGGCGGTCGCGGAGCTCCGCCGTCGCCCGACGCAGCGCCGTCGGCTCGAGATCGATCGCCTCCACCTCGCCCAGCGCTCCCCAGGTCGCCGACAGAGCGTTCGCGAGTGTCGCCATCGCGGCCGCCGACGCCTCGGCCCGTTCGCGCACGGCATCGAGCTCGCGTCGCGCATCGTCGACGTCGCGCGCCGCGAGCTCGGCGGCTCGTTCGGCAGCTTCCAGTTCCGAGGCGCGCGCGTCGACGAGCTGTCGCGGCTCACCTTCGCCCAGTCGCTCGGCGAGGCGGTCCTTGGCGGCGGCGAGATCCGCGTCGGCGCTGCGGAGGTCGGCCGCCGCCAGCTCGACCTGGCGCACGAGCTCGGCGGCCCGACCATGGGTCTCGCGCACGCTCGCCTCGGCCGCCCCCACGGCGGCGGCGGCGCGCTCACGCTCGGCTCGGGCCGCGGTCTCGTCGGTCTCGGCGCGTGACGTTGCCTCGATCGCTGCTGCGAGCGCCTCGGAAGCCTGAGACTTCGGCGGCAGGGTCTCGACCGGCCGCGCGCAGACTGGGCAGGGCTCACCGGCCGCGAGATCGGCACGGAGCTCGTGCGCCATCTCGGTGTGCTGCTCGACGGTGAGCGCGGCCCGGGCCCGAGCTGTCGCGCGGGAAGCATCGTGCAGCTTCCGCTCCGAGGCGGCGGCCGCTCGCACGGCCTCCTCGGCGCGGCCCTGCGCGTGCTCGAGCGCGGTCGCACCCTGTGCCGCCGCCTCCTCGGCCGCCACGTGCGCCGTCGACGCCTTCTCGACCTCGCGCACGAGCACGTCGTGCTGCTCGACGAGCTGCTCGAACGATCTGATCTGCGTGCGATCGCCGAGGCGGTCGCGCACCGATGCGAGCTCGGCGTCGCACGCGGCTCGCGCCTGCTCGGCGGTCGCGAGGGTCTGCCTGGCAGCATCCACCTGCCCGCGGGCGAGCGCCGCCTCATCGAGCATCGCGTCGGCTCGAGCGCTCGCCGGGAGCGACGCGCCGAGGGCGGTCAGCCGATCGAGCATCTCCGCGGCGGTGGCTGCGTCGGCCGTGGCGAGGTCGCCGCTCGCCCGGAGCCGTTCCACCTCGGGTGCAGCTTCGTCGAACGAGGCGAGCTCCGCCGACGCCGTCTCGGCCCGCGCCCGGGCCTGGTCGAGCCGCTCGCGGGCCTGGTCGATCGCGCCGCGTTCCCTGGCCAGCGCCTCGAGCGTGAGGGTCTCGCGGTCGAGTCGCCGGTCGGCCGCGGCCTTGGCGGCGTCGAGTCGCTCGTATCCGAACACGCCCTTGAGCACGCGATCGCGCTCGGTGCGGGTCGCCTTCAGGAAGTCGCTGAACCGATTCTGGGCGAGCAGCACCGAGCGGCAGAACGTCTGGAAGTCCATGCCGAGCAGCTGTTCGACCCGCGCGTTCACCTGTCCTTCCTGGGTGATCGTCTCGAGGGCCTCGGCGCCCGGGCCGTCGCCCGTCAACCGCAGCAGCTGGTGACCGGACTGACCCTTGCGCTTGGGGGCGCGAACCGCCTTCCACACGTCGTCGTCGACCTGGAACGTGAGCGCCACGTGCGCCTCGGTGCAGAGCTGGTGGATCAGTGACTTCGTGGCGCTGCTCACCCCCGGCGTCTTGCCGTAGAGGGCGAAGGCCACCGCGTCGAGCACCGACGACTTGCCCGAGCCGATCGGGCCGACGATGCCGACGAGGCGGCGGCCTCGCCAGTCGAACGTGACCGGCCCGCGGTATGAACGGAAGCCCTCGACCGTCAGCTCAAGCGGGCGCATCGGCCGTCTCCTCGAGCACGTCGCGCAGCAGCGCCAGCAGGGCCTCGGGCGCAGGCTCGGCGTGTTCGCGCGTGTAGTACTCGGCGTACAGGTCGTGCCAGCTTCGATGGCCCTTGACGAGACGTTCGCGCCGCTCGCCGTCGGGCCGCAGGGCGCGCACCTTCACCACGAAGGGGAAGGTCTCGCGGGCGCGATCGGCGAGCGTGAGATCGGTGCCGCTCGTGCTCACGGTGAGGTCGAGGAACGCGTCGGCGAGCTCGTCGGCCCGAGCCTCGATCGAGGGCCAGTCGCCGTTCACCCGCACGAGGCTGCGCCCCGTCGTGAGCGGCACGCTCTCGGTGGTCGCGAGCCGGCCGGGCTCGGCCTCGACGATCACGACGCGCTTGTGCTCGCCGGCCTCTCCGAAGTCGAGCGCGAGCAGGGAGCCCGCGTAGAGCGCGGGCACGGGTGCACCGGGAACCTGCTGGGGGGCGTGGATGTGGCCCATCGCGACGTACTGCGGGCCGGCCGGGATCGACTGGGCGGTGGCGGTGTAGGCCTCGCCCATGTGCAGCTCGCGCTCACCACGAGGCGCGGCCCGGTCGACCTTGACCCCGCCGACCATGAAGTGCGCCACCAGGATCGGCACCGTGTCGGCCCCGGCCGCGGCCACGAGCGCCAGGTTGTAGGCGGCCGTGATCGACGCGACCTTGTCGGCGTAGGCCCGGTACCACTCGCCTGCCTCGCGCATGAAGTCGACGACGCGCCCCTCGCGCAAGAACGGGAAGCCTGCGACCACGGCGGGTACGCCGAGCGCGTCGGGACCGAGCAGCCCGCCCTCGTCGGGTCGGCGGATGTCGCCGACGAGGTGGACGCCGCGGGGGCGGAGCAGGGGTGCGAGCGCCTCGAACAGTTCGGGGGAGTCGTGGTTGCCGGCGACGGCGACCACGGGCCGGCCCTCGGCGAGGCGCACGAGGGTCTCGAGCCCGAGGGTGAGGGCGTCCATCGGCGGTATGGGCCGGTCCCACACGTCGCCGGAGACGAGCACCAGGTCGACGGCCCGCTCGTCGGCGATCGCGACCACCTCGCCGAGCACATCGTGGAACTCGCCCATGCGGTCGTGCCGGCCGAGCCGCTTGCCGATGTGCCAATCGCTCGTGTGCAGGATCTTCATGCGGTTGCGGCCATGGGCGCTACAGGCCTGCGAACGGATCGGCGCCGGCGCCTTCGTCGACCTCTTCCGAGCGCGTGGCCCACGGAGGGAACGGGAACGTCACGACGAGCGGCACCGGGATCGCGGGCTGGGAGATGACCATCGTGCCGGGCTTGAGCAGCCGTGCACGGGCGCGCGTCGAGGGAAGCATCCACCCGTACTCGGCGCGCTCGGCCTCGGCGGCATCGAGGCGACCGCTCACCCGGATCGCCGCGTTCTCGAGCACCTCCGGCGCCACCCGGCTCGCCGTCTGCTGGGCGCCCACGAGCAACACCCCGAGCGAGCGACCGCGCTGGGCGATGTCGATCAGCATGTCCTTCAGCGGGCCGGTGCCCTCGCGCGGCGCGTACTTGTTCAGCTCGTCGAGCACGATCACCGACAATGGCAGGCGCCGTCCCGTGGCTTCCTTGTCGCGGAACGTCTCGTCGAGCAGCGCTCCGACCACGAACCGCTGCGCCTGTTCGTGCAGGGACTGGATCGCGACCACGGTCACCGTGGCAGCGGCTCGGTCGATGCGGCGCGACTCGCCCGCACGCACCAGGTGGCCCAGGCGTGAGGCTGCCGCGTGCAGCCGTCGCATGAACGCCGAGACCGTGCTCGGCATCACGCGTCCGGTCCAGGCGGGGTCGGGCTCGCTGCCGTCGTCGGGCTCGAGGAAGGCGTCGAGCGCCGTCACGAGCGAGGCGAGGTCGTCCACGACGGGCTCGCCCGGGCCGGCCGACACCTCCTGGGTTCCCCATCGCCCGCCCGGTGTCTGCGATGGGTCGCGCAACACGACCGCTCCCGGCCTTCCCGCAACGTTCACGGCGAAGCGTTTCAGCTGTGACTGCACCCGTTCCCGGATGAACGGCAGCTGGTTCTTCGAGTCGTTGGCGTCGGTGAAGCAGAACGCCAGCAGGTCGTGGTCGATCAGCTCTCGCGGGGTCCACGAGAAGACCTCGATGCCCTCGAGGCGCACACCGGTGTCGGGCACCGTCACGTCGCCCGATCGGCGCTTCGGGGGCGCCCAGAACGCGACCGACGGGAAGGGCGCCGGCTCGACGCCGAGGGTCGCCCAGCCTTCGCGCGCCTCGTCGTCGAACCGGGCGTTGGCTCGGTCGAGCCACAGCAGGTCCTCGCCCTTCACGTTGAACACGAGCACCCGCATGTTGGCAGCGCCTTCCCCGACGATGGCGGCGTGCTCGCGCGCAGAGAGCATGCGCAGGAAGAACAGCGCGAAGGACGTCTTCGTCGCCACGCCCGAGATGCCGCTGATCGACATGTGTCCGCCCTTGCGGCCGTCGAAGAAGTCGAGGTCGACGTGGACCGGCACCCCGTCACGACCGATGCCCACCGCGAGCGGCCGCGTCATCTCGTCGACGTACAGCGCCTTGTCGCGCTCGTCGCCGACGGCGCGCTCCACGGTCTCGCCGGGATCGGGTGAGACCCACACCTCGGGGTCGACGCGGGTCACCTGCACCTGGGCGCTGCGCACCTTGGCCGCCGGCATGATGCCGAGCTCGGCGATGCGATGTGTGTCGCTCTCGTACGAGGCTCCCTCGTAGACGGCCTCGGCCTCGGTGACGACGCCGTAGGTGCGCACCTCGCCCGCCTTCGGCACTTGGGTGCGCACGACCACCAGGTCGTCGAGCTGCAGGAAGTCGTCGTCGTCGAGCACCACCCGGAACGCGCTCGTCGACGAGTGCTGGGAGCCGAGCACGCGCCCCACCTGCACGGGGTCGGCGGAAGGGCTCACGAGGCGGCCCGCTCCCGCATGACCGCCTGTCGCATCGCCCGATAGACCAGACCTCGGTCGCCCATGCGATGGCGGAGTTCGCGCTCGAGCGCGCCGATCGGCACCAGGTTCTGCGGCGCCCTCGGGTCGACCTGCGGTTCGCTCGCCACCATCGGCAGCACCGCAGCGGTGCGATCGGCGATCGCCATCGCCTCGGACACGGCTAGATGCGCGCTCGTCTCGCAACGGATCACGCCCGTCCACGAGTGCCCGCCCTGCAGCATCGCGAGCCGCACGTACCAGGCGTAGCGAGCGTAGGGCGTGTCGGACGCCAGGCAGAACAACGGCGTGCGCTGGCCCGGCGCCAGCTCGGCGACGACGCTGTTGTGCTCGGGCTCGAGGTAGACGACGCGATGGGTCTTCACGTAGCCGACCGTCGCGTGCTCACGGACCTTCTTCAGCGGTCCGTCGGCCACGACGGCGCAGTGCTGAGAGAGCGCCTCGGCGCACTCGCCCTCGGCGTCGCGCATCTTCGAATGCAGGGTCATCATCAGCATGGAAGCGTCGTCGCCGGGTGCGCGGGTCGTGCCGACGCCGGGTTCCAGGTCGGTCGCGGGCATCTGCTCGTCGCTGCCGCCGGCGAGCACCGCCCACCGTTCGATGCGTACGTCGGTGACCTCGGATCGTCGCTCGCCGCGATGCCACACGACCGCTCCCACCGCGAACGTACCAACGAGGCCAGGCGTGGGGCCGTTGACCGGGTCGTCGAGCGTGAGTCGAGCATCGATACGCCGGACGCCGTCGACGAAGGCGACACGCTCGACCCCGTCGTCGACGCCTTCGATCGGGCTCCAGTCGCCGGTCTCGACGGTGGGGTCGACGGTGCCCTCGGCCGGGGCGAGGTCGTCGCTCTGGTCGAGCGGGGTTCCGTAGTCGGGATCCCAACCCTCGACGAAGATGCGCGGCATGCGGCGTATGGTACCCCCGCCCTCCGACGGGCCCAGGAAAGCCGGGTCCGCCGCTCGTCCAGCCCAGACTACTGTCGGGCGCGCACCGGCCGGCCGGTATCCTCACCCGTCATGACGAGCGATCACGACCGGGCGTTCGCGTTCCAGATGCAGGTGCTGCATCGCACGTCGACGCGTGAACGCGCGCTGCCGTGGGGCACCGCGTACTTCCATGAGGGGTTCCCGCTACGCTACGACGCGAACTTCGCGATCGCCGACCGGCGTCTCGGCGCGACGACGGCCGAGGAGGTCGTCGCGACCCTCGACGAGGCGTACGCCGGGTTCCGCCATCGGGAGGTCGAGTTCGCCTCGTCCACCGACGCCGACGCCATCTCCATGGGCATGGTCGAGCACGGCTACACGATGGAACGCCTGCTGATCATGGCGCTTCGGCGCGAGCCCGACCGTGCGCCCGATCCCGGCGCCGTCGAGGAGGTCGGGCTCGACGAGATGCGGCCGTTCATCGAGGAGGTGTCCCGCCGGGAGCCCTGGGGCCGGGAAGCAGGCATGCCCGAGATGATGGCGTCCTATCGCGAGGTGCTCGTCGACGGCATCGGGGCGCGCTTCTTCGGGCAGCGCGTCGACGGCCGCGTCGCGGGCTCGTGCGAGCTCTACCTCGACGGCGACGTCGCACAGATCGAGGACGTCAACACCCTCGAGGAGTTCCGTGGGCGCGGCATCGCACGAAACGTCGTGCTGCGTGCCGCCGCCGAAGCGAGGGAAGCCGGCGCGCGCCTCATCTTCCTGTTCGCCGACGCCGACGACTGGCCGAGCCAGCTCTACTCACGGCTCGGGTTCGACGAGATCGGGCGGTCACGACTGTTCCGACGCTGGCCCGAGGATCCGCCTCCCGTGACCACCGACGACGCGCAGAAGAGCGACCTGAAATCCCCGGCTGCAGGGTAGGCGTCGGATACCATCGGCGTCCCGATGTCGCTGATCGCTTCCCTGCGTGCCCGCGAGATCCTCGATTCGCGTGGCAACCCCACCGTCGAGGTCGATGTATGGCTCGACGACGGCGCGTTCGGGCGGGCAGCCGTGCCGAGCGGCGCATCGACGGGCGAGCACGAGGCGCTCGAGCTGCGCGACGGCGGTGAGCGCTTCGGGGGCAAGGGCGTGCTCGATGCGGTCGCTAACGTGAACGCGCGCATCGCCGACGCGCTGCGTGATGTCGACGCCTTCGATCAGCGAGGCGTCGACGCGACGCTGCTCGCGCTCGACGGCACCGACACCAAGCGCGAGCTCGGGGCCAACGCCGTGCTCGGCGTCTCGATGGCGGTGGCGCGGGCCGCGGCCGACTCGAGTGGGCTTCCGCTGTACCGGTACCTCGGCGGGCCGAACGCCCACGTGCTGCCGGCGCCGATGATGAACGTGATCAACGGCGGCGCGCACGCCGACAACGACCTCGAGCTGCAGGAGTTCATGGTGATGCCGGTCGGTGCCGCCTCGTTCGGTGAGGCGCTCCGCTGGGGTGCGGAGTGCTTCCACGCGCTGGCCGGGCTGCTGCACGCCAAGGGGCTCTCGACCGCCGTTGGCGACGAGGGCGGATTCGCGCCCGAGATCGCGACCGCCGCCGAGGCGCTCGAGTGGCTCGTGCAGGCGATCGAGCACGCCGGCCTCACGCCGGGTGACGACGTGGCCCTCGCGATGGATCCGGCGACGAGCGAGCTGCGCACCGACGCCGGCCGCTACCGGCTCGAAGGCGCCGATCGCACCGCCGACGAGATGATCGGGTTCTGGACCGGGCTCGTCGACCGCTTCCCGATCGTGTCGATCGAGGACGGCCTCGATCAGGACGACTGGGAAGGCTGGGCGGCGCTCACGCGCGAGCTCGGCGATCGCGTGCAACTCGTGGGCGACGATCTGTTCGTGACGAACGCCGAGCGCCTCGAGCGCGGCATCCGCGAGGGCGTCGCGAACTCGATCCTCGTCAAGGTGAACCAGATCGGCTCGCTCACCGAGACCCTCGACACCATGGCGCTCGCCACGCGCAGCGGGTACACGAACGTCGTGTCGCACCGCAGCGGCGAGACCGAAGACACCACGATCGCCGACCTCGCGGTCGCGACGAACGCCGGGCAGATCAAGACGGGCGCGCCGAGCCGAGGCGAGCGCACCGCGAAGTACAACCAGCTGCTCCGCATCGAGGAAGAGCTGGGCGAGCAGGCCAGGTACGCCGGAGGCCGGGCACTGCCGAACTCGCCGCCGGGGGGCTTCTAGCGCATGAGCGCATCGGCCCCTTCCCCGGCCGTCGAGCGGAACGCGGATCCGAACCCTCCCGCCTCCGACCCGGTGCAGCATCCGACCCGCGCTCCGACGGCGCACCGCCGGCCGGCACGAGGTGGCTCGGGGCCACGTCTCGGCACCACGGCTCACCGCGCGCGCCGCCGTGCTCTGCGTGGTCGTGCTGTTCCTGCTCACGCTGGCGGTCGCGCCGCTGCGCGGGCTCATCGATCAACGCGCGCAGCTCTCCCGGCTCGAGCGCCGGGCCGGCGTGCTCGCCGAGCGCAACGCCGAGCTCGAAGCGCACATCGAACGCCTCGATGATCCGATCTACCTAGAACGAGTGGCCCGCCAATGCCTCGGCATGGTTCGACCGGGGGAGACCGCGTTCGTCATGGTCCCGGCACGCGGGGCGCTGCCATCCCCGGAATGCTGAGCACGATGCACCTCGATTGACGGCCGTTGGCCTTTCGCGCACACTGGCCGCCTGTTCCGGAACGGCCGGGATACCAACGGAAAGGGGCATCTGACATCGTAGAGATCGAGATCGGCGCGGTGATCGACGGCACGGTCGAGCGCATCACGCCATACGGGGCCTTCCTCAAGCTCGAGGATGGCCGCCTCGGATTGGTCCACATCTCCGAGATCGACCGCAACTACGTGAAGGACGTGCACGAGCATCTCCGTGAGGGAGACGTGGTGCAGGCCAAGGTGCGTGCGATCAAGGAAGACGGCAAGATCGACCTCTCGATCAAGGCGCTGCAGGACCCGGCACCGCCGCGGCCGCGCCGCGGCTCCGACCCCGAGTTCGAACAGATGCTCAAGAAGTTCATGCGTCAGAGCGAAGAGCGTCTCGTCGACTACAAGCGGGCCGTCGAGCACAAGCGCAAGTAGCGAGCGCATGTCGACCGCGCAGCGCGAGCTGCGGGCCGCCGACCTCGCGAGCGTGCGGCGCCAGCTCGGTCGCGAGCCGAGCACCCCCTTCACGGTGGTCGCCCGATGCACCGGGGGCCACCCGCTCGCGATCCGCAACGCCCCGCTCGACGCGGCGGGCGAGCCGTTCCCCACGACCTTCTGGCTCACGTGCCCCGACGCGATCAAGGCCGTCTCGCGCGTCGAGGCCGGTGGCGCGATCGGGCGGCTGAACGAGCGGTTCAGCGATGACGAGGGATTCCGCGCCGCGCTCGAGCGCGCGCATGGGGCATACGGCGCCGAGCGCGCAGAGGACTTCGATGCAGCTCGTGGCTGGGGCGGCGTGGGCGGAACGCGCACGGGCATCAAGTGCCTGCACGCGCACTACGCCTACCGGCTGGCCGGGGGCGAGGATCCGGTGGGAGCCTGGGTGGCCGAGCGCGTCGAGCCGGTCCACCCCGAACAGCGCTCCGGGCGTGTCGCGGCGATCGACCAGGGAACGAACTCGATCCGGCTCCTCGTCGCCGAGCCTGCCGCCGAGGCCGAGCGTGCGCCGGCCGAGCTCGCGCGAGACATGGTCATCACGCGGCTGGGCCGTGGCGTCGATCGCACCGGGCGCCTCGACCCCGATACCCTCGCCCGTACGGTCGAGGTGCTCGCGCGCTACTGCCGGCGGGCGCGGGCGCTCGGAGCCGAGCGCATCCGCGTCGGTGCCACGAGCGCCGTTCGCGACGCGGAGAACCGCGACGAGTACGCGTCGGCGGTGCACGATCTGGCCGGGTCCGAGCTCGAGATCGTCACCGGTGAACAGGAAGCGTTCCTGTCCTTCCTCGGCGGCACCCACGGGCTCGACCCCGCGATGGGCCCGTTCGCCGTGCAGGATATCGGTGGAGGATCGACCGAGTACGTGACCGGCCGTGAGCCTGCCCGAGCCGATCGGGCCATCTCGACGCGCATGGGAAGCGTGCGCATGACGGAGCGTCATCTGCATCACGATCCCCCGGCCGTCGACGAGCTGGAAGCCCTCGAGGCGGACGTCGGGGCCGTGCTCGACGAGGTCGCGACATCGGTGCCCCTCGGCACGGCCCGCACCTTCGTCGCGGTCGCAGGCACGGCGACCACGTTGCAGGCGATCGCGCTCGGGCTGGAACGCTACGACCCCGACCTGATCCACCGCACGTGGCTCACGCGCGAGCAGGCGGTTCGCGTTCGCGACGATCTCGCGGTGATGACGAACGCCGAGCGGGCGGGGCTTGCGGTCATGGCGCCCGGCCGTGGCGACGTGATCGTGGCCGGTGCGTCCATCCTCGCTGCCACGATGCGCCGGTTCGACGTCGACCAGGTGCTCGTGAGCGAGACCGACATCCTCGACGGCTTGGTCCTGGAGATGCTCGCCCGGTAACCTCTGCGGCCACATGCCCAGTCGCACGAGGGACAAGCAGCTCGCGAAGTTGGCGGCGCGCCGTCAGGCCGAGCGGAAAGCCGCCAAGCGCCGCCGCGACCTCACCGTGGGTGTGGTGGGCGGCATCGTGGGGCTCGGGTTGCTGGTCGCCGGATACACGATCCTCACCGGCGACGACGACGGCGACGCCAGGGCGAGCACGAGCGCCTCGGCCGAACCGACCGGAGCCCCTGGCACCCGTTCGGGCACGGTGCTCCGGGCGGTGGAGCCGCCCGCAGAGGTCGCCTGCGGCGCCACCGCGCCGAAGGGAGCCGCCGAGCCGACAGCGCAGTTCAACGGCCCGCCACCGATGACGATCGACGCGGAAGCGACCTACCTCGCGACGGTCGAGACATCGTGCGGTGACTTCACGATCGAGCTGCGGCCCGACATCGCGCCGGTCGCCGTGAACAGCTTCGACTTCCTCGCTCGGAAGGGCTTCTACGACGGGCTCACCTTCCACCGCATCGTCAAGGGGTTCGTGATCCAGGGAGGGGACCCGGTCGGCGACGGTTCGGGTGGGCCCGGGTATCAGTACGAGATCGAGACGTCGCCGCAGCAGACGTTCGACACGGCGGGCCTGGTGGCATTCGCGAACAGCGGGCCGGGCACGAACGGCAGCCAATTCTTCGTGACGCTCGCGCCCACTCCGCAACTCGACCCGGGGGGAGCGGCGGGCGAGTTCACGATCTTCGGTGAGGTGACGAAGGGGCTCGATGTCGTCGAGCGGATCGGCACGATCCAGGGCACCGAGAACCCGGGTATCCCCGGCGAGCAGAGCGTGCCGACCGAGGCTGTCTACATCGAATCCGTCACGGTCGAAGAGCGCCCGGCGTAGGTTCCCGCGGCCCTCCGGCGCCGAACGGTCAGAGCCGCACGACGTGGGGGGCGTCGATCCCCACGGTGACCCCGCGCGCGTCGAACACCATGGCGGCCGAGCTCACGAGGGCGTGCACGTCGAGGCCCCGGTGCGGGGTGAGCAGCACGACGATGTCGTGGTTCCCGACGGTGGAAGCGTCGAGCGGCACCGAGCGGTGTTCCTCGCCCTCGATCGTGCACACGGGGACGAGCGGGTCGTGGTAGGCAACCACGGCTCCGCGGCGGGCGAGCCGCTCGAGCACCATGAGCGAGGGTGACCCGCGCAGATCGTCGACGCCCGCTTTGAACGCCACCCCCACCGCGAGCACCTTCGAGCCGTTGATCGGCTTTCCGGCGTCGTTCAGGGCTTCGCCGATGCGCGTGACCACGTAGTCGGGCATGCGGTTGTTGACCTCGTTCGCGTGCTCGATGAACTCGACGCGGTGGCCGAGCTGCTGGCCCGCTCGCCAGGACAGGTAGGTGGGGTCGATCGCGATGCAATGCCCGCCCACGCCGGGGCCGGGCCAGAACGGCTGGTAGCCGAAGGGCTTCGTCGCCGCGGCGCGGAGCGCCTCCCAGATGTCGACCCCCAGGTCGCGGGCGAGCACCGCCAGCTCGTTGACGAGCGCGATGTTCACCTGGCGGTAGGTGTTCTCGATGAGCTTGGCCATCTCGGCCTCCCGCGGCGACGACGTCGTCACGACGGTCTGCACGAATGCCGAGTAGAACGAGAACGCGAGGTCGCGGCACCGGGCGGTGAGTCCCGCCACGATCTTCGGGGTGGTGGCGAGCCCGTGGTCGCGGTTGCCGGGATCGATGCGTTCGGGGCTGTAGGCGAGGGCGAAGTCCAGCCCGGCGCGCAGGCCGGTCCGCTCCAGGATCGGCCGAAGGAACTCCTCGGTGGTGCCGGGGTACGTGGTGGACTCGAGCACCACGAGCATGCCGGGCCGCAGGTGCCGCGCGACGCTTTCGGCCGCCTCGAGCACCATGGAGAGGTCGGGGGCACCGTCGGTGAGCGGGGTCGGCAGGCAGAGCACGATCACGTCGGCTTCGGCGAGCACACCGGGGTCGGCGTCGAAGGTCGCTCGATCCAGCGCCCCGATCGCGGAGTCCGAGAGGTCGCCGATGTGCGACCGGCGTGATCGCAGCCCGTCGATCTTGCGCCGGTCGGCGTCGACACCGATCACCCGGAATCCGGCTCCGTGCATGCCGACGAGCAGCGGCAGCCCGACGTAGCCCAGCCCGATCACGGCCGTGGTCGCCGAGCGATCGCGGATGCGCACCGCGAGCCCGTCGAGCGGATGCAGGTCGAGGTCGGTCAGGAACGTCGTCATGGTCTCTGCGGCGGTTATCGGCATGCCTGAGGGTGTCTGCAGGCCCAGGCGCGAGGCTACGGGACCATGTGCTCGATGCAAGCACCCAAGCGGTTGGGTCGCGGGTCAGGCCGTAATGAGCCAGGTATCGATGTCGCGAGTGATCGCGGCCTTCGTTCCCTCACCGGCGAACGACGACCGCACGCTCTGACGGGCCAGCTCGGCGAGTTCCTCGTCGGACAGGTGCCAGGCCGAACGGGCCGCCTCGTAGACGTCGGTGAGCCACGCTCCGAACATCGGCGGGTCGTCGGAGTTCAGCGTGACGATCACGCCTGCCTCGCGCAGACGCAGGAACGGGTGGGCCTCGAGCGACGGGTAGACGCCGGTCGCGACGTTGGAGACGGGGGAGACCTCGAGCGGGATCGCGTCGGCGGCGAGGCGTTCCACCAGCCGGGCATCGTCGATCGAGCGCACGCCGTGCCCGATGCGGTCGGGCAGGAAGTGCTCGAGCGTCTGCCACACGTTCTCGGGTCCGGCCCACTCGCCGGCGTGTGGCACCGATCGGAGCCCTGCATCCTTGGCCCTGCGGAAGACGTCGGCGAACGGGGTGATGTCGCTGCGTTCGCTCCCGGCGCAGTTCAGCCCGACCACGCCGGCGCCGGCGAACTTCAGAGCGACCTCGAGCGTCCGCTCCGCCGCCGCGAGACCGAGATCGCGCACCACGTCGGGCGTGACGCGAACGATGGTGCCGTGCTCGCGTTCGCCCGCCGCGAGGCCGTCGAGCAGCGCCTCGATCGGCGACGTCCAGTCGTCACCGAACGCCGCAGCATGCGCCGCCGGCGTGAACACCGCCTCGGCGTACCGCACGCCGTTGGCGGCGAGGTCCTGCGTGACCTCGACACCGAGTCGCCGGAAGTCGTCGAGCTCGGTCATGAGGCCGCAGAGCGCGATGTACTGATCGATGAAGTCGAGGAAACCGTCGAAGCGCCACTGCTCGCTGTGGAGCCCTGCGGGTGGCGATACGCCGTTGCGATCGGCGAGCTCGAGCACGGTCGGGATGCGCATCGCCCCTTCGAGGTGCACGTGCAGCTCTGCCTTCGGAAGGGTGCGCAGATCTCGCATGCACCGATGGTACGAGCCACCGCTGCGAGGCCGGCCGCCCGACCGCTACCATCGATCGCGGCCCGGGTGCCGGAATCGGTAGACGGAGGCGCCTTAAAAGCGCCGGCCCGAAAGGGCGTGTGGGTTCGACCCCCACCCCGGGCACCCGCGATCCGAGACGTTCAGCCGCGCGTGAACCTCGGGTCGAACTGCAGCGGTATGCGGATGACCTGGTCGCCACTGCCGAGCTTCCTCGCGCTGTAGCACTCGGTGGTCGGACCATCGCCGTCGTCATCACAGTTCGGCAGGCGAACCACCGGTCCTCCGAAGATCTTCTCGTAGAGGATCCTCAGCCCGTCGGCTCGGCGGACGAGGTTCTTGTTGTAGAAGAGCTTCGCGATCACGACCGGCTCGGCCGGACCCTCGCCGCCGTACACCTCTGCGGTCTCCGACGGCGGAACGAACGGCGTGAACTGGAAGTCTCCCGCCTTACCCCCGAGTCTCGGCTGGCTGCAGAGGGGTTCGGGCTGCGAGCCGTCACACTCATCCTCCTCGATGGTTCCGACCAGAACCCCGTCGCTGACGTTCGTCAGCTCGATCGCGAAGGGGTCGTCGCGGTTGACTGGATTCGAGGCGCTGCCGCGCACCGTCGTCAGCGACTCACCTGGGCCGAACACTCCGCTGTCGGAGTCACCCGGCGGCTCCTCGCCTTCGCCGGCAGCCACTGGACCGGTGCTGGCCAAGAGCCCGACGAGCAGGACGACCGGCAGTATGGCGACCGCGATCCTGCCGCGGCTCTTCGTGCGTGCGTCCTGATGCAACGACGATCCACGATCGCTCATCATCGATCCTTTCCCCTCGGGCACGGTTCGCTCGGGGGGCCACCGTGCTGACCACGAGCTTTCACCGCCGACCGCGGACGTGTCAACCCCCGCTCGGCGTGAGGGTGCGTTCCGACAAGGGTCGGCGCGCGCCAGGCTCCTCAGACGGGGTCGAGCACGATCTGGCGAACGTCGGTGCGTCCGCTCGCGAATCCCGCTCCGCAGTAGGCGAGGTAGTAGCGCCACATGCGCCGGAACCGTTCGTCGAAGCCCATCCGCTCGATGCTCGGCCACGCGGCGTCGAACGCCTCGAGCCATCCGGCGAGGGTGCGCGTGTACGAGGCGCCGAAGCCGCGGTCCTCACGCCAGACGAAGCCATGTTCCGACGCGAGATCGTGCAGCACCGACGGCGAGGGCACCTGCCCGCCAGGGAAGATGTAGCGCCGCACGAAGTCGGGATGCTCGTCGGAGTCGCGCCAGTGATGGTCGGCGACGACGATCAGCTGGAGTCCGATCGAGCCGTGCGCCTGCACCCGGTCACGCAGCTGTCGGAAGAAGGGCCGCCAGAGCCGCTGGGGCACCGACTCCATCATCTCGATCGACACGATGCGGTCGTAGGTACCGTCGACCAGACGGAAGTCCTGCAGGCGGGCCTCCACACGATCCACCAGTCCGTGCTCGACGACGAGCTTCTCGACGTACTCGTGCTGTTCCTTCGAGATCGTGACCGTCGTGACGTGGCAGTCGAGCTCCGTCGCGAGGTAGACCGCGAACGCGCCCCAGCCCGACCCGATCTCGAGCACCCGCTCGCCCGGCTGCACGCCTGTCGTGGCTGCGAGCCGCCGATACTTCTCGCGCTGCGCCTCGGCGAGCGTCATGTCGTCGCGTGCGAACACCGCCGAGGAGTAGGTCATCGTCTCGTCGAGCCACGCTCCGTAGAACTCGTTGCCGAGGTCGTAGTGCTGCACGATGTCGGTGAGGGGGCCACGCGGGCGCGCGGGGTCGCCGAGCAGCTTCCATGCGGTCCGGCCCAGCGCATGCAGCCAGCCCGGCACCGGCTCGTGGAAGGCGGGCTCCAGGTGCAGGGCGCAGAGCTCCAGGAACGCCTCGAGGTCGTCGACGTCGTAGTCGCCGCGTACGTACGCGTCGGCGAGTCCGATCGCGCCCGTCGTCGTCACCAGCCGAAGCGGCCGCCAGCGGTGCAGCGTCACGTGTGCAGCGGGGCCAGGGTGGTGCCCTTCGAACGTGCGGTGGGTGCCGTCGGGAAGCGTGATCGATGCCCGCCCTGCGCGCACACGGCTCCCCACGATCTCGAGGATGCGTCGCTCGGCGGCCCCGGCCAGCCCGTTCATGTGCCGACCCTATCCCGATGGTCGACGACGGTCATCGTCGAGGCAGGCGGCGCCCCCCGCCGGCGGTAGGGAGCGCCCTTGAGCCGCAGCTTCGCCGCTTCCCAGTGGATGCCGCCGATCACCTTCAGGGTCAGCAGCGGGTACCGAGCGAGCACCGATGCGAGCCCGCGCCCGGTGAGCGGCCGGCGGGTGGCACCCAGCGTCGCCACCAGCACCCGCCCGCCGGCCGCGGTCTCCCGCACCACGACCGAGACCCGCTCGTCGGGCACGCGGGTCGTGAAGTCGTAGCTCGCGGCCATGTCGATGAAGGGCGAGACGTAGAGCTGCTTGTCGAAGACGGTTCGCAGGCTGCGCGCGCGGCCGTTGCCGGTCACGTCGCCGGGGGCGACCGGCACCAGGTAGTCGTGCCATTCACCGAACGTGTTCGAGACCTCGTAGAGGATCGCACGCAGGTCGTCATCGGGTCCGTGGCAGAACCAGACCGAGATCGGGTTGAACACGTAGCCGAAGATGCGCGGGAACGTGAGCAACCGCACCGCGCCGCCCTCGAGGTCGACGCCGGCCTCGGCGAGCCGTGCATCGATCCAGGGGCGAAGGGGCGAGCCGTCGCGCGCGCCGTGGTCGGCGTCGTGCACGCTCACCGGCGCCGGGCGATTGTGTCCGAACCCCGTCACACGGCGGTCGAGCTCCGGCAGCTCGTCGAGGTCGACGAGCAGGTACCAGACCCGGTACGAGAGCCGATGCCGTCGGGGGAACGATCGCTCGTGCATCACGGTGCCGACGAAGAGGCCGCTGTTCATGGTCGTGTGCCCGTGAGCGCCGGGATGCCGGTCGCATCGGGCCGGGCGACCGTGTCGTGATCAGGCGCCCATGGGGGCGGGGCGCCGAGCGCCGCCGCGACGGCCAGCCCCGACCGGAGCCCGTCCTCGTGGAATCCATGTCCGAAGTAGCTTCCGCAGAACCAGGTGCGCCTCGTGCCCTGCAGCGAGGACAGCTCCGCCTGCGCCTCGACCGCGGCTCGGTCGTACTGCGGATGGTGATAGACGAACGAGCCGGTGCTATCGCGCGGTTCATCGAACGGGTTCAGCGTCACGAGCACCGGCCGCTCGGTGTCGAGGTTCTGCAACAGGTTCATCCAGTAGGTGAGTGACACGCCGCCATCGCCGCCGCTCGCGGATCGCACCCGCTCGGGGGCGAGGTAGTTCCAGCTCGACCACGCCCGCCGCCGCTTCGGCATGAACGCAGGATCACGGTGCAGCACGGCGACGTTGCGCTGGTACCGGAAGCACGAGAGCAGCCGGCGCTCGTCGCGCGTGGCGTCGCCGCCCAGGATCTCGAGCGCGGTATCGGCGTGGGTCGCGAGCACCAGGTGGTCGAACCGCTCGACGCGTCCGGTCGCATCTCGCACCAGCACGCCGTCGGATCCTTCCCGCGTGATCGAGACCACCGGCGCCCCGGTCCGCACCTCGTCGATGCCCGCCACGATCCGGCGGACGTACTCGCGGCTTCCACCGGTGACCGTGCGCCACTGCGGGCGGTCTCCGAGGTCGAGCAGCCCATGGTTGTCGAGGAACGCCGCCATCGTGCGCACCGGCATCGCGAGCATCTCGTGCAGGCTCGATGACCAGATGCACGCCACCATGGGCAGCAGGAAGTCGTGACGGAACGCCGGTGAGTACCCGGTGCGCTCGAGCCAGTCCCCGGTCGTCTCGGTCGTGGGCGCGCCCACGAGCGCCTTGGCGTCGCGGCTGAACCGCACGATCTCGCGCACCATGCGCAGGTAGGAGGGACGCGCCAGGTTCGAGGGCTGGGCCGCGAGGCCGAGCGTGCGAGCCCGGTACTCGAAGGCGCCCCGGGCGACGGAGACCGAGAAGGACATGTCGCTCGGCTCGGTCGCGACCCCGAGGGCTTCGAACAACCGCACCAGGTTCGGATAGTTCCGCTCGTTGTAGACGATGAAGCCGGTGTCGACCGGCACGATGCGCCCGCGATCCTCGACCTCGTGGGTGTTCGCGTGTCCGCCTGCCTGGTCCTCGCGTTCGTAGAGGACCACGTGGTGCTGCTGACGGGAGAGCGCCCACGCCGCGCCGAGTCCCGAGATGCCGCTTCCGACGATCGCGATCCGCACCGTGTGCTCCCATCCGTGATGTGCGACACCTTCTTCGCGCTCCGAACCCGCTCGGATGCACGCCGTCGCGGGGCATGCGCACGCTCGCGGTCCCCACGCTGTACCCTTGAGGGCGATCCGCTACTCCCTCGGGGCAGAGCGGTCATGGTGGCAGCGCCCTTGCAGAGGTTCCGGTTCCGAACCGATGCACCACAGTCGGGCGACCGGAACGATGAGGAGCGAGCACATGACCCCACCCCGCGGCGAGCAGCTCTCGAACGAAGCGATCCTGCACGAGCTGATGCCCCAGGTGGGAACGGCGCTCGATCGCCACGTCGCCACCACCACCGAGTGGATGCCGCACGACTACGTTCCGTACGAAGAGGGCCGCAACTTCGTCAAGGAGCCGTGGGAAGCCTCGGACTCGCGCCTGCCCGACGTGGCCCAGACGGCGCTCGAGGTGAACCTGCTCACCGAGGACAACCTTCCCTACTACCACCTGGCGCTCTGGCGCACCTTCGGCGACAAGGAAGCCTGGGGCGAGTGGGTGCGGCGCTGGACCGCCGAGGAAGGCCGCCACGCGATCGTGATCCGTGACTACCTCACCGTGACCCGCGGCGTCGACCCCGTGATCCTCGAGCGCGGCCGCATGGACCAGGCGATGGGCGGGCTGGTACCCGGCCTTCAGCGAGCAGGGGCCGCTCGACGGCATCGTGTTCACGACCATCCAGGAGCTGGCGACCCGTATCTCACACCGCAACACCGGAGCCATCACCGACGACGAGACCGCCGAGAAGCTCTGCTCCCGCGTCGCGACCGACGAGAACCTGCACTACGTCTTCTACCGCGACATGGCGATGGGCGCGATCGAGCTCGACCCCAGCGCCATGGTCGAGGCGATGCATCGCCAGATCACGAACTTCGCCATGCCGGGCGTGGGCATCGCCGGGTTCCGCGAGAAGGCCAAGGCCATGGCGCAGGTGGGCATCTACAACCTGCGGATCCATCACGACCAGGTGGTGCGGCCGATCCTCGACAAGCACTGGAAGCTCGCCGACCTGCAGGGCCTCAACGACCGGGCCAAGGAGCTGCGCGACGAGATCTACGCCTACCTCGCGCGCATCGATCGCGTCGCCGCGAAGCTCGGCGAGTCGCTCGGGCCCGTGCGCGGCGACATCTCGAGCGACCCCATCGGCCAGGCCTGATCAGGCGGGCCTGACGCGACCGGACTGATCCGCCCCGGTGTTACGCGGTCGAGATCGTGTAGTCGGTCCTCGTGATCGAGTTCGGGGTGGGCGAGGTCTGCTTCACGTTCGAGATCACGGCGGTCGCCGCGTCGCACGTGCTCGGGTCGACCGGTGGCGTTCGCGTCGGCTGTCGACGTCGCGGTGCCGACGGGGGTGACCGTGACGCGTCTTGCCGGTGCGGCATGCCATGCTGACTTTGAGTACGCCGGCGCCGCCGTCGTGGGTCACGGTGAGGGTGAACGGCGCGCCGACCGGGAGACCGATCCAGTTGAGCGCGTAGTCGTTCGCGATCTGCCGTGAGAGCGTGGCAGCTACGGCGCCCACGCTGGCGTGATTCCGGTTTCCACCGGCAGCGGCCACGTAGCTGGGGCCTTCCTCGAGGCAGTAGGCATCGCAGGTCGTGGCGCAGTTCACCAGGAACCGCAAGGCGATCGATGCGTTGTGGTAGGCGGTCGGCAGCGTGGTGTTCTTGACCCTGAACCCCTTGGCGAGGGCCGCGAGGTTCGTGCTCGCCCCTTTGCTGATCTGTTCCCAGACGACCTGGTAGATGGCTTCCGCTCCGTTGCGACGGCCCTCGCCGTAGCGCTCGACCATGGCGCGGAACACGACCCAGTACGGGTACGGCTGCTTCTGGTAGTAGCCCATCGGCAGGAGGAAGTCCGGCCACAGGTAGTTGTGCTGTCGTTGGAGGTGTCGAAGACCTCGTCCTCCATCTCGGTCGCGAGCCCCTCGACCAAGAGGCCGGTCACCTTGCCGTAGCCGGTGAGCGCACCGTAGCCGAACTGGATCGCATGGTTGAACTCGTGCGCCGATGTGGCGCGCAGGGCGTCGAGCGGGCTTCCGGGGAACGGACCGAAGTTGCGGTTGAGCACCATGCAGCTCGCGAGCGCGTCGCGGTCGTTCCATGAGGTCGCGGGATTGTTGCCGGCGAACCGCGTGCTGGCCACGTATCCGTATAGCCCGGTGCCGAGGTCCTCGATACGCACTGGGTAGCGCCCGCCGGCCGGGTAGCTCACCGGATCGCGGGGAGGCCTGGCCCAGCCGAACCTGGTGATCTCGGTTCTCCACGATGACTCCAGCGCGCCCGCGTACTTGCGGATGGCGAGGCCCCGGAGCGCCGAAGCCTTGTACTGGATGAGGAAGTGCTCGGTGACCCGCCGATGCGGGAGCCGTCCGCGCGTGCCGGGGCATGCGAAGGACTGTCCGCGCAGCGCCGCGCGCGCGGCCACGGCGGCCGGTGCGTGCCCCAGCGTGGCCAGGCGCTCGCGCAACCGCAGCAGGGGCAGCGTGCCCGACCACGGGGTGCCGCTCACGTACGCCTCGGGGAGACGCGCGGGTTCCGAGAGCGCCCACGTGAGGAAGAGCGCCCCACGCGCCTCGGAGATCACGCCGCGGCGCACGGCACGGTCGATGAGCTCCGGCGTCGCGGGGGCGAGTCCGCGCCGGGCGGGCTCGGCAGCGACGGGGGCGCCGAGCGATGCGATCAGCTGCATCGACAGGCACAGCGCAAGGGTCGTCGACGCGAGTGAGACGAGCGGGCGACGTCGAGTGGAACCAGACACTGGCGATCCTCCTGCAGGAGTCGAGGGGTCGAGGTTGCGCCATCCTACGACGCCGGCTGTGGCATAGTCCCGGCGCCGCCGAAAGGAGCGAGAGGCATGACGAAGACCGACGCCAAGACGATCGCCTTCTTCCCGGAGCCCGGCGCGTGGGGGCCCACCAACAACTGCGTTGCGATCGCGAACGTGCTGGCCGAGCGCGGCCACCGCATCGTGTTCGTGGTCGACGAGTCGTTCGAGGGCGAGCTGACGAAGCGCGGGTTCGAGGAACGCATGATGCGCATGGCCCCCCCCGAGGAGAACGCCGACCCGACCGCCGACCCGTGGGCGGAGTTCATCAGGGTCACGGCGCCCGAGTTCCGAAAGCCCACGATCGAGCAGATCGAGACGGTCACGAAGCCGATCTGGGAGGCGCTCGTGGCCGGCGAGCGCTACTCGCACGACCGGCTCATGGAGATCTGGGCCGACGTGCGGCCCGACGTCGTGTGCACCGACAACGTGACGGGCTACGCGGCGATCGAGCTGGCTGGGTGCCCGTGGGTGCGGTTCGTGTCGGCGAACCCGCTGGAGATGCGCGACCCCGACCTTCCCCCGGTGCTCTCGGGTCTGCCGATCGACGACCGCAGCCAGTGGCAGGCGTTCGCCGACGAGTACCACCGCCAGCACGAGGAGCTGCTGGCCGAGCACAACGGGTTCCGCGAGTCGGTGGGGGTGGCGGCGTGCCCGCCCGACGAGTTCAACACGCACTCGCCGTGGCTCAACATGTACCTGTTCCCCGAGGTCGCCGACTACCCGCGCTCGGTGCCGCTCGACCCGAGCTGGCATCGCCTCAACTCGACGGTGCGCACCAACGAGGAAGCCTTCGACGTGGACGAGCACGTGCCGGGCGACGGCAAGGTGGTCTACCTGTCGCTCGGATCGCTCGGGTGCATGGACGTCGGCTTGATGCAGCGGCTCATCGACGCACTGGCGAAGACCGAGCACCGAACCATCGTCTCGATGGGTCCGCTCCACGAACAGATGACGCTCGGCTCGAACATGTACGGCGGGCAGTTCCTGCCGCAGCCGTCGATCCTTCCGCAGTGCGATCTGCTCATCACGCACGGCGGCAACAACACGGTGTGCGAGGGCTTCCATTTCGGGCTGCCGATGATCGGCCTGCCCTTGTTCTGGGACCAGTACGACAACGCCCAGCGCCTGCGGGAGACGGGGTTCGGCGAGCGGCTGCCAACCTACGACTGGAGCGACGACGAGCTGATCGGCACGGTCGATCGGCTGCTCGCCGACGACGACCTGCGGGCTCGCATGCGGCGCAACGCCGAGCGCATCCAGGCCGACCCGGGCCGTGTGCGCGGCGCCGACCTGATCGAGCAGGTGGCGATCACGGGCGAGCCGGTCTCGGGATAGGCGGTGGGCGGTCCGGCCCGGCGCGTGGAGGCGCTCGACGCCACGGCGCTGTTGCCTCCGCGCCGGTCCGCCTCGGCCCCCGAGGCAACGGGCCGGGTCGAGGTGCGCGACTCGCTCGAGCTCGGCGACGGGCTGCTCCTCCTGGTCGTCGTCGATCGCGCAGGGGCTGTTGGTGGCACCGGTGGTGGTGGGCTCCGATGGCGACCTGCGTCGAGCCGAGCCGGGCGATGGGGCGTTCGAGCGCCTGCTCTCACGGCTGGCTGCCGGTGGCGCCGACGGCCGATTCTCGTTCGAGCCGATGGAGCGCGCCGGGCGGGTGCCGGCCGGGGGCGGCGAACACGCGATCGACGTCGATCAGTCGAACGAGTCCGTAGTGGTGGGGGAGGGGGTCGTCGTGAAGCTCTACCCGAGGACCGGCGGTGCCGCAACCGCCGACGCGGGCCTGCCCGCCCGCCTCTCGGCCGCCGGGTTCACGTCGATCCCGGCCCCGCTGGGCTCCGTGCACTGGCGCGACGACGACGACCGTCGATGGGTGCTGGCGACGGCATCGACCTATCTGCCCGAGGCGCGCGACGGATGGGACTGGTACCTGCACCGGCTGCTCACCCGGCTCGACGGCGAGGGGGGGCCGGTGAGCGAGGACGAGATCATGTCTGAGCCCGCTGCGGTGCTCGGTGCGCTGGCCGCCCACATGCACGCGGCGCTGGCCTCGGCGACAGAGCTCGCACCGGCGCCGACCGCGACGGCCGACGCCGGGGTCGTCGGGTCGTGGCGGGCCGCCGCCCACGCCGTGGCCGACCAGGCGCTCGCGCTCACCGGGGGGGCCGAGGGAGCGCGGCTCGCCGCGCGCGAGCCCGCGATCCGCGCCGAGCTCGACCGCCTCGGCGAGACCCGGGCCGGGGATGCGGGTCCGGTCGTGATGCGGATCCATGGCGACTTCCACGTGGGACAGGTGCTCGAGTGGCGAGACGGCTTCGCGATCACCGACTTCGACGGCAACCCGCTGTCCTCGCCCGGCGAGCACGGAGCGCTCGACACGCCGGTGCGCGACGTCGCGGCGTTCGTGCGGTCGATCGACCACCTCGGACGCATCGCGACGAGGCGCAAACCGGGACGTGACGCCGCGATCGACGCGTGGATCGGTGCGTCGCGGGCGGCGTTCCTGCGGGCCTACGTGCGCGAGCTCGATGCGCGCGGGCACCGCCGGCTCTACGACGAACGCCTGCTGCGCCCGCTGGAGATCGCGCAGGAGTGCCACGAGTACGTCTACGCGGCGCGCTTCCTGCCGTCGTGGACGTACGTGCCCGACCTCGCGATGCAGGCCCTGGTCCCTCTGGAAGCCTGATGGACCCCGCTGCGTTCGTTCGCGACCTGGAGCGCACGCCGGAAACGTTGCGTGCCCTCGCCGACTCGCTCGACGAGCGCGAGCCCTGGCCGAACGCCGCCGCGATGAGCGTCGTGATGATCGGCATGGGCTCGTCTCGGTACGCCGCGGGCGCCGTCGCGACGAGGATGCGCGCCCGTGGCGTCGACGCGGTCGCGGAGCTCGCCTCGCTGACCGCCGGCACACCTCCGGCTGCCGGCTTGCTCGCAGTGGGCGTCTCGGCGAGCGGCGAGACGCCAGAGACGATCGAGGCGCTCGCGCGCCACCGAGGTGTGAGCTCGACCGTCGCCCTCACGAACCGGTCCGGCTCGGCCATCGAGCGAGCTGCCGACTCGGTGGTCTCGATGCTCGCCGCCGACGAGGAAGGTGGCGTCGCCTGCCGTTCGTTCCACCACACCCTTGCGCTGCTCCTGGCGCTCGAGACAGCGATCTCCGGCGACGCCGCATCGGAGGTGCCGCTCGCCGTACGCCGCGCGGCCGATGCGAGCGATGACCTGCTGGCGCGCCGCGACCGCTGGCTGCCCGCGGTGGCGCAGGCCCTCGGCGAGGGTCCGGTGTTCACGATCGCGCCCGCCGAGCGTTTCGCCTCGGCGGAGCAGGCGGCGCTCATGCTGCGGGAGGGCCCGCGTCGCGTGGCCGACGCGTGCGAGTCGGGCGACTGGCTGCACGTCGATGTCTACCTCACGAAGCCGCTCGACTATCGGGCGGTGCTCTTCGCGGGCTCGCGCTTCGACACGGCGATCATGGAGTGGATGCTCGAGCGTCGGGCGACGGTGGTCGCGGTCGGCGGCGACGTCGAGGGCGCCGCGCTCACGGTGCGGTACCGCCACGACGACGACCCGTTGGTGGCGCTGCTCTGCGAGACGCTCGTGGTCGAGCTGCTCGCCGCACGCTGGTGGCTCGCCGCCTCTGACGACGGCCTCTAGGCTCGACGTGACATGGCCACCGATCAGACCTCGAACGGCGGGTCCGGCCGCGGGCACGCCGTGCCGACGAGACGCCGCGCGATCCGCATCCTCCGCGAAGGCATGGCCGAGGTGTTCTCGTTGTACGACCGGCTTCCTCCCCGGGCGCGCACGACGCGCGGGCTCGGAGGCGGCGAGTGGTCGCCCAAGGATCTGCTCGGCCACCTGGAGAGTTGGCAGGAGTACGCGCTGGAAGCCCTCGATGCTTGGGAAGCCGGTCACGGCCCCGCCATCGACGCGGTGATCTGGTCCACCAGCACATCGGCGCTCAACGGCGACGCCGTGAACGCCAAATCGTCACGGCGCGCGTCCGATCAGCGGCGTCGAGCCGAGGCCACGCACGAGCGGCTGGTCGCGAGGCTCGACGCACTCGGCGACGCACGGTGGAAGCGTCCGGGCACTCCACGCGGCCGCACGGCCGCGGGTGTGCGTCTCGGGAACCTGTTGGGCGGCCCGGGCGGGCCGTTCCGGCACGCCGAGGCGCACCTTCCGCAGCTCAGGGCGTTCGTCGCCGAGCGCGCCCGCGACTAGTCCAAGCCAGACTACACAGAACGCGCCGGAACCCGACGGCCGACGGTCCGGTCATCGGACGACGAGCACGGGCGTGCCCAGCGAGAGCAGCGGCTCCAGCCGCTCGAGCGAGCGCTCGCTCACGCGCAGGCAACCGGCGCTCGTCGAGCGTCCGATCGACGACGGATCGTTCGTACCGTGGATCGCCAGCTGGTTGCCTCCGTTCCACCCCGGCGGCAGGTTCGGCTGGATGCCCGAGATGCCGAACGCGAAGGTGCCGAGCGAGCCTCCCGAGAACGCGATGCGGTCGGTCACGAAGTACTCACCCGGCGGTGTGGGCGAGACCGCCGCGCCGGTCGCGGCCGGCATGCCGAACACCGCCTGCCCGAACCTCGCGACGGTGATGCGATGCTCGGAGAGATCCACGCGCACCTGCACGCCGGTGGTCCTTTGGGCCAGGTCCCGCAGCGGGATCCATCCGTGGCGGCGGGGCCAGACGTAGGGGATCTCGACGCGTCCCCAACGCCCATCGGGGGAGACCTCCTCGATCCAGGCGGTGACGGGCACGTCGTAGTACTTCGAGCCACTCGGCATCGTGCCGACCACCGACGCGCCGGCGCTGGGATGCGCGCGCACGGCCATGTCACGCGGCACACGCACGAGCAGGTGGCCCGTGGGCTGCGCCGGCTTCGGTGGGCTCGGAGCCGGCGCCCCGGGCCGCGTCGCTCCTGAAGCCTCGGCTGGGGTTGCGTCTGCTCCGTCACCGAACGAGCGCTCCGACGACGCGATCCCGCTCGCGACCGGAGTGGGGTCCGCCGTCGATCCGGTGAGGCCGGTCGCGACCGGGGGTGCGAGCGCGAGCACGCTCGCGACGACCGTCGCCACCCACGACGCGCGGAGGGTAGAGGGGCTGCGCATACCCTCCTATCGGTATGCGTCACCGCACCCTTGAAAGCCGCCGCCGACGCCCCGCCGTGGCGATAGGCTGCGGGCGGGAGCGGTTCCATCCCCCGGAACCGGAAGGCACATGACATCGACGCACGACACGGCGCTGGCGCTCGTGGCGCCCGGCAAGGGCATCCTCGCGGCCGACGAGTCCAGCGGCACCATCGCGAAGCGCTTCGACACGATCGGGGTCGACTCGACCGAGGACGCCAGACGCCGGTACCGCCAGCTGCTGTTCACGACCCCCGGGGTCGGCGACCACATCAGCGGCGCGATCCTGTTCGACGAGACGATCCGTCAGTCGGCCGACGACGGCCGCACCTTCGTGCAGGTCCTGCAGGAAGCGGGCGTGATCCCCGGCATCAAGGTCGACGCCGGCGCGAAGCCGCTCGCGTTCTTCCCCGGCGAGACCGTCACCGAAGGGCTCGACGGATTGCGGGAGCGACTCGCTGAGTACGTGGGGCTCGGTGCCCGATTCGCCAAGTGGCGCGCCACGATCATGATCGGCGATGGGCTCCCCACCGATGCAGCGATCGATGCCAACGCCCACGCGATGGCTCGGTATGCCGCCCTGTGCCAGGAAGCCGAGGTCGTGCCGATCGTGGAGCCCGAGATCCTCATGGACGGCGACCACGACATCGCCGCGTGCGAGGACGCGACCGGGCGCACGCTCGACTCCCTGTACCGCTCGATGGCTGAGGCCAGGGTCGATCTGCCCGGCTCGCTGCTCAAGGTCAACATGATCGTGCCGGGCACGGGGTCCGCCACGCAGGACGACGACGCCACGGTCGCCGAAGCCACGATCCGATGCCTCACGGCGAACGTTCCTGCCGAGGTCCCAGGCGTCGTGTTCCTGTCGGGCGGCATGAGCGACGAGCACGCCACGAGCCGGCTCAACGAGATGAACCGCATCGGCGGAAGCGGCCTTGCGTGGCGGCTGAGCTTCTCCTACGGCCGGGCCCTGCAGGCGCCGTCGCTCGCCGCATGGCGCGGAGACGATGCCAACGTCAAGGCTGCACAGGATGCCCTCACGCACCGGGCGCGCATGAACGGGCTCGCCACGAGTGGTGAGTACCGGGCCGAGCTGGAGTCATCGGCAGCGTGATCGCGCGGCCGCGAGCGGCACGGGGCCGTCCGTGAGGCTGCTGGTCATCGGCGGGGCCCGGTTCTCGGGCCGGGCCCTGTCGGAGCTCGCGCTCGAGCGAGGACATGAGGTCACCCTGTTCCACCGCACGCCGACCGATCTCATGCCCGAGGCCGAGCACGTCATCGGCGATCGCGACCAGGGCGTCGACGCGCTCGCCGGACGCCGGTTCGACGCGGTCGTCGACACGTGCGGCTACGTGCCGCAGGGCCGTGCGGGCTTCGGCCGGGTTGCTGGCGGACAGCGGCTGGTACGGGTTCATCTCGTCGCTGTCGGCGCACCCCGAGGATCTGCCGCCGGGCGCGAACGAGGATTCCCCGATCTTCGAGCCGCCGTTCCCCGACACCGAGGACGTCACCGACGAGACCTACGGACCGCTCAAGGTGGCGTGCGAGCGCGAGGTGATCCAGGTCTTCGGTGACCGCGCCTGCGTGATCAGGCCGGGGTTCATCGTGGGACCGAACGATCCGACCGACCGGTTCACCTCCTGGGTGCGACGGGGCGCCGCCGGCGGCGAGATGATCGCCCCCGCGCCCTCCGACTACGGGCTGCAGTGGGTCGACGCCCGTGACCTCGCGGCGTTCGTGCTCTCGCTGGCCGAGCACGCGACGCCCGGCGTCTACGGTGTCGTGGACCGTGCGCCCACGATGACCCTGGGAGAGGTCATCGGCGAGGCCGCCGCTGCGGCCGGTGCGTCGACCGACGTCGTGTGGGTCGACGAGGCGTTCATCGTCGAGGCCTTCGCCGGTGAGGAAGCCGGCGACGACCCGCACGAGGCGTTCCCGCTGTGGTGGCCGGAGGCACCGGGATTCCACGCGTTCGACCCGAGCCGCGCGTTCGGGGCCGGCCTCGAGTGCCGGCCGCCGGCCGAGACCGTGCGCGACACGCTCGCGTGGGATCGGGACCGAGAGCAGGAACCGATGCAGGCGGGGCTCAGCGCCGAGCGAGAGCGAGCGCTCCTCGATGCGTGGCGCGCGACCGGCCGATGACGCGGGCGATCGGCCGGCGCGTCAACTGCTCGATGAGCTCGTCGAGCGTCGCCTCGAGGTCGTCCCTGCCGAGCTCGTAGGGCACGACCGTGGTCTCACCCGAGTCGTCGACGAAGACCCAGGCCGGCTGGTAGGCAACGCCGAACCGCGCCCACAGCGAGCCGTCCTCGGTCACCGCCTGTTGGAACCGCAGGCCGTACTCGTCGACGAACGCCCGCATGTTCTCGGTGGAGTCGTTGCCGGGCACGCCGATGAACTCGACGTCGCTGCCGTAGGCTCGCGCAACCTGCGCGACGTCAGGGGCCGCCCCCTGGCACGTCGTTCACCACGGAGCCCAGAACCAGAAGGCGACGTCGCTGCCCGAGTAGTCCTCACCTCGCACGGTGCCGCCGTCGAGCCGGGGAGCGGAGAACCGCAGCACGTCGGGCGTCGGTCCCGAAACAGCGGATCCATCGCCCGACGGCACGCCACTCGCGGTCACCGTCGGCGGATCGCTGACCGGCGAGACACCGACAGGGTCCGCACCACCGGAGCACGCGGCAGCGACGATCGCGAGGGTGGTCAGGGCGCCAACGCGTTCGAGGTGGTCAGGGCGCCACGCGTCGGCGAGGTCGCTCGGGCATCACCCCATGCTACGGGTGCAGATGCGGAACGGGCGGAGCGCCGACGAGCATCAGCCGGGCGGTTCGAGGCGCGCCTTGAGCGCGTCCATATCGAGATCGGGCACCGGCAGTCGCGGATCCATGCGTTCGAGCGTCGCCACCAGCAGCGACGAGATCGCCCAGTTCCGGTACCACTTGCGGTCGGCGGGGATCACGTACCAGGGAGCGTCGTCGGTCGAGCATTCCCGGATCGCGTCGGCGTACGCGGCCATGTAGTCACTCCAGCGGGCGCGCTCCTCGAGGTCGCCCTCGTTGAACTTCCAGCGCTTCGACGGGTCGTCGAGACGGGCGAGCAGTCGCTCGCGCTGCTCGTCGTAGGAGATGTGCAGCATGCACTTCACGATCGTCGTGCCGGCAGCCGCCACGCGGCGTTCGAACTCAACGATCTCGGCGTACCGCGCCCGCCAGATCTGCTCGGGCACGAGCGAGCGCACGCGCGCGATGAGCACGTCCTCGTAGTGCGAACGGTCGAACACCACCACCTCGCCGGGCACGGGCAGGCGCCGCTCGATGCGCCAGAGGAAGTGGTGCGCGAGCTCCTCGTCGGTCGGTCGCTTGAACGAGGCCACCTCGACGCCGGCGGGGTGCATCGCCGAGAAGACGTGGCGGATCGTGCCCCCCTTGCCGCTCGTATCCATGCCTTGCAGCACGACGAGCAGCGACCGCTCTGCTTCGACCCACAGGCGCTCCTGCAGCTCGTCGAGACGGTCCGCGAGCTCGGGCATCGCGACCTCGGCGGCCTCCCGGTTCGCGACGCCAGGAGTCGAGCGGGGCTCGATGCCGGCCAGGCCCGAGCCCGACGGATCGACCCGCAGCACGTCCGCGATGTTCGACGCACACACCGGGCCAACCTACAGGCGGATGTTCGCCACGTCGGAGCTCTCGGCCTGCACGCCCTGGCGCTTCGAGAGCACGCGCATGCCGCCGAGGCCGACGCCGATCGCGGCGAGTGAGATCACGAGCATGAGCGTGGCGGTCGCGTTCAGCGCGGGGTTCGGGGCCGTGCGTCCCGAGCTGTAGATCAGCATCGGCACGGTCTGTGTCTTGAGGTCGGTCGAGAGGAACTGGCTCGTGACGAAGTCGTCGATCGACAGCGCGAACACGATCGTGAAGGCCGCGAAGACCGCGGGCGTGAGCGCGGGCAGCAGCACGCGGCGCAGGGCGTCGATCGGCGTCGCCCCGAGGTCCATGGCCGCTTCCTCGAGATCGGCGCCGACGCTGAAGATGCGCCCGCGAAGCACCACGACGACGTAGGGGATCGACCACGTCACGTGACCGAAGATCTGTCCCACGGTGCCCGGGTCAGGGAACGGATACAGGTAGACGAGGGTGAAGAAGATGCCGGTCGCGAGCACGATCTCGGGCGTGACGAGCGGCAGCAGCATGAGGAAGTTAGCCGAGCCCGATCCCCGTCCCCGCCATCGCGCGAGCCCGAGCGCGAGCGCGACACCGATCGGGGTGGCGATGCCCATGGTCGCGACCGCGAGCACGAGGCTCTGGCGGATCGCCGAGGTGAGCGTCGGGTCGTGCAGCACCGAGAGGTCGGGGTTGTGGATCCACCATTCCAGGGAGAAGCCCTGCCAGACGCTCCGGGATCGCCCTGCATTGAACGAGAATCCGATCGCGATCACGACGGGAACGATCGCCCACGCGAGGTAGACCCACGTATAGAGGGCGAGGAACCGATGCTTGCGCCACGGGTTCGCGAGCAGGTTGCCGACGACGCTCACCGAAGCATCACCGTCACGCCCGAGCCGCCTCTCGCGTCGATCGAGCCGTCGAGACGATGTAGTAGAGCGTGAGCACCGAGACGAACAGCGCGAGCACGGTGACGAGAGCCGCGCCGCGGGCCTGCGCGTATCCGAAGGTCGTCTCCAGCAGCAGCGACTGGATCGAGTTGCCGATCATCGCCGTGCTCGATCGGCCGTTCGAGAGCAGGTAAGCGGTGTAGAAGTCGCCGAACATCGGCAGCATGATGATCGCGACCCCGGCGAGGATGCCGTTCTTCGACAGCGGAAGGGTGACCCGCCGGAAGGTGCTGAACGAGCTCGCGCCGAGATCCCAGGCGGCCTCGAGGTAGCTGGTCTGCAGCCGGTCGAGCGCGGCGAACAGCGGCAGGATCAGGAAGGGCACGTATCCGTAGGCGAGGCCGAGGATCACCGTGACGGCCTTGCCTTCGAGCCAGGGATAGGGGTCCTGCAGCACGCCGATGCCGGTGAGCACACGGTTGACGAGACCCTCCTCGTTGAGCAGCCCCACCCACGCGAGCATGCGCATCAGGTAGCTGATCCAGAACGGCAGCACCAGCAGCCCGAGCACGATGCCCCTCGTGCGCCCACGCAGGCGCGACACGTGGTAGGCGACCGGGTAGCCGATCACCACACAGAGCACGACCGCGGTGAAGACGTAGCGCAGCGTTCGCAGGAACACGACGCGGTAGACGCCCTCGGGCGACAGCAGCTGCTCGAAGACGTAGCCGAACGACGCGCGATCCCAGTAGGAAGGGTTCCACTGTGGCACCGCGAGGCCCGTCTGCGGGTTCAGCGTGCCGCCGGCCATCGAGACGATGGCGTAGAACGGCACCACGAACAGCAGGACCAGCCAGAGCACCCCGGGTGTCGCGGCCCACTTCCAGAACCCGCGCGGATACAGCATGGTGAGCGAGTTCTCCGGCGTCGATCTGCGCCACCGAGCCATCGCGCGGACGCTAGCACTTGCGAACCCGCGCGTGCAGAGCCACCGCCCGACGACCACCGGTCAAGGTTCGTGTTCCGCCCTTGCCTTGACAGCCTTGCGCTGCGCCGGTAGACCCCGCATGACTGTCCGTGCACACCAAGGGGGTTCTTCAGTGGCGCATCCGAACGAGCGACCGGCCCGTACCCGGCGTGAGTTCCTCAAGCGTGCGGCTGCCGCCGGCATCGCGCTTCCCTCGATGAGCGCCGTGCTGGCGGCGTGCCGCGACAGCTCGACCGACGCCGGATCGGGACCCGACCCGACGACCGCCGAGGGCGGCATCCCGCTCGGCTCACCCGAGAGCCCGGTGACCCTGCCCCTCTACGAGGAGATCCCCGCGATCGACGATGGCCTCACGCAGGAAGCTGGTCCGCTCCGCGTCTACAACTGGAACGACTACATCTACAAGAAGGTCATCAAGCAGTTCGAGGCGGAGTTCGGCGTCGAGATCGAGTTCACGCAGTTCGCCGGCATGGCCGAGGCCATGAACAAGGTCCAGAACGACACGATCGCAGTGGGACCTGTTCTTCCCGACGATCGAGAACGTCGGCAAGCTCGTCGCCGCCAAGCGCGTGCAGCCCTGGAACCACACGTACATGACGAACCTGCAGAACATCTGGCCGAACTTCCAGGACCCCTGGTACGACGCAGGGCCGCAGTACACGATGCCCTACCTCACGTGGAAGACCGGCATCGGGTACCGCCGCGACTTCGTCGACGACCCGTCGACCTACGACATGCCGTTCGACATCTTCTGGGACACGAAGTACGCGGGCAAGGTCGGTGTGCTCGACGAATACCGCGAGACGATCGGCATGGCGCTGCTCCGCAACGGGGGACCGATTTCAACTCCACCGACCAGGCCGAGCTCGCGGCAGCCGTCGACTCACTGCTCGAGATGATCGACCTCGTGAACGTCGAGATCGGCCCCGGCGACTACCAGAAGCTCGCCGAGGGCACGAGCCACGTGCGCTACTCGTGGTCGGGGAACATGAACTACGCGCAGTGGTACCTGCCGAAGGGCACCGAGGTCGATGTGCTCGGCTACTACTACCCGCCCGAGGGCGGCTGGGAGGTCGCCAACGACACGATCGTGATCAACAGCGCGGCCGAGAGCCCGGTACTCGCGCACCTGTTCATCAACTTCCTGTTGGACAAGGAGGTCGCGCCTGACGAACTTCGGCTACGAGGGGTTCCAGCCGCCCCTCGTCGGGCGTGGACCGTGCAGGAGTTCCTCGACGCCGGCTACATCCCGCCGAACCTGGAGAACACGCTGGTGGCCGAGGAGGACTTCGCGCAGGGCCAGCCCGTGCTACCGCTCGCGCCCGCAGATGACCAGCTCTACCAGGACGAGTGGGCGAGGTTCAAGGCCGGCGTGAGCTGACGGAGGGTGGGACCACCCGAGCTTTGGCTCGGGGTTCGCTACGCATCTTCCGCTCGTTCGAGTCGACTGCCGATGACGACTGAGCTCCTGCTCGCATTCACGACCTTCGCGTTCGTCTCCGCGATCACCCCGGGGCCGAACAACGTCATGGTTCTTGCCTCTGGCGTCAACTTCGGGTTCGTGCGTACCATCCCGCACATCCTGGGCATCGCCCTCGGCATGGTGGTCATGGTGTCCGCGGTAGGCCTCGGCCTCGGCGGGCTGTTCCGCGCCCTCCCCGCGTTGGCCGATGTATTGCGGTATGTCGGTGCGGCCTTCCTCCTCTACCTGGCCTGGCGCATCGCTCGCTCGGGTGGTCCTGTCACTGACGGCTCGAGCCAGCGCCCGCTCGGTTTCGTCGGGGCCGCCGCGTTCCAGTGGGTGAACCCGAAAGCGTGGGTGATGGTATTCGGCGCGGTCACGGCCTATGCGCCTCGCGATGGCTACATGCGAAACGTGCTCGTGGTGGCCGTCGTGTTCGGACTCGTCGTGATCCCGAGCGTCAGTGTGTGGGCCGCCTTCGGAATGGCGATGCGACGATTCCTGGCGAGTCCCTGGCGACTGCGAGTCTTCAACGTCGCGATGGCTGCTCTGCTCGTGGTGTCGATCTATCCGATCCTTGCAGGTGACTTCTGATGAGGAGTCGCATGACGCTGGGCCGGGACCTCGAGAACCGACCGCGGTTCAAGCTCTGGCACCCGGTCCGTACGCCAGACGAGGAGGCTCGCCACGTTCGAGTCGGTTCGGCGCCAGCTCTTTGTGTCGATGGCCGGATCACTCCCCGTGATGAGGTCAGCTGCGAGCTCGCCCACCGCCGGTGGACGCTTGAAGCCATGCCCCGAACAACCGGCAGCGAGGAAGAGCCCAGCCACACCGGCGACCAACCGAGGATGGGATTCCAGCCCGTGCTGCTGCTCGCGCCCGCCGATGACCAGCTCTACCAGGACGAGTGGGCGAGGTTCAAGTCGGGCGCGGGCTAGTCAGACCTCGATCTCCAGCGAGACCTCGACGGCGCGCTTTGTCGCATCGCAGACGGGACACCGGGCGGCTCCTCGTTCGACCACGTCCCGCACGTGATCTTCACGCCTCTCGGTTCGTGCGCTGACCCGGATCCGCGTGCTGAGGGGCCCTGCTGGCACCGCCTCGTCCATGCCCAGGATGCCCCGGTCGTCCGACTCGCTATCGACCACGACCTCGAGGCTGGTGAGTGAGATACCTTCGCGCGCCGCCTGCATCGCGACCGTCGTCGCGACGCACGAGGCGGTCGCCGCTCTGAAGTACCAACCAGGTGACGGTTCCTCATCGCGGCCTCCGATGCCCGACGGCATGTCGGTCACGAGCCGCTCGGCGCCCGGTCCGTGCACCTCGACCCGCAGACCATCGCCCAGCACGGCGGTGGCGGGGGAGTCGGTGTACCGGGCTTCTTCAGGATGCTCCGTCAGGTACTGCACCGCACCCTCGATCGCCCCTCGGATATCGTCCATGTGGTGACCTTCCTCCCGGTTCGGCTTCGACCTTTCGGGGCAGTCTATGGCGGTCGCCGTACTCTCACAGAGTCGGACACTCACGGGCCACACCCCCCCCGTCGCGCCCACGCGAGGCGACATCCGCAACGCATCCCGAGATCCCTGATGCGGGAAAGTGGTAATACCCACTGCGGGAAATAGGTATCACAACCTGCGGGAGAGTAGTACCGTTAGGTGTGCGGTATCGCGAGCGTGTGATCGAGACGAGCCTTCGGCGCCTGCTAGGCGAGCTGCCCGGAGTCATGATCGTCGGTCCGCGGGCGGTGGGGAAGACGACGACGGCAGCCAAGTACGCGGGCACCCTCGTTCGTCTCGATCGCCCTGCGGAGGCCGCTGCCGTCGAGGCCGATCCGGATGCCGCGCTCCGAGATCTTCCCGAACCGGTGATGCTCGACGAGTGGCAGGTCGTTCCGAGCTGCCTGGGGGCTGTCAAGCGCGCCATCGACGACGATCCTCGCCCGGGAAGGTTCATCCTCACGGGCTCGGCACACACTGATCTGACCACGGCGCAGTGGCCGGCGACCGGACGGCTCGTTCGCCTGCCGATGCTCGGTATGACCGTCGCCGAGCGACAGGGCCATCCCGATGCGCCGGGCTTGCTGGACAGGCTCGCGGTGCGCGCGGAGATCGCATCGCCGTCCGACGCACCCGATCTTCGTGGCTACGTGGAACTGGCGTTGCGGAGCGGCTTCCCCGAACCTGCCCTCTCCATGTCCGACGATTCGACGCGAGCATGGATGGAGGGATACATCGATCAGATGGTGACCAGGGATGCGGATCTGGTCGAGGCCGGTCGGGACCCGGACCGGCTCCGGCGATACCTGGAGGCGTACGCGGTGACGTCGAGCGGTGTCGTCGAAGAGGCGACGCTGTTGGAAGCAACCGGCCTCAACAGGAAGACGGCACAGGCGTACGAGCGGCTCCTCAGCAAGCTCCACGTGGTGCACAGCCTCCCGCCATGGTCGACGAACCGCCTGAAGCGCATCGTCAAGGGCTCGAAGCGGTACCTCGCCGACCCGGGACTGTTCGCCGGCGTGCTTCGTGTGGACGTTGCCGGCGTGCTGCGTGACGGAGATCTCATGGGGCGGCTCCTCGACGCATTCGTCGTCATGCACCTTCGCGTAGAGGTGGAAGGCTCTCCCTCGCGGCCCCGCCTGTTCCATCTGCGAACCGAGCAGGGTCGACACGAGATCGACGTGATCGGTGAGCTTGCGGGCGGGGGGATCGTCGGGATCGAGGTCAAGGCGAGCGCGTCGCCTCGGGTCGATGCCGCACGGCACCTCGTGTGGCTGAGGGAGCAGATGGGGAAGCGCTTCCTCGCCGGAGTCGTGCTCCATACCGGACCGAGCACGTACTCGCTCTCGGAGGGGATCGTCGCCGCCCCGATCGCGACGCTCTGGTCGTGACTGCCGGCGTGAGGTTGAAGGCGCGCGGGTAGGCTCCGGTCATGCCTACGCGAGACGACATCCGCAACGTGGCGATCGTGGCGCACGTCGACCACGGCAAGACCACGCTGGTCGACGCGATGCTGTGGCAGTCGGGGGCGTTCCGCGCCAACCAGGACGTCGCCGAGCGTGTCATGGATTCCATGGACCTCGAGCGCGAGAAGGGCATCACGATCCTCGCGAAGAACACCGCCGTGCGTCACGGCGGTGTGAAGATCAACATCGTCGACACGCCGGGCCACGCCGACTTCGGCGGCGAGGTCGAGCGGGCGCTCACGATGGTCGACGGCGTGCTGCTGCTCGTCGACGCGAGCGAGGGGCCGCTGCCGCAGACCAGGTTCGTGCTGCGCAAGGCGCTCGAGTCGCGGCTTCCGGTGATCCTGGTCGTGAACAAGGTCGACCGGCCCGACGCGAGACCCGACGAGGTCGTGCACGAGGTCGAGGAGCTGTTCCTGGACCTCGACGCCGACGAGCACCAGATCTCGTTCCCGATCCTGTACGCGGTCTCCCGAGAAGGGAAGGCGGGCCACGCACCCGACGCGCTCGCGGGAGATCTCGAGCCGCTGTTCGAGACGCTGCTCACGCACATCCCGGCGCCTTCGTACGACGAGGGGCACCCGATGCAGGCGCTCGTGACCAACCTCGACGCATCGCCCTACGTCGGCCGGCTCGCCCTCTGCCGCGTGTTCAACGGGGTCGTGCGCCGTGGTGAGCCGGTCGCCTGGTGCCGCGCCGACGGCACGATCGAGCAGGCCAAGCTCAGCGAGCTCTACGTGACCGAGGCGCTCGACCGCGTGGAGGCCGACGACGCCGGTCCCGGCGAGATCATCGCCGTCGCGGGCATCGCCGAGATCACGATCGGCGAGACCCTCGCCGACCCCGACGACGCGCGTCCGCTGCCGGTCACGCGGGTCGACGAGCCGTCGCTGTCGATGACGGTCGCGATCAACACGTCGCCCCTCAGCGGCCAGGACGGCGACAAGGTCACCGCACGTCTGCTGAAATCGCGACTGGACCAGGAGGTCGTCGGCAACGTCTCGATCCGGGTCGTCGACACCGAACGCCCAGAGATGTGGGAGGTGCAGGGGCGTGGCGAGCTGCAGCTCGCGATCCTCGTCGAGATGATGCGGCGGGAGGGCTTCGAGCTCACGGTCGGCAAGCCACAGGTCGTGACGAAGACCGTCGACGGCAGGCTCCTCGAGCCCATGGAGCGCGTCGCGATCGACGCGCCCGAGGACTTCCTCGGGGTGATCAGCCAGCTGCTCGCGCTGCGCAAGGGGCGCATGGAGCACATGGTGAACCACGGCACCGGATGGATCCGCATGGAGTACCTCGTGCCGGCGCGAGGGTTGATCGGCTTCCGCACGGAGTTCATGACCGAGACCCGGGGAACCGGGCAGCTCCACCATGTGTTCGAGGGGTACGAGCCCTGGCACGGCGAGTTGCGCACGCGGCCGAGCGGATCGCTCGTGGCCGATCGCCGCGGGCTCACGACGCAGTTCGCATTGCTCAACCTGCAGGAGCGCGGCTCGCTCTTCGTCGGGCCCGGCGAGGATGTCTACGAGGGCATGATCGTCGGCGAGAACGCGCGAACCGAGGACATGGACGTGAACCCGACGAAGGAGAAGCACCTCACGAACATGCGGAAGGCCAACGCCGAGGAGCTCGTGCGGCTGATCCCGAAGACACAGCTCTCGCTCGAGCAAGCGCTCGAGTTCCTGCGCGAGGACGAGTGCGTGGAGGTGACCCCGAACAACGTGCGGCTGAGGAAGGTTCTGCTCCCTCAGAACGACCGTCAGAAGGCGTCGCGCCGCGGTCGGCCATCGAAGGGCGATTGACTCGCGCTCGCGCGAACACGTTCGGCGTGTCCCATCAGCTCGCGCCGAGCACGCTCGCGATCTCGTCGATCACGAGCTGTGGATCCTCGTTCGCGATGTCGTGACCGATGTGCACGACGACTTGTTTCGCTTGCGGGCTGAGGACCAGCCACCCCTGTTGGACATCGACGTTGTCCTCTCCACCTCGAGTGAGGCATCGGGGCCGTAGTCGACCGAGATCACGGTGACGGGGATGTCACCGATCTCGGTGCGCGCATCCCATCCCTGGTGCTCGACTCGAAGGTAGTCACGCCGCTCGATGTTGGTCGGGGCATCGCACCTCAGGACGTCGACGAGATCCGCCGGTGGGTTCGGGAACGGCCCACCGACGTCGAGGAACACCATGCCCGCGATCTCGTCGCGACGGTCCGCGGCGAATCCGGAGGCGATGTAGCCACCACCGGAAGACGCCACCAAGACATAGGAACCGGGAACATCCGCTGCGGCCAGCAACCGTTCGAGGTCGCCGGTGAGATCGCGCAGTCCTCGGCAGCCGGTCGCAGGATCGCTCAGGTGAACGCCGGCTCGGTCGTACGCGCACGTGCGCGTGATCTCGGCTACCTCGGGCATGACCTGTGACCACTGTTCGACGCCGGTCTCGTCGCCGGCTTCCAGGATCACCGTTGGCGAGCCCTCCCCGCTGCATTCCAGATGGAGCGTGTGTCCATCACCGACGCCGAATGATCCGGAGACGACCGTCGGCAACGGAGTCGACGAGGGGTTTGGGCTGTCGACCGGAGGCGATGAGCACGCCGCCAGCGCGGTGATCGTCGCTCCAACGAACGAGATCCGCCAGGCACGCACCGTCGCCCCCTGCGATCTCATCCGCTCGACCGTCCCCCGATGCATCGACCGGCCGTCAAGCCGGCGAGAACTCCAGCGACTCCACGATCTCGCTTCCGGTCCGAAGGAGCTCGCCGTGCGGCAGGCCGCCTGGATCGTCCTCGAGAGCCACGATGAGGGTGCCGTCATCCGAGCCGAGGATGTACCAGCGCATCGACTGGCCGGGCACGATCGCCCAGAGATACCCGCCGAGCTTCGCTCCGCTGAAGATCAGCTGCACCACAGGCATCTTCTCGCTGAAGGAACATGTTCGTTTCCATGCCGGATCGATCCGGATGTCGAGCCGCATGCCGTCGAGTCCGCCGACCTTCACGGGCGACGGTTCGGTCACCGCGAGTCCAGGAGCGGCCTCGAGCCACCCAACGAGCTCGTCCACGGACCGACCGACGCCGGGGAGAACGGATTCCTCGCAGTCCTGTGAAGCGATCGCCGGATCATGCAAGAAGTAGATCCCGTCGGCGATGTACAGGCCCTCGATGGTGGGGGAGTGATCGGCGACGATCCGGAAGCCGCCGGAGTAGTACCAGGTCCATCCCGGCGATGTGACCGTGAACGCGATCGCCGGTTCGTTGGGCGTCGAGCGGTACTCCCAGCGGTAATCCCCCGGCTCGAGCAGTCCCTGGCACGGCAATGCAGGGCAGTCGTTGAGAACGCGAACGTCCGATGCCGTCGGATCCGTGGGGCCGGTGCCTGTGGGAGCAGGGTCAGAACTCCCGCTCGTGCAGGATGCCATGAGGAACACGGCGAGCACGGCCGCGCCTTTCCCATGAATGATCGATCCATGCATGCTCATCGCTGTCACCTCCTCATGACCGCTCGAGGCTAGGGTCGAGGCGGGGGTAGAGGAAACGATGGAATCCCTACGTTTGATCGTCGGGGTGCGAGGGGCGGTGCCGCCGGGCGAGCTCCGTGCGTGATCTCACACCGAGCTTCCGATAGACGCGGCGCAGGTTCGACTCCACCGTCTTCACGCTCATGAAGAGACGGTCGGCAGCTTCCTTGTTGGTGAGGCCGAGCGACACGACGTCTGCGATCCGACGTTCGGTCTCGGACAGCTCGGTCGGTGAGGCTGAACGGCCTCCGATCCGCGCCAGCGCTGCATCGGCCCGGGTTTCCCACAGTCGTGCCCCGAGCCCCCGGAACTGGGACCGCGCATCCTCGAGTGACTCCCTGGCTTCCCGCTTCCTCTTCATCCGCCGGAGGATCTGTCCGTTGATCAGTCGAGTGCGTGCCGATTCGAACGGGATCGCAACGCGCTCATGTTCGGCGAAAGCCCGCTCGAGCTCGAGCAACGCGCTGGGCTGATCACCCAACCCCGCCGCGATCAACGCACGGCATCTCGCCGATGTCGCGAGGGCGAGGGCGCGATCGAGGGCCAGTCCCTGCTCGTGGAGTCGATCCACCACCTGTTTCGCTCGATCGAGCCGACCGAGCTCCACGAGAGCTTCTGCGAGATCGGGGATGAACGGGAACGCGCCGGGCTCGGCGATACCGCTCGCGGACATGAGACGTTCCGCGGGAGCAAGCATACGCTCGGCCTCGGCGGGGTCGCCGGTCGACATGGCGACGAACCCCAGTACGCTCCGGTGCTGGACCTCTGCCCATCTGTTCCCGTGCGTGGTGGCCAGGGAGAGTCCCTCGTTCGCGTCCCGTCTGGCGTCGTCGACCCTGCCCACGAGGGCAGCAACGCGCGCTCTCGGGTAGAGCACCTGGTCGCGGATCTCGTGTAGACCCGCATCGACGATGATGTCGTACCCCTCATCGGCATGGATCGCGGCATCGTGCCAGTCTCCGGCAGTGGCCTCGATCTCGCTGAGGATCGGCAGTGAGTCGTAGCGCATGAGTTCGAGCCCCGCCTCGGTGTACGCGGAGTCCGCCTCCTTGACGAGTCGTCGAGCCTCATCGACCCGTCCATGCCAGAGCAGCTGTTGCCCGCGGATGCTCGCGGGATGTGCGGCCTCGCCGGGGGACACGTCCTCGGTGATCGCGGTGGCACGCCGCATCGTTGGCTCAGCGTCTCGACCGAGCAATGCCACGGCGTGGCCGAGCGCTCCGAGCGCCACTCGGAGTGACGTCTGCTCGGATGCTCCGCCCGCGACGTCGACCGCGTCACGTGCGTGTTCGACCGCTGCGGCAGGATCGAATCGGAAGATGGCGACCCACGCGAGGTTCGCGAAGACGAGGGTGTGGAACGTCTCGCCCACGTCCGGCAGTGCGGAATGCAGGAGATCGTGCACCCGATCCACGTCGTTGTAGGCCCTCACCGCGAGCTCCACCATCGTGAGGGCTCGTTGCGCTCTCGAGGGCGTGGTGTCGATGAGCGCCTGCAACCTCGACCGAGCTCCCTCGACATCTCCGGCGTCGAACCGGTTGAGCGCCGCGAGTCGACGACGACCACAGAGCCCTTCCACGTCGCCAGGTGGGGTGAGTTCTGCGGAGAGCTCCAGGAGGTCCGCGGCGGCGTGTGGCGCCCCTCGCCCGCGCGCCACGTCTGCCGCGCCCTCGACGAGGGAGGCCGCGTCGGGATCGGGACCGGTCCCGCTCAACGCGACGTGCCGTGCGCGTTCCTCGATGTCGACGGCGACCTGGGCCAACCGAGCATGAGCCGACTCCCTCGTGCGTCGCGGGGCCAACCAGTACACCGCCGACCCGACCAGCGGGTGCACGAAGGACACGTCGGCTCCGTCGACCCTCATCAGACCGGCTTCCTCCGCTTCCGCGATGGCCGCGTCGGCGTGCGACGGATCTACCGCGGCCGAACGGATGGCACCGACCGTCGGGCGCGCCATCGCGGACACGACGAGCGCGACATCTCGTGCGCTCGTCGACAGACCTTCGATCCTCGTTCGGAGGACCTCGCGGGCATCGTCGGGGATCGGCAGTGGCCGACCTGCGGAAGGCTCGGCGTGGTGCATCGCTCGGGCGATCTCGAGGGAGAAGAACGGGTTCCCACGCGCGCTCTCGTGGAGCCGTCTCACGAGGGGAGGTGTCATCGTTCGACCGAACCGCTCCCGTAGCATCGAACCGACGTGCTCGACGTCCAGTGGGCCGACCTCGATCCGGACGAGGTTGCGATCTCTGAGCGTCGATATCAGCTCCATGAGATCTGCGCCGACGTCTGGGCGGATCGTGGCGAGCACGGCAACGGGATGCCCGGACAGGCGGCGGAGAGCGAAGGCGAGCACCCGCGCCGACGACGGATCGAGCCATTGGGCATCGTCAACGGCGAGCACGACGGGACGCGCCGCGCACAGGGTTCGGATCGCCTCCCGCACGCCGAGCGCGATCACGCGCCGGTCCGGTCCGCGCTCGGTGGATGGTCTCCGCAGCAGCGCAACCTCCAGGGCGCGACGCTGCGGATCAGGGGCGTCGGCGAGCGCTTCCTCGAACACGTCCCCGATCAGGTCGCCGATCGCCGAGTACGTCAGCGCCTTGTCATGCTCTCCCGGCCTCGACGCCAGCACGCGGTAGCCGGCGCCGATCGCCGCTTCCGTCCCGGCGCGCCAGATGGTCGTCTTCCCGATCCCCGCCTCTCCCTCGAAGAGGAGATCCCGGGGATTCTCGGGGAGCTGTTCCACGTAGCGCGCGATCGCGGACAGCTCACGCTTTCGCCCGACGGTTCCGCTTGCTGTCGTGCTCATGCCGTCCCGAGATCCCTGATGGGACACATCGTAGCCCTCGCGATTGGGGCCTCCTCGCGAAGCTCGATCCCGGGTAGGGTCCGGCGCACGATGGCTGATCGAGCACGGTGGCATCGCATCCTCGAGCCCGTGCTCTCGATCGGCGAGTATGCCGGCGAGCCCGAGACGAGACGGAGCGGGCGGCGGGTGTTCCTCATCGCGTTCGTCATCGCGACGCTGTTCACGATTCCGCAGTCCGTGATGGACTTCGCCGCCGGCTACACGGTCGTCAGCGTGATGAACCTGATCTCGGTGGCGCTGACGTTGCCGTTCCTTCTCCTCATGAAGGTCTGGCCTCTTCGGTTCGCGGCCCTCGTCAACGCCATGTTCGCGTTGATCTTCATCACCCAGGCCGTCGAGACGGCGATGTTCGGCGGGCTGTTCCCCTCGGGCCTCGTCACCATCTTCGGGTTGGCCATCGGGCTCGCCGCGCTGATCGCGATCGGCCTGCGAGGGGCGATCGTGTGGACCGTCGCTTTCGCCGTGTCGGTGATCTACGCGGTCGTGATCCCCGACTGGGTCGACCCGATCTACGAGCTGTCAGATCCGGCCACCGATGCGGCGTTCAACCTCGTGGCGACCGCGATCCTCGTGCTCGCCGTGATGGCCTACTTCGTGCGCCAGCGCGATCTGTACCAACGGCGCTCCGACGATCTGCTGCACGCGATCCTGCCCGACGAGATCGTGCCTCGGCTCAAGGCGGGCACCGGTACGATCGCCGACGATCTCGCCGAAGCGTCGGTGCTGTTCGCCGACGTGGTCGACTTCACGCCGATGTCCGCGCAGCTCTCACCGGCCCAGCTGGTCGAGCTGCTCGACGACGTGTTCTCGTGCTTCGACGCGTTCGTCCAGGCGCTCGGCCTCGTGAAGATCAAGACGGTGGGTGACGCGTACATGGCCGCGGGGGGCGTGCCGCGTCCGCGACCGGATCACGCCCATGCGATCGCCGAGCTCGCGCTGCGCATCAGGGACCACGAGGCCGCGAACCCCGTCGACGGCAGCCGCCTCGCGTTCCGGATCGGCATCAACTCCGGACCGGTGACCGCCGGCGTGATCGGCACCCGCACGTTCTCCTACGACCTGTGGGGCGACACCGTGAACACCGCGAGCCGCATGGAGTCGAGCGGCGTTCCGGGTGCGATCCAGATCACCGCCGCGACGTGCGAGCTCGTCCGAGATGCCTTCGTGTGTGAGCCGCGGGGCATCGTGGCCATCAAGGGGAAGCAGGAGATGGAAACCTTCCTGCTGGTCTCGCGCGCTCACGATCGACCGAGCTCGGGAAGCATGTGAGGCCGCTTCGCGTTCCACGTCGGGTCAGAACCAGAGCAGGGGAGGCGACATGAGGATCGGCATCTTCGGCACCGGCGGGGTGGGCCGCACGCTCGGCAGCAGGTTCATCGAGCTCGGTCACCAGGTGCGCCTGGGCTCGCGCACGGCCGACAATGACGCTGCGACCTCGTGGGCGAACCAAGCGGGCGAAGCGGCCTCCCACGGAACGTTCGCCGACGTGGCCGCCTTCGGTGAGCTGTTGGTGAACGCGACGAGCGGAGCCGCGTCGGTCGAGGCGATCGGCTCGGCGGATGGCCGCGATCTCGACGGCAAGGTGCTGATCGACATCGCCAACCCGCTCGACCTCTCGAAGGGGTTCCCGCCCACGCTCTCGATCAAGGACTCCGACAGCCTCGCGGAGACGATCCAGCGAGCCTTCCCTCAGATGCGGGTCGTGAAGTCGTTGAATACGATGAACGCCGACGTGATGGTTCGTCCGTCGCAGCTGCAAGGCGCGCACAACGTGTTCATGAGCGGTGACGACACCGACGCGAAGGCAGCCGTGTCTGCGTTGCTCGGCGAGATCGGTTGGCCGACCGACGACATCATCGACCTCGGAGACCTGTCGACCGCGCGCGGCGCAGAGATGTTCCTGCCGCTCTGGTTGCGACTGATGGCCGCGCGGGGGAGCGGCGTCTTCAACATCAAGGTGGTCGGGTAGGGTCGGGCCATGCCCAAGCGCACGATCGCCGGCGATCTTCCGGCGCCGATGCTCGCCAAGCTGCAACCCGATCCGCCCACGGGTGCCGGGTGGACCTATGAGCCGAAGTGGGATGGCTTCCGCACGATCGCGGCGGTCGATGCAGACGGCGTGGGTCGGTTGGCGAGCCGGGACGGACGTCCGCTCGGGCGCTACTTCCCGGAGTTGATCGAGGCGCTCGAGCACTCGGGCGGTGACGCGTCGTTCGTCGCCGACGGCGAGATCGTGCGCGTCGCCGACGGCTCGATGGACTTCGACGAGCTGCAGCTCCGGTTGCATCCGGCGGAGTCGCGGGTGCGCAAGCTCGCCGGGGAGATCCCGGCGACGCTCGTCGTCTTCGATCTGCTGCGCGACGCCGGCGACGACCTGGTTCCGCTCGCCTTGGTCGAACGCCGAGAGCGGCTCGCGGCCCTGGCCGCGACGATGCGCTGGCCGCAGGCGCCCGGCGACCTGCCCTCGATGCCACCGGCTCCGGTCGTGCTCGTCGCACCCTGGACCCCCGACGCCGGGGTCATGGGAGCCTGGTTCGCCGACGAAGACGGGCTCGGACAGGACGGCGTGCTCGCCAAGCGCGACGACCAGCCGTACCTGCCCGGCGAGCGAGGATGGGTGAAGGTGAAGCACCGGCGCACCCTCGACGTCGTGATCGGGGGCTACCGGCTGTCGAAGACCCGCGACGGCATCGGCGCCCTGTTGCTCGGCCTCTACGACGACGCGGGCACGCTCCACTACGTTGGGCACACCTCGTCGTTCAAGGCCGCCGAACGCCGGGCGATGCTGGAAGAGCTCCGGCAGCTCGAGGGCGGCGCGAGCTTCGAGGGCGGACGCGCGCCCGGCGGCCCCAGCCGGTGGACGGCCGGGAAGGACCTCGAGTGGGTCACCATCGAGCCGGTGCTCGTGGCGGAGGTCACGATCGACCGCATGCAGTACGGGCGGTTCCGACACGCCGCCACGTTCGTGCGCTGGCGCGACGACCGAGATCCACTGAGCGTGGGGTTCGAGCAGCTCGGCGTCGAGCCACCGGCGTGGCCCGACGCCGACGATCCTGAGTAGTCCAACTCAGACTAGCGCGAAACCACGCGGCTACGCCTGCAGCGCTTCCTTGCGCTCGAGCATGCGGTTCCCGAGATCCTCGAGCTCCTCGTCGTCGAAGACCTGCTCGACCTTCGGGAACATCTCGTCCTCTTCCTCGGAGATGTGGTGTTCGAGGTTCTCCTTCATGACCGAGAACTTGGCCATCCAGGTCTCGTCACTCGGCTCCACGCCTTCGAGCTCGCCCATGATCGTGTCGACGACGTGGTGCTCCTCGTACCCCTCGAGAGCGAGGTCCTTCGTCTTCGGGTGCTCCTTGAGCGCCGGGTAGAAGATCTCCTCCTCGATCGTCTCGTGGATCTCGAGCTCGTGCTTCAGCGTCGCGAGTCCCTCGGTGCGGGTCTTCTCGGCGCGCTCGGTGGTGTCCTCGAGATCGGCGAGCATCTTCTTGACCTCGTCGTGGTCGTGCTTCAGCAGCTTCAGCGCGTCCATCGCTTCCCCTCCCGTCGGCGGCGCCGGATGCGCCGGGTGACCGGACCGTTACCCGTCGATCGGACCGGCAAACCAGGTCAGCGGCCTCTGGGCGAGCCCTTCCGTTCTTGTTTCATCGCCTCCCATTCCGCGACCTTCTTGGCGCGGGAGGGGTTCACGCGCACCGGTTCGTCGTCGCCCTTCGGGAAGTGCGGCGGCCACGGCGCGTCCCCGAGGCCGCCGGCCGCGTCACGCTCGGCCAGCTCCAGCAGGGAGCCGAGCGTGCCGGGGTGGTCGTCGATGCCGGCGCCGGGGTCGCCGATCTCCCGGAGCCGGTCGGGCACGGTGCGCAGCGTGAACCGCTCGGGCTCGACATCGGCGACCTCGCCCCAGTCGAGCGGGGTCGACACACGCGCGTCGGGCATCGGTCGGATCGAGTAGGCGCTCGCGACCGTGCGATCGCGGGCGTTCTGGTTGTAGTCGAGGAAGACGCCGGTGCGCTCCTCCTTCCACCACGCGGTCGTGGCGACGCCGGGCATGCGGCGCTCGATCTCGCGCGCGAACGCGAGCGCCGCACGACGCGTGTTCGTGAAGCCGTGCTCGCGCTCGACACGAGCGTTGATGTGCAGCCCTCGTTTGCCGCTCGTCTTCGGGAAGCCGCTCAGCCCGTGCTCGAGCAGCACGTCGCGCGCCATGAGCGCGACCCTGCGAACGTCGTCCCACGGCACGCCGGGGGTCGGGTCCAGGTCGATGCGCAGTTCGTCGGGGTGGTCGACGTCGTCGGCTCGAACCGGCCACGGGTTGCACTCGAGGCAGCCGAGCGTCGCGGCCCAGACCAAGGCGGCCTCGTCGTGCATCACGGGCATCGAGGCCTCGCGCCCGCTCGGGAACTTCACGGTCGCCGTGCGAACCCAGTCGGGCGCACCCTTGGGGATGCGCTTCTGATAGAAGGGCTCGGTGTCCTCGCCGGTCACCCCACCGGGGAAGCGGTGCAGGATCGCCGGGCGATCGCGGCACCCCTCGAGTGCGGCGTCGGCGACGGCCACCCAGTACTCCACGACCTCGAGCTTCGTGACCGGGCCGCCGGCGGCGCCGGGGAAGTAGACCTTGTCGGGGCTCGTGACCTTGATGTCACGTCCTTGCACCGAGATCGTGGTCGATGCCGTCGCCATGCGGGTCACGGTACCGCGAAGGGGCTCGGGTTCAGCGCGGGGGAGCGGTCTCCTCGCGCCCGGGGATCAGCGATCGTCGCGCGGCGAGATCGGGGATCTCGTCGGCGGGGACAGGGTGGGAGAACCAGAACCCCTGTGCGAGCCGGCACCCGTTCGAGCGCAGGAACACGTACTCGCCCTCGGTCTCGACGCCCTCGGCGAGCGGCACCATGTCGAGGGACTGCGCCACCTGGATCATCGCCCGCACCATGCCCGCCAGCCGCACGTCGCGGTCCACGTTGCGCACGAACTCCCGGTCGATCTTCAGCACGTCGACCGGCATGTGCTTCAGCCGGGCGAGCGACGAGTAGCCGGTGCCGAAGTCGTCGAGCGCGAGGCGCACGCCCCAGGCGCGCAGCTCGGCCAGGATCTTCTGGGTACGGTCGGGATCGGCCATCGCGATCGATTCCGTGATCTCGACTTCGACCGACTGTGGCGCGACGCCGGCGCTGTGCAGGGTCGACAACACCTTCTCGGCGAGGTGGGGTGCCCAGAGCTGCCGTGGCGAGAGGTTGAACGACACGGTGAGTCCGAGGCCCTCGTCGGTCCACGCGCGCTGCCGGTGGGCCATGGCCTCCAGCACCCATTCCCCGATGGCCTCGATCAGCCCCAGCTCCTCGGCGACCGGGATGAACTCGCCGGGCGCGACGATGCCGCCGGCGGCGTCCTGCCAGCGCACCAGTGCCTCGGCGCCGACCATGCGCCCGTCGGACAGATCCACGATCGGCTGGTAGTGCAGCACCCAGTCCTCGTGCTCCACGGCTCGGCGCAGCCGCGTCGCGAACGACAGCCTGGCCATCGCATCGCCGCCGGTGCCCGCGTAGAAGACGTGACCGCCGGGCTCGAAGCGCTTGGCCCGGTACATCGCCGAGTCGGCGTTCTTCAGCAGGGTCTGACCGTCGACGGCGTCGCGAGGGTAGAGGCTGATGCCGATCGAGCCGCGCGCGAAGAACTCGGTGCCACCCAGATCGAACGGCGTCTCGAGCAGCCGGGCGATGCGGTCGGCCACCATCGTGGCGCCCTGTTCCTCGAGCTCGACGCCGGTCGTCTCGTCGGTGCCGCGCTCGAGGTCGGCGAGCAGCATCAGGAACTCGTCACCACCCTGGCGGGCCACCATGTCGGTCTCGCGGGAGCAGGTGCGGAGACGCTCGGCGAGCTCCGCGAGCAGTCGGTCGCCCGCATGGTGGCCCAGCGAGTCGTTCACGAGCTTGAAGTTGTCGAGGTCGAGGAAGAGCACCGCGACCGCGTGATCGTTGCGGGCGGCGCGGTGGATCGCGAGGCCGAGCGTCTCCTCGAACAGCGTGCGGTTCGCGAGTCCCGTGAGCTGGTCGTGATAGGCGAGGTGGGCGATCTCGGCCTCTGCCTCCTTGATCTCGGTGATGTCGAACATGACGCCGTGCTCGAGCAGCACGCGGCCGTGCTCGTCGCGCACGGTCACCGCGCGGTCACGGATCCAGACGACGCGGCCATCGGGAGTGCACATGCGGTAGTCGGAGAGGTCGCCGCCCTCACCGGCCACGAACGCCTCGTACTCGCGCGCGATGCGCTCACGGTCGTCTGGGTGCAGCAGCTCGGACCAGGTGTCGGTGCCGTCCTGGCAGTAGACCTCGGGCGAGACGCCCAGGATGCGCTCGACCTGAGGGCTCACGTAGGTCGTTCCACGCCCCTCGACATCGATGTAGACCACGGCGGGGATCTGCTCGACCAGGGTCTGGTATCGCGCTTCCGCCTCCTTGCGAGCCACCTCCGCCTCGTCGGCCTGCCCCACGTCGCGGAGGAGGCACACGACCAGTCCGTCGTCGCCGGCCGGTTCGACGGTGATCGAGACCGGCAGGGGCTCCATGCCGTCGCGGGTGAGCGATGCCACGCTCGTTCCGACGAGCGGCTGCCATGTCGGCACGACCTCGTCGAGCGGGCGGCCTGCGAGGGATCGGCCGGCCATCGCGTCTGCCCGGCGGTTCGAGGCAGCGATCACCCCGTCGCGAACGCCGAGCAGCGCCTCGGGTGCGGCGAGCAGCAACGCGACTTCGGCCGCGACGTCGTGCGTCGGTCCAGCGAGCTCGTCTGAGCCGGCCGAAGGGGTGTCGATCATCGTGGATCTCCGTTGGTCGTCCAACGTATGACCATCGACCGCGGGTCCGTACGACCTGAGCGGGCGTGATCCCCGTCTGGAACCCGAGTGCCGCGAAGCCTGCTCGCTGTGACCCTCGGGAACGAGATGGTTACGATGCCGCGATGAGCGAGGCCACCGTCCGAGGAAGTGGAACGCCCGACGATCCGTGGACCCTGCAGACACCGAGCCTGCAGGGCGAATTCCAGATGTACCGGGATGCCGACGCGGATCCGCCGGCTCTCGTGTGCACCGTCGGCTCGACCGAGCTGCGGTACCACCTGCGAGCGATCGACGATCTGCACGGCATGCTGGCCGAGCGGGGTGACTGGGTGCCCCTCGGAAGCGCCGACGAGCAGAAGCCTGCCAAGGACGGCACCGTCGAAGCATGGGCTCGTGAACCGTCGAACCCCGTCGGCGGCTGGTACGGCCTGAAGAAGGGTCTGCGCGGCCGGTTCGCGAACTACGTGCCGCCGGTGCTCGAAGCGCTCGGGCTCGCCGAGGTCGAGCACAACCCCCGCAACAACCGCATGCGGGCGATCTGACGGTTCAGAGCGTTCGTCGCACCATCGGCGGAAGCAGGAACGGCGTTGCCGACACGTCCGTCGAGCGTCGCTGGGGCGGCCGCGCGAACGGCACCTCGTCGGGCGCACACACCGTGCCGACGGGCGGAACCCGGCCGGTCAGCAGGTACGTGTTGACGCGGCGATCGATGCAGCGAGACGTGAACAGCGACGTATGACCCGACCCGTCGAGGGTGAGCAGTCGTGCGTTCGCCATGATCGCCGCCGTGCGGACCGCATCCTGGTACCTGGTTGCAGGGTCGTTCACGTTGCCGATGACGAGCACGGTGTTCGCGGTCGGTCGGTCGAACGGTCCCATGTAACGGTCCCGGTCGGCGCCCGGCCACGGTTCGCAGATGCTGCTCAACCAGCCCCACGGCCGGCCGAAGTACGGGTGGGCACGGTCCGCAGCCCTCGCCGCCTCGGACCATGCTCCTATGCGATCGGGGTTGTCGGAATCCGAGCAGATGACGCCCGCGAACCCCTCGATGATCTGCTGATACGGCTTCTGCCCGAGGATGCCGAGCCGCTCCCGCAGGGAGTGGAGCGCCGCAGCGGCACGCCGCGGGTACACGAAGCTGCGGATCTGGTGCAGGAATTCAGCGAGGTCGGGCCACGACCCCGGGTCGTACATGGCGCCCAGCGTGATCCCCACGAGATCGGCGTAGGTGAACGGGAACGTGCCGCCCTCTCCGTCTGGGACGTCGAGGGGATGGTGCCGGATGGACCTCGCCATGCGTGCGAAGCGTCGCTTCGGGTTGCCGTCGGAGAAGGCGCAGTTGCTGCCGCCGGCGTCGCACGCGGAGAAGAACGCGAGCAGCGTGTCGTACGCACCCTGCGCGCTCCGCAGGCGTGCATCGACGGGGAGCGTCTCGGCCTCGTTCCCATGGCCGGTCGACCATGAGATCGGATCGATGACGCCGTCGATGATCACGGCGCGCACCTCGTCGGGGAACATGTTCGCGTACGTCGAGCCGATGTAGGAGCCGTACGAGTAGCCGGCGAACGTCAGAGCCTCGTCGCCGACCGCCCGGCGGAGCAGGTCCAGGTCGCGAGCGACGTTCGCGGTCGACATGTGATCGATGATCGGTCCGGCGCGATCGGCGCACGCGGCGGCGTATGCGCGATCGGACCTGATCCACAGCTTCTCCTGAGCGCGAGACACAGGGAAGGGGAACGGCGCGATGTTCAACACGTCGATGGCGTCCTGTGTCGTATCGAAGCACCGGATCGGCGTGCTCGACGCGATGCCGCGCGGGTCGAACCCCACGAGGTCGAACCGAGCCCGCACCGCGTCGGAGTAGAGGAACCTCCCAACCCCTTGCACGAAGCCGACGCCAGAACCACCCGGCCCGCCCGGGTTGAGGAAGATCGAACCGATCCGGCGGGCCGGCACGCTCGCGGGCAGCCGGGTGAGGCGGAGCCTGATCGTTGGGCCCCCGGGCTCGTCGTAGTCGAGCGGCACCCAGGCTTTCGTGCACTCGAAGCGCTTGGCCTTGCGGCACTGACGCCAGCGCAAGGTGGGAACGGTGGCACCGCCCGCGCGCAGTGAAGCGTCGGCACCGCCGGAGCTGGCCTCGCCAGTGGCTCCTGCTGCCGGTGAGAGCAGCGTCAGGCAGCAGCATGCTGCGACGGCAAGGGCGGCGAGCTTCCTCACGTTCTTCCTCCCCCTGCAAGCAACCGAACCGGACCTGCCCTCTCCCCGGAGTGGCGACTCTCTTCCACGCAACGCCGCCTTGTCAACATGCATCCGTGGGCCGTCGATGGCCGATCACACGAGCGGATGGCGCGGACCTACGAGGCGCCGGTGCCCGTGTGGTCCCCGGATTCCTTGACGGCGCGCAGCACCGTGTCGCCGATGTCGGCGGGGTTGCGCACCACCCGGTGACCCAATGCCTCGATCGCGTCGAGCTTGGCCGTCGCGGTGTCGGACTCGCCCGCGATGACCGCTCCGGCGTGTCCCATGCGACGGCCGCGGGGCGCCGATACGCCCGCGATGAACGCCACGAGCGGTTTCGACATGTACTGGGCTGCCCACGATGCGGCCTCGACCTCCTGCTGACCACCGATCTCGCCGATCATCACCACCACGTCGGTGTCGTCGTCGCCCTCGAACGCCTGCAGGACGGTCTTGAAGTCGGTGCCGTTCACGGGGTCGCCGCCGATACCCACACATGTCGACTGTCCGAGCCCGAGCGCCGTCATCTGCGACACGGCTTCGTAGTTCAGCGTGCCGGATCGCGAGACGACGCCGATCCGGCCCTTCGAGTAGATGTGGCTCGGCATGATGCCGACCTTGCACGCACCCGGCGTGATGATGCCGGGGGAGTTCGGGCCGATGATGCGGGTCGAGCGCCCGGCCAGGTAGCGCTTCGTGCGCACCATGTCCTGCACGGGCACGCCGTCGGCGATGATCACCGCGACGCCGACCCCAGCGTCGACCGCCTCGAGCAGGGAATCGGTCGCGACGGCGGGCGGTACGAAGATGCCGCTCACATCGGCGCCGGTTTCCTCGACGGCCTCGGCCACGCTGTTGAACACCGGCAGGCCGAGGTGGGTCGTCCCCCCCTTGCCGGGCGTCACGCCGCCGACGATCGTGGTGCCGGTGGCCATCGCCTCCTCGGCGTGGAAGGTCGCGTGCTGGCCGGTGAACCCCTGGATGATGACCTTCGAATCCCGGTCGACGAAGACGCTCATGCCGGCACCCCCTCTGCCGCCAGCACGGCCTTCGCCGCCGCGTCGTCGAGATCCACAGCCTGGATCAGCTCGAGCCCGCTCTCCTCGAGGATCGTGCGGCCTTCCTCGACGTTCGTGCCTGCGAGTCGCACGACGACCGGCACCCCGATCTCTTGATCCCGGGTGGCTTGCACCACGCCCTGCGCGATCCAGTCGCAGCGGTTGATGCCGGCGAAGATGTTCACGAGTATCGCCCGAACGTTGGGGTCCTTCAGCACGATGCGGAACGCGTTCGCGATCTTCTCTGGGCTCGCACCGCCCCCCACGTCGAGGAAGTTCGCCGGCCGCCCGCCGTGATGCGCGATCGCGTCCATCGTGCCCATCGCGAGGCCGGCGCCGTTCACGATGCAGCCGACGCTGCCGTCGAGCGCGATGTAGTTGAGGCCGTGGCCGGTGGCCTCGACCTCCTTCGGGTCTTCCTCGTCGAAATCTCGCAGCTCGACCACGTCGCCCTGGCGGAACAGCGCGTTGTCGTCGAAGCTCATCTTGGCGTCGAGGGCGACGAGCTCGCCGTCCTCGGTCTCGATGAACGGGTTCACCTCGAGCATCAGGCAGTCGAGATCGCGGAAGAGGCGGTACATGCGCTTGAGCAGCCGCGTGAACGAGGTCGTCTTCTTGCCGAGGCCGATGGCGGTGGCGACCTTGCGGCACTGGAAGTCGACGAGACCGACGCCCGGGTCGATGTACTCCGTGTGGATCGCCTCGGGTGTCGACGCCGCGACCTCCTCGATGTCGACGCCCCCCTCGGCGCTCGCGACGACCACGATGCGCTGAGCGTCACGGTCGACCACCATCGAGAGGTAGAACTCGCGCTCGATGCGCGACGCGCGTTCGACGAGCACGCGGCTCACCCGTTGTCCGCCCGGACCGGTCTGCGCCGTGACGAGCGTGGACCCGAGCATCTGGTCGGCGATCTCGGCGATCTTGGAGGGGGAATTACCGATCTTCACGCCCCCCGCCTTGCCGCGCCCGCCCGCGTGGATCTGCGCCTTGACGACCCATCGCTGGCCGCCGAGCTCCTCGGCGACGCGTGCTGCGGCCTTCGAGGTGTAGACGACCTCGCCGCGCGGCGTGGTGACCCGGTACCGCCGGAGCAGCGCCTTGGCCTGGTACTCGTGGATGTTCATCTCGACCCTCGTTCTCCCTCGTCGCGCGAGCCCGTCGGCGGGCTCGGTTCCTCTCGGGATGCGTGTCCGTCAGCGGGCGCGCATCTGCTCGACCTTGCGCATCAGGTTCTCGGCCATGCGGATCGAGGCTGCATCGATCAGACGGCCGTCGAGCGAGACGGCCCCCTTGCCCTGCTTCGCGCCTTCTTCCATCGCCTGCAGGATGCGCTCGGCCCGATCCACCTCGGCCTCGGCCGGCGTGAAGACCTCGTTCGCGAGGTCGACCTGCGACGGGTGGATCGCCCATTTGCCCTCGCACCCGAGCGCCGCGGCCCGGCGTGCTGCGCTACGGAACCCGTCCGCGTCGGCGAACTCGCCGAACGGCCCATCGATCGGTCGGAGGCCCTGCGCCCGGCACGCCGCCACCATGCGCGAGATGCCGAAGTGCCACTGGTCGCCCCAGTGCGTCGCCCGCGAGCCGTCGTCGGCGGGATCGGTGAGCACGGAGTAGTCGGGGTTCGCGCCGCCGATGTTCGTCGTGCGCGCCTGCACGCTCGCCGCGTAGTCGGCCACCCCGAACACCATGGCCTCGAGCCGGTCGGGCCGCGCCCGCGAGATCGCCTCGACGTTCGCCATGCCGGCGGCCGTCTCGATCAGGATGTGGATGCCGATCCTTCCCGGCTCCCAGCCGTTGCGCTGCTCGATCTGGTCGAGCAGGGTCGCGATGAACTCGACGTCCGACGGCGAGCCGACCTTGGGCACGAGCACCGTGTCGAGCACCTCGCCGCGCGCCTCGACCACGTCGACGACGTCGCGGTAGCACCAGTGCGTATCGAGGCCGTTCACGCGGACGCTGATCGCACACCCCGACCAATCGTGGGCACCGAGCGCCTCGATCACGTTCGCGCGCGCCTGCTCCTTGTCGTCGGGAGCCACGGCATCCTCGAGATCGAGGAAGACGACGTCGGCGCCGAGCGAGGGCGCCTTCGACATGGCGCGCAGGTTCGTGCCCGGCACGGCGAGCTCACTGCGGTGCAGCCTGGCCTTGATCATGCGGAGCTCAGGACGAGCGCGGCAGCACCGCGTCGAACGCCGCGAGCACGCGATCGGCGGTCTCGCGGTTGGCGTTGACGCCCATGAGCCCGACGCGCCAGATAGGTGGCGCCTTCGGACCGAGTCCGCCGCCGACCTCGATGCCGTGCTCGCGCAGGATGCGCGTCTGGATCTCCTTGCCGTCCACGCCCTCGGGCACCTTGATCGCCGTGAGCTCCACGAGCTGGTGGCCGGCGTCGGCGAGCAGCTCGAAGCCACGTGCCCGGATCTCGTCCTGGAAGTAGCGCCCGGCGTCGGCGTTGCGCTCCCATCGGGACTCGAGCCCCTCCTCGAGGGCGAGCGCGATGCCGGTGTACAGCGCGTAGTACTGCAGGATCGGCATCGTGTGGTGGTAGGTGATGGGGCGGTCGATCCAGTACTTGGAGAGCTCCTCGAAGTCGTAGTAGTAGGGCACGGGTCCCTGGTGGCGCGACATCGCGCCGACCGCGCGCTCGCTGACCGTCACCGGCGCGATCCCCGGCGGGCATCCCAGCGATTTCTGCGAGCAGGAGTAGCCGTAGTCGATGCCCCAGGCCTCGGCCTCGACCTGCTGGCCGCCGAGCGAGGTGACGCAGTCGGCATACAGCAGCGCCTCGGAGCCGCTCGCGCGCATCGCCTCGGCGAGCTCCTGTAGCGGGAACTCCGCGCCGGTCGAGGTCTCGGCGTGCACGACGCTCACGATCTTCGTGCCGGGATTCGCCGCGAGCGTCTGCATGATGCGATCGACGCTCACGATCTGCCCGAGCTCGGTCGTGAGCTCGACCACGTTGGCGCCCACCCGATGGGCGAAGTCGTTCAGCCTCGAGCCGAAGAATCCCCAGTGGCAGCTGATCACCGTTTCGCCGGGGTCGATCAGGTTCATGAATCCGGCTTCCATCGCGCTCGTACCCGACGAGCTCAGCGCGATCGTGAGCCCGCCCTCGGGGCGGCGCCAGAGCGCCCGCAGCCCGCTGACCAGGTCGACGAGGATGTCCCAGAAGTCCGGGTCGAGGTGACCGTTCATCGGCAAACGCATCGCGTCGAGCACCGCTGGATGCACGTTCGACGGGCCGGGGCCGCAGAGCAGCCGGTCACCTGGCTCGAGCACCGGCAAGGTCGCGTCGCTCATGATGCTTCCTCCCTCCCGCGGGCTGCCGCGGGCCGCTCCTCACTTGAACACGGGTTCAAGGAAGCGCCGAGTATGGCACGGAAGCGCCCACCGCCGATAGCCGGGGAGGCCGGCGACGACAGCTCATCCGGTGTTCTGCAGGCCCGCCGCGACACCGGAGATCGATGCCTGGATCAACCGCTCGGTGCGCGCCCCCGGGCGCTCGTCGAGGAAGCGGATCTGCAGGAACGACAGCGCATCGACGTAAGGGTTGCGGTACTCGATGGCTCGTTGCAGGTCGGGGCGTCCGTCGAGCAGCCGGTCGTGCCCGCTCACCGAGAGCACGAGCTCGGTCGTGCGGGACATCTCGTCGAGGATCCTCGCGCTGAGGTCGGGCCGCTTCCCCCGGGCGAGGTAGCGGCGGGCGATCGCCGGGTCGGCCTTCGCGAGGGAGAGCTCGGCGTTGTCGAGGAGCGTGGAGAAGAAGGGCCACTCGCGCGCCATCGCGCGGAGCGTCGTCAGGCCGCCGCGCCGGTCGGCGACCGCCGCGAGCCCGGCACCCAGTCCGTACCAACCGGTGAGGTTGACGCGGCTCTGCCCCCAGGCGAAGACCCACGGGATCGCGCGGAGGTCCTCGAGCGCCGTCGCGTCACCGATGCCACGGGAGGTCGGACGCGAGGCGATCGGGAGCGTGCCGATCTGCGCGATGGGCGTGACGTGCCGGAAGAGCTCGACGAAGCCTGGGTCGTGCACGAGCGCCTCGTAGTGCTCGCGTGACGCCGTCGACAGCTGCTCGATCTCCCCGGCGAACCGGTCGGCCGGGTCGCCGGTCGCGGTTGCCGTCGACGCCCGGACGACCGCGTTCGTGATCTGCTCCAGGTGCCGGCGGGCGAGGGCCGGGTTGCCGTACCGGGCGAACGCCACCTCACCCTGTTCGGTGACCTTGAGCCTGCCCGCGACCGAGCCCGGCGGCTGCGCGGTGATGGCATCACTGGCGGGGCCTCCGCCACGCCCCAGGGCCCCGCCGCGCCCGTGGAAGATCGTGAGCCGCACACCGCGGTTCCCGGCCCAGGTGGCCATCTCCCGCTGCGCACGGTAGAGCTCGAGGTTCGCGGCGAGCATGCCGGCTTCCTTCGCGGAATCGGAGTAGCCCACCATGACCTCGAGCTCGCCCTCGCGGCGCCGCAGCAACCGGCGACCCTCGGGCATCGCGAGCCACTCGTCGAGGATGCCCGTGGCGGCGGCGAGGTCTCGGCGAGATTCCAGCAACGGGACCGGCACGACCTCGGGCGGTTCCTCGGGAACGGCGAGGCGAGCCAGCCGGACCACCCCGGCGAGATCGTCGGCGGAGCGGGTGAAGCTCACCACGACGTGATCACACGCCTCGGTTCCGAACCGCTGCTGGATCTCGGCGATCGCGCGGAAGGTCGCCACGACCTCCCGCGCCTGGGGCGAGGGCTTCACCCCGGCACGACCGTCGCCGGTGATCTCCGAGAGGGCGGCCGCGAGCACGCTCGAGTGCTGCCGCACCTCCATCGAGGCCAGGTGGAAACCGAAGGCTTCCACCTGCCATCGGAGATGTTGGAGCTCACCGTAGGCCAGACGCGGAGCGCCCCCTCGGTCGAGCGACCCCTGCAGCACGTCGATGTCACCCACCAGCTCCGACGGAGAGCCATAGCCGCCGGGCGTCCCCTCCCGGGTGGCGGCGAGCCGGTGGGCGGCGAGCCCCAACATGCGCCGGTGCGGTGCGTCGGACAGCTTGCGCTCGAGCTCGGCCGCGACCCGCGGCAACTCGTCTGCGGTCCGCGAGAGCGCTCGGCGCAGCGACCTCGTCGGAGGCACGTCGCGATCGGAGACCGACAACGTGCGGGCGATCCTGCGCGATGCGGCCTCCAACCCGCGCAGCACGTGGTCGGACTGGATCGACATCGCGGCGCGGGTGACCTCGGCCGTGACCCCCGGGTTCCCGTCGCGGTCGCCGCCCACCCAGGTGCCCCAGCGCAGGAAGGTCTCGAACCCGGGCGGCCTGGTGCCGACCCTGTCGGGATCGAGGCGGCGGTCCATCTCGCGCATGACGGCGGGGAGCGTCGTGAAGATCGTCTGATCGAACAACGCGAGCACCGCGCGTACCTCGTCGAGCGGCTCGGGACGATGAGGTCTGATCGGATCGGTGCGCCACAGACCGGCGATCTCCTCGCGCAGACGCCGGCGCACCTCCTGCTCCTCCGACGCCCCGAGCGGCAGATCCTCGAGCTGCTCGACGAGGGTGCCGATGCGCCAGAGGTGCTCGACGACGGCGCGCCGCTTCGCCTCGGTCGGGTGAGCAGTCAGCACAGGCCGGATGCGCAGATCGTCGACCTCGACGTGGTCGAGCGCTGCGATCGAGTCCTTCACCGGCGTTCCCGACCTCGCGCGGCGCCGGAGGGTCCGCACCCGATGGCGTTCCTCCGCGAGGTTGACGAGTTGGAAGTAGCACGTGAACGCCCTGATCACGTCCTCGGCCCGCCGCAGGTCGAGGCCGTCGACGAGCTCGGTGACTCGCTGCAGGCGCGCACGCGTGGGGTGTCCGCGGTAGGCGATGGTCGCCGTGCGCAGGGCCTCGACCTCGGCGAGTAGATCGGCGCCGCCGCTCTCGGCGATCGCGTCGCCGAGCATCGTGGTCAGCAGGCGCACGTCACCGCGGAGCGCCCTCGAGCGGGGTCCCCGGCCACGTGGGTCTCGCCGGCCCGAGCCCGAGCGGCTCGTCACGGGATCACCCCGAGAATGCGTCGGGGTTCAGCAGGGTCGGCGGGCGGGTCCCGTCGATGGCCGCGAAGACGTTGTCGACGACCACCTCGCCCATGGCGTTGCGCGTGTCGACCGTGGCGCTGCCGAGGTGCGGGATCACGACGGCGTTCTCGAGCTTGAGCAGGCGGGCTTCCACCTCGGGCTCACGTTCGAAGACATCGAGGCCGGCCGCGAAGATCTCACCGGTCTCCAGCGCGTCGGCGAGGGCCGACTCGTCGATCACCGGTCCGCGGGAGGTGTTCACGACGACGGCAGTGGGCTTCATCGCGCGGAACGCGTCGGCGTCGAACAGGTGGCGCGTCTCGGGCGTGAGGTTCGTGTGGATCGAGACGAAGTCGGCCTGCCCGAGCAGGTCAGAGAGCTCGAGCCGCTCCGCACCGGTCTCGGCTTCCACCTCGGCAGGAAGCTGGATCGCATCGGCGTAGACCACGCGCATGCCGAAGCCCTTCGCTCGACGCGCGACGGCCTGGCCGATGCGTCCGAAGCCGACGATGCCGATCGTCTTGTGATGCACGTCCTGACCGAGCATCATCAGCGGACCCCAGATCCACGGCGTGCCCGCGCGCAGGAACCGCTCGCCCTCGCCGACCCGGCGTGCCCCAGCCATCAACAGCGCGAACGCCGTGTCGGCGGTCGTCTCGGTGAGCACATCGGGCGTGTTCGTCGCGAGCACGCCGGCGGCGGTGCACGCGTCGACGTCGACGTTGTCGAACCCGACGGCGTGGTTCGCGACGATCGCGAGCTGCGGCCCGGCTGCCTCGAGGAACTCGGCGTCGACCTTCTCCGTGAGCATGGTCACGATCGCGTCGCGACCGGCGACGACCTTCAGCAGCTCGTCGCGGGGGATGCCGAAGTCGTTCTCGTGCACCGTGACGTCGCAGCGTTCCTGCAACCGCGCGAGCGGCACGTCCATGATCGGGCGGGTGACGAGCACGTTCGGGCGGTCGGTCATGACGGTGCCTCCCTCGTTGAGCGTCGAGCGACATGGGCCGTCGGTCCGCGGCCCCGAGCCGCAGTATGCCGCGATGGAGGCCTGCCCGGGTAGCCTCGCTGCTCGTGCACATCGTGACCCCGATCGAGACCCGCCGCCTCCGCCTGCGGCCCTTCCACGACGACCGCTCCGACGTCGAGGCCATGCTCGCCGTGCTCGGCGACCCGCGGTCGATGCGGTACTACCCGGCGCCGTTCGACCGCCAGGGCACGCTCGCCTGGATCGATCGCCAGGTCGAGCGGTACGCACGCGACGGGTTCGGGCTGCTCGCGATCGAGGACCGAGTGACCGGCGAGGTCATCGGTGACTGCGGTCCCACGGTGCAGGAAGCCGACGGCGAGTCGTTCGTGGAACTCGGGTGGCACGTGCTGGCCTCGCGTCAGCGGCGGGGCATCGCGACCGAAGCCGGCGCGGCATGCCGCGACGCGGCGTTCGCCACGCTCGCGACGCCGTTCCTGATCTCGCTGATCAGACCCGAGAACACGCCGTCACGCCGCGTGGCCGAGAAGCTCGGGTTCGACATCTGGCGCGGCACCGTGCGCGCCGGCTGGGGTCATCTGATCTATCGGCTCGAGCGATCCGGCTGACGGTGCACGTCGAGATGGCACCGCGAACGTCCGGGTCACTCCTCGACGTCGATACGCTCGATCACGACGTCATCGGCCGGACGGTCCTGCGCGCCGGTCGGCACCTTCGAGATGCGCTCGACCACGTCGTACCCGTCGCTGACCTCGCCGAAGATCGTGTGTCGGCCGGTGAGCCAGTCCGAGGGCGCCACCGTCACGAAGAACTGACTGCCGTTCGTGCCCGGCCCGGCGTTGGCCATGGCCAGCAGTCCGGGTCGGTCGAACGCCGGTCCGTCGGCCGGCACCTCGTCCTCGAACGTGTAACCCGGTCCGCCCATGCCGGTCCCTGCGGGGTCGCCGCCCTGGATCATGAAGCCGTCGATCACCCGATGGAAGATCGTGCCCGGATACAGCGCCTCGCTCTTGGCTTGACCGTCTCGAGGGTCTGTCCATGACCGGTTTCCGGTCGCGAGGTCCACGAAGTTCTGCACGGTCTTCGGTGCGTGGTCGGGCATGAGCGTGACGCTGAACGAGCCCTGATTCGTCACGAACGTGGCTGTCGGCATGCTGCTACCTCCTGGGTGCCGTCGGGAAGCCGTCAGTGTAGACACACGGCACGCCTCGATACGACGGGGCCGATTCGCCGGGTAGATTGCACCCATGGAAGCGAGCCCTGCGCGGACCTGGACCGCCGCGGGCACGTCGCGTCACGTCGCGCGCCGCTTCATGGCTCGCTACCCCGCCGTCTACCTTCCGCTCATGCGGCGGCGACAGCCGCAGAGCACGGTCGGGCCCGACACGCAGGTCGTGATCGACGGGTTCACGAGGTCGGCCTCGACCTTCGCCGTGATCGCGTTCCAGCTCGCGCAGAACGATCATGTGCGGCTCGCCCACCACCTGCATGCGCCGGCGCAGCTGCTTGCGGCGACCCGGGCGGGACTTCCGACGATGATGCCGATCAGACCCCCGCGCGACACGGTGCTCTCCGCAGCGATCCGCGAGCCCACCGTGCCGATCTCGCAGTGGCTGCGTTCCTACGCCGAGTTCTACGAGCGGGTCGAGCCCTCGCTCGGTTCGATGGTCGTGGTGACCTTCGAGACCGTCACGACCGACGTGGGCGGGTCGATCGACCGGTTGAACGAGCGGTTCGGAACTTCCTTCGCCCGGTTCGACGACTCGGCCGACAACGTCGAGGCGGTCTTCGAGATCATCGAGGAACGTGCCCGCCGCCCCGCATGGCAGCACCTGCTGGGGGAGTTCCTGGCCGGTCGGCTCAGCTGGGACGAGTACCGGCACGCGACGAAGGATCGTGCGGATCGCCACACCGGCTCCCGAAGTGCCCGAGCACCGGGTGCAGCGGCCCTCGGCGGCACGCGAGCGCGCCAAGCAGGCACTGAGTGCGCGGTACGAGAGCGACCGGCTCGCGCGCGCCCGACGTGCGGCCGAGAACGCCTACGCGCGCGCGGCAGCCGTCGCTCGCTGAGCACGGCCCTCGCTGCGGTCGGTCAGTGGCAGCTCGCGGTGCCGCTGTCGTTGTAGCTGCTGCTTCCCTCGATCAGGTACTGCCACGCGTATCCCGTCGGGTTCAACGTGAGCTTCAGCACGCCGAACGTCGATGCGTTGGCCGTGACGCTGTTCACGTGGCGTGAAGCCGGGCGCCGCCAGCGCGTTCGTGTTGTGGCTCTTGCCGCCCGTGCCGACGACCCACTCGACGATGCCGTTCGAGACGTTCTGGCCGGCGGAATTCTGGGGCCGGAACCGCTCGTACCAGTGAGAGTGTCCGGTAAGAACGATCTCAGCACCGGCAAACTGAAGGTCATCCCAGAATGGCCTCACTGCCGAGGCGGCGCCCGCCGTGCGATTGCCGTTCACCTTCGAGAAGAAGGCGGGCCGGTGCCAATAGGCGAGCGTGCAGACCTCGCTGTTCGCCGCAAGATCTGCCTCCAACCAGTTGTTCTGGGGCGAGCCCTCCGAACAGCCGCCGACACCGGGCGCATTGCACTCGGAGTTGAGGACGACGAAGTGCCACCCTCCGAAGTCATAGCTGTAATAGCCGCTCGGGCCCATTGGCGACGGCTCCGAAGTAGCCGAAGTAGCCGTCCGCTCCCGAGGCTCCACAACCGGTCCCACTCGTGGCGTACTCCTCGTCTCCCACTGCAGGGTAGGTCTTGGACTTGAACGCCCCCCAAGACTTGTCATAGCTCTGCGCGAACGCGGTGGCGCCTCCGCACTCGTACTGCTCGTCCCCGAGCGCGAGCACCCGGTCGGCGCCGGCCAGCAAGGGGGCGGTGTACTTGGCGCGGCACTGGCTGGAAGTGCCGTTACCGGCCCTGAACGAACTGCTCGCAGGGTCGCACGCGATATCGCCAGCGGCCATGACTACGTTGCCACCGCCAGTGGGCGCCGCCGGCGTCGTCACGGTGATCGGAGTCGCTCGGATCGGAGTTGCCAGAGATGTTGAAGGCGTCGACGCTGTACTGGTAGGTCGTCTGGGGCAGGACCGTGCCGTCGGAGAAGCTGGTGCTTCCGGGGGATCCGATCGGGGTGCCGTTGCGGTACACGGTGTACCCCGTCGCGCCGGTCGAGGCGTTCCACGTGAGGTCTACCCGGTTATGCGCGACCGACGTCGTCCGCAGGCCGGTCGGGGTCAGGGGGATCTCGGGGTCGCCGCCACCACCGCCGATGAACGTGGTCGCCGCTTCGACGTCGTCGTAGACCACGTCCATGGCAGGGGTCGTTCCCGCCTGTGCTCCGAGCACGACGCTATCGATCGGGGTGGTGCCGAAGTTCCACGCTCCTGCAAGGCCACCCGCCGGCACGCCGTTGACCCAGAGCTCTGCCGCACCGTTGGCCCCGCCGATGTGGAGGTGGAGCTGGAGATCCACCCAGGTGCCTGGGGTGAGGGTGACCCCGGTGTTCCGGTTCTCCCCGCCCAATACGTGGTTCTTCACCTGCAGCTGGTTGGACTGGAGGAGGATGAGCGAGATCGTGCTGCCGCTTCCCGTCGACGAGCCCATGCGCAAGAGCTGGTTCGTACCGGCGTGGCTCACGACGTGCACGAACGAGCGGAGATAGACGTCGTTCTGGCCCGAGATCGTCTTGCTCGCGAACGCCGGACCGCCTGAGGCGGTTGCCCGGCCCGCCCACGCGCCGGCATGGGTGATCGCCTGCTGATTCGTGAACGAGCCGGTGTTGGTCCATGCCGACAGGTTGCCGCTCTCGAAGGTGTCGGTGAACAGGGTGACGGCGGAGGCGGAATTCGCCGGAACGAAGACCGCGACGGTCAGGATGAGCGAGACGACGAGCAGTCTCGCCGCCGGGGGGGAACGGCGTGGCATTTGCCCTCCTCGTATGGAATCCGGGGGAAGCCTAAAGCATCATCACAGGCTACGGAAGGGCCTAGTTCGTTCGGCCCGTCGAGCGACGATACACCCCGGATTCTCCTAGGGGCAACCATCAAGGCTGCCGGCTCGGGAGATCAGGCGTGGCAGCGGGTGCGGCCTCGATCGAGCACCGCTCCACCGACCGCCACGAACTTCCAGAGGTAGGCGCGGGCACGCAGCCGCACGCGCAGCACCCCATGACGGTTGCCGATGCGCTTCTGGGAGCCGGTGATGGCCGACCTGAAGCCGTACAGGTCGGGGATCCCGCCGGTGCCCACGACGAAGTTGCGGATGCCGCGGGCGTCGGGGTGCCCGGTCGCGTTGAGCCGTGCGAAGCGCTCGTAGTTGTGCTCGTGCCCGGTCAGCACGACGTCGACCCCCGCGTGGTAGAGCGCTCGCCACACGTCGTCCATGCGTTCATCGGAGCCGTGCTCGTTGCCCGACGAGAACCTCGCATGGTGCCAGTACGCGATCTCGCACCGATGACGGTCGCGCGCTAGATTCTTCCGGATCCGCGCGACGAGCTCCGACGACGGCCTGCCCGCGGCGCTGTTGATGGAGACCAGGTGCCACGCCCCGAGGTTGAACGAGTACGTGCCGCCGGCGTTCTGGTGGGCTCGCCGTCCGAAGTACCGGAAGTACCCGCCCGCGCCCTGTGTGTAGTAGTCGTGGTTGCCGGGCGTCGGGAACGTCCGGCCTCGGAGCCGGCCCCACGTCGGGTGGTACGACGACAAGAAATCGTTGTAGGCGCCGTCGGGGTACTGGTGGTCGCCGAGCGTTAGCACTGCGCGCGGATGCATGCGGCGCACCAATCGAGCGGTGGCTCGCTGCGTCGCGCAGGGCTCACCCGCGCACGCGATGTCGCCCGCCGCCACGATGACGGGGGCGCGTGCTGCCGCGGGGGGCGTGACGATCGTGAGCGACGTGAACGCGACCGTGAGGCTGGTCGCGATGCGAACGAACAGACGCTGCGGGCTGATGGGGCATCACTCCTCGGATCGACGTCGTGGCCATTGAGGGTACCTGGCCGAGCACGAGGGACGATGCTCCGACGCGGGGTAACGGGCGTAGCATCGTGTGACGGGTCGGCCGCCCGGGCCGAGACCCTCAGGAGATCGATCGATGCGCAATCGTGCGGTGCTCATCGTGCTCGCGGTCGCTGCCCTCGTCGTGATCGCCGGCGTGATCGTGCTCAACCTGACGGGTGATCCGGTGACCCCGGGTCGGACCGGCGCCTCGGCGTCGGTGCCACCCGGCGCGACGACCGTGGTCGCGGCCGGCGACATCTGCACCCCGTCGCCCGATTCATGCGCGGGCACGGCGGAGCTCGTCGACCGGCTCGCGCCGGACGCGGTGCTCGCGCTCGGCGACAACCAGTACCAGGACGGCACCCTCGAGGAGTACACGAAAAGCTACGACCGGTCGTGGGGGCGGTTCTCGTCGATCACCTTCGCGGTGGCAGGCAACCACGAATGGCACACGGAAGGTGCGCGAGGCTTCCTCGACTACTTCGATCTCACCGCGCACTGGTACACGTTCACGCTGGGCGACTGGCAGCTCTACGCGCTCGATGGAACGTGCGACGAGAACGGTGGATGCGACGAGGGGTCGCCGCAGTACGAGTGGCTGGCCGAAGAGCTGGCGTCACGTGAGCAGGAGTGCATCGGTGCCTTCTGGCACCAGCCGCGGTTCTCGTCGGGCGAGACCCACGGGTCCCATGAGGATCTGGCCCCCATCTGGCGCCTGCTCGACGACGCGGGAGCCGAGATCGTGCTGAACGGACACGAGCACAACTACGAGCGCTTCGGGCCCCAGGACGCCGACGGCAACCCGACGCCCGACGGCATCGTGGAGATCGTGGCCGGCACGGGCGGCAATCCCAGCTCCTACGGATTCGAGGATCCGCTCGAGAACTCGCTCGTGCGCAAGGGCGGGTTCGGGGTGGTCGAGCTCTCGCTGTGGGGATCCGGATGGGTCGCGAGCTTCATCCGACCCGACGGCCGCGTGGTCGACAGCACATCGGGACGGTGCTGAGGGTCACACCTCGAGGCCTCAGCGGAGCGGGCTTCCCGCTCGCACGACGCGGCCGAGCCAACTTCCGGCGAGCAGCGACGTCACGATCGCCAGCATGACCAGCACCGCGTAGAAGCCCTGATCGACGATGCCGGCGTCGTACGCCACCGAGGCGAGCACGATGCCCGGTCCTCCCCGGGCGTTCAGGGCCACGCTCAGATTGCGGGCCCCGGCGGGTGTCTCCCCCGACCAGCGAGCCCCGATCCACACGCTCGCGTACTTGGCTGCGCACGCCACGGCGAGGAACAACAGGAAGAAGAGCGGCTCGAACCCCGACAACAGGTCGAGCCGCAGCCCCACGATCGCGAAATAGACGGGGATGAAGAAGGCGAACGAGAAGGTTCGGATCGTCTCACGCGCCTGTTCGGCGCCGTCGGTGCCTTCGGCCGAGCCGACGACGATGCCGGCGACGAACGCCCCGAACAGCGGCACCACGTCGAGCGACACGGCGAGCATCGTGATGACGAGCATGAACACGATCTGGAAGGCGATCGCGCTTCCTCGCTTCACCACGTTGAACCGGAACCGCAGCACCGCTCGATAGACGGGCGGACCGAGCCAGAGCGCGAGGCCGAGGAAGCCCACGGTGGCGAACACGTGGAACGCGATCGATCCGGCGGAACCGGGGGCGAGCCCGATCAGGCCCGGAAGCCCGACCGCGTCGCCCGACGTTCCGGCCACCAGCCCGAGCGCGATCGCGAGCAGGACGTAGATCACGACGTCCTCGATGACCGCGACGGCGAGCACGATGCGCGCGAACGCGGTCTCGAGGATGCCGAGGTCGAACATGATGCGCGAGATCACGGGGATGCTCGTGACGGCGATCGCGAGGGCGAAGACCAGGATGAAGGCGCTGCGGTTGCCCGCGGGTCCGATGTGCGCGCCCTCGGGCAGCAAGGCGACGAAGCCGAGGCCGACGACGAAGGGTGCCACCATGCCCGTCACGGTGACCGCCGCCACGGTGCGGCGCTCGTCGGGCCGGAAGGCGGAGCGGATCTCCGCGCCCGCGCTGAACATCAAGAGCAAGAGGCCGAGCTGGTACATCGCGTCGAGCACGAGCGGCACGGCCCCCTCGAGCGGGAACACCTGAGCGTGTAGACCGGGTGCGAGCGCGCCGAACAGGGTCGGGCCGAGCAGCAAGCCGCCGAGGATCTCGCCGATGACCCGCGGCTGACCGAAGCGGTGGGCCAGATAGCCGAGCGCGTGGGCCGCGACCAACAGCAGGGTGAGGGCGAGGAGCAACCTCGCGAGCTCGAGGCCGCCCAACGTCACCATGGAGCTATCCTCCGCGACCGATCAGGGTCGTTCCAGGACCCCGGCCGTCAGATGTCGCTGAAGCGGGCGAGCATGAACTGGGCGCTGCCCGACACGTCGGTGAACGCGCCACCGACCCAGACGCGGTTGCCGTCGACGAGGATGTCCCACGGCCCGAAGAACTTGCCGGAGAACTCGGGCGTCCAGTCGTTGAAGGCGTTGCCGCCGAAGTCCGCGGTCGCGAAGCGCACGCGCTTGACCTTGGTCGTGGTGTTCGGTGCGATCGGTGTGTTCGCGAAGTGCCCGCCGAACATCACGCGCTGCGTGCCGTAGAGGGCCACCGTCTGCACGTTGCCGCCGGTCTTCAGATCCCACTGGATGTCACCGAAGTCGTCGGTGAGGTCGAATCGGTAGATCGCGTTCGACCCGCCGTAACCCACGAAGAGTGCGTCGCAGGTGCCCGCGAGGTCGTAGGCGGTGACGCCGTTGGGGATCGCGGCGTTGTCGGGGGTCCACGGGTCGAGGGCTCCGGTCGCTGCGTCGACGATCATCAGGGTTTTGCGGTCCTGGATCGCCGTGCCGGTGCCCGCGCCTCTCGTGAACGACCCGCCGATCACGATCTGATCGCCGGTGCATGTCGGAGCGAATGCCCGGGCCACGCCGCTGGTGCGGGGGCGCCACGCGCCGTTCAGGCTGCCGTTCGGGTTGAAGGCTGCGAGGTGCTGACGCACCGCCGCCCCAACCGTTCCGAAGTTCCCTCCGATGTAGATCATGCCGTCGTGCGCGACCATGCCGCGCACGTAGTCGGTCGCGGTGCCGACCTGCGGCGCGAAGGTAGGGTCGAGCACGCCGGTGACGGCGTCGACCGCCGCCAGGTTCATGCGAGGCTCGCCGTTGATGGAGGTGAACTGCCCGGCGATGTAGAGCTTGCCGTTCGCGACGGCCAGGGCGTAGACGGTCGCGCCGTCGCCACCCACGGTGACCTTGAAGGTCTTGATGCCCACGCCGGTCGCCGCGTCGAGCGCTCCCACGTTCGTCGCGATCGTGCCACCCGTGCACGTCACGCCGGTCGGACACCGCCGGAGCGAGCGGAACTTGCCGCCCACGTAGATCCGTCCGCCACCCTGGGCGATCGCGTAGACGACGCCGTTGGTCATCCAGGTCGTGTCGGGCGTGTTGCTGAACGCGGCGGAGGCCTGCGTCGCCGATCCGGCGACCGATGCCAGCGCGAGGGCGAGCACGAGGCCGAGGCGCCCCAGGCGTGTGATGCGTCGGATCATCGGGGAAGTTCCTCCTGTCGGGGGTCCGGGGGACCACATCGGGGTACGTCGAAAGAAGGCTATGCCGCGCAAGGCCAGTGTCACATCGACCGAACGGCTCCTTCGCGGGAGCGAAGGGCGTAAGACCGGAAGGTCGCAGGATGCAGCCGCGAGACCGGCGTCAGTCGACGTCGTCGCCGGTGGGCATGCCCACGAGGCGGATCTCGCCGTTCTGTACCTCGAACCGGGTGAGTGAGCCGCGCCCGACCGGGATGCGCCAGCGGTCGCCGGGAAGGTCGAGCAGCTTCGCTGCCACCAGGCGGATCATCACCGCGTGCGTCACCGCAGCGACCCGCTCGCCCGCGTGACGCTCACCGATGAGCGAGATCGCCTCGATCATGCGTCCCTGCGCGTCGGTCAGGCGCTCACCGTTGGGGCACACGGCCTTCTCGGGCGCCTGCTTGTACTGCTGGAAGGTCTCCGGGTCGAACATCGCGGCTTCCTCGGCCGTCATGCCCTCCCACTCGCCGTAGTCGAGGTTCACGAGCCCGTGAAGGATGCGAACGTCGGGGATGCGGCACTCGTCGGCGACCACCTGGGCGGTGTTGATCGTGCGGCGAAGCGGCCCTGCATACACGGCGGCGAGCCCCGTCGACGAGAGGGCGCGGGCAGCCTCGACCGCATCGGCCCAGCCCTGCGCGTCGAGCGGAACGTCACGACGGCCGCGGTAGCGGTTCTGCACGTTCAACGTCGTCGTGCCGTGGCGGATCAGGTAGAGCTCGCAGACGTCGCTCTTCAGCGTGGTCTCCTCGCGTGCCGCCGTTTCGGACATGGTGTCGGGGGGTGTGGCCATGTTGACGGAACCTCCAGGTGGTCGGGGGCTCGTCCCGGCACGACGCCGGGTGGGGGGTGCGCCCGTTCGTCGGACGGTACACAGCGCCAGAACCAGGGTCAACAAGGGGACACCGAGTCGCGACCAACGCAGGGGAGAAGCCCGTCGTTGGCACTAGAACGTGTGACATGTGGCATTCCCGCGGAAATAGGGCGAAGCATGGAGGCGTGGGCAGAAGGCCTCCGGTATCATGCGTGCGGACAACCCATCACGGGATCCCCTCCGGCCGGCGGTTCGGTCTCGCGGGCCGTACTGAGCAGGGAGCATCGACACGTGTCCGATTCCACCAGGATCCTCGACCTTCGCGACTACTGGCAGATGGTCAGGGCGCGCATGTGGACCGTCGTCGCCATGGGCACCATCGTGGCGGCGATCGCCGGCGCCTACGTCGCCCTGCGCCCCCCGACCTACTACGCCCAGGCCAAGGTCGTGGTCACGTCCCTCGTGAACCAGACCATCAACAGCAGCAGCAGCGGGAACGGACTCGAGCCCGACATGGCAACCGAAGCCGAGATCGTTCGCTCGATCGGCGTCGCTCGGGCGGTCGATACCAGCTTGGGGTTGTCGGCCACGCCGGAACAGATCGTCAAGCTCGTCACGGTGGAGCCGGCCCGTGACTCGTTCGTGATGTTCATCGGATACTCGGCGGGCGATCCTGACACGGCGGCGACGATCGCGAATGCGTTCGCCGACGCCTATCTCGAGGATCGCCGTGCGAAGGTCAGTGCAGCGGTCGTGGATGCGTTGGTCCCCCTCGACGCGGCGATCACCGAACTGAACCAGCAATTCGCCGACGCGCAGGTAGCGCTCGACAGCGCATCGACCTCCGAGGAGCGAGCGAGGCTCGAGGCGGAGCAGTTCGGCATCAGTCAGGAGATCTCGGATCTCCGGGCCCGAAAGGTGCAGATCCGAGCCAGCGAAGGCGGTTCTTCCGGAGGCGACATCCTGCAGTCCGCGGTCGTGCCGTCCAAGCCGTCGGGGCCGGGCCTCGCGGTGGCCTCGATCTTCGGGTTCGTCGTCGGCTGCATCATCGGTTCCGGTATCGCGATCCTGCTCGGCATCAGGGCGAACCGGGTCGGCGGCCGCGACGAGCTTGCCGACTACATCGGCGCACCCGTCATGGGCGTGATCCCGGCCGTCGAGGGATGGTCCAGCCGTGAGCGCGCGGAGCTCGTCTCCCGCGATCATCCGGGCGGACCGGCGTCGGAGGCCTATCGCACGCTCGCGACCAACGTGCGCTTCCTGCGTTCACAACGGCCCGTTGGCATCGTGGTCGTGACGAGCGCGCTTCCCGGTGAAGGCAAGAGCGCGACCACGGCGAACCTCGCGGTGGTGCTGGCCGAGACCGGCATCAAGACGTTGCTGATCGACGCCGACCTCCGTCGGCCGCGCGCGGAGCGCTTCCTCGGCGTGCAGCAGGGGCCGGGACTGCGCGAGGCACTGCAGGGCACGACGCCGATCGACGAGCTGGTCATGGGCACCGAGGTACCGAACCTGTCGATCGTGCGCAGCGGGCAGGTGCCGCACGACCCGGTCGCGTTGCTCGCCGGCCCGCAGGCCTCGTCGGTCTTCGACGACATGCGGGGGCTGGCCGACATCATCGTCTGCGATGCGCCGCCGACCCTTCCCGTGGCCGACGCCTCGATCCTCGCCGAGGTCGCCGACATCGTGCTGTTCGTGCACGACCCCGCCATCTCGAACCGCACCGCGCTCGAGGACGCGGTCCGCCAGCTGCGCACGGCCGGTGCCGACATCGCCGGAGGCGTGTACAACAACATCACGTCGATCCAGCGGTCGAGCCTGGGATACGCGAGCTACGACCAGTACTACGGACCCGAAGCCGACGAGCGGGCACGGCCCGCCAAGAGCCGCTCCGGATCGGCGTCGGGCTCACGCACGCGCCCCGTGCCTCCTCCACCCTTCGGTGCACCGGTCGCTACGAACGGTGGCCGCTCGAAGGCGGAGGTCGCCGACGACGCGCGCGACTTCTCGTCGCGCAAGCCCGCCTCGGGCTAGGGTCGGCGGGTGATCTCGCCGCGCAGCGCCTCCGTGCAGGCGCCGCGCGCCGCGCGCGCTCCCATCACCGCCGCCACCGACTCGTATCGATTGGCCCGCGCGTTCCTGGTGCTGCTCTCGCTCACCGTCGTCGACGTGTTCAACGTGCTCGACCGCGGGCTCGCGGCGTTCAGGCCCAACGCGGAGGCGGGAGGACCGATCCGGTACCTGGTCCTGCTCGTGCCGATCTCGGTGGTCGCGCTCGTGAGGCTGCAGTCGCCGTCGTTCCTGGTGCGCCGCCCGAGCGTATCCGAGCTCGTCCTCGCCGTGATGTTCGCGTTGGGGCTCGGTGGAGCGCTCGTGGGTTCCACGATGCTCGGCAACACGGAGACCGCGCGGCCGGTGTTCCTTCCGATGTCGCTCGGGCTGCTCGCCCTGTTCGCCGTGCGCGAGCCAACGGAGCGGGAGGTCGGCCGCATCCATCGATGGCTCTCGAACATCGGACTCGTCTACATCACCATGAACGCCTTGGTGAACACGGGCGTGCTTCCCTTCTCGGAGTACCAGCAGTACCGCAACGCGAGCGTCGCCTTCCTCGCCCTCGGCATCGGCGCTGCCGCTGCGGCCGGTCAGCGCCGACGGCTCATCGTCGAGCTGCTCCTCACGGTGGTGGTGTTCGTGACCTATCCATCGGCGACGATGGTGCTAGCGCTGATGACCATGGCGTTCACCCTCTACCTCACGACGGGTCGAGCGACCCCGCTGCGATCGATCGTGATCGCGAGCTCGCTGGTCGCGTTCGCGGTGTTCGCCCTGTCGAACCTGGAGGCCGGCGTGCGCGCCTCCAACGAGTACTTCGACCTCGTCAACAAGGCGAACGCCAACGCGAGCCGCCTGGACCTGTGGTCTGCGGGCTTCGACCGCTTCGAGGAATCGCCCCTCGTGGGCAGCGTCTTCTCGGGCGATGCCGTGGCCGAACGGTCCCGCGATGGCAAGGCCTTGCCGTACCACAACGACTTCGTGCTCTTCCTCGCGCTCGGTGGCCTGCTCGGCATCGGACTGCTGCTCTGGTGGATCGGGATCACCGAGGCGACGTTGATCCAACGGATCCACCGCTTCCGACGTGCGGGCGACCATGGACGGGCGGCGTTGCTGCGGGCGATCCTGGTCGGGCTCAACGCGTTCCTCGTGGCGATGGCGTTCAACCCGGTGCTGTCGGGGGCGTCGAGGTCGGCGGTGGTGTTCGGTCTGTACGCGATCGCGATGTCGCTCGGGGCTCCGACGTCCCGCTCGACCGATCGACCGGAGGTGCAACCCGAGCCGGCCTCGGATCCATACGAGCCGATCCACGCGGTTGGCGGCGCAGGCGCGGCGCCATCCGCCTGAACGCCGCGCGCTTGCGTCGCTGCGCCCAGGCCCAGTAGCCCCCGTTGATCGCGTCGGATACGACGAGGCGTGGCCGCGAGGGCAGCGATTCCAGGTCGCGCACGAGCTCGTCGAGGTCGTAGCCCATCACGGCGAGCCGTTCGGCGCCGATCCGGTCGAGCCACGCGCGGCACCAGCGCTTGCGCCAAGGACTGCCGAGCTGACGCTTCCACTTGTCGAGCGGCTCGGTGCTCAGCGCGGCGGTACGCCTCGACCCCGGTCGGATCGCCCATCGATCCCTGCATGCGCACGCCGGCGAACGACGTGAGCAGATCGGGGTCGAACGCAAGCCCCACCCATGCGAACAACGCCGGCCATTCGGTCGAGGGGTCGGTGACGAGCGACTCGAAGTTCACCGCCTTCGCCTCGTCGCCGAGCTCGCGGTAGGCGTCGACGAGATCGACGATGCCGTCGAGGTCTGCCCGCCATCGGTCGACCGTCCATCGACCGCGTGTCCAGGTCTCGCAGATCGACGCGACCACCGCGAGCGGGTTCCTCCAGAGGAAGATCACCTTCGCGTCGGGGAACATGCGCAGCAGCTCCGGCATGATGAAGTGGTACCGGGGCGTCTTGTCCAGGAAGAACCGGGCCCCGGGGTCCGCCGCCTTCCCGTAGAGCTCGAGGGCGAACCCGCGCAGCGCCTCCCAGTAGTCCTGCTCGCCACCCGGGAGTCCCTCGACGAATTCGCGGATCGCGCGCGCGGCGACCGGTTGCGTGTACTCGGCGGCGATGCCGTACCGGCGCAGCGCGTACGCATGGGGGAGCAGCAACCAGGGCTCGGCCGCCGTCGAAACCTCGGGGTGGGCTGCCAGCACCCGCTGGGCGAGCGTCGAGCCCGAGCGAGGCATCGAGAGCAGGAAGATCGGTTGGACGGGCGCTCCCTCCGCCCCCACGCCGGTGGTCACTTCGCGACGAACGAGATCCTGCCCGTCTTCTTGGCGAGCAGGAACCGCGGGTTCCGGGCGTTCACGCGGAGGCTCAGGAACCGCCCGCGGAGCCACGTCCAACGGTCCGCGCCCCCGTTCTTGTCCCGAACCATCGCGCTCTCCCTGGCCATGACCTCCGGACTGTACGAGAGCTGGTCACCGTGCAATCGGAACCGCCCCAACGTGTCGGAGATGATCAGCGGCGGGGCGACCGCCCGACACCGGGCGAACATGTCGTAGTCACCCGTGTTGCGGAACCTGATGTCGAAGGGGCCCACCCGGTCGAACAGCTCGCGGCGGAGCCATGTGCACTCCTGCGGCACGTGCGACCACCCCATGCTCACGTACTCGGCGAGCGAGAACGCGACCGGTTGCAGCGGGGCGAGCAGCGCGCCCGCCCCGTCGACGTACTCGCGACGGCCCATGAGCCACAACGCGTCGGGGTGACGTCGGAAGGCGCGCGCGACCGCGACGAGCGCGCCGTGCGTGAGCTCGTCGTCGGCGTTGAGGTATCCGACGATCGATCCCTGCACCATGGAGAGACCTCGGTTGATCGCGTCGTACATGCCCCGGTCGTCGGGGGAGACGACGACGCGCGTCGGATACGCCTTCGCGATCTCGACGGTGCGATCGGTCGAGCCTCCGTCGACGAGCACGTGGTCGATCACGACCTCGTCGCCCGCCTGGCTCCAGATCGAATCGAGCGTCGCCTCGAGGAAGGTCTCGGCGTTCAGGGTGGGCGTGACGATGCCGAACACGGTCGCCTTCTGCGTCTCGGCGGGACCGTTGGATGAAGGAGACGACGTCATCTGCATGATCGACCGTATCGTCGGCACGGACCACGCGTCGCTTGACGCTCTGCATGTCCACCCGGCGGCCTACGCTACCAGCGCCGGTTCGTCTGCTAGGGTTGGCGCCACCTCGCCAGGATCGATCCGCTGACCTGACGAGGCTTCGTCGTACCGAGGCAACGTGAGGGGGCCCATGCGTCATCAGCTGAGCGACTTCCTCCTCCTCCTGCCCTTGCTGTTCCTGCCCGTGCAGAACTCCGATCTCGCCTCGGCGATCGGTCCCGACCTCGCGCCACGTGAGGCTTCCAACGGGTCGTTCCGGCGCCTGCTGACGTCGGTCGTTCGGCGTATGCGTGTGGTCTCGCGTCTCTTCGCCCCGCGCACGGCCTCGGAGATGCACGTCATCGCGGCGGCGGCGAAGGCCGAGGCGAAGACGAGCCGGCGACCGGCCAAACGGCGTCCGGCCGCTCGCGCCAGCTCCGCTCCCACGCTCTGCGCATCGCCACGCGTCCGACCGCAGACGACGTAGGCCGCCCCCCAGACCGAACGTGACCGAGCACGGAAAGCTCGGAATCGTTCCTTCAGCGCATCCCCCTCTCTTGCCGATGAACGCCGAGAGGGGTGAGACGCAGGCATCATCCCGGTCTGGACGGAGGAGACTATGCACGATCGCGACGCAACGGACGATGTGGCTACAGAGCCCGGTGTGGACAGGCGCGAATTCATGAAGCGCTCGGCGGCCGTCGGCGCCGCCGCCATGGGACTCTCGGTGTTCGGTCTCGGAGACCTTCCGGCCGACGCACGCGCACGGAAGCGATGGTGGGGATCGCTCGCTCAGCCCACCGGCAATCAGGAGCCCTGGGATGCGGTGCGCGCCCTCGAGCGCAAGGTCGGACGCCGGTTCGGCACGATCCACCACCGCTTCCCGTGGAACAACGACCTGGTCAACAAGTTCACGCGCTGGGGCGTGAGCACCGGGCCACAAGCCGATCCTCGGCTGGAACGGCAACATCGGCAACAACAACCTGTGGAGGTCGATCGCGTCCGGCAGCCAGGATCGGTGGATCACACAGCAGGCCAGGTCGCTGCGCGGGGCAGGGTGGGAGACGTTCATCACCTTCCACAAGGAGCCCGAGCAGGAAGGCAACCCGGCCGACTTCAGGGCCGCCTACGACCGCATCCACCGCATCTTCGCGAACGTGGGTGTGCGCAAGGCGACCTGGATCGTCACCCTCACGGCGGCGACATACCGTGCCGGCGAGGCCCGTCAGTACCTGCCTCGGCGCTACAACCTGCTCGGGGTCGACGGCTACAACCGTGGAGGCTGCGGCGCGTCGTGGAAGTCGTTCGGGGAGACCTTCGCCCCCGCGCGGGCGTTCGCGCGCAGCCACAACAAGAAGCTCTACATGGTCGAGGTCGGGTGCACCGAGGGCGGAAGCGGGGCCAAGGCCGACTGGATCGCCGACGCCCGGGCGACGATCAAGAAGTGGCCCGAGGTGGTCGGCTTCTCCTACAACAACGAGCGCACCGACTGCAGCTATCTGGTGGATTCGTCGACGTCGGCACTGAACTCCTTCAAGCGCATGGGGGCCGACGACACGTTCCGCCGAGGCGTGCGGTAACGGCGTTCGCGTCCGGCGTCCCGGCCGCTCCCGTCGACCGGAGTCCGTGCCGGTAACCTCACGCGCATGCCCGATCGCCGCCCGATCCTCGTGACCGGTTCACACCGGTCGGGTACGGGATGGGTGGGAGAGATGCTCGCGGCCTCGCCGCAGCCGCGCGTGGCCTACATCTGGGAGCCGTTCAGCCCCCTCGCGCGACCCGGCATCTGCCCCGCGCCGTTCGAGCGGTGGTTCGAGTACGTGACCGAACACGACGCCTCGGCGTTCGTCGGTCCGGTCCGCGACATGCTCGAGTACCGCTATCACCCGGCCGCGGAGCTGCGGGCCGTGCGATCGATCAAAGACGTCGTGCGCCTCGCGCGAGATTGGTCGACCGTGAGCGCCCGTCGCAGGTCGCGGCCGGTCCCGCTGCTCAAGGATCCGATCGCGCTGTTCTCGAGCGCGTGGATCGCCGACACCTTCGATGCCAGGGTGCTCGTGCTGATCAGGCATCCGGCGGCGTTCACGAACAGCCTGCTCACGAAGCAGCTGCGGCACCCCTTCGGGGACTTCCTCGCGCAGCCGGCGATGATGCGCGACCTGCTGGCCGATCACGCCGATGAGATCGCCCGGTTCGCCGAGACCGAGCAGCCATTGATCGAGCAGTCGATCCTGCTCTGGAACCTGATCCACGAGCAGATCGCGCGGTTCCGCGACGAGCGTCCCGACTGGGTCTTCCGGCGTCACGAAGACCTGTCGAAGGATGCCGTGGCGAGCTTCCACGACCTGTATGAGCGCTTCGAGCTGCGCCTGGTCCGACGAGGTCGAGCGGGTCGTGCGTGAGCATTCGGGCGAGGGCAATCCAGAAGAGACCGCAGATCCGGCGTCGCACCGGCGTGACAGCGCGAAGGCGATCACCGCATGGAAGCGGCGCCTCGACCCCGGTCAGATCGCCCGGATCCGCGAGGGCACCGACCCCGTCTGGAAAGCGTTCTACGACGATGACGACTGGTAGCGGCGGACCGAGCGGCGCACCCGCGTTCACCCTGCGCTCGGTGCGTCGCCGGCTCGTGCAGGGATCCGCGTGGGTCTTCGGAGCACGCGTCGGAACGATGGTGCTCGGCGTCGTCGTGAGCGTGCTCGCGGCCCGCATCCTCACCCAGGCGGAGCTCGGCGACTACTTGTCGGCTGCGACGATGGCGTTCCTCGGGGGAGCGGTCGCCCAGCTCGGTCTCGACCGGGCCACCGTGCGGTTCGCGGCCTCGGCGATGGGCGCGGGTCAGCACGGGCGGGCACGCGCCGTCGATCGGCATGGCGCTTCGGTACGGAGCGATCGGCGCCGTCGCGTGGCTGCGATCGTCGCCCTGGGGCTCGGGCGTGTGCTTGCCGAGCAGGTCTTCGACTCACCGCAGCTCGCGTCGATGATGCCCGTCGTGGCGGGCTGGACGGTGGCGCTGGCGTTGCAGGGACTGCTCGTCGAGTCCTTCCGTGGGCTCCAGCGGTTCGGATCGGCCACGATGCTCGACCAGGTCTTCACGAACGCCGTCTCCTCGATCGCGTTCGGCATCGTGTGGGCGGTGGGCGCCGACGTGGGCCCCGCGTTCCTCGCCGCGCTCACCGCCTCGGGGGTCGCACTCGCCGTCGGGGTCGCGCTGCTCTTGATGTTCCGGCTGCTGCGAGGCCTTGGCGAGCGAGGCGAGGTATCGCGGGCGGAGATGTTCGCCGTCGCCCGCCCGCTCTGGGTCACGAACCTCGCCATCCTCATGCTCGGTGCCGGCGTCGACCTGCTGATCCTCAACGCGTTCGAACCGTCGAGCGTGGTGGGCCGGTACGGTGTGGCGGCACGCCTCGTCACGTTCGTGGTGGCGCCCGTTCGTCATCTTCTCGGGGGTGATCCCGCCGATCATCGCGGAGCTGCATGCCCAGGGCAAGATGCGCCAGCTCGAGCAGGCGCTACGAGCCGGCGCGTCGCTCGCGGGCCTGCCGGCGCTGGGCGTGCTCGTGCTGTTCCTCCTCGGCGGATCGTGGATCCTCGGCACCTTCTACGGGCCGGAGTTCCGCCAGGCCTACCCGGTGCTGGCGATCCTGTCGTGTGGTCGTCTGTACGCCGTGTGGGCGGGCTCGGCGGGCGTGACGCTCATGATGACCGGACATCAGCGGGCGATGATGGCGATCACCCTCATCTCCGGCACCGTGAGCGTGACGGGAGGCATCGTGGCCGCCTCGCTCTTCGGCGCCGTCGGCATCGCGTGTGTGACCGCCGGGTCGCAGGTGCTGCAGAACACGATGCAGCTGACGCTCGTCAAGCGACGGCTCGGCATCTGGACCCCGCTGCATCTGGATCCGAGGGAGCTCTACCGGTACCTGCGCCCGCACGGACGGCGTGGGGAAGCGGCCGAGGACGCCGCCGGGGCGGTAGCGGAGGTGCTCGTCGAGCCACCCGGCGATCCGGGTCGCGATCAGTCCGACGGACCGTCGAAGGGCCAGACCTCGAGCCCGTGAACGGCGTTGCGCACGTCCATCGTGATGTTGACCGACGCCATGCGCTCGCGCGCGTCGAGGTCGAACGCGGTGATCGTGGCCGGTGACGACCCGCCGATCACCGTCGAGTCGCCGACCACCGTGAGGCCCCGGCCGAAGTTGGGGCGGGCGAGGTCGCCGGGAAGGTCGGCGTGCTCGAGCTCCTCGGCCGCGTAGACCGGAAGCGCCAACGAAGAGCGGGTCGAGCCCGAGCGGTCGGCGTACACGATGCGGTCACTCGCCGTGTGGTTGAACAGGACCCCGTCGCGGAACGGGCGGGCGTTGTGGGTGCCGAACGGCACGGTGGCGAACGCCGTCGCCCGCGACGCTGACCCCCCGAGTTCGATCTTCCAGATCGTGCCGAGCCTGGTACCGCAGGCGAAGACGGCGCCATCGTGCGGCCAGACGTTGTTGATGTGCGTGGTGTCGGCGGGTTCCGGACCGCCGCCCGACGCCGGATCGTACGCCTTCCACCTCGGACGGGGCCGTCGTCCCAGACGCTTCACGTACTTCGCCGACGGTCCGTACCGGAGCATCCACGCGCTCGAGAACGTCTGGCGGACAAGGTCGTACTCGAGCACCGAGTCGAAGCCCGTCGACGCCAGGTACAGGTGATCGCCCGCCACGTTGATCTCGTGGCAGTGCTTCAGGTAACGGTTGCGGAACGACCCCTGCTGGCGGAACTCCCGGTCGTACACGAACACCTCGTCGCTCGCCGCAAGGTAGACGAGTCCCGCGTGGAAGGCGATGCCGCGCAGCCCGCGATCGCCACCGCGGCCCTCCCAGTCGATGGAGTCGTCGGACCAATCGATGACGCGCTCGGCGGTGCCGCCGCCGAGATCGACCAGGTAGACCCCTCCGTGGCTCTCGCCCTGATGCACCGAGCGGATGACGGAGCTACACAGCACTCGCGGGAGCGAGGAGGCGCTCATGCGCGCGCCTCGTGCAGCGGGCCCGCCACGCGGTAGTCGTAGCGCCGCAGCAGGGGCCGCGTGATCGTGGTCACGGTGCGGCGATCGCGTGGACTGAGCTTCGAGGCCCACTCGATGTCCTCGCGGAGCGGGATGCGTCCCGAGCTCATGCGCCACCGGCTTCCCGACGAGATGTGGCCGGGTGAGAAGTCGACGCCGTCGTCGTGGATGAACCCCAGCTCGGTCGCACCGCCTCCGAAGAGCCCGGCCGCCTTGCGCAGCTGCGGAGCGGGGTCGTGCACGAGGTCCTCGTACCGCACCACCGCCGAGGGCACGCCGATGCGCTGCAGGTGGTCGAACGCCTCGTTGAACCACATCCACTTGACGGCCGAGCGCCACGGTGGGCGCCGTCCTCGGAAGGCACCGCGGTGCTCGCCTCCCTGCTTCTCGACCCATTTCGTGTTGGAGTAGGCGAACCCGCGGCTGTCCCGGATGTGATGGGCGACCTTCACCTCGAGGTCGGGCGCCTGCAGGGCCATGAAGTACACGTGGGCCGGCACCTTCATCGAATCGACGAGCACGGCCCCCCCGGTGATCTCGTGCATCGCCCGATACACCGGCACCATGAGATCGGCGTAGCGCCGCACCTTGTCCCGGAAGCCCGGCCACAGGTCCGGGCGCTGCAGGAACGGCAGTGAGGCGGGGTGCGGCAAGCGTGTGCCGGCCAGCTGCAGGTCGCCGCGCAGGCGTGCCGCCGCTGCCCCGTCGACCGTGTGCCAGCCGCCGAAGGCACGCTCGCCCACATCCCCCCAGAACTCGCATGACTCGAACGGCTCGCCACAGCTGCAGGCCATGTGCTCGTCGACGCCCTTGTCCCAGATGCGCCCGACCTCGCCGACCGCCCGGTAACCGGGGATCTCACCGAGCATGCGCGCCAGCAGGGTGGATCCACTCTGACCGGTCGCTGCGATGCAGATCACTCGGACGGGCTCGGGGGCGGTCATCGTGGTTCCTCTCGTGGCGATCGGGCGTGTGGTCGATATCGGCGGTCGCTTCGCCGGCTGGAGCGAAGGTGGCTGTTAGCATCGCCTGACCTCCCCATCCGGAGCCACTGCGAATCATGACGAGAGCCGATCCGCGCGACCCGACGGTCATCTTCCTGCACATCGGGAAGACGGCCGGTAGCACGATGCGGCGCATCCTTCGACGTCAGTTCTCCCAGAGCCAGGTGCTCGATCTCACGCAGAAGATCCCGGATCCCACGTACCGCCTGCGGCGCGAGGGCATGCCGGATCTGTTCGCCGCCATGCCCGAGACCGAGCGGGCGCGGCCGCGGCTGATCATGGCGCACACGATCTACGGGCTGCACGAGCACGTGCCACGGCCCTCCACGTACGTCACGCTGCTGCGAGACCCGGTGAAGCTCGTGATCTCGCTCTACGGGTTCATCCTGCGCCGCCCCGGCCATCGCATCTTCGACGAGGTGGCCGGCGCCGAGCTCTCGCTCGAGGAATTCGTGCGGAGCGGCGTGTCGCTCGAGGCCGACAACAGTCAGGTGCGAGCTCTGGCCGGTGACCGCACCGCCGCGTTCGGTGAGGTCGACGACGCGATGCTCGAGCGGGCCAAGGCGCACATCGAGGAGCGCGTGCGCTGGCTCGGGTTCGTGGAACGGTTCGACGACGGGCTCGTCGCCCTGCAGCGAACCTTCGGGTGGACGAACACCTACTACATCCCGGTCAACGTGGCCGCATCCCGCTCGCGCACAGCGCCGGACCCCGCCGTGATCGAGGCGATCCGCGACCAGAACCGGTACGACATCGAACTCTACCGGTGGGCCAACGAGCGCATGGACCGCCTCATCGCCGAGGATCCCGGGTTCGAGGCCGCGAGGGAGCGCTTCCTTCGCCTGAACCGCCTCTATCGCGCCTGGGGGCATCTGAGCTACACGCTCCCGAGGAAGGTTCACGACCGGGTGGTCGGACCCAAGGCATCCACCGCGTCGTCGTAGAGCGACTCGAGGGCGGCGAGGCCCGCCTCGGGACCGTAGCGCTCACGCCAGAGGGCGTGCCCTGCTCTGCCGAGCCGCTCGTCGGTGCCGTCGTCGGTCAGCGTCGTGGCCGCGTCACGCCAGGCCGCAACGTCGTCGGCCGGCACGACCAGGCCGGTCTCGCCGTCCAGCACGCCTTCCGGCAAGGCCCCTCGGTCGCTCGCGATGACGGGCACGCCGCACGCGTACGCCTCCAGCGCGACGCGCGGCACCGCGGCTTCCTCCCATCGCGACGGGATCATGACCGCGCGGGCCGATCTGATGAGCGCCGGCACCTCGTCCGATGCCACGTCACCGAGGAAGCGGACGCCCGGTGGTGCGGCGGCTCGCAGCGCGGCGGCCGACGGGCCGTCGCCGACGATGGTGAGGGGCTGCAGGTCGCCTCCGGCGCCACGCCACGCCTCGAGCAGGATGTCCACCCCCTTCTCCGGGGCGAGCCGGCCGAGGTAGACGAACCCGTCGCCCGGCCGCTCACGCACCGCCGCGGGAGGCGCGAAGTTCGGTTTCACCACGATGCGGCCGGGCGCGAACGCGACCCGGTCGTAGGTGTCGCGGATGAAGCCGCTCACGGCCGCGAACCGGGCGACCGCTTCGAACGACGACATCGCACGATGCAGGGTGAGCGAGGTCGCGATCGTAGCGCTGCCGGCCGCCGACCCCCGGTAGCACCGGTGCACGACACCTCGCCACGGCACGCGTCCGACGCACACGTCGCAGGCCTTGCCATCACGGATCAACGAGCCCGGCAGACAGAGGTAGCGATAGTTGTGCAGGGTCACGACGACGGCTGCTCCCGCATCGCGCGCCGCACGCAACACGGCGGGCGACAACGACGGGAAGAGGTTGTGGGCATGCACGACGTCGATGCCGCGCTCCTCGACGACGGTGCGTACCCGCGCGGCCGCCCGCCGTGACCAGACGGCGTCGGTCGCCGCCCGCAGCTGCCCCCCGAGCGTGTCGACCTGCGGTTCGGCTTCCCACGTCGTGACGTCGTGACCGGCGGAGCGCAGCAGCTCGGCCTCGTCGTGAACCACCCGGTTCTCGCCCGACGTGTCGCCCGACCGGTAGCGGTTGTGCACCACGAGGACGCGCATGCGACCGTCAGTATCGGGCGCGCTCGCACCCGGCAACAACCACCGGGCTCGTTGGTCCTAAGGCGCGTGAGCCCACCGGAAGGGTCGTTGGGCTGTCAAGTTCTTGCGAGCGCGGAGCCGATGCCTCACTCGAGGGGAACACCGAGGGAGGGGAGCACCACGATGCGCCTGCGCTTGACATCACTGCTTGTCGTCGCGATCGCCAGCGGGCTCGTGTCGACGGCTCCGGCGGCCGCCGACCAGCCACCGCCGCCGGACGGAGCGAGCTACTCACCGGCGGTATCCGCCGACGCACGGTGGGTCGCCTTCGTCTCGGACGCGTCGAACCTGCTGGGCGGCGACGTCTCGGCCGACACGAACGGCGTCGCCGACGTCTTCCTGGCCGACACCCAGACGTCGACCGTCCGGCTCGTCTCCAAGGTCGGCGACGTCTCGGCCAACGGTCCGTCGACCGATGTGGACATCTCCGCGGACGGACGGTTCGTCGTGTTCGAGACGACGGCGACCAACCTGGTCCCGGCCGACGCGAACGGCTTCGCGAGCGACATCGTGCTCTACGATGCGCAGACGGGCGCGCTCACGCTGGTGTCGCGCCGCGGGCTCGCCGGCGTACAGGGCGACGCCGACAGCTTCGCGCCCACGATCTCGGCCGCCGGCACGAAGGTCGCGTTCGGGTCACGGGCGACGAACCTCGTCGGCAACGACACGAACGGGCGCGCCGACATCTTCGTGCGCGATGTGGTCACTGGGCGTGACGACGCGGGTCTCGACCGACGGCAACGGGCGCCAGGCGAACAACGCCAGCTACGACGCGGCGATCGCGCCGACGGGCGGTCACGTGGCGCTCTCGTCGCTCGCCTCGAACCTCGTGGTCGGTGACACGAACGGCATCCGTGACGTCTTCCTCAAGACCCTCGCCACGGGCAAGATGATCCGCGTCTCGGTGTCCAACACCGAGCGCCAAGCCAGGAGCAGTTCGGGGCTCGAGGACATCTCGGCCGACGGGCGCTCGGTCGTGTTCAGCTCGTTCGCCGCCAACCTCGTTCCCGGAGACGACAACAACAAGGGCGACGTGTTCGTTCGCAATCGCATCGACGGCACGACGCTCCGGGCTTCGCGCCGCGGCACGATCGACGGCAACGACGACAGCTTCGGTGCGTCGATCAGCGACGATGGCGCGTACGTGGTGTTCCAGACCCGGGCCACCAACCTCGACGTGGTGACCGACGAGAACGGCAGTGTGAGCGACCTGTTCGAGTTCCGCGTCGCGACGAGGGCGCTCGTCCGCATCTCGGTCGATACTCGACGGAGGCTGGGCCGACGGGGCGAGCTACGACGCGGCCATCACCGGCAATGGCGCGGCGATCGCGTTCGCGTCACTCGCCAGCCGACCTGGTGCTCGGTGAGCAGGGTGCCGCCGACGACGTGTTCGTGCATCGGTGGGTGGATCTCGCCCGCACCGAGCGAGCCGTCTCGTGGTGGAGCGGGCCGATGTCGGCCGGCTGAGCGCGGTCGCGCTCCTCAGGCGTCCAGGTCGTCGAGCTGTGCGGCGAGCGCGGCAGGATCGGTCACGGGCAGCCGGCACGCGAAGCCTTCACACACGAAGGCCGTGGCCGCGCCGGCGGTCATCGCGCGGTCGCGCAAGAGCGGGATCGCGGATCTCGCGCGGTCGTCGCCGGGTGCGGCGAGCGCGAGCACGCCGTTCGGCCGGAAGCTGCCGAGGCTCGCGACGGCCAACAACGCCCGGGTGTCGTCGGCGCCGGGGTCGCCGACGATCGCGACCTCGCGCCGAGGCCCGACCAGCCGGTCGAGCGCGCAGAGGGCATGAGCCGAAGGCTCCGGGAGCGCGAGCCATGCCGTCGGCCACGCCGTTCAGGGTTGCGATCGCCTCCTGGAAGAGGGAATCGTCACCGGTGAACGCGGCGAGCCGCAGCAGCGTGTCGGCCGCCACCGAGCTTCCGCTCGGCGTGGCGTTGTCGTAGAGCTCCTTGGGACGCACCAGCAGCACCTCGGCGTCGGCGCCCGTCTGGAAGAATCCCCCCGCGGGATCGGTGAACAGCCGCCGCATCTCGCCGGCGAGCGAACGGGCGCGCTCGAACCAGGCCACGTCGAAGGTGGTCTCGTAGAGCGTCAGGCACGCCGATGCCATGAGGGCGTGATCGTCGAGGAAGCCGGGTCCACCCGTGACGCCGTCGCGCCACGATCGGAGCAACCGGCCATCGGTGTCACGAACGGCCTCGAGCACGAAGGTCGCGGCGCGCACCGCGGCATCGACGTACGCGGGCTCATCGAACGTTCGCCCTGCTTCGGCGAGGGCACCGATGACCATGCCGTTCCACGCGGCCAGCACCTTGTCGTCGGTGGCCGGGCGCACGCGGGACTCACGCGCTGCGAATAACGTGGCCCGCGCCTCGTCGAGCTCGTCGTTCCCGAGCTCCGCACCGCGTGCGTCCCCGTCGCCGGGGGGCGGGCGCCAGAGCACGTTGGTCGCACCGTGGCCGTCGCCCGCCCAGTTGCCCTCGCGTGTCGCGCCGAGCGCGAGGGCCGCCGACTCATCCACCAGGTGCGTGAGCTCCGCCCAGGACCAGGTGAAGAACCTGCCTTCCACGCCTTCGGAATCGGCGTCCTGTGAGCTGAAGAAGCCTCCCTCGGCGTGCTGCATCTCCCGGAGCAGGTAACCGGCGGTCTCGGTCGCGACCGCGCGATATCGGTCGTGACCGGTGACCTGCCACGCGCGCGTGTAGAGCTGCAGCAGGAGCGCGTTGTCGTAGAGCATCTTCTCGAAGTGGGGCACGTGCCATCGCTCGTCGGTCGAGTATCGGGCGAACCCGCCGCCGAGCTGGTCGTACATGCCCCCGCCGGCCATGCGGTCGAGGGTGATCGTGACCATCTCGAGCGCGCCGAGCGACCCACGCAGCGCCCGCCGCAGCAGGAACTCCAGCGTCATCGGCTGCGGGAACTTCGGCGCGGCTCCGAACCCTCCCCACCGAGGGTCGAACGAGGCCCGCAGCGACGACGCCGCCGCGTCGGCGAGCGCCTCGTCGAGCTCACGCGATGTGGGTGTCGCGTGGGCGGCCCGCCCGATGATCTCGGCGATCTTCGCGCCCTGGCCGACCACGTCGTCGCGGCGTTCCTTCCAGGCGTCGGCGACGCCGCGAAGCACGTCGCGGAACGCCGGCATGCCGTGGCGGGGCGCGGGCGGGAAGTACGTGCCGGCGAAGAACGGCTCGCCGGCGGGCGTGAGGAACGCCGACAGGGGCCAGCCGCCCTGACCGGTCATCGCCTGGACGGCGTCCATGTAGATGCCGTCGAGATCGGGTCGCTCCTCACGGTCGACCTTGATCGAGACGAACCGCTCGTTCATGAACGCCGCGGTCGCCTCGTCCTCGAACGATTCGCGCTCCATCACGTGGCACCAGTGACAGGCGGCGTAGCCGATCGACAGGAAGATGGGCTTGTCCTCGTCGGCTGCCTTGGCGAGTGCCTCGGCGCCCCACGGGAACCAGTCCACCGGGTTATGCGCATGCTGCAAGAGGTAGGGGCTGGCCTCGCCGGCGAGGCGGTTCCGCGGGCGGGGCTCCTCCGTGGCGCCGTGAGATCGTGATCCGTCGTCGCTCATGTCCATAGTCTGCGCGGCGACGTGACGAGCGACATCGGTGCACCGGTGGTTCAGGCGGCCCGGCGCCGATGCCGATGTTCTGCGCATGACCGCTCGAATCCGTGTACTCGTGGTCGAGTCGACGCCGCGGCTCACGAGATCGCTCAAGGCCGCCCTTCCCAAGGGAGGACCGGTCGCCGTGATCGAGCCGGTGACGCAGGCCTCCGGAGCCGTCGACGCGCTCGGCCGCGACCTGGCCGACGTCGTCGTCGTCGACCTCGATCGGGCCGACGGTCGCGGCGCCGAGATCATCACCGCGATCGCCGGTGACGGCGGCCGTGGGCGCGTGCTGGCAGCGAGCGAACGCGCAGACCCGTCGGTTGCCGCCGACGCCCTGTTCGCCGGGGCGAGCGGCGTCGTGCCGGCGGTGCGTGACCGTTCGCTCGTCGACGTCTTCAGGCGGGCGCTCGCGGGCGAGCTGGTGTTGCCCGCCGACGACCTGTCGCGACTGGTCGACCGGATCGCCGGTGGCCCGATCTCGGTGGGATCTGCCGCCCAGGCGATCGGGAGACTCACCACGCGGGAGCGGGAGACGCTCCGCATGCTCGCGGCCGGCGCGTCGACGACCGACGTCGCCGAAGCGCTCGGCATCAGCCCGCTCACGGTGCAGAGCCACGTGAAGAACATCCTCGCGAAGCTCGGCGTGCACTCCAAGGTCGAGGCCGTGCGTCTCGCCTGGCGCCATGGGGTCGCTGCCGCCCCGGTCCGAGGCTGAGGTGGCGGCCTCCGGCCCCGCCCCCGTCACCGTCATCATCGCGACCAGCCACGGGGTCGTCGGCGCGGTCGTTCGGCGCGCGTGCGACGCCGAACCCGGCGTCGAGGTCCTCGCCGAGGTCCGGGACGAAGCCGCGTTGCTCGAAGCATGCCGGACGCTCGAGCCGGCCGTCGTGGTGCTCGATGATCGGCTCGCCGGCAGCGACCGGAGCCTGGCCGCGATGCGGACACTGGCGCTCGAGGGGGTCACCGTCCCCGTGGTCGTGCTCGCCGACGGTGACGACGGGGCCTCGATCCTCGAAGCTCTGCGCCTGGGAGCTCGCGGCTTCCTGCGGAAGTCGGACGGTCTGGCCGGCGTGGGCGCCGCCGTGCGCCGCGTGGCCGACGGAGGCCGCGCGATCGACCCGCGGCACGAGCAGAACGCCGTCATGGAGCTCGGACGGCTCGCTCGGCGGGCTCGGCAGGGCTCGGAGACGAGGGCCTCCCTGACCCCTCGTGAGATGGAGATCCTGGTCATGATCAGCCGAGGGGCCACGATGCGCCAGGTCGGGCGTGCGCTGGGCATCTCGCCGCGCACGGTGGAGACCCACGTCGGCAAGCTCTACCGCAAGCTCGGCGTCCGCACCCGTGTGCAGGCGGTCGCGCAGGCGGCACAACTTGGCCTCATCGAGCCGTGACGCTCCTCACGTCTTCGGCCGGCGTTGCCGATAGCGACATGGGAACGGAACCGAGGCGTTCCCGACGACGAGCTTCGGAGGCATCGTGAGCACGCGAGCCGCATCGACCGCACCGCGCCGGGCCAGGCGCAAGCTCGGCGTGATCCTGATCGACCCGCTGCCCGTCGTGCGGGCGGGCATGGCGATGCTGATCGACGATCGACCCGACATGGAAGTCATCGCCGACGCCGGCACCGCCGACGAGGCACTCGAGATCGTGAGCCGCGTGCGCCGGTCGAGGGTGGTCGTGCTCGTCGGGCTCGGCGTCGCGGGGGAACACGACGCCTTCTGGCTGATCCGCGCCCTGCGCGAGGGCTTCCCGACCCACGCGATCCTCGGATGCGGAGCGAACGCCGATGCGACGACGGTCTCACGCGCCCTGTTCATGGGCGCCGACGGGTTCGTCGACAAGAACATCGATGCGGTGGAGTTCCTGCAGTCGCTTCGCCGAGGCGTGGATCGGGAGATGGTGCTCGCCGGTCCGTCCTCGGCGACGGTCGGTCAGATCGCCGACGGCATCGAGCGCCGACGTGACTTCGACGTGCGGCTCACGGTGCGTGAGCGAGAGGTGCTGAGCGTCGCGGCCGAGGGGCTGACCGCCCGCGAGATCGCCGGGAGGCTCGGCGTGCGGGAACGCACCGTGACCACCCACCTGGCCAGGATCTACGGCAAGCTCGGGGTCGGCAGCAGGCTCGCCGCGATCCGCCTCGCGGCGCGAGCTGGGCTGGTCTCTGTCGGCACACCCGACTGAGCCGGCGGCCTCGGTGCGACTGCGTACGTAGGACTACGTAGCCAGCCTCCGGGAAACTCGGAATTCCCAGGTCAGAGGCCAGTTCCTACTCTCGTGTGGCACTCAAGCTTTGCAGTCGACGGGCCGAAAACCCCCTCGACAGGACGGGATCTAGTTCGGAGGAAAGGGGGTGCAGAACATGCTTCGTCTCTACACAGGAGTGACCACCTGGTGGGCCGACCTCAAGGGTCGTGCCGCCGAGGAAGGTGGCGCAACGGCCGTGGAGTACGCGCTGATGGTGGCGTTGATCGCTGCGGTGATCATCACGGCCGTCACGATCCTCGGCAACAACGCTGAGGACAAGTTCACCGAGGTCGGTACCGCGGTTGGTGGCTGATCCAACTGAGAACGCGAGCGGCCGGCTCCGCCGGCCGCTCGCTCGTCCGGGACGCGATGGCGGGCCCGAACGAGCGAGGGACCGGCGGAGGAACAGATGCCCTGACCATGGAGGATCGAGTGAAGATCCGATCGAAGTTGCGACGCGGAGCCGCCCGTGAGGACGGCGCCGCTGCCGTGGAGTTCGCCCTCGTCGTGGGGCTGCTCGCGATGCTCGTGTTCGGCATGATGGAGTACGGCCTCGCCTTCTGGCAGCTGCAGAGCCTGCGAGCCGCGACCCGTGAGGGCGCCCGCGTGGCCGCCGTCGGGCGGCGATACCACGCAAGTGACCAACGCCGTGGTCGGCGCGTCGGCCGGAGCGCTTCCCGCCGGGTTCGGCGGCATCTCGGTCAGCGGGGGCGGTTGCCCCGAGCCGAGCGCCGGGAGCCCCATCGATCAGTCCGTCACGGTCTCGATCGACAACGCCGCGCTGCCGGGTGCCATCCAGGAGATCTTCTCGATCGACATCCCGTTGATGCCGTCGATCACCCTCGATCCCACGATCGAAGGAACGTTCCGATGCGAACCGGTCTGAGTCGTCTGCGCGTGCGCCCGGCTCCGCTCGGGCGAGGAGTCGGGCGCGGTCGCGGTGATCGTCGCGCTCTCGCTCATCGCGATCTTCTCGATGCTGGTGCTGACGGTCGACGTCGGCGGCCTCCTGCTCGCTCGCCGCGCGATGGTGAACGCCGCCGACTCGGCAGCGCTCGCCGCCGCCCAGTCGTGCGCGAGCGCCGAGGACACGCTCAACCCCGAGGCCCAGGCCGACGCGTACGCGACGCAGAACGTGCCGGGTGCCGTGACCGGCACGACGAACATCACCGAGATCGTCGGCTGTGACTCCGACGGCAACGGGCACGTGAGCGTGGACTACCTCACGGCGCAGGATCTGTGGTTCGCGGGCGTGCTCGGCTTCGGCGACACCGGCGACGTGCGTGCGCAGGCGACCGCCGCCTGGGGCGCCGCCGGCGGCGGGTACGCGGTGCCGATCGTGCTCGAGTCGGGGTACCTGCAAGGCGTGTGCAAGATCCCCGATGGCGTCGCGATCGGTGACACCTGCGCGATGTACTACAACAACGGCAACGCGAGCCTCGGTGAGGCGAACTGGGGCTTCATGAACCTCGAGCAGTGGAACGTCGACTCCGGTGAGAACTGCCACAACGCCGGCTCGAGCGATCGGCGAGACTGGATCCTCAACGACTACGGCGATCCCTTGGTCCTCAACGGATCGCCGCCGGGCAGCGAGCCCACCTACGTCTGCAACGACACCGGACACAGCGCGGCGAACTGGCAGGACCTCATCGATCGCAGGGACTCGAACCCGATCGTGCTGTTCCCCGTGAACGACTGCGAGGGGCAGCTCGACAAGAGCGGCAGCGTCTCGCCGTGCCCGAGCACTCCCGACAAGTACGACATCATCGGGTTCACGCGGCTGAAGCTGATCCAGATCTACGAGGGCGACGACCCTGCGGCGATCGGCACGCCGGGCGCCAGCGGCTCGTGCTCCACGTCCAAGGTGAACCTGAACAACGGCCAGGCCTTCCCGCTGTCGAACACCTACGGCTCGGGGTCGGGGTGCCCGACGGCTTCACCGGACAACCTGTCCGGCGACCGATGTGCACGTCTTCCCGAAGAAGCCGAGCGATCCGGAGTACCGCCAGTGCGTGCCGGGCGACCTCTCGCCCACGTGCGGCTACTGGTACGACCCGGTCGGCCGCTCGATCACCTGGCGCACCGCGAACGCGACGGACCTCAAGGTCGAGTACGGCTGGTCGATGAACGGAACTGAGGGTGCGTGCGGCAGCCGGCCGAGCGACCCCAACGCGATCTGCATCGTGGCGGAGTGGAGAGGTTTCACCACCTCGTCCGGGACGATCGGAAGCGGCACGAACTTCGGGGTGAGCGCGTTCGCGCTCTGCGACCTCGAACTGGGGTCATGCCCCGAGGAGAGCTGAAGGGCTCAGGAAAGGAGCTAGGACGATGAGGTCACGCGGTCTGGTGGTCGCCATCGCCGTGGTCCTCGCCATCGTGGCGGCGGCAGCGGTGATCCTTTACACGAACGGTGTCAAGAACGACGCCGTCACCGGCGGAGCGCTCTCCGTCGTGGTCGTGTCCAAGCAGGACATCGCGGCCAACACGAACCTCGATCAGCTCATCGAGGAGGGCGCGTTCACGGAGCTCCGAGTGCCGACCGACGCGGTCGTCGACGGCGCGGTGACGAGCCAGAACGAGCTCAGGGGCCAGACGTCGACGGCGCCGATCCTCGCCAACGAGCAGATCGCGAGCGCTCGCCTGTCGGGCGGCGACTCGCCCAAGGGCGGCGCGTTGGGCATCACCCCTGGCAACGTCGGCCTCCCCATCGTGCTCGACGGCGGGCCCGCCGGGTACGGATTGATCCAGCGGGGCGACAGCGTGGCCGTCTACGCCACGTTCAAGCAGGGCGAGGTGCTCGCGAAGGCCGACCTGCGGCAGATCCTCTCGCCGGCGCAGCTCTCGAAGGTGCTCGGTGACGCGGCGAGCGCGAACGGACCCCTCGTGGTCGTGCCGTTCAAGTTCACCGTGACCGTCGTCGAGGCGACCCGTGTGCTGAACATCCAGAACCCGGTGGTCGTCGAGGGCAACCAGTTCGACGAGCGGCAGATCCCGCTCACCCTGGATCTCACGCCGGAGGACGCCCAGGCGGTGTCGTACTCGCTCGTCAACGCCGACCTCGTGAACCTGGCGCTGCTTCCGCCCGAGAACGCCGACGGGTACCCGGTCGAGGGTCACACCGGCGCGGCCTACGACGCGATCGTGGGGGCGAAGGCATGACAGAGGCCAGCGTCGTCGCCGTCGGGACGCCGCAGTCCTTCCGCCAGCAGCTGGCTCGTGCCCTCGAGGTCGAGCCGGAGGAGGTGGGCTGGGTCCAATCCGCGACAGCGGCAGAGGAGCTCCTGATCCACGCCTTCAACCCGGTCGATGTGCTCGTGCTCTCGCCCGAGGTGAAGGAGCCCGACGCCCTCGGACTCGCCGAGTTCGTGGGGCGTCAGGCACCGGGCACCGCGATCGTGATGGTCCGCGACCACACGTGGAACGGCCTGCTTCCCGCTGCGATGCGGGCGGGCATCCGCGATGTCGTCGACATGACGCAGGGCACCGAGGAGCTCCGCGATGCGGTCGAGCGGGCCGTCGTGTGGGCCTCGAACCTGCGCTCGGTCGGCATCGCCCGGGCGGAGAGCCCGGGCGGGCAGCGGGGCAAGATCATCTCGGTGTTCTCGTCGAAGGGCGGGGCGGGCAAGACGTTCCTGACCACCAACCTGGCATGCGCGATCGCGGAGGTCACCGGACAGGACACGGCCGTGATCGACCTCGACTTCGACATGGGAGACGTCTTCACCTACTTCGGAAGCGAGCCGCCGTCGAACATCCCCGACCTCATGGCGCTCGGCGAGGGTGCCGACCACGATCGCATCCGCGCAGTGGGTATGCCGGTGACCGATCACCTGTGGGCCTACGGGGCCCCCGCCGACCCCACGGCGGAGGCGCCGGCGGGCGAGGCGATCGGCAAGTTCCTGCGTGCGATGCGCAACGACTTCCCGTTCGTGGTCGTCGACGCGTCGGTGGACTACTCGGACTCTGCGCTCGTCTGCTTCGATCTGTCGGAGCTCATCTGCTTGATCACGAGCCTCGACGTCGTGGGTGTGAAGCATCTCGGCAAGGCGCTCGACACCCTGCTGCAGATCGGTCTGCCACGTGACCGGTTCAGGGTCGTGCTGAACCGTGCCGACTCCAAGGTGGGGCTCGACTCGAGCGACGTGGAGCGGGTGATGAAGGTGCAGGTCGACGCGATGATCCCGTCGAGCCGGCTCGTGCCGACGTCGCTCAACAAGGGCCGCCCGGTCGTGCTCGATGAGCCCTCGTCGGAGGTCTCGGTCGCTGTTCGGCAGCTCGCCGGCAAGTTCGTCGACGCCGCCGGACAGGCCGAACAGATCGCGTCGACCAACGGCAGCAGCCGCAAGAAGAAGCGGCGCTTCGCCCGCACGTAAGGCTCGTAACGGAGAGGAGCACCGAAGATGTCCCTCGCAGACAGGCTGGCAAAGGCGCAACAGAAGGACCGGATCGCCGAGATCCGGACCAAGGTGCAGGAGCGCCTGGTCGAGGTGCTCGGTCCGCGGCTCTACGACTCGACGTTGTCCGACACCGAACTCGAAGGGCTGGTGCACCAGCGGCTGCGTGAGCTGCTCGACGACGAGGAGAGCAGCCTCTCGGCGCAGGAGAAGCTGCTCATCGTGCGTCAGATCGGTGACAGCGTGCTCGGCCTCGGACCCCTCGAGCCGTACATCCGTGACCCTGAGGTCACCGAGGTCATGGTCAACAACTGGGACACGATCTACGTGGAGCGCGCCGGGAAGCTGTTCTGGACCGGCACGAAGTTCCACGACGAGCAGCAGCTGCGGCGCACGATCGATAAGATCGTCGGTAAGGTCGGCCGTCGCGTCGACGAGGCGTCGCCCTACGTCGACGCGCGCCTGCCCGACGGCTCGCGCGTGAACGCCGTGATCCCGCCGCTGGCCCTCGACGGGCCGGCGCTCACGATCCGGAAGTTCTCCGCCGACCCGTACCAGGCCGACGACCTCGTCGAGTTCGGCACGATGAGCAGCTCCGTGGCGAAGTTCCTCGATGCGTGCGTGCGCGGTCGCACCAACATCATCGTTTCGGGCGGTACCGGCTCGGGCAAGACCACGACGCTCAACGTGCTGTCGTCGTTCATCCCCGACGACGAGCGCATCATCACGATCGAGGACGCTGCCGAGCTCAAGCTGCAGCAGCCCCACGTGGTGCGTCTCGAGTCGAGGCCTCCGAACATCGAAGGCAAGGGCGCGGTCGTGATCCGCGATCTCGTACGCAACTCGCTGCGCATGCGCCCGGACCGCATCGTCGTCGGTGAGGTCCGTGGCCCGGAAGCGCTCGACATGCTCCAGGCGATGAACACGGGTCACGACGGCTCGATCTCGACGATCCACTCGAACACGCCGCGCGACACCCTCTCGCGGCTGGAGACGATCACGATGATGGCCGGCATGGAGCTCAGTCCGCGCTCGGTGCGCGAGCAGATCTCCTCGGCCATCCAGCTCATCGTGCACCAGTCGCGCTTGAAGGACGGCAGCCGGCGCATCACCCACGTGACCGAGATCGTCGGCATGGAGAGCGACGTGATCACGCTGCAGGACATCTTCCTGTTCGACTTCTCGGCAGGACTCGACGAGGACGGCAAGTTCAAGGGCCGCCTGAAGTCGACCGGGCTGCGTCCGAAGTTCCTCGACAAGCTCGCGGAGCAAGGCGTCTACGTCGACGCCGCTACGTTCGCGCTCGAGCCGAAGGGCAACGCATGAACGCCCTGACGGCTGCATCGTTCTGGAGCACCCCCGCGGCTCAGGTCGTGCTGGCTGCGCTGGTCGGGGGGGCGGCGTTCGCGCTCGGCTGGTTGCTGCTCGGCACGGCGGCGCGCGCCCGCAAGGACCGTGAGATGGCCGCCCGCATGGCGGCCGTGTCCGGGCGTCGGTGGCGCGCACCACCCGGTCGGCGTGCAGGCCGAGGGAACCCAGGGCTGGATCCCGGACCGCGTGACCAAGTTCGGTACCCGGTTCGCGGACTCGCGTGGGTTCACCGACCGGCTCGACGCGGAGCTCGAATCGGCGGGGGTCAGCGTGCGATCGGGCGAGTTCGTCGTGCTCTCGGTCGTGGCCTTCGTCGTCGGCGCCGTGCTCGGAGCAGCCCTGTTCAGGTCGTGGATGCTCGGGTTGGTCGTCGGTGGGGCGTGCGGCATGGGGCCCACCGTGGCCCTTCGCATGGCCCTGCGCCGACGCACCGAGAAGATGCGCGAGCAGCTTCCCGACGTGCTCACCGTGCTGGCCAGCTCGCTGCGTGCGGGTCACAGCTTCATGCAGGCCCTCGACACCGTCGCCCGCGAGATCCCCCAGCCGGCCGCGACCGAGTTCCAGCGGGTCGTGGCCGAGATCCGTCTGGGCCGCCCGATCGAGGAGGCGCTGGAAGCGCTCGCCACCCGCGTCGGCAGCGCCGACTTCAAGTGGGCGGTGCTCGCCGTGAACATCCAGCGCGAGGTCGGCGGCAACCTCGCGGAGATCCTGGACAACGTGGCCGACACCCTGCGAGAGCGGGCGATGATGCGGCGCCAGATCAAGGTCCTCACCGCGGAGGGACGCCTCTCCGCGTGGGTGCTGGTGGCGCTTCCCATCGGCATCGCCGTCTACATGTTCGCCGTCAACCCCGAGTACATCGGGCTGCTCATCACGACCAAGGCCGGGTGGTACATGTCCGGCACGGCCGTGATCCTGCTCGGGCTCGGGATCGTCTGGATGAGGAAGATCGTGGATATCGATGTCTGAGATCTGGTTGGTCCTTGCTGTCGCATCGGCGTTCTTCGCCATCGTGCTCGCCGGCCTCGCGGTCGAGTCGGGTTCATCAGGGAAGAAGCGCGCCCTCCGCTTGCTCGAGTCGCAGGTGAGCGGCACGGAAGCCGTGAACCTCAGGGAGCAGGAGCTCACGAAGAACTTCGGCCAGCGCGTGCTCGTACCGGTGGTCGGCACGGCCGGACGGGTGGCTCGGCGGGTCACACCCCTGGACACCCGGGACCGGGTGGCGAAGAAGATCCAGCTCGCGGGCGGGGTCTCCGGCTGGGACGCCGAGCGTGTGCTCGCGTTCAAGGTCATCGGGGCCGTGTGCGGTGTCGCCGCGGGGTTCGCGATCTCGACCGCGCTCGCGGCGTCATCGTTCATCTCCATCGTGGCGATCGCCCTGCTCGCGTTCGTGGGCTTCGTGCTGCCCGACGTCGTGTTGAACCGAAAGGTCGAGGAGCGGCAGAAGGAGATCCTCAAGACGCTCTCGGACACGCTGGACCTGCTCACGATCAGCGTCGAGGCGGGACTCTCGCTCAACGCCGCGATCGCGCAGGTCGTGCAGAACGTGCCCGGCGTGCTCTCGGCCGAGTTCGCCCGCATGCTGCAGGAGATCCAGCTCGGCGTTCCGCGCTCCGAGGCGTTCCGGCACCTGGCCGATCGCACCGACGTCGAGGAGCTCAACGGCTTCGCGTTGGCGATGATCCAGGCCGACGTCTTCGGTGTCTCGATCGCGAGCGTGCTGCGCACCCAGGCTCAGCAGCTGCGCATCAAGCGCCGCCAGGCGGCCGAGGCCAAGGCGCAGCAGACCCCGGTGAAGATCGTGTTCCCGCTCGTGTTGTGCATCCTGCCGGCGCTGTTCGTGGTCATCATCGGCCCGGGCGCGATCCGCATCATGACGCAACTGATTGGGCAGTAAGCGGTTCCGGTCTCGCGCATCCCGCTGTCGACGCCGAGTGTGTCGTCGCAGATAACCGCCGCGTCGCGCGGCACCCCCGGACGCCCTAGGCCAACTTCCTTCGCATCCGTCGAAGGAAAACCCCTTGGTCTGATAGCACAGCGCCTCTAGACTCGTTATCGTCCCCCATACAGGGGATGAGGGTTGTCACCCTCCCTCCCCGGGAACAGGGCACCATGGGGACGTCCACCGGGCCGAACAGACTCGGTGACCCCCGACCGACGACTGGCGAGTAGGCGAGGCGCACCTGATGGAACGACGGATCGAGGATGCCACGAAGCGGGGTCAGGCCTCGGCGCGTGTGCAGGAGCTCGAACCGGCCGACGACACGCCCCATCCGGCCGTCGACCCGCTCGCCGCTGATCCCGCGGAGCTCGTCGCCGGCGAGCGCGACCGCGATCTCCGCGTGATCACCCGCGAAGGCGACCTCGCGGTCATCCACGACCTTCGCCCCGGCGAGGCGGTCCCCGAGGCCCCTCCGATCCCGGATGCCGAACGGCGCCACGTGCCCGACGGCGCGACCAAGCAGCGCTACCGCATGCTGGTGGCCGGCCACGTGGCGAGCGACATCTTCTGCCTGAACGTCATGCTCCTCGCAACCGGACTGCTCGACGAGGTCATCAGCGCCCGGTCACTGTCGGGCATCGGCTGGCTCATCACCCTCGCGAGCAGCGCCGCGTGGATCGCGATCTTCCACGCGTTCGGCCTGTACGCGTCGATGCACTTCAACTCGGCCGAGGAGATCCGCCGGGTGGTCGGCGCGACCTCGGTCGGTGCCGCGCTGCTGATGATCTTCGGAGCCGGGGTGCTTGCACCGGGGAGCCAGGGAGTGCTCGCCCTGACGTTCGTGATGCTCGTGGCCCTCGGGGTGCTGACCCGCCTGGCGTGGCGGCGCTACGCCCGCAGCCTGCGCCGCAAGGGATTGCTCGCCTACCGCACGTTGATCCTGGGCTCGGCGCACGACGCGGCCTCGGTAGCCATGTCGCTCGGCATCGACGACCGGAGCGGGTTCTACCCCGTGGGACGTATCGGACCGGCGGTCGACCAGGACGTGCCCGGCTCGCCGCCGTTCCTCGGCTTGCTCGCCGACGCGGCCCGCCTGGTCGACGAGTGCGCGGTCGAAGCCCTGATCGTCGCCTCGCCGACGCTCACGACCGCCGAGCTCGCACGGCTGCAGCAGCTCGCCCGCCGCCGGAGGCTGGCGCTGCGACTCGTGGCCAGGGTTCCTCACATGCTCACGAACCGGCTGACGCTGCAGCGGGTCGGACCCCTCATGACGGTCGCGGTGCGTCCGGCCGAGCTCACCGGCACGCAGGCGGCCCTCAAGCGCGCGTTCGACATCTCGATCGCGAGCGTCGGGCTGTTGGTCTCGTTGCCGATCCAGCTGGTCATCGGCCTGCTCGTGCGGGTCACCTCGCCCGGCCCGGTGCTGTTCCGCCAGCAGCGGGTCACCCGTGCCAACGAGCTGTTCACCGTCTACAAGTTCCGCACCATGGACCGTGACGCCGACCGCATCATGGACGAGCGCGCCATCGACCGGACCCAGCCGTTCTTCAAGGGAGGCGAGGAACCTCCGGTCACCCCGGTGGGCCGGGTGCTGCGCACGTTGAGCCTCGACGAGCTTCCCCAGCTCTGGAACGTGGTGAAGGGCGACATGAGCCTCGTGGGACCCCGGCCGCTCACGGCCGAGCAGGTGGGTGCGAACCCCGAGATGCTCGGACCTCGCCATGACGTGAGGACCGGTCTCACCGGCTGGTGGCAGGTCAACGGTCGCAGCGACGTGAGCGCCGACGAAGCCATCCAGCAGGATCTGTTCTACATCGAGAACTGGTCGCTGCTGCTCGACCTCTACATCATGCTCCGCACGGTCGGCGTCGTGATCGGCCGTAAGGGAGCTCGGTAGGTGCCCGAGGCAGCATCGCCGGCAGGATCTCGATCCGCCGTCGTGAGCCGTGATGTGCTGGGCATGCGCGTCGATGCTCCCGAGGGCTACGACGATGCGGTCGACACGATCATCGCGTGGGCGTCCGAAGGATCCGCCCGCACCGTTGGGGTCGCCACCGTCAACAACGTCATGGAGTCCGTCGACGACGACGCGTTCCGCCGGGTCATGAACGGGTGCGACCTCGTGACCCCCGACGGCATGCCGCTCGTCTGGGCGCTCTCGCTGCTCGGCGTCGAGGGCGCCACACGGGTCTGCGGGCCTCAGCTCACGCCGCTGCTGCTGGCCAGGGCCGAGGAACGGGGCATCGCCGTGGGCTTCTACGGCGGTGACGAGGAGACGCTCGACGCGCTGCGACGGGTCTCGGCCCAACGGTGGCCGTCGCTGCGCGTGGCCTACGCCTACAGCCCGCCCTTCCGCTCCCTCACGGCAGCGGAGGACGCCGAGATCGTCGGCGCGATCCTGGGCGCCGGTGTGCAGCTGTTGTTCGTCGGGCTCGGATGTCCCAAGCAGGAACGCTGGATGGCCGAGCACGTGGATCGCCTGCCGATCGTCACGATCGGCGTGGGCGCGGCGTTCGATTTCCTGGCGGGAACCAAGCGGCAGGCCCCGCGCATCCTGCAGCGGATCGGGCTGGAATGGGCATTCCGCCTCGTGTCCGAGCCTCGTCGGCTCTGGCGGCGCTACCTGAGGCAGAACCCCCGGTTCCTGGCACTCTTCCTCCGTCAGGTGCTCCGGGAGCGCGGTCGTGGTCGACAGCTGGATCGGTCACGATGACGGTTCGCTCGCCGGATATGTTTCCCTTCTGCGGCCGATGGGCATACGATGCGCAGCGCGAGGACCTAGGTCTCGCGGAGAAGCTCCGAATAGACCGATGGCCGGTTGCCCATCGTAGCCCGAACGACCTATGATGGGCCCCAGATCAGGCGACACGGACGTGCGGGTGCCGTGTCCAACACGAAGGGAACGTTCATGAGGAAGGCTGCTGCGGTCTTGGCCGGCTCCATGGTCTTCATGGCCATGCTCGCCGGTACCGCCTTCGCCGGGTACACCAGCTCTCCACCTCCCACTGACGTGGTTCAGGGAACCGGCGGAGGCACCGCGTTCACCGGTGGAGACGCTTCGACGGCCGCGATCGTGGCGGTCGCGCTCGTTGCTGTGGGGCTCGTCGCGCTCTTCGTCGCGCGGCGTCGCGCCGCCAGCACGTCGTAACGGCGAACCGAACACCGATGGCCCCGGGTACCCCCCAACCCGGGGCTTTCGTGTGTCCGCTGCCGTCGTTCAGCCGACCAGCCGTGCGGCGTTCCTCCACCAGCGAAGGGGCGCCGGTGCGCGGAAGCGAACGACGAGCTCGAGCCGCCCCGACGGCGACGTGCGCAGCACCGCTGCCCCGTCGTCGCCGATGCGCATCGTCTCGCTCGTCCAGACGACATCGGTGCCGGCCGGAGGCCGCACGACGATCTCGATCTGCGTCGGCACGATCGTGACCTGCGGCAGCACCGTGAGACGGTAGACCCCGCCCGAGGAGTTTCCGCTCCAGACATCGTCGCGGTCGCGTCACGAGCCGTAGCGTCGAGGTCTCGCCTGCCGGCGTCGTGTAGAAGTCCTGGAACCACGAGCGGCCGAGCTCCTCACCGCCACGCATCCCCCGGTCGCGTCCGTTGCGCTGGGCCTCGCGCAGCTCGCACGCACCCGGACACGAGGCGGTGACGAGCGAGACGTTGTCGCCGGGCACGTGGCCTTCGATGCCGGGACCGGGGCCGATCACGTAGGCGGGCACACCGCTCGAGGCCGGGAGTCGTTGCGGATCTCGATCTCGGTGGTCGCGAACGCTTCCTCGTCCCCTCCGAGCTCAACCTCGTAGCGGATCGACCGGGTCGCGTAGTAGTCGATCTTGCTCGCCGACCGGCTGTTGACGTGCACGGCCAGCAGGTCGCTGCCCGCTGGCGCCGTCAGCGCGCGGTCGAGTCCCGCCAGCGCGAGTCCGCGCTCGAGGTCCGGGTCGGTGGGATAGATCTTGATGTGCCCGCCGGTGACCGCGTCCGCCATCGCCTCGATCTTGTCCGGTCCTTCACCTCGTGCGGCCAGGAACCGGTCGAACGCGAGCCCCACGAGCGCGCCCAGCAGGTCCTTGCGGTCCTTCGCTGCCTGGGGGAACAGGATGTAGGCCTCGTTCGCCATGAAGCCGACGACCGAGTCCGCGTCGAGCCGCACCCCGAGCGACGGGATCTCCACCGGACCGGTGACCTTCAACATCTCCTCGACCGCGAACGGGTCGGCGACGATCACACCGTCGAGGCGCTCGCCGGTGCCGAGCTCGTAGTTGGCGAGCGCCGCCCGTGCCGCGGACGGGAAGTCGGCGGTCATGTTCATGTCTCGCCACGACCCGGCGCCACCGTATCCGTCCCAGTTGCGGCGGTAGTCGGGGTTCGGAGCGGGGAGCTCGTCGGGCTCGGCCTCGGGCAGCGTGAGGATCGGATCGAACGTAGCCCACCGAAAGAGCGCCGTCGTCGGTGGTGAGGATCGCGTACGCCCCCCATATGCCTCCGGTCCCACGCTGTTCCGACGGGCTCTCGGCCAGCAGCAGGTACCGTCGCGGCCCCTCCGACCCCGCGAATCGTGGCAGTCCTCGGATCAAGAGCGACGCCGAGTCGAGGGCCCGGCTCGCGAGCGCGACCTGCTCCTCCGCCTGGAAACGCACGTCTCCGACCACCGCAGGGATCAGCGACGTGGGCGTAGCCCGCACCGTGTCGAGCGCGCTGTGCCCGGCGGCGGCGGCGGCCTCGACGTCGTCGGCGAGCTCCTTCGAGGGTCTCGATCGGAAGCCGGCCGCCCGACCGGAGCGAGCGACCCGAGACCGTTGGGAAGGCTCGGCGATCGAGGTCGTGAGGTCGGCGGCCGCGCCGGCCAGCATGCCGCCGGCCTCGGAGATGCCCTCGGCGACGTCGAACGACCTGCCGAGCAGCGGCAGCGTCGACAGCACGCCCCCGAGCCCCGAGGCGGCCAGGTCGTGGCTCTGGCGCGAACCGCCTCTCGGCTTCGCGGAACCGCTCGAGGGCTCGGTCGAGGTCTCCCGCGGCGAGCGCCCTCCTTCCCTGCGAGACGGCCACCCGACCCGGCCTCGGCGTTCGTGCGCACTCCCAACCCGACGATCGCCGAGAGCGCGGCGAGGACGACGACGACGGCGATGACGATCGCGGCGGCGCCGAGCATCCGTGCGGCGGCGGGGACGCGGGGGCTCGCGGTCCGGCCCGCTCTGGGCGCGGGTCTTCGGCGGCGTGGGTCGAGGTCGTCATCGGGATGCGCGGGTTCCACCCAGGTCGGCGTCGGCGTTCGTCGACACGGCCGACGACCGCACGGTGCGGCGAGCGTATCATCGGCGCTCTGCCACGAGGCGCTTGCTAGGCTTCCCCGCCATGCAGGTCGCCTATCAGGGAGAGCCCGGCGCATACAGCGAGCGCGCGGTGCGATCGCTGTTCCCCGAGGCCGACCCCTTGCCGTGCGAGACGGTCCGTCTCGTCTTCTCCCGGGTGACGAGCGGCGAGGCCGACCACGGCGTCGTGCCGCTCGAGAACTCCCAGGCCGGCTCGGTCAACGAGACCTACGAGCAACTGCAGCACACGAGCATGCTCCACATCGTCGGGGAGGCGCTCGTCCGCGTCGATCATGCGCTGCTGGGGGTGCCCGGCGCCCGGCTCGAGCAGGTGCGGTGGGCCCATTCGCACTGGCAGGCGCTGGCGCAGTGCGAGGAGTTCCTGTCGTCGATGCACATCGAACCGGTGCCCGTGCACGATACGGCCGGGGCCGCTCGCATGATCGCCGAGCGAGCCGACCGTGAGCACGCGGCCATCGCGAGCGTGCAGGCCGGTGGCTCGCTCGGACTGGCGGTGCTGGCGGAGCGGATCCAGACCGAGAAGGAGAACCTGACGAAGTTCGCCGCGATCTCGACCGCCACACCGGACCTGGGACCCCCGGACAAGACCTCGCTCGTGATGGCGGTGCTCGACCGCCCGGGATCGCTGCTCGCCTCGTTGCACCCGTTCGCCGAGCGTGGGATCAACCTGCACAAGCTCGAGTCGCGACCTCGGCGCGGACAGCCCTTCGAGTACGTGTTCTACGTCGACCTCATGGCGGCAGCAGACGCGCCCGAGGTCGTGGAAGCGCTTGCCGAGGTCGCGAACCATACGTCGCTCCTGCGCGTGCTGGGCAGCTACCACTCGGCCGGTCAGCCGGTCTGAGCCGCATGGCGTTGGCCGGCCGCTCCGGGTGGATCGGGCGTCGATGGATCGCCATCGCGGCCGGCGCGCTGTCGGCCGTCGTCGTCGTGGTGGCGGGCTGGGCGCTGATCGTTCGTGACGACGGCGACGGTGTGACGGGTGCGCCGCCACCCGGTCCCGTCTCGGTGCGAACGCCTCCACCCGCGAACCGATCGTTCGAGGGCCTGACCACGTTCCGCGGCAATGCGGCACGCTCCTACTACGGCGAGGGTCCGGTGCCCCTCGATCCCGAGATCAGATGGCGGCACCCGGAGCGCACGAAGCTCTGCTCGGATTCGATCGTGGCGCTCGACATCAGCGAGTGGTGCGGCACGGGGTGGACGGGTCAACCCAACGTGATCGAGGACGCCGGTGGAGCCGTCGAGGTGCGCGAAGGCGCCTACGACCGGCGCTACCACTTCGTCGACGGAGTGACGGGCGAACAGGTGCGGCCTCCGCTCGCGACGCTCGACCTCGCCAAGGGCTCGGCGACGAGCGACCCCAACGGCTTCCCGCTCTACTACGCGGGCTCGCGTGACGGGCACCTGCGGATCGTGGCGCTCGACCGCCCCGAGCCCGAGACCCTGTGGAGCATCGACGCGGGCACGACGGTTCCCAGACCGCTGCGCAACGACGACTGGGACGGGGCGCCGCTCGTCGTTCGCGACCATCTCATCGAGGGCTCGGAGAACGGGTGGCTGTACGTGATCCGTCTGAACCGTGCCACCGATGACGACGGGCTCGTCACGGTCGATCCCCAGGTGGTCGCGACGATCCCCGGGTTCGACGACGAGCTGCTCCGGACGCTCGGCGACGACGAGGTCTCGATCGAGAGCTCGGTCTCCTTCCGCAAGGGCGTGGTGTACTTCGCGAATTCCGGCGGGCTGGTGCAGGGCTGGGACATCCGCGATCTGCTCGGCGGGGGAACCGACGTGCAGCAGGTCTTCCGGTTCTGGGCGGGGGACGACGTCGACGCCTCGGTGGTCATCGACGACCGAGGCTTCCTCTACGTCGCCGCCGAGTACCAGCGGTTCAACGAGCGCTCCCGCGAGGTGGGTCAGCTCATGAAGCTCGATCCGCGCCGCCCCGACGATCCGATCGTGTGGAGCATCGAGGCGACCGAGATCGGGTTCGAGGGAGCCGGGGGAAGCTGGTCGACCCCGGCCCTCTACGGCGACGTGGTCTTCTTCTCCACCGCGGCCGGCCGGGTGCTCGAGGTCGACCGAACCTCTGGTGAGATCATCCACGAACTGGCCGTCGGGGCGCCGTCGATCGCGTCGCCCGTTGTCGTCGACGGCGTGCTCATCCTCGGCGACTGCCTGGGCGATCTCTACGCTTGGGACGTGTCGGATCCCACGGAGGCGCCCCCGCTGCTCTGGCGGATGCACTTCGACGGATGCATCGAGTCCACGCCCGCCGTCTGGAAGGGGTGGATCTACCTCGGTACCCGCGAGGGCTATCTCTACGGCATCGCCGACGCCGCCGCGCCGTAGCCCCCGGATCCCGCGGTCGTCAGAACAATGTGGGGAACTCGGTGCGGTACTCGGCCGTGCGCCACGCGGCGAGGGCCAGCGCCGCCCCCGTGAGCACGATGAAGCCCACGACAGAGACCGCGATGCGCATCGACCGGTCACCCCAGCCCTCGGCGACCACGCCGGCGACGAGACCCGCGAAGAACCCGCCGAGATGAGCCTTCCAGTCGATGAGCGGGAAGCTGAACGACAGGATGAGGTTCAGGATCAGGAACGGCATGATCCCGCGGAGCCTCGCGGCGGCGAGGGCCATCTCTCGGTGGCGGTAGTTGTAGGCGACGAATGCGCCGACCACCCCGAAGATCGCCCCCGATGCGCCGACCCCGACCTGGATCGGCGCGTCGGCGAACGCGTACGACGCGGCGCTCGCGAACAATCCCGTCGTGAGGAAGATGAACAGGAACCGTGCGCGACCCAGCTCGCGCTCGACCACCGGCCCGAAGATCCACAGGGCGTAGGCGTTCATGAGCAGGTGCAGGATGCCGCCGTGCAGGAAGACCGCCGTGATCATGCGCCATTCCTGGCCGGTGGCGATGCCCACGACCTCACCGCTCGGCATGCGGGCGATGCCGACCGACGCGCCCAAGCGCACGAGCTCGAGGATGTCGGGGCCTCCGAACAACGACCCGGCGCCTCCGGCGGCGACCTCGAGCACGTAGCCGACGCCCATGAGCACGAGCAGCGCCGAGGCCACCGAGGTCGCCTTGGCGTTCGCGACCGCGACCCGCCGCCCCGGCCCCTGCCGGTACTCTCGGCGGGCCTCCGCGACGCAGGTGGGGCAGTGGTGACCGACGGGCGCCGCGATCATGCACTCGGGGCAGATCGCGCGCCCGCACCGCGTGCAGTGCACGCCCGTGGACACCTCGGGGTGGCGGTAGCAGCGATCGTCGCCGGGAGGTGGCGGGGGCGGGATCACCGGCTGCTGTTCCATGGGTTCCATGGTACGGGGAGCCGCGGTCTTCAGCCGCTCGCGTTCGGGGTCAGGGGCGCAGCGCTGCGAGCGAGGAACGCACGTCGTCCAGGTCGAACAGCGGCCCCCACCGCTCCACGATGACGCCGTCGGCGTCGATCAGGTAGAGCCATGGCTCGGTCAGGTCGCCGTCGCGCAGCAGCCATTCCGCGGCCGCATCGTTCACGACACCCTTCTCAGCGGTCTTCGTGCGCCAGATCTCGACGTGGATGAACTCGGCCACGCCGCGGAACTCGCGCGCGAGCGCTTCCTGCGCTTGCACCGTCGGCCCGCAGAACATGCTGACGGCAGTACAAGGGGGTGGCGAACTGCACGAGGGCCGGCCGGCCCTGCTCGAGCGCGTTCGCGATCGTGGTCCGGTGCAGCTCGGGATCGGGCACGGGGGCACCGTCCTGGGCACGCGAGTCGATCGCGGCCGCCTTGGCGTCGCGGGAGTCCATCGTGAGGTTCTCGGTCGCGAGCGCCTCGTCGCCCGGCGCCGGGATGCGGTGCTCGGGGTAGACGGTGAACGCTGCCTCGAGCGCCATGGGCTCGCCGCCGTCGGCCGTCACGGTCACGGTCGCGTTCCACACGCCGGCCTCAGGCAACGACACCTCGGGCGTGAGGTAGACCCCCGCGACGTCGGCCGGGTTGGTGAGCGTCGGGCCTCCGGCGTCGCCCGGTGCCTTCGTCTCCTCGCCGGGAGCCGGCACGAACCCCGCCGTGGTCGCAGGCCCCGGAACGGGCGGCTGCGCCCCGTCGGCCCCGAGGAAGTCGAACGCCACCCCGATCTCGCCGAACGACAGCACCTGGACGCCCTGCTCGGGGGTGCTCGAGAACACGCCGATCTGGACGCGCTCGGGAGAGCCGACTGCGAGATCCGAGCTCGCGACCTGCGCGGCGAAGTTCACGGCCGCCGGTTCGAACCGGTCCGTCGGGGCGGGGTCGGGTTCCGCGTCGCCCGTGCATGCGGAGGCCACGAGCGCAGTGACCAGCAGCGCGAGCGGGATGCGTCGGATCATGCCGTCATCCTCTCGCATGCGTGCGGGAACGCCCGGCCGCCGCTCGAGGTTCGGATGCGGCCTCGAGCCGCAGCAGCCAGCGCTTGCGCCCTTCGTGACTGCCGTAGCCGCCGATGCTGCCGCCGGCGTGCACCACGCGATGACACGGCACGAACAGCTCGATCGGGCAGGCGGCGAGCGCGCTTCCCGCTGCTCGAGCTGCACGGGGGCTGCCGGCCATACCCGCCACGTCGCCGTACGTCCAGAGCTCCCCGTAGGGGATCGTGGAGACGACATCGAGCACCCGGCGGGCGAACCCGCCGGTGACCAGGCTCAGGTCCGGTCTCACGGAGAACGTACGCAGCGAGCCGTCGAGGTAGCGCGCGGCCTCGCGTCTCGCCGTGGCCGTGAGGGCCCGCGCGGAGCGGCGGTCGGGAGCGGAGAGGTCGGCGCGGGCAGCCGGGAGGTGCTGAGCGGCCTCGGGTTCGTCGAGCACGAACGAGGTGGCCACGACCCCACGCGGGGAGCAGACGATCTCGAGATCGCCGAGCGGTGTGGTCACCGTCGTGACTTCGAAGCCCGGTGCCGGCTCGATCACACCGGGGGCCAGGGGTAGGGCCGGTCCCCGCTGGGGGCCGGGAAGACCGGCTGCGCCACGATCCGGTCGATCCGGCCGGTGAGCGCCGTGATCTCGGCCTCGTCGAGCAGCCCCGCGAGCGTGCGCCGCAGCGGCGCTCCTTGCTCGAGCCGACCGCGAAGCGCGGCGATACCGTCGAGGAGCGGCGCCGGTATCGGTTCCCCGATGTACTCCCAGATCACCGTGCGGAGCTTCGGCTCCCGGTGGAAGCACACGCCATGGTCGATCGCCCACACGAGGCCGTCCTCACCGAGCAGGCAGTGGCCGCCCTTGCGGTCGGCGTTGTTCACGATCATGTCGAACGCCGCGATCGCGCGGAACTCCTCGGTGTAGCGCTGCTGCAGCGTGAAGTAGTGCTCATGCGGCTCGAAGGGCACGAACAGCTGCACCGAGCCCGGTCCTTCCGGGCCGTCGCGGAGCAGCGTGGGAGGCACGTTGGGCCAGCCGAGCGAATCGGCGACCACGAACGCCGCCACTTCCCGGCGGCCGAGCGAGCCCTCGTCGAAGTCCCAGAGCGGGCTCTCCCCGCGGTGCGGCTTGTAGACGGCGAGCGTGGGCTCGCCCGGGGCCCGGGTCCGAACGAGGAACGTGTAGTTGGACGAGTTCGGCAACAGACCGAGCATCTCCAGGGGCGACGAGGTGATCGCCGCCACGGCTTCCGAGCCCGTCGCCAGGCGCGTCAGTCCCGCTTCGAGTGGCCGTTCATCGCGGGACACGCGTGGCCCTCCGCATCGATCGGATTCCCGCAGAACTGGCAGGTCGGGCGCCCCTGATCCACGACGACGGCGCTGTGGCGGGACAGGGCGAACATCTGCTCCTTCGTGGCGGCGAGCTGCACGACCTCGCGCTCGAGCCCTGGCGATGGGGCTTCCTCGTCGGCCGCGTCGTCATCGCCGGGCACGAGCTCCTCGATCTCGAGCACGAAGACATCGCGGTCGTGGTCGTAGCCGATCGAGAGCTTGCCGGCACGCCACCGCGGATCGACGGGTTGCTCCAGACCGAGCTCCGCCTCGCTCGGGCCGACGCCGGTCTCGAGCTCCAGGTCGGCGAGCAGCTCCAGGATCGAGGCGGCGAGCAGCTGCACCTGCTGCTTCTCGACGACGATCGTCACCACTTCGCCCGCGGCGCGAGCCTGCAGGAAGAAGGTGCGCGATCCGGGCTCGCCGATCGTGCCGGCGGTGATGCGTTCGACGGCGCCGAGGTCCATAGCGACCTATCCTCGCAGGTTCGTTCCGGTGCGCTTCCGGGGCGTGCCGGACCGCGGAGCCGTCTCTTCCCAGACGGGCGTGCCGCCGCCCGGCGTGAAGCGACCGAGGTCACCGGTGTCGTTCACCAGGTGCACGCGAGGGAGGCCTGCCCGGTCGATCGAGACGACCGAGACCGACGCCGTGTCGACGACGATGCGTTGGAAGCGGTCGAGCGATGCGCCGGCGAGCTCTGCCAGCACGATGCGCAGGATGTCTCCGTGGGTCGCCACCACGACCCGTCCGCGCCGGTGACGTCGCGCGATGCCATGCACCTCGGCGAGGATCCGATCCCTCGCCTCGACGAAGCTCTCGCCGTGTCCGGGGAACCGGAAGCCGGCAGGCGAGCGCTGCACCTCGCCCCACGCCTTCAGGGTCCGCAGACGCGCCAGCGGTCTGCCGGTCCACGATCCCGCGTGCATCTCGATGAGGGCGCCATGCTCGACGATCGGAAGCCGGCACCTCCGCGCGAGGGGTTCCACCGTCTGGACGCACCGCTCGAGCGGGCTCGAGTAGATGGCGGTCGGTCGCACCGGCGCGAGCCGCTCCGCGAGTCGCTCGGCCTGCGCGCGCCCGCGGTCGTCGAGATCGATGCCTGGGCTCTGTCCGTAGAGCGTGCGTCCGGTATGGGCGGTGAGTCCGTGCCGCACGAGGAAGAGGGTGGCCATGGCGGGCGCAGCATACGGCCAGCCTCCTCCAGGTGGTCAGGCGAGGCCCGGCAGGTGCACGGTGAAGCTGGACCCGGCGCCAAGCTCGCTTCGAACCTCGACCGAGCCGCCGTGGTTCTCGGCAACGTGGCGAACGATCGCCAGCCCGAGTCCGGTGCCGCCGGTCTCACGTGAGCGGGCTCGGTCGACACGGAAGAAGCGCTCGAAGATCCGAACGAGATCGCGGTTGGGGATGCCGACCCCGGTATCGCGCACGACGAGCGATATCCCGCCGTTCGGCTCGCCACGAACGGCGATCTCGACCGATCCTCCGGGCTTCGTGTACCTGATGGCGTTGTCGATCAGGTTGCGCACGAGCAGCGAGAGATCGCGAGCCGACCCTGTGACCGTGGCCGCCTGCGCCTCGACCGACAGCCGCACGCCCGCCTCACGTGCATGATCGTCGGAGCGCTCCGCTTCCTCGCGGACGAGGGAGTCGAGTCGCACGCGTTCGTCGAGCTCGCTCCCCGTCTCGAGCCGGGAGAGGTCGAGCAGATCGGCGACGATGCGTGAAAGCCGGAGCGCCTCCCGCTCCAGCTGCGCCGCGAACCTGTGGACCGCCTCGGGGTCGGCGTCCGCCGCCGACCGGAGCGTCTCGGCAACCGCTTGGATGGACGCGGCCGGCGTCTTCAGCTCATGCGATGCGTTCGCGACGAAGTCCCGGCGGACCGCTTCGGTCCGGCGGGCATCGGTGACGTCGGTGACGACGAGGAGCACGGCTCCGTCGCCCGCCGGGGTCGCGGTGATCCGGAGCCACCGGTCGGGCAGGGTCCGCTCGATGTCGACGGTCGCGACCTCAGCGGAGGCCGCGACGCGCCGCACGGCATCTCGAAGATCGACGGGGAAGAGATTGTCCACGCGATCAGGCTCGGCCCCGAGATGTCGCGTGAGCGCGGCATTGGCGAACGCCGTCCGTTGCTCCGGGTCGAACAACAGCACCCCTTCCTGCATCGAACCCAGGATGAGGCCCTGCACGGCCCGGTCTTCACGGTTCGCGGCTTCGCGCCGCTCGAGCTCTTCGCGGGAACGTGCCCCCTCGCTCTCGGCGAGTCGCAGCTGCTTGCGGGCCTGGAGCGCCACCCCCCATGCGCCGATCGCCGTTGCGACGGCGACGAGCAGCGCCACGAGCAAGGCCCAGGAGTCCATGAGCGGGCAGAGTCTACGCAGCCGGTGCCACTCGAACATGGGTGTTCACGCCGCGTTCACCCAGTCGTCCTCCACTGGTGCGCGCGTCGGTCGTTCGGCCGACGGACACGTGGCATGATCGACGTTCATCGACCGTTCATGTTGGTGAAACCGGTTGGCCACCAGCCCTCCCTAGGATCGCCACGATGTCATGGATGCCCGATGTCACAACACTCCCAAGGAGGGGTCGATGAGGAAGTTCAGGAAGCACGGTGGGCTCGTCGCGGGCCTGCTCGCGCTCTCGCTCGTGGCTGCGGCCTGCGGTGGAGACGAGGATCCGAACCCTGGCGATGGCGGCACCGAGCCCGCGCCTGAACAACTCGAGGGCTCGATCACGATCTCCGGATCCTCCACCGTCGAGCCGATCTCGTCGATCGTCGGCGAGATCTTCAACGAAACCAGTCCGAACGTCGCGATCAGCGTCGAGGGTCCCGGCACGAGCGACGGGTTCGAGCTCTTCTGCAACGGCGAGATCGACATCGCCGACGCGTCGAGGCAGATCGAGCCCGAAGAGGTCAAGGCCTGCAAGAAGAACGGCATCGAGTACACGGAACTCGAAGTGGCGCTCGACGGTGTCACGGTGATGACGAACCCGGAGAACGCGGACGTCACGTGCCTGACGAATGGCGACCTGTACGCCTTGTTCGGTCCGGAGTCCGATGGCTTCGCCAGCTGGTCCGATGCTGACTCGCTGGCACAGACGGTCGGAGGCAACGGCGGGTTCCCCGATGTGCCGCTCGAGATCACGGCCCCTGGCGAGGAATCGGGGACCTACGATGCGTTCATCGATCTCGCGGGGCTCGAGGACGTCGCGCTCGAGCAGGGTCTGTCCGAGGACGACGCGGCAGTGCTGCGCAAGGACTACACGCCGTCGCCGAACGACAACGTGATCATCCAGGCGATGGAAGGCTCGACGAGCGCGCTCGGGTTCGTGGGTTTCGCCTTCGCCCAAGAAGCTGGCGACGCGGTCAAGCAGATCGAGATCGACGGCGGCGACGGATGTGTAGCCCCAACAGCCGAGACGATCTCCGATGGCTCCTACCCTCTGTCGCGGTCGCTCTACATCTACGTGGGGAGCGAGGCCGCCGCGCGGCCGGAGGTCAAGGCCTACGTCGACTACTACGTGTCCGACGAGGCCATGACGGGCTTGGTCGCGGACGTCGGCTACATCGCCCTTCCGACGGAGCGCATCGAGGCCACCCGCTCAGCCTGGGGATCGGCATCGGCCTGATCCCCGAAGTACCGACCGAAGGGCCGGACGGAGCGCGCCGTCCGGCCCTTCTTCGGCACGGTACCGAAGGGTAAGGTGGCCCGGACCATGGCGACGACGGACGAACCGGCGCTTTCGATCAAGCGGCTGCAGGGCAGTCCACGGCGAAAGCGCAAGGAAGGCATCGTGCACGGCCTGCTCGCGGCCGCCGCGGGCATCTCGATGGTCATCAGCATCCTCATCGTCGTCGCGCTGCTCGGCCAGGCGATCGTGTTCCTCTCCAACATCGAGCTCGGGATGCTGTGGAGCGAAGGTTGGCGCCCACGAAGCCGAGAGTTCGACATCCTCACCCTCTTCATCGGAACCGCTCGAGGTCTCGTTGATCGCGATGCTGATCGCGACACCGCTGGGCCTCGGGGCGGCCATGTACCTCTCCGAGTACGCCAACCCGAGGATCCGTCGGAAGCTGAAGCCCATCCTCGAGACGCTGGCGGGCATCCCGAGCGTCGTGCTCGGCTACTTCGCGCTCGTCGTGATCAACCCCGTGATCGTGCAAGACCTGCTGGGGGCCACGAGTCCGTTCTCGATCATGGCGGCAGGCATCGGCGTCGGGCATCCTGACGATCCCTCTCGTGGCGTCGGTGGCCGAGGACGCCATGTACGCGGTGCCCGGAGCCCTGCGCGAGGCTGCCTACGGCATCGGTGCGCGCCGCAGGACCGTCACGACGAGGGTCGTCTTCCCTGCGGCCGTGTCGGGGATCGTGGCCGTCGTTGATCCTCGGATTCTCCCGCGCCGTCGGCGAAACGATGGTCGTGTCGATCGCTGCCGGTGCAACGGGTTCGGCGCACGCGCCACTGGAACCCGCTCGAGGGAGGCCAGACGATGACCGGTGCGATCGCGTCGCTCGCGATCGGCTCCGACCAGGTGAAGAACGTGGGCGGGTTGAACCCGTTCGACTCGCTCTACTTCGTGGGCCTGCTGCTGTTCGCCATGACCCTCGGACTCAATCTGCTCTCGGAACGATTCGTCCGCCGCGTGCGGAAGGACTACTGATGGCGAGCATCGCGCCCACGGCGCAGGTTCGGAGCACCGTCGAGCTCGCGCTGCGGGGCAGCAGGCGCGATGTCGCCGGCCGCGTCTTCCAAGCAGGGCTGCTCCTGTCGCTGCTCGTCTCGCTGCTGATCCTGATCGTGCTGCTCGGGACGACGCTCGTCGATGCATGGCCGGTGTTGTCGACGCGGCTGGGCGACTTCGTGACGAGCAACGTGTCGCAGCTCGACAGCCGGGCAGGGGTTCGTCAGGGCATCGTCGGGTCATTGATCCTGATCGGCTTCGTCGCGGTCGTGGCGATCCCGATGGGGGTCGCGGCCGCGATCTACCTGGAGGAGTACGCGCGCGACACCTGGGTCAACCGACTGCATCACGACCAACATCCGCAACCTTGCGGGCGTGCCGTCGATCGTCTACGGCATCCTCGGCCTGGTCGTGTTCGTGAAGGCGCTCCGCTCGATCACAGGTCCCGAGATCTTCGGTCGGAGCTACATCGCCGGCGGGATGACCCTGGCTGTGCTGGTGCTGCCGATCATCATCCTGATCACGATGGAGGCGCTCCGCTCGGTGCCGAAGAGCATCAGAGAGGCCGCCTATGGCGTCGGCGCGACGAGGTGGGAGGTCGTGCGGAGCCATGTGTTGCCGTACGCCGCCCCCGGCGTCTTCACCGGCACGATCCTGTCTCTGGCGCGCGCGTTCGGCGAGACGGCCCCGCTCTTGCTCGTCGGCGCCGTGACGGGCTACCTCTCCACCCCCTCTGGCCGGTCGCCGCTCGAGATCCTGCAAGGCAAGTACACATCCCTGCCGACGCAGATCTTCTCGTGGTCGCGCTATGCGGGCGACGGGTGGAAGGCGAACACGGCCGCTGCGATCGTCGTGCTGCTGGCGATCATCCTCGTGGTGAACCTCTTCGCGATCCTGCTGAGGAACCGATATGACCGAAAGTGGTGACCCGATGGATACGACCGACCTGACGACGGTGGCTCCGGTCACCGAAGATAGACCGAGGATCATGGTGAAACCGTCGCATGTGAGCGAGCACGAGGAAGCCTCTCGCGAGGTCAGTGTTCTCGACGACCGACCTCTCCGTGTACTACGGGGGCTTCCGGGCGATCCGCGACATCAACCTCCCCATCCTGAAGAACGAGATCACCGCGTTGATCGGGCCGTCCGGTTGCGGCAAGACGACCTTCCTGCGATGCCTGAACCGCATGAACGATCTGATCGAGGGCGCGAGGGTCGAAGGCACGTTGCTGTACCACGGCGTCGACCTCTACGACGATCGGGTCGATCCGGTCGAGGTGCGCCGGCGCATCGGCATGGTCTTCCAGAAGCCGAACCCGTTCCCGAAGTCGATCTACGACAACATCGCGTTCGGGCCGAAGATCGCCGGGTTCAAGGGCGACATGGACGACCTGGTCGAGGAGAGCCTGCGAAAGGCCGCGCTCTGGGACGAGGTCAAGGACAAGCTCAAGGAGTCGGGCCTGGCCCTGTCGGGTGGCCAGCAGCAACGTCTGTGCATCGCCCGGGCCATCGCCACCAAGCCCGACGTGATCCTGATGGACGAGCCGTGCTCGGCACTGGACCCGATCGCGACCGCGAAGATCGAAGAGCTGATGCAGGAGCTCGTCGCCGACTACACGATCGTGATCGTGACGCACAACATGCAGCAGGCTGCCCGGGTGTCGGATCGCACAGCCTTCTTCACCGTGGAGGTGCACGACGACGGTTCGCGCACCGGCATGATCGTCGAGTTCGAGCGCACCGAGACGATCTTCACGAACCCGAGCGACGAGCGAACGCAGGACTACGTCACGGGGCGGTTCGGATGACGAGGGAAACCTTCCACGAGGAACTCGAGAAGACCGAGCTCGAACTCTTGAGCCTGGGCGAGCTTGCGGCGACGGCCGTGCAGCGTGCCGTCGACGCCCTGATACAGCACGACGACGCGAAGGCGCAGGCGGTGATCGACGAGGACGATCCGATCGACGATCTCTACCTGCGGATCGACTCGGGCGTCCTGCAGATGCTTGCCCTGCAGTCACCTGTTGCCCAGGATCTGCGGCTGATCTCGGCGATCCTGCATTGCAACCTGCACCTCGAACGAGTGGGCGACCAGGCCGTGAACGTCGCGAAGATGTACCTCCGCACGAAGGACGCGCGGGGCAGCGGCTCGATGCGCCAGCAGATCGAGGAGATGGGATCGCTCGTCGTCGCGATGCTGCGAACGGCCATGGAGTCGTTCGGTCGGCGCGATCTCGAGCTCGCCTTCAAGGTGCCGACGATGGACGATCCGGTCGATCGGCTTGAACCGGAACACGCATCTCGAGGCGTTGAAGCTCGCCGACGATCGCTCGCAGCTCGACTGGGGTCTCCACATGAACATGGCTGCGCGGGCGCTCGAGCGGGTTGGCGACAACGCCGTCGACATCGCCGAGCAGGTGGGCTTCCTGCTCACGGGAGAGTTCCGCGAGTTCACCGACGCGTCGCACGGCGTGGTGATCGAGTGAGCCTCGCACCCCAGGAACCGGCAGGTGCGCACCCCTCGGCGGAGCCTGCGGCGTACATCCTCATCGTGGAGGACGAGGAATCGCTCGCCGACTCCGTGCGCTACAACCTCGAGCGCGAGGGGTTCCGCGTGGCGGTGGCCTCCGACGGGAGGCGGGCGCTCGAGCGGTTCCGGGCCGAGCAGCCGTCGCTCGTCATCCTCGACCTCATGTTGCCCGAGATCTCGGGGCTCGACGTGTGCCGAACGATGCGCGCCGAGAGCGACGTGCCGATCATCATGGTCACGGCCAAGGACTCCGAAGCCGACAAGGTCACGGGTCTCGAGCTCGGCGCAGACGACTACGTCACGAAGCCGTTCTCGGTGCGCGAGCTGGTGTCCCGGGTGCGCGCGCATCTGCGGCGCGCCAGCATGCGCGGCGAGCTCGCCCCGGCCGACGACGTGCTGCGCGGTGGGCCCGTCGAGATGGACGTCACGCGCCATGAGGTGCGGGTGCGCGGGGAAGGCGTCGCGTTCCCACCGAAGGAGTTCGAGCTGCTCGAGGCGTTCCTTCGTCGGAAGGACCGCTTGCTCACCCGCCTGTTCCTGATCGAGGACGTCTGGGGAGCGGACTACGTGGGTGACACGAAGACCCTCGACGTGCACGTGAAGCGGCTGCGTCAGAAGATCGAGAGCGACCCGCACGACCCACGGCATCTCGTGACGGTCCGGGGGCTCGGCTACCGGTTCCTGGACTGACGGCGCATCGTGAAGACGCAGCCCCCGACCGAGCCGGCCGTCGCGATGGGCTCACGATTCATCAACCGCGAGCTGTCCTGGCTGGAGTTCGAGGCGCGCGTGCTCGCGCTCGCCGAAGACCACGGACGCCCCCTGCTCGAGCGGGTGAAGTTCGCGGCCATCTACAGCCAGAACCTCGACGAGTTCTTCCAGATCCGGGTCTCGGGGCTCGAGGAACAGGTCGAGGCCGGTGTCGCTGCGACCACCCCAGACGGCATGACCCCGCACGAGCAGCTCGCGGCGATCCGGGACCGGGTGCAGTCGTTGCAGGCGAGAGCCGACTCCCTGGTCGTCGACGATCTGCTGCCATCGCTCGAGAAGGAGCACATCCGGCTCGTGCACTGGGATCAGCTCGACGCAGCCGACCGCGAGCTGCTCGGCAGGCGGTTCCGGGAGCGGATCTTCCCCGTGCTGACGCCGTTGTCGGTCGACCCGTCGCATCCGTTCCCGTACATCTCGAACCTGTCGCTGAACCTCGCCGCGGTGATCCGCGACCCGAAGACGGGCGAGCGCCGGTTCGCGAGGGTGAAGATCCCGCCGCTCCTTCCCCGTTTCACCGACCTTCCCGACGGCGAGCGCTTCGTGCCCCTCGAGCAGGTCATCGCCGCGCACCTCGATCAGCTCTTCCCCGGCATGGACATCGTCGGCGTGCACGTGTTCCGGGTGACGAGGGACGCCGACGTCGAGGTGGAGGAGGACGAGGCCGACGACCTGCTGGCGGCGATCGAGACGGTGCTGCAGCGCCGGCAGCGAGGCGCCACGCCCATCCGACTGGAGACCGATCCGGCGATGAGCGAGGAGATGCGGCGCCTGCTGATGCGGGAGCTGGGCGTCGACGACTCGCAGGTCTACGTGGGGGAATGGTTGCTCGCGATCGGCGACCTGTGGTTCTTCGCCGGGCTCGACCGGGCCGACCTGAAAGACGACCCCTGGACGCCCGTGACGCCGCCCGAGCTGTACTCGCCCGATGGGCCGGTCGACATCTTCTCGGCGATCAGACGAGGCGACATCCTCGTGCATCATCCGTACGACTCGTTCTCAGCGTCGGTCGAGGCGTTCGTCGAGCAGGCTGCGCGCGACCCCGACGTGCTGGCGATCAAGCAGACCCTGTACCGCACGTCCTCGGGCAGCCCGATCATCCACTCGCTCGTGCGAGCGGCCCAGGCGGGCAAGCAGGTCGTCGCCCTGGTGGAGCTCAAGGCGCGGTTCGACGAGCTCGCGAACATCACGTTCGCGAGGACGCTCGAGACCGCCGGCGTGCACGTCGTGTACGGCGTCGTCGGGCTCAAGACCCACGCGAAGACCTGCCTCGTGGTCAGGCGTGAAGGCGCGGGCATCCGCCGGTACGCCCACATCGGCACGGGGAACTACAACCCCGCCACGGCTCGTCTCTACGAGGATCTCGGCCTGCTCACCGCCGATCCCGAGCTCGGCGCGGACCTCACCGACCTGTTCAACCTGCTGACCGGGTACAGCCGACAGCGCGAGTATCGCAAGCTGTTGGTGGCCCCCGTGACCATGCGTCCCGGCCTCGAAGCGCTGATCCGCCGCGAGATGGCGCACGACGACGGCTCGATCGTGCTGAAGCTGAACAGCCTCGCCGATGCCTCACTCATCGACTCGCTGTACGAAGCCTCACAGGCGGGCGTGCAGATCGACCTGCTGGTCCGGGGGATCTGCTGCATGCGCCCCGGCGTGCCCGACATGTCGCAGAGCGTGCGGGTCCGCTCGATCGTGGGGCGGTTCCTCGAGCATTCCCGCATCTTCCGGTTCGGCAGCGAGGCTCGAGGCTACGACTACCTCATGGGCTCGGCCGACTGGATGCCTCGGAACCTCGACCGACGCGTCGAGGCCTTGACGCCGGTCGAGGATGCATCGCTGCAGCGGCGGCTCGATGAGATCCTGTCGATCGAGCTCGACGACGATGAGCTGGCTTGGGAGCTCGCTGCCGACGGCACGTGGCACAAGGTGCCGTCGGGCAAGGGCGTCGACGCCCAGCGGGTGCTGCAGGGGCTCGCCGTGGAGCGCTCGGGCTCGGATCGTTGACGATGCCGCCGCACGATCCGAGCGGCATCGTCGTGCCCGAGGTAGGCCCGCGCTCGACCACGGCGCAGGTCATCGAACGCATGATCGCGAGCTCGGCACAGCGTCTGATCACGAACGACCACGTGGTGCGGCTCGGAGTCGACCCCGAAGGGGTGCACCAGGCGCGGGTCGCGACCCGACGCCTCCGCTCCGACCTCAGGCTCGTGCGGTCGCTGCTCGATCCCACCTGGGTCGACGACCTGCGCCGCGAGCTGCGGTGGTTCGGCGGCGCCCTCGGGGCCGTCCGGGACCTCGACGTGCTGCAGCAGCGGTTCCTCGAGCACTCCGCGTTGGTGCCCGCCGACCTCCGGGGAGACGTCGCGCTCGTGCTGGATCGTCTGCGTGCCGGGCGCGATCCCGCGCGCGAGGCGCTGCTCTCCGCCATGCACGATGCGCGGTACGAGCGGTTGCTCGGCGCGCTGCGTGCTGCGGCCTCGAGCCCTCGCGTGCACGACCAGTGGGCGAACGAACGAGCCGATGAGACGGTGGCGGCCCTCATGCATGCTCCGTGGGTGCATCTGAAGAACGTCTGTGACGGCCTGGAAGCGGACTCTCCCGACGCCGCGCTGCACGAGGCCCGGATCCGGGCCAAGCGTGTGCGCTATGCGGCGGAGGCGCTTGCGCCCGTCTTCGGTAAGCCTGCACACCGATTCGCGCGGCGAGCTGAGGCGCTGCAGGAGGTGCTGGGACTTCATCAGGACGCGGTTGTCGCCCTCGCGTGGCTGCGAACGTCCGACGGTGTGTCGGACCTCGGATTCATCGCCGGCACGCTGGCCGGTATCGAGGCGACGCTCCGTGAGGACGCCCGCCGGCGCTGGCCTCGACGGTGGCGCGATCTTCGTCTCCGCCGGAAGGCTCCGAGGTTCTGGGAGTGAAGCTGCGCGTGCGAGCTGCTGGGGGGGTGGTGCGACGGCGGCAGCGGGGCGCGACCGAGGTCGCGCTGGTGCACCGCCCGCGCTACGACGATTGGACCTTCCCCAAGGGCAAGGCCCTCGACGGGGAGGCCGACGAGCAGACGGCGGAGCGCGAGGTTCGAGAGGAGACCGGCCTGCGATGCGATCTCGGCCCCGAGCTGGGGAGGATCCGGTACCGCGACCACTTCGGTCGCTCCAAGGTCGTGCGGTACTGGCTCATGTACCCCACGGGCGGGTCGTTCGTCCCCAGCCGCGAGGTCGACGACCTGCGGTGGGTCGATGCCGCCACGGCTCGAGCGATGCTCACCTACGAGCGCGATCGAGGGGTGCTCACCGACGCCCTGGCCTTCGACCGGCCCGTCTATCTCGTGCGGCACGCCAAGGCAGGCGATCGCGCGACCTGGCACGGCGACGACCTCCGCCGTCCGCTGAGCCCACGTGGACAGGCGCAGGCCGACGGCCTGGTCTCGCTCTTCAGCGACATGCCCGTCGACCGCGTCATCTCGAGCCCCGCGACCCGATGCGTGCAGACGGTGCGTCCACTCGCCGACCAGCGGTCGATGCGCATCGGGTCGCACGACGAGCTGCTCGAGGGCGCGAGCCTCGGTGCGACGTTCGAGCTCCTGCGCTCACTGGGAGGCGCCGTCGTCGCGTGTAGCCACGGAGACGTTATCCCGTCGCTCGTCACGCACCTCGCCGACCGCGGTGTGCCCATGCTCGACCCCCCCGCTTGGAAGAAGGGATCGACCTGGATCCTGCAGCGCGACGGCGGTCTGTTCACCGCGCTCCGCTACCTCGCCCCGCCCGCGGAGTGACGCCGGCTCGTCGCTCGCGCGAGGCGCGCGAAAGGGCATGTGGCCTGTTCGATACCCTTCGGACGTGATCACGGGGCGACGCTATCGGCGGGGGCACGCCGAGCCGGAGACGTTCGATCCATCCGGAGCCGATGCCCTGGCTCACGGCGACGGCGCCTTCGAGTGGATCGACATCCTCGATCCGGAGTCCGGGGATCTCGAGAGCCTCCAAGGGAGGATCGGGCTGCACCCCACGACCGTTGAAGACATGCTGCATCGCCGGCAGCGGACGAAGGTCGAGATCTTCGCGGGCTACGTGTTCATCGTGCTCCGGCCGGTCACCGTCGCACCGAACTCGCCGAACCGTTCGCGCGACTCGCCGAACGGGGCACTCGCGATCGACGAGCACGAGGTCCACCTCGTCGCCGGTGAAGGGTTCCTCGTGACCCTGCGATGGTCTCCCGGCTACTCGCTCGACGGGGCGACGGCCCGATGGGAACGCCGCGAGGATCTGCACGACGAGGGCTTCGCGCTGTACGCGGTGCTCGACGAGGTCGTCGACGACTACCTGTCGGTGGTGGAAGCCCTCGAAGACGAGGCCGACGAGCTCGAGGATGCCGTGTTCCAGCGCGACGGCGAGGACCGTGGCGATGTCGACGTGCAGGAGCGCCTGTTCCGGCTGCGCCGCGACACCGTGATGTTGCGCCGCGCCGCCATGCCCCTTCGTCATGGCATCGACATGCTCCAGGAGGAGCCGTCGCTCACGACCCCGGCGCTCGGCCCGTACTACCGCGACGTGATGGACCACCTCATCCGCGTCGTCGAGCTCGCTGACAACGTGCGTGAGCTGCTGACCTCCCTGCTGGAGGTGCGCGTGGCGCAGGGGGCGAACCGCTTGAACGAGGTCATGAAGAAGCTCAGCGCCTGGGCGGCCATCGTGCTCGTGCCGACCTTGATCGCGGGTGTGTACGGCATGAACTTCCGGCACATGCCGGAGCTCGATTGGACGCTCGGCTACCCGTTGGCGATCGGCATGATGGTCGGCTCGTCCACGGTGCTGTACGTCGTGTTCAAACGCAAGGATTGGTTGTAGCGATGTGCCGGGCGCTCGTGGTGCTCTGCGTCGCCGACGACGCCGACACCCTCGCCGAGCTGAAGCTCGCGGCGGTGTCGGCCGAGTGGGAGCTCGCACCCGGCGCGGTACAGCTGCGGGCAGCGCTCGACCAGGTCGACGCCGAGCGACCGCACGTGCTCATCGCGTTCGGCGATCACGCCGAGCTGGTCTCGCTCGTGCGGGAACGGTTCCCGGCGATGCGCATCGTCACGGATCGAGACACGCCCGGAGCCACCGCGGTGGCCACCTCGCTCGATGAGGTCCGGAGCTTGGTGAAGGGGTTCCCCCTTCCGGGCGGTCCGATCGGCGCGTGAGCGCGGTCGTGCCGTGCCGTCAGACGTTCCAATCGCTCCAATCGCCGGTGCTGCGGACCATGCGCATCGTGACCATGATGTTGGCCCGGGCGTTGAAGGCCGACCAACCTCCGAACCCGTACGCATCGGCCCGGCCGGGCCAATAGCGACTGAGGTGCTGGAAGACGCCACTCGCACCGCTGTACGTGTTGTAGGCCTTCGGCCGGTAGTGCGACTCTCGCGAGGCCACGTACAGGGCCATCCGGGCTCCACCGGGCACGCGCCAACGATCGGCCGCGCATCGGATCAGCTGTTTGACGTGCCACTCGCCCTTGCGCCAATCGTAGTCGCAGACGCTCGCCGGGATCTTCGTCTCACGGGTGCGCGCCGTGGCGGCGAGCGGGTTCGAGAGCGCGAGGGTCAGGGCGAGCGTGAGGAGCGTGGCAGGGAACAACAGCGCCGCCGGGAAGCGGCGGCGCTTCAGGTCGATGCTCGTCATGGATCGGATCACCCCCGCGGCGGACGGAGCTGGCGGCTGCGTCTCGATCGACCGGCGACGGTGAGCTCTTCACCGTGGCGCCGTTCATCCCGCGGTAGGTCGTGGGTGCCTGCATCACCTCCTGTGGTCGTGTGGTCGCGTCGTGTGTGACCTATTCGCACGTGCGCCGATCCCCTCCGTGCTCCCGAGCGCGTGCGGGCATGCGCGAACCGACCCTGGGAAGGTGGTGTGCGCGAGCCTGCGCCGGGAAGGTGCGGAACCGGGAACCGTCCGCAACGTGCTCGTTCCACCCTACGGACCGGTCCCGACGAGCGACAACCGAACATGACCCCCGGTCGGTCTCCGGCACACCTACCATGTGGTCATGACCGAGTTGCAGGGCACGGTGCTGCTCGCCGCTCCCCGGGGGTACTGCGCCGGGGTCGAGCGGGCCGTCGACGCGGTCGAGCGCGCCATCGCCAAGCACGGGACCCCCGTCTACGTGCGGAAACAGATCGTGCACAACCTGCACGTCGTGCGCGATCTCGAGGCCAAGGGCGCGGTCTTCGTCGACGAGGAGACCGAGGTGCCCGAAGGGGCCGTGGTCGTGCTCTCGGCCCACGGCGTGGCGCCGGGGGTATACGAGAACGCCGCCGCGCGGAAGCTCGAGGTGATCGACGCCACCTGCCCGCTGGTCACCAAGGTGCATGTCGAGGCTCGCCGGTTCGCGGCCGAGGGTCGCACCATCGTGCTGATCGGCCACGAAGGTCACGAGGAGGTCGAAGGAACGAGCGGTCAGGCCCCCGAGCGAACGATCCTCGTGCAGTCGCCCGCCGAGGCTCGCACCGTCGAGATCGCCGGTGGCGGCCCACTCAGCTTCCTCACCCAGACCACCCTGTCCGTCGACGAGACGAACGAGATCGTCGCCATCCTGCGGCAGCGTTTCCCGCACATCGAAGGACCGCCGAGGGACGACATCTGCTACGCGACGCAGAACCGTCAGGACGCCGTGAGGTCGATCGCCCCGCGCTGCGACGTCGTGCTCGTCATCGGTTCCCGGAACTCCTCCAACTCGAACCGGCTCGCGGAGCTCTCGCGCGAGCTCGGCACGCCGGCCTTCCTGGTCGACGACGAGACCGATGCGGATCCATCGTGGCTCGAGCGTGCGACGACGGTGGGGCTGACCTCGGGGGCCTCGGCACCCGAGTGGCTGGTGCACCGCATGCTGTCGTGGCTCGCGGAGCGCGGCTTCGATGCGGTGGAAGAGGTGACCCTCACCGAGGAGCGCGTGCGGTTCTCCCTGCCGGCGGGAGTGCGCCAGATCGGGCTGACACCGACCCGCTGAGGCGAGCGGGGCCGCTCAGGACCAGGTCGAGAACTGGTCCCGGTCCTCATCGGGTTCCTCGTAGGCGACCGAGATGAGCGTCTCGGTCGAGATCACCCCCGGAAGCGACTGGATCGTCTCGAGGATGACGCTGCTGCCGACTTCCCATGGCTGGGCGACGCATGCCATCAGGTCGTGCTCACCGCCGAGCACCGCGACGCCCGAGACGACATCGGTCATCTCGCCGAGCCGCTCCGCGATACCTGCCGTCGCCCCGGCTTCGGCGTTGATGTGCACGTAGCACGCGTCATGGATGATGGCCGGGGCCCCCAGGTTCGCGAAGCCGGTGACCCCGATGCGGTCCGGCGGTACCACCGGCGCGGTGAGGGTCTGCACGACCCCGGGCAAGCGATGGATCTCCGAGATGACCTGGGTGGCGATCGTGGCCAGATCGGGACCTTCGACGTGCACCATCACGTCCCACGATCCGACCACGGCGCTGGCGCGACGTATCTGCGATCGTGCGGTGATGCCGGCCAGCACCTCCTGCATGGTGCCCGGTTGGATCCGGAGGTAGACGTATGCGTCCATGGGGCGACCCTAGGGCAGGGTCACGACCCCTACAAGCACGTCGCCGTGGCCGTGTGCGGCTCCGCTCAGGTCTCGATCGCGACCGGTGCGCCCGTGAGCGCCCAGAGCTCGGTCTCGCCGTCCTCCGGTCCGACCGAGATCAACCGATCCGATTCGCGGAGCACGAACCCCGGTCTCGGCCGGTAGATCCACCGCACGCCTCGCTGCACGGCGAGCACGAACATGCCGGTCTCGGTCTCGAGCCGGAGATCCTTGAGGGACCGTCCCGCCGCCGCCGATCCCGGCTGCACGATCGTCTCCGCCGAGGTTTCCTCGGTCTCCTCGAGCGCCATCTGCACGACCGGATGCAACGCTTCGCCGTGCTCCACGTACCAGGTCATGTCGCGAGCGGCGTCGCAGATCGCCTCGCTCGCCCCGGCGAGTCTGATGAGGCCACGCAGCTCATCGGGGTCGCGCGCTTCGGGGGCCGCCCGCAGCACCCAGGACTCCAGTTGGTCCCGGAGCTGATCGCTCCGAGCCTCGAGCGAGGCCACCTCGGCGGCGAGCGACCGGTTGTTGAACAACAGCGAGGAGTACGCCATGCCCACGGCGGCCTCGGCGAGATCCTTCATCTCGACCAGGATGTCGACGGCCCGATCGAGCTCGGACAGTACCGGCTCGTCGCCTTCCGGCGGAAGCGGAAGCGCCGGCGCCCCCGAGAGTTCGCGCAGCTCGTTCACCCCTTCATCCGGTCCTCGCACGACGAGCACGTCGCCGGCCGAGACCACGTCGTCGGGACCTGGGTCGAAGCGCCAGTCGAGGTCGGCACGCATCGCGACGATCCACATGCCCGTCTCGGTCGGCAGCGAGAGCTCGCGCAGGTTGCGGCCGACGATCTCCCCGCCCTCACGCACCTTCACCCGGGCGGTCACCTCGTCGGCGTGTCGCAGATCGGGCTTGAGGGCATCGGGGATGCCGAGCCGGGCGGCGACGACCCTGGCGATGTCGGACGCCGCGTCGCCGACCTGCTCGATCGCGTCGGCGATCCACAGCACCCCGGCCATGCCCTCGGCGTCCTCAGGGCTCCGCGCAGCCAGCATCGCGGTGGTCCGCAGGCTCCGGAGGTCGTCGGTCATGCGAGACTCGAGCCGGGCGACCTCCCTGGCGAGCTTGTCCTCGTTGAAGAAGACGGCCGCGTACGCGAGGTCGACCATCAGCTCGGACGCGTCCTTGAGCTCGACCAGGAGGTCTTTGACGTTCTTGGGTTCGTTCATCAGGTGACCCCCGATACTGACATGACGAAGAGCACGGCGGCCACACCCGTGAGGTCGAGCGTGGCCGTGATCACGGGCACCCCATGGTTGTCGGGGTCGAGACCGAACCGCGTGGTGAGCACGGCCACGTAGTACCCGACCGCGAGGGTGACCGGCAGCACGAGCATGCCGGCGAGGACCGTGCCTCCCAGCATCACGCCCGCCGGGGGCCGTGCCACGCCGGTCACCGAAGCGAGCACGGTCGCGATCGCCCCGATCGCGGTGAACACCACCGACCCGAGCGCGACCACGACGACCGCGTCGACGAGGGCGGGCGGCTCCGGCCGGCCGCGTGGAGTGATCACGCCGAGCTGCAGCTTCGACGACAGCCGCGACGACAGGATGCCCCCGATCGCCCCGGCCTGCGAGATGAAGGGTGGGATCAGGATGAGGATGCCCGGGATCTGTTCGAGCTGGGTCCGGTGGGCTTCGAGCACGGCGCCCGCGAACACGTCGAGCAAGGGGGCGAGCGCGCTGACCCCCGCCATCTCGAGCAGCGTGCGCCGCACCGTCGGTGAGCTGCCGGTGGCGATCCGCACGATGGCGGCGAGCACCGCTATCACGCAGACGACGGCGACGACGGCGTTCACGCCATCCGACGTCGCGATGAACGTGGCGAGGAAGAGCGCCGGAAGCGTCACCATGTCGCCGATCGCCGTGACCATCGGGGTCGACACGGCGTCGAGGTCCCAGCCCCGCCGGAACGAGCGCACCGAGAGGCTCACGGTGACGAACAGGATCACCGCCGAGGCGATCACGCCGCCGACGACCGAGATGGTGACGAGATCCCAGAACGAGATCGTGTCCTCCCCGAACGTCGAGGCGACGAGCTTGGCCATGCCGGCCAGATAGAACGACGACAGCACCGCGGAGACGATCGCGACCTCGACGTTCTGGGCGAGCAACCCTCCGCGGCGCAGGGTCGGCTCGAACACGCCCGCTGCGATGCCGGTGCCGAGCCTCGCGCCCATCGCCCCGAAGATCATGCCGCGCATGCCGACCGATGCCGGGATCAGCACCAGCAGCCCGGGCAGTTGATCGAGTCTTCCGGTGATCGAGCCCAGGATGATCCCCGCGACGAAGCCCGCTCCGGTGCTGAGGGCGAGGGCGGCCACCCCTTGCTGCAGCGTTCGCTGCTCCGCGCGCAGGGTTCGGTAGACGCGCCGGGCGCGCCGGGGGAGCGGTCCTGTCCCTGGTGGTGTGGCCATGGAGCTGCCGCCGATCGCCGATCGCAGGTCGCGGGCGCCGGTCGCGTGGCGGCCGGTCGCCGCGGGATGCCGCGGACGCCGCAGTATCGCCCGGCTCCGAGGGGTGAACAAGCCACCTCGAAGGGAAGTCGACGACCGCGACCGCGGTGCCGGCAGTCGTGGGTCGGAAGGTCAGTCCTCGACCCAGTCGCGGGTGAGGAAGAGCCAGAAGGCGAGACCTGCGTGATCGCCGTAGCGGCGGAAGCGGCGGGCGATGGTCGCGTCCGACACGAGCGTCGCCTTCCCCACGAGCCGCGCGTACGTGGGCCTCGTCCAGCTATCGAGGATCAACCGGGAGTTCCGGCCGAGCGTCATCATCACGTGGGCGGCCGCGTATGGTCCGATCCCGGGAAGATCCAGCAGCATCCGTTCCACGTCGTCGTCTGGGATGTCGTCCGCTTCCGGGCGCGACAGGGCTTCGAGGTCGACGCTTCCCGAGACGATGCGCCGGGCGAGCTCGATCAGGTACGGGCTGCGGTAGCCGGCGCGCACCACCTCGCGGAAGAAGCGCTCGGGCGCCTCGGCCACCGCCGACGGCGTCGGGAAGGCGTTCGTGAGGGAGCCGCCACCGCCGACCGTGGGATCACCGAGCGACGAGACGAGCGCGTTCACCATGCGCACGGTGGCTCCCCACGCGCAGTTCGTGGTGCAGATCGTCTTCACGACGTCTTCGAAGACCGTGGGCGAGCGCAGCATGCGCCCCGCTCCCGTCGCCGCCCAGGCAAGGGCGGGGTCGGCGGCGATGCGCTCGTAGAAGACGGAGAGATCGTGGTCGAGGCGCAGGACGTGCGCCGCGCCTTCGAGCGCCGCCGCGCGCACGCGGGGTCCAGCCGCGGGCCCGAACACCTCGACGCGCGCCGTCGTCGCCGAGTCGCCTGGCCCGATGCTGATACGGCGTGGACGAGCTCCCGGCACCCGCACCGTGACCTGCAGGGTGTGCGAAGCCTCGTCGAGCGACGAGGGAGCGAGTTCGGCGAAGCCGTGCGAGTTCAGCGTGCGGGCGAGGTCCACGGGCTCTCCGCCTGGCCCCACGAGCGGAAGCTGCAACGACGTCGTCATGCGGATCCGTGCGTCGCGAGCGAGAAGGCCATGGCTGCTGCAGCGTATCGAGGCCGACGATGATCGCGATCCAACCGATAGCATCGAACCGATGATCCGATGCAGCTCGGCTGCGGTAGGGCTCTTGCAGCGGGCCGAGCAGGCCGCGCGCCGGTTCGACCCTTCCGCCCGCGTCAGGCTCGTGCCCGACGGCGCGGGTGTGCGCTTCGAGCTCGCAGACGAGCCGGCTCCGGGCGACGAGGTCGTGGAGCACGAGGCAGGCTTCACGCTGTTCGTCGCAGCAGGCCTGTCGGGCATCGTTGACGTGGCCGAGCCGCACGACCGTCTCGTGCTCGAGCCCGACACCGGGTCCGGCTCGTGAGCCTCGATCTCGCGGCCGTGCGGACGCGACTCGAGGCGGATCGGGCATCGCTCGAGGCCGAGCTCGAGCGGCTGACGGCGGTCAAGCGCGACCCGACGGCGACGATCGGATTCGGCAAGCGGGTGGGGGAGGGCACCAGCGAAGCCATCGGGCGCATCGAGCGCGTGGGGCAGGCTGGAGCGCTCTCGTCCAAGCTGGCCGGTGTGATGAGAGCGTTGGACAAGCTCGATGAGTCGTCCTACGGCGTCTGTGACGTCTGCGGCGACCCGATCCCAGAGCTCAGACTGGACGCGCGCCCGTCATCGGTGCGATGCGTCTCCTGCAGCGCCGAACCGGGGTAGCCGGGCGGTGGAACGCGCGGCCGGTATGCGCCGAGTCGCGCTAGCGCCGGGGGGGGCCGACCGAGCCCGCTGCATCGGCCTGCACCATGTGCATCAAGGCGTTGATCTGCGCCAGGTGCGTGAAGGCCTGGGGGAAGTTTCCCCAGTGACGGCCCGTACGCGGATCGATCTCCTCCGCGTACAGGCCGAGCGGGCTCGCGAACGAGAGCATGCGCTCGCAGAGGTCCCGCGCCCGCTCCAGCTCTCCGATCTCCGCCAGCGCCGAGACGAGCCAGAACGAGCAGATCGCGAACGTCGCCTCCTCGCCTCGCAGGCCGTCATCGGTCTCGTCGACGCGGTAGCGCAGCACCAGCCCGTCGAGCGTGAGCTCGTCGGCGATCGCGAGCACGGTCGCACGGATGCGCTGGTCATCGGGCGGAAGGAACCGCATCAGCGGAGCGAGCAGCAGCGACGCGTCGAGGGCATCGGATCCGTAAGCCTGGGTCAGCACGCCCCTCGAGTCGACGCCCTTCGCGAGCACGTCGGCCTTGATCGCTTCGGCCTCGGCGCTCCATCGCTGTGCGAGCTCGGGCTTGTCGAGCACCTCCGCCAGCCGCGCGCCACGGTCGCACGCCACCCAGCACATGATCTTCGACGACGTGAAGTGCTGGGGCGCGCCGCGCGATTCCCAGATGCCCGCATCGGGCTCCCGCCAGTGCTCGACGGCTTCCTCCACCTGTCGTTCGAGTCCCACCCAGGCCCGGCCGGTCAGGAACTCACCCGAACGCAGATGCAGGTAGACGCTGTCGAGCAACGCACCCCAGACGTCGTGCTGGTTCTGGTCGTGGGCGCCGTTGCCGATACGGACCGGCCTGGCATGTTCGTACCCCGTGAGGTGATCGAGGGACTGCTCCGTGAGATCGGTCTCACCGCCGACGCCGTACATGACCTGCAGGGCGGATCCGTCCTTGACCTGATCGGCGATGAAGTAGAAGAAGCTGTTGGCTTCGAAGTCGAAGCCGAGCGTGTACAGGCCCCAGAGCGCGAAGGTGGCGTCGCGCACCCAGCTGTAGCGGTAGTCCCAGTTGCGCTCTCCGCCGGGCGTCTCGGGCAGCGACGTGGTCGGCGCGGCGATCAGCGCTCCCGTCGGCGCATAGGTCAGGCCCTTCAAGGTGAGCGCCGCGCGCTGCAGGTGCGATCGCCACGGGTGATCGGGGAACTCGCCCATGTTCAGCCACGCTCGCCAGAAGTCGGCTGTGTCGTAGACCTTCTCCCATGCCTCGTCGGCGTTGGCGGGAACCGCGCGAGGATCGCCGTTCCAGCTGAGCGCGGCGAACGCCGACTCGCCGTCGCTCAGCCTGGTGAACGCCACGGCCGAACGTCCCTCCAGACCCACGCGCATGTCGGTCGTGAGACGGAGCCCCGGGTCGCCCTCGCCGCCCCTGGCGATCGCCTCGGTCCAACCGGGTCCGGTGTACTCCCACCTGGCGTCGGTACGCCCGTAGTCGAACGATGGCTCGCAGTTCAACACGAGCTCGACCTGCCCCTGGATGCAGCGGACCACGCGCAGCAGCATGTGCTCGGCGCGGTAGTCGCCCGGTGGGCGCCGGTAGCCCTCCGGCCGCTCGTCGTCGCGCCAGGGGCCCATGACCAGTGCGTCTCGCACGATGAGCCATCCCGTGCGCGTCTGCCAGGTGGTCTCGAGCACGTTGGTGCCCGGCATGTATCGGCGCCCGGCGGGCACCAGCAGCTCGGCCGGGCCCAGCCGGAAGGTTCCCGCGGACCGGTCCAGGATCGCCCCGAAGATGCTCGGGCTGTCGGGCCGGGGAGCGCACAGCCACTCGACGGCCCCGCTCGGTCCCACGAGCGCCGTCACCTCGCGGTCGCTCAGGAACCCGTACTCCGCGATCGGCGGGAACGGGTTGTGGTGGGACTGCATCGGGGCCGGTGCGTCCTGCGGTGGTGGCTCCGAGCGCCCGGGCAGGGGGAAGACGTTGGCGCTGCTCACGGGTGGCGAGTGTAGCCCCGTCGCGCCCGAACACTAGGATTTCAGCCATGGATCCTCTCACGGCGTTCCGCGGCGTCGAAGGCCGGTCCGGCGTGCTGCTCGACTTCGACGGCACGCTCAGTCCGATCGTGGCGCGACCCGAGCTCGCGCGCATCCGCGACGGCGCTCGTGATGCGATCACGCGCCTGGTCGGCCGGTACGCGGTGGTCGCGATCGTGTCGGGCCGCACCGGCGACCAGCTCAGGGACCTCGTGGGGATCGAGGGCGTCCGGCTCGCCGCGCTCTACGGTCTGGCCGACGAAGCACCGGCGCTGCCCGTCGAGCTGCTCGAAGCGGTGAGCGCCGCGGTGGCGCCGATACAGGGCACGCGCATCGAGCCCAAAGGAGGGTCGGTGGCCGTGCACTATCGAGCGGCCGAGGAACCCGTGGCGGCCCACGACCTGCTGATCCGGGTGCTCACGCCCATCGCCGCGGCCCGTGGACTCGAGCTGCTTCCCGGAAAGATGGTGCTCGAGCTCGTGCCGTCCGGCCGGCCGCTCAAGGAGGGCGCGGTCGAGCGCATCGTGGCGGAAGAGCGGCTCGACGCGGTCCTCTACGCCGGGGACGACGTCGCCGACATACGGGCCTTCGAGGCTCTCGATCGGTTGGCCGAGCGGGGCGTGCACACCCTCAAGGTCGCCGTGCACGGACGCGAGACCCCGCTGGCGCTGTCCGACGCCGCCGATCTGGTGGTCGACGGACCGGCCGGCCTGGTCACCCTGCTACGCGCGCTGTGACCGGCAGACGCCGGTCACGGTTCAGCGACGCCGCCGCGACGGGGGGCGCACGTGGTCGACGGCCTCGAGCTGATCGGCGAGCCAGTGCGCCGGCGTGTGCGCCTGCACCGTGCGTGAGAGGCCCCGCCCTCGCCGCGCCCGTTCGTCGTCGGGCATCTCCAGCGCCTCGCGGATGGCCTCGGCGGTCTCGGCCAGGTCGAACGGGTTCACGCCGAGCGACTGGCGTCCGAGCCGGCTGTAGGCGCCCGCGTTCCTCGAGAGCACGAGCACCCCGTCGCGGCGGTTGACCAGCGGGCCTTCCATGGCGACGAGGTTCATGCCGTCGTAGGTGGGGTTGACGAACAACACGTCGTACAGGTCGTAGGCGGCGACCGCGAAGGCGTAGTCCTCCTGCACGCGCACCTCGATCGGTTGCCAATCGCGGGTGCCGAGCTCCGCGTTGATGCGCTTGGCCTCGAGCAGGCATTCCTCCCCGTAGTTCTGATACTCGGGCACGTCCTCGCGCGAGGGGCTGAACAGACAGAGGAACCGCACCGATCCGATCCACGAGGGGTTGCGGCGCAGGAACAGCTCGTAGGCGAGGAAGCCACGCAGGATGTTCTTCGAGGGTTCCAGCCGGTCGACCCGCAGGATCAGCTTCGCCTCGCCCACCCACGCTTCCAGCTCGGCTCGCACCTCGTCGGCCTCGGGGCGATTCGCCGTCTCGCGCAGCGGCTCCGCGCTCACCGCCACCGGGAAGGAGCGCACCGCTCCGACCCGGCCGTCGACGTCGATCCGCCCGCCGCGGAGCACCCGCAGCTCGGGCAGGCTCCGCGCCGAGAGCAGGTAGTTCTCTGCCCACTGCTTCGACTGGAAACCGAGCACGTCGGCCCCCGCCATGCCCCGCAGCAGCGCGGTGCGCATCGTCTCGGGCAGCACCCGCAGGTACGTGGCGCCGGCGAACGGCGTGTGGGAGAAGTGCACGATCTTGGCCTCGGGCACGAGCTCCCGCAGCATGCCGGGCACCAGGCACAGGTGGTAGTCCTGGATCAGGTAGACGGGTTCGTGGGCGGCTTCCTGGGCGAGCGCCTGCGCGAATGCCCGATTCGCCTCCACGAAGTCGTGCCAGGCCTCCTGCGTCGCGTCGTCGAACATCGGCGAGCGCGGGATGTCCCACAGGTTGTGGTGCGCCATCCACAGGATGCGGTTGGAGACCTCGTTGTAGTAGCCGTCGTAGCGCTCCTGGGGGATGACCACGTAGCGCATGCGCTGGTGGGAGTCGCTGTCGACCGTGCGGCCCTTCAAGGCGACCGAGCGGTCCCCGTCGGTCATGGCGGCCGAGACCCACGACGTGTCGTCACGGTAGAAGACGCCCGAGAGCGCGGTGACGAGGCCGCCGGTGCCTCGGCGCGGGGTGAGGCGGCCTCGCTGGTCTCGATCGAAGCTCACCGGGCCGCGGTTCGAGGCCACGACGACCGAGGACTCGATCGCTCGTGCGGAGGTTCCACTCGGTGGCATCCCACGCAGTCTATCCGGCGGGGTTCGCCGCTCGGTACGCTCCCGAACGAGGCCGGATCCGTGATCCTCAGGAGGGGGAGACGGTGCCCACCCGGTGCCGGCGGAGCTCCGGGTAGGCGAGCGCGACCACGACGGCGCCCACGATGCAGGCCAGCCCTCCCGTGACCACCGAGATCGCCGGGCTCAGCCACGCCGCCACGAGTCCGGCTTCGAGATCGCCGAGCCTCGGCCCCCCCGTGACGACCAGGATGAAGATCGACGCGAGGCGCCCGCGCAGCCGGTCGGGCGTCGAGAGCTGCGCGATCGTCGAGCGGAAGATCGCGCTGATCACGTCGGCGGCGCCCGCGATCGCGAGGAAGCCGAGCGCCAGCGGCAGGTTGGATCCGACCAGACCGAAGGCGGCGATCGCCGCGCCCCACGCCGCCACGGCCCAGATCACGGCGAGGCCGGGGCGGGTCACCCGCCGGACCCATCCCCCCGAGAGGGCTCCCACGAGGGCGCCCACCGAGGGCGCTGCGAACAACAACCCCACGATCGCCGGTCCCCGATGGAACTGGGTGATGGCCAACACGGGGAACAGCGCCGCCGGCATGCCGAAGATCATCGCGACCAGGTCGATCGCGAACGTCGAGGCCACGAGCCGGTTCGCTCTGACGAAGGCGAACCCTTCCTTGACCGCGGCCCAGCCGACCACGCCGTCGTCGCGCTCGGGGGGCATCGGGCGCATCATGGCTGCGGCGGCGAACAGGGCCGCGTAGGTCACGAGGTCGATCGCGTACGCCGTGCCGAACCCCAGCGCGTCGATCACGACACCGGCGACGGCGGGTCCGACGATGTTGACCGTCTGCCACAGCACCTGATTGAGCGTGAGCGCAGCCGGCAGCAGGTCGGCGCCGACGAGGCGCAGGGTCATCGCCGATCGGGCGGGATGCTCGATCGCGCCGATGAACGCGGTGAGCGCGTTGGCCCCGTAGATCAGCGCGAGCGAGGGCTCGCTCGAGAGGGCGCCGACGAGCAGGATCGCGGCCGCGAGCGCGAGGAACCCTTGCGACCAGATGAGGATCGTGCGCCGGTCCCGCGCGTCGATGAACGACGAGCCGACGAGTGAGCCGGCGGCGAGGCCCACGACGCCCGTGAGCCCCGTGAGACCGACGGCGGCCGCCGACCCCGTGATCTCGAACACCTGCACGTAGATGGCGACGCGCGCGAATTGGTAACCGAGCTCGGAGACGAACTGTCCGGTCCACAGCAGCCGGAAGTCGCGCGAGACGCGCAGGGGAGTGATGTCGAGCATCGCCGCGCGAACGGCGGCTCGCGCTCGCCGTGGGCGCCGCTGGTCATCCTCAGCCGAGGATCGCTCCGATCGCGTCGTCGATCACGCCGAGCCCGTCCTCGAGCAGGGTCTCGTCGATCGTGATGGGCGGCAGCAGGCGCACGACGTTGCCGAAGGTACCGGCGGTGAGCACGAGCACGCCCTGCTCGAGGCAGCGCCGCGCGATCGCATTCATCGTGTCCGCACCGAGCGGCTCCTTCGAGTCGCGGTCGCTCACGAGCTCCACGGCGCACATGGCGCCCCGCCCCCGTACGTCGCCGACGACATCGTGCCTCGATGCGAGCGCCTCGAGCCGCCCCATGATCGTCTCGCCGATGCGTCGCGACCGCGCCAGCAGGTCGTCGCGCTCGATCATGTCGATCACGGCGAGCGATGCGGCGGCGGCCACGGGGTTGCCGCCGTAGGTGCCTCCGAGCCCGCCGGGATGCACCGCGTCCATGAGCTCGGCGCGGCCGGTCACCGCGCTGATCGGCATGCCGGCGCCGACCGACTTGGCGGTCAACACGATGTCGGGCACCACCTGTTCGTCCTCGATCGCGTACCAGCGCCCCGCGCGGCCCATGCCCGACTGGATCTCGTCGGCGATGAACACGATGCCGTGCTCGGCGCAGAACCGCGCGATGCCCTCGACGAATCCGGCCGACGGCACGATGAACCCGCCTTCGCCCTGGATCGGCTCCATGATCACCGCGGCGATGTTCTCCTCGCCGATGTGCTTGTGCATCTCCTCGGTGGCGTAGGCGAGCGCTTCCTCGGTGACACGGTCGGGGTCGCCGAGCCAGCGGTACGGGTAGGCGAACGGAAGTCGGTAGATCTCCGGGGCGAACGGCCCCATGCCCTGCTTGTACGGCATGACCTTGGCCGTGAGCGACATGGCGAGCAGCGTGCGCCCATGGAAGGCGTGATCGAACGTGACGATCGCGCTGCGGCCGGTGTGGTAGCGGGCGATCTTGACCGCGTTCTCGACCGCCTCGGCACCGGAGTTCGCGAACATCGTCTTCTTCGCGTGCTCGCCCGGCGTGAGGGTGTTCAGCCGCTCGGCGAGCTCGATGTAGGGCTCGTTGGCCGTCACGTGGAAGCAGGTGTGCGTATCGAGCTCAGCCTGGCGCGCGATGGCTTCGACCACCGCCGGCGGGGTGTGCCCGACGTTCAGCACGGCGATGCCCGATGCGAAGTCGATCAGCCGGTTGCCGTCGACGTCCTCGACGATCGAACCCGACGCGCGGGCGGTCACGACCGGGTGGATCGCGGCCACGCCCCGTGGCACTGCCGCGCCCCGCCGCGCGAACCACTCCTTCGAGTTCGGCCCCGGCACCTCGGTCACGAGCTTGCGTTCCTGAGGGATGTCCATGACCGACAGTCTCGCCGGTGGGCATCCCGTCTGTCTATCCGCCGATGCCGTCCTGCGCTCGAGACGTCCGACCGGAACCCGAGCCCGACGCACCCCTAACCGGCGCGACGCCAGGTCCCGATGGTGGCCGCGTACATGGCGTAGTCATCGCGGCCACCTCCCTCGGCGGGCGCGAACTCCCGTAGGACGCCCTCGAAGACGTAGCCGACCCGCTCCAGCACGCGGCACATGGCGCGGTTCACGACTGCGGTCGACGCCTGGATGCGTGCGATGCCCGTGCCGAGCAGATGCTCGGTCAACAGCGCGACGGCCTCGCGACCGTACCCATGTCCGCGCGCAGCCGGAAGCAGCGAGATGCCGATCTCGCACACGCCGGGCGGGAACGCATTCTTCGGCGCCCTCGCCTGCACCTCGCCGATCACGCGGTCGTCGACCTCGACGGCGAGGGCGAGGAAGCCACCGTCCTCGAGCGTGGGGTTCCGCTCGACCTGCTGGCGCAGACGCTCGCGCCGTTCCTCCCCGTCGCCACCGAACGAAGCCGGATCCGCGTCCGCCGCCTCCACGAGCGCGTCCACGTCTGCGAACCCGATCGTGCGGAGCCGGACACGTTCGCCGGCGAGCTCGATCATCCCGCCAGCGTAGCGGCGCGGAGCTCGCGGCTGTGGGCTGGTAGGCCTGAACCCCTTCGACCCGTCCGGCGGGTGTCAACGCCGTCCGTCCGATCCGTTTCGAGTCGCGTGCCGGGCGTCGGGTGTCCGTTTCCGGCGCGGCGCGTCATACTGACTCCATCGTCGAGCCGGGCGGCGTCGCCCGGGCGGGCACACGAGGAGGGGAACATGGCCGACAGCCATCAGATGTTCATCGGCGGCGAGTGGGTGAACGCTTCCGACGGCGGAACCCGCGACATCATCAGCCCGGCCACCGGTGCGGTGATCGCGAGCGTGCAGGAAGGAACCGCCGAGGACGCGAACAGAGCGGTCGCCGCGGCGAAGAAGGCCTTCTACGGCGAGTGGTACGACATGACCCCCAAGGACCGGCAGCTCGGGCTGCTCCGGCTGGCCGATCGCATCGAGGAGCACGCCGAGGAGATCGTCAAGATCGAGGCCGAGAACGTCGGCAAGCCCTACGACGTCACGATGTCGGAAGAGATCCCGCCGATCGTCGACAACCTTCGGTTCTTCGCGGGCGCGGCCCGCATGCTCGAGGGCCGCAGCGCCGGCGAGTACATGGCCGGATTCACCTCGTTCGTCAGGCGTGAGCCGATCGGCGTGGCCGGTCTCATCGCCCCCTGGAACTACCCGCTCATGATGGCCGTGTGGAAGATCGGCCCGGCACTCGCGACCGGCAACACGATCGTGCTCAAGCCGAGCGAGCTGACGCCCCTCACGGCGATCAAGATGGCGGAGCTCGCCGCGGACCTGTTCCCGCCCGGGGTGTTCAACGTCGTGACCGGTGACGGCATCCCCGTCGGGGACGCGCTCGTGAAGAGCCCCGACGTCGGCATCGTCTCGCTCACCGGCGACGTGGGAACCGGCAAGATCATCCACTCGAACGCCAGCGAGTCGCTCAAGCGCGTGCACCTGGAGCTGGGCGGCAAGGCGCCGGTGGTGGTCTTCGACGACGCCGATCTCGCATCGGTCGTCGAGTGGGTTTCGATCGCCGGCTACTTCAACGCCGGTCAGGACTGCACCGCGGCGACCCGGGTGCTCGTAGCCGACAAGGCGTACGACAAGGTGCTCGGCGACCTGGTACCGGCCGTCGAGGACATCAAGGTCGGGGGGCCGTTCGAGGACGACGTCGCCGTCGGCTCGGTGATCTCCAAGGAACAGCAGGACCGCGTGATCGGGTTCGTCGATCGCGCGAAGGACGCGGGCGCCGAGGTGCTCACGGGCGGCGAGGTGATCGACCGCGACGGCTTCTACTACAAGCCCACGGTGGTCGCGAACCCGAACCAGGACTCCGAGATCATCCAGCGCGAGGTCTTCGGCCCGGTCGTGACCGTGCAGCGGTTCACCGACGAGGACCAGGCGCTCGCCTGGGCCAACGGGGTCGACTACGGCCTCGCATCGTCGGTGTGGACCCGCGACGTCGGCCGTGCGATGCGCATGGCCCGCAAGCTGGAGTACGGCTGCGTCTGGGTCAACACCCACATCCCGCTCACGCCCGAGATGCCCCACGGCGGATACAAGCAGAGCGGGCACGGCAAGGACATGTCGACCTACTCGCTCGAGGACTACACCAACATCAAGCACGTGATGGTCTCGCTCGACTGACCATCCTTTCAAGTAGTCTGAGCTAGACTAGCTGAGAAGAGGTGACACCCCAGCGATGAGCGACATCAGGCCGTTCTTGGTCAACGGGGAGTGGCGGGCCGGCGAGGAGACCTTCGAGGTCCAGAACCCCTACGACGACTCGGTGGTCGCCGAACTGGGGGTGCCGACCGAAGCCGACGTCGAGGAGGCGATCGCCGTTGCCGCCGCCACGTTCGAGGAATCGTCGAAGCTCTCGGTTGCAGCGAGAGCGGGGGCGCTCGACCACATCTCCCGGCGTCTCGACGAGACGAAGGAAGAGAACGCCGAGCTGATCGCACGCGAGGGTGGCAAGCCGCTCAAGTGGGCGCGGATCGAAGCCGCTCGGGCCGCCTCGACGTTCCGATGGGCGTCGGAGACGCTGCGTCACGGCCAGGACGAGGCGATGCGTCTCGACACCGATGCCGCGTTCGGGTCGCGGTTCGGCATCCTGCGTCGGTTCCCGATCGGGCCAGTGCTCGGCATCACGCCGTTCAACTTCCCGTTGAACCTCGTCGCGCACAAGGTCGCGCCGGCGCTCGCGGTCGGCGCCCCGATCGTGGTGAAGCCGGCGAGCGCCACCCCCATCGGCGCCCTGCGCCTCGCCGAGTTCTTCGACGAGACCGATCTGCCGTCTGGCATGTACCAGGTGCTGCCGGTCAGCTCGAAGGTGGCCGACACGATGGCGCGCGACGACCGCTTCCGCAAGATCTCGTTCACGGGCTCTGCGGGCATCGGCTGGTACCTCAAGGGGCTCGATCCGAAGAAGAAGGTCACGCTGGAGCTCGGTGGGAATGCCGGCGTCATCGTGCACGCCGACGCCGACCTCGACCTGGCGGCTCAGCGCATCGCGTTCGGCGGTTACTACCAGGCGGGTCAGAGCTGCATCAGCGTGCAGCGGGTGCTCGTCGCGAGCGAGATCTACGACGAGTTCGCGACCCGTCTCACCAAGCAGGTGGAGCAGCTGAAGGTCGGCGACCCGATGGACGAGACCGTCGACGTCGGGCCGGTCATCACCCGCAGCGAGGTCGACCGCATCGCGGAGTGGGTGGCCGAGGCCGAGTCGCAGGGAGCCGAGGTGCTCACGGGCGGCACGGCCGACGGACCGTTCTTCGCGCCGACGCTGATCTCACGCACCACGCCCGAGATGAAGGTTCGCTGCGAGGAGGTCTTCGGCCCGGTCTGCACCATCAGCCCGTATCAGACGTTCGACGAGGCGCTCGCCGAGGTCAACGACTCCAAGTACGGGCTGCAGGCGGGGGTGTTCACGAACGACATCAATCGCGCGTTCGAGGCGCATCGCACGCTCGAGGTCGGAGGCGTGATCGTCAACGACGTGAGCGCGTTCCGGGCCGATCAGATGCCCTACGGCGGATCCAAAGAATCGGGCTTCGGCCGCGAGGGCCTGCGGTTCGCGATGGAGGAGATGACGGAGCCGCGCATCATGGTGCTCTCGCACGTGCCGCTGTAGGCGGCCTCCGCCTCACGAACCGGGCTGCCCCAGCACCTCGTCGACGAACGCCCCGACGACGCCGGCGGCTTCCCGTTCGCGCCGACCCAGGTAGTGATCGGTTCCCTCCACGACGTGCAACCGGGCGCGTGGCAGCGACGCCGCGAACGCCAGGGCGTCCGTGACCGGGCAATAGGCGTCGTGATCACCGGTGAGCACCAGCACGGGTCGACCGAAGGCCTCGAGCTCGGCCGTATCCGGCACGGCCGGCAGGTCGAGATCGGATGGCTGCAGCGGCATGCCGACGAGCACGAGCGCGGTGACCCGCCGGTCACCCAGCGCCTCGCGCAGCGCGACGTTCGCTCCGAACGACCACCCGCAGACCACGGTGGGAAGATCCGGCGCCTCCTCGCGCACGCGGGTGATCGCGGCGTGCGCGTCGCGAACCTCCTCCCGCCCACCGCCGTACCTGCCGCCCGATCCCATCACCCCCCTGAAGTTGAAGCCCAGCACGGTCAGGTGCCGCGACCCCGCGAGCTCGTTCCGCAGGGCCCACAGGATCGGGTGGTCCTTGCTCCCGCCGTGCTCGGGGTGCGGATGACAGATCACGGCGGATCCTCGCGCATCGCCGTCGGGCATGCGGAGCGTTCCCTCGAGCTGCACGCCGTCGTCGGTGAAGAAGCGAACGAGATCCATCGACGGCGACGATGGCAGGCATCGGGCTGCCGCGACAAGGCGCGTGCGGAGCCGTACACTCGGGTTTGCAAGGTCAACACCGTGGAAAAGGGGTTAATGCCGTGACCTACACCATCGCCGAGCCCTGCATCGATGTGAAGGACCGAGCCTGTGTCGACGAGTGCCCGGTCGACTGCATCTACGAGGGGCCGCGCATGCTCTACATCCAGCCCGACGAGTGCGTCGACTGCGGCGCGTGCGAACCCGCCTGCCCCGTCACCGCCATCTTCTACGAGGACGACGTGCCCGCCGAGTGGAAGCAGTTCACCCCCATCAACGCGGAATGGTTCAACGCCGACGTGAGCGGCCTCGGCTCGCCCGGCGGGGCAGCCCAGGTGGGTCCGGCCGCCGTCGATCACCCGACCGTGGCGGCTTGGGAAGTGCTCTAGCCCGAGCCTTCGGTAGGCAGGAGCACCCGGAACGAGGCTCCGCCGCCCTCTCGCTCCTGCACCCACGCTCGTCCCCCCAACAGCTCGGCGAACCGCCGCACGAGGGCGAGGCCCACCCCGACGCCGGGTGAGTGCTGCGGGGCGTCGGGGCCCTGGCGGAAGGGCTCGAACACGGCCTCGCGCAACGCCACGGGCACGCCGGGCCCGTCATCCTCGACCGCGATCACGACGCCGCCGGGCTCGGCTTCCACCCGCACCCAGATCGTGCTGGTCGCGGGAGCGTGCTTGGCGGCGTTGGCGAGCAGGTTCTCGACGATCCGTTCGACCTTGGCGGCGTCGACGCGGGCGACGATCGGCCCGAGCGACGTCTCGAGCCGCTCGGCCGGCACGAGCTCGGACTCCTCGACGATCCGCTCGACCAGAGCCCCGACGTCGGTGAGCTCGAGCGCGGGGGCGACGATGCCCCGCTCGAGCCGGTCCATGTCGAGCAGGTTCGCCACCAGTCGGTCGAGGCGCCGGGCATTGCCGGCGATGCGGTGGGCGAGGTCGCGAGCGTCGGCCTCGTTCAGCGCCACGTCGCGGCGTGCGAGGGTGACCGCGAGTCCGAGGATCGCGGCGAGCGGCGTGCGGAGGTCGTGGGAGACCGCCTGCAGGAAGGTGTTCTTCATCTCGTCGAGTGACCGGAGGCGCTGGGTCGCCTGGCGCTCCACGGCGAGCGCGCGTTCCAGTTGCGACTGCGCCTCCTTGCGCTCGGTCACGTCGAGCAGGAACCCCTGCCAGTAGGGTGGTTTGCCGGGCAGCCTGACCATGCGCGCCTCGTCCTGGACCCAGACGACGCGCCCGTCCTTGGCCAGCATGCGGTACTCCATGGAGAACCGTCCGTCGTCGTCCTGGTTGCTCTCGGCGTCTGCGGAGAGCACCCGCTCGCGATCGAGGGGATGGATGATCGACCGCCACATGGCCGGGTCGGCCTGGATGTCTTCGAGCGTGTAGCCGAGCAGCTCGGTGTTGCCCGGCGCGATGTAGGTCGTCCGCGAGATCGCTGGATCGTCGGGGTCGATCTCCTGCGTGTAGAAGATGGCTTGGTTCTGCTCGACGATCGTGCGGAACTTCACCTCGGCCTCACGCAGTTGATCCTCGGCCGTGTGGTGATCCGTGATGTCAACGAGGAAGCCCTGCCAGTACCCACCCTCGCTGTCATCGTCATCGGCCATGAAGGTGGCCTCGTCGCGGATCCAGACCCAGTGACCGTCGGCGTGGCGGAACCGGTAGTCGAGCGAGTAGGGCTCCTTCGATGCGTTCGATCGGACGTCGGCCGCGAAGACGAGCTCCTGGTCGTCGGGATGCACCCGGCGCCGCCAGAAGTCGGGTTCCCAGGTCCACTGCTGAGGCGTGTACCCGAACTGCTCTCGAACCTGAGGGCTGATGTAGAACTTGGACGGGTCTCCTTCGGGTGACTCCCGGTAGACCACGGCCGGGATGTGCTCGACGAGGGCTCGGTACCGCTCCTCGGCCTGGTCGAGTCCGCGTTTGGCTTCCATGTGCTGGGTGATGTCGAGCATCACCCCCTGCCAGAACAGCGGTGAGCCGTCGTCATCGGTGACCACCACCGCCTCGTCGTGGATCCACACGTAGTGGCCACTCGGGTGCTGGACCCGGTACTCGGCGGTGAACGGACGCATGGTGGTGTTGGTCGCGGCGTTGAGCTCGGAGACGGTCTGCCGATCCTCGGGATGCACGTGGTCGAGCCAGAACCCCTCTCGGCTCCGCCATTCGTCGGGCGACCACCCGAGCAGCCGCTCGACCTGAGGACTCATGTACAGGGGGGATTGATCACCGTCGAGGGGCACCGCGTAGACCACCGCGGGCATGTGCTCCACCAGGGTCCGGAACCGCTCCTCCGCCTTCCGGAGTTGCTGCTCGGCGGCCTTGCGCTCGGAGATGTCGATCATGACGCCCTGCCAGCAGACCGGCTCCCCATCGTCGTCGCGCACGATGATCGCCTCGTCCTGGAACCAGACGATCCGCCCGTCGGCGGCGAGCATCCGGTACTCCTGACGGTACGGCTCGCCTGATGCGTTCGTGCGGATGCTCTCCGCCTCGACGGCAGCACGATCGTCGGGATGGATCACCTTCGTCCAGAATCCGGGTTCCTCCCACGCTTCCAACCGGTATCCCAGGATGTCCGTGATGCGAGCGCTCACGTAGGAGATCACGCCTTCGGGCTCGTAGACATCGACGATGGCCTCGGTGTACGTGATGGCGGGTGTCCGCTCCACGAGCAGCCGGTAGCGTTCCTCGGCCTGGCGCACGAGCTCGTGTGCTTGCATCCGCTCGGTCACGTCGATGGCGAAGCCCAGGAAATGATCGAACTCGCCGTCCTCGTTCATCACCGGGGTCGAGGTGTCGTGGAGCCAGCGATACGACCCGTCGGCCGCCCTCATGCGGTAGACCTCGTCGAAGACCGACAGGTCCGACGACTCGAGCACGCCCGACGCCTCCAGACGGGCGAGGTCGTTCGGGTGCACCAGGCTGAGCCAGAGCTTCGGTTCATCGAGGAACCGCTGGGGCTCGTAACCCAGCACGGTGCGGATCTGCGGGCTGACGAAGCCCATGCGGACCTGCCCCGGGGCCACGACGAGATCGGTGTAGGTGATCGCCGGGATGCGCTCGATGACGTGCTTCCATCGCTGCTCGGTCCGACGCTGCTCCTCGGCCGCCCGATCGCGGGAGACGACGGCCGCGATCACCGAAGCGACCGCCCGCAAGGCATCGAGCTCGGATCGCCAGCGTCGCTCTCGCTCATGGTCTTCGAAGCCGATGACCCCCCACCACGCGGTGCCGGTGAGGATGGGGTGCTCGGCGACCGAGCGCACCCCCCGCGCCTCGAGCTCTGCGCGTTCCTCGTCGGGAAGCTCGGCGACATCGGCCACGACGGCATCGCCCATCGCATGCATGCCGGCCCAACGTTTGGATCCGGCCTGCCACGCTCGTTCGCTCAGGTCGTCGCCAGCCGGCGATCGCCCGGCGCCGGTCGATGACCACGAGTGGCGCGTCGTGCCGACGAGCATGCCGCGCTCGTCGATGTGGTTCTCGATGAGGTAGGCACGCGAGACACCGGCCGCCGAGCCCAGTCGCTCGAGCGCCGAATCGGCAACCTCGTGCCAGTCCGCCGCCGCCAGCAGCCGCTCGACCACGTCGGCAACGCCCTCGAGGACCGGGGCGTGGCGCAGGTCGTCGTCGACGCCGCGCGCGGTGTCCACTGTCGTCTCCCTTCAGGCGAAAGCCGTCATCTCTGCGCGCCGAGGCGTCCGACGGCGTGCTCGAACGTGTATCGGCCGGCTCGGCTGGCGGGTGTAGGCCCGTCGTCAGGCAGGGTCGGGGATCATGCCGGGGGCCGCCCCCGCGTTCGGCACGGCGCCTGCCTCGGGCCAGCGGGCCCGCGACTTGGCAGCGAGCTTGAACATGAGCTCCACCGCCTTCGGGTCCTCCGATGCCGGGCGAGCCTCGACGACGCCCTCGGCGATCGCCCGCTGCCACACATCGGCGCCCAGATCGGTGCGCACGATCGTGAGCGTCCAGCCCTCGGACTGGCCGAGGCCGCCGAACGAGATGTCGGCGTGCTCAGCCGCGAAGTCCGGGCACTTCAGGCACCCGGGCCGGGTGAAGCGGTGCGCGTCCTTCAGGGAGTAGGTGTGCTCGTCACCCTCGTCGGTGTAGAAGAGCAGCTTCCCCTTCACGTTGACCCTGGCGAGGTGATCGAGGTCGAGCCCGAGCTCGTCCTGCGCGATCTCGACCATGAGTCCGTCATAGGTGAACGTCTTCGAACAGAGCAGACCGAAGGTCCACGCGATCTTCTTGTGCCACTTGTTGACTCGGCGAGCACGCATCGACCCCGTGACGCTCGCCTGGCAGCTCATGCCGACGAGCGCGAGGTTCGACAGCCCCATCTCGGCCGCCTGCAGCAGCGCGAGCGGGTTGGCAGAGTAGGTGTAGCGCGATCCCGCCGTGTCCAGCACGCCTCGCGCGTCGGTGACCACCGCCGGTTCGGCGTCCCATCGGCGCTCGTCGGAGAGCTTCGACGTGAGCGCGCCGTCGATCTGGCCCGTGCGCAGGCCCCAGATCAGCAGGGCGGACACGACGCCTCCGTCTTGCCCGGTCATGAGCATCTGGGGATCGGTCGCGCGCGCCAGCACGATCTCGCGGTGTTTGCCGATCACCTCATCGGGCGTGCGCGCCATGCCGAACAGCGTCGTGTCGATCTCGGATTCCCAGTCGCGGAATCGCGGGCAGGCGAGCGTGCAGAGGGTGCAGCCCTTGTCGCCGTGCGAGCACCGGTCGGGGCCTTCGTCCTGCAGCTGCACCGGCAGCCCGTCTTCGTACCCGAGCACGTGGAACGGGCACGCGACGATGCAGGCGGTACAGCCCGTACACAATCCGCTGGTCACGACCTCGTCGTAGAGGTGTGACCACTGGGTCTTGTCGGCCTGCGTCGCCATCGATCGCAGCATAAGCCCCCGTCGGGTCCTCGGTGCCCGGGGTCGATCGAGCGCCCGGCCGCTCGGGAGGGTTCGATGGGATACGCTTCCCCTGATCCGCCGTTCGATGACGGTTCACCGGCTGCACCGATCTGCACCACCCGACACGGCACCAGGGGGGAACGCTGATGGGGACTCGCTCTCGGTTCATCGCGCTCATCGCGTCGCTCGCCGTGGTGGTGATCGTCACGGGCGCATGCTCGGGTGACGAGGCAGGAGATGCCACCCCGGCCACCCAGAGCACCGAGACGGGCGGCGAGGTCGTTCCGGGATCCGCGCAGATCGCCATCGCAGGCTCGACGTTCGAGCCCACGACGCTTCCGGTGGCCTCGGGGTCGACCGACATCACGATCGCCAACGCCGACGCGGTCGATCACACGTTCACGCTCGACGACATGAGTGTCGACGAGACGGTGGCGGCCGGCGCGAGCGCCACCGTGACGGTCGACCTGTCGGAGACCATCGGGTTCCACTGCGAGATCCACTCGTCGATGACGGGCACGCTGCAGGTCGCCTGAGGGCCCGACGCGTGTCGGCCCCCCGGCGGATCAGACGCTGAACGACTCGCCGCAGGCGCACTCGTGCTTGGCCTGCGGGTTCACCATCGTGAGGCCGCCTCCGAGCAGCGAGTCGTTGAACTCGAGTGTCGAGCCCGAGATGATCGGTGCGCTCGCGGGGTCGACGAGCACGCGGAATCCAGCCGGCCCTACGATCACCTGGTCGTCGTCGGCGGGAGCGTCTTCGAACCCCAGCACGTAGCTGAAGCCCGAGCACCCGCCCGCGGTCACCCTGATGCGCAGGGCAGCCCCGGGGCGGCCGTCACGCTCGGCGAGCTGCCGCGCTTTGGCGGCGGCGGCCTCCGACACGGTGATGAGCGGGGTCGTCGAGGTCTCCATCCCACCCAGGATACGCCTCGACGATCCGAACGAGCGCCGTTGCGACCCCGTCAGGCGAGGAAGGTCGCGAACATGCGCGCGTAAGCCCGGGCCGCCGCGACCAGCTCGTCGACCGCGACCGACTCGTCGGCCGTATGGGCCACCGTGAGCGACCCGGGTCCGCAGACGATCGTGGGGATCCGAGCCTGGTTGATGTAGAAGCGAGCATCGGTGATCCCCGTGAACCCGACCAGCCCGGGCCGTGCGCCGGTGGCCGCCTCGACGGCCGCGACCGCGATGCGGGCGATGTCGGTGTCGGGAGAAGCCTCGGCGGCGTCCGTCCACTCGCGGAGCACCACATCGATGTCGACCTCAGGGTGCTCGTCGCGCACCGCCTCGATGAGTCTGAGGAACGGCACGCGCACATCCTCGGGATCGGTTTCACCGGGCACGATGCGGCGGTCGATGTCGACCTCGCACCGATCCGGCACCACGTTGGGGGCGTTCCCCCCCGCGATCAGGGCTGCGTTGACGGTCGGCCGCCCCACGAGCGGGTGTTCCCGGTCGGGAAGCACCTCAGGCAGTCGCAGCAGCAGCCGGGCCATCGACGTGATCGCGTTCACACCCCGATGCGGTTGCGACCCGTGGGCGGCCGTGCCGAACGCCGTGGCGGTGAACCACGCGCCCCCGCGTTGGGCGAGCCCGATCTGCAGCTCGCTCGGCTCACCGACGATCGCAGCATCCTGGGTGAGCAGGCCTCGCTCCCAGAGCACCTTGGTGCCGTGCACGCCGGCAAGCTCCTCGTCAGCGGCCAGATGGAACACGAGCGAGCCTCGGATCGGCGTAGCAGACCGTCGCAGCGCCGTCGCGGCCGCGAGCGCGGCCGCGATCGGTCCCTTCATGTCGGCGGCTCCCCGTCCCACGAGCCGGCCGTCGGCATCGACTGCACCTGCCCACGGATCATGGCTCCAGGTGTCGGGCGAGCCGGCCGGCACCACATCCAGGTGACCGTTCCACGCGAGGCTCGGACCGACGCCGGGACCGATGGTCGCCACCACGCTGGGCCTGCCGGCCGAGGATCGCACGATCTCGGGTGTGGAACCGGCGTCGGTGAGGATCTCGCTCGCGACATGCGCGGCCTCGTCCTCGGTGCCGCCCGGGTTCTCGCTCTTCGCTGCGATCAGGGATCGCGCGTACCCGAGCACCTCGTCGGCATCGACGGCCGCGGCGGCAGCGGCCACGACGACCTCATCTACCATGGCGCGCGATGCTACACGCCGATGTGCTCGCCTCGCTCGGCGCAGCGCTCGAGGGCGACCCTGCGCCGCACCTCGCCGAGGGCGACCGCATGGCAGCGGTGCTCGCTCCGCTGGTGCTGCAGCCGCAGCCGGCGCTGATCTTCACGGTGCGGGCCGCTGCGCTCTCGAGACACGCGGGGGAGATCTCGTTCCCGGGTGGGTTGCAGGACACCGGAGAATCGCTGGTCGAGACGGCGCTTCGCGAGGCACACGAGGAGATCGGTCTCGAGCCGGCCTCGGTCTCGGTGCTCGGGGCGCTTCCAGCGGTGCACACGTTCGTCAGCGCCATCCTGGTGGTGCCCTTCGTGGGCACGCTGGATCGCGTGCCCCGGTTCGCGGTCAATGCCGCTGAGATCGACGAGGTGCTGGTCTTCGGTCTCGACGAGCTCGCCGCCAACGAGCGCCCGATCAGCTATGCCCGGCCTGATGGCGGGGTCTGGCGCGGTTTCGCCTACGAGGTCGACGGGCACACGGTCTGGGGGGCGACGGGATCGATGCTCCATACACTGCTCGAGACGATGAGGAAGGAAACACGATGGCCCATGACGTGACCGTGACGGCTCCCGAGGACCGTGAGCTCAAGGCATTGCTCGGCGAAGCACGCACGATCGCCGTGGTCGGGCTCTCGTCGAAGCCGGGCAGGCCCTCGCTCGAGGTGGCCTCCTACCTGCAGGATCGCGGTTTCCGCGTCGTGCCGGTGAATCCGCGGGAGACCGAGGTGCTTGGAGAGAAGGCATACGCCACGCTCCGCGACATCCCCGCGGATCTGCCGATCGATGTGGTCGACGTGTTCCGACGGTCGGAGGACACGCCGGAGATCGCGCGTGATGCCGTGGCGATCGGCGCCACGGTGCTGTGGCTGCAGGCCGGCATCGTGAACGACGAGGCCTACCGCATCGCGAGCGAAGCGGGCCTCGAGGTGATCATGGGCGTCTGCATCAGGAGCACCGATCGACGACTGCAACGAGAGGGGACCGGATGACCGCGTGGGAGTACTTCGTCGCGCCGCTGCTCGAGCACAATCCCGGCGAGATCTTGAACACGTTCGGCGATGACGGCTGGGAGCTGATCTCGGTCGTCGCGCAGCCGACGCCCTCGGGCGCCGTGTCGACGGTGGCCTACATGAAGCGCCCGAAACCGGGCTAGGGAACAGCCACGCGCATCAGCGCACGGCCTTCTTGACGAGCGCCACGATCTTCTTCTCTTCGGCGGCGGTCAGCGCTGTCAGGGCGAAGGAGGTCGGCCACATGGCGCCCTTGTCGAGGTTGGCCTCATCGCTGAAGCCCAATGTCGCGTACCTGGCGTCGAACTTCTCCGCAGCCTGGAAGAAGCAGACGACCTTGCCGTCCTTCGCGTAGGCGGGCATCCCGTACCAGGTCTTCGGCCACAGATCGGGTGCGGCGGCGGCGATGAGCGCATGGAGCCGTTCAGCCATCGCGCGATCGGGTCCCTTCATCGCGGCGATCGCGGCACGCAGATCGTTCTCTCCGACCGCCCGGTTCTTGTTCGCTCGCTCCTCCGCCTTCAGCTCGCGAGCTCGAGCCTTCATCGCCGCGCGTTCCTCGGCGGTGAATCCGCCGGACGTGGACGCGGCGGTCCGCGCGCCCTTCGCGGCCCTCTTCGTCGGTTCCTGCTCTGTCATCGCACCGCACCTCCGGAGGCCTCAGGATCGGTCGGGCCATGCTAGTTGCGGATCGGCGAGGGTCGCGCATCGGCACCGAAGCGCGCGTGCACCCGATCGGTCTCCCTTTCCGCGTCAGGGAACCGGGCCGGCTCGACCGCCGGGATGCAGCCGGCGTCCGGCGGCGAGGCGGACCACGAGCGCGACGCCGAGCACGGCGAGCAGGGCGATCGTGACCGCCAGGGGCCAGGGGGCGTCCGGATCCTCCCTGGGGCTCGATGTGTCCTGCTCGGTGCTCGGGTCGACGGTCCAGATGGCGTCGGCCGTCGCGACCAGAAGCAGCCGATCCGGCCCGAGCATCACGTCGGTCACGCCCGCCGGGAAGCGCACGACCGGCCGAGGGGAGCCCTCGCCGTCGGCCAGCCTCCACAATCGGCCGTCGAACGATCCGAACCACACGTCGCCGTCGACCACCGCGCATCCCGTCAGGGCGATCGGAGAGGGGAAGACCGCCACCGGGTCGATGAATCGCTCGTCGCCGGCCCTGCCTGTGACCACCGGCCAGCCGTAGTTCGCGCCCTCCTCGATCAGGTTCACCTCGTCGTCGACATCGGGTCCGTTCTCGGTTTCCCAGAGCTCGCCGGTGGCGGGGTCGACGCAGAGTCCGAACGAATTCCGGTGTCCGATCGACCACGCGGGGTTACCCGGGCCGAACGGGTTGTCGGGCGGCACGTCGCCGTCGGCCTCGAGCCGCAGGAGCTTGCCGCCGATGTCGTCGCGATCCTGCGCGCGTTCGGGCTCGTGGGCCTCGCCGAGCGCCACGAACATCGTTCCGTCGCGCGCGAAGACCATGTCGCCCCCGTTGTGATACCCGGCCGCCGCGCTCAGCCCGACGAGGAGCGTCTCTGGCTCGCCGGCGGTGGCGGCACCGTCGGTCCGCACCCGCACCCGGACCAGCCGATTCAACCCATCGGCCGGATCGGACAGGTAGAGGTAGATCCAGGGTTCCCGCTCGAAGTCGGGGTGCACGGCGATGCCGAGCAGGCCGCGCTCTGCGCCGGGCGAGACCGCGACCGTGGTCAGCGGCCGATCGATCAGCTCGCCCTCGGGGGTGACGACCCGCACGCTGCCCGTTTCCTTCTCCGTGAACACGAAGGCGCCGTCGGGGAGCATCGCCATGTTCGTCGGGAACGCGAGTCCGTCGAGCACGGGTTGGGGCTCGATCCCGGCCGCGCCGGGTGCGAACGCGAGCACGAGCACGAGGCTCATGGCAGGCATCGTCACGTGACGCATGCTGCGACGGTATCGCGGCTCGTCACCAACGCTAGGGTTGCCGACGGAAGGGAGCCTCCATGTACTCGATCGATCACGTCGTCCTCGCCGTCGCGGATCTCGACGAGGCCGGGGAACGGTTGCGCCGCGAGCACGGGGTCGCGTCGTTCCCCGGCGGGGTGCATGCCGACTGGGGCACGGGCAACCGGATCGTGCCGATGGGCGACGACTACCTCGAGCTCATCTCCGTGGTGGACCCCGACGTCGGCCGCACGACGGTGCTCGGTCGGGCCCTCCTCGGTCTCACCGCCGACGGCGCCGATCGATGGTTCGCGGTGTGTCTCGCCGACACCGATCTCGACGCGACGGCGGAGCGTCTGCGACTCCGGATCGAGCAGGGGTCCCGGGTCCGCCCCGACGGGGCCGAGCTCCGGTGGCGAGGAGCCGGCCTCACCGACGCCGCTCGTGAGCCATGGTTCCCATTCTTCATCGCGTGGGACGTGCCGCCCGGCCTGCACCCGGGGAGCGCCACGGTCCGCCACGACGTCGCCGTGACCGGCATCGCCAACGTCGAGCTGGAGGGCGACGCATCACGGCTCCGCGGCTGGCTCGGCCCCGACGATGACGTCCTGCCGCTCACCGTGGTCGAGGGCGATCGGGGCATGCGGGCCGTCACGTTCTCGACCGCGGAGGGAGCGCCGCTGCGACTCGCGGCGGGCTAGTCGGTTCCTCGGCCAGGACGCCCGACGACCCGGTCAGCCGAGCGCTCGGTCGAGATCCTCGATCAGGTCGTCGGGGTGCTCGATGCCGACCGAGAGCCGCACGAGATCGGCCGGCACCTCGAGGGCAGAGCCCGCGACGCTCGCGTGGGTCATGGGACCGGGAATCTCGATGAGCGACTCGACCCCGCCGAGCGATTCCGCCAGGAAGAACAGCTCGGTCCGGCGTGCGACCTCGAGCGCCTTCGCTGGGCTGCCCACGCGGAACGACACCATGCCCCCGAAGTCATCCATCTGCCGCTTCGCGACCTCGTGACCGGGGTGATCTTCGAGGCCGGGGTAGCGCACCTGTGTCACGTCCGGGTGGGTCGAGAGGTAGCCCGCGATCGCCCGCGCGCCCGAGCAGTGGGCGCGCATGCGAACGGCCAGCGTCTTCAAACCTCTGAGCGCGAGGTAGCAATCCATCGGACCCGGCACGGCGCCGACGGCGTTCACGAGGACGTCGAGCCGTTCGATCCACTCCTCGTCGTTCGTGACGATCGCCCCACCGATCAGATCGGAGTGACCGCCGATGTACTTGGTGACGCTGTGCACGACGGCGTCGGCGCCGAGGCTCAATGGCCGCTGCAATGCTGGGGTCGCGAACGTGTTGTCCACCACCACCCTCACCCCGTGTTCGTGGGCCAGCGCGCTCACGGCTCCGATGTCGACGATCTTCAGCAGCGGGTTCGACGGGGTCTCGATCCAGACGAGTTCCGTCGCCTCGGTCATCGCGCTCCGGAGCGCTTCCAGGTCGCCGAGGTCGACGGTCGAGCACGTGAGCCCCCATCCGCCGAGGACCTTCGAGAGGAGCCGGTAGGTGCCGCCGTAGACGTCGTCGGCGAGCACCACGTGGTCGCCGGGGCGCAGCGTGAGCAGCAGCGTCGTCTCCGCGCCGAGCCCGCTCGCGAATGAGAATGCGCGAGCTCCGCCCTCGAGTGAGGCGAGCGCCTGCTGGAGCGCCTCGCGGGTGGGGTTGCCTCCGCGGGCGTAGTCCCACACCTTCGGTGATCCGACATCGGGTTGCGCGTAGGTGGAGGTCTGGTAGATGGGAACGTTGACGGCGCCGTACGGGACGTCGGGTTCCTGGCCTGCGTGGATGGCTCGCGTCTCGAATCGGTGCCCGGTCCCGCGCGTGTCACGTCTCGCTCGCTCGCTCATCGACTCCTCATCGCATCTCGGGTGGCATCTTCCAGCCCCGGCTTCGGAGCTCGTCGAGCGCCTCGGCGCCCTCGCGCGCCCGGGTCCACAGCATGGCCTTGCGCTTCGCGTCGTGTCCGGGCGCGAACTCGCCGCGCACGAGCTGGTTGCACCCGTCGACGCCGCAGGCGCAGAAGGTGAAGAGCGGCTGGGCATCCCTCGGCACGGCTGTGCCCCTCCGATACGGCGACGCCGGCAGCGATGCGGCGGGCACCACGATGACACCCTCCCGCGGGTCACCGGGCGCGAAGCGCTTGCCGTCGAGCGCGTAGAGACCGGTGAGCGCCGCGAGCGCCGCGTCGACCCGGTCGGGGGACGAGAGCTCGTCGGTCCTCACGCCCTGGGCGCGGAGCACGGCCGATCTCCACGCGTGCTTGCGCGTCCCCTTCGGTGCCAGGCAGCCCGCGAGCACGACCGCCGTCGCGTGCGGGAACACCTCGAGCGAGGTGCCTCGCACCTTCCCTGCCGAATATGCGGGGAAGCCGGCCGCCGCTGCATGCGCGAAGACCTCGAAGCCCACCTCCATCCAGGCGAAGAATCGGTTGCCGACGCCGTGCGCCTCGCTCGGCGTGTTGAACGACGAGATGTTGAGCGAGGCGAGTTCACGCTCGGTCAGCCGGGACCGGCCGGAGGCGGCCCACCGAGGAGGCGAATCGATCGCGACCACGTCGGGGCGCAGCTCGTCGATCAGACGTCGCACGTCGGGTACGTGCACGCGCGAGGCGACATGCAGCGGTACCAGTCGCTCGTCAAGCAGCACGATGTCGAGTCCCTTGCCGACGCCCACGTCGATGCCGAGGGACCGCGCCATGGCTCCGAGCGTCCTACCGCTCGGCCTGGCGACGATGGGCGATGAAGTCGAGCAGGTCGCTGCGGGTCAGCACGCCGAGCACCTGGCCGGCCTTCGCGATCAGGACCGCGGGCGCGTGTTCCAACTGGTCGAACGCCGTCTCGATGGGCTGGTCCCATTCCACGAACGGGATCGGCGGGGCCATGACCTCGGCGACGTCGGCCTGCAGTGCGTCGGGGTCGCGGAAGACGCGCTCGAGCAGCTCGCGATCACGGATGGATCCCACGAACTGCGTCACGTCGGCAGACTCCTCGCGCACCACGGGCGCCTGGGAGATCGAGTTCGCCTGCAGCACGTCGATCGCCTGGCGCACCTTGTCGTGGGGACGCACCGTGATCATCTGCGGCTGCTCGGCGCCCTTGGCCGACAACACGTGCTCGACGGTAACGACCTCGGATCCTTCGAGGAACCCGTACTGACGCATCCATCCGTCGGAGTAGAGCTTGGAGAGGTAGTTGCGTCCGGTGTCGGGCAGAAGCACCACGATCGTCGTGTGTTCGTCGTGGTCGCGCGCCACCTCGAGCGCGGCGTGGACCGCCGATCCGCACGAACCGCCCACCAGGATGCCTTCCTGTCTCGTTACCGCGCGAGCCGTGAGGAAGGCGTCACGGTCGGAGACCCGCACCCATCGGTCCACGATGTCGGGGTCGAACGTGTCGGGGAAGAAGTCCTCACCGATGCCCTCGGTCAGGTACGGACGCGGCTCGTCGCCCGTGTAGACCGACCCCTCGGTATCGGCTCCGACGATGACGACGTCGGGGTTGCGGGACTTCAGGAAACGGCCGACCCCGGTGATGGTGCCGCCCGTGCCGACCCCCGCCACGAACACATCGATCGTGCCGTCGGTCTGCTCCCACAGTTCGGGACCCGTCGTGTCGTGGTGCGTGGCGGGGTTCTCCAGGTTGAAGTATTGGTTCGGCTGGAACGCCCCCGGGATCTCGTCGGCCAGGCGAGACGCCACCGAGTAGTACGACTCGGGCGACTCGCGCGGCACCGCGGTCGGCGTGATGATCACCTCGGCGCCGTAGGCGCGCAGCAACGAGATCTTCTCCTGGCTCATCTTGTCGGGCATGACGAAGATGCAGCGGTACCCGCGGATCGCCGCGGCGATCGCGAGCCCGTGGCCCGTGTTGCCCGAGGTCGGCTCGACGATCGTGCCGCCGGGGCGGAGGGTGCCGTCGCGCTCCGCGGCCTCGATCATGCGGATGCCGATGCGGTCCTTCACCGAGCCGCCCGGGTTCAGCATCTCGAGTTTCGCGAGCACCGTGGGTCGCAGGCCGCGGGTGACCGATCGCAGCCGGACCAGCGGGGTGTTGCCCATCGCATCGAGGAACGTCTCCAACACCTGCATCGATCGACCCCCTCGCCGTGTGGACGCGACCTATCGTGCCATGCCGGAGCACGACTCGCTCTCGCGAGCGGACAGCGAGGATCTTCGCTATCGGGAAACAGGCTTCACCTCGGGGGATAATGTGCCGAATCCCAAACAGACATGCGCACGAGGCATGACGGTCGCCGCAAGGCATCACACGCGCAGCGACGCACGAGGCGGCTCGACAGAACGCGCCGGGGGGCGCGAGAGATGGGGACCGAGGCGTGAGCGAGAGTTATCGCACCGAGCGATCGGAGGTCGACCTCGTCGACGCGGGGCAGGATCCGGCGACCGGCGGCGAGAGCTTGCTCGTGGTCGACGACGATCCCTTCATCGCCCGCCTCCTCGAGATCGAATTGCGCGCCGCGGGCTACGACGTGCGGGTGGCGGCCGACGGCGCGCTCGCCCTCGCGGCGGCCCAGGAACGGTGCCCCGATCTGGTGCTGGCCGACGTGATGATGCCCAACATGGACGGCTTCGAGCTCACGCGGCAGCTGCGGCAGGACGCCCGCACGGCCACGGTGTCGGTGATCATGCTGACGGCACGCGGGCTCTCCGCCGACAAGCTCGAAGGCTTCGCGATCGGCGCCGACGACTACATCGTCAAGCCGTTCGACACACCGGAGCTGCTCGCGCGCATCCGCGGCGTGCTGCGTCGTTCGCGCGACACCCGCACGCAGTCTCCCCTCACCGGCCTCCCGGGCAACGTGCGGATCGAGGAGGAGATCGAGGCGAGGGATCGCCGGCACCGAACCGTTCGCGATCCTGTACGTCGACATCGACCGCTTCAAGGCGTACAACGACCACTACGGGTTCATGCGTGGCGATGAGCTGCTCCAGTACGTCTCGCAGCTGATCGGCGATGTCTCGCGGACGGCGAGCGACGACGCGGCCTTCATCGGGCACGTCGGAGGCGACGACTTCGTGGTGGTCGTCGCCCCGCGAGTTCGCTGCTCCGGTGGCCGATGCGATCGTTGCGGGATTCGACGCCGCGGTGCCGGCCTTCTACGACGACGCCGACCGGGAGCGCGGGTACATCGAGATCACCGACCGTCGGGGGGAGCTGCAGCGCTTCGGCATGCTGACCCTGTCGATCGGCATCGCGAGCACCGCGAAGCGGGCGTTCCAGCACTACGCCGAGGCGGTCGCCGTCGCCACCGAGATGAAGCAGTACACGAAGGGTTCCGAGACCTCGTCATGGGTCATCGATCGGCGGAGCGGAGAGTAGCGACCGCACGCACCGCTGTGCTGCGAACGCCTCAGGCCAGTGGGCCCGGCACGGCGAGGAAGTATCCCTGGCCGAACCCCACGCCGAGCTGCCGCAGCGCCTCGAGCTCGTCGGCGGTCTCGATGCCTTCGGCGACGAGCGCGAAATCCATCTCCATGGCGAACGAGACGAGCGCGGCGGCGAGCGCCCGCTTCCCGCGGTCCGCGTCGATGCCGCGCGTGAGGCTCATGTCGAGCTTCACGATGTCGGGTGCGATGCGCAGGGTGTGCCGCAGGCTCGCGAATCCAGCGCCGGCGTCGTCGATAGCGACCCGCGCGCCGTTGGCCCGCAGCGGCGCCAGCGCGTCGACGAGCGACGGGTAGTCCTCGACCGCTTCGTGCTCGGTGATCTCGAGCACGAGACGGCCGGCGTGGGGCTGCACGAGCGAAGCGAGCTCGGTGGAGACGGCGGCTCGATGCGAGCAGTTCACCGCCAGGTAGACGCCCGGGCCCGACCCTGGGCAGCGCCCGCAGCGCCTGCGCTGAGGGTCGCGAGCTCGAGCTGCACCCCGAGCGCGAGCGAGACGGCCTCGGCGAACCACTCGTTCGGGGGTCGCGATGCGGCGAGCGGAGAACCGCGCCAGCGCCTCGACCCCGACGGCCGCTTTGGTCTCGAGGCTCGACGATCGGCTGGAAGGCCATCGATACGCCCGTCGCCCGCGACGAACCGCTCGATCTCGCTGCGGCGGGCGTCGACCTGCTCGCGCTCGGCGTCCTCGCGACGGAGCTGCTTCGTGAGCTCGGCGACGATGCCCGAGATCACCTCGGCCGACAGGCTCGCGCCGCCCGGCCATGACCTTCTGGATCGAACCGATGATCTCCTCGCCCGCCGTGCCCTTCACCAGGTAGCCGACGGCGCCGGCGCGCAGCATCTCGAGCACGGTCGGGCGGTCCTCGAACGCGGAGAGCGCGATCACCCGCGTGTCGGGAGATCAGCGCGCGATCTCTCGCGCCGCTCGTGGTCCGCCGCCCGCCGGCATCGAGACGTCGACCAGCGCCACGTCGGGTCGGGAATCGCCCGGCGATCGCGATCGCCTCGTCGGCGTCGCCGGCCCTGCCGATCGAGCACCACCTCGTCCTCGTGGGCGAGCAGCTCGGCGAGCGCGCCGCGCAGGGCGGGTTCGTCGTCAGCGATCAGCACGCGGATCGGGTCGAGGTCCGACGCTGCCCGCGCCACCGGTGTCGTAGGGGGAAGTTCCGACGGCCATCGGGGGGACGCTACCGGTCGCAGCGAACCCTGCTCAAGCACATGAGCGTTCCGTCGAGGCTCGGCTCGAAGTAGCCTCCCGCGCACCCGCACGGTAGCATCGGCCGGACGCGGGAGGCCGATCGATGAGCCGCACGCGAGATCCGGGCGCCGCGAGGCATCGACGCTCTCGTGCCGTTCGTGGCCGCAGGAAGCCGCGATGCGCATGCTCATGAACAACCTCGACCCCGAGGTCGCCGAACGCCCCGAGGACCTCGTCGTCTACGGCGGCACCGGCCGCGCCGCCCGGAGCTGGGAGGCCTACGACGCGATCGTACGCACGCTGCGCACCCTCGCCGACGACGAGACCCTGCTCGTGCAGTCGGGCAAGCCGGTCGCCGTCTTCCGCACGCACGATATGGCGCCGCGCGTCCTGATCTCCAACTCGATGCTCGTGCCGAAATGGGCGGACTGGGAGACGTTCCGCGCGCTCGAGGCGCAGGGCCTCACGATGTACGGGCAGATGACCGCGGGCTCGTGGATCTACATCGGCACCCAGGGCATCCTGCAGGGCACGTACGAGACGCTCGCCGAGTGCGCCCACCAGCACTTCGGTGGCTCGCTCGCCGGCACGATCACGCTGACCGGCGGGCTCGGCGGCATGGGCGGCGCCCAGCCGCTCGCGGTGACGATGAACGGCGGCGTCGCGCTCTGCGTCGAGGTCGACCCGGCGCGCATCGAGCGCCGCATCGAGACCCGCTACCTCGACCGCGTGGACCGCCGATCTCGACGAGGCGGTCTCTTGGGCCGAGAGCGCGCGCAGGCCCGGCGAGGCCGAGTCGATCGGCCTCGTCGGCAACTGCGCGGAGGTGTTCCCGGAGCTGCTGGCCGCGGGACTTCCGCGCCGACGTCGTCACCGACCAGACGAGCGCGCACGATCCGCTCGGCGGCTACGTGCCCGAGGGCCTGTCGCTGCCCGAAGCCGAGGCGCTGCGGCGCGAGCCCGATGAGTACGCGAAGCGCTCCTACGAGTCGATGGCGCACCAGGTCGACGCCATGGTGGGCTTCGCCGCAGGCCGGCTCGGTCGTCTTCGACTACGGCAACAACCTGCGCGCGGGCGCGGAGGCCGGCGGCCTCGCACCACGACGGGGCCTTCAGCTATCCCGGGGTTCGTGCCGGCGTTCGTGCGACCGCTCTTCTGCGAAGGCAAGGGGCCGTTCCGCTGGGCGGCGCTCTCGGGCGACCCCGCCGACATCGCCGCGACCGACGCGCGGTGGCCGAACTCTTCCCCGACAACGAGCGGCTGCAGCGGTGGCTGCGGCTCGCGAGCCGAGCGGGTCGCGTTCCAGGGGCTGCCGGCGCGGATCTGCTGGCTCGGCTACGGCGAGCGCGACCGCGCCGGGGAACGGTTCAACGAGCTCGTGGCGAGCGGGGCGGTGTCGGCGCCCGATCGTGATCGGGCGCGACCACCTCGACGCCGGAAGCGTGGCGAGTCCCGAACCGCGAGACCGAGGCGATGCTCGACGGGTCCGACGCGATCGCCGACTGGCCGATCCTCAACGCGTTGATCAACACGGCCGCCGGCGCGCACTGGGTGAGCGTGCACCACGGCGGGCGGCGTCGGCATCGGCTACTCGATCCATGCCGGCATGGTGGTGGTGGCCGACGGATCGGCGAACGCCGGCGAGCGACTCGCAGCGGGTGCTGACGTCGGACCCCGGCATGGGCGTCGTGCGCCACGTCGATGCCGGGTACGACCGCGCGATCGAGGTCGCCCGCGAGCGAGGCGTCCGCACGCCGATGGAGGAGAGCCCCTAACGACCGGGCGGAGGGGGAGAAGCGTTCAAACGATCGAACGATTGGTGAAGAGTATCGCCACTCCGCCGGGGCTCTATCCTGACGCGATGGATCGACACATCGTGGCGATGGGCGGCGGGCAGTGGCCCGAGGATCCGATCTTCAGGTTCATCTTCGAGCTCACGGGCGCTGGGCGGCCGAAGGTGCTCTCGGTGCCGACCGCGACCGGAGACGGCGATCGCAGCATCGCCGTGTTCTTCCGCTCCTTCCCCGCCCACTGCTGGGAGCCGGCGATCCTCACGCTGTTCGACCGGACGCGTCGAGGATCTGCGATCCCTGGTGCTCACCCAGGACGTGGTGCTCGTCGGCGGCGGCAACACGCTGAACATGCTCGCCGTCTGGCGGGCGCACGGCCTCGACGAGATCCTCAGGGAAGCGTGGGACGCCGGCGTCGTGCTGGCGGGGGGCAGCGCCGGTGCCAACTGCTGGTTCGAAGCCTCGACCACCGACTCGTACCTGCTGGGCAGGTCCGACCCGCTCGCCGATGGGCTCGGCTTCGTCACCGGAAGCTTCTGCCCACACTTCGACTCGCGAGCCCTCGCGACGACCTTCGTACCATCGGCTCGTGGGCGAGGGCGCGCTGCCACCCGGCATCGCCTGCGATGACCTCGCGGCGGTACACGTCGTTGGCACCGAGGTGGCCGAAGTGCTCGCGTCCGACCGCGCCGCGGGCGCGAGGCGCGTCGAGCCGGGCGAGCACGGGGACATCGTGGAAACGCCGTTCGAGGTGCGCATGGTGGAACCGTCGACGTGAGCGTCTCGATCGGCGAGCCGCTCGACGCTGCCGACGTCGTGGCGGTGGCCGGCGGCGCCACCGGTCTCGTTCGGCGATGATGCTCGGGCCAGGGTCAGGGTCGCGCGGGCAGTGATCGATGACGCGGTCGACGATGGCGAAACCGTGTATGGCGTCACGACAGGGTTCGGCGCCCTCGCGCACACGCGCGTCGACCCGGCCGATGCCGAGGCGCTGCAGCACGGCATCGTCCGCTCGCACGCGACGGCGGTGGGGGCTCCGCTCGGCCGCGAGGAAGCCCGCGCGATGCTCCTGCTGCGTGCGCACGTGCTCGCGCTCGGCCACTCGGGAGTGCGCCCCGAGCTCATCGACCTGATGGTGTCGATGCTGAACGCCGACGTGGTTCCCGCGGTGCCACAACAAGGCTCGCTCGGGGCGTCGGGAGACCTTGCCCCGCTGGCGAACCTCGCGCTGCCGCTGATCGGCCAGGGCGAGGTGCTCTCGGCATCGGGTACCGGCGTGGAACCGTCTGCGGCGGCCTTCGATCGCGCCGGGCTCACCCCGCTCACGCTCGAGGCCAAGGAAGGTCTCGCGCTCGTGAACGGCACGCAAGGCATGCTCGCGATCGGCATCATCGCGACCGAACGGGCAACGATGCTCTCGCGCACGGCCGATGTCGTGGCAGCGATGACGATCGAAGCCTCGCTCGGTACCGATCGGCCGTTCGACGAGCGGCTGCAGGCGCTTCGTCCGCACCCCGGTCAATCGGCGAGCGCGTCGAACCTGCGCCGATCGCTGGCCGGCTCGCCGATCCTTGCCTCACATCGCGACTCCGAGCACCTGGTGCAGGACGCCTACTCGCTCCGCTGTGCCCCCCAGGTGCACGGGGCCACCCGCGATGCCCTCGCCTACGCGCGCGAGGTGCTGCACATCGAGGCCAACAGCGTGAGCGATAACCCGATCGTGCTCGCCGACGGTACCGGTGAGGTCGTCTCGGGCGGGAACTTCCACGGACAGCCGGTGGCGGTCGCACTCGACGCCGTTGCGCTCGCCCTCGTCTCGCTCGGATCGATCTCGGAGCGGCGTCTGTACCGTCTGCTCGACGAGCACCTCTCCAACGGATTGCCGCCGTTCCTCGTGCACGGCTCCGGGCTGAACTCGGGCTTCATGCTCGTGCAGTACACGGCGGCATCGCTCGTGAGCGAATGCAAGAGCATCGCGCATCCGGCCTCCATCGATTCGATCCCCTCGAGCGCCGGCCAGGAAGACCACGTGAGCATGGGCATGACTTCGGCACGTCACGCGCGGGAGGTCGTCGCGAATGTCGAGACGGTGATCGCGCTCGAGGCGCTCGGGGCCGCCCAGGCGCTCGATCTGCGGGCGCCGCTCGAACCAGGTCCCGTCACCCGCGAGGTGCACGCCGCGATCAGGCAACGTGTGCCGTTCTTCGAAGCCGACCGAGAGTTCGGGCCCGACATCGCCGGCGCGGTGAGTCTTGTCCACGATGGGAGCCTCGTCGCTGCCGCGGAAGGGGCGATCGGTCCGCTCGAATAGTCCAAGCTGGAGTAGCCGTGTCTCAACCCCGTGCGGCGGAAAGCAGAGAGGTCAGGCCCGACAGCGCCAGAAGCGCCAGCACGAGCCCTCGAAAGCGCCGTTCGTCGATCCTGGCCGCGACGCGCTCGCCGGCGAGCAACCCGGCCACCATCGCCGGATACCCCACGAGGGACACGCGACCGACCTCCGAGGTGATGCGACCGGCGGCGGCGAACAGCGCGACGCCCGCGATGCTCTGGGTCAGGAAGATCGCGGCCAGGGTCGCCCGGAACTGCTCCGGCGCGTACTCCTTTCCTTGCAGAGCGATGACGAGCGGCGGTCCGTTCGTGCCCGCGCTCGTGGCGAGCGCTCCCGACACGAACCCGGCGATCGCGTCGGTGACATCGGATGCGGGCAGCCGAAGTCCGAACGCCAGGGCGACGGTGATCGCTACCACCACCGCGCCGATAGTTGCCGTGAGCGCGCGGTCGCCGAGCGTCACGAACAGGAGCAGGCCCGCCGGCATCGCAGCGAGCGCGGCGACCGACGAGACCACCACGGTGCGCCGCACGACGCCGTGCCGGTTGCGCATCGCGACGAGCACCACCAGCCCGATGCCGATCACGGCGTTCGCGACGACAGCGGTCTCGGCGTCAACCGCGACCGCGAGCAGCGGCACTGCGACGAGGGCGAACCGAACCCGCTAACCGCCATCGTGATCGACGCGAGCGTGATGATCGCCGCGACCGCGAGGTCGGTCACGATGCGGCTGGGCGGACGAGGCTTCCGCCTACGACGGTCGCGACGACCGGATCGTGGCCCGGGCGGTAGGGGACCTGCGCGAACGAGGGTTCTTCGAGCAGCACGATGTCGGCGCGCTTCCCGACCTCGAGGGTGCTGAGCCGATCGGAAAGCCCCAGCACCCAGGCGGGGTTCAGCGTGGTCGCCGTGAGCGCTTCCTGGGGCGGAACCTCGTAGACGGCTGCGGCCATCGCGATCACCTCGGGCATGGAGACGACCGGTGATGTACCCGGGTTCGCGTCGCTCGCGAGCGCGATCGGCACGCCGGCAGCCCGCAGCGCTGCGGCTGGTGCGGGCCGGCCTCGCAAGAAGAACGTCGAGGCGGGCAGCAGCCCCGCGACGATGTCGCCCGTGGCTAGCGCCTCGACGCCCTCGGCCGAGCAATGGTTCAGGTGGTCGGCGCTGCGCGCCCCGAGTCGGGCGGCGGCCGAGGCGGCACCCGAGTCGCCGAGCTGGTCGGCGTGCACGCGCAGGGCGAGCTCGGCCTCGGTCGCCGCGCCCGCGATCATCGCGAGGTCGTCGAGCGTGAACGCGATGTCCTCGACATAGACGTCGACGGCGTCGGCGAGCCCGGCTCGCGCGATCTCCGGGATCAGCTCGGTGCATGCGGCGTGGATCCAGTCGCCGCGTTCCATGTGGGAGGGCACCGCGTGCGCGGCGAGCAACGTGACGACGCACGTCTGGGTCGCCTCGCCGGCGAGGCGGCGCGCGAGCCCGGCGGCGCGCACTTCCTGCTCGATCGAGAGCCCGTATCCCGTCTTCAGCTCGAGCGTGGTCGTCCCGTGGGCAAGCATCTCGTCGAGCAGCGTCCGAGAGAAGTCGAGCACCTGGTCGTCGCTCGCTTCGGCGAACATGCGTGCCGACCGGAAGATCCCACCGTCGCCTCCGTGCAGCTCGCGATAGGAGACGCCTCGGAGGCGAGCCTCGAACTCGTCGGCTCGCCATCCGATGAACGGCAGGTGGGTGTGGCAGTCGACGAAGCCGGGCACGAGGCATCCTCGGTCGGTGCTGCCGATCATCGGATCCCACGGAAGCCCGTCGGCCGAGCCCACGTACGTGATCGTGCCGTCGTCATCCCATGCCACACCGGCGCCGCCGTCGATCCACTCGGCCGCTTCGGTTGTCGCGCGGTCACCGTGCGCCGTCGCCATCGCCGCCGCCAGCGCGGCCCCACGTCTCATGACCGTGAAGGGTAGCCTCGTCGTCGGTCGCTCACCGGCGCGACACCACGATGACGAACCAGCTCCCGTCGTGGAGGATCTCACCCCCGCCGAGCTCGTCGATGAGCCGGGCCGTCGTGAAGAAGCGCTTGTACACGCGATGGGTCGATCCGTCGGAGAGCACGCGCGTCTGCTGCTCCTCCGACGCGACGTCCGCTCGCAGGGCCGCGTCGAGCACGACGAGTTCGGTCGCGACCCTCCACGTCTCGCGCAGGAATCGCTCCCTCGCAGGTTCTCGAAGGTGCCCGTAGAAGTGCCCCGTGAAGAGCCTGTCGAAGCTGTCATCGCGGAACGGAAGCGACAGCCCGTCCGCTCTCACCAGAGCACCGCGAACGCGGGGTCGCGCCGCTTCCAACATGGACCGGCTTCCGTCGAGGGCGACGACGTCGCCCGGCAAGTACCGAGTGAGGAAGCCCGTGCCGCAGGCGACGTCGAGGGTGTGGAGCGCGTCCAGCGACGTCAGGAGTCGAACGACGGCCTCGAGTTCGTCGTGCCAGCCGGGGCGGTCGCGCTCCTCGAAGAGCCCTCGCCCGAGGTACCAGTCGTCGTACTCCGGAGCCCGCCGCTCGTAGTACGCCGCCATCGTTGCGTCCGCCTCGCTCGCGCCCATCGCACCAGTGAGTGTAGGAGCGGCGCCCATAGACTCCTGGTCGTGCTCGTGGAGCGTGACGTCGTGCTGCCGGTCCCTGTCGAGGAAGCGTGGACGGCGCTGATGGACTGGGAGCGCCAAGCCGACTGGATGCTCGACGCCGACACCGTCACGGTCGTCTCCGACGAGCGCGAAGGCGTCGGGGTCCACCTCGAGGTCCGCACGAGGCTCTTCGGTGTCGCTGCGTTCACCGAACCGATGGAGGTCGTCGGGTGGGATCCGCCCCGGCGTCTCGACATCAGTCACGGCTCGCTCGTTGCCGGCACCGGCACATGGACGCTCGAGCCGGTCGAGGGTGGAACGCGCTTCACCTGGCGCGAGGACATCCGCCTCGCGGTGCCCCTGCTGGGCGAGCTCGCAGCCGCGATCTACCGTCCGATCATGCACGTGCTGATGGGCCGGGCGATGACCGGGCTGCGCCGGTACCTCATCGCGACCGGCCCTGTTCGCTTCTAGGACGCGGGCTGCGACCGTTCCGTGAGCGGTGCCTATACTCGAACGACGGAACACGGGGAGCTCGGGGAACCGGGCTGAGAGGCCGGCTGAAGGCGCCGGCGACCCGACGAACCTGAACCGGGTAATGCCGGCGGAGGGAGTTCGAAGCGATGCGATCGGCGATCGTCTTCTGTGGAGGCGGGCCGTCACGCGTGCGGTTCGAGGTGCCTGACGACGCGTTCATCGTGGCGGCCGACGTCGGGCTCACGGAAGCCACGCGGCTCGGCATCCGGGTCAACGTGCTCGTCGGTGACCTCGACTCTGTCGATGAGCGGGATCTCGCGGCGTTCGAGGAAGCGGGCGGCGAGGTGCGACGCCACCCCGAAGACAAGGACGCGACCGACCTGGACCTCGCGATCGCCGACGCGATCGGGGGAGGCGCCGAACGCGTGCTCGTGGTGGGGGGCGACGGCGGGCGCCTCGACCATCTGCTCGGGAACGCGGGGGTGCTCGCATCACCGCGTCACGGCGGTGTCCGGATGGACGCGATCTTCGGCGCCGCGCGGCTCCACGTCGTGCGCGGCGCTCGGGAGCTGACCGGTTCCGAGGGTGAGCTCGTCAGCCTGTTCGCGTTCGGCGGCCCGGCGTCCGGGGTCAGCACCAGGGGGCTTCGTTGGGTGCTCGACGACACCACGCTGCAGCCGGGCTCGAGCCTCGGGATCAGCAACGAGTTCTCCGGCGACAGCGCGTCGATCGAGGTCCGAGACGGCGTCGTGCTGGCGGTGCGCCCAGGGGCCGAGGATTCCCCATGAGCAGGGCAGCGACGGCCGTGCTCGTGTCCGTGATCGCGCTCGTCAGCGCCGCCTGCACGGGCGACGGTGACATGGCCGGCTCGTCCGGGCAGCCGGCAGAGCCCGTGACGATCACCCTCCTCACGCACGACTCGTTCGATGTGAGCGACTCGGTAGTGCGGCGGTTCGAGCGTGAGCGCGGCATCGAGCTGCGCATCGTGCCGTCGGGTGACGCCGGGCAGCTCGTGAACCGGGCGATCCTCACCGCCGGCAACCCCGAGGGCGACGTGCTCTTCGGTGTCGACGACAGCCTGATGCCCAAGGCGATCGACGCCGGCGTGTTCGAGCCGTACGAATCACCCGAGCTTGCCCGTGTCGACGACGCGTTCGAGCTCGACCCGACCCACGCGGTGACGCCGGTCGACCGCGGCGACGTCTGTTTGAACGTCGACCTCACGTGGTTCGCCGGTCGTGGGCTCGAGCCGCCCGACGAGATCGCGGACCTCATCGATCCGGCGTATCGCGGGCTCACCGTCGTCGAGAACCCCGCGACCTCGACCCCCGGGCTCGCGTTCTTGCTCGCGACCATCGCCCGGTTCGGCGAGCCGGCATGGGAGACCTTCTGGCGCGACCTGCGCGCCAACGATGTGCTCGTCGTCGAGGGATGGGAGCAGGCGTACTACGGCGAGTTCTCGGGGGCGGGCGGCGGTGAGGGGGAGCGTCCGATCGCGGTCTCGTACGCGACGAGCCCGGTCGCCGAGGTGGTCTTCGCCGAGGAGCAGCTCGAGCGGGCTCCCACGGCGGCGATCGCCGAGAGCTGTTACCGACAGGTCGAGTTCGCCGGCGTGCTATCAGGCACCGACCAGACCGTCGAGGCGCGGGCCGTGGTCGACTTCCTGCTCTCGGAGCCCTTCCAGGAAGACGTGCCGCTGCGCATGTTCGTCTTCCCGGTCGTCGATGACGCCGAGCTGCCCGATGCGTTCGCCCGATGGGGCGAGGAACCGGCGTCGCCGCTCGCGATCGCACCGGAGCAGGTGGAGGCTGGCCGCGAGGACTGGGTCCGCAGATGGACCGACCTGATGTTCGGCTGAGTGCGCCGGTGGGCCACCAGGCCGTACGGGTGACGCTCACAGCGGTGCCCGCGCTCTTCCTGGCGGTGTTCTTCGGCTATCCGCTGGTGTCGATCGTGGCGGTGGTGATCGCCGACGTGCGGCCCGCCGACGTGCTCGGCGATCCGCGGCTGCGTGGTGTGATCTGGTTCACGACCTGGCAGGCGGTGGTCTCGACCGGGCTCACGCTGGTCGCGGGACTGCCCGCGGCCTACCTGCTCGCGCGGTTCCGCTTCGTCGGGCGGGGTGTGCTCCGCACCGGGACCCTGGTGGCATTCGTGCTGCCGACCGTGGTGGTCGGCGCGGCGTTCGCGGGAACGCGCCCGTCGCTCGTCTCGCTGTTCGCGGCGCACGTCTTCTTCAACCTCGCTGTGGTGGTGCGTGTGGTGGGGAGCTTCTGGTCGCAGCTGGACCCAGCGTACGAGGACGTCGCGGCCGAGATGGGCGCGACGGGGCTGCGCCGGTTCACCGACGTGCTGCTGCCGCTGGCTCGGCCCTCGATCGTGGGTGCGGCGATACTCGTGTTCCTGTTCACGTTCACGTCGTTCGGCGTCGCGCTGTTGCTCGCGGGCCCGGAGCGGGCGACGATCGAGGTGGAGATCTTCCGGCAGACATCGCAGCTGCTGAACCTTCCGGTCGCGGCGGCGTTGACGTTGGTGCAGTTGGCCATCGTGTCCGCCGTGCTGTGGCTCACGACGCGAACCGAGACTCGAGCCGGGGAGCGTCAACGGGTGGTCGCCTCGGCCGACGCCTCGCGGCGGGCACGCACCAACGGGGAGCGGGTCTTCGTTGCCGTCGCTGCCCCGCTGCTGGCGGTGGCTGTGCTCGCTCCACCGCTGCGGCTGGTCTGGCGCTCGGTGCGAACGGCGACCGGGCTCACGCTGGACCGGTACCTCGACCTCGGCAGCGTCCGGAGCGGGAGTGCACTTGCGGTCGCACCGCTCGAGGCGGTGGTCACCTCGATGCGGGTCGCTGCGGGCGCCGCCGTGCTGGCACTCGCGGTTGGCCTCGCGGCGTCGTGGGCGATCGTCCGGTCCGACGCACCGTCGTTCGCGAACCCTCGTCCCTCGCGGCGAGGCTCGTGGCTCCGCGCGCTCTCCGCCGTTCCGCTCGGCGTCTCGGCGGTGACCGTCGGCTTCGGATCCGTGGTGGCGTTCGACGCCGCCCCGCTCGACCTGCGCGGAAGCGTCTGGCTCCTCGTGGCCGTTCAGGCGGTGGTCGCGCTTCCCTTCGTCGTGCGCATGGTGGAACCCGTCCTGTCCGCCACCCGGCACGACCTCAGCGAGCAGGCGGCGGCGCTCGGGGCCTCACCGTGGCAGACGGTTCGCGATGTGCTGCTTCCCGTGGCGTCGCGCGCCATCGCGGGCGCGGCGGTGTTCGCGTTCGCGGTCTCGCTCGGTGAGTTCGGGGCCAGCGCGTTCGTGGCGCGCCTCGATGCGCCCACGATGCCGATCGCGATCGTGCGCCTGCTCTCGCAGCCCGGGGCCGCCTCGGTCGGCCAAGCCACCGCGATGAGCGTGGTGCTGATGGCGGTCACGGCCGGCGTCACCGTGGCGATCGATCGCCTCAGGGTCGGAACCTTCGGCAGGCTCTGAACGCGGTCTGCGACGAGCCACGACACCGGCGAGCGCTCAGATGATGGGGGCCGGCGGCGGCGCGGTGGTGACCTGCACCACCGCGGGCTCGTCCGATGCGTTGCGGATGGTGAGCTCGGTGCCGGCGGGTACCACCACGGCATGCCACTGGCTCATGCGCGTGCGTCCCTTGCCCACCTGTACCGCCACCTCGCCGGCGAGCACCGAGACGATCGCGTCGGAACCCCGCTCGGCGATAGGCCCGATGTCCTGCGGACCGTGCAGGCAGATGAGCTGACACCAGATGCGCTCGGTCTCGAACAGCACCTCGGTGCGGGCGGCGTCGTCGTCGAACCGCACGAGATCTCTCATGTCGCGAGGTTTCATGTGGGCCAGCCTATCGAGCGGCATCGCCCTGGCCCGGGGGCCGCGGGTCTACACTGCCCGCGAGCGGGAGGCCGAAGGGTCGGCGGCCTCGACGAGCCGATGCGATACGAAGGAGCGAGACGACGTGACCACGTATGCCTATTCGAGCGAGTCGGCAGCAGACGTGAAGGCCGGACTGCTGATCGTGCCCGTGTTCGAAGCATCCAAGCCCGGACCGGGGGTGCGCGAGACGGGCCTCGCGAAGGCCTACACCGATGCTCGGCACACCGGCAAGCGGGGAGAGGCCGTGCTCGTCACGCGCCGTGATCGCGACCGATTCGCGGCGGGCGCGGTGCTGTTGGTGGGGGTCGGCCCCAAGACGGAGTTCACGCTCGAGGGCGCACGAAGGGCGCTCGCGCGCGCTGCGACGACCGCGAGGCGGTTCGGGACGGTCGCGACGACCTTCCCCCAAGCCTTCGGTGCCGGCAAGGCCGCCGACGCGGTGCAGGCCATGGCCGAGGGCCTCGGGCTCGGCGACTACCGCTTCGATCGCTATCGATCCAAGCCGGATCAGGCCACCGGGCTCTCCAAGGTGATCGTGCTGGGAAGCCCGAAGTGGCCGGTCAAGCCCATGAAGGACGCGGTGAAGCGCGCGGCGATCGTCGTCGACGCCGTGTGCTGGGCGCGCGACCTCGTGAATACGCCGGCCGGCGACATGCCGCCCGCCGAGATCGCGCGCGAGGCCCAGCGCATGGCGCGCTCCGTCGGTCTCACGTGCAAGGTGTGGAACGAGTCCCAGCTCGAGAAGGGCGGCTTCGGCGGAATCCTCGGCGTCGGCAAGGGAAGCGTGAACCCTCCGCGGCTCATCGAGCTCAGCTACACCGGGGCCGGCGACGCAACCCCGATCGCGCTCACGGGCAAGGGCATCGCCTTCGACTCCGGTGGCCTGTCGATCAAGGACGCCAAAGGCATGGAGACGATGAAGGACGACATGGGAGGCGCAGCATCGATCCTCGGCGCGATGAAGGCGATCGCGCGCCTGAAGCCCACGATCAACGTGATCGCCGCGATCCCGTGCAGCGAGAACATGCCGAGCGGGTCGGCCCAGAAGCCCGGCGACGTGATCACCCACCGCGGGGGGACGACCTCGGAGGTGCTCAACACCGATGCGGAGGGCCGCCTCGTGCTCGCCGATGCGCTCGCGTTCCTGACCGAGCAGGAACCCGCGCTGATCGTCGATACCGCCACGCTCACCGGCGCCTGCGTCGTCGCGCTCGGCACCTCGATCGCGGGCGCGATGGGCAACGACGAGGCACTGATCCGCGAGCTGATCGCGGCGGGGGAGGCGACGGGTGAGCCGATCTGGCAGCTGCCGTTGCACAAGGACTATCGAGCCCTCATCGATTCGCCCATCGCCGACATCAAGAACGTGGGGGATCGGTGGGGCGGCGCGATCACCGCGGCGTGGTTCCTGGCGGAGTTCGTCGGCGAGACGCCATGGTGCCACCTCGATATCGCGGGGCCGGCGTTCAGCGACCGCGGCACCGATCTCAGTCCCCGTGGCGCGACCGGCGTTCCCGTGCGCACGCTCGTGAAGTTCGTGCTCGATCGGGCTGCCGCCTGAGTCTCGAGAACGTCTCGTGAGTGACCTCGAGATCCCCGGCGGACAGCTCGATGCCGACGGCGGGCCCGCCGACGCTCCCCGCAGCGGGCCGGTGCTCGGTGTCTTCGCCCATCCCGACGACGCAGAGATCGCGGCGGGCGGCACGATCGCGGCCTGGGCCGCGGCGGGCCGTGAGGTGCATCTGCTCGTGCTCACCAACGGGGATCGGGGCTCGCAGGATCCCACGCTCGAGCGGGTCGAGCTCGCCCGCACACGCGTCCGCGAGACCGAGGCAGCGGGCGAGGTGCTCGGCCTCGCCAGCGTGCGCATCCTCGACGTGCACGACGGCGACCTCGCGAACACGGTCGAGGTTCGCGAGCACGTCGTGCGCCGCATCCGTGAGGTCCGCGCCGACACGGTGCTCTCCGTCGACCCCACGGCCGTGTTCTTCCAGAACAGCTACTACAACCATTCCGACCATCGCACGGCGGGATTCGTCGCCCTCGACTCGGCGTTCCCGGGATCGGGCAATCCGCACTTCTTCCCCGAGCACCTGGGCGACGGGCTCGCGGTGCAGGACATCACCGAGGTCTGGCTCGGGTGGAGCAACGAGCCGAACCACACCGAGGACGTGACCGCGACGTGGCAGCGGAAGATCGACGCGTTGGCTCGTCACGAGAGCCAGCTCACCGAAGGGATCCGGTTCTTCGAGACCTTCCTGCTCGAGGAAGCCGAGGAAGCCGGTGCGACGATCGGCGTCGCGCGAGCAGAAGCGTTCCGCCGCCTCGACCTGACGTAGGCTCCGCGGCGTGGCGAACCCGCATTTCGGTGAGATCGGCGACGTCTGGAAGCATCTGGTGCTCGGCGACGTGCTCGATCGCGTACGTCCGTCGCGCTACTGGGAGACCCATGCGGGGTCGGGCACCTACCCGCTGGATCGGTCGTGGGAACGCGAGTACGGCGTGTTCAGCCTGCTGCGGGAGGCCCCGCGGGCGCCGGCCATCGCCGCGTCGAGGTTCCTGGGTCTCGTGCGCACGCTCCCGCCTGCAGCCGACGGGGCCGAGCGGTACCCGGGGTCGCCGCGGGTGGCGATGGAGGTGCTCGGCGACGGTGCCACGTATCTCCTCAGCGACCTCGACCCTGCGAGCGTCGCCGACCTGACGCGCACGGCGCGCGAGCTCGACCTGCAGGATCTCGTGCGGGTCGAGCGAGCCGACGGGCTCACGACCACATGGGCAGCGGCACAGGCGCTCCCGCCGGATGCCGCGACGACGACACTCGTGTTGCTCGACCCCTTCGACGCGACGGAGCGATCGGTCGACGACATGGACTCGCTCGGTCTCTTCGCGAGGCTCGTGTCGGGAGGGTTCCCGACGCTGATATGGCTCGGGTACGACGATCTCGCCGGACGCGACGAGATCCGTCCGCGCGCGCGCGTCGATGGCGCACCATCGCACCTGTTCCACGTCGACACGGCGATCCTGCGAGGCGAGACGACGCTGAACCCCGGTGCGCCGGGCTGCGCCATGGTGCTCGCGAACGTGCCGCTCGACGTCGTGGATCACGTCGAGCGACTGGGCCGGCAGCTCGAGGCCTGCTACGACGAGGCCCTGATGCCCGACGGCACACCGGGAGGATTACGCTTCATGCGGGTCGACCTCCCGTGAATCAGGCGGTCTTCGTGGCCGTCGCCACGATGACCTCGCGGAAGTCGTTCAACGGGTCGGGGAATCGTTCGGCGAACAGCGCCCGAGCTCGCTCGCGGAGTGAGGACCATCCGGCCTCGCCCAGCATGTTCTTGACGAACCGGCCGGTCGCCCAGACCTGCAGTCCGTCGAGGTACTCCTCGAGCGGATACGTCCAGTGGTATCTGAAGACCTCGGTGCGCACGCTGCGGAACTTCGCATCGATCAGGGCTTCCTCGACGGCGGTGCGCTTCTTGAACCGGTCGTGCCAGGGGGCCGCTTCGGCGTAGGCGGGGGCGAGGATCTCGCGCGGCACGACGCCCTCGACGAGCTCGCGCCACGCCTGCTGATAGGCGTCGACGCCGTCGGCCCAGGTCGTGAACCCGATCCTGCCCCCCGGTCGCATCACGCGTGCGACGTCGAACAGCACGGTCTCGACCTTCGTGAAATGCGCGAGCACGAACGATCCGAGCACGGCGTCGAACCGACCCGGCTCGAACGGAAGATCGATCGCCTGCGCTGCGACGACAGGGATTTTCGGGCGCTCGCGGCGGGCGACGCGCAGCATGCCGAGCGATTCGTCGATGCCGACGACCGATGCACCCGCGTCGGCCGCCACCTGTGCGAGGACCCCGGTGCCGGTGCCGAGGTCGAGCACCCTCGCAGCGTCACCGAGGTCGATCATCTCGACGAGGTCGCGCGCCGGCTCCGAGAGCCGGGAGGCGTGCACGCGCTCGTACGTCTCGGCGACGTCGTCATAGGTGCGCCAGTCGTCCATGGTCGGTCAGCCTATCGGCCGAGAGATGAAACGCCGGGGCAGGGGTGCGGGCGCGCTGATCGGCACGCGGGTGGGGCACCCGCCGGTACGCTGTCGAGCCGTATGCGAGCGGAGACGCGGTGACCGGTGCGGCCGGATACATGGCCTTGGTGCTGGCCGAGACGGTGGCGGGGGCGGGCGCCTTCCTCTGGCTCAGTCCACTCTGGAACGAGGTCAAACGCGGGTTCTTCACCCTCACGTTGGCTGTGCTGCTCGTCGTCTCGCTCGCAGCGTGGCTCTCGACGCGCGCGGCCCAGGTCGCAGGCGACGCGGCCGGGCGATGGGCCGTCGCGCTGGCACTCGCCGCCGCCGTTGTCATCGGTGCCGCGTTCGTGGCGATGCTCGCGAAGCTCCACCTGCCGGCACGCATCGCAGGCATCGTCGGCGTGGCGCTCTCGCTCGCGACCCTGGTCGCGATGGCCGGGGCCGGGCGCCAGGCCGCGCCGATCGCCCTGTTCCAATCGCTGGCCGGGGCGGCCTTCCTCGGCTCGATCACCCTCGGCCTCCTGCTGGGCCATTGGTACCTCACCGACCGCGGGCTGGGCCGCGGGCCGATCGACCGGCTCACCACGCTGATGATCGGTGCCGTCGTGCTCGAGGGAGCAGCGGTCATCTCGAGCGGCTTCCAGGGGGTCGAGAGCTCGGCGGCGCTCAACCCGTTGCTCACGGCCGGCGCACTCGCCCCATGGATCGCGCTGGGCATGACGGTCGCGACGCTGCTCATCGCGCTGCTCACGCGGGCGACGCTCCGAGGGGAGCGCGCCTCGGCCGTGCAGTCGGCCACCGGCTTCTACTACCTCGCGGTGGTGACCGCGTTCACGGCCGAGGTCGCGGTGAAGACCAGGTTCCTGGCGTAGCGATGCAGATCGCCGTCATCGTGGCCGGCGTCTCGGCAGAGGTCGTCGCGTGGTGGCTCATCGCGACCGGACGAGCCGACGTCTGGAGGCTCATGCCGGTGGTGCTCGGCGCGATGGGGAGCGTCGCGGTGATCGTCCGTGCGCCACTCGTCGCCGCGTCCACGGGCGCCACGGCCGCATCGGTGATGGGGCTCGCCGCCGGCCTCACGCTGTACCTCGCGACGCGCGCGTTCGTGTGGGTGGCCTCGAGATGGGGTCCGTTTCGCCGTGACGTGCTCGAGACCTACGGCCAGGCCGGCGAGGTGACGCTCGCCACGACGCTCGTGCTGAGCCTCGCGATCATGGTGCCGGCCGAGGAGCTGTTCTGGCGGGGACTCGTGCAGGCCCGCCTGCACGACGCGGCGGGCCCGGCAACGGCGGCGCTCGTCACCTGGGCGGGGTACGTCGGAGTCAACCTCGCGAGCCGCAGCCAGCCGATCGTGGCCGCCGCGGTCGTCGGCGGTGCGGTCTGGGCGGGCCTCGCATGGTGGTCCGGCGGTGTGCTCGCGAGCGCCGCGAGCCATATCCTGTGGACCGGGCTGATGCTCGCGCTCCCTCCGGGTGCCGCGCGCCCGGCGATCGAGGAAGGGGCGGCCCGGTGAGCTTCCTGTCGACGGCGGTACAGCAGGTGCTGGAAGATGGCCCCTTCTGCGCCGTCGCCGCCTCGACCCCCCGAGGTCCGCACTGCACGCCGCTCGTCTTCGCCTACTCCGGTGGACGCATCTGGCTCACCACCTCGCGTGGCTCGGTCAAGACCCGGGCTTGGAAGGCGGACCCCACCGTCGCGGGTCTCGTGCGCCTCGGTGAGCTCGCGGTGAGCTTCACCGGAACGGTGAAGACCTACGACGCGCTCGATCGCAACACCTGGGGCGCGGCGGTCGCCGGAGCGACGTCGATCGCGCGGGCGACCGCCCGATTCAGCAAGAAGAACGCACGCTTCTTCGCCGGCTATGCCTTCGACGCGCATCAGGTGCCGCTGGCATGGACGCCTCCGGGCCGCGTCTTCGTCGGCATCGACCTCGAGCGTACGGCGCTCCTCGACGACGACGGCGTGCAGGAAGGCCGCGGGCGCTGGGGGGGCGAGGCCGAAGGCCATGCCACCTTCCGCCGCCTGACCAAGGGGCTCGATCCGCTCGCGCTGCTGCCGTCCGACGTGGCCGCCCCGCTCGGGCGCAGTGGCGACGGCGTGCTGACCGTCGCGGGCGCCCGCGCACCGGTGGTGGTTCCGGTGCGGTGGGTGGCGGAGGCCTCGGCGTTGTATGCGGCGCTTCCTGCCGAGACGCTGGCGCTCGCTGATGCCGGCCCCGATGCACCTGTGGCGCTCACCGTCGATGAGGCGAGCCCGTGGCGCGCGCGCGACATGGCCGGTGCGATGGTCCAGGGCACGGCGGCGTGCTACGTGCTCGACGAGCTCGGGTCGGGCGCGAAGACCGCACGGGCGATCGCGACGGGGCTGCACCCCGGTGCGGGAGCGCTGGTGCGCATCACGCCCGAGCGTCTCGTGTGGTGGAAAGGTTGGACGAGCGGCAGCGCCGCGACCGTATGACCACCGTCGAGTTCTCGGTCGAGGTCGACGCGGCTCCCGAGGCCACGTGGCAGATCGCGAGCGATCCTCGGAACCTGCCGCAATGGGACAAGCACATCGTGCGGGTCGACCTCCCCGAAGGGGGCATGAAGGCCGGCGCCTCCTACGAGGTCGTCATGGGGCTGATGGGGGTGCACACGACCGTGCGCGCCACGGTGCTCGAGTGGGAACCGCCGTGGCGGTCGAGCGTTCGCCTCGCCGGTCTGCTCGAGGCAACCGTCACGACGTCGGTCGGAACGTTGCCGTTCGACCGGTCGATGCTCCGTCATGAGGTCAGTTTCCGGTTCCGTGGTCCGTTCGGACGATTGGGTGCGACCGGCCTCAACGCCATGGGCGGCGCGCAGTACGCGCTCCGCCGCGGCGTCCTGGCGCAGAAGCGTGAGATCGAGATGCGAGCCCGGGCGTGAAGGTCGGGTCGCTGGTGCGGGGCGCTGCGCTCGCTGCGGCGTCCGCCGGCGTGGGGTACGTCGCGCTCGAGACACGCCGTGGCCGCGAGGTCGACGCCGATCTGTTCGCCGCCGTCAATCAGGGCCACGGCGACGGTGCCGACCGCTTCTTCGCGGGCATCACCGAGGTGGGCTCGCTCTACGCGGTCGGTGCCGCCGCAGCCGTGCTGGCCGCCACGGGACGCCGGCGGCCGGCGGGGCGAGCGATCGCGGCGGCAGGCGTTACCTGGCTCGCAGGCCGGCTGGTGAAGAGATTCGTGGACCGGCCTCGCCCCTACGTCGCCGACCCCGGCTCGACCCGAGCGATGATCGCTCCGCCCGTTGGCACATCGTGGCCGAGCAGCCATCCTGCCGTCTTCACCGCGTTCACGGCGGTAGCCGCTCGGGAGCTGCACCTGGGCGCCGCCTCCCGCGCGACCCTCGGCACGGTCGGCCTCGCGCTCGCCGCGTCGCGCGTCTACCTCGGGGTGCACTACCCGAGCGACGTCGTGAGCGGCGTGCTCGCGGGACGAGCCGTGGCTGCGGTCTGGCCGCCCGGCGACCCTACGGCGCGTTCGCGAGGATCCGGACGATCTTGACCGGCGGCGGCCAACACATGCGACGGTAGACTCCGACGCGGTGTTGCACCTCGTCGCCGAGATCGGCTGGCCGGTCCTCGATCGCTTCCGTCTCGGGGACTCGTTCGCCATCTCGCCGCACGGCATCTTCATCGCCATCGGATTCATGACCGGCGCCTGGCTCTTGGGCCGCATCGCTCCGAGGTGGGGCGTCGCACCCGACGACGTGCAGGGCGTGGTCTTCTGGTCGCTCGTCGGCTCGATCGTCGGAGCCCGCGTGTTCTACGTGATCGGGCACTTCTCGGAGTTCGACTCGTTCGTCGACATGCTCAAGATCTGGGAAGGCGGCATCTCCCTGCTCGGCGGCATCGCTGGTGCCGCGATCGTGAACGCGGTGCGGGTGGTGCGCGCCGGCTACCGCTTCTTCCAGGTGGCCGATCCCGTGGCGCCCTCCTTGGCGCTCGGCATCGCGGTCGGCAGGATCGGGGACCTCATCATCGGCGATCATCTCGGCAAGCCCACGAGCTGGCTGCTGGCCTGGCAGTACCGGGGAGGCAGGATCGCACCCCCGTTCTCGTGCGTCGATGAGATCTGCCAGGCGGGCCTGCAGGGGGACCGGCTCCAGACGATCACCCGCGAGGTCGCCAGGCTGCTCGACGAGAACACCGGGCGCGTGATCGCGCAGGGCGTCGGGGTCCATCAGACGGCGCTGTACGACATGCTGAGCGCCGGTGTGCTCTTCCTCCTGCTGTACCTCGTGATGATGCGCGAACCGCGCCGAGAGGGCATCCTCACCCTCACGTTCGGGCTCTGGTACGGCGTGTCGCGCATCGTCGAGGACTCCCTCCGCATCGACAAGCGGTTCTTCGGCTTCACCGGAAGCCAGTGGACCGCCCTCACCGTCGCGACGCTCTGCGCTGGGTTGCTCGTGTGGATCGCCGCTCGACCCGATCGCGGCGCGCCGACCGGAGGAGGCCGAGGGCCGGTCTTCTGGAGCTCGACGATGCGCCCGCAGACGATGAGCCTGAGATCGCAACATGAGCGCCGTTGGACAGTGCCGGGGGAAGGCGGCTGGCGGATCACTGCCCTGCGCGCCGCAGGGCATGAGGTCACCGGATGACCGCCTTGCGGGGTGGATGATGGGCGACCCGTTGCAGGTGCGTCGTCCTCAGCCCGCTTGTTGCGGGAAGCGGGGCGGCCCATGGACAGGGATCCCAAGAGCGATCCGGTCACCCGTGACCCGGTCGATCCCCAGCATCTGAAGCTGAAGCCCCAGGATCTCTCCCTTACCCGCACCCCGTTCCTCGGTAGACCACGCCAGGTACAAAAGGCACGAGGCTTCGGAGATACGACGACCCGCACACGGCGCCGCGGTGACCGCCCAGTCGCCGATCTGGTCAACGACGGGATAGCGGTCCCACCGTCGAGAGTCGGGGTTCCCTTCGAAAAGCACGAGCCGGATCTGCCGGCAGCTCTCATCTCGCCATTCCCCGATAGACAACCGCCAGTTGTCCCACGAGACGAGGCCGAAGCCATCCGGGAGCCATCGAGGGACGTGTCCTTCGAGCCACTGCAATCGTCCCGCGGCGTCCGCTCCCCCGCGGCCGAAGCCGTCCCCCCAAAGAACAGCCGGGAGATGGGTGGGGCAGTTCTGCGCGGCGGGGCCGACGACCAGCAGGTTCGGCGCGAAGCTCTCAGCATCGGCCTGCCCCATCCGCCATCCGGTTAGATACGCGCGTTCGAGCGGCAGGAACGAGCTGAAGCGCATCCCGGCGGATACGACGATCGCCATGGCCACCATCGCGCCAACCACGGCGCCGGCCCGACGGAACCTTCCTCGCTGTGAGAGGACCAATAGGGTCACGCTCACGAGGGCCGCCCCCGCGGGGATCACGGCCAGCGCGGTCTGGGCTTCGGGTGATTCGATGGCCGTGGAACTCACGAAACTCAGGACCGCGATTGTGGCTGGCAACACCGCCGCGACCCGCAGCCTCCAAGCGTGGTCCTGGCTCGGTTGGATCGCCGATCGCGAGAGGAACCAGCCGTATTCGCACCGATGAACCATCCGATGCTCCCGCCGAACAGTCCTGCCAGACTCAGGACGTCGGAGTTGTTCTCGAAGTACGTCGCGTCCAAGTCCCATGCTGTATGCCTCAGAATGACGACGACGGCGAGGGCGAACCCTATGCACGCGCAGACGACGGCGAGGGCGAGGAGGAGCGCGGTTCGTGAGCGAGGCGTACGCCCTACAAGTCGCGGTAGCCGAGGGCCCGGACGCCTGTGCTCCATGCTTGGAGTATCGGCATGGTGCACATACCCGTGAAGACGCGGGGCGCAACCATCATCCCTGCGCTACAGCTTTGCAACTGGGCCGTTACGTCCACTCAGGACGAGATCTTTCCGACTAGGTCGTGAACAGCGAGAGAGGTTTCCCGACGTTCGACTTCGTGGCTCGCACGACCGCCGCCGATGCTTCGCGCAACGCGATGCTCGCCGGGGCGTCGGGGTCCGAGAGGACGATCGGAGACCCCGTGTCGCCGCCTTCGCGCATCGCCGGCATCAGCGGCACCTGCGCCATGAGGGGAACGTCGAGGTGGTGTGCGGCCTCTCGTCCACCACCCTCGCCGAAGATGGCCTCACGCTCGCCGCAATGTGGACAGACGAACCAGCTCATGTTCTCGACGACCCCGATCGGACGCAGGTTCGTGCGCTCCGCCATCTTGCCGGCGCGCTCGGCCACGGTACGCGCGGCTTCCTGCGGCGTGGTCACGACGAGCATCGACGCGCCCGGCAGGAACGATGCGAGCGAGATCGAGACGTCGCCCGTACCAGGGGGAAGGTCGCAGAGCAGGAAATCGAGGTCACCCCAGTAGACGTCGCCCAGGAACTGCTCGATCGCCTTGTGCAGCATCGGACCGCGCCAGATCACCGGGGTGTCGTCGGGCACGAAGAAGCCCATCGAGATGACCTTCACCCCGTGGCCCTCGAGCGGCAGGATCATGTTCTCGAAGCCGACCGGCTTGCCCGATACGCCGAGCATGCGGGGCACGCTGAAGCCCCAGACGTCGGCGTCGAGCACACCTACACGCTTGCCCTCGGCGGCGAGAGCGGCTGCGAGGTTCACCGTGACCGATGACTTGCCCACGCCTCCCTTGCCCGATGCGACGGCGATCACCGACGTCGATGGCGGGAACGAGATCTTCTGCTGCGGCGTGGGCGTGCCTCCCCGCAGGGTGGAGACGAGTCCCTCGCGCTGCTGCTGGCTCATCGGGGTGAGGCGCACGTCGACCTGCTCGACGCCTGCGAGCGGCCGCACCGCAGCCGTCACGTCGGTCGTGATGCGATCTTTGAGCGGGCACCCCTCGATCGTCAGCAGCACGTGCACCTCGACGCGAGCGCCGTCGATCTCGATCGACTCCAGCATGCCGATGTCCTCGATCGGCCGCCCGATCTCGGGATCCAGGACGGCGCGCAGCGCCTGTCGCACCTGCTCCTCGGTGACCACGGGGGTTCCTTTCGCTCTAAGCTTGTTTCACACGGTGTTCACCGTGGAAATCCATCATACGACCGGGAGCGCGCAGTGCCGGAACCGTCACCCATCGAGGTCCACAAGGCCCTCGCCGACGACACACGCTACCGCCTCTATCGCTACCTGCGGCTCTCGGGCCGGGCGGTCTCGGTCCGAGAGCTCTCGATGCGTCTGTCGCTGCACGTGAACACGCTGCGGCCGCATCTGCGACGGCTCGAGGATGCGGGTCTGGTCACCAGCGAAGCGCAGCGCGGCGCGGCCTCGGTCGGCCGACCCCAGACGGTGTACTCCGCGGTCGATCGTGAGGACCGCGAAGGCCGCGACTACCGACTGTTCGCCGAGATCGTGGCGGGCCAACTCACGAGTGCCCGGCACCGGGCGCGCGCGGCGGTCAGCGCGCGCGAGTGGGGCGCCTACCTCGTGGGTCGGTCGGTTCCGAGGCCGGGCGCCCGGGCTCCGCGCGGTCCGAACCTCGCCGTGCTCCAGGAGGCGCTGTCCGAAGCGGGCTTCGACCCCCGCTTCAGGCGCCGCGGACGGAACCGGGTCGACATCACCCTGCGGGATTGTCCCTTCCGCGACCTGCTCGACGAGCATCGCCAGCTCGTCTGCGAGATCCACCGGAGTCTGCTCGAAGGCATGCTCGCGAGCTCCACCTCGCCGATGCGGTTGGACGCCTTCGAGCCGCTGGCCGATCGCTCCACGATCTGCCGCCTCTCGGCCGTTCGGGCCTGACGCGCGGGGGGTGGAGCGGAACAGGTTGGACTGAAGTCCTCGCCGCAGCCGTCCGATGCAATGAGGGAGAACCGGGCGGAGGCGGTCCGCTCGGGCGAGAGCACGCTACCTTCGTCGGAGGAGACAGCATGGAGCACACGGCCACGACGTCGTCTGACGGTGCGCCGATCGTTCCGGAGTTCAACGCTTGGCTCGAACGGCTCATCAACAGTGAGGGATCGGACCTGCACGTCAAGGTCGGCTCGGCGCCGATGCTGCGGCTTCCGAAGGGACTGGAACGACTCGACCGTGACCCGCTTACCGGCATCGAGACCCAGGCGATCGCCGACGGCATCATCCCCGAGGACCGCAAGCAGCGGTTCATCGACAGCGGCGAGGTCGACTTCGCGTACTCGATCACCAACGTCGGACGCTTCCGCGTCAACGTCTTCCGTCAGCGTGGATCGGTCAGCATGGTCCTGCGCAAACTGCGATTCGGCGGTCCCTCGTTCGAGGAGGTCGGCCTCCCCGACGCGGTTCGCAAGATCGCCGACGAGCATCGCGGGCTCATCCTCGTCACGGGCCCGACCGGATCCGGCAAGACGACGACGCTCGCAGCCATGATCGACTACATCAACAAGACGAAGCCGGTGCACATCGTCACCGTGGAAGATCCGATCGAGGTTCTGCACAAGGACGAGATGGCCTCGATCAACCAGCGCGAGATCGGCAACGACACCATGGACTTCCTGGTGGCCCTGCGCGCCGCGCTGCGGCAGGACCCCGACGTGATCCTGATCGGCGAGATGCGCGACACCGAGACGGTGCGCGCCGCGATCGCCGCTGCGGAGACCGGCCACCTCGTGATGTCGACCTTGCACACCGTCGACGCCACCGAGACGGTCAACCGGGTGATCGACTTCTTCCCCCCGTACCAGCAGAAGCAGGTGCGGCTGGCGCTCGCGGGCACGCTGCGTGGGATCATCTGCCAGCGACTCGTGCCGACCGTCGACGGGGGTCGAACGCCGGGGCTCGAGATCCTGATCAACAACGGTCGCGTCGCCGAGCGCATCTCCGACCCCGACAAGACCCATGAGATCAAGGACGTGATCCAGGACGGTGCCTTCTACGGCATGATCACCTTCGATCAGTGCCTGTTGAAGCTCGTGCAGGAAGGCAGGGTCTCCGTCGAGGATGCCTTCCAGGCCGTCTCGAACCGCCACGACTTCGAGCTCGCGATGCAGCAGGCGGGCCTGCCGCTGCCGGTCTGAGGGTCATCGCCGAGAGCCGTCGTCAGGCACCGCCGTGCGACGCCGGACGCTCGCGAGGCCCACCCCCGCTGCGGCACCCACCAGCAGCCCGAACGCACCGGCCGCGAGACGACCGCTATCGGTCGACGCGGGAGCGGTCGGCGAGGTCACCGGCTCCGGAGCCATATCGGAGCCGAACGCGTCCCCCCCGATCACGATCGCGCCGGACATGCCGGGGTGGTAGGTGCAGGCGTAGGCGTAGATGCCATCCGTCGAGAACGACGTCGTGTAGGACTCGCCCTTCCGCAGGTCGTCGAAGTGTCCCCAGTCGTTCGCCGTGACGTTGTGCGGGGATCCGTCGAGGTTCACGAACCTGATCGTCTCGCCGGCTTCGGCGAACAGCGTGGTCGGCGTGAAGCATGCATCGATCATCTCCACGCTGGTGCCGTGCCCCTCGGTGATGCCGGTGTGGCAACCCCCTCCGGCGGACACGGCCGCCATGTTGCCCAACGCCCCGACGGTGCCGAGCGTGACGATCGTCGCGATCTTGCGCAAGCCTGACACGGTCGTCCTCCTCCGATCGACTCCTCCGACCGATGTACACCCGTGACGGCGAGGAGGTTCCGGTCTCAGCCGAGATCGATGGTCGGTCGCACGGTCTCGGCGACGGCGACAGCTGCACCCTTGGACAGCGCGGTCTCGAGCCGGAACGTGAACCCGGCTTCCTGCCAGATCAGCACGTTGCCCGTGACGAGGAACCGGCGCGTCTCGTCGCCGCTCACCAGCGCCAACTCGTGCTCGCCGGCGGTCCAGAACGCCTGGCGTCCGTCGACGACGGCGGTGCCGAAGCGGTTCGTTTCCGCGTAGAGCAGCTTCGAGGCTGCTTCCCACTCGCCTTCGAACTGCATCAGCACGGCGCCGGTCTTGGTTCCAACGATGATCGGGGATCGCCGGAGCGCAGGGGGAGCCAGTGCGTCACGATGCGCACGGCGACGTCACCGGGCTCCGGCCCCACCTCGGCCTCGTCGAGCCACGCCCCGTCGGGCGGACCCAAGGCCGTCGGGAGGGCGGCCGGGAATCCAGCGAGCCGTTCTGCCTCGGCCAGGGTGATGGCGCGTCCGAGGTCGCCGCTCGTGGCGGTGTTCGTCGGCAGGGTCGTCGGACGGCCGGGGAGCACGTCGACCGCGATCGCACCGAGCTCGATCACGAGGCGCGCTCCGAGCGCGGCCCCGGCGAGCGCGAGCAGGGCAGCCGCGATCACGAGCAGCGTGCGGCGGCGACTCGGCATCGAGAGCCGGGGTGCGATGAGCGACGGCGCCGCTCGATGCTCGCGGATCGTGTCGCCGACGAGGGGCGCCACATCTGGCGTCGGAGGCCAGGCGAGCTCGACCCTCGCGATCGCCGCGCCGAGCCGCTCGTCGTCCATCGCGTGGAGGTGTTCGTTCATGGTTCCTCCACCTGCGCGAGGGTCTGCATCGAGAGGAGTTCCGAGCGCAGGCGCACGAGCGCCCGGGACAGCCGCGACTTCACCGTTCCCGGCCGCACGTCGAGGGCCTCGGCGGTCTCGGCCTCGCTCATCTCGAACAGGTACCGGCATGCGACCACGAGCCGGTCTCGTTCCGGAAGCCGGTCGAGCCCCGCGACGAGCGCCTCGGCGTCGGCCCGATCGAGAGCGGTGACTTCGGGGGACGGGACCGTGTGGTCGGTGTCGGTGGCGGCGAGCCGAAGGGTGAGGCTGTCACGTCGGCGTGAGGACCGGCCTCGATTGCGTGCCTCGTTCGCCACGATGCGCAGGACCCACGGCCGGAAGGGCGCCCCCGGCCGGAACCGGGGCAACGCGTAGTAGGCCTTCACGAACGCATCCTGCACCGCATCCTCCGCATCGCCGCGGTTGCGCACGATCAGCCAGGCGACGCGGAAGGCGATGTCCTGGTACCGCGTCACCAGCTCCTCGAACGCGCCGACGTCGCCGTCTCTCGCGCGCTCGGCGAGCTCGTCGTCCTCTGGTAGCCGGCCCTGCGAGGGGCCTCGATCGCTCACGTGTCGTCCGTCATTACACCGGCCAGGCGCCGGTGGTTCCCTTCAGAACGTCACGCTTGCTGTCATGCCTGCGGACCGGTCGGCGATCCGTTGGAGGCGGCTTCCGCTGCCGCGGTGAACCCCGAGACGAGGCTCGACAGCTCCATCGGCACGACGATCTTCGAAGAGGGCGACACCCCGAGCGCCTTGAGCGCATCGAGGTACTGGAGCTTCATCGTCTTCGCATCGGCGCCCATGGCCTGCTCGTTGATCGTGTGCAGGGCGAGGGCGAAACCTTCCGCGCGCAGGATCGCGGCTTGGCGCTCACCCTCGGCGGTGAGGATGGCCGACTGCTTCGACCCTTCCGCGTTCAGGATCGCGGCTTCCTTGTTGCCCTCGGCCACCGTGATGGCGGCTGCCTTCTGACCGTCGGCCTCGGTGACGACCGCGCGCCGGGTGCGTTCGGCCGACATCTGCCGGGTCATCGCTTCCTGCACCGCGGCGGGCGGGATGATCTCGCGGATCTCGACGTTCGTGACCTTCACGCCCCACCGCTCGGTGACCTCGTCGAGCTTGATGCGCAGCAGGGTGTTGATCTCGTCGCGCTTGGCGAGCATGTCGTCGAGCGGGATGTCGCCGATCACCGCGCGCAAGGTCGTCGACGCGATGTTCAGCGCGGCGCCCGCGAAGTTGCCGACCTGCACCACGGAGGTCTGGGCGTCCATGACCTTGTAGAACATGACGAAGTCGACGGCGATGGGGGCGTTGTCCTTCGTGATCGAGTCCTGCCGTGGAATCTCGAGGTAGAACTCCCGCAGGTCGACCGTGATGCCCTTGTCGATGAAGGGGATGAGGATGACGAGCCCCGGCCCCTTCTGACCGATCAGGCGCCCGAGGCGGAACACCACCAGCCGCTGGTACTCCGGAACGATGCGGATCGCCTTGGCCAAGAAGAGCACGACCAGGGCCAGGACGACGACCAGGACGATCAAGGCAGGACTGACGTTCACCTTCGGTTCCTCCCTTCGTCGGCCGCCGTGACGGCGGCCTCGTGCTCGGGTACATCGCGCTCGACGGTCAGCACGAGACCGTCCAGACGGGTGACCCTCACCGGCGCACCGGCGGGGATGGAGGAACCGTCGACCGAGGTGGCCCTCCACTCTTCCGAGGAGACACGCACGATGCCCTCGGGATGGAGTCCCGCCCCGAGCGCGACGCCCGCATGGCCGACGATCGTCTCCGCCCCTTGGGCGGGGGGCATTCGTCGCACGCGGAGAACCTTGCGCAGGACGACCGCGAAGAAGAGTCCCACGCCGGCAGCGACCGTGACGAGTGCGCTGGGAGCGACCGAGAGCCCGCCCGCACGGTCGTAGAGGAACCACCCACCGAGGAGCAGGCAGATCGTGCCGGCGATACCCCACGCCCCGAAGCCTGGGGCGTTCAGCTCCACCACCATCAGCACCGCCGCCGCCACGAGCAGCACGATTCCGATCAGCTGCACCGGCAGGGCGCCGAACGAGACGATGGCGAGGATGAGCATCGCCGTGCCGATCGTGCCCGAGAAGATGTGACCGGGCACGAGCAGCTCGAGCACGATGAGGCCGAGCCCGAGCCAGAAGAAGACGAAGGCGAGGGTCGGGTCGAGCAGCACGTGCAGGAACCCCACGAATCCACCCATCGAACGATCGACGACAGCGACCCCGTCGGTTGCGAGCACGATGCGCTGAGTCGTCGGCGAGCCTCACGGTGGTGCCGTCGATCTCGGTGAGCAGCGCGTCGCGGGTCGGTGCGATGAGGTCGATGACGTCGTCGCGGAGCGCCTGTTCCGCACTGATGCTCACGGCGTCGGTCACGAACGAGGCGGCGACGTCGGCGTTGCGGCGGTGCCGCTCCGCGATCGCGCGCATCGATGCGGCGGCGTCGTTGACGGCCTTCTCGGATCCCACGGCTCCGTCGAGGCCGACCGGCGTCGCGGCGCCGACGTTCGTTCCCGGCGCCATCGCCGCGACGTGGCATGCCAGCAACACGAAGGAGCCGGCCGACGCCGCCCGAGCCCCCGACGGAGCGACGTAACAGAGCACCGGCACCTCGGCGTTGAGGATCGCCTCGGTGATCTGCCGGGTCGATGACAGGAGGCCCCCAGGTGTGTCGATCTCGATCAGCACGGCGGTGGCGCCCGAATCGGCTGCCTGGGCGATGCCGTTCTGCAGGTGGTCGGCGACGAAGGGGTCGACGATCCCGTCGAGCCGCAAGCGCACGATCGAGGCGTCCTGCGCGGCGGCGGAGGTGGCGATGGTTCCGAGGAGCCCGATGACGGTGAGTGCCACCGCGAGCGTGCGTCCGGCCGGGTGGCTCCTCGTCGTCCTCATCTGCGTGTCATGGATTCGCCACATGTTGCGATCCGGTTCTCCGCGCGCATCGCGAGAACCGAGCCTAGACCGCATGCGAACCCCCTGCAGGGATCGACCGGGGTACGATGGCGATGCGCGTCGAACGGCGGGGTCCGCCAAGCCGCGACCGCCCGAGGCTCCGTATACCGGAAGGAACACCGCGTGCAGGCTCGCAACGACGGACCGCTCCTCCCGAAAGAGGAACAACAGCTCATGGAAGGGCTCCTCGCCGGCAACGACGACGCGATCCGTGCGATCTACGCGCGGTACGGCCGGCCTGTCTACTCCCTCGGATACCGGCTGCTCGGCACCCGGGAGGCGGCCGAGGAGCTCACCCAGGATGTCTTCCTCACGGCCTGGCGCAAGGCCGCTCGCTTCGACCCGACCCGAGGTCGCCTCTCGACCTGGCTCATGACGATCGCCCACAACCTGGCGGTGGATCGTCTCCGCCGCGAGACCGGGGTCTCTCGCCCCACCCTCGTGCTCGTCGACGAGGTGCCCGATGCTCCTGGCCTTGATGAGGAAGCCGTCCTGATCGAACGCGACGCGGCGCTCCGCGCCCTCTCCTCGCTCACGGCCGCCGAACGGCGACTCGTGGTCCGTGCGTACTTCCGTGGCTTGACCGCGCGTGAGATCGCGGAACGCGACGGCATCCCGCTCGGAACGGTCAAGACGCGGCTCCGGTCCGCGATGATCAAGGTGCGCAAGGCCAACGAGGGCAAGGATCTGCTGTGAATTGCCCATCCGTGCGCGATCGTCTGACGGAGCACTCGCTCGGGGCGCTGTCGATCGGTGACGCGGCGCCCATCGATCGACACCTGTCCTGGTGTGCAGCCTGCCGGAAGGAAGCCGGTGAGCTCCAGCGGGCCGCTGCCACCCTCGCGTTCACGATCGCACCCGAGGATCCGCCGGTCGATCTCGAGACGAGGGTCGTCAACGCCGTCCATGCCGAGGCCGCGAGGCGGAGCCGGCATCCGCAGCCGCCTCCTCGCCGGAGGCTCGTGCTCGCCGCCGCGATCGCTGCCTCGCTCGCGGTGCTGGGCACCTCATGGGGCGCGGTCATGGCTGAGCGAGCGGCTCGGTCCGACGAAGCGGCGAAGCTCGAAGAGCTGCGCAGGAACAGCGCGGTCGAGCGTTTCCGGAACCTCCTGGAGTCGATGGAGTTCGCCGATGGTGACGGCGTGGTGCTCATCGGTTCCTTGGAGCCGGCGTCCCCGGCTGGGGGCTCAGGCGATGCCCTGGTCCTCGTGTCGACGTCGATCGTCGATCGCGCTGTGGTGTTGATCGACGGCCTGCCCAGCGCCCCTCGCGAGGGGCGTCCGTTCACGGTGCGGCTCCGGGGCGACGGAGGGGTGCTGATGGTCGGAAGGTTGGAGGAACGCGACCTCGACGACGGAGGCGCAGCCACCCTGATGCGGGAATTCCACGATCTCACCGGGTACGACACGATCATGGTGCGTGACGGCACGGGACGCATCGTGCTGAGTGGGACCCTGCAGACCCGAGCCGACATCGTGAGCCCGGCTCCCTAGACGAATCGGCGTATCCTGCCCGATGCGTTTCGGACTGAGCCTTCCGCACTACGGGTTCTCACTCCCCGGCGGCGGTCCCATCACGTTCGATGAGATGGCGGCCTGGGCTCGACGGGCCGAGGCGATGGGGTTCGATTCGGTGTGGATCTCGGATCACTTCTTCTACTCGTTCGCGCGGTACGGCGCCGACCCTGCGCCGATCGCATCGCTCGAGCCGCTGACCGCGATCGCGGGCCTCGCCGCGATCACCGAGCGGATCCGCCTGGGAACGCTCGTGTTGGGTGCGCCTTTCCGCCACCCGTCGATCGTCGCCAAGATGGCCGCAACGATCGACGGCATCTCGCGCGGGCGGCTCGAGCTCGGCGTCGGGGCGGGATGGCTCGAGGAAGAATTCACTGCGTTCGGGTATCCGTTCGGATCGGTGGGTGAACGGTTCGGTCGGTTGGAGGAGATGCTGCAGGTGCTCCATACGCTGTTCGCCGGGGAGCCGGCGAGCGTGGACGGCCCGACCGTGTCGCTTCGCGAGGCTCGTCTGCTTCCCGAGCCGGTGCGGGGGCGGGTGCCCGTCTGGGTGGGCGGTAAGGGAGGGCCGCGCCTGATGCGGCTGGCCGCTCGCTACGCCGACGGCTGGAACTCGGTGTGGCGCTGGACCCCCGAGGCGTTCGGGGAACGGGTGGCTCTGGGTCGGCAAGCGTGGGAACGTGAGGGGCGCGACCCGGCGAGCTTCCGCGCCTCCGTCGGTCTCTACAGCCTGATCGCCGAAGACGAGGCGGCCTTCGCAGCCCTGTTCGATCGGGCTGCCGCAACGGTGCCCGGCGCTGCCATGCGGGGCGAAGATCGAACGACATGGCGGTCCGACACCCTCTCGGGCAGCCCCGACCAGGTGCTCGAGCGCATCGCGGCGTTCGAGGCTGCCGGTGTGGAAGAGATCGTGGTCGCCCCCTGGGTGCTCCCGTTCGCGATCCCGGAGCCCGGACAGGTCGACCTGTTCGTCGAGCGAGTGCTTCGGCCCCACCGCTCCCAGCGCGCCGGCGGCTGAGCGGTCCGTGGACGCGCTCGCAGCCGCCGTCGCGATCCTGCAGGAAGCCGGCGGGCCCCTGCATTGGACGGTGGTCCAGGATCGGGCCCTGCGCGCCGGCTACCTCGATCCGTTCTCGACCCCCAACGTGCGTCGTGAGCTGTTGACAGCGCTGCGGCGAGGGGTCACCGACGGTGTGCTCCGCTCCGCCGGCTCCGGCGTGTACGATCTCGCGAGGCCGACGGAGGGCTGACGTGCGGCGAGGTCAGGCGGTCTTCGCCTTGGGCGGGCGGCCCCTGCGCTTCGGCGCGGCCTGCGCCCCACCGGACTTGGCGACGGCGCCCTTGCGCCGTCCCGGGCGTGGTCTGCGAGCACCGGCGACCAACTCGTTCACGTGGGTCGAGCACATGTCCTTGACGAAGTTGCCCCTCGAAACCTTGATCGTGATGGTTTCGGCGGCGGGTTTGCCGCATGCGTCGCAGACCAGGATGGTCTTCTCTGCCATCGAGTCTTCTCCCTTCGACCGCTTGTCGATTGCCGCGAAGGCCGCGGCAATCCGGCAGGTTCTACCACAGCGGCGCGGGAGCGTCGAAGCGTCAGGGACGGTATGCGATGCGCGAGAACCGCTCGAGTTTCTCGAAGCGATGCTCTGCCTCGATCCAGCGCGCGGTGCCTGAACGAGACCGCATGACCAGTGAGTGGGTCGACGCACCGTCGGGCCAGTACCGCACCCCGCGCAGCAGCGAACCGTCTGTGATGCCCGTGGCCGCGAAGAACACGTCGTCGCCACTCACGAGGTCGTCGGTCGTGAGCACCGCGTCGATGTCGTAACCGGCATCGGTCAGTGCGGCGCGCTCCACGTCGTCACGAGGGTATAGGCGCCCTTGCATCGCACCGCCCAGGCACTTGAGCGCCGCGGCCGCGATCACGCCTTCGGGAGTACCCCCGATACCGAGCAGCAGATCGACCCCGGTCCGAGGGGCTGCCGCGGCGATCGCCCCCGCGACATCGCCGTCGGTGATCAGGTAGACGCGCGCTCCGACGCTCCTGACCGCCGCGATCATCTCCTGGTGTCGCGGTCGATCGAGGATCGTCACGTTCACATCCTCGGGTTTCACACCCTTGGCCTTGGCCACCATCCGCACGTTCTCTTCGGGCGGTGCCGTGACGTCGATCGCATGGGCGGCGACCGAGCCGGTCGCGACCTTCTCCATGTACACCGCCGCACCTGGGAAGAACATCGTGCCTCGCTCCGCGAGGGCGATCACGGCGACCGCGTTGGGCTGACCGACCGCGGTCAATCGCGTGCCGTCGATCGGATCCACCGCCACGTCAACGCCGGGGCCGTCGCCATTGCCGACTTCCTCGCCGTTGAAGAGCATGGGTGCCTCGTCCTTCTCACCCTCACCGATCACGACCGTGCCGTGCATCGACACCGTGTCGATCATGAGCCTCATGGCGTCGACCGCCGCGCCGTCGGCAGCGATCTTGTCGCCGTGTCCGATCCAGCGCCCGGCGGCGAGCGCCGCGGCTTCGGTCACGCGCGTGAGCTCCATCGCCAGGTTGCGGTCGGGCCGGTCCTCGTTCATGCGGTCCTCCTGATCGTCGCGTTCATCCTATCGGCGGCGGGGCCAGGCCCTGCTCGGCGTACCAGGCGAGCGTGCGGCGGATCGTGCGGTCGATCGGGGTGTAGGCCAAGCCGAGCTCGCGCTCGGCGAGCGAGGCGTCGAATCGATGTCCGTGCAGCAGGGTGCGAACGGTCTCCGGACATACCCGACCGCCGTCCCTGCCGAGGATGCGGAGGCCGACGCCAGCCACGACGCCGCCCACGCCGGCGACGGCCCGCGGGGCGAACCAGACCCGGCCGGGGTGCCCCGACGCTCGTCGAAGCAGGCTCACCGCGGTGCGGACCTCGAGCGAGGCCCCACTCACGATGTAGCGCGAGCCAGGCACCCCCTGCCGTTCGGCGAGCAGGTGGGCAGCGGTGCAGTCCTCGATGTCGACCACGGACAGCCACGTGTCGACGAGCACCGGGAGCCGGCCGTTGACGATGTCGATGAGCAGCCTCGCCGAACCCTGCACGCGACCCGGACCCTGCACCGACGAGGGATTGACGCTCACGACCGGCACGCCCAGCGATCCCCCGAGCTCGATGACCCGGCGTTCCCCGAGGAACTTGGAGCGCTCGTAGTTGGAGTTGAACGACCCCCGATGCTGGGTGCCCTCGTGGCCGATCTCGTGCTTCCGTTCGCCGATCGTCGTCGCCGATGAGGTGTAGACCAGCCTGGTGATCCTCGCCGCCGCCGCGGCGCGCACGATCGCGGCTGCACCGTCGACGTTCGTGCGCATCATGGAGGTTGGGTCCCGCATGCACATCGCGTTCACCCCTGCGACATGGAAGACCGTCGTGCAGCCACGCATGCCCTTCAGCACGGCCTCGTGATCGAACAGATCGCCCCGCACCACCGTGGCCCCAGCGTCGGCGAGTTCGGCCGCGCTCTCATCGGATCGTGCGAGCGCTCGCACCCTTCGCCCCTGCGACAGCAGTCTCCGGAGGAGCGCGCCGCCGATGAAGCCGGAGCCTCCCGTGAGGAAGACCGCTCCTTCCACCGGTTCAGCGCTCGCGCACGGGGGTGGAGGGATCCCGGCGCGAGAGCACGGAGACGAACTTGGCGAGGTACTGCACGGCGGAGACGATGGTGATGACGGCGGCTCCGGTCATGAGCCACTGGTCGAGGTACCAGTCGCCGATGCGGACGTCGGGGCGCCAGATCGCGAACGTGATCGCAACGAACTGCACGGTGGCCTTCCACTTGCCCCACATCGACGGGGTCACCACGATGCCCTCGGACGCCGAGACCGCTCCGCGCAACCCCATGATCAGCAGCTCGCGCCCCACGATCACGAACGCGATCCACGACGACACGCGATCGACCTCGACGAGCGCCAGCAACACGCCCGAGACGAGCAGCTTGTCGGCAGCCGTGTCGAGGAAGCTGCCGAGCGTCGAGGTCTGCTTCCAGCGGCGCGCGAGGCGGCCATCGAAGAAGTCGGTGGCCGCGGCGACGGCGAACAGCAGGGCGGCGGTCAGCGCCACCCAGGACGCGGGATCGCGTGCGAGCACCATCGCCATGACGACCGGCGTCAGGGCGATGCGCAGGTACGTGATGAGCCGCAGGGCGGCAGCGGCGCGTTCGTCGGGGGTGCTCATGGTTCGGTCCGGCGAATCGTACCGCTCGCTTCGACGCTAGGAGCTCGAGAGCAGGTCGCGGACCTGACCGGCCGTGGCGCACTCCAGGGCGCGGTGCGCGAGCCGAACGGCTGACTCGATCGCCGTGGATCGCACCGCGTGCTTCACCCTGGCGATCGCGGGCGCGGGCATCGAGAGTTCCCTCACCCCGAGGCCGAGCAGGATGGGGGTTGCGAGCTCGTCGCCTGCGAGCTCGCCACAGACTCCGACCCAGCGACCGTGCGATCGCGCACCCTCGACCGTGGTCGCGATCAGGCGCAGCACGGCGGGATGCAGGGGGTCGTTCAGGTGGGCCACATGCTCGTTGCCCCGATCGGCCGCGAGCGTGTACTGCGTGAGGTCATTCGTGCCGATCGAGAAGAAGTCCACCTGTGAGGCGAGCATGGCAGCCGTGAGTGCGGCGGCCGGAACCTCGACCATGGTGCCGAGCTCGATCGGGGCGTCGACACCGGTCTCGGCGCGTGCTCGAGCGAGCAGCGCCCTCGCCGCTGCCAGCTCGTCGGTCGTCGTGACCATGGGGAACATCAGCCTGATCGGATGATCGGTGGCGACGCGCAGCAACGCTCGAAGTTGCGTGAGCAGAAGATCGGGGTGTGCGAGACCGAGTCGGATCCCTCGCACGCCGAGGAACGGGTTGATCTCCGGGGGCTGGTGCAGCGCAGGGATCGGCTTGTCCGCGCCGGCGTCGAGGGTCCGCACGAGCAGCGGCCGGCCCGCGAGCGATGCAGCGGCTCCTCGGTACGCCGTTTCCTGCTCACGCTCGTCCGGCAGGGACGGCCTCTGCATGAACAGGAACTCCGTGCGGAACAGGCCAACACCGTCCGCGCCGGCCGCGATCGCGGCGAGGATCTCACCAGGATCGCTGACGTTCGCGGCGACCTCGATCGTCGTGCCGTCGATCGTCATCGCGGGTTGGGATGCATGGGCCAGAACCCGCGTCATCGCGTCCTCGCGCGCCGCTCGTTCGGACTCCCATCGCATGGTCTCCTCGGCCGTGGGCTCGACGTGGACCTCTCCTCGCGTGCCGTCGACGACGAGGTGCAGATCCTCCGGGAGCTCGAGGATGCGGGACCCGACTCCCACGACCGCAGGGATGCCCATCGCGCGGGCCAGCACCGCCACGTGCGAGGTGGGCCCGCCATGGGCCGTGACGATCCCGAGGCAGGAATCGGGATCCAGCCCTGCGGTCTCGGCGGGCCCGAGGTCGTCCGCCACGAGGATGCCCTTGCTCTCGATATGCGGCGCGGGCACCGCAACGCCGAGGATCCGCGCGAGCACCTGCGCTCCCACGCTCCGCAGGTCGCCCGCCCTGGCTCGGAGGTACTCGTCATCGAGCGCGTCCCACGCGACGGCAACCGCATCGACGGCATCGCGCCATGCGTGAGCGGCGGTACATCGCCGTTCGCCGATCGCGTTCCGCGCCGGTCGGAGCAGAGCATCATCGTGCAGGAAGAGCAGGTGCGCGTCGAAGATGCGCGCCTCGTCCTCGCCGGCTCGTGCGGCCGCGGTCGTGCGCTGGGCGGAGATCGCGTCGGCCGTCTGGCGGAGGGCGGTTTCCAGGCGGTCGAGTTCGATCGCGGCGTCGGTCGCGACCGCCTCGGGCACCTCGAGCGAGGTAGCGCGGAACCTACGCAGTCCTCCGATCCCGATGCCGGGCGAGGCTGCCGATCCGACGAGGGTCGTGTCGTCGGCCTGCTGGTCACGATCGCTCCTCGGCCCGGCTGACGCACGTCGATCCGCCGAGGCCGCATGGTCGAGCACCGCGGGGTTCGTCGTCTCCGGGATGCCCCCGTCGCCCTCGGTTGGCTCGTCGAACCGGCGCGCCGCGAGCGCCTCCAGAGCGGCGATCGCGTCCGCGGCGTGCGGTCCCGATGCCCGGACCTCGATCTCATGGCCCGAGCGGACCCCCAGCGTTGCGACACCGTTGAGGCTCGTGGCGTCGGCCGGGCCGGTACCGGTGGTCAGGTTCAGCAGCATGATCGAGGCGTCGTGTGCCGCTGCGACCTGGACGAGTCGAGCAGCAGGACGTGCGTGCAGGCCGTGGGGAAGCGGGACCGGGATGACCGCCGTGAGGGTCGCCCCGGCGAGCTCCGGAGTGACGCTGTCTGAGGTCGGCCCGGTATCCGGTGCAGGACTCAGATGAGCGACCTTGCTCGCGAGCCCGGCGCGGGCTTCCGCCGCGACCGTCTCGAGCGGCATGCCGAGTTTCGCGGTCACAGCCGCCGCGACCGCGCCCTCGACGAGAGGAGCCTCGCAGAGCATGATCCGTGCACGGCGTTCGTCTCCGAGGAGGTCGAGCGCGAGCTCGGACGAGAGCACGGCGCTGCCGAGATCCATCAACACGAGCACCCCGTCATCCGACCACGCTCGCTCGATCGCGTGCATCACCAGCACCGCGTCGGTGCCGATCGGATGTTCCGATGCGCCGGGGTCGCCGGTCGGCTCGAGCCCACCGGCGGTTTCGAGCTTCACCTCGTGCCCGCCCATCTCGCGAGCCAGCTCGGCGACACCTTCGGCGATGCGGTGGCTGTGTGAGACGACCACGATGCCGACCATGTCGCGGTCCGCCCCTCAGGCCCTCGAGGCCAGCACGCCAAGCAGCATGAACCCGTAGACGACCGTGACGACGCCGAGGGCGACGAGGCTCCGTTCCACGAGGCGGCGCCAGCGTTCGGTGAGACCGAAGTCGAGCAGCACCGAACGCAGCCCGAGCATCGCGTGCGCGGTCACCACGACGAGGAACACCCCCTCGATCACGAAGATGACCGGCGTGCGGATGTAGTCGAGCACGTCCGTGTACGTGCGGAGTCCGCCGATCGATCCGACGACGAAGTGATGCGCCACCATGTGGATCGTGACCAGCACCAGCAAGGCCACGCCTGTGATCGCGGTCCATCGCCAGCCGCGCGATCTCGTGGATGGTTCTGGGCGCGTCACCGTGTCCATCAGGCTTCCCGCATGAAGATGTGGAGCGCGGCGTAGACGAGCACGATGACCCCGAACGCCATGAGCGCCCAGAACATCGCCTTGTGGTGGTCCGGCACGAATCCACTCCCGATCAGGGCGAGCCTCGTGCCGTTGAGACCGTGGGCGAGCAAGCCGAACACCAGCAGCACATCGAAGCCCAGGAACAACGGGGTCGTCGCGATCTCGAGGAAGCCGCTCCATGAGCTCTCCCCACCCAGCAGCAGCGAGAGCACCGCGAGGTGCAGATACAGGTAGAAGACGAGCCCGAGTCCCGTGATGCGATTCAGCGAGAAGGCGAGGTGGCCCGTGCTCCGAGCGCGGACGTCGAACCATGCGATCGGTCCTGGGAGCTTCCGCGAGATCGGGCCGGTCTCGAGACGGCTGCGCACGATCTCCTCCACGCCCGGATCGCGCTCGGGTGAGGGCAGTCGTGTGTCGCTCATCGTGAGGTTCCGGTCGAGTTCGGTGGTCGCTCGGGCACCTCGCGACCTTGATCCTTGCGCCTGCGCCGAAGGTCCTTGCGGAGCGACATGATGCGCTGCGCGGGGCGAACGTCGCTGGGGCATGCCTCCGTGCATTCGTACGCGGCGTGACAGCGCCAGGCGCCCGCATCCTGATCCGCCCAGTCGAGGATCGCATCGCGATCGGCGCGTGGCTCCTCGAGCAGACGTTGCGCATAGGCGAGGGCGGCCGGACCGAGATAGGTGTCGTCGGTCGCCGCGACCGGGCACGCCGACAGACAGAGGCCGCATTCGATGCAGTCCTCGTATCGCTCGAAGGCCTCATCGACGCCCGGCGTTCCTGTGCCGGGAACATCGCTCGTGCGCACGATCGGATGCGGCGTGGGGAAGCGCGCCACGAACGGCGCCATGTCGACGACGATGTCGTGCAACACGGGAACGTTGGCGATGGGGTCGACGGTGATCGTGCCGGATACTTCCGAGATCGGTGTCACGCACGCCAGCCGCTCCCGGCCGTTCACGCGCACCCCGCAGGTGCCGCACGACGCGTGGAAGCACGAATGCCGCAACCCCACCGTCGGATCGTCGTGCAGCTGGATCCACCGGAGCGCCTCGAGCACGGTCGTGCGTTCGTCGACCGGCACGTCGAACTCGTCGGCATGGGGTGCGTCGTCCCCACGCTTGAAGCGGTGCAGCCGAACCGTTCTCGTCGCCGGAGCGCCGTTCACCATCATGCTGCGTATGCCGCCGTGTGGGGAAGGAGGACCGTTTCGCGCGTTCGGCATCGTCGGTCGACCCCGAGCTTGGCGCAGACCGTGTCGGCGCAGACCTCTGCCATTCCTCGGAGTGTCGTGCCCTTGCCGCCGGTGATCGTGACGAATCCCTCGACCCCGTCGTCGACGGCGTGGTCGATCGTCCTGAAGGTCCGTGACAGCTCGCGTCCCGAGTCGGCGTCGTCGCGCGAGCCGATCAGCGGGCGTGCGGCCGACCACGCCGAACGGAACTCGGCATCGCGCACCGCCGGCACGAGGATGGAGCCCTCATCGACCATGCGTTGCACATGATCGGCCGGAACCCCGAGGTCGTCCGGATCCTCGACCACCCACGAGCTGGTGCCGACCACCGTGAGCGCGCGTTGTGGCACGACGATGTCGCCGTCGCCCGAAGCGTGGAGGCGATTCACGACCATGTTCACGAGGCGCCCTCGGAGGGCCAGCATCACGCCGGGGGAGGGGCGGATCGGCACGTCGACCCCGGCCATGCGTGCCACCTGCTCGGACCACGGACCGGTCGCGTTCACGACGAGGTCGGCGCCGATGAGGACGTCCCGCCCTGTCACGAGATCGTGCACCCGCGCGCCCGACACGACACCGCCGCGCCGCTCGAGATCGATCACGTCGACCCAGTTCAGGAGTGTGGCACCGTTGGCCTTCGCCGTCGCGAAGAATCGCAGCGGCATGCGCATCGCGTCCATCGTGGCGTCGGGCACCCGGACAGCCACCTTCAGGCCAGGGTTCAGCGATGGCTCGAGACGGAGCGCTTCGTGCGGTTGCAGCACCTGCGTCGGGATACCGGTCTGGGCGCAGCCCTCGAGGAACGCGGGGAGGAACGCCATGTCCTCGTCGGTCACGCCCACGAACAGGCCGTCGTTCTCCTCGAAGGACCCCGGGGCGATCCGCCGCAGCAGCAGGTTCTCCTCGATGCACTCGAGGGCCGACTCGGTGTCGTTCACTGCGTACCGCGCGCCGCTGTGCAGCAAGCCATGGTGGCGTCCGGTCGTGCCCGACGTGAACTCACCGCGCTCGACGAGCGTGACACGCACGCCGCGGAGCACGAGGTCGTGCGCGAGCGCGCCCCCGGTTCCCCCGCCCCCGACGATCAGCACGTGCGGCGCCGATCCTGCCCCTGCGCTCATCGCCGCATCATGGCACGGACCGGCAAGGGCTCAATCTTCGTGTTCCTGGCCTTGCGCGAAGTCGCCGCGCTCCGGCGCGACCGCGTCGTCGTCGTGCGTCCTGTCCGTCGGCGAAGGACCCCTTGTGCACCTCCGCCGGTTCGTGGTGCACCGCCTCTTGACCGTCGGCGAAGTCGCCGTGGTGATCCGCATCCGGGTCGTGATCTGCCTGGCCCTCGGCGAACGACCCTTCGTGCTCGTCGTGCTCCTCGTGGTCGTGGTGTTCGTCGTGCCCGTGCTCATCGGGCCCGCGGCGCTCGCTCATGACATCTCCCTCGCTCCGGACTCACTCGACCCAGTCGAACGTGCGGGTCACGGCCTTCTTCCACATGGCGTATTGCTGCTCGCGAGCATCGGCCTCCATCGACGGCGACCACTCCTTGTCCTTGCCCCAGTTGCCCCGCAGGTCGTCGATGTCGCTCCAGAACCCGGTGGCGAGGCCGGCCGCGTAGGCGGCACCGAGCGCCGTGGTCTCGGCCACCGTCGGCCGGATCACCGGCACGCCCAGCACGTCGGCCTGCGTCTGCATCAGCAGATCGTTGTGCACCATGCCTCCGTCGACCTTCAGTGACGTGAGCTCGACGCCCGAGTCGGCGTTCATGGCGTCGACGACCTCGCGGCTCTGCCACGCCGTCGCTTCGAGCGTCGCTCGCGCGATGTGCCCGGCGGTGACGAAGCGCGTGAGTCCGGCGATCACGCCGCGTGCCTCGCTCCGCCAGTACGGGGCGAACAATCCCGAGAACGCAGGCACGAAGTACACCCCGCCGTTGTCGTCGACCGACAGGGCCAGCTCTTCGACCTCGGGCGCGGCGTCGATCATCTTCAGGTTGTCGCGCAGCCACTGCACGAGCGCGCCCGTGATCGCGATCGAGCCCTCGAGCATGTAGGCGGCCGGCTGGTCACCGATCTTGTAGGCGACGCCGGTGATCAAGCCGTTCTTCGACTGGACCGCTTCCGTGCCGGTGTTCAACAGCAGGAACGAGCCGGTGCCGTAGGTGTTCTTCGCCTCGCCCACGTCGAAGCAGGTCTGTCCGAAGAGGGCGGCCTGCTGATCACCGAGATCGCCGGCGACAGGAACGCCTGCCGCCGCGCCGACCGCGTCACCGTACACCTGGCTCGACGAGCGGATCTCGGGCAGCATCGATCGCGGCACCCCGATCGCGTCGAGCAGGGTGTCGTCCCAATCGAGGGTCTGCAGGTCCATCAGCATGGTGCGGCTGGCGTTGGTCACGTCGGTCACGTGCTGCCCGCCGTCGAGGCCTCCCGTGAGATTCCAGATGCACCAGGTGTCCATGTTGCCGAACGCCAGCTCACCCGCATCCGCGCGCGCCCGTGCTCCGTCGACGTTGTCGAGGATCCATCTGACCTTCGGGCCCGAGAAGTAGGTCGCGATCGGAAGTCCCGTCGTCTCGCGGAATCGGTCCTGACCACCGTCTGCGGTGAGCTCGTTGCAGATCTGGTCGGTTCGCGTGTCCTGCCAGACGAGCGCGTTGTGGATCGCCTCGCCCGTGGACCGGTCCCACACGACGGTGGTCTCGCGCTGGTTCGTGATGCCGATCGCCGACAGGTCGCTCGCCGCGACGTCGGCCTTCTCGAGCGCGCCGGCGATGACCTCTTGGCTCCGGGTCCAGACTTCCGCCGGGTCGTGCTCGACCCATCCGGGCTTCGGGAAGATCTGCTCGTGTTCCTTCTGGTCGATGCCCTTCACCTGACCCGTGCGATCGAAGATCATGAAGCGTGTGCTCGTGGTGCCCTGGTCGAGGGCTCCGACGTATTCAGCCATGTGATGCCTCCTCTACTGGGTCAGGCATCGTCGCCCGATGTGTCGGCGGCGGTGCGTAACAACAGGGCTGACGACGTGGCGCCGGGATCTTGGTGGCCGGCGCTGCGTTCACCCAGGTAGCTCGCTCGTCCCTTCCGGGCAACGAGTGGGATCGTGGCGGTCATGCCGTGCTCGGCGGCGTCGGCTGAGCGAAGGAGCGCCGCGGGCAGCTCCGCTCCTTCGGCGGCCGCGTCCGCGAACGCGTCACGGGCCGGGATCAACGCATCGAGCATCGTCTTGTCACCGAGCTCGGCCTTTCCCCGAGCCTGCACGCCCGACACCGCGGAGTCGAGTGCTGCGGCCCAATCCTCGGTCGTCAGCTCGGTCTTGCCGGCCATCGCCGCCCCGAACTGCAGGAAGAACGTGCCGTACAAGGGACCGCCTGCGCCGCCCACCGTAGAGACGAGGGTCATGCCCACGGTCTTGAACAGGGCGCCGATGTCGTTGCCCGGCGCCGAGTCGAGCTTTCCCACGACCGCTTGGAAGCCTCGATCCATGTTGATGCCGTGGTCCGCATCGCCGATCGCGGAATCCAGCTCGGTGAGGTACTGCTTGTTCTCGGCGATCGTCGCGGCGAACGTCTTCAACCATGCGACCACGGCGTCGTAGGACATCGCCACGACTCCGGTCACCCCCTCGTCACACGCCCCACCGCAACCCGGCGGTCTTCACCGGAGCGTCCCACAGCTGCGTGAAGTCGTCGTTCAACTTCAGCAACGTGATGGAACACCCCGCCATCTCGAGCGAGGTGATGTACGAGCCGATCAGGTTCCGCGAGATCTTGATACCGCGTCCCGACAGGAACGTGTTGAGCTCGTTGTAGACGACGTAGAGCTCGATCAGCGGGGTGCCGCCCATGCCGTTCACGAATGCCAGCACCTCGTCGCCGCTCGAGAAGGGAGCGTCGTCGACGATGGCCGTGGCCATCATCTCGACGATCTCCGACGCCGGCTTCATCTTCAGCCGCTCGCGGCCGGGCTCGCCGTGGATGCCGACGCCCATCTCGATCTCGTCGTCGCCGAGCTCGAAGGTGGGTTTGCCCGCGGCCGGCACCGTGCACGATGTGAGCGCCATGCCCATCGAACGCGCGTTGGCGTTCACGTCGCGGCAGATGTCGGCGACCTCCTTCAATGGGCGCTTCTGCTCGGCCGCCGCGCCGGCGATCTTCTCCATCAACACGGTGGCGCCGACGCCGCGCCGGCCGGCCGTATACAGCGAGTCCTGCACGGCCACGTCGTCGTCGACGACGACCGACTCGACCTCGGTGCCTTCCTCGCGGCAGAGCTCCGCGGCCATCTCGAAGTTCATGACGTCACCGGTGTAGTTCTTCACGATGTGCACGACGCCCGCTCCGCCGTCGACGGCTTTCGTGGCCGCTTCCATCTGGTCGGGAGTGGGAGACGTGAAGACCTCGCCGGGTGCGGCAGCGTCGAGCATGCCGGCGCCCACGAAGCCGCCGTGCATCGGCTCGTGCCCGGATCCGCCGCCCGAGATCAGTGCGACCTTTCCCTGCACGGGGGAGTCGGCGCGAGTGATGTAGTAGGGGTCGTAGAACACCTTGACGAGGTCGGGGTGCGCCGCCTCGATGCCCTGGAGCTCTTCCCGAACCACGTCGGCCGGGTCGTTGATCAGCTTCTTCATGCGGAACCTCGCTTCCCGTTCGTGGGACGGCGGGAGGGCACGCGGGACCCTCCCGCCATCCGTCTAGAGGTCGAAGATCGCCTTCGCTGCGAGCGCGCCGATCACGCCGCCGGCGATGGGACCGACGACCGGGATCCAGGAGTACGCCCAGTCCGAGCCGCCCTTGCCGGGGATCGGCAGGATGGCGTGGATGATGCGGGGCCCGAGGTCGCGCGCAGGATTGATCGCGTACCCGGTCGGTCCGCCGAGGGCCATGCCGATGGCGAGCACGAGCAGGGCCACGGGCAGCGCGCCGGTTGCGAGGGCGCCACCGAGCGCCTCGTCGCCGAGCGCCAGCCCGCCGATCGACAGAACCCCGAACACCAGCACGAACGTGCCGATCACCTCGGTGATCAGGTTGGCTGCCGTGTTGCGGATCGCGGGTCCGGTCGAGAAGACCGCGAGCTTCAGGCCCGGGTCCTCGGTCTCGCCCCAATGCACGAGGTATGCCGCCCAGACGAGGATCGCACCGATGAACGCGCCGACGAACTGGCCGCCGATCGCGGTCGGGACGTCTTCCCACGGGAACGCATCGATCGAGGCGAGCCCGACGGTCACGGCCGGGTTCAGATGGGCCACGCCATCGGAGACCGCGAGGCTTCCGAGCACGCCGACGAACACGCCCATCGCCCAGGCCCAGGTGATGACCACCCATCCCGAGTTCTGCGCCTTCGACTTGTTGAGGAGCACACCGGCCACGACGCCGTCACCGATCAGGACGAGCAACGCCGTGCCGACCACCTCTCCGAGGAACATCTGAGCGACCACCCCCTCGTACCGGGCCCTCACGTCGGGGCCGTGTCGGTGGTGAGCCAACTCCGTTCTCATCTCGTTGTCAATAGCCCCGATTCACTGAATCATGATTGACAAGGACGTATCTTGTTCGGCATAGTCGAACCACGACGGCAGTGGTTGACGCAGGGGAAGGGCTCGCCCGATGGTGTCCGATGTGATGACGCGGTGACCGATCGTCGTCGGGACCTTGCTCCCGACGGGCCTGGAGCGCACGGCGATGCCGCGATCCGGCGGTGGGTACGCGGATGCGCCGATGACATCGCGGCGAATCGAGACTTCCTGACGCAGCTCGACGCGGCGATCGGCGATGCCGATCACGGCATCAACATGGACCGTGGGTTCTCGGCTGCGGTCACCGACCTCGACGCCACCGGCGATCTGCCCGCGGGCGAGCTGCTCATCCGGGTCGGCGGCACCCTGATCTACCGGGTCGGCGGGGCGGCCGGACCGCTCTTCGGCACGTGTTTCAGGCGGGCCGGTGAGTCTCTCGAAGAGGGCGAGACGTTCGAAGCAGAGGACCTGCTGGCAGCGCTTCGTGCGGGGCTCGAGGGCATCCAGAAGCTTGGCGCTGCGAAGGAGGGCGACAAGACCATCGTCGATGCATATGCCCCGGGCGTGGCGGCGTTCGAACGGCACCTTCGCGCCGGCGGTGACATGGTCTCGGCCACCCGAGAGGCGGCACGAGCGGCGTGGGACGGCATGCGTGCGACCGTGCCGATGCAGGCTCGCAAGGGCCGGGCCTCCTACCTCGGGGCACGGAGCGTCGGGCATCAGGATCCCGGGGCGACCTCGACGGCCTACCTCTTCGGCTCGCTGGCTCGGGCGCTGGAGGGGGATCGGTGACCGACCCGCTCCCCGCGTCCGGGTCAGGCACGTCATCGGCCCCCCGCCCCCGCTCCGGTGAGCGGCGGGCAACGATCCAATCGGTCGAGCGCGCAGCCCGGATCCTGAAGGTGCTCGGCAGTGGCACCTCACGCATGGGGGTCACCGATATCGCCGACCGGCTGGGCCTCGCGAAGGGCACCGCGTACGGGTTGCTTCGGACCCTCGAGGCGCAGGAGCTCGTCGAGCAAGACCCCGAGACCGGCAAGTACCGGTTGGGCCCGGCGCTCCTGCAATTGGGGAACGCCTTCCTCGACAACCACGAGCTCCGCGCCCGCTCGCTGCTGTGGGCGGATTCGCTCGCCTCCCGCGTGGGGGAGGCCGTACGTGTCGGCGTGCTGCACGGGTCCAACGTGTTGGTCGTGCATCACGTCTTCCGGCCGGACAACTCGGTGCAGATCCTCGAGGTCGGTGCGTCGATCCCGTGGCACGCATCGGCGCTCGGGAAGGCGATCGCGGCCTACGTGCCGGAAGGTTCCCGGCGCGCGCTCCTTGAGGCGGATCTGGTTGCGCTCACCGGCCGCACCGTGATCGACGGCGCGATCCTGGACGCAGCCCTCACAGAGATCGCGCGGGAGGGCGTCGCCCTCGAAGACGGGGAGGCGATCGTCGGGGAGGCGGAGATCGCGGCCCCGATCTTCGACGACATGGGCCACTCGGTGGGTGCGATCGGCGTGGTTGGCCCCGTCGAGCGACTCGTGCGGGAGGGCCGCCCGGCCACGGCCGTGCTCGCCTCGGTGCGAGAGACCTCACGCGGACTCTCACGTGACATGGGGGCTGGGCGTACGAGCACGCGGGGGAGCGCCCGAAGGCGCGAGCCGTCCTGACGCTCGCGTCGACGGTACGCTGCACCGGCATGGAAGGGCCGCCGCCCCGCGCCACCGTCGACGACTTCCTGGACGCCGCGCGTGCGGCGGTTCCAGCAGACGTCTGGGACTACTACGAGGGCGGCGCCGGCGACGAGTGGACGCTCGCGGAGAACCGCCGCGCGTTCGATCGGTGGGTGCTCAGACCCCGGTTCCTGCGGAGCAGCGGAAGCCCCGACCCGTCGACGACGCTGCTCGGTCGCGAGCTGCGCTTCCCGGTGCTCGTCGCACCGTGGGCGTATCAGCGACTCGCGCATCCGGATGGAGAGCTCGCGACCGCCCGCGCGGCTGCGGCTGCGGGCACGGTGATCGTCGTGTCATCGACCACCGAGTCCTACCTCGAGGACGTCGCGGCGGCGAGCGCCGGCCCGAAATGGTGGCAGCTCTACGTGGCCCAGGATCGCGCGTTCACCGTCGCGATGCTGGACCGTGTCGTCGCCGCCGGATACGAGGCGATCTGCTGGACCGTCGACTTCCCGGTCAACGGACTTCGACATCGCGACACCCGCAGCGGCTTCGTGATGCCCCTCGGCGTCGGCCAGAGCGACTACATCTACGATCCGGCGCTCTCGTGGGACGACCTTGCGTGGATCCGTGATCACGCCGCCGGCCTCCCCATCGTGGTGAAGGGCCTGCTCACCGGCGACGACGCCGAGCTGGCGGTGGAGGCCGGCGCTGACGCGATCGTGGTGTCGAACCACGGCGGCCGTCAGCTCGACCGTTCGCCGGGGGCGCTCGACGCCCTTCCGGAGGTGGTGGAACGGGTCGCCGGCCGGATCCCGGTACTCATGGACGGCGGCGTGCGGCGAGGCACGGACGTGCTGATGGCGATGGCCCTCGGCGCACAGGCGGTGCTGGTGGGCCGTCCGGCGATCTGGGGCCTCGCCGCCGACGGGGAAGCCGGCGTGTCCGGTGTGCTCGCGATCCTGCATGCGGAGCTCACCAACGCGATGGCGCTCACCGGCTGCCGCACCGTGGGCGAGATCGGCGCAGGCTCTCGTCGCGCGGGCACCCTGACCCGGAGACCTCGAGACCGTTCCACCGACGTTCGGCCGATGACGCCGGACACGGACGTCTGCCACGCTCTCGCCATGAGCGGATACGACCTGCACACGCATTCGACCTTCAGCGACGGGACCGAGTCGCCCAGCTACAACGTGAGCCTCGCGCGCGAACGCGGCATCGACGGCGTCGGCATCACCGATCACGACACGTTCGCCGGCCTCGACGAAGCTCTCGCCGCCGGCACGGAGGCGGGTGTGGAGATCGTGCCCGGCATCGAGTTCTCGGCCGAGTACGACGGTGCGAGCCTCCACGTGCTCGGCTACTGGGTCGACCCCACGCACGAGGAGCTCGGGGCCGAGCTGCAACGCCTCACCGACACCCGGTTCCGCCGTGGCGAGATGATGATCGAGAAGCTCCAGGAAGCCGGCTACGAGATCTCATTCGAGCGCGTGCGAGCGATCGCCGGTGATGACCTGATCGCGCGTCCACATGTTGCGCAGGCCATGGTCGAGGCGGGCATCGTCGCCACCGAGAAGGAGGCGTTCGATCGCTACATCGCCGATGGCGGTGTCGCGTACGTTCCGAAGCACGCGCTCCACCCGGTCGACGCGCTCCGGCTCATCGGCGATGCCGGCGGGGTATGCGTACTCGCGCATCCCGCGATGTGGAAAGGGAACGGCTCGGTGCCCGACGAGCTGATCGAGCAGATGACCGAAGGCGGCATGGTCGGCCTCGAGGTCGACCACCCCGACCACGACGACGAGACCCGCGCGCGATACCGGGCGATGGCCGAGCGTCTCGATCTGGTGCCCACCGGCTCGAGCGACTGCCATGGAGCCCGCTACGACTATCGGCTCGGGGTCAACACCACCCCGGTGGAGCTCGTCGAGGAGCTCAAACGCCGCTCGGGCCGGTAGCCACGCCGGTGTCCGCCGCGGCCCTCGAGATGGTCTTCTTCGACATCGGGGGTGTGATGTACGACGACGGGGTGTACGCCCGCTCGTGGAAGACGGCCCTACGCGGATCGGGCGCCCGGTTCACCGACGAGGAGTTCGATGCCGAGTACACGGCCGCCCGCGCGGCGCAGTCCGGATCGTTCCGGCGGCGGCTCACTCGACGCTTCCTCGGAAGCGACGACGATCTCGCGGCGGTGGAAGCCCTCGCCGCGAAGCACTGGGCATACCCCGCGACCGCGCTCTACCCCGACGTCGTTCCCTGCCTCGAGGAGCTCGAGCGGCGCTACCGGCTCGGGGTGATCGCGAACCAGCCGTCGTCGGTTCGCGCCGCGATGGAACGCGACGGGCTGACCCGCTTCTTCGAGGTGTGGGGTGTGAGTGACGACCTGGGCCTGCAGAAACCCGATCCGAAGCTCTTCTCACAGGTGTTGTACACGGCGGGCGTCTCTCCGGCGCGAACCGTGATGCTCGGCGACCGCCTCGACTACGACGTGCGTCCGGCCAAGGCGGCAGGCATGCGGGCGGTGTGGGTGCTGCGCGGGGAGGCGCCCGACGAGCCCACCCCTGCGCAGCTCGCTCAGCCCGACGCATCGGTCCACGATCTCGCCGAGGTTCCCGACATGCTGGGTTCCTGGACGTAACGTCGAAGCATGCACATCGTGATCGTGGGAGGCGGTGCGGCCGGGTTGAATGCCGCGCGCCGCTTGCAGAAGGGCTTGCGAGGGACGAGCCATCAGCTCACGCTGATCTCGAGCGAGAACGTGTTCCTGCATCAGTCGCTGCTCCCCGAGGCCGCGGGCGGAACCCTCGAGCCCCGCCACGTCGTGGTGCCCCTGCGCTCGGCGCTGCGACATGCCCGTGTCGTGGTGGCCGAGGTGGAGACGATCGATGCGGAGCACCGCATCCTGCACCTGCGTGGCGTCGACGGGCACCGGCTGGAGCTCGGATACGACCGGCTCGTGCTCACACCTGGATCACGCTCCCGCACGCTTCCGGTACCGGGACTCGCGACGCACGGCATCGGGTTCAAGACGCTCGCCGAGGCGATCCTGCTGCGCAACCACGTGCTGTCTCGGCTCGAGGCCGCCTCGCAGCGTCCGCCCCGTGACCCACGACGACGGGCATCGCTCACGTTCGTGTTCGTCGGGGCCGGGTACGCGGGCGTCGAAGCGCTCGCGGAACTGGAGGACCTGGCCCGGTGGGCGGTGCGGCACATCCCCGAGCTTCGGCCCGACGAGCTCCGATGGGTGCTGGTGGAAGCCCGTGACTCGATCCTGCCGGAGATCGGCGAGGGGCTCGGCGCCTACGCCGCGCGTGAGCTCCGGCGCCGCGCCATCGAGATCAAGCTCGGCACACGCCTCGACTCCGTGGAAGGAGGGGTCGTGCAGCTGAGTGACGGTGAGTCGTTCCCGGCCGAGACGCTGGTCTGGACGGCGGGCGTGAAGCCGGAGCCGCTCGCCGCCATCTCGTCGCTGCCCGTCGACGACGCCGGCCGGCTGAGGGTGGACGCGCGCCTGCAGGTCGAGGGTCACGACGGCGTCATCTGGGCGGCGGGCGACGCCGCCGCGGTTCCCGATGTCGTGACCGGAGGACTGTGCCCACCGTCGGCCCAGTACGCGACGCGACAGGGCGCGCATCTCGCGGCCAACCTGCTGGCGACGATCGCCGGGGGCGAGGCGAAACCGTTCCGGTACGCGACGCTCGGGGTGCTCTGCTCGCTCGGGCGCTACAAGGGCGTCGCGGTGGTCATGGGGGTGCGTCTGCGAGGTTTCCCGGCATGGTTCGTGACCCGCACCTATCACCTGCTCCAGCTCCCGACCCTCAACAGGAAGGTGCGCGTGGTGCTGGACTGGACCCTCTCGCTGTTCTTCCCGCGCGACGTCGCGGCGTTGGGGTCGCTGCACGACCCGACGAGCGCGTTCGAGCGTGCGTCGAAGGGGTGAGCTGCGGGCCTCAGGCGCCCTTGCGACGCTGCCGCTGCAGCTCGCTCGCTGCCTGCAGCGCCTTGTGACTGCTCGCGATGTCGGGCATCTCGTGCCCGCTCGCGAGCTCGTCGGCCGCCCACCTCGTGAGGTCACGGATCGACACGATGCCGATGACCTTGCCGCGGTCGACCACCGGCAGGTGGCGGATGTTCCGCGCCACCATGTGCTCTGCTGCGTCGGCCAGGGTCATCTTCGGGCTGACGGTCTCGAGGTCGCGCCTGGTCATGCCGTGGGCGACCTTCACCGAATGCGGATCGCCTCCGGCCGCCACCAGGTTCACGATGTCGCGCTCGGTCACGATGCCTGCGAGCTTCTTGCCCGCGAGCACCACCACCGACGAGATACCGTTGGTGCGCATCGTCTTCGCGACATCGGCGAAGGTGTCCTCGGTCTCGGCCGACTTCACGTCGGTGTGCATCACGTCGCCGACCTGCATGGGTGCGCGCCTCCTTGGAAGGAACCGGTGCTCCGGGTCGCCCAGCCTACCGCCTCGCGGGAACGCGGACCTCAGTGGTCGCTGACGCCGGAGAAATGGAACGCCTCGACCTTCAGGGCGGGCACGTTCGAGGCGCTGAAGAAGAACTCGCTCGCGAGGTGCCCGTCGCTCCCCACCATCGACACGCTCGACAGCGCGCCGAGGATCGACTGCGTGAACCGCAGGTTCCTGACCGGTCCCACGATCTCGCCACCTTCGATGAGGAACGTGCCGTCACGTGTCATGCCGGTGATCGACGATTCCATCGGGTTCACGACGTTCGTGTAGTGGAAGCGTGTGACCAGCAGGCCGCGGTCGGTCGATCGGATCATGTCGTCGACCGTCGCGTCACCGGTCTGCATGAACAGGTGCAGCGGGACCGGTCCCTCGGGGTTCGGCGCCGGCAGACCGTGCCCGGTCGAGTCGCGGCCGGCTTCGGTGGCGGTGCGCCGGTCGAACACCGCATCGCGGAACACCCCGTCGCGCACGAGATCGACACGGTGCTTGGGCGTGCCCTCGAAGTCGAACGGCGCGCCGAGGGTGCGCCCATCGGTGCCGTCGTCCCAGATCGAGATCGATGGCGCGGCGACCTGCACACCCTGCTTGCCACTGAAGCACGAACGGCCTTCCAGGTAGGCACGCCCGCCGAACCCCACCCACGCGAGGAAGCCGACCAGCGTCGCGGTCGCGGCAGGCTCGAGCACGACGGGGTAGGTGCCTGCGTCGACGGCCGCCGGTGAGGCCGACGCCACCGCCTTCTCACCGGCGATCGACCCGATCGCGCCGGCGTCGATCGCGTCGTGGGAACCCGCGAAGACCTCCGCGAACCCGCTCCCGCCGTCGGGCCCGGTCACGACGGTCGTGAGCGAGGCCTGGGTCGAGGGCGCCCAGCAGAACTGCCCCTCGCTGTTGGCCAGCCCCAGCTCGAACCCCATCGTCTCGTAGGCGCCCGCCGCTACGCATCCGGGAGGGCATCGGCCGATCAGCTCCGCCACCGCTCCGGCGCGCATCTCGGGCGAGGCCGCGGCCGTGCCGGCGGAGAAGCGATCCACGTCGGCGGGCTTCGCCTGCGGCGCGAGGCCAGGCCACATCGGGTCGGCGGCGACGACGTCCGCCATCTCCAGCGCGCTTCGCGCCGCCGCAGCCGCCCCGGCGGGAGAGGCGTCGTTCGAGGCCGCCACGCCGACGTGGCCGGCCTTGGCCACGCGCACGCGCAGGCCGGTGTCCTCACGGCTGATGCTCTGATGGATCTCGGAGTTGGCGAACCGGGTGAGGCCGCCCCACTCGTGCATGAGCAGCACCTCGACGTCGTCGGCGCCCTCGACCGAGAGCGCGCCGTCGGCGATGTGACGGAACTCGTCGGCGCCGAGCACGCCGGCGCTGCCCGTGTCGCCGGCGGCGCTCACGATCGCACCCCGACCTGCACGGTGCGGAACCTGGCCGGTGATGCGCCGTGACCCACGCGCCCGACCTGTCCGGGCTGGCCCTTGCCGCAGTTGGGTGTGCCCCACACCACCCAGTCCTCGGCACCTCCGACCGCGTCGCACGATCCCCAGAACTCGGGCGTGATGCCGGTGTAGTTGGGGTTCTTGTAGAGCGTCGTGAGTCTGCCGTGCTCGATGCGCCGCGCCTGCTCGCATCCGAACTGGAAGTTGATGCGCTTGTCGTCGATCGACCACGAGCTGTTCGTGGTCATGAAGATGCCGTCGTCGGTGTCGGCGATGATCTCGGCGAGCGATCCTTCCCGGGGCTCGATCGAGATGTTCGTCATGCGGATCAGCGGCAGGTGGCTCCATCCGTCGGCCCGGCTCGTGGCGTTCGACGTCTGGCCGACCGCCCCGGCCGTCTCGCGGCTCGACAGGAAGTTCCGGAAGATGCCGTCGACCACGATCGGCACGCGCTGGGCGGGCACACCCTCGTCGTCGTAGCCGAAGCTGCCGAGCCCTCCCGGGAGCGTGGCGTCGGCGGTGATCGAGACGAGATCGCTCCCGTAGCGCACCGTGCCGCCGTCACCGGGGGAGAGCCACGACGAGCCGGCATAGGCCTCTTCCATACCCAGCACGCGGTCGAGCTCGACCGGGTGCCCGATCGACTCGTGGATCTGCAGTTCCATCTGCCCGGAGTCGAGCACGAGCGTCGTGACCTCGCTGGGGCACTCGGGAGCGTCGAGCAACGCGACCGCTTCGTGGCCGATGCGCGAGGCCTCCTCGATCAGCCCGAGGGTGCGGATGTGCTCGTAGCCGGCTGCCTTGACGTGACCGCGGAACGAGTTGGGGTAGCTGCGCCGCTGCATGTCTCCCTCGCCGACCGCAACCGCCTCGATGCCTCCGCCGGAGTGCGTCACGACCTGCTCGATCTCGGCGCCATCGCTCGAGACGAACCACGTCGAGCGCCGGAAGAAGTCGAGTCCCGCCTCGGCGAACGACAGCTCCGGCACCTGCTGCATCTGCCGAGACGCTTCCATGAGCAAGGCGACCTTCTCCTCGAGGGGCACCGTGAACGGGTCCTCCTTGACGATCGTGCGCCACGAGTCCTGCACGGGCTCGACCGGTGAGAGCGAGACCGGGTCGCCCGGCAGGCGCTGAGCCGCCGTGGCCATCTCGACCGCGAGGCGCGCGGTGCGGTCGATCTCGGCGTCGTCGAGGCGCGAGGTTGCCGCGAACCCCCATCGTCCACCGACCAGGACCCGGATCCCGACACCAGCCGAGGTCGAGCGGTCGATGCCTTCCATCTCTTGGTTGCGCACCGTGAGCGACTCGGTCTCGTCGACCCCCGCGCGCACGTCGGCGAACTGAGCGCCCGCCTTGCGCGCCGCCTCGACGGCCGACCTCGCGACGTCGAACAACCTCCGCCCTCCCCTTCGCCTGCAGGCTCCGAGCGCCCACGTAACGCGCAGCATGGTACCCGTTGCCGCTCGGTGCCACCCCCCCAGATGGCAGCCGTCGAGGCCCCTTGGGAGTGGGAAGATGCGCCCGTCCCGCCGACACCGAGGAGGTCCACGCCGTGTCCGTCGAACGCGCTCACGAACATCCGAGCTTCGAGCTGGGTGGCAACACCATCACGAGCCTCGCAGCCCCGAGCCGCGGGGCGCGCGAGGCGGCGCTGTTCCGCATCGACGTTCCCGCCGTGGGCGGGCTGCCGCCGCACCATCACGACCATCTCGATGTGTTCGCTGTCGAGTCCGGAACGGGCACCGTGCACATCGATGACGCTGCGTTCGACCTCGTGGCAGGGGACTCGGTCGTCGTGCCGGCCGGGGCCGTGCACCATCTGGAAGCCGGCGCCGACGGCGTGACGATCGTCGTGACGATGCTCGCGGGCACGAAGCTCGTGCGCGCCGACGACGGCTCGGTGATCGTGCCGCCCTGGGTGAGCTGAGCAGCGGTGACGCGCACCTACGTCAGCGACGTCACGCTCTTCGACGGCTACCGGGTGCGACGGCGCCAGGGCGTGCTGATCGACGGTGACCGCATCGCGTGGGTGGGCGCCCACACGCGAGCACCGCGGGATGCTCGCTCGGCCCGAACGGTCGACGGCGCGGGGCGCACCCTCACCCCGGGTCTCGTGGATTGCCACGTGCACCTGAACTTCGACGGCGGCCCCGACTTCGCCCGCGAGGCCTCGGAGATGGGCCTCGCGCTCGCGACGATCAAGTCCACGGTCAACGCGCGCGACCACCTCGCGAACGGCGTGACCACCGTGCGCGACCTCGGCGGGCTCGGCACGTGCGAGCTCGCCGGGGCGATCGATCGCGGCGTGGTGTCCGGCCCCCGTGTGGTCGCCGCGGGGCGCGCCCTCACGGTCACCGGTGGCCACGGTCACAACGTCGGCTTCGCCCGTGAGGTCGACGGCGCCGACGCCATGCGCCGGGCGGTCCGTGAGGAGATCAAGGCCGGCGCCCGAGCGATCAAGGTCGTCGCGACCGGGGGCGTGCTCACACCCGGCATCGGCGCCACGTTCACCGCCTTCACGTCCGAGGAGCTCGGCGCCGCCGTCGACGAGGCCCATGCGTGGGGCAGGGGCGTCGCTTCCCACGCGATCGGCAGCGAGGGCGTCGGCCGTTCCGTGCGCGCCGGTGTCGACTCGGTCGAGCACTGCGTGCAGCTCTCGCCGGCCGTCGCGCGGCAGATGCAGGAGCGGGGCACGTTCCGCGGTCCGACGCTCTCGGCCGCGTTCGGCATGATCGAGCATCCGGCCGAGGTGCCCGACTACGCGCTCGAGAAGATCACGTCGGTCATCGACGACGCGGAACGGTCGCAGGCGATCGCGCTGCGAGCCGGCGTTCGCCACGTCTGCAGCACCGACGCCGGCACCCCCTTCAACCCGCATGGAAGTGCGCCGCTCGAGCTCGCGCGCCTGGTCGCCTGGGGCATGCGGCCGCTCGACGCGATGGTCGCGGCCACCTCGAACGGTGCGGAGCTGCTGCGCCTGCCCGATGTGGGCGTGGTGCGGCCCGGGGCCCTCGCCGACCTCGTGCTCTACGACGCGAACCCCGTCGACGACGTCGAGGCCGTGCGGTCGCCGCGAACGGTATGGAAAGGTGGCGTCATCGTGGCGGGACGGCGTGGCGCGAGCACGCGGTCACCCCGTTGAGTGGAGCATCCGCTCCAGCGCGGCCACGCCGCGCGCGAGCTGCTCGAGGTCCTTGCGAGGGAGCTCCGTGAGCAGGGCGCTGAACGCTTCGACGCGGCGGCGGCGACCCTCGAGCAGTGCGGTGCGTCCCCGGTCGGTCGCCGCCACGAGCACGGCGCGCGCGTCGGCTGGATCGGGGGAGCGCGAGACGAAGCCGTCGCGCTCCAGCCCGTCGACGAGCCGGGTCATCGTGGGGGGCTCGACCTGCTCGACGCGCGCGAGCTCCCCGACGCGTTGAGGTCCGGCGAACACCAGGACCGAGAGCGCGGACAGGCGCGGGGCAGAGATGCCCAGCGCCTCGTCCTCGACGCGCAGGCGACGCAACAGGTGGATCGCGGCCGAATGGAGCCGGTCGGCCACCGCATCCACGTCTCGCGCTGGGGAAGTGCGCCTGTGCGTGGTCACCGCTCGCACGGTGACATATTTAGTTAGGCTACGCAAATAGAATGACGGGAGGCGACCCATGGCAAGCACATCCGACGACTTCTTCGCGGCGATCGAGGCGGGCGAGGCGGATCAGGTGCGCGCGCTCCTCGGCGCCGACCCGTCGCTCGCGATGGCGCGGGATGCCGAAGGCGTCTCCGCCCTCATGCGAGCGGCCTACCGCTTCGACGATGCGCTCGTCGAAGCGATCCGCCCACGCGTTCGCAAGCTCGACGTGTTCGAGGCGGCGACGTTGGGCGACGTGCAGCGGCTCGAGGAGCTGCTCGCGGGCGATCCTTCATCGGCGACCACGACGAGCGGTGACGGGTTCACGGCGCTGCACCTGGTGGCGTTCTTCGGACATGCCGACGCCGCTCGGCTGCTCCTCCGCCGCGGGGCGGAGATCAACGCGCCGGGAACCGGGTGGATGACCGGCACGGCATTGCACTCCGCGACGAGCGCGAGGCATGTGGAGGTCGTAGCGGTGCTGCTCGAGGCAGGCGCCGATCCGAACGCGCGCCAGTTGGGCGGATGGACCCCGCTGCACGCCGCCGCTCACAACGGCGACCTCCCGATCATCACGCTGCTGCTCGAAGCGGGAAGCGACCCGTCCGCCGTGAACGACGACGGCGTCAGCGTGCGCGAGATCGCCGAGGCCGGCGGCGATCCGGCGAGCGCGTCAGCGATCGAGGCTGCGCTCGACCGCTGATGCCCCCGACATGGGGGCTCAGTCCCGCCCGATCATCGTGGCAACATCGACCTCGTTCCCTTCGGCATCGGCCAACGTCCACCAATCCGGCGCGTGCTCGTCGCTCACCAATCTTCCTCCGGCGGCGAGCGCTGCCGCGACGCGTGCCTCAGCCTGATCGTGTGGCACGGAGACGTCGATGTGGATGCGATTTCGCTGAGGACGCGGCGCATCCATCTCCTGGAACCACAGGGATGGTCCCCGGGCATGCGGATCGACCAGATCCTCGTCGCCCAGCTCCCGGTAACCGAGGACGGCACGCCAGAAGGGCATCACGTCGGGGCGGAGGGAGGCGTCGATCGCGACCTGGATGGTCTGCACGGCGGTCGGGTCGGCGGGCACACCCAGCTCGCGCGCCGCCGCCGAGATCCGCCGGGCCAGTTGGACGTCTCGTTCGCTCAGCCCACCCACGCTGTGCGTGACCAGGTGCACCGTCAAGCTCGCGTACCGCACGTCGACATCAGGATGGTGGTTCGCAGTCTCGGCGAGGTCGCCGATCGCATCCATCAGGGCGACGCCCGCCGAGAACGATCCGGTGCGGAAGTGGGTACATGCACCCTCGAAGAGCACCCGCCAGTCCTCGACGCCGTCCGCCTCGAGGAACTGCCGTGGCGTGATCCGTGCCGTCACGCCGCCAACGTATCAACGACCCGGGTAGTCGGTGAATCGGTACTCCTGCGCTTCGGAGTCGCAAGGGTTGCCGCGTCCGAAGGTGATGGTTCCGTCGCTGACGTCGGCGATGCACCAGAAGGCGGTCTTCACGGCGGCGCCGGGCTGAGGGTGACGACAGACCGAGTCGGGCGCCGCCTCGTGGTCGCTCAGGATCTCGCGCATCACCCCGGGGGTGACCGAGCCGGCTGGTTGCGAGGCGATGAGCTGCCGCGCGCGCTCGTACCGCACCGCCGAGTGCGCGGCGTACTCCGGGTCGCCCTCGAACGCCAGCATGCGGTCGCACACGTAGTGGTTCGTGTGCACCAGGTGGCCGTCGTCGTCGAGGCCGGTGATCTCGGCGTCGGTGGCGCTTCCCTCGACGTTGGCGACGCCACCGTCGGCGCTCGTGAGCACGTTGTTGTAGCTCGACGCGCGATCGGGCCGCAGCGACATCGCCACCATCTCGTCGAGCGAGCGGGCGCGCATCATCTCGAGCACCTGGTGCGAGCGCGAGATGCCGAGGCGCTCGTCGTTGGGCGTGAGCTCGTTGCCGGTGAGCGAGAGCCCGGCGGAGTTGAAGCCGACGCTCAGCCACGGCGCGCCGCCGAGCTGGAAGATCGTGGGGTCGCCGTCGACGCGCTTCTCGATGCCGACGATGTGCTGCTCGGCCGATGGACGCAGGTCGTTCGTGTGCCCGACCAGCAGGTGTCCGTCGGCGGTCGCGCGAGGCCCCGCCACGACGTCGCTGCACCGGCCCGTCACGCGACGCCGCGCGCTGGGGGAGTCACCTTGCTCCGGGGCTCGTACCAGAGCTCCTCGATCGAGGCGGCGAAGAACATGAGGGGGTCGAGGCCGGCGGCGTCGGCGATGCCGTCGAGTTCGTCGACGAGCCAGGGGAGTCGCGGCTCGGTGAACGCCCGGTACTCGCGCGGCGAGCGCCTGTTGCTGCTCGACCGTGCGGCCGGCCGGGAGCTCCTCCAGCGCCTCGGCGGCCTCGGCATGCAGGCGGTCGCGCGCGGCTTCCCCGAGCTGACGCCCGGCCTCCCGGTGCGTCGGCGCCGCGATGCGGATGATGTCGATGCGTGGCGGCGTCACGACGTCAGCTCCACGAGCAGCGCGCCGAACGCGTCGAGATAGGCGTCGACGTCGGCCTCGGTCGCGGGCACCGAACAGGTCGGACCGGCGCCGACGATGGCTTCCCACACGTCCGCGGTTCGCGAGGTACACGCGCATCAGGCGGCGGAGCGGTACGTCGAGCGTCTCCGAAGCCTCCGCGGCGTCACGCGGCATCGACGGTGCGAACGTGTAGCCGGATCGCGGCCAGAACCGGTGCGTCGTCCACGGCAGGCCGGCGGCCGAGATGGCGCCCTCGATGCCGTCGGCGAGGCGCGTGCCGAGCCCGTGGGTGTGCTCGTAGGCCTCGGGCGTGAGCACCTCCCCGAGCGTCGCGCGAGCGGCGGCCATCGACAGGGGGTTGCCGAACAGGGTCCCGCCGGTCGCGACCGGCGGCTTCCAGTCGTCGCGATCCGAGGCCGTCCGCAGCGTGTCGGCGACCTCGTCGGTCATGCCGTAGGCGCCGAGCGGCACACCGCCCGCGATCGACTTGCCCGTCGTGACGACGTCGGGCTCGAGCTGCCACGTGGACGTGAGGCCGCCGGGTCCGACGACGTGCGTGTGGGTCTCGTCGTAGCAGAGCAACGTGCCGGTCGCTCGCGTCGCGGTGCGGAGCGCCTCGTGGAAGCCGGGATCCGGCACCAGCAGACCTACGTTGTTCGTGAGCACGGGCTCGGTCGTGACGACCGCGATCTCGCGCGTGTCGAGCGCCGATCGCAGGGCGTCGACGTCGTTGAACGCCACCATGACGACGTTGCGTGCCACGTCGCGCGGCAGCCCGGCTTCCTCGGCCACGAGCTCGTCTCCACGCTGTTCCACGAGCGCCTCGTCGAAGTGCCCGTGGTACTTGCCGTGGAAGAACAGCACCTTCTCGCGCCCGGTCGCCGCCCGTGCGATGCGGATCACCTCGAGGTTCGCGTGGGTCGCGCTGAGCGTGAACTGCCACTGCGGAAGCCCGTACCGCCGGCCCAGCTCGGTCGCGACCCAGATGGAATCCTCGCTCGGCAGCAGGAACTGCGACCCCGCGGCCATGCGCCGCGAGACCGCTTCGACCACCGGCTCCGGTCCGTAGCCGGTGAACATCGACATGTCGGCGATGTTGAAGTCGGCGTACTCGTTGCCGTCGACGTCGCGGAACCTCGATCCTTTGGCGTCGTCGACCCACAGGGGCGGGTGGTCGTACGACGTGCGAAGCCACGACATCGGCACGCCGTTGGGCATGACGTGCCCGGCGAGGCGCCACGTCTCGATGCAGCGGGGGTGGAGGTCGGCGAAGCGGGCGTCCTCGCGGACCTTCAGTTCCTGGACCTTGGCGACGTCGATGCCTGCTGCGCCCATGGAACGTAGGTCTATCAGGTCCGCCGTGGCCCGAGCGACGATCATCGGCCGACGATCTCGAGCGATCCGTCGCTTCCCGCGGCGATCACGGCGTCGGGCGTCAGGAGCGAAGGCGTGAGGATCCCGGCGCCAAGGGTCGCGACGCGGACGGGCGGACACGCGTCGATCGACGACAGCGGCTCGCACGCGAGGTCGACCAGGTCCACCGTGCCGCTCACCGAGGTGACGAGGGCGGTATCGCCGTCGACGATCGGAGCCAGCAGCGGGCTCGACGAGACCTGGTAGGAGGCGATCGGATCGCACCGGGCGTCGTCACACGATGCGGCGAAGACCCACAGGCGCCCGTCGGCGTCTGCGAACAGCACCCGGTCACCGGCGACCACCGGCGGGCCGGCAGGCGGAAGGCTCACGGACGCCGGATCCGCCGGATCGGTGGCGAAGTGGGCGCGCCATTGCGGGTCGCATCGGCCCGAGCACGAGGTCGAGAACGCGAGCAACCGCCCCCGGGCCACCGTGTACGCGAGACCGTCGCCGACCGCCGGCGCCGTCGCCCGGCCTTCGAATCGGGTGGTCCACACGGGCTCGCACTCCGGACCGCATGACCGCAGGGAACGCCGACAGCCCCGAGCGCCGGCCCGACGAGCTCACGATGACGAGACCGTCGCCGAGGGCGACGGGACCGGCGGAGGGTCTCCCCGGCACCTGGGCGCTCCATGCGGGCGGGCACGCGAGTCCTTCCGTCGCGCACCCCACTGGGAAGGCGTACAGCGCGTCGGACGAGACGTAGACGAAGTCGAAGTTGGCGACCGGCTGCGAGACCGGCCCCACGCCGGCCTCGCCGATCCAGTCCGGAGCGCAGCCCTCGGCGCTACAGGTGTCGGGGTAAGCGAGGAGCCTGCCGTCGGCCGATCCGGCGAACACCCGGCCCTCGGAGACGAGCGGCGCCGACCACGGACCGGTCGCGCCGGCGGTCTCGTTGCTCCACCGCGGCGCGCATCGCCCTGCGTCGGCCACGCACGAGACCGGGAAGACGGTGATCGCGTCGCCCGAGACGTACAGCCGGTTGTCATCGATCGCGAGGCCTGTGACGGGAGCGGCGAGGCTCGCCGACCAGTCGAAGGTGGCGACGCCGCTCGGCGACGCGCGGGGAGGCTCCCGGCCGGCATCGCGGAGCAGACGGATGGACCCGCCGACGATCACGAGCCCGGCGGCCGTCGCGAGCAGGGCGACGGCGATACGGCCCGTGAGCGTGCGATGACGGCGATAGGCGCGTGACGCGTGATCGAACACAGCGCCCATGGTGGCCCAGGCCGGGCTCAGGTGTCTCGCGAGACGCTCGCGTCGTCGTCGGGCGGCCCGGCGCGCGTCGGGGCTCCGCTGGAGGTCGCCTGCACCTGGATGACTGCGGCGGCGGCGAGCATGCATGCCGCGCCGAGGAGGGACCCCGCCACGACGTCGCTCAACCAGTGGTGGTCGACCACCGTGCGCGACAGGGCCATCAGCACGATCCACGCGGCGGCGAGGGCGTACCACCCGCTCCTCGCTCGTGCCGGGCTCGTCGCCACGAGCACGAGACCGATCGCCACCTGCGCGGCGGTCTTCGCGTGGGCGCTCGGGAACGCCGTGAACGGGTCGGAAGGGTCGATCGGCGTCGGTCGTTCCCGGGCGAGGCCGGGCTTCAGCACGGCCGTGATCGCGTCGGCGAGGAGCCATCCGAGCAGCCATGCCGCGAGATCCAGCCGGCGGCGGCGCACGAGGAGCCAGCCGGCGACCGCGAGGCGCAGCGGCACCATGACCACCGCGGCCCCCGCTTGCTCGAACCACTCGCCGAGCGAGCGGGTCCAGCTCGGCCACGCGAGCACGCGCCGTCGCCACGCGTCGTCGATCTGCTGCAGCAGGGGCGGCTCAACAACATCGGTGGCCACCACGATCGTGAGCGCCGCGACCGCCGCGAGCATCGCCACCGCGGCGAGGGCCGTGCGGCGGGGGTCGCGCACCAGGATGCCGTCGGCCCGGGGCGTCGGATGACCGGTCGGACGACCGGGGGCGGCATCGTGCACGCTCGAACGATAGCCGGGGAAGTGGGCAGGCGTGTCAGAGGCACCACCTACGGTCGTGACGTCGCTTCCCCGACCCGAAGGAGTCATCGTGACCGAACAGATCGGCATCGTGCTGCTGGCCGTCGTGTGCGGAATGGTCGCCGGGCTGGTGGTGGCCGAGCGGAGGCCTGGGCTTCGAGCGGTGGTGGGTCCGACGCCGCGGCTCGCGACGCCGGCGCCGCCCGCGTGGAAGCGCGCCTCGAGGTGCAAGCAGCCGAGCTGCGGCGGCTCGCCGACGCCGCCGCCGCGCGCGACCTCGCGGCAGAGCAGGTCCGATCCGGCGTCGAGGGCGCCCGGCGCGCGTTGCAGGAGCTCACCGCGCGTGAGCAGGAGCGGCGCGAGGGCGACGCCGAGCATCGGCAGGTGATCCGCCGTCTCTCCACGGTGCTCGCGGGCGGTGCGTCGAAGGGTCGTGCCGGCGAGCACGTGCTGCGAGACCACCTCGCCGCGCTGCCGCCGTCGATGCTCGTCACCGACTTCCGGGTCGGCGGCAAGGTGGTCGAGTTCGGCCTGCTGCTCTCCGACGGGCGCCGGCTTCCGATCGACTCGAAGTGGTCGGCACTCGCCGAGCTGGAGGCCCTGGAGGCTGCCGCCGACGGGGTCGAGCGCGATGCGTGCGCGCGGGCGGTCGAGAAGGCGGTGGCGCAGCGGGCCAAGGAGGTCGCGCAGTACCTCGATCCGGCCGTGACCGCGCCGGTCGCGGTGGCCGCGGTGCCGGACGCGGCGTACGAGGTGCTGCGTCGTGCGCACGCCGACGCGTATCGCTCGGGGGTCGTGATCGTGCCGTATTCGTCGGCGCTCCCGATCGTGTTGTTCCTGTACTCGCTGGTCCAGCGGTTCGGCGACGCCGCCGACGTGCAATCGAGCCTGGCCGAGATCGGCGGCGTCCTCGATGCGCTCGAGTCGGTGGTCGAGAACCGGTTCGCGCGAGCCGGCACGATGATCTCGAACGGGGCTGAGGAGTTCCGGTCACAGCTGGGCAAGGCTCGAGGTTCGATCGCGCGGGCCCGCGCCGCATCGTCCGACGGACCCGATCAGGCCGGACCGCTCTCGGTCGTGCGGTGAGGCGGCGGCCTGACCGCGGGCGTGTGCGAAGCTTCCCGCATGGACTTCGACGAAGCGCTGGCGAGGCTCGGATTCGCTCCGAGCACCGAACGGGCGTTCACGGCGCGGGGGGCCACGCGGTACGACGCCCGACCCAACGACTTCATGACCTATACCGTGTCGGCGTTCGACGACGGCACCGCGATCTTCAGCTGGGAGTTCGCGCTCGGAGACTTCCTCGCCGGCAAGGGATTGCAGCTCGGATCCGACGAGGCGCTGAACCAGTTCCTGTTCCCGCGCGAGGATCTGCGCGGGGAGCAGAGCGGCGCCTGGCTCGTCGGGGCCGTCGAGCAGACCGAGGCGTTGCTCTCGACGATCCGTCTCGATCGGCCGGCGTGAATCGCCGGCTGGGTCAAGGCGTTCGGGCCATCGGGCCGATACCGGTCGTGATGCGACGTCTCCTGCTCGCGCTCGTCGCGCTCGCCGTGGTGGCTGCGCCCTCGGGCATGGCTCGAGCGGCCGGCGATCTCCCGGCGCCGGTGCCGTGCCCTGGATGCTGGGTGCCCGCGATCGAGACGAGCTGGCAATGGCAGCTGCAGGGACCCGTCGACACGTCGTTCGACGTCGACATGTACGACATCGACGGGTTCGAGGCCACGAAGACCGTCGTGAACGGACTGCATGCCGACGGCCGCGCGGTGGTCTGCTACATCAGCGCCGGGTCGTGGGAACGCTGGCGCCCCGACGCGGGCCGGTTCCCCGGCCGCGTGCTCGGGCGGTCGAACGGCTGGCCGGGCGAACGGTGGCTCGACGTGCGGCGCCTCGCTGTGCTGCGACCGATCATGGAACGGCGGCTCGACATGTGCGCCCGCAAGGGCTTCGATGGGGTCGAGTTCGACAACGTCGACGGGTATGCGAACGTCACGGGCTTTCGCCTCTCGGGCTCGGATCAACTCCGCTACAACGTCTTCTTGGCGAACGCCGCGCATCGCAGGAACCTCACCGCGCTGCTGAAGAACGACCTGGGGCAGATCCGTGCGCTGCTGCCGTACTTCGACGCAGCGCTCAACGAGCAGTGCCATCAGTACGACGAGTGCGGCCGCCTCGATGCGTTCGTCGCCGAGGGCAAGGCCGTCTTCGGGGTGGAGTACAAGCTCGGCACCGCCGAGTTCTGCCCGGCCGCGAACGCGCACGACTTCAACTTCCTGCGCAAGCGCTTCGCCCTCGGCGCGTGGCGGGTGGCGTGCCGCTGACCGCGCGAACGACCGGGCGCGGCCTCGCGCCGGCTACGTCGTTACGGCTCGCCAATGGTCCGCGAGCGTGGGGTTCCGTCGGTCCTTGGCGCTCATCGAGAGCCGTTCGTCGACGATCGGCCAGTCGATCGCGAGTTCGACGTCGTTCCATCGCACCGACGGGTAGCTGACGCCGCGCTCCCAACGTCCGTTGACGAGGTAGGCGTAGGCCGCGCGATCGCTGACCACCTGGTAGGAGTTGCCGAGCCCCCGCTCGACGAGCACGGCGTTCGAGCGGTCGAGCCTGCCGGTCCACACCTCGCCGGCCGAGGGTGAGTCCGGGCGGAGATCCACGATCGCGGCGAACGCCTCCCCGGTGATCACGTGCACGAGCTTGTCCCACGGTTCCGCGTGGATGCCCCGGAGCGTGCCTTCGGGTGACTCGGCGACGTTCCATTGCATCGGTCCGAGATCGGCGAGCCCGAGGTCGCTGAGCCGATCGCTCCGCCACACCTCGCGGAACGACGAGCCCGGCCGTTCCGCGTCGTCGATCACGTCGAGCTCGAAGATCCACAGGCCCTCGAAAGGGGTCGTCGGCGAGCGGGGTTCGTGCACGGTCACGCAGCCTACCCCCGGCGGACCTCCTCGAGGCCTGCGACGCCTGCGATGCTACGCCGCCTTGTCATCTTTATCCAGCTTTCGCATACTTATGCGCCATGTCCTCCAACCACGCTGTCGCCGTGCTCGGAGCCTCCGGATATGCCGGGGGCGAGCTGGTGCGCCTGCTGACGTTGCACCGCCGCGCGGAGGTGACGTTCCTTGGAGCGAAGGAGTCGGCCGGCAAGACGCTCGCCGAGGTGCATCCGCATCTGGCACCCTCGCCCCTCGCGTCGCAGGTGCTGCAACCGATCGAGACGCGAGCGATCGCCGATGTGGCCGAGGTCGTGCTCTCGGCGCTTCCCAACGGCGCCAGCTCGACGATCGTGCCCGAGCTGGTCGAGGCGGGCGTGCGGGTGGTGGATCTCGCGGGCGACTTCCGCCTCCGCGCCGACGAGTATCCGCAGTGGTACGGGTTCGAGCATCCCGCGCCGGCCGCTGCTCGAGAAGGCGGTCTACGGCGTGCCGGAGCTCTTCGGCGCGCAGATCGCCGGGGCGGAGCTCGTCGCGAACCCCGGCTGCTACGCGACCGCGGCGATCCTCGGCCTGGCACCCCTGCTCGGCGACGGGCTGATCGAGCCCGGCGCGATCCGGGTCGACGGGAAGACCGGCCTGTCCGGCGCCGGCCGATCCACGGGCGAGGCGATGTCGTTCGCATCGACCGAGGAGAGTGTTCGGCCTTACCGCGTGCCGGGTCACCAGCACACGCCGGAGATCGAGCGGGGGCTCGAGCTCGCGACGGGCGCCGCGCCGCCCGTGCTGTTCGTGCCGCACCTCGTGCCGGCGGTGCGTGGCGTGCTCACGACGAGCTATGCCACGCTCACCGACGGGGCCACGACCGAGACGCTCACCGAGGCGCTCACGGTGGCATACGCCGGTCGTCCGTTCGTGCGCGTGCTGGCGCCCGGTGCGATGGCGGACTCCAAGCGCGTGCGGGGCACCAACGTGATCGAGCTCCAGGCGGTGGCCGATCCGCGCACGGGCACCGCGGTCGTGGTGGGGGCCGTCGACAACCTCGTCAAAGGCGCTGCCGGGCAGGCGATCCAGAACCTCAATCTCGTCCTCGGGTTCGACGAGACGGAAGGGCTCCCGTCCCTGGCGGTCTACCCGTGAGCGAGGTGCCGTCGCCGTGAGCGTGACCTATCCGCTCGGGTTCCGGGCCGCCGGCGTGACGGCGGGCTTCAAGCCGAGCGGCCTCGTCGATCTCGGCCTCCTCATCGGCGACCCGGGCACCTCGGCCGCGGCGCTGTTCACGACCAACTCCGTTCGGGCCGCGCCGGTGGAGGTCGGGAGGGACCGCCTCGCGCGCGGCCCCGTTCGAGCCGCGCTCGTGAACAGCGGCCAGGCGAACGCGGCGACGGGTTCGCGCGGCGTGCAGGACGCGCTCGCGACGACCGCGGCGGTCGCCTCACTGCTCGGCGCCGCCCCCGACGAGGTGCTGCCGTGCTCCACCGGCGTGATCGGGGAGCCGCTGCACGTCGACGCGATGAAAGCGGCGCTTCCCGGCCTCGTCGGTGCGCTCTCGCCGTCGGAAGACGGCGGCGAGACGTTCGCGCGCGCGATCATGACGACCGACACCGTGCCCAAGCAGGCGAGCGCCGATGGCGCGGGCGGCGTTCGGGTCGGCGGGTGTGCCAAGGGCGTGGGCATGATCGCGCCGAGCCTCGCCACGATGCTCGCGTTCGTGACGACCGACGCCCGCGTGGCCGGCGAGGATCTGCAACGCCTAGCCGCCGAGCGTCTCGCGCCGCGATTCAACGGGCTCACCGTCGACGGCTGCAGCTCCACCAACGACACCGTGCTGGTGCTGGCGAGCGGCGCGCGCGCCGGTGCGGCGCTCCGGCCTGGATCGACCGGGCTGGGATGCGCTCGCAGGCGCGATCGACGCGGTCGCCGCGTCGCTCGTCCTGCAGCTCGCCGCGGATGCCGAGGGAGCCACCCACGTGCTGATCGTCGACGTCGACGGAGCAGCGAGCGAGCGCGATGCGCGGCGGGTCGCGAAGGCCGTCGCCGACTCGCCGCTCGTGAAGACCGCGGTCTTCGGGGGCGATCCGAACCCGGGCCGTGTGCTGCAGGCCGTGGGCGCCTCCGGCGTCGCGATCGATGCGTCCACCCTCGACGTCTGGATCGGCGAGGTCGCGGTGGCGTCGCACGGCGTGATCCCCCGGGCGTACTTCGAGCCCGCTTCGACGCTCGCCGACGAAGCCCGCGCCGCGATGAAGGAAGCGGAGGTCCGGGTGCGGGTGCGTCTCGGCCGCGGGTCCGGTTCGAGCCGCGCCTACGGATGCGACCTGAGCTACGAGTACGTGCGCATCAACGGGGAGTACACGACGTGAACGCGGGCCAGGTCGACCTTCCGCCGCAGATCAGGCAGCGCACCGTCGCCAAGGCGCGAACGCTGCTCGAGGCGCTGCCCTTCATGCGGGAGCACCACGGCCGGGTGATCGTCGTGAAGATCGGCGGAGCCGCGATGGACGCGGCCACGCTTCCGCGGAACCTCGCCTCGTCGTTCGCCGAGGACATCTCGTTGCTGCAGAGCGCCGGCATCACGTCGGTGGTGGTGCACGGGGGTGGCCCGCAGGTGACGACCCTCAGCGAGCGTCTCGGCATCGAGACGGCGTTCGTCGACGGCCTGCGCGTGACCGACGCCGCCACGCTCGATGTCGCGACGATGGTGCTCGCCGGCAAGCTCAACACCGATGTCGTGGCGTCGCTCGTGACTGGGGGCGTGCGCGCGGTGGGTCTATCGGGCGTCGACGGCGGGCTGCTGCTCGCGCGGAAGCAGTCGGGCCCCGATCTGGGTTTCGTGGGCGAGGTCGTGCACGTGAACGCCGACGTGCTCCGCACCCTCACCGCGCAGCGTTTCGTGCCGGTCGTCGCGAGCATCGCGGTCGACGAGACCACTGGCCAGGCCTACAACGTGAACGCCGATGTGGTCGCGAGCCAGCTCGCGATCGAGCTCGGCGCCGAGAAGCTCGTCTTCATCAACGACGTGCCGGGTGTGATCGGTTCGGGCGGCCATCTGTTGAGCGAGCTCTCGGCGGAGCAGTGCCTCGAGTTGCTCGAGCAGCCGGGGGTGGTGAGCGGAGGCATGATCCCGAAGCTCGAGAGCGCGGTCGCCGCGCTGGCGTCGGGCGTCGGGCGCGTGCACCTCGTCGACGGGCGGGTGGAGCACGCGCTCGTGCTCGAGCTGTTCACGCCCGAGGGCGTGGGCACCATGGTCACGCCCGACGCGTCGACCCTCGACGAGGAGGGCGTGCAGCGATGAACGAGCCGCACGTGATGCCCACCTACGTGCGCTTCCCGCTCACGCTGGTGCGCGGCGAGGGTTCCCGTGTCTGGGACGACGCCGGCCGCGAGTACCTCGACTTCGCCGGTGCGCTCGGTGTGAACGTGCTCGGTCATTCGCACCCTCCTGGGTGGAAGCGGTCGGCCGCCAGGTCGGGGTGCTCGACATGGTCAGCAACCTGTTCGCGAGCGAGCCGCAGGCCGCGCTCGCAGCCCGACTCGCCTCCCTCATGCCGGTGCGCCACGCGCAGGTGTTCTTCTGCAACTCAGGTGCCGAGGCGAACGAGGCCGCGATCAAGCTCGCGCGCAAGCGCGGGCTCGCCGAGGGCAGGCCGGCGATCGTCACGCTCGACGGCTCGTTCCACGGGCGTACGACCGCCACGCTCGCCGCGACCGGGCAGCCGTCGAAGCGCACCGGCTTCGAACCCTTGGTGGACTGGTTCCGGTTCGTGCCGCCCGGCGATCTGGGGGCGCTCGACGCTGCGATGACCGGCGAGGTCGGCGCGGTGCTGCTCGAGCCGGTCATGGGCGAGGGCGGCGTCGTGCCGCTCGACGACCGGTACCTGCGTGGCGTGCGCGCCCTCTGCGACGAGCGGAAGGCGCTGCTCGTCGCCGACGAGGTGCAGTCGGGCATCGGCCGCTGCGGCGACTGGGCGGCGCTGCAGCATGCCGGTGTCGAAGCCGACGTGCTCACCCTCGCGAAGGCGCTCGGGGGAGGACTCCCGATCGGCGCGATGATGGCGCGATCGGAGATCGCCTTCGCCGCCGGTGAACACGGGTCCACGTTCGGAGGAGGACCGGTCGTCTGCGCCGGCGCCCTCGCGGTGCTCGACACGATCGAGCGAGACGGACTGCTCGAGCGGGCGACCACGATCGGCGGGTCGCTGCCGACGGCGGCCCTCGCCGCCGCGCCCGAAGGTGCGGTGCTGGAAGCGCGCGGGCGCGGCTGCCTCTGGGGGTTCCGGCTCGCCCGCGCCGTCGCGCACGACGTGGTGCTGGCGATGATCGGCCATGGCGTGCTCGCGACGACGGCCGGTGCCGATGTGGTGCGCATGTCGCCGCCGCTGACGGCGAGCGACCCCGAGGTCGCCCTGGCCGCAGGTGCGTTCGGCCTCGCGGTCGGCGACGTGCTGGGGTCCGGGATCGCGGCCGGGCCCGGGCGGGCTCGCGCCGGAGGCAATCGCGTGGGGGAGGCCCTCGTGAGCCGCTCGAACGGGGCTTCCAAGGCGAAGCGTCAGCAGGCGATGCTCGGCCTCATATCGACCGAGCCCCTGGCGAGCCAGCACGAGATCCGCGAGCGGCTCGCCTACCTGGGGATCGATGCGACCCAGTCGACGATCAGCCGCGACATCGAAGAACTCGGTCTCGCGCGGGTGCACGACGCCGGGGGCACGCGCTACGTGGTGCCGGGTGACGCAGGTTCCTACGGGCCGATGGCGCTGCTGCAGCACCTGCTCGATGAGTTCGCCCTGTCGTTCGTGGCGAGCGAGGCGGGGCTCATCGTCCGGACCTCGCCGGGAGCCGCGGCGGCGCTGGCGGAAGGCATCGACCGGGCCGGCCTCGACGGGGTGGCCGGCACGATCGCCGGTGACAACACGATCCTGGTCCTGGGGCGTGTCGGCGTGAAGCCGCCAGCGCTCGAGCGATCGCTCACGCAGATCATGGAGGCACGCTGATGACGTTCGGAACTGGCGTGAAGGTCACGGGTCGCACGGCGGTGCTCGCCTACAGCGGTGGGCTCGACACGTCGGTCACGATCCGCTGGCTCGGGGAGCAGGGCTACGAGGTGCACGCGATCGCGGTCGACGTCGGCCAGCGGGAGGACTTCGATGAGATCGTCGAGCGCGGACGCACGGCCGGGGCCGCGACGGTGCGAGTCGTCGATGCCGTCGATCGGTTCGCGGCCGACTTCCTCACGCTCGCGATCAAGGCCAACGGCCTCTACGAGGGCACGTATCCGATGGTCTCGGGGCTCGCCCGGCCCTGCATCGCGCAGGAAGTGGTGAAGGCTGCACGCGACGTCGGCGCGGGCGTCGTCGCGCACGGTTGTACCGGCAAGGGCAACGACCAGGTGCGGTTCGAGGTCGCCTTCGGCGTGCTCGCGCCCGATCTGGAGGTGCTCGCGCCGATCCGTGACGCGAACATCCCGCGGGAGAAGGCGATCGCGCTCGCCGAGGAATGGGGCATCCCCATCGCCGACGTGGTCACGACCTACTCGGTCGACGAGAACATCTGGGGACGTACCGCCGAGTGCGGTCCGCTCGAGGACCCGTGGGCGGCACCACCCGAGGACGCCTTCGAGCGGACCGCAGCACCGTCGGACCGCCCCGCGGAGCCTGCGGAGGTCACGGTGGGCTTCGAGGGGGGTGTGCCCACGGCGCTCGAGGGCGAGCGCCTTCCGCTGTCCGAGGTGATCCGGCGGCTGGACGTGCTCGGTGGCGCCTACGGCTTCGGGCGCGTCGACATGATCGAGAACCGCCGCGTCGGCATCAAGAGCCGCGAACTCTACGAAGTGCCGGCCGCCCTCGCGATCATCCGCGCCCATCAGGCGCTCGAGGACCTCACCCTCGAGCGCGATCTCGCGCATCACAAGCCGCAGCTCGAGCAGCGCTGGGCCGACCTCGTCTACGACGGGCACTGGTTCTCGCCGCTTCGTTCCGCCATCGACGCCTATGTCGAGGCCACCCAGCAGCATGTGACGGGTGACGTGCGGCTGCGCTTCGAACCGGGTGCGTGCACGGTCGTCGGACGCCGGAGCGCGCACTCGCTCTACGACCTGTCGCTCGCCACCTACGGCAGCGGGGACGCCTTCGACCAGTCCGACGCCAAGGGATACGTGCGGCTCTACGGTCTCCCGCTCAAGGTGTGGTCGGCGAAGCAGGGAAGCGGCGCGTGACCGACGAGCGTCCGCTCTGGGCGGGGCGGTTCTCGACGCCGCCCGCGCCCGTCGCGCATGCGCTCGGCCGTTCGTTGCACGTCGACGTGCGGCTCGCGGCGGCCGATGTGCAGGCTTCGATCGCGCACGTGGCCGCGTTGGCGCGTGCGGGGCTCGTCGATGCCCGCGAGGCGACGGCGCTCGAGGAAGCACTCGAGGCGGTGGGCAGCGACATCGCCTCGGGCAGGTTCGTCTTCAGCGACCTCGATGAGGACATCCACTCGGCGGTCGAGCGCGGGGTCACCGACCGGCTCGGTGACATCGGGGCGAAGCTGCACGCTGGAAGGTCGCGCAACGATCTCGTCGTCACCGATCTGCGCCTGTGGATGCTCGGGACGGCATCGCGTATCGACGAGGGGGTCGTCTCGCTCATCGGCGCGCTGATCGCACGCGGGCGCGAGCACAGCGAGACCGCGATGCCGGGGACCACGCATGCGCGTCTCGCCCAGCCCGTCACGCTCGGCCATCACCTGCTCGCGCATGCCTGGGGGCTCGCGCGCGACCTCGAGCGCCTGCGCGACTGGTCGGAGCGCACCTCGACATCGCCGCTCGGGGCCGGCGCACTCGCGACCTCGACGCTCGGGCTCGATCCCGGTGCGACGGCCACCGACCTCGGCATGCGACGGGCGTTCGGCAACTCCATCGACGCGGTCAGCGACCGCGACTTCGTGCAGGAGTACCTGGCTGTCGCGACGATCTGCGCGACCCACCTCTCGCGGCTCGCGGCGGATCTCGCTCGCTGGAGCGACGAATCACTCGGCTGGATGGCGCTCGACGAGGCGTACTCGACCGGGTCGAGCATGATGCCGCAGAAGCGGAACCCCGACACGGCCGAGCTCGTGCGCGGCAAGGCGGCTCGCGTCGCGGCGAGCTTCGCCGCCGTGACCTCGCTGCTGCAGGGTCTCCCGCTCGGCTACCACCGTGACCTGCAGGAGGACAAGGAACCCGTGTTCGACGCCACCGACACGCTGGAGCTCGTGCTCCCGGCGATCACGGGCGCCGTCGCCACGATACGCGTCGATCCCGCCGCGATGCGGAGCGCTTGTGCCGACGATGGGCTCTACGCCACCGACCTCGCCGAAGCCCTCGTGCTGACCGGTGTTCCCTTCCGCGAGGCCCACGGCCGCACCGGCGAGTTGCTTCGGCGTCTCGACGAGCAAGGCCGGCGGCTCAGCGACCTCACCGAGGCCGAATGGAAGGCGTTCGGGGTACCTGCGGGCGCCGCGATGCTGGATCCGACCCGGAGCATCGCTGCTCGAGCGATGCCCGGGGGCCCGTCGCCCCGGAGCGTGCAGGCTCAGGCCGACGCCCTCGAGATGGCGCTCGCCGATCGGCCGGCGACGCTGCACGGTGGGAGATGATGGCTCGCCCGCGCTCGCATGATTCTCGCCGATGGCGGCCATCCCCACGGTGATCAGCCCGCCGTGAGGCGCTCGCAACGCGCCCAGAGCTTGGCGCGTTCCTCGGATGTGGCGCGCGACGGCACGACCTTCTCCGTCGAGCGTGGAGCACGATCGAGCCAGAACTTGCCCGTCACACGCCCGGGCTCGTCGGCCGCCGCGAGCCACACGATGGTGTCGGCGCCTTGCTCTGCCGAACGCAAGAGGGGGCCGAGCACCGTTCTGAAACCCGGCAATCCTGTCTCGAGTCCCGGCGTGTCCGCCCAGCCCGGGTGCATCGCGTGCACCGCCACCCCGTCGTCGCGCAGCTGCTTCGCCCACTCCTCTGCGAGCACGACCTGGGCTCGCTTGGCCCGGGCATAGGCTCTCGCCCCGTCGTAGTCGACCGATCCCATCTCGAGCGAGTCGACGTCGAGCGGCTGGGTGTACATGCCGCCGCTCGAGATCCACACCACACGCCCGCCTGCCGGCGCCGACCGCACCAAGGGCGCGAGCTCTCTCGTCAACAGGTAGGGCCCGAGCACCATGGTGGCGAACGTCATCTCGTGCCCGTCGACCGACTCGCGGCGCTCGGGGAGGAGCGCGCCGGCGTTGTGCACGAGCACGTCGAGCCGCGGTTCCCGTTCTCGGATCTCGCTCGCGAGCCGCCGCACGTCATCGAGCGACGACATGTCGGCGACGAACATCTCGGCTGGTGAGCTGCCCTCGGCCGAGATCTCGTCGAGCGCGGCCCGGCCGCGCTGCGCGTCACGCGCGACGATCCGCACCGAGCAGCCGATGCCCGCGAGCGCCCTGGCGGTGACGAGACCGAGCCCGGAGTTGCCGCCGGTGATCACGGCCGTGCGTCCCTGCATGTCGAGGGACGCGAGATCCTGCCAATCGAACAGGCGTCGTCGCGTCTCGTACCCGACCTTGGTGAAGCTCCCGACCACCGACGCCTCGAGGACGGCGTCGACCGCGCGTCGCACCACCTGATCGCTCACGTGCCCGACGCTACCCGGACCCGGCCGGCGGCGAACGCCGTGAGACCATGCGTGACCATGCGCTTCTCGATCCGCGCGTTCACCGAGGGCGACGCAGACGCGATCGCGAGCTGGCGGTATCCGCCGCCGTACGACGTGTACGACGCTCCCGCTGACCCGTCGATGCAGGACGAGATGCGCGACCGCGGTCGATGGGGCAGATCGTGGTTCGCGGTCGACGATGCGCAGCGGCGAGAGCTGGTCGGCTTCCTCGAGCTCGTCGCGAGCGAGTCGGAGTCGGTGGAAGGCACGCAGATCGAGGTCGAGGTCGGGCTCGGCCTTCGCCCCGATCTCACCGGCAGTGGACTCGGGGTCTCGTTCGTCGACGCAGCGCTCGAGTTCTCGCGTGAGCGATGGTCTCCGAGCGGCTTCGCCCTCGACGTCTTCCCCTGGAACGAGCGCGCGATCCGCACCTACGAACGGGCGGGCTTCGAGCGCGGCGAGGTGTACGACCGCACGTTCGACGACGGCAACGTGGTCACCTTCTTGCGCATGATGCGGATCGCGTGACCCACGAGGTCGCGCCCATGCTCGGTCATGGCCGCATGTCGGTCGCGACCCAGCTCGAGAACAGCTCGACCTGGTCCGGGGTCCAGGCGCCGTCGCAGGGCATGTCGCCCGCCTGCAACCGTTCCAGGATCGCCGTCGCGTTCGCTCGCACGTCCTCGACGTCCCACAGGTCGAACGACGACAGCATCGACTCGCGGTCCGTCTCGCGGAACAACGGCCTGATCGACCTCTCGAATCCGACGGTGTCCTCCATCGCTGTCACTCCTTCCGGCTCGGTCAGGCCGACGCATCGCTCGGATCGATCCGAGCGCCGCGACGACGCTGCAGCTCCAGATACTCCTTCCGGCGACGGAACGTGTCCCTCAGCTCATCACGCAGCGAATCCACGAACTGATCTCGGTACGCCGCATCGACGAGGATCGTGACGGCGTAGTAGAGACCGACGAAGGCGGCGACGCCGGTCGCGACCCGCAGTAGTGGCTCGTTGATCTGCACGCGATCGCCGAACCATGCGATCGTGTACATCACCTCATCGGGGCGCAGCAGCCACTCCTCGCGCACGGCGTCGTTCACGAGCAGCGAGCCGAGCACGACGTAGAAGAGCCAGATCGCGGCGCTCACGAAGGTCACCTGGAGCATCTCGCTGATCAGGGCCACGGCGGCGAGGTTCGATCGCTCCTTGCGCCGCAGCGGCACGTCGCCGACCTCGTCCTCACCCTGCACCTCGCGCACGACCCCCGGCAGCCGCACCGCGAGGAAGACCATCGCGAGCAGCACGAACAGCGCCATCGCCGACCAGAAGGCGCCGGGTCCGGGCGTCGTGAACACCTGCCAGATCTCCGTGGTGAAGAACATCACGAGCGAGAAGAACAACAGCAGCGGAACGGCGCGAACGAGCACCGTCACCGACGCAGCGAACTGCTGGAAGAACCGCGCTCCCGCCCACCGGACGATCGAAGGCAGGCCGAAGCCGATCACGAGGTAGACCAGCCAGACGAGCGCGGCGTTCACGAGCATCGTGTTGAACCCGAACAGGTACTGACCGCTGAACACGACCGGCAGCAGCCCCGGCAACACGACGAACGCGACGAGCTCCGGGGTGCCGACCCGCCCGGGCACGGAGAGGAACCTCCGGTGGCGCACGAGGTTGAGCACGCCGAACGCGCCGAACAGGATCGCCGCGCCGCCGAGGGCGAGCAACAGGTTCGCCCACCCAGCCTTGAGGTCGGTGGCGATCAGGATCTCCAGCACGAACACGAGCGTCAGGAACGGGATCGCGCGGGTGAACACGTCCTCGGCCGCCGAGAGATCAAGGATCAGGTTCGGCAGTCCGTCGCGACGGAAGCCGCGCTCCAGCTCGGCGATGCGATCCGTCTCGTCCCGATGCACGGATGCATCGAACCACGCCGCCATGCCTGCATCGAGCAGGCGCGCCGCATGTCACATGCACCGATAGGCTGACGAGATGCAGCAGCGGTCGTTCTCGAGCGCGATGGTGCTCGTCGCGCATCCCGACGATGCCGAGTTCATGTGCGGTGGCACGGTCGCCGCGTGGAGCCGGGACGGATGTGACGTGCACTACGTCATCTGTACCGACGGTTCGGCCGGCTCCAACGAACCCGGTGCCAGTCGCGATCAGGTCGCACCGATCCGCGAACGGGAACAGCGGGCCGCTGCCGAGGTGCTCGGGGTGGCGAGCGTCACCTTCCTGGGTGAGCCGGATGGGCTGCTCGAGGTCACGCCCGTGACCCGCAAGAAGGTCACGCGGGCGGTGCGCCGCCTCCGCCCCGAGGTGCTCGTCGCGCCCGATCCCGCCCGGCTCTGGTCGGGCCAGGGCTACATCAACCATTGGGATCACAAGCAGGCTGGCGTGCTCGCCCTGACGGCGGTCATGCCCGACGCCCCCACCCGCGTGATGTTCCAAGAATTGGAGGGCGAGGGCATCGAACCGTACGAGATCCCGAACCTCTGGCTCTCGAGCAACGAGCCCGACACCTACGTCGACATCACCACGACGATCGACGTCAAGATCCAGGCGCTCGCCCAGCACGTCTCCGAGGAAGGAGAGGCGGCGGCGCCGTGGGTGCGCGAACGCGCACGGCAGGTCGGCGAGGAAGCGGGCGTGGAGTACGCCGAGGCGTTCAAGGCTTTCCGCTTCGTGGACGACGATGGGTAGGTGAGTATGGAATTCGACATGGACAGCAGCCACGACGAGCCGTTCGATCTGAGCCCCGAGGAACGCCGCGACATCGAAGCCGACCTCGACGACCTGGCTGCGATGCGCACCGTCTTCTCTCCCCAGGGCGTGAAGGGCGTCGTGATCGCGTGCCAGGACTGCGGCTCGAACCACTTCTTCGAGTGGGAGCTGCTCCGGGACAACCTTGAGCAGATGCTGACGACGGGCGAACCTCGCCCCCACGAGCCTGCGTTCGAGCTCGCCGAGAGCGAGTACATCCAGTGGGACTACGGCAAGGGCTACGTCGACGCCCTCTCCGACACGGGCCTCGAGCCCGATCGCCGCATCGAGGTGACGCATTGCCCGTGGTGCGAGACGCCGTTCGACGGTGCATTCGCGTTCTGCCCGACCTGCGGGCGGACCCTCGCGACCGTGCGCCTGTACCGAGAGCTGCTCGTGCGCGGCTTCGACGAGCGCGACGTGCGGGCCCTGCTCGTGCGCGCCGGCTACGAGCCGTTCTGACGCGAGTCATCGGCTTCACCACCTGATGCCCATCCTTGAACTTGCGCGCTCGCGCCGACAGATGCACGATAGGGCTCTGCCCGGCGAACGCGTGACCAGGGGAGGGGGATGCTCATGCGGCGATTCATGTTCAAGGTGTCCTACACCAAGGACGGCATGCAGGGAGTCATCAAGGAAGGCGGGGCGAGCCGCAAGACCACGATCGAGAAGATGGCCGCCGACATGGGCGGGTCGATCGCCTCGTTCGATTTCGCGTTCGGCGACACCGACGTGTACGTGATCGCCGAGATGCCCGACGAGGTCACGGCCGCCGCCGTGGCGACGGCCGTCGCCGCGTCAGGGGCGGCGAGCATCGAGACGGTCGTGCTGCTCTCGGCCGACGATGTCGACGCCGCGATCGCCAAGCACGCCCCGTACCGCCCGCCGGGCGGCTGATCCGGTTCAGCGGCGCTTCTCGGAGCCGTTCGCCCGCTTCGATCCGGCGAGCGGCTCCAGCACGCACTCCTCGGGAGGCACGTCGGGGCGCATTCCGCGGAACGACGGCGCGCGCATCTTCCGGGTGCTCTTCGTCATCTCCAGGAACCGCACCTCGCAGACGAGTTCGGGCTGCACGAACGTGGCGCCCTTGACCGCCGCGAGGGCCCGGTCTTCGATCGGCGGGTCGGACCGCACGAGCGGCGCGAGCTGCGCCATGAGGTCCTCGAGCATGCGTCCGGTGAAGCCCGACCCGACCTGACCGACCCAGCGCAGCTCGCCGTCGACGATCGCGCCGACGAGCAGGGCGCCGAACGAGCCCGAACGCCCGCCCTTGCCGGGCGTCCACCCGAGGATCACGCACGCCTGGGTGTTCATGAGCTTGATCTTGCGCCAGTCGGGGCTGCGCCGCCCCGCGGTGTAGGCCGAGCCGAGCCGCTTCGCCATCACACCTTCGAGACCGAGCTCACGAGCCCGGCGGGCGAGCGCGGCCCCCTCGCCGGCCACGTGCGCCGTGATCTGCAGCCGGTGGTCCTGTTCGGTGATCAGCTCGAGCAGCTCGCGACGCTGCTCCAGCGTGAGACGGGTGGTGTCACGGCCGTCGAGCCAGAGCAGGTCGAACGCGACCATGGAGACCGGCGTGAGCTTCGCCGCGCGAGCGATCGCTCGTTCCCCGGCGAGGTTCATGCGCCCCTGCAGGGCCTCGAACGACGGGCGCCCCCCATCGTCGAACGCCACGATCTCCGCGTCGATCACGGCATTCACCTGGTCGACGAGCTCGTGCACCATGCGGAGTTCCGGGTACTGCGCGCTCGCGTCGCGCCCGGTGCGCGTGCGGAGCACCGTGTCGCCAGTCGAGAGCTCGGCGAGGCACCTGATGCCGTCGAGCTTGGGCTCGAACCACCACGCCGGGTCGTCGAACGGCTCCCACCCACCCTCTGCGAGCATGGGCTCGAACCGCGGGGGTGCGGCGATCGGGGGAGCGCCCTGCGCGCTCGCGAGGAAGCCGAGCCAGTCGCGGTTCGTCTTCACGAAATGGAACTCGAGCCCAGGGTAGCGACGGCCGTGCAGCACGAACGAGACCTTGGTGTCGGTCCATTCGACCGGCTCGTACCACCCGTCGTCGAAGATGCGAACCTCGCCCGCCCCGTAGTGGCCCTCGGGGATCGTGCCCTCGAAGGCCCCGTACTCGAGGGGATGCACCTCGGTCTGCACGGCGAGCCGCTTGTCGCCCTTCGCGATCGGAAGTCCCTTCGGCACCGCCCATGACGGCAGCGCGCCGTCGCGCTCGAGTCGCACGTCGTAGTGCAGCCGCGTCGCCCGGTGCTTGTGGATCACGAAGGAGTTGCCGCCGGCTGCGACGTCGCCGGGCGCCGGCTCCGTCGTTCCCTGAGGGCCGAAATCGCGGCGCCGAACGTATTCGAACAGCGCCGGATCCTTCGATGCGGCGGCGATCTCGTCGGCCGTGCGCGCAGCGACGCTCTTGGCAGCGGTGCGGGGAAGCGGCGCATCGGCGCCTCGTCCCTCGGCCTCGACGAGGTCGACCTCCAAGGCCTCGAGCGCCGCGGTGAGGTCCATCGCCTCGGTGCGCACGCCGTCGAACAGGTCCCCGACCCGAGCGAAGCGTTCCCACACGTTGTCGATGCGGAAGTCGGCAGGCTCGAACCCGCCCTCGAACACCTCCTCCCACGAGAGCGGCGTCGACACGGGCGCTCGCGGCTCCGGCCGCACCGAGTAGGCCGCGGAGATGTTCGCGCCCGACCGGTTCATGTTGTGGTCGATGAAGATCTTCCCGGTGCGATCGGCGATCTTCCATGCCATCGTGACGCGGTCGGGATCGGCGCCCCTGATGAGACGTCCCGCTGCCCCCACGAATGCCCGCACGGTGTCGTAGGAGTAGGTCCCGCGCAGCACCGGCACGTAGATCTGCAGGCCCGTGGCCCCGCTCGTCTTCGGGAAGGCCGTGAGCCCCAGCTGGTCGAGCAACACCTTGATGTGACGGGCGACGACGAGCACGTCCTCGTAGGTGTAGGGCTCGAAGGGATCGAGGTCGAAGAAGAGGTAGTCGGGGTGCCCCACGTCGTCGCACCGTGAGTGCAGGGGGTGGAACTCGATGCAACCCAGGTTGGCGACGTACAGCAACCCCGCGACGTCGGCGATCGTGAGGTAGTCGATCTCGCCCGACTTCGCGTCGTCGCTCTGCACGACGCAGCGTCCGAGCCAGTCGGGGGTGTGCGCGGGGGCGGACTTCTCGTAGAAGAACGGGCCGTCGATCCCGTCGGGCATGCGCTTCATGGTGAGTGGGCGTTCGGCGAGGTGCGGCACGATCAGCGATGCCGCGTTGAAGTAGTACGCGACCAGATCGCCCTTGGTGTAGCCCTCGTCGGGCCAGAAGACCTTGGTGAGGTTCGACAGGCGCAGCTCGCGTCCGTCGATCTCCGCCCACCACGCATCGCCGTCGCGGGTGGTCTCGAGCAGGCGCGGCATCTCGACGGTGAACGCGTCCTTCGAGGTACGGGCACGTTTCCGTTTCGCCGTCATGTTCGTCATGCTAGCGAGAGGCTTCCGCTCGCCGGCGAGGAGACCGCCGGTTCGAACGCGAGAGGAGCGACACGGATGAGCGACTGGCTGATGAACGCGGCGGCGATGCTGGGCGTCGAACCCCTCGACGAGGATCGACAGGAACGCTTGCTCGGTGTGGCCCGCGACGTCGCGCACGGGGTCGAGCGCAAGCTCACGCCGATCGCGACGTACCTGCTCGGCGCTGCGGTCGAGCGGCGGGTGGCGGCGGGGCAGGACCGCGCGGAAGCCTACGCCGGCGCCGTCGCCGATCTCGAGCGCGCGATCGACGCCGATCACGAGACGTAGCGGCCTTCCGGCTCGTCGGCGACGGGGGATAGACTGGAGGATCGACGCGCCGCCGCGCGTACCGACGGACTTCCTCGGAGGACCTCATGCCAAGATCGATGTGGAAAGGCGCCATCTCGTTCGGACTCGTGACGATCCCGGTCTCGGTCTATCCGGCGACCGAGGAGAAGACGTTGCGCTTCAACCAGTTGCACGACGAGGACATGGGGCGCATCCGATACAAGCGCGTCTGCGAGAAGGACGGTGAGATCGTCGACTACGAGCACATCGTCAAGGGCTACGAGTACGAGAAGGACCGCTACGTCGTGCTCACCGACGAGGACTTCGACGCCGTGCCCGTGGAGTCGAGCCGTGCGATCGACATCCAGCAGTTCGTCGACCTCGACGAGATCGATCCGATGCTCTTCAAGAAGAGCTACTACCTCGCACCCGACGAGACCGGCGCCAAGGCCTACGCGCTGCTGCGCGAGGCGATGACCCAGGACAACAAGGTCGGCATCGCCAAGGTCAGCTTCCGCGACAAGGAGCATCTCGCGGCATTGCGGTTCAAGGATGACGCGTTCGTGCTCGAGACGATGTACTGGCCCGACGAGATCCGTCAGGCCGAGCTCGGCGACGTCGACCTCAGCTCGAAGGCGCGTGGGCAGGAGGTCGAGATGGCTCGCCAGCTCATCGAGAACCTCACCGCCGAGTGGGACCCCGACCAGTTCACCGACGGGTACCGCGAGGCGCTCATGCGCATCGTCGAGGCCAAGATCAACGGTGAGGAGATCGAGGTCGTCGAGGCCGAGCCGACGGGCAAGGTGGTCGACCTCATGGCGGCGCTGAAGGCGAGCGTCGCGGCGGCCAAGAAGGAAGCCGCGACCGACGAGCCAGACATCGCGCCGGCGCCGACGAAGTCCAGCTCGAAACGCGGCGCCGCGAAGAAGGCGACCGCCCGTCCTGCCGCGAAGAAGAACACCGCGAAGAAGACCACCGCCAAGGCGAAGGCGCCCGCGCGCAAGAAGGCCGTCGGGGAGTGACCTTCCCCGCGCCGTACCGGGCGCGCCCGGCACGGCGTGACGATCTCGACGCGCTGGTCGAGCTGCACCAGGCACGCGATCTGGCCGACGTCGGCTTCGTCGATCAGTCGCGCGACGAGATCGTGATGGACTGGGCCGCGCCGCGCTTCGACTTCGACCGCGACACGGTGGTCGTCGTTGCGCCCGACGGAGCGATCGCCGCGTACGGCATCGTGCTCGCGCTCGATCCGTCGGTGCAGGTCTTCGGCGGCGGCAAGGTGCATCCGGACCGAGCGGGCCTCGGACTCGGAGCCGCATTGCTCGACGAGACCGAGCGCATGGCGCTGAACCGGCTCCCCGCCGGTGTCACCGCCCCGTTCCGCACGGCATCGCCCGCCACCGACCATCGTGCCGTCGAGCTCATCACCGGGCGCGGGTACCACCCGGTCCGCTCGTTCTGGCACATGCAGCGTCCGCTGCCCGTCGAAGGTCCCGATACACCGACGCCACCGGAGATCGCGCTGCGCCCCGGCACCGCCGACGACGAGCAGATGGCCTACCGCATCCTCGACCAGGCCTTCAGCGAACACTTCGGCTACGAACCGATGACCTTCGAGGATTGGCAGCACGAGCACCACGGCGATCCGGGGTACGACCCGACACTCATGATCATGGCCTTCGTGGCCGATGAGCCCGTCGGCGTCTCGGTGAACTTCAGAGCCGACGACGGAGCGGGGTGGGTCGGGGAGCTTGGCGTGCTCGAGCCGTTCCGCCGTCGTGGCGTGGCGAGGGCGCTGCTTGCCCGGTCGTTCGCGGCGCTCGCTGCCCGCGGTCACCACGAGGCGCGGCTGGGCGTCGACACCGAGAACACCACCGGCGCGACCCATCTCTACGAGAGCGCCGGCATGACGGTGCGCCGTCGGTACGACGTGTTCGAGAAGCGGCTGACGGGCGCGTAAGCTGGCCCTCCCCCGGGAGGAGCGTCTCGTGAAGCTCGTGACCGCCATCGTGAAGCCCCATCGCGTCGACGAGGTCAAGGAAGCCCTGCGCGACCTCGGTGTGAACGGTCTCACCACGACCGACGTCGAAGGGTTCGGCCGACAGCGCGGTCACACCGAGGTCTACCGCGGAGCCGAGTACCAGGTCGACTTCGTGCCCAAGGTGAAGCTCGAGGTGCTCGTTCCCGATGGCGAGGTGCAGGGCGTGGTCGACGCGATCGTCAAGGCTGCGCGCACGGGCAAGATCGGCGACGGCAAGCTCTGGGTCACCGAAGCCGAGCAGGTCGTGCGCATCCGCACGGGTGAGATGGGCCCCGACGCGGTCTGAGCCGGGCCCGACCATGGACGCCTCGCCCAGCGCTGAGCCGATCGCGCGGTTGCGTCGCGAGCTCGACGCCCTCGACCGTGCCTATGCATCAGGTCACCATGGTCGGTGGTCGGCGCGACGAAGAGCCGGGTCGTTCGACGCCGCGATCGCGACGTTGTTCGAAGCCGCCGAGCCTCCCGCCGGCGTGGTGATCGCTGCGGTTGGGGGCTACGGGCGCCTGCAACAGCTTCCCCACTCCGACGTCGACCTGTTGATCGTGCATGACGGCCGGGCCGCGGACCAGGTCGAGCGGACGACCGAGCGCGTGCTGTACCCGTTGTGGGACGCCAAGCTCGAGGTCGGTCATGCGGTGAGGACACCCCTCGAGTGCGAGGCGATCGCCGCCGAACGCCTGGACGCGCTGACCTCGATGCTCGACGTGCGCGCGATCGCCGGCGACGACGTACTCGCGACCGAGGTCCGTGACCGGGTGCGAACCCTCGCCGCGGCCGATGTGGTGGCGTTCGCTCGAACGCTCGAGCGCGACGGTCGTGACCGCGAACAGCGGTTCGGGGCCACGACGCACCTGCTCGAGCCCGATCTCAAGAGCGGGGCCGGTGGCCTGCGCGACGTGCAGTCGGTTCGATGGCTCACCTCGATCGCCGGCGACGCGCTGGTTCGCACCGCCGAGGGGCACGCGCTCGACGAGGCCGAGGAGTTCCTCACCCGGGCGCGGAGCGCGTTGCAGCTGGAGGCCGGCCGGCGCACCGACCGTCTCCCGCTCGAGCTGCAGGCGTCGATCGCCGAGGCGATGGGATTCGTCGATGAGCCTCGTCTTCTCGCCGAGGATGGTCTGATGCGGGCGGTGTTCGAGCACGCGCGCTCGGCGCGTTGGATCTGTGGGAACGTGCTGCTGCGTGCGGCTCGCGGATCGTCGATGCCGACGGAGCCCGCTTCGCCGTTCGGCGATGTCGCCGAGGCTCTCGAGGCGCTGGCGAGTGTCGCCGAGCGCGGTGACCGACCGGACGCCGCCCTGCTCGACTCCGTCGAGGTCACGCCGGTGCCGACGCCGGTCGAGTGGTCCGAACGCCTGCTCGCCGCGTTCCTTCGCATCGTTCGAACGGGCGAGCACGGTGTGGCCGCGCTCGATGTGCTCGACCGGCTCGCGTGGCTTCCCAGCCTGCTGCCCGCGTGGGCCGACGTTCGATGCCGCCCGCAGCGTGACCCCTATCATCGCTACACGGTCGACACGCACCTCGCTCGCGCGCTCGCCGAGATGGCTCGTCTCTGCGATCCCACCGCACCCGATCGTGATGGCCTCCTCCTCGGTGCCCTGTTCCACGACATCGGCAAGATCGGGGCGGGGCGCCACGTCGAGGTGGGATCACGCGTCGCGGCGGAGACGCTCGACCGCATGGGCGTGACCGGCGCGACCCGTGATCTCGCGCTCTTCATGGTGACCGAGCATCTCCTGTTGCCCGACACCGCGACCCGCCGCGACCTCACCGACGAGGATCTGATCCTCGACGTCGCCGCACGCATCGAGACGCCGGAGCGGCTGGCGGCGCTCCACCTGCTGGCACAGGCCGACGCCGCAGCCACCGGACCGGCCGCGTCGACCCCCTGGCGGCAGACCCTCGTGCGCGAGCTCGTCTCGCGCATCGAGCGGGTGTTCGCCCGCGGTCACATGGGCGTGGAGCTCGCTCACCGGCTCACGACCCGCGTGGACGCGGTGCGGTCGCTGCTCGCCTCCGAGCCGGAATCAGCCGTCGATCGGTTCGTGCTGCGCATGCCCCGCGGCTACTTCCTCTCCGTCGAGCCCGACCGCGTGGCGGCTCACTACCCGATGATCGCGCCCGACGTCGGGTCGAACGAGGTGCGGTCGTCCGACTGGCCGGCGGCCGAACCGGGTACGTACGAGCTGCTGGTCGTCGCCGGCGACCGACCCGGCCTGCTGTCGTTCATCGCCGGCGCCATGGCCCTCACGGGGCTATCGATCCTCAGCGCCAAGGTGTTCACCACCGACGACCACGTGGCGGTCGACCTGTTCGAGATCGAGGGGTCGTTCGAGACCGAGATCACACCCGCTCGCTGGCGTGAGCTTCGCTCCATGATCCGCGGGGCCGTCGAAGGTCGCATCTCACTCGATCATCGAGTGGCCGAGAAGCGCGCATGGTATCCGGCTCCGCGGTCCACGGCGCCCGTGACCGTCGAGATCGACAACGATGCCTCCGATTACTCCACGATCGTCGAGGTGGGAGGACCCGACCGCATCGGGCTGCTCTACGACATCACGAGCGTGCTCGCCGAGCTGGCGCTCGACGTGCATCTGGCGAAGGTGGCGACGTACGGGGGCCGGGTCATCGACGCGTTCTACGTGCGGGATCCCCTCGGTCGCAAGGTCACCGATCTCGACCAGGTGCACGAGATCGCGACCGCGGTCAGCACGCGGCTCGGCGGGGAGGGCTCGTGAGCGAGCGCGCGCACGCCCACCGGTGGACGGCCGAGGTCGCCGTCTGCGCCGGCGCCGCCCTGCTGGTCGTCGCGCTCTATGTCGTGGCCTTCAGGGGCCCCGTGCACCTGCTCGGAGCCGACCAGTTCGGTTACGCCTGGCAGTTCCGGGCGGTCCGGGCCGGTCTGCTCGATGCGATCGATGCGCGCCCCGGCACGATGGCGATGGGCGCGGCACTGCAAGCCATCGGGGTCGTCCCGGGAAGCCTCGCGCCGATCCTGATGGCGGTCTCGCTCTGCGCGACCCTCGGTCTCGCGGTGGCGGCGCTGGTGCGCTCGGCGCTCGCGCTCCCGGGGTGGATGGTCCTGCAGGTCGCCGTGGGGGTGGCGACGTTCGGCGCTACCAGTCGCCTCACCGGATACGTCGCGAACCTGACCTCCCTCGTCTGCTTCTGCGCGGGCATGGCGGCGGTCTCGCGACACCGTCGGCCGACGTGGAACGGCTCCGTCGTCGGGGCGGCCGCCTTCCTCGCGGCGGGTCTGGCGCATCCGGGCATCCTCGGGGCCTGGTTCGTCGTCGTGGTCGGATGGCTGGGGCTCTCGTACGGATCGTGGCTCGATCGGGCGCTCGCGCACGGCCGCCGAAGCCGACGCTCCGCCGCTCGACCTGCGACCGGCCGCGGCGCTCGCCGCACTGACCCTCGGCGCCGCCGGCAGCCTGGGCGTGGTGTTCGGCGTCATGAACCGATCGCTCGCGGAGCTGGGAGACCTCGAGCTGGTGCAGGGATTCTTCGTCGAGCGGCTCGCCGAGACCTGGAGCTGGGTCGCGCCGACCGTGCCGGCCGCCGTCGGCGGTGCCGTGGTGGCGGCACTCCGCGGGCGGACCCGTGGCGACCGTGGCACGCAACACCTGCTGATCGCGTGGACCGCGGTGTGCCTGGCGGGCGTCGCTGTGATGCTGGTGGCCGCCGACTTCCCGGGACATCGGACCCTCATGCTCGCCGTCCCGATCGGGGCGGCGGCCGGCGTCGCTGCTGCAGCGGTGGGGACCGCCGTCGGCCGGACCGTGAGGGCAGGTGGGCGCACCGCTCGGAACGTTCGGCTCCTCGTCGGTGTCGCTGCATCGCTCTTGGTCGCCTATCTGGGGCTGGCCGGGTTCCGTTCGATGGCGGCGATCCCGTGGATCGACCGGGCGCTGCCTGCCCGCACGGTCGCTGCCGTCGTATCGCAGCTTCCCCCCGATGTGCCCGTGGTGATGGTGTTCGAGCCGAGGCACGTTCCCGGGGCATTGCTGTGGAAGGTCCGCCTCAATATCGCCAGGTCGTTCCTCGACGCACGACGGGCGACGCAGCTCGTGATGTACGTCGGTGATCCTCAGCGGTTGGTGCAGGGACCGCCCACGACGGTCCCGCCCGATCCCGACGAGCTGGCGCGGGTGGTCGACGGCATCTCGGCTCGAACCTGGCCGGGCGTGTCGGCCGCGCTGCGTGACGGAGCCGTGACCGTCGTTGCGCGCCAGTACGTGCGAGCTCGATCGTGGGCCCCGCTCATCGCCGGCGGCGCCGAGCTCGTCGGTGACGACGTCGCCGTGGTCGGCTCCGTCCCCGATGAGACGATCCACCCGCCGGCGCACGCGTCGATATCACCGCTCGGTGCGTGGGTCGCGGCGAGCATCACGGTTGCCGGCCTCGGTGTGGCGGGGATCGGGCTGACGCGGCTCGCCGTGGCCGAGGGCCCCACCGTCATGGGCGACGCGGTATCGCTCGGGCCGGCCTTCGGCACGGTGCTCGTCGTGCTGGTCGGCACGATTCTCGCCCTCGCGGGCATCGATCCGGGAGGAGCGATCGGCCTGCTCACGCTCGTGGCGGTCGCCGCTGCACCGCTCGTTCTCGCGTGGCTCCAGCACCACCGCGAGATCTCCAGGTCGAGCTAGCCGGGAGCCATCATCGCTTCGAGGCGCTTGGCCATCTTCGGGCCGAAGCCGTCGTCCTCGTGCTTGAAGTAGCAGAAGATGTCGGCGCCCGAGTCCAACGCCGGCTGGATGCGGCCGGCCCACTCGCGGAGCTCGTCGTCGCCGTAGTCGGTCTTGCGCAGGCGCAGGTATCCGACCGGCTCCCACGACAGCTCCTCGGGGGTCGGGTCTCGCTCGTCGGTCTCGGCGACGCACCAGGCGATGCCTTGATCGCGCAGCAGGTCCTTCGCCTCGTTCCACGAGGCGTGGCGGAACTCCATCGCGAACGCAGGTGGCCCGGGCGGCAGGTAGCCGACGAACCGTTCGATCAACTCCCGGTCGTAGTGCAGGTTCGGAGGGCACTGGAACAGGACGCACCCCAGGCGGTCGCCGAGCGACTTCGCCCGCTCGAGGAAGTCCCGCACGTCGTCGTCGGTGTCGCGGAGTCGCTTGAAGTGCGTGATGCGCTGGTTGGCCTTGAGCGTGAACACGAACCCGTCGGCCGCCTGCTCCCGCCACGTGGTCAATGACTTCTCGGTCGGGAACCGCCGGAACGTGTAGTTGATCTCGACCGAGCTGAGCTGCGTCGAGTAGTAGTGCAGCATCTCGCGGATCTTCAGACCCTCCGGGTAGAAGACGCCGTGCCTCCACCCGTCGAACGAGAACCCGGAGGTGCCCAGTCGCAACGTGCCCTTCGCCGCCATCGGGTGCATCATGGCATGCGTGCCGCCACCCGAGGAACGCCTCACGATCGATGTGCCCGGCTCCGGACCGGTGAGCGCCGCCTCCGTGCGCCCGTCGTCGCCGGTCGCGTCGCTCGTCCTGCACCACGGCGCCGGGGCGGGCATGGATCATCCGTTCATGGCCGGCTTCGCGAGGGCGATCGCCGACGAGGGTGTGGCGACCCTCCGCTGCAACTTCCCGTACATCGAGGCGGGCAAGCGCACACCCGGCAGCCAGCAGGTCGCGCTCGACACCGTGCGAGCTGCGTTCGAGACCGCGAGCGGTCGCGCCGCGGCCGGCGAGCCGATCTGGGTCGGCGGCAAGTCGTACGGGGGCCGCATGGCGTCGGTCGCGGTCGCCGAAGGGCTTCCCGCCGCGGGGCTCGTCTTCCTCGGGTACCCGCTGCATGCGCCGGGCAAGCCGGACCGTCTGCGCGACGAGCATCTGTACGGCATCGCGGTGCCGATGCTCTTCCTGCAGGGCACGAAGGATCCATTCGCGACGGCACCCGCGCTCGAGCCCGTGCTCGCGAAGCTCCCGATGGCGACGCATGTGGCGGTCGAGGGTGGCGGTCACTCGCTCGAGCGTTCCCGCAGCGACGATCCGCGCGACGTTGGCGGGGGCCTTCGCTCCGCTCGTGGCCGCGTTCATGCGGGGAGAGGCGGTCTGATGCCGAGGAGGCATCGGCGCAACCCCGAGTACCTCGCTCCCAGCCGGGCAGGCGCCGTGCCCGACCGGTTCGACGCTCCGGCCTGGGCACAGGTGGGCGGCTTCGAGGTTCGCGAGGTCGGGGGCCAGAAGCCCTATCGATGTCCCGGGTGTGACCACGAGGTGCGAACGGGCATCCGCCACTTGGTCGTGGTGCCGGCGGGTGACGCCGATGCTCGACGCCATTGGCACACCGAGTGCTGGCGTTCCGAGCTCCGCAGGACGGGGCGCTATCGCCCCCTGCACATCGACTGAGCGCGCGCCACTCGATCGTTCAGGCGACGCTCAGCCTCCCTCAGTGTGGCTTCAGGCCCACCTGCGCACTGTGAGATCACGCCGTCCGCACGGGGCGGTCGGCACATCGAAAGGGGTTGGGTTCCATGAAGCGCAGCACGAAGCTGGTCGCTGGAAGCGCCGTCGCCCTCGCCGCGATCGGAGGCGGTGCCGGCATCGCCGTCGCGAGCGGAGCGCTCGACGACGACACGCCGCTCGAAGGCTCCACCTTGGACCGGGCCGTCGCCGCCGCGCTCGCCGCGACGGGTGGAGGCGAGGTGATCGAGACCGAGGTCGGTGACGACGGGGCCGCCTACGGCGTGGAGGTCCGCCTCGACGACGGCCGTCAGGTCGAGGTGAATCTGGACTCGAGCTTCGGCGTGATCGGGCAGGAAGCCGACCACGACGACCCGAGCGAGCAGGGCTGAGTCGAGAGGGGTCGGAGATGCGGAAGCGAACCGAGCGCACGAGTGCACGACACGGTCAGGCGCGGATCGTCGGGGTCGCCGTCGTGGCAACGCTCTCGGCGGTCATGACGGTCGCCGTCATCCCCGGAGCGGGCGACGCGGTCGCCGCGGCTCCCGCGGGGGGCGGCCGCGTGGACCTCGAGACGCCGACCTTCTCCGACCCCACCTCGATCACGAATCCGTTGTTCCCGAGGGACGGGGTTTCCCAGGTCCTCCAGCTCGGTGTGGAAGGCAACGACGAGTTGCGGTTCGAGGTCACGTACCTGCCCGACACCAAGTTCATCAGGTGGAACGGTCGGCGGGTGGAGACACGCGTGACGCACTTCGTGGCGTACATGAACGGGCGCATCCTCGAGGTCGCGACCGACTACTACGCGCAGGCCGACGACGGGGCGGTGTGGTACTTCGGTGAGCACGTCGACAACTACGAGGACGGCGTCATCGTCGATCACGAGGGCACGTGGCTCGCGGGAAGAGACGGCCCTCCGGGCATGATCATGCCGGGCGATCCCGAGGTCGGTGACGTCTACCGTCCCGAGAACATCCCCGGGCTGGTCTTCGAGGAGGTCACGGTGCGCCGGACCGGCTTCACCGTCGCGGGACCCCGCGGTCCGGTGGCAGGGGCCATCGCGGTGCGCGAACGCCTGATGGACGGGACCACCGAGGACAAGCAGTATGCGCCCGGCTACGGCGAGTTCCGGGCCGAGGTGGCATCGGCCGCGGAGCTGTACCACGTGGCCGTGGCGCTGCCGATCGACTCGCTCGGCAGGTCGCTTCCGGGTGGGCTGGAGATCCTCGATGAGGGCACGGCGAACGCGTTCGAGCTGGCGCCATCGAAGCGGTGGGGGCGGCTCGCTGCCGTCGTCGATCGCATGGCGGCCACGTGGGCGCGCTACCGCGCGAGAGGCGTGCCCGCCTTGCTCGACGCACAGATGACCGAGCGACTACGCCTGCTCGACTCGGCCATCGAGCGCCGGCGCGTCGCGAAGGTCCGGCAGGCCGCGATCGACGCCGGGCACGCGGCCCTCGACCTGCAGATGCAGTTCCGGGGTCGGAGCGGGGTCGATCGAGACCGCCTGCATCTGTGGCGCCTGCAGCTCGCCGTCGATCGAGCCGCCCGCGACTCGGACGCCGTCGCAGGCGATCTGGCCACGCTCGAGACGATCCACGATCGCCTCGGCAGCGGCTGCTGATCGCCCACCATCGAAGCGTGCTGGTCACCGATACGATGACCGCATGATGCCGAGCGACACCGAGGAGCCGGCCGGCGCGGTTGTGGCTGGTGACCGGTGAGCTCCTCGGTTCGCTTGAGTCACCTCTTCATCCTGGTGAGCGACCTCGCCAGAACGAGGGAGTTCTACGTCCGCATGCTGGGTCTGCAGGTGCTGATGGAGGAGCCCGGCTATCTCCGCGTCGGTGGCGGGGGTGGCTTCCATCTCGGGATCGAGCAAGGTGAGGCCGATCAGATCGGTGCCGTCGGGGTCGAGCTCGTCCTGGAGGTCGACGATGTCGATCGTCGGTACCGGGAGCTGGTTGCCGCCGGAGCCGAGTCAGAGGGTGCGCCCGAGGATCAGGCGTGGGGCGCTCGGCATGCCTGGTTCCGTGACCCCGATGGGTACAGGTTGTCGATCTTCAGCCCGTGCGCGTCGGTTGCAGAGTGATGGACGCCGTCATACCCTGCCGCGCGGCATGACCGACGAGGTGCACGCCCGCATGTGGCAGACCGGGGGCCGCTACGTCGCGCAACTGCTCGACGTTGCCGCGTACATCGAGGTCACCGGCGTCAGCAAGCGGCAGTGCCTCGACGAGCTCCGGACGGTGACCGGCGACGACATCGCGCTCACCGTCGAGGTCGTGCCCGACGTCGTGGGTGTCGCCGAGGCCGCCGAGATCATGGGCTGGGACAAGCGACGCGTGGTGACCTACATCGACCGCGGATCCTTCCCCGAGCCCATCACCGCGCTCGCGTCCGGGCGCATCTGGCTCCGGGAAGACGTGCAACGCTACGCCGACGAGTGGAAGGCACGCCGGACCAAGCGCCAGGAGGCGTCGACGTGAGCGATCGCCGCCTCTACCTCATCAGGCACGCTCGTCCCGACTACGACTCGACCGACCACGCCGACACGCCGCTCGGCCGTCAGTACGATCCCCCACTCGGTGATGTCGGGCTCGAGCAGGCCGAACGGCTCGCGGCGCGCCTGCACCTGTTGCCGCGCCCGGCCGCGGTCTACTCATCGCCGCTCGCTCGGGCGCGCCAGACGGCGCACGTCTACGCCGACCGCGTGGGCATCGAGGTGATCGAGCGAGACGATCTCTGCGAGTGGTTCGCCGGCGAATGGGAAGCCAAGGACTTCGAGCAGATCTTCCTCGAACATCCGGAGGCGATCGATCTCTTCCGCAACCAGAACCCGGCGTGGCATCTGGCGCCCGGCAGCGAGCGCGCAGACGACTTCCAGCGGCGATGCGTCGCCGCGATCGAGGGCATCATCGAGGCCGAGCCGCGTGGTGACGTCGTCGTGGTCGCCCACGGCGGAGTGATCAACGCCTACTTCAGCCATATCCTCGGCATCGAGGACCAGGACATGTTCTTCCTGCCCGAGAACACGAGCCTCAACACGGTCGTGATCCGCGGCGAGGAACGGCTCGCGTGGTTCCTGTCCGACGCCTCGCACCTGACCGAGCCCGGGTGGTTCGAGCCCCGCCTGCACGAGCACGACCTCGCCGAGGGAAGCTGATCGCCCTCCTATACTCGCCTCGGCCCTCGAACGCCCGCGAACGCCGATCCGAACCGCGAAGGAGACCCGTCAGATGGCCGTCAAGTTCCTGTCCACGGAATGGGCCGAAGCCGTGAAGGCCGAGCTCAACGCCAACGACGCGTTCCGTCAGGCCGCCACCCAGAAGGCGACGATCCAGCAGGTCATCACCGACGGATCGGGAGCCGAGACCCACTACTGGATCGAGATCGCCGACGGCGCCATCGACATGGGTGTCGGCGACGCCGGCGCGCCCGACGCGACGATCACGCAGAGCTACGAGACCGCGGTGAAGCTCGCGAGGAGCGAGCTCTCGGTCGTGACCGCATTCATGACGGGCAAGGTCAAGGTCGCCGGCAACATGGGCCTGCTGATGGCCCTGCAGGGTGCGCTCTCGCAGCTTCCGTCGGCGATGCAGGCGATCGACACCGACTACTGAGGGCTGCCGGCTCCCGACTCGGTCCGCGACACCGCGACGGTCACCTGGGCTCGCGCGAGCAGCTCGCCGCCCGCATCGCTCACGTCGGCTTCGGCGAAGGCGATGCGTCTGCCGAGCCGCACCACGCGACCGGTGGCGAGCAACGGACCCATGTTCGCCGGGGCGAGGTACTGCACGTCGAGGTTCACGGTGACGTGGCGGCTCCCCGGCGGGATGGCCGAACGTACCGCGAGTCCCGCGGCCGTGTCGGCGAGGGTGGCGAGCACGCCCCCGTGCACCGTTCCCTGCAGGTTCGCGTGATCGGGACCCGCCTCGAGCCGCAGATCCACCGACCCGTCGCGCACGTGCTCCACGATGATCCCGATCGCGGCGTGGAACGAGGATGCCGCGATCCGTTCACGGATCTCCTCCTCGATCCCCGCGTGTGCTGCGCGTTCAGGCATCCGCACCGCCCTCCGGCTGCGTAGTCTCCCACGGGTCCTCGTTTGACGGTCTGATGGACCCGCAGGGACAATCCCGGCGGACCGCTCGCGTGGTCGGGATCCGCGATCCGGACAGGGGAGGGCAAGCATGTCGAAGTGGCTCCGAGTGTTCGGTGCGCCGCTGATCGTGTTGTCGCTCATCGCTGCCGCCTGCGGTGACGATGATGCGCCGAGCGATGGCGGCACGAGCGCAGCAGGTGGCGACGAGTGCACGTCCGACATCCGGGTGGGGGTCGCACTCGACATCGGTGGCCTCGGCGACAACGGGTTCAACGATCTCGTCGAAGATCGGTCTGGACAAGGCCATCGACGAGGGCACGATCTGCGAGGCCAACACGAAGTTCCTCGAGGCCAACTCCGACGGCACCAACCTGGACGAGAACACGGAATCGCTGGCCGCCGACGGGTATGACCTGGTGGTCGGAACAGGATTCGCGTTCACGCCCGGCATCAACGCGATCGCGCCGGACTACCCGGAGACCTCGTTCGGCATCATCGATGGCTATGCCACCTGCGGCACCGCGTGCGGCCTCGACAATGAGGCCGACGCCATCCCCAACGTCACCGACCTCACGTTCCAGGAGGAGCAGGGTTCGTATCTGGTCGGTGTGGCCGCGGCGCTGAAGGCGGAGGAGACCAACTGCGACACCGTCGGATTCCTCGGCGGCCAGACGGGACCGCTGATCGAGAAGTTCGAAGCAGGGTACGCCGCGGGTGTGGCGGATACCGTCGACGGGATCACGGTCTTGGTGGAGTACGTCGGCGACACGACCAAGGCGTTCGATGACATCCTGGGGGGCGAGGTCAAGGCCAACAAGCTGTTCGACGACGGTGCCTGCATCGTCTATCACGCCGCCGGTGACGCGGGCAACGGCTTGTTCAAGGCTGCGGCCGAGCAGCAGAAGATCGCGATCGGTGTCGACTCCGATCAGCATGAGGTCGTCTCAGCCGATCAGGCGAAGTGGATCATGACTTCGATGATCAAGCGAGTCGACACGGCCGTCTACGACACGATCGCGGCCGTGGCCGACGGATCCTTCGAAGGTGGAAGTCAAGTCTTCGGTCTCGTCGACGAGGGCATCTCCTATGCGACCTCCAACCCCGACCTGATGGGCCAGGACATCGTCGACGCGGTCGAGGAAGCGAAGCAGGGGATCCTCTCCGGCGACATCGAGCCCCCGACCGAACCGTAAAGCGCGGTCGAGATCGCGATGACGACGACCGGCGAGGCGAGGCGCGAGAGCGCCTCGCCTCTCGTCGTGATGCGCGGGGTCTCCAAGCGGTTCCCGGGCGTGGTCGCCAACGACGACGTCACGCTCGATCTTCGGCCCGGTGAGGTGCATGCGCTCATCGGCGAGAACGGCGCCGGCAAGTCCACGCTCATGCGCGTGCTCTACGGGCTGTACCCGCCCGACGAAGGCACGATCACCGTGCGTGGCCGAGAGGTCAAGATCTCGTCACCACGCGATGCTCTCGCCCTCGGCATCGGCATGGTCCACCAGCACTTCGTGCTGGTCGACCCGTTCACGGTCGCGGAGAACATCACCCTCGGGGAGGAGGGGGGTCCGATCCTGGATCCGGAGGGTGCCCAGGAACGGGTTAGGACGCTTGCGGATTCCTACGGTTTCGGGATCGATCCCGCAGCCGTGGTGGAGCACCTCTCGGTCGGCGAAGAGCAGCGTGTCGAGATCTTGAAGGCGCTCTACAGGGGAGTCGACATCCTGATCCTCGACGAACCAACGGCCGTCCTGACGCCGACCGAGACCAAGGATCTGTTCGAGAACCTGCGGCGTCTGCGGGCCGACGGCAAGACCATCGTGTTCATCAGCCACAAACTCGACGAGGTGCTGGCGATCGCCGACCGGATCACGGTCCTGCGTCGGGGAGCCGTGGTCGGTGAGACGACGCCTGACGGGACGACCAAGGCCGAGCTGGCTGAGATGATGGTCGGCCGGCCGGTGTTGTTCCGGCTCGAGAAGCCCGATGTCGATGCCGGTGACGTGATCCTCCGTCTCGCCGACCTGCGGGGTGACCGTCTCCAGAATCTCTCGCTCGAGGTTCGTGCCGGTGAGATCGTGGGCGTGGCGGGCGTCGAGGGGAACGGACAACGCGAACTCGCCGACGCCATCATGGGCCTGCGGCCCCTCGACGACGGCCACATCGTCCTGGGTGATCGCGACCTCGCCGGCGTGTCCACGGAAGAGATCCGCGACGCGGGCATCGCATTCGTCCCCGAAGATCGCCACGAGCAAGGCCTCGTCCTGGACATGACCCTCTGGGAGAACGCGGTCATCGGACGTCACGACGACGATGAGTTCTCCGGAAGGGCGGGTGTGCTGTTCATCCGGAAGATCAAGGAGCTCGCCCGGCGACTGATCGCGGAGTTCGACGTGCGGACACGCAGCATCGAATCGACCGCACGAACGCTCTCGGGTGGCAACCAGCAGAAGCTGATCCTTGCCCGGGAGCTCGAGACGGATCCGCGCCTGCTGCTGGCGGCCCAGCCGACGCGGGGGCTCGACGTGGGCGCGATCGAGTTCGTCTGGGGTCAGATCCTGCAGCAGAAGGCCGAGGGTCGGGCCGTGTTGCTGATCTCGGCCGAGCTCGATGAGATCTACGCCCTGTCGGATCGCATCGTGACGCTGTACGAGGGCCGCATCACGGGGGAGTTCACCCCCGAGACCCCACCCGAGGAACTCGGTCGGGCCATGCTCGGAAGCGTTGCGGAGCAGACGGGCTGATGGCTGCCGTCGACGTGAGCACCGACGTTCGAGGTGCCCATCGGCCCGAGTGGGTGGAGAACATCGGCGGGCAGATGCTCGCCCTGCTGACCGCTCTCGGCATCGCTGCGCTCCTCGGCGCCATCATCATCGTTGCCTACGGCGAGAACCCGATCACGGTGTACGGGGCGATCGTGAAGGGCTCGTTCGGTGACAAGAACGGGTTCGGGTACGTGCTCGCCAACGCGGGGCCGCTGATCTTCTCTGCGCTCGCCGTATCGGTGTGCTTCAAGGGAGGGATGTTCAACATCGGTGTCGAGGGGCAGTTCATCGTGGGCATGGCCACGGCATCGTTCGCCGCGCTCACGTTCACATCCCTGCCGGCGCCTCTGCTCGTGCTCACCGTGCTCTTGTTCGGCATGCTCGGCGGCGCCGTGTGGGCGGCCGTGCCCGCGATCCTGAAGGTGAAGACCGGCGCCCACGAGGTGGTCACGACGATCATGATGAACGGCATCGCGGCGAGCCTCGTCGCGTGGGTTGATCCGGGGCCCGCTCCGCTACGAGGACACCGGCGGCGGGTTCAACGTCAACCTTCGCACCGATCCGTTCCCCGACGCCGCCATGATCCCCGACCTGGGACATCTCTTCGGCATCCGATCGAGCGTCCGTCTCTCGTGGGTTCTGCCGCTCGCCCTGGTGGCCGCCGCCATCATCTGGTTCGTGCTCCGCCGCATGCGACTGGGGTACGAAGCGCGCGCGGTCGGCGCGTCGCCCGGATCGGCGCAAGCCGGTGGCATCTCGATCGGCGCCGTGCAGATCAAGCTCTTCCTCATGTCGGGCGCCTTGGCCGGACTCGTGGGCATCCAGCAACTCTTCGCCGATCAAGGGTTCTTGCCCGCGGGCTACGAGGCCGGCATCGGATTCACGGGCATCGCCGTCGCCTTCCTCGGACAGAACAGTCCGGTTGGGATCGTGTTCGCCGCGCTGCTGTGGGGCGTGCTCGCGCGCGGGGAGACCTCGCTCCAGCTGGAGACCGATGTGCCTCGCGAGTTCATCATCATCCTGCAGGGCCTGCTCATCATCTCGGTCGTCGTCACCTATCAACTGGCGAAGCGCAGGCTCTTCGCTCGGCAGCTCCGGCGCGCAGCCGCCGTCGAGGTCGATGATGCCGGGCCGACCACGGGTCCGCCGCAGGGAGACGAACGCTGATGCCGCTCGGAGACGTGGGCGCGGCCATCGGCATCGCCCTCACGTACTTCACGATCATCTACGTGACCGGCCTCGGGGGCTTGTTCAGCGAGCGTTCCGGCATCGTCAACATCGGCCTCGAGGGCATGATGATCGTCGGCACGGTCACCGGTTCCTGGGGAACCGCCGAGCTCACCCCGGAGCTCGGCCTGCCCTGGGGCCCGCTGGCCGGCATCCTCATCGGCATGGTGGCCGGTGGCCTGTTCGCGTCGATCCACGCGCTCGCGACGGTGACCTTCCGTGTCGACCAGATCGTGTCGGGCGTCGTGATCAACCTGGTCGCGATCGGTGTGGCGCGCTTCCTCTCCACGATCTTCTTCGGTCAGGCGACGCAGTCGGACTCTGGGCAGCCCCGCATGGACCCGATCGATCTCCCGTCTGCTGTCCGACATCCCGTGGGGGCTGGGTCGCGCGTTCCAGAACCTGTCGCCGATGGTCCTCGTGGCCGTCGCCATGGTCGTGCCCGTCACCTACGCGCTCTACCGGACCCGCTGGGGACTCCGCCTGCGGTCGTGCGGGGAGAACCCCGAGGCCGCGCGTTCGCTCGGCGTCCGAGTCGATGCCTACCGCTACCAGGCCGTCTTGCTCTCCGGTGCGCTCGCGGGCTTCGCAGGAGCGTTCCTCGCCGTCGAGGTGAACCTCAGTTGGAACGAGGGTCAGACCCAGGGGCTCGGCTTCATCGCCTTGGCAGCCTTGATCCTCTCGAACTGGCACCCGATCCGGCTCATGGCGGCGGCATTCATCTTCGGGTTCGCCCAGGCGATACCGCTGCGGCTCGCCGATGCTCCGATCATCGGCGCGATCCCGCCAGAGTTCATCCGCATGACCCCGTACGTGGTGACGATCGTCGTGTTGGCCGGTTTCGTCGGCAAGGTGCGTCCGCCCGCCGCGGCGGGCCGTGCGTACGAGGCTTCCGGCGGTACCTAGTCTCGTACAGACTAGTGACGATCGTCAGGTCGTGCCGTAGAGGCGGTCGCCGAAGTCGCCGAGACCGGGAACGATGTAGGCGTGCTCGTTCAGTTGCCGGTCGAGCGCGGCGGCCACGACCGGCACGTCGGGGTGGTCCGAGCGCAGGCGTTCGAGGCCTTCGGGTGCGGCCACCACGCACACGAACGTGATGTCGTCGGCGCCCGCCGCCTTCACGTAGGTGACCGCGGCGCTGCCCGATCCGCCCGTCGCGAGCATGGGATCGACGACCAGCGCCTTCCTCGTCGCGAGGTCGGGAAGCTTCGCGTAGTAGTCGCGTGGTTCATGGGTCTGTTCGTCGCGCTCCATGCCCAGGTAGCCGACGACGGCGTCGGGGTAGAGGTCGGTGACGGCTTCGAGCAGTCCGAGGCCGGCGCGCAGCACCGGGATCGCGACCACCCGCTTGGCCACCCGGGTTCCCTCGAAGGGCTCCAGCGGCGTCTCGACCCGCAGCGGCTCGGTCGCGAGGTCGCGCGTGGCCTCGGCCACGAGCAGCAGCCCCAGACGGCGCGTCAGCGCCCGGTACTCGGCAGGCCCCGTGTCGCGGTCGCGGAGCCTCGTCAACAGATCGCCTGCGAGCGGATGATCGAGCACCGTGAACGCAGCCGCTGACATCGGGGCGAATCCTACGCGAGGCTCGCCGTCCGCGCGGCCGCCGGCGAGGCCGCCGTATCGCCGCTTGCCAGGCGGGGCGGTCGTCGGTCATCATGACGGCGTCATGCAGGGTTCCAGCGGCTCCTGGTTCGCTTACTTCGGGCGCGACCCGGGGTAAGTCGCCGTAGCCACACAGCGACTCACCGCCCCGGGCCGGCTCCCGGGGCTTTCTCGTCCCGGCACGCCGCCGGGGCCGAGGACACGAAGGGAAGCCGCACATGGTCGTCGTCATGAAGCACGACGCGACGGACTCCGACATCGAGACCGTCTGCGAGAAGGTGCGCAACGCCGGAGGCGAAGCCTTCGTCTCCCGCGGCGCGGTGCACACCGTCATCGGCCTCGTCGGCGACACCGGCCGCTTCCAGGCGATCCCGTTCACGCAGTTCCCGGGCGTCGACCACGTCATCCAGATCGGCAAGCCCTACAAGATGGTGGCGCGCGACCTGCACCCCGAGGCCACCACCGTGATGATCGGCTCGACCCCGCTCGGGCGGGGATCGTTCACGATCATCGCTGGCCCGTGCGCCGTGGAGAGCGAGGAACAGGCGGTGATCGCGACCCGCGCGGCGAAGGCCGCCGGCGCCACGGTGCTGCGCGGCGACGTCTACAAGCCGAGGACCTCGCCCTACTCGTTCCAGGGGCTCGGGGAACGAGGGCTCGAGATCCTCGTCGAGTGCCGGCGCGACACGGGACTGCCGATCATCGTCGAGGTCGTCGACGTTTCGCAGGTCGCCCAGGTCGCCGGCATCGCCGACTGCATCAGGGTGGGGACCCGCAACGCCCAGAACTTCGAGCTGCTCAAGGAGGTCGGGCTCACCCACAAGCCGGTGATGCTCAAACGCGGGCTCGCGATGACGATCGACGAGTGGCTGCAGGCGGCCGAGTACGTGGCGCAGCGTGGCAACTCCGAGATCATCCTGTGCGAGCGCGGCATCCGCACCTTCGAGCCCGCCACTCGGAACACCCTCGATCTCGCCGGCATGGCGGTGGCTCAGCACGAGTCGCACCTGCCGGTGATCGTCGACCCGTCGCACGCCGTGGGCAAGAAGCACCTGGTGGCGCCGATGGCTCGGGCCGCGGTGGCCGCGGGGGCGGATGCGGTCATGATCGACGTGCACCACGACCCCGAGACGGCGCTCTGCGATGGTCCGCAGGCGCTGTTGCCGCAGGAGATGGAGTCGCTCGGCAAGGAGCTCGTGATGCTCGCCGAGGTCATGGGCCGCCCGGTCAACCGCCCTTCGTGACGACGCAGCGATACCGGCGAGACTGCCAGCCGCCGACCTGACGGACCTCCAGCCCTCGCCTGCAGAACCCGTGATGGGCGAGGTGGGTTCCCGATACTGCCTTCATCGGTGCCTGGACCCACACGGGCTCCGGAGCCGGGGTGGACCTGGGCCCTCCACCCGCCCCGTCGCTCTGTCCGCTGGCGATGCCCGTCACCACCACACCTCCGATGATCAGACCCACGACGAACCGTGCCATGTGGCTTCTCCTCTCGTGTCGGACCGCTCCGGACCACGCCGGTCAGGGGTAGAGCGGTGTGATCGTGTGCACGTCGTGATCCTCGAGCGAGCGCGTGTACGTCTCACCCCAGGAGACGCCGTTGGCGAGGCACATGGTCGCCGCACCGCCTCCGTCGGGGCAGGTGCCGGCCACGCCGTCGAGGTGGTCGATGCCGAGCATGTGCCCGCCCTCGTGGGTCGCGACCGACTGCAGGTCGACCTGGCACGACGGCTGACCGGTTCCCCCGCACGCGGGCGGGTTGATGGCCGCGGGATCGGCCCCGGTGTACCACCACGACCGCTTGTCGATGCCCATCTCGAACGACGAGATGTTGCCCCAGGTGCCTTCGCACACCATCACGGCGCCCGCAGCGGTCGTGCCGATGTTCTCGTAGTGGATCTCGTTGTTGTTGGGACACACGAAGTCGACGGCGGAGTTCGCGCGCTTCGCGCCCTGCGTGAGCGTGAGATCCATGGTCACCTGGTCCCAGGTCTCGATGCCGCGCTTGATCGAGGCTGCGTGCGCAGCCGGGACCTCTTGCGTGAAGTGGTACGTCACGGCCGGGTGGGCTCCTCCCCAGAAGTCGGCCGGGTCACCCGAGAACGGGTTCACGTACACGTCGGGGTTGTGAGCGAGAGCGATGGCGCCGAACGCGAGCACGGTCTCGACCTCGCACTCACGGATCGCGTGCGTGAGGAATCCGGCGTCGGTGCGCTCCACCACGAGCGTGTCGTACCCGCCGAGATCGGTCTCGCCCTCTCCGATGTCGGGCGGCAGGTCGACGCCGCTGTCGAACTCGGTGACGGCGTCTTCGGCCGCCGCCTCGGGCGTTGCGAAGCCGACCCCGTCGGGATAGGTGATGAAGAGCGTGCCGCAGGTGGTCGGCACCTCGGCCAGTGACACCCCGCTGCCCCACGCGGTCACGGCGACCGCGATCACGGCGAGTGCTGCCTTGCGCATGTCTCCCCCTCGAGCCTCATGAGCCCGTCGCAGGACTCGGCCGACGCTGATACGAGGGGGATGACGCTGTGCAGATTCATACTCCGAGGCACCGACATGCGAGCCCGCAAGGGTGGTAGGGTCGGCTCCTCGCCACCGCTCGAGGTGGCCCGGCCGAAAGAGAGGGGGAACCGATGACCTTCGCGAGTGTGGTCATCGCGTCGTGCCCCGCTTCCGGTCGGCTCGTTCTTCCCTGAACGATCCGAGCTCCAGGGCACGACGACGCATCCCTACGTCATCCCTGGAGGCTTTCCGATGTCGCACGACCGACGTCGCGGTGAGCGGCGCCCGAGGCAGAGCTCGTTCCGATGCGGCCAGTGCCGCTTGGACGTTTCGACCCTCGCGGTCGGCACCGCTCACCGCAATCACTGCCCCAACTGCTTGTGGAGTCGCCACGTGGACGACGGTCCGGGTGATCGAGCATCGCTCTGCGGCTCGCTCATGGAACCGATCGCCATCACCGTGCGAGGCGACGGTGAGTGGATCCTCGTTCACCGATGCCACGGCTGCGACGTGATCCACCTCAACCGCACGGCAGGTGACGACAATCCGCTGATCCTGCTGCGAGTAGCGGTCAGACCGCTGGCCCAGCCGCCGTTCCCGATCGAACGGATCGGTCAGCTGTGACGGCTCGGGACTCGCCCCGCGGTCAGGCGGAGACGTTCGGCGTGAGCTCGGCGATGTCGCACGAGCCGCGCCACCGCGCGATGTTCTCGGCGGGCGAGCCCACCCGGCTCTTGCGCTTGTCGGCGAGCAGGGCCGCTGCGGCTTCCCATTCGGCCCCCTCGAGCAGACGCTGGGCGGCCGAGAACTCCTCGAGCGAGGTGTCGCGCAGCTTCCGTCGGGTGATCACGAGCAGCTTCTGGGCATCGGGCACGCCCGGCACGCTCTGCTCCTCGGGACCTGGCTCGCGCTTGGAGATCACGTAGATCTTGCCGTTCTTGTACGCGAACCAGACGGGGGCCGTGCGCCGCTTCCCGCCACGCTCGTAGCCCACCCAGATCACGTCGGACTTCTTGAGTCCGTCCTCGGTCTCCTTCGGAAGCTTCTCGGCCGCGCTCTGCACGAACACCGGGAACTCGATCTCGCCGACGATGACGCCGTCGATGATGAACGAGGCCACGTACGTGCCGGTCTCGTCGAAGACCGCGCCGTCGACGCGGTCGAGCTCGGTCGTGACGTCCATCGCGCCGGCCATGCGCCGCGGCTCGGGACCCCATCGGTAGAGCGTGCGGCCCGACGGACCGATCAGGCGGGCTTCCTCGCTCACGAAGCCCACGGGCACCTTCCAGGCGCGGAAGAGCATGAACGGAAGCGCGGGACCCGGCTGGCCGACGAGGTAGATGCCGTCGTTGGCCTCGGCGCCGTACGCCTTCCAGACGCGTTCGTCGACGACCGCCGCTGCGACCAGCTCTCCCACCGGTTCCATCGAGCGGAGAGGATACCCGACCGGCCCGCCGCGACCTGCGATCAGACGGTGCGGGCGAGCCAGAGGCGGGGCTCGGCGACCTCTGGCAGCGACGGCATCGCGTCGGGTGCGTCCCACATGCGCGACAGGGTCGCCTCGTCGGTCAGCTCCACGACCGTGTCGCAGAACGTGCGGCCCGCCTCGTACTGCTCGCGCTTCATCTCGACGCCGAGCAGACGCTCGAACACGGGGTCGCCGGCTTCCCCTTCGCGGTAGCGGCGCATCGCTTCCTCGATGCGGCCGTACGACGGCAGCAGCTCCGACCCGAGGGCGTGCATCACGTGGTCGCCGTAGCCCTCGGCGGCCGACATGAACGCCTGGATGCGGGCGAGCTTCAGTCGCTGCTCGTCGTCGAGCTCGGCGCCGAACAGGCCCTCGTCGCTCTCGAAGGCTCGCTGCAGCGCCTCGGGATCGCTCGTGTCGAGGGTCGCGAGCCGGGCCTGCATGCCCTCGAGATCGATGCGCAGCGTCGACAGGAAGTCGTCGAGCACGGCCCCGAACCGTTCGCGCGCCCACGGCCGGGCGAACTCGAACCGGTGGGTCACCTCGTGCATCGCCACGAAGGTACGGAAGTCGGTCGGCTCGAGCGACCAATCGGTCTCGAACCGCTTCACGTTCGCGACGACGAACATCACCGTGCCGGGTCCCGAGCGAGGGACGGCCACGTCGAACTGCCCGAGCACCCGTTGCGCGAGGAAGCCGAGCACCTGCCCCACCTGGGCTCCCATCAGCAGGGGGGAGAGCTGCGAAAGCATGCCGCTCATCGCCTGCATCTCCGGCGGCAGGGCTTCTCGCTGGGCGAGATCCATCGAGTCGCCGATGCGCCGTGCGGCCGGCTCGAGCAGCCCGGCGAGGTTCTCGGTGTTCGCGCCGATCCACTCGGGCCGACGCACCACGCGCACCTCGGCCACGTCGGTCGGGGGCTCGAGACCGGTGAACCTGGCCACGTGCAGCTCGGCGACGCGTACGGCTTCCTCGAAGACGTGACGATCCTCGTCGGTGGCCTCGCGGTCCTCGCCCGCCTCGGATGCGGCGGCCACCGCGACCTGGCGCGCGAGCTCCCAGTTGACGGGCCCCGACGATGCCGACATCACCCGTTGCATCTCCTGGAACAGCGGGGCGTCGCGCAACGACTCGGGATCCATGCCGAACGGGAACCCGGATCCGCCGCCACCCTGGTCGCTCATGCACCCATCGTACGACCGCTCGCTCCGACGGCTTGGTTACGATGGGCCTCGATGGCCGATCCCCGCGTGCTCACCCGCGTGCAGGAAGCCCCGCTCTCGCTCGACGAGGCCTCCGGCGCGGTATCCGACCCCGGCGCCGGCGCGATCTGCATCTTCACCGGCACCGTGCGCGACCGTTCCGACGCGGGAGACGTCACCGGACTCACCTACGAGGCGTGGCACGAGCTCGCCGAGGAGCGTCTCGCCGAGCTCGCCGGGGAGATCGGCGAGCGGTGGCCCGTGCGCGGCGTCGCGATCCTGCACCGGGTCGGGGAGCTCGCCGTCGGCGAGGCGAGCGTGATCGTGGCCGTCTCGGCCCCCCATCGTGCCGAGGCGTTCGAGGGCTGCCGCCACGGCATCGAGCGACTGAAGCAGGACGTGCCCATCTGGAAGAAGGAAGGCCTCGTCACGGGCGACGCCCATTGGGTCATGGGCAGCTAGGGCGCGGGATGGGGCGCGACCTCGCGATCGACCTCGGCACGGCGAACAGCCTCGTCTACCGCCAGGGTGAGGGCGTCGTGTTCGACGAGCCCGCGGTCGTCGCCGTGCGTTCGGGGTCCGGCGAGGTGCTCGCGATGGGCGAGGAAGCCTGGCAGCTCCTCGGCGGCGACGCCGGCAACGTGCTCGCCGTCCGCCCGCTGCGTCAGGGCACGATGACCGAGTTCGACATCACCCAGCGCATGATCGAGGTGATCATCAAGCGGGCGACGACCGTGCGGTTCCCCCGACCGCGGATCCTGGTCGCGGTGCCGTCGATGAGCTCCGAGGTGGAGCGCCGCGCGATCGAGGACGCCGTCAACTCGGCCGGCGTACGGCAGGTCACCCTGGTCGAGGAACCCCTCGCGGCGGCCATCGGGGCAGGCCTTCCGGTGCACGAGCCCGTCGGACACCTCGTCGTGGATGTCGGGGGAGGCCGCTCGGAGATGGCCGTGGTCTCGATGGGCGGCGTGGTGAGCGGCCGCTCGGTGTCGATCGGCGGGTTCGACGTCGACGCTGCCGTGCAGCAGCACATCCGTGACGAGTTCGGCGTGGCGATCGGCGAGAAGGCCGCCGAGGAGATCAAGATCGCGATCGGGTCGGCCTTTCCGACGCCGGCGGGCAAGGCGGCCGTCGTGATCGGGCGCGAGCTGGCGACCGGCAACACCGTCGAGGTGAGGATCACCGAGGACGAGGTACGCAAGGCGATCGGCGAGCCGGTTCGCGCGATCGTGGAAGCCGCCCGCCTCACCCTCGCCGAAGCCCCTCCCGAGCTCACCCACGACGTGCTGGAAGCGGGGATCTTCCTGACGGGCGGGGGAGCGCTGTTGCGAGGGTTCGACATGCTGCTGGCACAGGAGTGCGAGGTGCCCGTGCACGTCGTCGAGGACCCGCTCCTCACGGTCGCCGTCGGCGCCGGACGCATGCTCGAGCATCTCGAGGACTACCGGTCGGCGTTCCAGCTCGTGCGGCGTCGCTGACGAACCGCTCAGCCGCTCGGAGGGGTTGCCTCCGACACCATGCGCGCGACGAGCGAGATGAGACCCCACACCGACAGCGCGAGCGTGATCGCCCCGATCCCGATGGCGATGACGAGCCCCATGGCGCCGCCGAGTCGTGCGCTCCACGGTGTCGAGCTCGTCTCGACGCGGATGTATCCCTCGGGCGCACCCGGCCGTTCGTCGGGGAACAGCGGCGGCTGCGGCTCCGCGTCGCCGGGCTCGGGCCGGTCCGCAGCTCGCCCCTGCCCGCCCGCCGAGACGTGAGGAGGGGGCGCTGGCACGCCTCCGGTGAGACGGAACACGAGCACGCCGACGCCGACGGCGATCGCGACGATCAGCAGCAGCCAGATGCTCACGCCCGGGCGTCCTTCCTCGGCTCGGCCGAACGAGACTACTTCGGGGCTCCCGCGTCGGGAAGCACGCTCGCCCGTACGATGTGCGCCGCCATGAGGCGCGTCGCCCGCATCGCATCGCTCGTCATCCTGTTCGCCGTGGCCTTCGGCGCGGCGTGGGTGCCGCTGCCGCTCTACGCGGCAGGGCCCGGCCCCGCCGACGAGGTCGCCCCGCTGATCGACGTGCGCGGCGTGCCGAGGTACGGCTCCCAAGGCCGGTTCATCATGACGACGGTGAGCTTCACGCAGGTCACGGCCCTCGATTCGCTCCTCGTGTGGATCGATGACGCGCGCGCGATCGTGCCCAGGGAGGTCCTGTACCCGCCCGGCGTCGATCCCGACCTCGATCAGCGTCGGGCGATCTCCCAGATGGACACGAGCAAGATCACGGCTTCCACGGTGGTGCTCGGTGAGCTCTTCGACTACCCGGAGGAGCACGGGCGCGGTGCCCTGATCGCCCAGGTCGGAGCCGACTGTGCTGCCGAGGGCAAGCTCTTCGTGGGCGACCTCGTGGTGGCGATCGAAGGGCGGCCGATCGGATCCGTGCGCGAGGCGAGCCGAGCCCTCGACCGTGTACCCGTCGACCAGGCGATCGGGCTCCGTGTCCGGGCGGGAGGCGAGGTGCACGACATCGAGTTGCGGCGCGGGCCGTGCCCGGGCAGCGAGGAACCGCTCGTCGGCATCAGCATGGTCGATCCCTTCCCGTTCGAGATCGAGATCGCGAGCGGCGATGTCGGCGGTCCGTCGGCGGGGCTCATGTTCTCACTCGGCCTCTACGACACGCTCACGCCGGGCGACCTCACGGGCGGGCGCACGATCGCCGGCACCGGCACCCTCACGCCCGAGGGCGAGGTGGGTCCGATCGGCGGCATCGTCGACAAGGTGATCGGCGCCGAGCGGGAGGAGGCGCATGTCTTCCTGGTGCCGGCGGCCAACATGCCGGAGCTGGCAGAGGTCGACACCGGCGCGATGCAGCTCATCTCGGTGGCGACCTTCGACGAGGCCGTCGACGCGCTCGAGGCGCTCGAGCGCCGCCGTGACGACCATCGTTCGAAGCGGCATCCGATAGGCTCGCGACGCATGTCGACGGTTCGCATCCCCACCTCAGGACGCCGCTGGCCCATCGTGCTGATCGGCACCCTGGTCGTGCTCGCCGTCGCGTTCACGGTGATGTCGACGTTCTACGTCGACCTCCTGTGGTTCCGCGAGGTCGGGCTCTCGAACGTGTTCTGGACGGAGCTTCGCACCAAGCTCGCGCTCGGCGTCGTGTTCGCGATGCTCTTCTTCGCCCTGCTCTACGTGAACCTGCTGATCGCCAGGAGGCTCGCGCCGCCGCCGGTGCGCTTCCTCACCCCCGAGCAGGAAGCCGTCGAGCGCATCCGCATGGCGATCGAGCCGTACCTGTGGTGGCTCGTGCCGGTCGGCGCGAGCGTGCTGGCGCTGCTCGTCGGCATCGGGGTCTCGCGCCAGTGGCAGGTCTTCCTGCTGTGGCGGAACTCGGGCGGCGTCGAGTTCGGCAATCCGGAGACGCTGTTCGATAAGGATCCGGCCTTCTACATCTTCTCGCTGCCGTGGCTGCAGTTCCTGCAGGGGTGGCTGTTCTCCTCGCTCGTCGGGGTCACGTTCCTCACGGCCATCGCGCACGTCTTCTGGGGTGGCATCCGTCCGCAGGCGCGCACCTGGGGCGATCGGGTCGTGCCCGCCACGCGCGCCCACCTCTCGGTGCTGCTCGGCCTGATCATGCTGGCCAAGGCCTGGGGGTATTGGCTCGGGCGCTTCGACCTGCTGACCTCGTGAGCGGGGAGTCGTACAGGGGGCGTCGTACACCGACGTGAACGCGCAGCTACCCGCGCTCAACTTCCTGATCATCGCGGCGGTGATCTGCGCGGCGCTCTTCTTCGCGAACGTCGCGCGCCAGCGGTGGGCGCTGCCGGTGATCGCCGTGATCGTGCTGGCCGCCGTCTCGGTGCTGCTCGGCACGGCCTATCCCGCGTTCGTGCAGCGGTTCCGGGTCGCGCCGCAGGAGTTCCAGCGGGAGAAGGACTACATCGAGGCCAACCTCGACGCGACGAGGCGAGCCTTCGGCATCGATGCCGATGCGATCGAGGATCCGGGGGAGCAGCGCTATGAGCCGACCGTGCTGGCGGCTGATCTCGACGCCAACAGTGCGACGATCGAGAACATCAGGCTGTGGCGTCCGGAAGTGCTCGAGCAGAACTTCGAGTCGCTGCAGCGTTTCCGCTCCTACTACGAGTTCCGCGACGTCGACGTCGACCGGTACGACCTCGAGGGGAGGCAACGCGTGCTCATGGTCGCGGGCCGCGAGGTGGCCCAAGCCGGCATCGACGGTCAGACGTGGCAGAACGAACACCTCGTGTACACGCACGGTTTCGGCGCCGTGGCAGCGAAAGTGAACACGCAGAACTCCGAGGGCGCGCCGGTCCTGGTGCTGGCAGACGTGCCGCCTCGCGCGATCGGCGACGCGCCGGAGCTCACGCAGCCGCGCATCTACTTCGGCGAGGGCGATCCGAGCGACGCCCCGTTCGTGATCGTGGGCTCCAAGACCGCCGAGCTCGACTACCAGGGCACGAGCTACCGCTACGAGGGCGAGCAGGGGGGCATCGAGATCGGCAACGTGCTGCAGCGGGCCCTGTTCGCCTGGCGGTTCCGCGATGTGAACCTGCTGATCTCGGGCCAGGTCACGTCGCAAAGCCGCATCATGATCTATCGGGCGCTGGCCCAGCGGGTCCCGAAGCCGGTGCCGTTCCTCTCGTTCGACCGCGACCCCTACCTGACCATCGTCGACGGCGGTCTCACGTGGATATGGGACGCCTACACGACGACCAACGACTACCCCTATTCCCAATCGATCGATCTGGCTGCGGCCACCGACGACCCGCTCGTGTCGTCGGAGCTCGTGAACTACATGCGGAACTCGGTCAAGGTGACGGTGAGCGCCTACGACGGAACGATGACCTACTACGCCGACCTCGACGATCCGATCATGCAGGTCTGGGACCGCATCTATCCTGACCTGTTCACGTCGATCGCCGATGCTCCCGAGGAACTGCGCTCGCATTTCCGCTACCCAGAGAACCTCTTCCAGGTACAGGCGACCCAGTACGCGACCTACCACGTGGAGAGCCCCGAGGTCTTCTACCAGGGAGAGGATCGCTGGGAGGTCGCGGCGGACCCGACCCAGCAAGCGACCACGACGACGGGAAGCACACCGGACTCATCGGACGAGACCGCCCCTCGCCTGCGCCCCTACTACCTGCTGATGCGGGCTCCCGGTGCGGAGACCGAGCAGTTCCAGCTCGTGTTGCCCGTTCGTGCCTGAGGGCCGCCAGAACATGGTGGCGTGGCTCGCCGCCAACTCGGACCCATCTGCGTACGGAGAGTTGCTCGCGCTCGACCTCCCGGCTTCGGAGAACGTGCCGGGTCCGTCGATCGTGTTCTCGCGCATCAACCAGGACCAGCAGTTCTCGCAGGAGCGCACGCTGCTCGGCCAGGGCGGATCGGCCGTCATCTTCGGCGATCTGCTGGTCATCCCGATCGAGAGCTCGTTCCTGTACGTGCAGCCCGTGTACGTCAAGGCCAACCAATCGGCAGCGCCGCCCGAGCTGAAGCGTGTCGTCGTGGTCAACGGCGACACCGTCGCGGTGGGCGACACGCTGGCTGAGGCGCTCGAAGGCGCCGTCGAGGGACAGGTAGCCGAACCGGGCGGCGGCGGCGGGCCAGACGGCGGTGGTGTCGATCGCACGGTGGCCGAGCTGCTCGCCGAGGCAGCCGATCACTTCCAGGCAGCCGACGCGGCGCTCGCGGCGGGCGATCTCGCCACGTACCAGGCGGAGATCGAAGCCGCCGAGGCTCTGGTCATCGAGGCGGTCGGGCTCTCGGGCGAAGCGGCACCGGTCGAGGGCGCGGCGACTGAGTCGCCCTCCGCACCTCGCCCACTCCGTAGCGGCTCGGTTCAGTCGGGGAGGCGGTAGCCGAGGTCGGCTTCCACGTCGGTGACGTCCATCTGGGCCTTCTGCAGGTGGCCCGAGTAGTCCCAGTTCATCGACTGCCATCGCGTGAACTGGTCGAGCACCCAGATGCCCGACTGGCGCGAGCCGTTGCCGCTTCGGCCGTTGCCCCCGAACGGGAGGTGCGCCTCGGCGCCCGAGGTCGAGTTGTTCACGCTCACCATGCCGGCGGCGATCCGTTCCCGGAACCGGAACGCGTGCAGCGGATCGGCCGTGTAGATGCTGCTCGATAGGCCGTAGCCGTGGCCGTTCGCGAGCGCGATCGCTTCGTCGAACGTCTCGAAGGTCGCGACGCCGACGATCGGGCCGAACGTCTCGGTCGCGTAGAGTCCGTCGCCCGGCACGACGCCGTCGACGATCGTCGGGTGGTAGAACAGGCCGGCTTCGGGGTCGCCGACGAAGCCCTCGCGAGGGTTCGACGCCGTGATGCGACCGGTGCCCGTCGAGCCGAGCACCTCGTGGTGCGGTTGCACGAGCTCGAGCCAGCCCTCGAAGCGTTCGCAGAACCGCGCCGAGATCATCGGCCCGTAGAGCACGTCGGCGGTCGGATCGCCGATCGGGGCCTGCGCCGTGGCCTTCGAGAACCGGTCGAGGAAGTCGTCGTGCACGTCGGTGTGCACGATCACCGTGCCGAGCGACGTGCAACGCTGACCCGCCGTGCCGAACCCGCTGAACAGCGCTCCCTCGACCGCGAGATCGAGGTCGGCATCGGGCATGACGACCAGCGGGTTCTTGCCGCCGAGCTCGAGGCACGGTGTCTGCAGGTGGCGTCCGGCGAGCTCGCCGATGCGCCGCCCGACCTCGGTGGAACCCGTGAACCCGACCTTGTCGACGAGGTGCTGATCGAGTGCCTGCTCGAGCCCCGCGAACGTCGAGGTGCCCTCGGCGAGCACCATCGAGAACACACCGGTCGGAACGCCGGCGTGCAGCAGGAGCTGGGTGAACGCCTCTGCCGCCGCCGGCGTGTACTCGGCCGGCTTCCACACGACGGCGTTGCCGCACACGAGCGCCGGCACGATGTACCAGCTCGGCACCGCGACCGGGAAGTTGCCCGCGGTCACGATCGTCGCGACCCCGACCGGCGTGCGGAACGTGAAGAGCTGCTTGTCGGGCATCTCGCTCGGCACGGTTTGTCCGTACAGCCGGCGGCCTTCCGAAAGGAAGAAGTTGCAGGTGTCGACGACCTCCTGCACCTCACCGCGCGACTCTCGTATCGGCTTGCCGATCTCTCGCGTGATGAGCTGGGCCAAGGCCTCGAGGTTGTCCTCGACCAGTCGGCCGAACTGCTGCACGACTCTGCCGCGGGTCGGCGCGGGGGTGGCCGCCCAGGCGGGCTGGGACTCGCGAGCGATCCTGCAGGCATCGACCAGCGTGGTCGCGTCACCCAGCGTCGCCTCGACGACGGTCGTGGAGAGGTCGGCGGGGTTCGCGACGACGAGGCGTCTGCCTGGCGCGTCGGTTGCCCATCGCCCGCCGATCAGCGAGCCGACGGTTCGGGTCATGCGCCGATGGTACGAGCCTCGACGACCGCTGGCAGCGCTCAGGTCGTTGCCGGTATGCGCCGCAGGCATGACGCCCCTGTGACGATCGTGCCCGGGTGGTTCCCGCGTGTCCGCTGGTCGGTCACGATCAGCCCATGACGCTCCGGGTGATCGCCACCGTGCTGCTCGTGGTGGTCGCGATGGGAACCATCGCGGCATGGCGACCTGCGCCCGCCGTCAGCAGCGCGCTCATCGCGGGGCTCGTGTCCGCCATCGTGGCCTACGGTTTCGTGCGGCCCGATGGACCGCGGGGTGTCCCGGCCGACGTGGCGATGGGGTTCAGTGTGGGGATCGTCGTCGGCGGGGGGTTGGGGCTGGTCGTGGGGCGTCGCCGGGAGAGCGGCGAGCGCCCGATGAGACGGGATGCGCTGTGGCTGCTCGTCGCGACGCCGTTCGCGGCGGCCGCGCTGCTCCAGGCCATCCAGGATGCGTGCCCCCTCTACGTCACGAGAGGCTCGGGGCTCTGCTACTACGACTTCGACTTGATGGGCGGCTGGGCGGCCGGCGTCGTCTTCCTCTTCGTGGTCGACATGCTGATCGTCTCAGCGCTCCTGTGGCTGGGCTCCTGGGGCGACGCGCCGGCGGGAGCGCACCGCGGTACCGGGTCGAGGCAACCGTCGTTCCTCATCATCGATCGTGCGGATTCAGAGGGTGAGTGAAGCGGGTGGATCGTAACGCGCTGACGCAGGTGCTCCGCGAGGCAGGCTGCGTCGATGCTCGGGCGGAAGCGGAGGAACTCATTGAGGTGTCTGCCGGTGACCGGCGAGTGCTCGAGGACCTGGTCATACGACGCACCCACGGTGAGCCGATCGCCTGGTTGACGGGCGGGGTAACGTTCTGCGGCCTACGGCTGTTCGTCGCACCGAACGTCTTCGTGCCCCGTCGTCAGACCGAGGCGCTCGCGCGCCGAGCCGCGGCACTCTTGCCGTCGCGGGGACTCGCGGTCGATCTGTGCACGGGCTCCGGCGCGATCGCTGCGGTTCTGGCTGCAGCCGTGCCGACGGCGAAGGTGCTCGCGACGGAGATCGATGAGACCGCGGCACGATGCGCCCGGCGAAACGCCGTCGACGTATCCGAGGGCTTCCTCGACGAACCCTTGTCGCGGGACCTCGAGCGACGCATCGATGTGATGACCGCCGTCGTGCCCTACGTGCCGACCGGCTCCCTGCGTCTGCTCCCGCGCGACGTATTGACGTTCGAGCCTCGCATCGCGCTCGACGGGGGCGTCGACGGGATGGACCTCTTGGCGGAGGTTGCCTCACGGAGCCCACGTTGGCTACACCCAGGCGGCCATCTTCTGCTCGAGCTGGGTGGCGACCAGGCGGAGGCGCTCTCGGAGCTGCTCGAGACCTGTGGTTTCGTGGAACGGGTGGTCATGACCGACGAGGATGGGCACCCTCGGGGGATCTGTGCCCGGCTGGCGTAGTCGATCTCCCCGGCCCGTCGGATCCGCGTCGCTATCCGGCTTGATACTCGGGCAGCTGCTGGACGCTCCAGGCGTTGCCGTCCGGGTCGCTGAAGAAGACGAACGAGCCCCACGGGAACACCTGCACCTCGCTCACCTCGACGCCGCGCCCGAGGAGCTCGGTGCGAGCACCCTCGATGTCGTCGACGACGAGCTGGAGGCCGGCGACCGAGCCAGGCGCGGCGTCGGTGAGGCCGGTGCCGATGGCGATCGAGCACGCTGAGCCCGGAGGCGTCAGCTGCACGAAGCGGACCTCGTCGCCCACGACGGCATCGTTGTCCACATGGAAGCCCGCCCGGTCTGCGTAGAACGCCTTCGCGCGGTCAACGTCGGACACCGGCACGTTCACGAGCTCGAGCTTGAAGTTCATCATCGACGGAGCCTAACCGTGTCGCCGAGCACGCGGCCAGGCCCCGGTCCAGTCGCCGCACAGCCGCGTGTCTGCCGCTTGACACATTCCGATATCGGTATATAACGTAGCGCCATGGCTCGAGCGGCGACGACCTCGGACGCGTTCAACGCGGTGGCAGAGCCACGGCGTCGCCAGATCCTGGACACGCTCGCGGTGGGTGAGCGACCGGTGAACGACCTCGTGGCGGTGCTCGGCCTGGGGCAGCCACAGGTCTCCAAGCACCTGCGGGTGCTGAGGGAAGTCGGACTCGTGGAGGTGCGAGACGTCGGGCGACAGCGGATCTACCGGCTGAACGGGCGCTCGCTCAAGCCCGTCCACGACTGGGTGAAGCACTACGAGCGAACGTGGAACGAGCGCTTCGATCGCATGGACGTCGTGTTGGACGAGCTCAAGGCAGAGGAGGAAGGGGATGGAAGCGGTGGCGAGTAGCGGTTCGGCGGTGGTGACGCTTCCCTCGGACACGCAGATCCTGATCACGCGGGAGTTCGACGCGCCGAAGCACCTGGTCTACAAGGCGTACACGACGCCCGAGCTCGTCGAACGCTGGTGGAGCGGCGAGCGCGGCACGGTCACGAGCGTCGAGATCGATCTGCGGGTCGGCGGCGCCTGGCGGTACGTCATGGTCGCGAACGAGGGCTTCGAGGTCGGCTTCCACGGCGAGTACCGCGAGATCGTGCCGAACGAGCGCCTCGTGAACACCGAGGCCTACGACACCGGTCCCGGCGCCGACGAGGCGGCCGCGCTCGAGCCGACCGTGGTGACGACCACGTTCGAGGACATCGGCGGTCGCACGCTGTTCACCCAGATCACGGAGTGCCACAGCCTCGAGGTGCGCGACATGATCATGGCCTCCGGCATGGAAGGCGGCATGCAGGAAGCGATGGACCAGCTGGAGCAGGTCGCGATCTCGCTCGAGGGAGCAGAGGCATGAGCCCGAGATCTTCACCGGCTCGCTCGCGCTCGACCGAACGGTGCCGGGGCCAGCGCGCGTTGGGGCGTTCATCCGGCGTTTGCTAGCATCGTCGTGCGGGGTGGAGCAGTCCGGTAGCTCGCTGGGCTCATAACCCAGAGGTCACAGGTTCAAATCCTGTCCCCGCGACGAGAGATCACGAGGGCCCCGGTCGCACCGGGGCCCTTCGTGCATTAGGGGTCATCGCCCGGCCCCACATGCATCTCAGGGGTCGAGGCCCGAGAGCCCGTTGCTTCCGAGGATCTGTGAGATCTCGCCGCCGTGGTGAAGGTCGTGCTCCATCACGTGCCAGACGACCCAACCCCGGTGATGCGTCCTCGATGGCCGCTCGACCGTGCCAAGCAGGTCCTCGGCGCTCCAGCGTCGAAGGCAGTCCTCCACCAGGGTCCACGAGCGCGTGAGTCCGTCCACGAGTTCCTCGGCGCTCCTAGGGCGGTCCTCGTCGTCCTCCCATCCGGCGTCTTCCAACGGCAGATCCGGAACGGTCGTGCGGTCGACGCGGAAGAGCTCTCGGGTTGCGGGGTCGCCCTCGCCGAGCGCGTCGTGGAACCAGTACGCGCGCGAACCGGCAACGTGTGCCGCCAACTGCCAGATCGCCCACTGATGGGGAGCGGTCCTCAGGGCGAGCTGCTCCGGGGTGAGCCCCTGCAGCGCATCGATGACTAAGGCCTGGTGCGCGCCCCAGCCGTCGTAGAAGGGTTGCAGCGCGGGGATCGACATGCCCCGAGCATAGAGGTAGCAGCCTGAGCACGAGGAGATCGGAGCGCGAGGGCCTAGCCCCACTCGGCCGACGGTGCGTGTGGGGCCGATGGGGTCAAGACCCAACCCTTCGGTCCGATACCTTCCCCGTGCAACCCGTTCGATCCGAGCCGTCGCGACCCGCGGCCTGGTTCGCCTTCGTGGCGATCTCGGCCCTTGCGCTGCTGCTCACCTGCCTCGTATCTCCGGTGACGGCAGGGGCCCCGATCGTTCGAACTCCAGCAGGGGCGGGCTACGACTTCGTCCTCCGATCAGCACGGATGGGCGCCACATGGAACGGTCAAGGCTCGATCACGTTCACGAACGTGGGCAACGCGCCGCTGAACGAGGTCTACCTGCGGGTGTGGTCCAACGGCGTACGCGGGTGCGGGGATCGCGCCGTCGTCGTGTCGAGCCTCGTTGGCGGTGCGTTGTCGGATGAGCGCCTGCGATGCACCGAGCTGGAGATCACGCTCAACGCGCCGCTCGCACCTGGAGCGAGCACGACGATCACGTTCGAGCTGTCGATCCGGATCCCCCAGGAGGACGATCGATTCGGGGTGCATCGGGGATTGGCGCTCGCGGGCACGTCGCTGCCGACGCTGTCGATCCACGACGACGCGGGGTGGCATCGCGTCCCCTTCGAGAACCTCGGCGAGAGCTTCTACTCGCAGATCTCCGACTACGAGGTGACGTTCGTCACCCCCGCGAAGCTCGACGTGGCCACGTCGGGAGTGGTCACCGACCGAGCGCAGGTGAGTCCCGGGCGATGGAGCACGACCTACACCGCCGAGCAGGTGCGCGACTTCGCCTGGGCGGCCGGGAAGCTGAGGCGCATCGTCGAGCGGGCCCGCGGAACCGATGTCGTGGTCTGGTATCAACGGGGGCCCGTCACGGCGGTGCGAGCTCGCGACCTTGCGGTCGATACAGCCGATGTCGTTCGAACGCTCGGTGACGCCTTCGGCGACTACCCGTATCCGGAGGTCGACGTCGTGCTGGCGGGCCACGCCTCGTTCGGTGGCATGGAGTACCCCACGATCGTGTTCACCGAACCTCATCGCATCACCCTGGCGCACGAGCTGGCGCACCAGTGGTTCTACGGCCTGGTCGGCAACGATCAGTACGCCGAGCCATGGCTCGACGAATCGTTCGCCACGTGGGCGATGCGGCTCGCCTTCGATCCGCGCAACGCCTGCCGGCGCATCCGCTGGCCGAGCGCCGGAGCGTCGCTCACGAACGACATGGGCTACTGGTCCGCGCATCCCGGTGAGTACGGGCTCGTCTACTACGGCGGCGCGCTGCCTGCTCACGAACCTGTCCCAGCGGTTCGGCCAGGAGCGGTTCCTGCGCATCGTCGGCCGGTACGCGCGGCGTCATTCCATGGACATCGCGCGCACCGAGGACTTCATGAACGTGGTCGAGCGCGCGGCTGCGCGCCACCTTCCCGGCTTCGATGCTGCCGGGTACTGGCGACGCTGGCGTGTCGACCCGGGCTGAAGCAGCACTGCCTCTGACGGCCCGCTCCGCCCGAACCCGACTAGGATGACGCGGTATCCGAGAAGTCGAAGGGGGAACCGGCGTGGCCAAGCGTGACGTGGTGGGGCAGCTCTCACGGGTGCCGCTGTTCTCCGGATGCTCGCGCAAGGATCTGCAGACGATCGCGCGGGTGGTGAAGGACATCGATCACTCGTCCGACACGGTGATCGCCCGCGAAGGGGAACCCGGCGTCGGGTTGTTCGTGATCGTCGACGGCACCGCCGACGTCACGATCGGCGGCAAGAAGAAGGCGTCACTCGGACCGGGCGACTTCTTCGGGGAGATCGCGTTGCTCGACGGCGGTCCTCGGACCGCGACGGTGACGGCGACGTCCGACATCGCGATGCTCGGGCTCACCGAGTGGGTGTTCCGTGGGTTGATGCAGGAGCATCCGACGATCGCCGTGAAGACCCTGCAGCAGATGGCCGCCCGGTTGCGCAACGCGACCAAGGCCACCACCGCCTGAGTCGCTTCGCCCCTCGCCAGCGATGACCGTACCGCCCCCCGCGGTCGTCGCACTGGCCGAGGCTCGGGCCCGCGCCAGGGCCGGGCGCGACTTCGAGGGCGCCGACGCGCTACGCGACCAGATCACCGCCGCCTCGTGGACGATCGTCGACGAGCCCGGTGGGGCATGGCGTCTCGACCAGATCGTCGAGGAAGCATCCGGCACGCAACGGCTGCAGCCCGCGGCGGTGTCGTCGCGACTCGCCGAGCCGGCGACCGACGACGTGAGCGTGCACTGGGTGTGCGAGGGCTGGCCCGACGACGTGGAGCGCGCGATCGCGTCGTTCCGGCGGCAGGTGGGTGCCCGAGGGGTGCGATTCGTCGTGGCGGACGTGACGGGCCTGCCCGGAGACGCGTTCGGTGACGACATCGAGGTCGTTCCGCTCGTCGAGGGCACGGGATGGGGCGCGGCCATGAACGCCGCCCTTCGCCTCGCGACGGGACGCATCGTGCTGGTCATGGATCCATCGATCGAAGCCGTGGGCGACGTGTTCGGCCCGCTCGAGCGGACGCTGCAGGACCCCGGCGTCGGTATCGCGGGACCGTTCGGCATCGTCACCCACGACCTGCGCGACTTCGACGAAGCGCCGGGTCCGGGTCCGTGCGATGCGATCGAGGGCTACTGCATGGCGATGCGCCGCGAGGTGGTCGCATCGGTCGATGGGTTCGACGAGCGCTTCCGCTGGTACCGCACGGCCGACATCGAGCTGTCGTTCCGGGTCAAGGACCGGGGGCTGCGCACCGAGGTCGTGCCGCTTCCCGTCGTGAAGCACGAGCACCGCATGTGGTTCGAGACGGCGCCGGCGGATCGCGCGAGATGGTCGAAGCGGAACTTCTACCGATTCCTCGATCGATGGCGAGATCGCTGGGACCTGGTGCTCGACCCACGCCCTCCGGCGGGGTGCGGACTGAACCGGGCGTCAGTCGACGGTCGGCATGGGTGGAGCGGGCGGCATCGCGATCTGGGGAGCGCGAACGCGATCCCGCTCCTTGGCCACCACGGCGGCCGCGGCTGCCGACTCGCGCTGCTTGGCTTCTTCCTGCTGACGGAGCTCATCGGCATCGGGGATGGGCTTCGTTCCGCCCGTGTACGCCTCGAGATCCTCGCCGTCGATCGTCTCGGTGACGAGCAGCAAGGCCGAGAGGCGGTCGAGCATGTCGCGGTGCTCCATGAGGATGCGCTCTGCCTCGTCGTGCGCCTCGGCCAGCAGCCGCGTGACCTCCTCGTCGATCTTCTCCGACGTGCCCGCCGAGATCTTCGGACCACCGCCGAAGAGCGCGTTGGGGTCGTCGTGGCCGAGCGACATGGGTCCCACCTTGTCGCTCATGCCGTACTCAGCCACCATCGCGCGAGCGATCTGGGTGGCCTTCTCGAGGTCGTTCTGCGCGCCCGTCGAGATCTCGCCGTAGACGATCTCCTCGGCGACGCGGCCCCCCATCGCGTAGGCGAGCGTCTCCTTCAGCTCCGGCTCGGTCGCGAGGAAGCGGTCCTCGAGCGGGCGTGTCATGGTCAGCCCGAGCGCCGCGGTGCCGCGGGGGATGATCGTGATGCGGTGCACGGGGTCGAGGTTCTCGGAGTAATGCGCGACGAGCGCGTGGCCCATCTCGTGTGAGGCGACCCTGCGCTTCTCCTTGTCGTTCATCACGCGCGACTTGCGCTCGAGGCCCATCGACGCTCGGTCGATCGCCTCCTCGAGCTCGGCCATGGTGACCGAGTTCTTCTCGCGCCTCGCGGCCAGCAGCGCGGCCTCGTTCACCACGTTCTCGAGGTCGGCGCCGGTGAACCCGGGGGTACGCGCGGCGATCGTGCGGAGCTCTACGGTGGGGGAGAGCGCCACGCCGCGCGCGTGCACGCGCAGGATCTCCTCGCGGCCCTTCAGGTCGGGGCGGTCGACGACCACCTGGCGGTCGAACCGGCCGGGTCGCACGAGCGCGGGGTCGAGCACATCGGGGCGGTTCGTCGCGGCCATGATGATGACGCCCTTGGAGGCGTCGAAGCCGTCCATCTCGACCAGGAGCTGGTTCAGCGTCTGCTCGCGCTCGTCGTGCGCGCCGAGCCCGGCGCCGCCCACGCCGCCTCGGCCCTTGCCGATCGTGTCGATCTCGTCGAGGAAGACGAGCGCCGGCGCCTTCTCCTTCGCCTGCTGGAAGAGCTCGCGCACACGCGCGGCGCCGAGCCCCACGAACATCTCGACGAACTCCGAGCCGCTCATGAAGAAGAACGGCACGTTGGCCTCGCCGGCGACCGCGCGCGCGAGCAGAGTCTTGCCGCAGCCGGGGGGTCCGAGCAGCAACACGCCCTTGGGGATGCGTCCGCCGAGCCGCTGGTACTTCTTCGGGTTCGACAGGAACTCCACGATCTCGCGCAGCTCGTCCTTGGCCTCGTCGACGCCCGCCACGTCGGCGAAGGTCGTCTTCATCTCCTTGCGGTCGTAGATCTTGACCTTGTTCTTGCCCATGTTCAGGGCGCCGGTCGCACCCGCTCCCATGCGGCGGAACACGAACCAGTAGATGCCGATCATGATCAGCGCGAACGGCAGGATGTTCACGAGCAGCGACAGCAGCACGCTGGGTTGCTCGAACTCGTAGGTGACGCCGTTCTGGTCGAGGAAGTCGGTGAACGGCTTGTCGATCGTCACGTTGGGCGACAGCTTCGTGGTGAAGTCCTGTGGCCCCTCGTCGGTGGTGAGGGCACCGCTGATGCCGGAGTCAGAGATCTTCACCGTGGTGTCGGGATCGATCCTTCCTTCTTCCACCGCCGTGACGAACTCGCTGTACGCGATCGACTCGGTGCCGGCGCCCGAGAGCATGCTGTTGAAGATCAGCAAGGCCACGAGCAGGATCGGCACGATCAGCCACGGCGCGAACCTCGGCTTCGGGGGCGCCGCCGGCGCCGTCGTTACTGGGCCGGCGAGAGAAGGGTGAACGATCGTCGTTGTCGGGCATCGTGCTCCTATCCTCCCATCGTCACCGAGATATGCCAGGCGGCGCGGCCCATCTGCCAGCGAGCGTCACGGTTCCTCCATGTTCCGCGGCACGTTTCCTTGGCACTTCCATCGGCACGGTCGGGCCGCACCTTCATGCGCGATACTGCCCGTCATGGCCCAGACCGCAGCCGCCGAGGATCCGGCCCTTCGCGAACGCTTCGAGCGCGACGTGCTTCCGTTGCTGCCCAACCTCTATGCGGCGGCGCTGCGCATGACGCGCAACCCGGCCGACGCCGAGGACGTCGTGCAGGACACCTACCTGCGTGCCTTCCGCGGGTTCGCGACCTTCACGGAGGGCACGAACCTCAAGGCCTGGCTCTACCGCATCCTCACGAACAGCTACATCAACACCTACCGCAAGAAGCAGCGAGAGCCGCAGACCGTCGAGGGTCCCGATGACATCGACGAGTGGTACCTGTACGACCGCCTCGGCGGGCGCAACGTGGAGCTGTCGGCCGAGACCGAGGTGCTCGACCGCATCCCCGACCAGGCGGTGAAGCAGGCGCTCGAATCGCTGCCGGAGAACTTCCGCATGCCGGTGCTGCTCGCCGATGTCGAGGGCTTCAGCTACCAGGAGATCGCCGACATCATGCAGACCCCGATCGGCACGGTGATGTCGCGGCTGCATCGGGGAAGGAAAGCGCTGCAGAAGGCGTTGTGGGACACGGCGAAGGAGCGAGGACTGGTGGACGATGACGACGCCTGACTGCGGCCCCGACTGCGAAGAGACGCTCAAGGAGATCGAGTCCTTCCTCGACGGTGAGCTCGACGTCTCGGTCCGCGAGCAGATCCAGATCCATCTGTCCGACTGCAGCCCGTGCATGCAACGCGCCGAGTTCCGTCGGCACATCAAGGTCGTCGTGCGTTCGAAGTGCGCGGGCGACGACGTGCCGCCTGCGCTCGAACATCGCATCCGGGCACTGCTCGACGAGCCTCCCGCTGCGTCCTGACCGCGACCATGCGGGAGCTCGGCACGATCCTCGGCGTCTGGGCTCATCCCGACGACGACATCTACCTCTCGTCGGGCATCATGGCGGTGGCGGCCGCCGCCGGGCAGCGCGTGGTCGACGTCACCGCGACGCGGGGCGAAGGGGGCTCGCTGGACGAGGATCGGTGGCCGTCGGCCCGCATGGCTGAGGTCCGGACCGAGGAGATGCGACGGAGCCTCGAGATCCTCGGCGTCGAGGAGCACCGGTTCCTCGACGGACTCCTCGACGTCGACATGCAGACCTCGCTCGACGACTCGGGCAGCGTGCAGGTGCTCGAGGTCATGCGTGAGGTGCAGCCCGACACGGTGCTCACGTTCGGGCCCGACGGCATGACCGGGCACGAAGGACACAAGAGCGTCTCGGCCTGGGTCGATGCGGCCTTCGAGGCTGAAGCGAAACCGGGAGCCCGGCTGTACCACGCCACCGCCACGCCGGAGTGGGCGTCGACGTGGCTGCCACGACTCGAGCCGTTCGACATCTTCTTGCCGGGAACGCCGCCGGTCGTGGCACGCGAGTCGCTCGCGATCGACTACGAGTTGCCCGATGACGTGCTCGACCTGAAGTTCCAGGCGATCCAGGCGCACGAGAGCCAGGTGGAAGGGCTCGTGGCGGTCTTCGGCGAGCACATGCGCGAGTGGATGGCCGTGGAGTACTTCCGGCTCGCCGGGGAGCGCGGCGCGTGACGGCCGATCGGCCCGAGCCGGTGCGCGACCTCGACTGGGACCCGGCTCGCGCGCGCGCCTTCGTCGACGGCGTCGCCGACATCTACGAGGAGCTGCTCGCACGGCTTCCCCACCTGCCGGTCAACGTCGACCAGGGCGTCGACGAGGTTCGCACAGGCGTCGTCGTCGACGTTCCCGATGCGCCGATGCCGGAGGCCGAGCTGCTCGACTACCTGCGCCGCATGACCTTCGAGCATTCCGCGTTCTTGGGGCACCCGAGGTTCTACGCCTACGTCTCGGGCGCCGGCACGGTGCCGGGCGCCGCCGCCGATCTGCTCGCGTCGGGCATCAACATGAACGCAGGTGGTTGGCGGCTCGCCCCATCGGCCGTCGAGATCGAGATGGCGCTCACGCGATGGTTCGCCCAGGACATGTTCGGCATGCCCGACGGGTCGGGCGGCGCCCTGACCTCAGGCGGGGCCCTCGCCAACCTGATCGCGCTGAAGGTGGCGCGCGACGCGCGAGCCGGCTGGGACGTGAGGGCCGAGGGCGTCGCGGCTGGCCCCCCGCTCGGCGTCTACCTCTCGAGCGAGACCCACGTCGTCTCGGACCGGGCGGCCGACATGCTCGGCATCGGGGCGGCCCACGTGCGCCACGTGCCGGTCGACGACCGCTACCGCATGCGTGTCGACGAGCTCCAGGCGATGATCGGGCAGGACCGGGAGGCCGGCGTGCGGCCGATCGCGGTGGTAGCCAACGCGGGCACGGTCTCGACCGGGGCGATCGACGATCTCACGGCGGTCGCCGACCTCTGCCGCGACGAGGAGCTCTGGATGCACGTCGACGCCGCCTACGGAGGCCCGGCCATGCTCGCCGACGACCTGCGGCCGCTGTTCGCGGGCATCGAGCGGGCCGATTCGATCGCGTTCGATCCGCACAAGTGGCTCTACACCCCGCACTCGGGCGGATGCGTGCTCGTTCGCGACATGGAGCTCATGCGCCGCGCGTTCGACCTCGAGTACGTCGCCTACATCGTCAAGGACGAGGAGCACACCGACTGGGGCATCGATCTCGGGCGACACTCACCGAACTTCAGCCGAGGTTTCTGGGCCCTGAAGGTCTGGGTGTCGCTGCTCGCTCACGGTCGCGACGCCTACGCCCGCCGTATCGCTCACGACGCCGAGCTCGCGCGCTACCTCGGCGCCATCGTCACGGAGCACGACGACTTCGAGCTGATGACGCCGGTCGAGCTGTCGATCACCTGCTTCCGCTACGTGCCGGGCGACCTGGCCGGTGTGATGTCGACGGCTCGCGAGGAGTACCTCGATCGGTTGAACCAGCGCCTGATGACCGAGCTGCAGCTCTCGGGTCGGGTCTACTGCTCCAACGCGGTGCTCGGGGGCCGCTTCTGCCTGCGGTCGTGCATCGTGAACTACCGCACGGAAGCCGGCGACGTCGACGCTCTCGTCGAGGTCGCGGCTGAGCTCGGCGGCACGCTCGACGCCGAGCTCCGACCCGCCGCGCTCCGGTAGCCGCGACGCTCTCGTACCCTTGGGAACCCATGGCGGCCCGCGCGACCAGCACGCTCGACCGTAGCTCGCCGATCGAGCGGCGTGCGCCGGTGGTGATCCGGCGGCTCGAGAAGGCCTACCCCGATGCGCACGTCGCGCTGCGGTTCTCGAACCCACTCGAGTGCCTCGTCGCGACCATCCTGTCGGCGCAGTGCACCGACGAGAAGGTGAACGAGGTCACGGCCACGCTCTTCCGCAAGTATCGGAGCGCCGCGGACTACCTGGCGGTGCCCGAGCAGGAGCTGAAGGCCGACATCCGACCGACCGGATTCTTCAACCAGAAGGCGGCGTCGCTGCGCGCGGCGAGCGAACGCATCGTCACGGTCTACGGGGGCGACGTGCCCGACACCATGCACGATCTCATGACGCTTCGCGGGGTGGCCCGCAAGACCGCCAACATCGTGCTCGGCAACGCGTTCGGCACCGTCGAGGGCATCGCCGTCGACACGCACGTACGACGGGTCTCGAACCGACTGGGGTTCAGCGAGCATGCCGATGCCGACAAGATCGAGCGCGATCTCATGGCGATCGTGCCGCGGAAGCGATGGTTCGATTTCAGCTACGTGCTGATCGACCACGGGCGCGCGATCTGTCGCGCGAAGAAGCCCCTGTGCGTGAACTGTCCGGTCGAGGACCTCTGCCCGTCGAGCCAGGCGTGAGGTCTCAGCCGACCACGACGAGACCGTCCCATGGGCTGTCGGCCTGGACTGCCGCGCGGTCGGCGGCGGCCGCCGCGGCACGCCTGCGAGCCCGCCGGATCTCGCGCCGGTCCTCTTCTCCCAGCCCGCCCCAGACACCGGCGTCCTGGCACGTGTCGAGCGCCCACTCGAGACACTCGGCCCTCACCTCGCAGCGCATGCAGACCTCGATCGCCCTGTCGGTCTGCTCGAGCGCCGGCCCACTCGACCCGACCGGGAAGAAGAGCTCGGGATCTTCGCCGATGCATCGCCCCAGCTCGATCCACCACGTCTCGCTCGGATCACGCTTGAACGTCGGTTCAATCATCGTTCCCCCCGGCCCTGCCTGCATCCGGTCGCTCTCGCCGCCTCCACCCGACCGGGTGCCGAGCGTAGTATCTGAACGGCGGTTCAGTCAACAGGAAGGGGGTGGGTGACGCTGTTCCGGCGCAAGCGCTTGCCCGATGAGCTCGCATCGGCCCACGCGGCCTTCGAAGCGGTGCTCGCCGAGATCGAGCCGGCCAAGCAGGTGCTCACCGAGGTGATGCCGACCACACGGCTGCCGGGGCGGCCGCTGCCCGACGCCCTGGGTGAGTTCGAGGATCGGCTCGGCCGCGCTCGCGCCCTGATGCCCTCGTGGCGCCGCCTGGAGACCGAGCCGGCGTGGATCGCGTGCAGCGCGGGGATCGACGAGGCGCTCGTGCGGGCCGAACGCCTGCGCAACGATGCACCTGACCTCGGCGGCTTCGAGGGCCTGATCTGGGCCGTGGAGCAACTGATGGACCCGCTCGGGCCTTTCCGGGCCGCCGCCGAACGGTTCCGCGCGCTGCGGGTGGTCTCGCATGGCTGAACGCGACCGGCCCGTGGGCGAGCTGGTCGAGGGAGGGCCGGCGGCCGTCCCGCCGGTGGCCGCGATCGAGGGGCAGTACGTGCGGCTCGAGCCACTCGACGCCGACGCGCACGCTGCCGGGCTGTTCGAGCGATCGCACGCCTCGCCCGACGACGAGGCGATCTGGACGTACATGACCTACGGCCCGTTCGACGGCGAGCCCGAGATGCATGCGTGGCTCGAGTCCAACGCCGCGTCGTCGGATCCCGCCTTCTTCGCGGTCGTCGAGCGGGACACGGGCGAGCCTGCCGGGATCGTGAGCCTCATGAACATCGACCTCCCGATGCGCCGGCTCGAGCTCGGGCACATCTGGTACGTGCGGTCGGCCCAGCGCGGCCGGGCGAACACCGAGGCGGCTTTCCTGCTGCTGGAGCGCGCCTTCGAGCGGTGGGGCTATCGCCGGGCCGAGTGGAAGTGCGATGCGCTGAACGCCCGGTCCCGTGCGGCCGCGCAGCGGCTGGGCTTCACCTTCGAGGGCGTCTTCCGGTCGCACATGATCGTGAAAGGCCGCAACCGCGATACCGCGTGGTTCTCGATGCTCGACACCGAGTGGCCCGCTCGACGCGATGCCATGCGGCGGTGGCTCGCCGCGGACCCGGGCAGTCTCTCGCTCCGCGAGTTGATGGCCGAGGTGGTCGCGCGGGGGTGAGTCCCCGGCGGCGCCGAGCCTCGTGCGTGGCTCGCTTCCGTATCGTGGGCATCGTGACCGTCGTCAGTCTCGTCGACGTCGAGAAGTCGTACGGCTCCTGGCCGGTACTGCGAGGGGTCGACCTCGATGTGCCCGATGGGGCGCGCATCGGCATCGTCGGGCCCAACGGCGCCGGCAAGTCGACCCTGCTGCGGCTGCTGCAAGGGCAGGAGCTGCCCACGACCGGCGAGGTCGTGCGACGCAAGGATCTCGTGATCGCCTACCTGGAGCAGCACGCCGACGGTGACGAGCGCACCCCGGAGCAGACGGTGCTCGCCGCCCGCCCCGACGTGGGCGCGCTCGACGAGGAGATGCGCGTCGTGGAAGCCGAGCTCGCCCGGCCCGAGGTCGTGACCGATCTCGCCCGCATGGACCGGGTGCTCATGCGCCAGCAGGCGCTGCTCGACCGATGGGTGCAGGCGGGCGGTGCGGGACTCGCCGGCGAGGCGAGGGCCATGCTCGTCTCCCTCGGGTTCGACGACGCCGACCTGGCCCTGCCGACCACGGCGCTCAGCGGCGGGCAGCGCAAGCTCGTCGCGCTCGCGGCCTGCCTGATCCGCCAGCCCGACCTGCTGCTGCTCGACGAGCCCGAGACGCATCTCGACGCCGATCGTCGCGCCCGGCTCGAGTCGATCGTCGCGGAGCTTCCGGGGGCGGTCGTCACGGTCTCCCACGATCGCTACCTGCTCGACGAGACCGTCACCCGCATCGCGGAGCTCGACGAGGGGACGGTCACGATGTGGCCGGGCAACTACTCGGCCTACGCGGTGGCCAAGGAGATCGCGATGAAGCGTCAGCAGCAGCTGTACGTGACCCAGCAGAAGGAGATCGCGCGTCTCGAAGCGGCCATCCGCCGGTTCGAGCACTGGGCGCGCATCGTGGTCGACAAGCGCCACATCACCCAGGCTCGCAACAAGCAGCGCCAGATCGACCGCATGGACAAGGTCGACCGGCCCGTCTTCGAGCGTCGCCGCATCGCGCTCGAGATGCGCAGTGCCGAGCGCGGCGGATCCAAGGTAGTGACCCTCGACGATGTGACCGTCGCCTTCGACGGCGACCCGGTGCTGCTCGGCTGCGACATGGCGATCGTCCGCGGCGAGCGCATCGGCGTGATCGGCGCGAACGGCGCCGGCAAGTCGGTGCTCGGCACCGTGCTCGCGGGCCTGCGCGAGCCCGACGAAGGCTCGCGCTGGGCCGGGCCGTCGGTGCGGATCGGCTACCTCGCTCAGGGCCACGAGACCGAGCCGCCCGATCGCACCCCGATCCAGTTCGTGCGTGACATGAAGGCCATGTACGAGGAGGACGCGGTCGCCCTGCTCGGACGCTTCCTGTTCCGCTACGACCAGATGCGCCAGCCCGTCGGCACGCTCTCGGGCGGCGAGCGCACGCGCCTGCAGCTCTGCCTGCTGATGCTCTCGGGTGCGAACTGCCTGCTGCTCGACGAGCCCACGAACCACCTCGACATCGATTCGATGGAGGTGTTGGAAGCCGCGCTCGAGTCCTACGACGGCACCGTGATCGTGATCAGCCACGACCGCTACCTGCTCGACCGCATCCCCGATCGCATCGTCGAGGTCCGCGACGGGCAGGCGTTCTCGTCGCCGGGCGGCTACGACGACTGGCTCGAGGCTCGCGGGCGCATCACGGCATGAGCGGGGCGGACCTCGCGGCGATCGAGCGTGCGGTGGTGGCCTGCCGGGCGTGCCCGCGGCTGGTCGAGTGGCGCGAGCGCGTCGCACGCGAGCGGATCGCCCGGTACGCGGACCAGCCCTACTGGGGACGACCCGTGCCCGGATTCGGCGACCCCGGCGCGACCGTGCTCGTGCTGGGGCTCGCGCCGGCCGCCCACGGCGGCAACCGCACGGGCCGCATCTTCACCGGCGACCGGTCGGGGGACTTCTTGTTCGCGTCGATGCACCGCACGGGGCTCGCGAACCAGCCGACGAGCGAGGCGCGAGGCGACGGCCTCGAACTGCGGGGGGCCTACGTGACCGCGGTGAACCGATGCGCTCCTCCCGCGAACAAGCCGACGCCCGATGAGCGCGACCGGTGCCTGCCCTTCCTCGTGCGCGAGATCGAGGCACTGCAGCGGCTGCGCGTCATCGTGGCGCTCGGGGCCTATGCCTGGGACGGCTGCCTGCGGGCGCTGGCTTCGATGGGCCACACCACGAAGCCCAAGCCTCGGTTCGGCCACGGCGCACGGGCTTCGGTCGCTGGGTACACGTTGCTCGGATGCTTCCACCCGAGCCAGCAGAACACCTTCACGGGAACGCTCACGACGGCGATGATCGACGAGGTGCTGGCCCGGGCCGCAGCGCTCGCCCGGGAATAGTCTCCGCACCCCGGTCGTATCCTCGGTACATGGGTCGACACGGAGGCTTCTTCAAGGTGCGCCCGATCGACGAGGAGCAGCGGCCGGTCGACCGAGCCACGGTGGGCCGTGTGGTCGATACCTTCAGGCCGTACCGGCGCACCGTGGGACTGGTCGCGATCGCGATCGTGCTCACCTCGGGCCTGGGCGTCATCAACCCACTGCTGATCGCGGAAGTGTTCAACAACGCCCTCTTCGGTCAGGACGGCTCCTGCGCCGGCCAGGCGTGCCCCAACCTTCCGCTGCTCTATCGGCTCGTCGCCCTCATGGTCGCCGTGCCGGTCATCACGAGCGTGATCGGCATCGGCCAGACCTACTGGGCGAACCAGGTCGGGCTCAAGGTGATGCAGGATCTCCGCAACGCCCTCTACGCGCACCTGCAGCACATGCCGCTTCGGTTCTTCACGAACACCCGTACGGGGGAGATCCAGTCGCGTCTGTCGAACGACGTCGGGGGCGTGCAGTCGGTCGTGACCGACACGGCTTCGAACGTGCTCGCCAACGTGGTGACGATCGTGAGCACGTTGATCGCGATGCTCATCCTGTCGGTGCCGCTCACGATCCTGTCGCTGGCGCTGCTCCCGGTCTTCCTCTGGCTCACCGTCAAGGTGGGCCGGGCACGGCGCGAGGTGGCGTCGAGCACCCAGAAGACGCTCGCCGACCTCACCGCCATCACCGAGGAGACGCTCTCGGTCAGCGGCATCCTGCTCTCCAAGTCGTTCGGCCGGCAGCGTCACGAGATCGGACGCTTCCGCGACGAGAACGTGCGCCTCACGGGATTGCAGATCCGCCAGACGATGATCGGGCGGTCCTTCTTCGCCATCGTCGGCACGTTCTTCTCGATCACACCCGCGCTCGTGTACCTCGTGAGCGGCTGGGTGCTCTCGGGGGGCGACCCCGTCAACGCCGGCGACATCGTGGCGTTCACGACGCTGCAGTCGAGGCTGTTCTTCCCGATCGGATCGATGCTGCAGGTCTCGACCGAGGTGCATTCCTCGCTCGCCTTGTTCGACCGCATCTTCGAGTACCTCGATCTGCGCAACGACATCGAGGACGCGCCGGACGCGGCGACCCTGCGCCCGGAGACCGTGACGGGGCGAGGTGGAGCTGCGCGACGTGCGCTTCCGCTACGACGAACCCGAGGAGCGAACGACGCCGACATCGCCGAGCGATATGCCGGAGGCGAACGAGGCGCCACGCGAGTGGACGCTCGACGACGTGTCGATGCGCATCGCGCCCGGTCAGCTCGCGGCGTTGGTCGGCCCGAGCGGAGCCGGCAAGACCACCATCACCTATCTCGTGCCGCGGTTGTACGACGTGCAGCAGGGATCGGTCACGATCGACGGGCACGACGTGCGCGGCGTCACGCTGGAATCGCTCGGCGAGAACATCGGCGTCGTCACGCAGGAGACCTACCTGTTCCACACGACGATCCGCCGCAACCTGCTCTACGGGCGGCCCGGGGCATCGCACGAGGAGCTCGAGAGCGCGGCCAGAGCCGCCTACATCCACGATCGCATCGCCGAGCTCCCCGATGGATACGACACCGTGGTCGGGGAGCGCGGCTACAAGCTCTCCGGCGGCGAGAAGCAGCGCCTCGCGATCGCGCGAGTCATCCTGAAGGATCCGCGCATCCTGATCCTCGACGAGGCGACGAGCTCGCTCGACACGACGAGCGAACGACTCGTGCAGGCCGCCCTCGAGCCGTTGATGGAAGACCGCACGACGATCGCGATCGCCCACCGCCTCTCGACGATCCTGAAGGCCGATGTGATCTTCGTCATCGACCGTGGACGGCTCGTCGAGCAGGGCACCCACGACGAGCTGTCGGCGCGTGGTGGCCTCTACGCGCGGCTGTACGAGCAGCAGTTCCGGGGCGGGCTCGTGCAAGCCGAGTGCGAGGACGGCGTGATCCTCGCGAGCGGCGAAGTGGTCCGAACCGCGAGCGGTTAGGCGATCTGTCGCGGCCGGTCGTCGGCGTCGACGCCTCGCCACTCGGCCTGGTGCGGCCTCGCAGCGGGTTCCGAGTCGCTCGGGAGCCACACCTCGAGGCTCGTGCCGGCGCCGGGCAGGCTGCGCAGGACGCACGACCCGCCTGCCATCTCCACCCGTTCACGCATCGCCGCGAGCCCGAGGTGGCCAGGCGCCGCGACGGCTTCCTGCGGCAGGAATCCGACACCGTCGTCCTCGATCTCCATCCACACGCCGGCGTCGCGGGGCTCGAGCGTCACCCGCACGGTGGTGGCGTCCGCGTGCTTGCGCGCGTTGATGAGCGCCTCTTGCGCGGTGCGGTAGAGGATGAGCCGGGCCTGCGTCGAGAGCTCGCCGATCGAGGTCGTCCTCGATGACCCACTCGTAAGAGACGGGTGAGTGCTCGAGGAAGTACTCCAGCGCGGGGCCGATGCCTTCCTCGTCGAGGATCGGCGGGCTGAGGTCGAAGAGCATGTGGCGCATGCTCTTGATCGTGGATGCGACGGTCCTGTGCGCTTCGGTGATCTCGGGCATCTCGGGATGCGCGTTGGCCAGCATCTCGAGACGCATCTTGACCGCCGCGAGCTTCTGCACGGGATCGTCGTGCATGTCGTGGGAGATCCGTCGTCGTTCGTCCTCGGCGGCACGCACGACGTGGTGGAGCAGCCGTCGCCGCTGCTCGTCGACCTCGCGCAGATCGGCGATGACCCGTGCGCAGCTCCTCGGTGCGCTCGTCCACCGCGGTCTCGAGCTGCGCGTTCTGCGTACGCAGGCGTCGCTCGAGCTCACGGATCGTGTGCAGCTGTTCCTCCCGCTGCTCCGTGAGCCAGGCGTTGTACAGGGCGAGGGCTGCATGCGCAGCGAACTGGCCGATCATCTCGAGCTCCCATCGGCGCATCGGGGCACGGTGGGAACCGCGCTCGAGCGCCACGATGCCGAGCCGATGACCGCCGACGAGGAACAAGGGCAGGACCACCACGTTGCTGGCGTCGGGCAGCAGGCTCGCGAGGCGAGGATCCGTCGAGGGATCGAGTTCGCCCACGAGCTGACACGTCTTGTCGGCCCATGCTCGCGACATCACCTGATCCATGCCCGCGGCGACCGATGGAAGATCGCCTGACTCGGTGGTGGCGAGGAGCTCGAGTTCGCCTTCGGGCGAGGCCAGCACGACCCCCCGCGCGAACCCGTACGTGTCACGGAGCCGTTCCAGCAGGATCGCCGGGATCCTGCTGCTGTCACCGCTGGCATCGGTGCCGTCGATCAGCGTCACCATCGCCGACAGATCGGCGAGATCCGCCTTCTGGCGACGGAGTTCGCGTTCGCCGGCTGCCGAGAACCCCGCGGTGCCGAGCGCCAGCAGCCAGAGTCCCACGACGGTCATCGCCGTGTCGACGGCTGCGCCGCTCGCGGTCGTCGCTGCCCCCGGTACGAGCCCCGCCTGGATGGCCTGGGTCACCCAGAGGAAGAGGAGGGTGTTCCAGATCGCCAGCTTCAGGCCGGTGCGGTACGAGCACGCGAGCGTGACCCCGACCACGTGCACCCCGAGCAGCAACGCGAGCGGGCTGGAGGCCCCACCCGTGGCCCCGATCGCCGCCGCGAGGAAGATGCCGTCGAGCATGAGTCCCGCTTGCAGCGCGGCGAGCGCGATCCTGCGTCCGCTCCACACCGCGGCGAGGGCTCCGGCGGACACGGCGAGATACCCGGCCGCGCCGCACGCGAGCCAGCTCCACGGCACCGACGTGATCGACGGCCAGGCCAGCGAGGTTGCGACCACCACCACGCAGGAACCCAGCCGGAGCAGCCACAGGTGCCTGGCGCGATCGGTGATCGATCGGAGCTCGGACGGATCGGGTGACGACGACCGTCCGCGCGCGCGCGGTCGCAGCCTCATCGGAATCGAACGACGTCGGACCGCAGCGGGGCGAGCGCCAACCTGGGGTCACGAGCGTCCAGTCGGTTCTGGATGAGCACGAACGCGACGGCCGCGCCCATCAACCCGAGCACGACGGCGAGGCTCTTGGCTGCGCCGACCGCGGCGGCGGCGAGACGGTCGGAGATCGGAATCGGCGGCCTCAGCTCATGAACCACCGGCACGGTCGACGCGTCTCGCGGAGCGGCCGCCCCGGTCGCCAAGCCCGTCAGCGATGCGCGGTCAAGGCCGGGCGCGACCCCAGCGGGCCCACGCGTCGATCTCACGCCACGCTGATCGTCGTTCCCGCGGCCGCCGTCGTTGCCTGCACCGGGTCCACCCGTTCCACCTCCATCGCCGACCGGCGGCTGGATGCCTCCGATCGGTGGATCCACGTCGACGGTGTCTCCGAGGTCGAGGCCGGCGGCGTCCGCGGCGGTCTGCACGGTGTCGTCCACCGTTCCGCTCCCTGACTCGACCACATCACCGAGCACACAGGTCGGGTCGAGCGCGGGGCACGTGTCGGCCCAGGCATCGTGCCGTCATCGCCGGGAGCATGATCAGCCCCGCGACCACGAACCGACGTGTCCGGTGGCTCCTCATGACGCTCCACTTCCGGGCGAGGGGATGAGCGACGGTGCAACGTCTCCTCCTACCATCGGCTCGACGGCGGGCGAACTTGAAGTGGAGCGTCCAGCCGTGAGGAATCGATCCCGGAGCTCCGAGGGGGGCATCGGCTCGCCCAGCAGCGGGCCCTGGGCCAGCTGGACGCCGAGGCTCCGGATCTCCTCGAGCTGTTCCTCGGTGTCGATTCCCGCGGCGATCACCCGGCCACCGACCTGCGTGGCGCAGGCGACCACGGCGGCGACCACCGCATGGCTCGAGAAGCTGCCGTCCACGGACCGGGTCAGCGTGGTGTCGAGCCGCACGAACTCCGGCGCGAGGGCGGAGAGGTGGTCGAGCCCCTGCAGGCCCGTGCCGGCATCGGTGGCCGCCACGCGAACCCCTCGCGCCCGCAGCGACGCCAGCATCGCTGCGAAGTCGACGTCGTCGATGCGCGTCTCGCCACTGGCGACGAGCGGCGAGAACGCCAGCACGGTTCGCGAGGTGCTCGATCCCTGGATGCTTCGGCGGAACCTCGGCTCGCTCGCGGTGAACGGGCTCACCTCGATCTCGAGGAAGATGTCGTCGGGCACGTCTCGAAGCGCGAGCCTGGCCTCGCGGAAGGCGGTGTGCTCCAGATCGGCGAGGAGGCCGACCGAGCGTGCGTCGGCGCACCAGGCGTCGTAGGAACGATGCGGCAAGGTCACGAGGCGAGGCAAGGCCTCGAGCCCCACGGGCCTCATCGTGTCGAGGTCGACGATGGGCTGGAGCTCCACCGTCACGGCACCGTCCAGGATCGCTCGAGCCACCGCGGCGGCGCGTTCGTCGCGCCTGGGCTGGGCCGGCGGCACGAGCGCGAGGTGTGCGCCGCCGGCTGCCTTCGGCAGCCGGCGGCCCGCCACCCGGTGGATCGTGCGCAGGATCTTCTCGGTGGGGTCCCCCTTCGGGACGTAGCCGTGCGCGCCCGCCGCGATCATGGCGATCACCACGTCGGCGTCTCGATGCGCGGACAGGCCGATGATCTTCGTGGACGGACTGCGTTCCGAGATCTCCCTCGTGGCACGCTGGCCACCACCGCCGGGCATGCGCACGTCGAGCAGGACCACATCGGGCTGCTCCTCGAGCACGAGATCGATCGCGCGTTCGGCGTCGAAGGCGGCGCCGACGAATCGCAGGGACGGGTCCGAACCCACGAGTGCCCGGAGCACGTCGACGACCATCTCCTCGTCATCGGCGACGACCACTCGGATGAACCGCTGGTCGCGTCCCTGATCCTCGGACTGCGCCTGCTCACGGCGAACGGTCGCCTGTTCCATGGGATCGTCTCCTCACCTCGTGCCGTCGATGTGTCCGGTTCGTTCGTGTCACCAGACCATCGGGCGTCGGTGTGGGGACTCGATGGGTCGACGTGCCCGAGGCACCGGGACATCCGTCCCGGCCGACGCTACGCGCGGGGTCCGAGCTCCCCTCGGAGGGGGGCGGCGAACAGCGCAGCCTCGGTGCGATGCCGGAGTTCGAGTTTGCGCAGGACCCCTGAGACGTGGTTGCGCACCGTCTTCTCGGAGATGAAGAGCCGCTCGCCGATCTCGCGGTTGGTGAGACCTTCCGCCAGCAGCCCCAGCACCTCTCGCTCCCGCTCCGAGAGCGCCGACAGCTTGGACTCCGGTCCGTGCCGGCGGAGATGGCGGAACATCGCCTGGGCCGAGGTGGTTCCGACCACGGCAGCCCCCTGGGCGACCCGTCGCACGGCGTCGACGATCTCTGCGTTGTCGGCTTCCTTCGAGACGAAGCCGTCGGCGCCCGCCTTGGCCGCCTCGATGAGGGCCGTTCCGTCGGCGAGGCCCGAGAACATCAGGATCCGGCTCTGTGGCGAGAGCTCACGGATCTCCCCACAGATCTCGAACCCGTCACGGTCCGGCAGCTGCACGTCGAGCACGATCACGGCCGGCAGGAGATGCCGCGTGAGGGCGAGCGCCTCGCCGGCGTTTCGAGCGTCGCCCACCACCCGGAACCCTGTCTGGGAATCCAGGAGCGTGCGGAGGCCGTCGCGGACCAAGCCGTGGTCGTCGACGATCAGGATCTCGATGTCCATAGGAAGACGTTCCCGGGGCGCGCCCGAGTGTACCGCCGTGCAGCAACCCCACGGAGGAGATCGATGAGACAGATGTCCCGTCGTGTCGGTGCTCGAGACCCATCGTGGAGCCGACCCTCGCGTCCGAGACCGGACACGAGACCGTCCGACGAGCCAGCGAGGGAGAGCCGATGACGCCGATCCGCGTGATGATCGCCGACGACGACGAGGACGTGCGCGACGCGATGATCTCCCGGCTTCGCGTCGACGACGACATCTCGATCGTCGGCACGGGCGCCGATGCAGACCACGCCATCGCGGTCGCCGCTCGAGAGCGTCCCGACGTGGCCGTGCTCGACGTGCGCATGCCCGGCGGAGGTGGTGTCCGAGCCGCCCGCGAGATCACACGGCTCAGCCCGGGCACCGAGCTCATCGCGATCTCAGCCTACGACGACCCACACGACGTGTTCTCCATGCTCCGGGCGGGAGCCTGCGGCTTCCTCGTGAAGGGCGACGGAACGGAGCAGATCGTCGAGGCGATCCGTCGGTGCACGCCGGCCGCCGAGACGCCCTCTCGACGTCCCGCGCTCCTCCCATCGGGGCTCGGCACCCGGTCGTTCGGGAGTCGCGAGACGCGCAGCCGCATCGAGGCGCTCCTCCACGGCGACGGCATCGAGGTGGTCTATCAGCCGATCTTCGACCTCGCCGACGGGCGGCCCGTCGCGGCCGAAGCCCTCTGCCGCTTCGCGGTCGCGCCACTGCGCACCCCCGACCTCTGGTTCGCCGAGGCAGCCGAGGTCGGGCTCGGCATCGAGCTGGAGATCGCCTCGGTCCGTCGCGCCTTCGCCCGTCTGCGCGACCTCGATCCCTCGATCGTGCTGCACGTCAACGTGTCCCCGAGCACCTGTCGCTCCCGGGAACTGCGCGAACTCCTCCGGCACGTGCCGGCCGAGCGGGTCGCGCTCGAGATCACCGAGGGCGCGCCCGTCGACGACTACGAAGGACTCGACGCAGCCCTTGCCCCCCTTCGGAGCCTTGGCGTCGGCCTGACGATCGCCGACACGTGCTCCGGCTCCGCGAGCCTGCGACACGTGCTCCACCTGAAACCGGACACGATCAAACTGGATATATCGCTCACGCGGCGGATCGAGAAGGACACCGTGCGCCGGTCACTCGTGGAAGCGATCGTCGGATTCGCCCCGAGCGTCGGGGCGGTGGTGCTCGCCGAGGGATCGAGAGCCCACGCCAGCTCGATGCCCTGCGGGACGCGGGCGTCCGCCTCGGGCAGGGCCATCACCTCGGGCGTCCGGGGGTGCTTCCCCACTCGGGAACCTGGCCGGCCTGGGCGCTCGAGCCACGGACGACGCATGGTCGGGCGAGGGCTGGCGAGGAGCGAAGGCTCGGGGTCACGACCATGGTGGCCGCGGTCGGCGGTCTCAGCCCACGACGCTGACGCCGAGCGCCGCCCCGATCATGTAGGTGACGAGTGCGGCCGACGCGCCGATCGCCAGCATGCGCAGGCCCGAGAGCACCGCAGAGCGGCCAGTGAGCCGCGCGGTGAGGGCTCCGACCCCCAGCAGCGCCAGGCCGGTCACCAGGGCGCTCGTGGCCACCCCCGCCCCCCCCGCAGTGAACAGGAAGGGCACGAGCGGCACCAGCGCTCCGAGCGCGAACGTCACGAACGACGAAGCGGCGGCGGCCCACGGCGATCCCAGGCCCTCGTCCGGGTCGATGCCGAGCTCTTCCCTGGCGTGGGTATCGAGCGCCGTGGTGGGATCCCTCGACAGCTCCGTCGCGAGCGTGAGGGCCAGATCGGCGGGCACGCCCTTGCGCTCGTAGATCTCGGCGAGCTCGGCGAGCTCCTCCTCGGGTTCGTTGGCGAGTTCGTGCGCCTCGAGGTGCAGCATGCGCTCGAGCACCTCGCGTTGCACCCGCATCGACACGTACTCGCCCGCCGCCATCGAGAACGCGCCGGCGAGCAGCCCCGAGACGCCGGCGAGCAAGATCACGGTCCGCGCCTGGCTCGCGCCGGCGAACCCCATGATCAGGGCGGCGTTCGAGACGAGCCCGTCGTTGACCCCGAAGATGGCCGCCCTCAGGGTGCCGGTCTTGCCGGCGCCGGCCGTCTGCTCCTCGTGTGCCGGTCCGTCGTCGGTCGGGCCGCGATGGGGAACGAGCGATTCGCTCCGTTGACGCAGTCGGCGGCGGGTCGCGAGCAGCTCGGGCAGCAGGCTCTTGGTGCGAAGATCCTCGGCTGGCATCGTCGGCTCGGTCACGACGACGAGCATAGTGGGCGGGGCATCGGTCAGCGTCCGGCGAGCCCGGGGCGATCGACGCGGAACGGGGACCGATCGAAAGGCGGCGCCACGTCCGTGGCGAGGTCGGCGAGGGCACGGCCGAACAGCGGCACGAACTTGAAGCCGTGTCCGCTGCACGGTGATGCGACGACGACCGGCCCGACGCGGTCGAGCACGAAATCCTCGTCGGGCGTGAGCGTGTAGAGGCACGTGTCGGTGCGCCCGGTCGCTCGCGCCTCGGGCACGTGCGACGTCACGTAGTCGATCGCGCGATCGACGCGCGCCGGGTCCGGGTCGAACGTTCGGGCATCGGCGTCGGTCGGGGGTCCCGCTCGGTGCAGGCCGACCTTGAACGAACCGGGTTCCCACGGGTCGGGCACGAGATAGGGAGGCTGGTCGGTGTGCGCGAGCCAGTCGATCACCGTCGGCAGCAGCGTCCCGAGATCGTCCAGCCGGAAGTAGGTGGACTGCTCGAGGTTGGGGCGCAGCGAGATCTCGATCCCTGCCATCGAGAGCAGCGAGGCAGCCCACGCTCCGGCGGCAACGATCGAGACCGGCGCCTCGAACGCGTCGCCACGATCGGTGCGAACCTCGACACGGGAATCGTGGACCGCGATCTCGGCGACGGTCGTCCCGGTGCGCACGATCGCTCCGGCCTCGGCCGCGAGCCGGGCTTGCGCGACCACCGTCGGTGCAGCGTGCAGCACCCCGCCCCCGGGCTGGAAGACGACGTCGGCATCGGCCGGAAGTCGAAGCGCCGGCCAGCGGTCGGTCACGTCTTCCCCGTGGAGGCGCTCGACCGGCACACCCGCCGCCTCGAGCAGGTCCGCTCGGCGGAGGCCCTCCTCGCCGATGTCGATGCAGCCGGTCACGTGCAGGAGCTGCTCACCGGCCGCGGACTCGAGGTCGCGCCAAGCCGTTCGGGCCAGCATCGCGAGCCGCACGTACTCGTCGCGGTGGTAGGCGTAGCGGAAGATGCGCGTGGGCCCGCCCGAACTGCCGTTGGCGTGGCCGGGCACGAACCGTTCGAGCACGAGCGTCTCGCGGCCCCGCCGCGCCAGCTCGAGCGCGGCGGCGGTGCCCATCGCGCCGCCTCCGACCACGATGACGTCGAAACGTTCCACGCCGCAGACGGTAGCGCAGCAGCTGGTGGGTCCGGCCCCCCGGGTACCATCGAAGGCGATGTCCGATCTCCCCGAGACCACCGGCAAGTCCGGTGTGCCGAGCCCGACCCGCACGAAGCCCGAGCGCCCGCGCGACCGGCTCGGACGTCCGCTCGACTGGTCCGCGACCAACGAGCTCCAGCTCGAGGACTTCGATTCCATGACCCTGGAGCAGAACCATCAGCTGGGGCGCGAGCACGTGCGGGCCGGGCGGTACTTCCCGGCGCACGAGGCATGGGAGACCGCCTGGAAGCAGGCCCGCGGACACCGACGACGCCGAGTTCTTCAAGGGGCTGTCACAGATGGGCGCCGGGTACGTGCACCTGCTCCGAGGCAACGCCCACGGCACGAAGACGTTGCTGCGGAGGGCGTCGCGGAGGGTGAAGCGGTACCCCGACGGCCATCACGGCATCCCGACGGTGGCGCTGCACGCGAGGCTCGAAGCCGATGCCGCGGCCGTGGAGCGAGGGGACCTCGTGCCCGGAGATGACGTGATCTTCGACCCGCCTCCGGTCTAGCGGGGCCTTCGCGTGCGCGTGTAGCCTGACGGCCAGATGTCCCAGGTCGAGGCCAGCGAGATCGAGTGGAAGGGCCGCACGGGCCCGTTCCCGCTGCTCGTTCGCCCCGGCGTGTTCAGTCCCACGAGCACGAGCCGCACCCTCGCCGACGCGCTCGAGATCCGGCCCGATGACCTGTGATCGACGTGGGGTGCGGGTCCGGCGTGTTGGCGTTCGTGGCCGCGAACCTCGGCGCGAAGCGGGTGTACGGGTGCGATCTGTCCGCCCCCGCGGTCGAGATGGCCATCCGCAACGCCGAGCGCCTCGGGCTGAGCGACGTCTGCGAGTTCCGTCAGGGCGACCTGCTCGAGCCGATGCGCGGGCTGCGCGCCAACGTGGTGATCGGCGACGTCTCCGGCATCCCCGACGACCTCGCCGCGGTGAGCGGGTGGTTCCAGGACGTGCCGGCGGGGGGTCCGACCGGCGCCGAGCTGCCACGCAAGCTGCTGGAATCGATCGGCGACACGCTCGAACCGGGCGGGCGCTTCTACCTGCCCACCGGCACGCTCCAGGACGAGAGCGCGATCCTGGCGGCCGCCCGGCGCGTCTTCGGCGACAACATCGAACCGGTGCTCGAGCGGACCTTCCCGCTGCCGGACCTCGTCGCGAAGGCGACGGCCACCGCGCGTCTCATGAAGGAAGGTCTGCTCAAGCTGCACCAGCGGGGCAGCCGTCTGCTGTGGGATCTGCGCATCTGGCGGTGCGTGCGCGCCTGACGCACGGGCTGCAGGCACCCGGGGGTCTCGTCAGCCCCGGCTCTCCCGCACGAGCCCGATGAGCGCCCAGATCACGAGCACGGCCCCGACCGGCAGCAGCAGCAATCCGTAGACGAGCGACGCGCCGGTCACGATGACCCCCAGCACCAGGAACACCGGCCACCCGGTGGTCGCCGGGAACCAGCCGAGCGACTCGCCGGCGGCCGACGCGGGCTCGTCGGCCTCGGGGTCGTCGGAGGCACGCACGGCGGGCGAGCTGCCGGCCCGTCCCCACCACAGCCCGACGATCGCCGGCATGGCTCCCAGCAGCCAGAGCATCGTCGAGCCGACCCATTCGTCGCTCAACAGGTAGTACACGGTGCCGAGCCCGAGCCCGAAACCGGCGTAGCTCCACAGGTACCGCAACGCGATCCTCACGGTGACCCCGGCGCGGTCGTGGACCCGCTCGCGAGGTCGGGGTGGCGGCCGTCGAACGCGGGACGTTCCGAGCGGATGCGGGGGAGCGAGGTGAAGTTGTGCGACGGCGGTGGTGAGGTCGTCATCCATTCCAGCGAGTACGCGCTCCACGGGTCGTCGCCCGACGGCGTGCGGCGCCGGCGCGAGCTGAGCGCGTCGGCGAGGAAGACCAGCACCCCCACGGTGAGCACCGCCGCCCCGAGCGACGACACGAGGTTCGGGGTCTCCCAGCCGAGCCCGGGCGCGTAGTCGACGATGCGCCGGGGCATGCCTCGGAGACCGACCACGAACTGCGGCCAGAAGGTGAGGTTGAAGCCCGCGAACATCAGCGCGAACACGACGCGGCCGAGCCGCTCGGACAACCGGTACCCGAACGCCTTCGGCCACCAGAAGTAGATCGCCGCGAAGATGCCGAAGACCGATCCGCCCATCATCGTGTAATGGAAATGCGAGACGAGGAAGTACGAGTCCGACACCTGGAAGTCGATCGGCGGGCTCGCGAGCATCACCCCGGTCACGCCGCCGATCAGGAAGTTGAGCAGGAAGCCGACCGAGAAGAGCATGGGCGTCCGCAGCGAGATGCGCCCACCCCACATCGTGCCGATCCAGTTGAAGAACTTCACACCGGTGGGCACGGCGATCGTGAACGTCATCGCCGAGAAGAACGGGTTGTCGACCACACCGGTCGTGAACATGTGATGGGCCCACACGCCGGTCGACAGCGCCCCGATGGCGAGCGTCGCGAGCACGAAGCCCGTGTAGCCGAACAGCCGTTTGCGGCTGAACACCGGGATGATCTCGGTGATGACGCCGAAGAACGGCAGGATCAGGATGTAGACCTCAGGGTGCCCGAGGAACCAGAACAGGTGTTGGTACACGATCGGGTCGCCCCCGCCGCCTGGATCGAAGGCATGTCCCCCGAGCCGGCGGTCGAACAGCAGCAGCACGAAGGCTGCCAGCGCGGGGGGGAACGCGACGAGCCCGAGCAACGCGGTGACCACGGCGTTCCAGGTGAAGATCGGCAGACGCCACATCGTCATGCCCGGCGCGCGCATCAGGAACGCGGTCGTGATCACGTTCACACCCGACATGAGGGTCGAGATCGCGACGAGCGCGAGACCGAGGATCAGCAGGTCGGCGGCCGCACCCGGCGAGTAGCGCGGGCCGGAGAGCGGCGGGTAGAGGTACCACCCGGTGGCGACCCCGCCTGCGTCGGTCGCGAACGAGCTCAGCAGCACGAGCAGCCCGCCGCCGGCGAAGAACCAGTACGACATGGCGTTCAGCCTGGGGAACGCCATGTCGGGCGCACCGATCTGCAGCGGCACCAGGTAGTTCGCGAGGCCCACGCCGAACGGCGCCACGAACAGGAAGATCATCGTGATGCCGTGCACCGTGAACAGCGTGTTGTACGCCTGAGGCCCGACGAGCTGGCTGCCGGTGCCGGCGAGCTCTGCGCGCATGGCTCCGGCGAGCGCGCCCCCGAACAGGAAGAACCCGAACGCCGTCGCGCAGTACAGCAGACCGATTCGCTTGTGGTCCGTGGTGGTCAGCCACGCGACGGGGCCGGCGCGCGGACGATCGGCCGGCGATGGCCTCGTGCGGTCGGTCACCGCGCTCATGCGGCGCTCGCCTGGGGGCCGCTCGCGGCGTCTGCGATCCACGCCTCGAACTCGCTCGGCACGACCACCCGCACCGTGAACGTCATGTAGGCGTGGTGCAGCCCGCAGAACTCCGAGCAGACACCGTGGTAGGTGCCCGGACGCGTGGGGGTCACGTCGAACGCGTTCGTGCGCCCCGGGAGCGCGTCGCGCTTGTACAGGAAGTCGGGCACCCAGAACGCGTGGATCACGTCGTTGGATGTCAGCTCGATGCGCGTGGTCTCACCGACCGGCAGCCAGATCTCGGGCCCCGGCACCCCCTGGCCGCTCGGCCGGCTCACGACCTCCACTCCGAGATCGGGGAAGCCGAACCGCCATCCCCACGAGAACGCCTCGGCCCGCAGGGTCACGTCGGGCGTCGCCGAGATCGATGAGACCTCGGTCTCGGCTCGGAACGAGAGCGTGAACAGCACGATCACGATCACCACCGGGATCGCCGTGTAGATGATCTCGAGCGGCACGTTCGCGTGGAACGCTCGCCCCAGCGCTCCATCGTCGGCTCGGCGACGCACCCGGTACCGCAGGAGCGACCACCCGATCAGACCGTAGACGATCGCAGCTACTCCGATGCCGGCCCAGAAGAACACCTGCCACAGGCCGAAGATGCGCTCGCCCTGCTCCGTCGCGCCGCGGGGCATGCCGAACGACGAGCAGGAGGCGCCGAGCAGCGTGATCGCGGCGAGCGCGAGCGGTGTTCGCTTCATCGCTCGTCCTCGAACCCGCCGCGGCGTTGCGCCGGATGTGCGACCGGGCCGGGCGTGCGAGCGGCGATGTGTCACGGGCGCCCAGGTCGCGGCAGATCCACCACGTGAGCACGCCGGCGAGGGCCGGCACGACGAACACGAGCACGGTGAGCACGCCGTTGAGCGAGTCGACCTCGACCTGCAGGAACTGCGCCAGCACATCGTTGGATCCGGCGAGCATGAGGAGCACGAAGAAGGCGATGCCCGCGGCGCCGACGCCGCTTCGGACCGGCTCGTCGCGCGGGCGCTGCGCGTCGTGGTGCACCAGCCGGTCGCCCGTGAGGCGTGCCTCGATGAACGGCCACAACGCGAGGGCGGTGAAGATGACGCCGGGCACCACCACGGCGGGAAGGAACAACTCCCCGACGGTGTGCCCGAACACGGGGAACTCCCAGTTCGGCCACAGACGCAAGATGCCCTCGAGCCAGCCGGCATAGAAGTCGGGTTGCGCCGGCGAGGGAGCCGAGTAGGGCACGAACGGCCCGTAGAGCCAGACGGGGTTGATCTGCACGAGCCCACCGAGGCCGGCGAGCACGGCGAAGGTCACGAAGGCGAGCCCGGCCGACTTGAGCGCGAACTTCGGCCACACGGGCGTTCCCGTGACGGTCTGCTCGTCGGTGCCGGACGGACGGAACTGGGTGTGGGTCTGTCGCCAGACGAGCGCGAGGTGCACCGAGAGCAGGCCCGTGATGAGCGCCGGGATCAACAAGATGTGCATCACGTAGAGCCGGGACACGAGCTCGGGCGCTGGGAACTCGCCACCGAAGAAGAGGTAGGCGAGCCACGTGCCCACGACGGGGATCGACAGCACCGCCGAGTAGATGATGCGCAGCCCGGTGCCCGAGAGCAGGTCGTCGGGCAGCGAGTAGCCGGTGAATCCCGCGCCGATGCCGGCCACGAGCAGGGTGACGCCGATGATCCAGCTGAGCTCGCGCGGGCGCCGGAACGCGCCCGTGAAGAAGACCCTCACGAGGTGCGCCGTCATCGAGGCCATGAACACGAGCGCCGCCCAGTGATGGGTCTGGCGCATCACGAGGCCCGCCCGCACCTCGAACGACAGCCGCAGCACCGACTCGTAGGCGAGTGAGACGTCGCGACCTTGCATGGGCGGGTACGGGCCCCGATAGACCGTCTCGGCGGGTGAGGCGACGAAGAACAGGCTGAGGAACGTGCCGGTCAGCAGCAGCATCACGAAGCTGTACAGGGCGAGCTCGCCGAGCATGAACGACCAGTGGTCCGGGAAGACCTTCCGCAGGTTCGTCTTGATGAACGACGTCGCGTCGAGGCGCTCGTCGACGCCGTCGACCAGCCGGCGCACGATCACGGCAGCTCCCAGAACGCCGGCCCGACGGGCTCGGTGAAATCGCCCGTCGCGCGCAGCGATCCGTCGCCGTCGATCTCGATCGGGAGCTGCGGCAGGGGTCTGGGCGCCGGGCCGTAGACGGGCCGCGCCCCGTCGAGCACGTCGAAGGTCGACTGGTGGCACGGGCATCGCAGCTCGTGGGTCGCCGCGAGGTACAACCCGAGCGGACAGCCGGCGTGTGTGCAGAGCTTCGAGTAGGCGACGAGCCCCGACGGCGCCCCTGCAGCGCGATCGGGCGGGAGCCGCAAGAGGTCCGGCTCGACGCTCACGAGCACGGCCTGGGAATCCGCCGATCCCTCGAAGCCCTCGGGGAAGACGGTCGTGAACGAGCCCACCTCGAGCGTCGACTCGGTGACGGGCGAGCCGTCGACGGTCACGAGCCTCGCGCCCGAGGTCCACTTCGTGCGCATGAGGGAGCTCCTGGGTGAACGCCCGAGCGACCGGATCGGGATCAGCGCGGCGAGGCCGAGCGCAGCCACCGCCGCGAGCAGCATGCGCGAGAGGAACCGTCGCCGACGGATCTCCTCGACGCCCGCTTCCACGGTGGCCGAGGCCGAGGCCCGCTCGTCGTCGGTCGCGGGTGCGGCCTTCGAGCGCGGCTGGGTCTCGTCGCCGATGTGCGGCATCAGCCGGGTCGCCCAGGTCAGCAGCCCGACGCCGACCCCGCCGAGCGCGACCGCCAGCAGCGCCCCCTCGGCTTGCGGGTTCCCGCCCCCGACGTAGACCACGAACAACGCGAGGGCTGCGACGATCGAGACGACGAACGCCATCGCGACGGGACGCTCGGACCGGTTCATCGCTTCGCCCCCGTGAGTCGGAGCACCAGGATCAGCAGACCGAGGCCGATGACGACCGCGACCAGACCCTCCGCGACGGCGCCGGCCCGACCGAGCTGCAGTCCTCCCTCGTCGCCGTTGTCGCGCAGCCACAGCAGGTACGCGGCGAGGGAATCCAGCTCACGCTGGTCGATCGTCCCTGGTCCGAAGTTCGGCATCAGGCCCGGGCCGACGCGCACCGCCTCGCCGATCTCGACCGGGTCTGCCTCGTACAGCGACGGCGCGATCTGGCCACCTCCGACGGAGTCGCCCGAGGCCCCCGCTCCGTGACAGCCGGCGCAGTTGTTCAGGAACACCTCCGCCCCCAGGGCGAGGCTCCCGGCCGAGACGTCGACCACGGGGATCGGCTCACCGCCCGGTGCGATCGACGAGATGTAGGCGACCAGCTCGTCGATCTGCGCCGGGGTGAACGACGGCTCGCTGCGCTGGGACTGGTCGGCCGGGTTGGCGAGCGGCATGCGCCCCGTCCGCAGCATGAAGTCCACCGCCGCAGGACCCGACTCGAGCAGCGAGGGGCCATTCGTGGTGCCTCCAGCGTCGAGCCCATGGCAGGTCGAGCAGTTGGCCTCGTACAGCGCGCGCCCCTGTGCCCCGGTCGGCTGCGCGGCCGACGGCCCTGGGCGGAACGACCATGCGACCTGGCCGAGCACGGCGAGCGCGAGCCCGACGCGCAGGATCCGCGAGAGCAGGCGCGCTTCGGCGGACGTCGAGGAGCTCATCGTCAGCGCACCAGGAACAGCGTCGCGAACAGACCGATCCAGACCACGTCGACGAAGTGCCAGTAGGAGCCGACAGCCCGCACCCTGTCGGTGCCGCCTTCCTGATCCGCGCCTTGCGCCGCGCGCGTGAGCACCACGAGCATGAGCGCCAGTCCCGCGAGCACGTGCAGACCGTGCAGGCCGGTCATCGCGAAGTACATCGTGCCGTACGCGTGGCTCGACACCTCGAACCCGAGCCGGGAGTAGTCGTAGAGCTGCAGGCCGAGGAAGACCGAGCCGAGCCCGAGGGTGATGCCGACCCAGGTGCGGAGCCCGGCGGTGTCGCCCCGGCCGGCCCGATCGGTCGCCATGTGGAAGCTGCCGCTCGAGAGCACGAGCAGGGTGGTCGCGGCGGCTGAGACGACCGTGTCGAGCTCCACGCCCTCGGGGGGCCAGGGGGATGTGCGGGCCCGCAGCGCGAAGTACGCCCCGAACAGGCCGCCGAAGAACAGCAGCTCCGATGCGAGGAACAGGATGGTGCCGAAGAGCAGAGGAGAAGCCCCGAGGCGGTCGTGGTCATGGTTCGGCGGCTGCAGCGAGGGCCATCCTGGTCCAAGTTCTATCGGGCAGGTACGTTCGCGGCAACGAGGACCCGAGGGACCCGCTCCTGCCACGATGTCGTGGTGGGGTCGCAGACGTTGTCACCCGGGCTCCGGGATGCGCTCGGGTCGTGGGCCGTGGATCCGATCACGACGGCCGCTCTGCTCGGGATCGCCGGGGCGTACGTCGCGGGGCTCGTGCGAGCCGCGCGCGCTGGGCGCGGCTTCGGGTCGGGCCGCGTCGCCGCGTTCGCGAGCGGCTGGCTGGTGCTTGCGCTCGCGCTGCTGTCGCCGATCGACGTCTACGCCGACGTGTCGTTCTCGGTCCACATGGCGCAGCACCTGCTGCTCACCTTCGTCGCACCGGTGCTGCTCGCGATCGCGGCACCGCTCACGCTCGCGCTGAGTGCGCTTCCCGCGCGAGGGGCTCGCATGGTCACCCGATCGATGCGTACACGCGCCGTCGGTTGGCTCGCCACACCGGTGGCAGGCTGGAGCGTCTTCGTCGGCGTGCCGATCCTCGTGCACGCCACCCCCTTGTTCGAGTGGTCGCTCGCCTCAGCCGGCTGGCATGCCCTCGAGCACGGGCTCTGGATGGGAGCTGCCCTGGTCTTCTGGTGGCCGATCGTCGGTGCCGACGCGAGCCCGCGGCCCGTTGGCTACGGCGTTCGCCTGCTCTCGCTCACGCTCGCCATGCCGGCGATGTCGTTCCTCGCGCTGGCGATCTATGCGGCCGACCGACCGTTATACGGTGCCTACGCGGCGCTGCCGCCCCCATGGGGTCCGGGCGCGCTCGGCGATCAGCGCAACGCCGCCGCGATGATGTGGATCGCGGGCAACCTCGCGCTCGTCATCGCGATGCTCCTCGTCGCGGCCATGTGGAAGCGCGAGGACGACGAGCGTCAGCGCCGGCTGGAGTTGCGCGAGGACGCCGCGCTTCCCACGGCGTAGACGGCGCGCGCTGCATGGCGTAACGGGAGGCTTCGGTGGGTATGGCGCTCCTGGAACCCGACCAGGGCGAGGAGGGGAGTGACCATGATCTTCGGCATCTTGGCGTTGATCGGCTTGATCGCCGTGCTCGTGTGGATCTTCTGATCCTCAGGTCGCTTCGGGCGGCCTGAGCACCGCGACCGCTTCCACGTCGTAACCCGATCCGCGGAGGTGCTCGGCACCTCCGCGGTCGATGGCGAGCACGATGCGCTCGATCGTCACCCCCGCATCGGTGAGCACCTCGGCGGCCCGCTGCACCTGCTGGCCCGTCGTGCTCACATCCTCGATCAGGCAGACGCGCGCGCCCGTTCGGCGCGTGGCCCTCGATCTGCGACCTCGTGCCGTAGGCCTTCGGCTTCCTTGCGCACGACCGCAACGGGAAGGCCCGTCTGCAGGGACACGGCGGCGACGAGCAGGGTCGCGGCGCCCTCCGGAGCGGCGAGGTGATCGACCTCGCGCGGCAGGAGATCGGCGACGGCCTCGGCGAGCTCACGCAGCAGATCGGGCCGCGTGAGGAACAGGAACTTGTCGAAGTACACGGTCGAGCGCCGGCCCGACGAGAGCTCGAAGTCACCGTGCAGCTCCGACGCTTCGACGAGGCGAGCGACCAGGTCAGACGACCCGCTGGGATCGGTCTCCGACGGGTTGGACACGCCCGGCATGATGGCATGATGGGCGCGATGGCGACTCGGCGCGTGCGGTGGTTCCCGGCGATCGGTCGTCCGCTCTTCTTCGCGATGCCCCCCGAGGCGGCGCACCGGGTGGCGATGTCGCTGCTGGCCCTGCCGGCACCGTGGACGCGCCTCGGCGGCACACGTACCGATGCCTCGCTCGAGACCGACCTGGCGGGTCTTCGTCTGCGCAACCCGATCGGGCTCGCCGCCGGCTTCGACAAGGCGTGCCGGCGCCTCGAGACCCTGGGGGCGCTGGGGTTCGGCTACGTGGTCGGGGGAACCGTCACCCGCGCGGCCCGGGCGGGCAACGCCTCGCCGCGCATCGCCCGGTCGCCTCGTCAGCACTCGATGGTGAACGCGATGGGGCTTCCCAATCCCGGGGCCGAGGCCGTCGCCGCGACGCTTCGCGATCGTGCACGAGGCCCGGCACCGCGATTCGTCAGCATCGCCGACGAGGCGATCGATGACGCGATCTCCTCCTTCGAGCTGCTCGAGCCGCTCGTCGACGGCGTCGAGGTGAATGCGAGCTGTCCCAACGTCTCCTGGGGACGAGACCGCGACGACGAGGACACACCTGCGCGTGGTCGTCTCCGCGTTTCGGGAACGCTCGCCCAAGCCCCTGTTCGTGAAGCTCCCGCCCTTCGTGACCGGCATCGAACGCGAGGCGGTGACGGCCCTCGCCGGCATCGCTGCCGACGCGGGCGCCGACGGCCTCACCTGCTCGAACACCCGAGCGGTTGCCGATCACCGGCTGGCGGCCGGGCGCGGAGGGCTGTCGGGACGGGCGCTCTGGCCGCACACGCCGCGCATCGTGGCCGAGGTGCGTGCCGCCGCCGGCGACGCGTATCGCGGTCAACGCATGCGGCGGCGTCTTCACCGGGAGCGACGTCGCGACCTGCCTCGACGCCGGTGCCACGACGGTGCAGGTGTACACGGCGCTGATCTACGAGGGTCCCGGCGTGGTGGGCGAGCTCACGTCTGGTCTCGCGGAGCGAGCGAGCGCGGTTCGGCCCGGCGCTAAGCCCGGCCCCTCGCTGTGTTGCGGGGTCGGGGTTCCCCGGTCAAGATGTGCGGGTCCTTTGGGGGTCTCGTGGGCAGGGGGGTGCAGGTGAGCGACGTTGCCGTGGCCGATCGCGCCGTCGAGTCGGGCGATCCGCGCGTCGCGGTCAGCCTCGAAGGCGTCGTGAAGCGATTCGGCGACGTCGTCGCGGTCGACGGTGTCGACCTCGAGGTCCGCCAGGGCGAGTTCTTCTCGATGCTCGGTCCCTCGGGCTCGGGCAAGACCACGTGTCTGCGCATGATCGCCGGCTTCGAGCGCCCGACCGAGCGGGCGCGTCCTGCTCGGTGGGATCGACGTCGGCGACCTGCCGCCGTACGAGCGCGACGTGAACACGGTGTTCCAGGACTACGCCCTGTTCCCGCACATGACCGTGCTGGACAACGTGGCGTACGGACTCATGGTCCGCAAGGTCGCGAAGGCCGAGCGCATCGCACGAGCGAACGAAGCGCTCGAGATGGTTCGGCTCACCGGATTCGCCGAATCGCAAGCCCGGCCAGCTCTCCGGCGGGCAGCGCCAACGTGTTGCGCTCGCGAGGGCGTTGATCATGCGGCCGAGCGTGCTGCTGCTCGATGAGCCGCTCGGGGCGCTCGACCTGAAGCTCCGCCAGGCGATGCAGGTCGAGCTCAAGGAGATCCAGCAGGCGGTGGGCCTCACGTTCATCTACGTCACGCACGACCAAGAGGAAGCGCTCACGATGAGCGACCGGCTTGCGGTCTTCAACCACGGGCGGGTCGAACAGGTCGGCACGCCCGCCGATGTCTACGAGCGGCCGCTCCACCGGCTTCGTCGCCGGGTTTCGTCGGCGTCTCCAACCTGCTCGACCGGCGACGCGGCCCCGGCGATCGTCGGTTCCCCGACGGCCGGTCTCCGTCCGCCCGGAGAAGATCCACCTGGCGCTCGACGTGGATTCGGCGGTGGCGGATGGCGAATGCACGGCAACCGGAGTGGTCTCGAAGGTCGTATACCTGGGTGCCGCCACGCGCTACGTGGTCGCGCTCGACGACGGCGGCGAGCTGGTCGTCATGCAGCAGAACCTGCGGACATCCTCGATGGAGGCGCTTGCAGGTGCAGGGTCGGCGCGTGCGCCTCACCTGGCAGCAACAGCACACCCGAGATATGGAACCTGCGGTCGGACCCGGTGGGGCGCCGATCGAGGGAGGGACGGGGTCGGCTGGCCCCGGGGAGGAGGATGCATGACGAAGTGGATGCGCCTGCTGGCTCTCGTCGCGGCGCTCTCGTTGGTGGCCGCCGCGTGCGGCGACGACGGCGGTTCGGGCGACGGAGGAGGCACGGCGACGACCTCCGATGATCCGGACGACGCCAGGGTCACCGAGGTCGGCGACGGCGAAGGCGAGGTGAACATCATCGCCTGGGCCGGGTACATCGAGGACGGGACGACCGACGAGAACTACGACTGGGTCACCTCGTTCGAGGAAGAGACGGGCTGCGAGGTCAAGGTGACCACCGCCGGCACGTCCGACGAGATGGTGGCCCTGATGCAGGAGGGCGCCGGACAGTACGACCTCGTCACCGCGTCGGGAGACGCGAGCCTGCGCCTGGTGGCGGGCGGCACGGTCCAACCCGTGAACCTCGACCTGATCGAGAGCTACTCCACCGTAGACGAGCGCTTGCAGGATGCGCCCTGGTTCACGGTCGATACCGACGCCGACGGCACTGCCGAGCACTACGGCGTGCCCTACCAATGGGGCTCGAACGTGCTCATGTACGCGACCGACGCGTTCAAGGGTGAGACGCCCGACAGCTGGTCGGTCGTGTTCGAGGAGCAGACCCTTCCCGACGGCGACTCGAACAAGGGTCGGGTGCAGGCCTACGACGGTGCGATCTACATCGCCGATGCTGCCCTGTATCTGAAGGCGACCCAGCCCGAGCTCGGCATCGAGGATCCGTACGCGCTCACCGAAGACCAGTTCAACGCCGCGTTGGATCTGCTGCGCCAGCAGCGTGCACTGATCAACCGGTACTGGCACGACGCGTTCGTGCAGATGGACGACTTCGTCAACGGCGAGGCGGTCGTGAGCTCGTCCTGGCCGTTCCAGGTCAACTTCATCGAAGGCGCGGGCAAGAAGTTCTCGTCCGTCGTCCCGAAGGAAGGTGCCACGGGTTGGGCCGACACGACGATGCTGCACTCGGAGGCGCCGAACCCCAACTGCGCCTACCTGTGGATGGAGCACTCGCTCGACCCGAAGGTGCAGGGGGACCTGGCGTCGTGGTTCGGCTCGGTGCCGTCGGTGCCGGAAGCCTGCAACGGCAACGAATTGCTCGGCCCCGATGGGTGCGCCGACGAACGGATTCGAGAACTTCGACCAGATCGAGTTCTGGAAGACCCCGCAGTCCGACTGCTTCGCGCCGGACTCGGGCGAGACCTGCGTGCCGTACCAGCAGTGGGTCACGAACTACGTCGCGGTGATCGGCGGACGTTGATCCGCTCGCCCGAAAGCGACGCGCAGAGGTGGGGTCCGCGAGGGCCCCACCTCTCGTCGTTGTGGAGAGGAGTTCGGCGTGGCGCTGACCGACCGCGACCGGCGCGCCGGTCTCGGCGCGTCGGTCTCGAGGGTCTTCTATCGTCACCCCTGGAGCAGGCTGCTCCTGCTCCTGCTGCCCGCCCTGCTGTGGCTGGTCGTGCTCTATCTCGGTTCGATCGCGGGCTGCTCGTCAACAGCTTCTGGAGCCTGGAGGAGTTCACCGGCCTGATCGACCGGACCCTCACCCTCAGCACCTACCGAGACCTGCTCGAGCCGTACAACCGCGACATCGTGCTGCGGACGTTCTTCATGGCCGCGGCGGTCACGATCGCGTGCGCGGTCCTTGCGTTCCCGCTCGCCTACTTCATGGCGCGTTACGCGACGCGCCGCGCCCGGTTCGCGCTCTACCTGGCGGTGCTGATGCCCCTGTGGTCGAGCTACCTCGTTCGGGCACTCGCGTGGCGCCAGATCTTCGCCGCGCGAAGGGGTGCTCTACTGGGCGCTCGAGAGAGTGGGGCTCGACGGCAAGTCTCGACTTCGTCCTCGTACACCGTGCCGGTCGTCGGGGCTCGACTTGATCGCCTCGAAGTTCAGCCTCTTCATCGTCTACACCTACCTGTGGCTTCCGTTCATGATCCTGCCGGTCGAGGCAGCGCTCGAGCGAGTGCCCGGATCGTTCCTCGAGGCGTCGAGCGATCTCGGTGCGCGAGCCGCGTGCTCACGTTCCGCCGCATCGTCCTGCCGCTCGCGAAACCCGGCTGATCGCCGGTTCGATCTTCACGTTCTCGCTCACGCTCGGCGACTTCATCCTGCCGACGATGTTCGGAAGCTCCGAGTTCTACCTCGGCCAACAGGTCGTTCACGCAGATCGGCGTGGTCGGGAACACGCCGCTCGCTGCGGCATTCACGTTCGTCGCGATGGCGATCATGATGATCTACCTGCGCGGTCGCGAAGCGGGCGGGAGCGTTCGAGTCCTTATGAGGGCTGCGTGATGACCCGCGAGCGCACGGGAGCGGGCATCGGCCTGAAGGTCGCTTCCGCGATCGTGATCGCGTTCCTCTACTTCCCGCTGGCGATCATCGTGCTGTACGCATTCACGACGCAGTCGTCGTCGTTCACGTTCCCCCCGCCCGGGTTCACGCTGGAATGGTTCAGCGTCGCGTTCGGCGCGAAGACATGTGGGAGGCCTTCCGCCTTCGCTGCTCGTCGCCTCGATCGAGCGCCGCTCGTGGCGATCATGCTCGGAAGCCTGCTCGCCGGTGCCGTCCATCGATCGCCGATTCTTCGGTCGTGAAGCACTGGGTTCATCATCGTGCTCCCGATCGCGTTGCCGGGCATCGTGACCGGGCATCGCGCTGAAGTCGACGCTCACCGGCATCTTCGATGTGTCGCTCGAGCTTCTGGACGATCGTGATCGGGCATACGACGTTCTGCATCGTGATCGTCTACAACAACGTGGTGGCTCGGCTGCGCCGGATGTCACCGAACATCGTCGAAGCCTCGGCGGACCTCGGCGCGTCCGGCTGGCAGACCTTCCGGTACGTGACGCTCCCCAATCTGGCGACCGCACTCCTCGCCGGGGGCGTGCTCGCCTTCGCCCTCTCGTTCGACGAGATCATCGTCACGACCTTCACCCGAGGAAGCGATCCGACCTTGCCGATCTGGATCTTCCAGGTGCTCTTCAGGCCGCGGAACCGTCCCGTTACCAACGTGGTTGCGATCATCGCCGTCACGGTGACGATCGTGCCGGTGTTGCTCGCGCAGCTGCTCGCGCGCAGGTCGGATGATGTGGCGTCAGGCGGGAGGAGCGATCCGGGAGCAACCGGCCCTCGATCGATGCCGGCTGCGTGAGCGGCGCTAGAGGTACTGGCCGCCGCGCGGAGCGCCGTCGGGCGGCTGGCCTTGGCCCTCCTGCGCGGGCGGGTTCTGACTCACGAGACCGCGGCGTCTGAGCTCCTCGAACTGCTGGCGGGCCGCGGCCTGCTGGGCGAACATCGCGGCCTGGATGCCGTGGAACAGGCCCTCGAGCCAGCCGACGAGCTGAGCCTGAGCGACCCTGATCTCCGACTCGCTCGGCACGCCTTGGAGCGGCGGCGCGAGACCACCCAGCTCTTCCTGCAGATCGGGGGAGAGCACCTCGGTCAGCTCGCCGACCGCCCGGTGATACACGTCGGTAAGCCGGGTACGACCCGCTTCGTCGATCGATGCCTGCCGGGTCTCGTCGAGCAGCTCGCGCACCATGCTGGCGATGCGCAGCAGCTTGGCCGGTTCGGTGATCGTCTCGCTCGAGGGAGGCGGTGAGGCCTGGGAGGTGGCCGTCCCCTCCGTCTCCACGGGCACGGCTTCCATGACGACCGGCTCGGGAGTCGGTTGAGGCTGGGGCGTCGCGTCGTCGCTCATGCACCCAACCTAGCAGCGGCGCCCAGCTTGCGGATCAGCAGCGCTTCGGCGACCACCAGGCGTTCGAGGTCGGCGAGGTCGACGCTCTCGTCGAGCGAGTGGTAGTTCGACCGTTCGTCGCCCGCCCCCACGATGATCACGGCCATGTCGGGGAACGTCTCGGCGAGCATCGGCACGATGGGCACCGAGCCGCCGCTGCCCGCTTCGACGACATCGCGCCCGAACGCCTCCGCCATGGCGTCCGTCGCGGCCGCGTAGGCGGGCGTCGAGGTGTCGACGAGATACCCCATGCCTGCTTCGTCGGCCTCGATCTCGACCTGCACCCCCCAGGGCGCGGCCGAACGCAAGTGCCCGGCGAGCATGTCTCGAGCGTGGAGCGGATCATCTCCGGGCGCCAGGCGCAGCGACACGCGCGCCGAGGCTTCCGGCACGATCTGGTTCGACGATCCCGTGACAGTGGGCGCGTCGAAGCCGAGCACCGCGACGGCCGGCTTCGTATAGAGGCGGTCGGCGATCGCGCCCGACCCGATCAGTTCGACCCCGTCGAGCACGCGGGTCTCCTCGCGGAGCGCCGCTTCGGACATCGGGGCGCCGGTCCACTCGAACCGGTGCAGGCCCTCGATCGCCACGTCGCCTCGGTCGTCGTGCAGGGTGGCGATCATGCGGCACAGGGCGGTGATCGCGTCGGGGATCGGCCCGCCGTAGGCCCCGCTGTGTTGGGCGATCGGCAGCACCCGCACCGTCACGCGGCAGTCGGTGATGCCCCGCACGCTGGTGCCGATCGTTGGTACCCCCGTGCGCTCGTTGCCGCCGTCGGCCACCACCGCGACGTCGGCTCGCAGGATGTCGCGGTTGCCCTGCACGAGCTCGGGAAGGTGCTCGGTCGAGCATTCCTCCTCGCCCTCGACCAGGATGCGCACCGTCACCGGAAGCTGACCGCCGTCGGCCACCCCCAACGCTCGCAGCGCGGCCGCATGGACGACGATGCCGCTCTTGTCGTCGGCGGCGCCACGCCCGTACATGCGTCCATCTCGCACGACGGGCTCGAACGGCGGGCTCCGCCAATCGTGTGCCTCGCCCTCGGGCTGCACGTCGTGGTGCGCGTAGAGGAGCACGGTGGGCGCATCGGGCGGTCCGGGCACCTCCGCGTACACGGCGGGGTGACCGCCGTCGAGCTCGATCAGGCGGGCGTCGCCCGCGCCGGCCGCCTGCAGGATCTCGGCGGTCGCCTCGGCGCTCGCTCGCACCTGCGACGCGTCGTACCCCGGGTAGCCGATCGACGGGATGCGCACGAGCCGTTCGAGATCGGCGATCGTGCGACCCATGTCGTCGGCGACGGTGCGGCGCAGCACCCCGGTGTCTTGATCCATCTGCTCTCTCCTCGTGGTCACGGCGCCAGACGTTCGATGCGCCAGCTCCCGTCGGTTCCGGCCGAGTAGCGGAAGCGGTCATGCAACCGGTGGCGACGTCCCTGCCAGAGCTCGATCGTCTCTGCGCGCACGAGGTACCCACCCCAATGCTCCGGCCTCGGCACCTCGGTCGGAAAACGGTCCGAGAACTCGGCCATGCGCGACTCGAGCACCTCGTACCCGGGGATCACCGCGCTCTGTTCCGAGGCCCATGCGCCGAGCTGCGCCTCGCGCGGACGGCTCGCGAAGTAGGCGTCGGACTCGTCGTCGGCCAGCGGGCTCACGCTGCCGGTCACGTGCACCTGCCGGTCGAGCTCCTTCCACAGGAAGACGAGCCCGGCCCACGGGTTCTCGGCGAGTTCGCGACCCTTGCGGCTCTCGCGGTTCGTGAAGAATTGGAAGCCGCGATCGTCGACGCCGCGCAGCAGCACGTGGCGCACGCTCGGACGTCCATGCGCGTCCGCGGTCGCGAGTGCCATCGCGTTGGGAAGCGGCACGCCGGCCGCCTCGGCGTCACCGAGCCACCGGCGGAACTGCTCGACCGGGTCGTCGTGCAGGTCGCTGCGTCGCAGACGGCGATCGTCGTGGAACCCGGATGGCGCCTGCATGGCGCGAGGGTCGGTCATCGCCGCCATGCTACGGGCGACACCGATAGGCGTGGAGCGCATCTCCGAACCGGCGGATGCTCGTTGCAGGATGCGGATGGCCCGAGAGCTACCCGGTCGGGTGGGGCTGCATGTTCCCGCATGGGTGGAGGCAAAGGTAGCGCGCGCTCCGACACCTCGAGACCTCAATCGTCGAGGGGCGATTCCAGGAGCCCATGAGCGCCTCCGAGCTTCGGTCGACCCGGACCGATCAGCCAGGAATGTTTTCAAAGCTCCAGGCGGTCAGGCTTGAACCGGAACGTTACGTCGACCGGGCTCCCTCGGGAAGACGGCTCAGGGAGTCCTCCGCGAGTTCTTGCCGAGTTCCGTCAGCAGCGGGAGTGGACTGCCCGAACCTCGCGAGGTCCTTCTTGCCTGGCTCGATGATGAGCCTACCCGCCTCTTCGAACTTGATGTCCGATACATCGCCAGCGTGCCCTCGACTTCCTCGATCTCCGGCCCTATGACGCTGATGCTCAACGTTCGTACTGCCCCGAGCTGCTCATGGACCGCTGTCAGGCTGATCTGGCCATCCTCTGCGCGTGAGTCGCCGCGAACTCCTGCTCCATCACGTCGGCATCTTGACTGGACGGCTCCGACACCAGTCCTTGCAGCAGGTAACGATCGCGTCCTCTCGTGCGACGGAAGCCACATCTCACACCTTCCGGACTGCAGCTGTGCCCCCGGCAGGATTCGAACCTGCGCTTCCGGCTCCGGAGGCCGGCGCTCTATCCCCTGAGCTACGGGGGCGACGAGCGCGAGTCTAGCAACCGCCCCTCGCCGGTCCGCTTCTGGCAGAGGCGCCGGGTCCGGTGGGTATCCTCCCTCGATGCGGGAGCCCGGAGCGCACGTGTTGATCGCCGACGACGATCCGGTGATCGTGCGCCTGCTCGAGTTGAACCTCCGGCTCGCCGGCTTCCGGGTCTCGACCGCCACACGCGGTGACACGGCCGTCGAGCGAGTCCTCGAGCTCAGGCCCGACGTGATCGTCATCGACGTGAACATGCCGGGCATCGACGGATACGAGGCCTGCAGCCGCCTGCGCCGTGAGCACGGCATGACCCAGATGCCGATCGTGATGCTCACCGCCCACGCACCCGACGACGACGCCGCACGTGCGGCCGAAGTCGGCGTCACCGCCTACGTCACGAAACCGTTCGACCCGGAGTCGCTCGTAGCCGTCGTGCGATCGGCGCTCGTGACCGAGGCGACGCCGTGATCGAGGAACAGCTGACCGACCTGCTCCGGACCGCCCTCGAGCGGGCGGCGCCCTCGCTCGGTGTCGACGGCGACCTGCCCACGCCGGAGCTGCTGGTTCCCAAGCAGCGCGAGCACGGTGACTTCGCCACGAACGTCGCGCTCGGGCTCGCCGCGCGGGCCGGGCGGCCGCCGCGCGAGGTCGCGCAGGCGATCGCCGACGCGTTGCCGGACGCGCCCTTCCTCGAGCGGGCCGAGGTGGCGGGGCCCGGCTTCCTGAACCTGTTCACGACCGACGAGTGGCTGTACGAGACCCTGCGCGACATCGCTGCCCGAGGTGCGGCCTACGGACGCGTCGAGCCGCACGGACGCCGTGTGCAGGTCGAGTTCGTGAGCGCGAACCCGACGGGGCCGCTGACGCTCGGACATGCTCGCAACGCTGCGATCGGCGACGCGCTCGCCCGCCTGCTCGATGCGACCGGATGGACCGTCGAGCGCGAGTACTACTTCAACGATGCGGGCGGGCAGATGGATCGGTTCGGGGCGTCGATCGAGGCGCGGTTCCTGCAGCTCGCCGGCCGCGATGCCGAGGTGCCCGACGACGGGTACCACGGCGGATACGTCGAGGATCTCGCGCGAGAGGTCCTGGATGCGGAGGGCCCGGGTCTCGCGGACCTCCCCGCCGCCGAACGGTTCCTGCGCATGCGCGCCGAGGGCGTCGCGCGCGTGCTGCCGCAGATCGAGGCCACCCTCGCCCGATTCGGGGTGCGGTTCGACTCGTACTTCCGGGAGTCGGAGCTCGTCGCGAAGGGAGAGATCGAAGCGGCGGTGCAACGGCTCCGTGAGGCAGGCGCGATCGCCGAGGACGAGGGGGCACTGTGGTTCCGCTCGACCGCCTTCGGCGACGACAAGGACCGGGTCGTCGTGCGGTCCAACGGGCTGCACACCTACTTCGGAGCCGACGCCGCGTACATCGTCGACAAGTTCTCGCGGGGGTTCGATCACCTCGTCTACGTGCTGGGCGCCGACCACCACGGCGACGTCGCACGGCTCAAGGGAGCCGCGCAGGCGCTCGGATACGACGCCGGCGCGCTCGAGCTGCTCATCTACCAATGGGTGTCGTTCATGCGCGACGGCGAACCGGTGCCCATGGGCAAGCGCTCGGGCAACTTCGTCTCGCTCGACCAGCTGCTCGACGAGGTCGGGGTCGACGCGACGCGGTTCCACCTGCTGCTGTTCTCCAACGACGCGACCATCACCTTCGATATCGAGACGGTGAAGCGGCAGTCGATGGACAACCCGGTGTACTACGTGCAGTACGGGCATGCCCGCATCGCGTCCATCCTCGCCAAGGCCGACCGCGAAGGTCTCTCGCTGCGGGCGATCGGGGAAGCGGACCTGACCCTGCTCACCGCCGATGCCGAGACCGACCTCATGCGCGCGCTGGCCGACGTGCCGGCGTCGATCGCGTACGCGGCGGAACTGCGCGCGCCCCATCGCGTAGCGCACGCCGCGCAGGATCTCGCGGCCCGGTTCCACCGCTTCTACACCGACTGCAAGGTGGTCTCCGACGATCCGGAGCTCACCCAGGCCAGGCTCTGGCTGGCCACCGCTACGAAGCAGGTGCTCGCGAACCTGCTCGATCTGCTCGGCGTGAGCGCGCCGGAGTCGATGGAGCGCGCCGCCGACGATGACTGAGGAGGATCACGGGGTCCCTCTCCCGCCCTCAGCTGGGAACACCCCACCGTGTGGAGCGGCGGACAGCCGGGAGGCGCAATCGGCGACGACTTGCCAGCAGTTCTTGTGCGTCGCAAGGAAGCCAGGCCCCTGATGGCCCCGTCCCTCGGGTGTTCCGAACCGCTCGACGCCAACGACATGCGGTCTGTCAGCACCACCCGTCGCAGTCCACACGTTCCCATGTGTACCCGGGGAATGCGACGGCGACGCTCCATCCCGCGCCGCTGAACTCCAGCGGATCAGCGAGCGCCTTGCGCTTGTCAGACGCCGGGATGACGGGGTCGAGGCTGAGTGTCTGCCCATCTTCGGTGATGCGGTACTTGAACTCGGATGGCCCGCCTCCGATGAAGACGGTGTTGTCGTCGCCCATCTCGTACGGGCTGTCGTCCACCTGCTGGTTGTTGTAGTCGAGCGAACCGAACTCGCCGGTCGCCGTAAAGAAGTGAGAGTGCTCCCGAGGCACGGCACCCTCGCAGATGTCGTCCTTCCTCGCCAGCTGGCGAGGGCTTCCGGAGACCAACCCGTTCCCGGCGAGCATCGCAGGCGCGAGGGAAGCGAGGCCTTCTTGGTCGAGCGCTTCGACCATGTCTTCGCACGTGGTCACTCGCTCCCATCGACCGACGAGCGCGGGGACCGACGAGGGGCTGGTCGACGTTGGTTCCGACGGAGCAGCCGATGACTCGCTGCCCTGTGGTGATGGACTCTCACCAGAACTGCAGGCGAGACATGAGGCCGCGGCTACAGCGAGAGCAACGACGGTCGTCCTCATCGTGGGCCTCCCTTCCGAACCATACCTTGACGAGAATTGGAATCTACGCCGACCTGGTGAAGGCGTGACCGGTGTAGAACGCCGTCGTGAAGTACGAGTGCGTGTACTTGTCCTCGGCCGTCCCGGCCTCGGCGCTCCTGAGAAGCCTGAGCGTCAACTCCTCTCCTTGCAGTTCGAGCGCGAACAAGAGGGAGTCCCCAGTGTCGCCGATGCCGAGGTGAAGTCGGTCGTCCTCGACCACGCGATAGGGGCCGCTCTCAAGCTCTCCCACGTCCTCGCCGTCCCATGAACTGAGGAGGGCGAACCGCCCACCCTCAAAACGAAGCGTGAACTCGAAGCTGCGCGTTTCGCCGAGAACCTGTTCGGCGTCCTTGCGAGTGAATCCCGCATCCAGGATGACGGCGCGAATATCGGCTGCCGCGATCGAGTCGCTTACCCAATCACCCTCAAGCGGCGATGCGGGCGGGCCGGTGACGGAGGGGGAAGCCGTTGTTGTGGTCGCGGACCCGGAGGGGTCGGACGCTGCCCCGCCATCGCACGCCGTCATGGCGAGCAGGATCACGGCGATCGACCGGACGTATCGAGCCGAGGCACCTGATCGGCGATGCCTGCGTATCCTCATCCTCGAACACCTTCCTCAATGCCAGCCGTCCGGACGGACCGTGCACAAGACTTCTGTGGGGTTCCTCACTCGGACTCCTCACGGCACCGGCTGCCACGCGATCGCTCCGAACGCCTTCTCGAGGACGAAGGAGCGGTCCTTCGTAGCTGCATCGATCACCATGGGCCTCGACCCGCTCCCTCCGAGGATCAAGATCTGCGTCCCATCGGGCGACCACTCCGGACCCTGGACGGCAAAGTGCCCGCCCGCGAACAAACAGCAACCTTGCGTCATGGATCGGCGCTGCGATCCGTCGGGTGCGATCGACCAGAGTTCGAAGTCGCCGTAGCCCCTTGCGATGGTGTTCGACACGTCGCCGCCCGCCAGGAAGGCGATCTCCGAACCGTCCGGCGACCAGGACGGCTGGTTCTGCTCGGGCGCGGGGAGATCGGGGGCAAGGCGGGTCGGCTCCGAGCCGTCAGAGGTCATCGTGTAGACGAACCACTCCTTGCCCACCCGTGCCGAGAAGGCGATCTCCCTCCCGTTCGGCGACCAGGACGGGTTGACGGGATCGACGACCGATCCGGTCGGGAGCCTCACCCGATCGGTCCCGTCGGCGTTCATCGTGTAGATGGAGCATGAGCCGCTGAACGCCCACGCTGCGTCGCACCCGGCGACATCGACCTGCGTGTACGCGATCCGAGATCCGTCGGGAGACCACTCCACATCGGTCTGGAGGAAACATGGGTCCATGCATGAAGTGAGTTGATGGACCTGTTCGGTCGCGAACTCCATCACGTAGATCCCCTCGAGCATGCCGATGCCGGCGGGCGTTGTCCCCCAGAGCGTGTACGCGATGCGGCTGCCGTCGGGTGACCAGTCGACGCTTCTGATGCCAACGTCCTCGCATGACGGCGGGTCGCCGGAGTTCCCCGGGCAACCGGCGTCGAGGATCCTCCTCGGGTGGCCGGCGGGATCGACGAGGTACAGGCTTGCGAAATCGGACGAGCCGCGGCCGACGAACGTGAGGTCCCCGTTGCTCGCCAGCGGGGAAGGGGTCGGCGCGGCGGGGGTTCGAGGGCTCGCGTCGAACGCTCGGAGCACGGTCCCGATGCCGGCGATCGCCACGATCAAAGCGACGACGCTGGCGCTGATCCGCTTGTTTCGCTGCTTCCGATCGCGGCGGCGGACGAGCGATCCCAAGAGGTCCTGAGGGGGCTGGAACTGATCCCGAGCGCGCTGCAGAATCTGCTTGGTGTCATTCACCTCGATCACCCGCGTTCCGTTTGAGCGCCGCTCGCCCCTTTGAGACGAGAACCCGCACGGTGGCTGCCCTGATCCCCATCAAGCGTCCCGCATCCTTGGAGGAGTAGTCGAGGAGATCGACCAGCACCACGCTTTGACGCTGTCGGGGCGTCAGGGTCGCGAGCGCCTGGACAACCGCGTCACGCGTTTCGACATCCGCGAGCCCCTGACCCCGAGGAGCGAGGTGGATCGCACGTCTCGTTGCGAGAGCCGCCCGCCGCATCCGCTTGCGGTATAGGTTCAGCGCAGTGCGATAGAGGTATCCGGTCGGATCCTCCATATCGGCCACTCGGTCCCAGCGCTCCCATACCCTCAGGAACGCTTCCTGCATCACGTCCTCCGCCTCGAAGCGGTCCCCGGCGAGGAGGCAGAGAGCGCCGAACAGGTGCGCGCTCTCGGCGTGCACCAGGTCCTCGAAATCCCTCGTGCTGGTCGCGATCTCGGACGTGACCGGCGGGGATACGATTCGGAGCGGCTCGTTCATCGGTCCATGAACCCCCGAGCGGCGGGGATTGATTATGGGCGAGTCAACGCGATTCCACGAGAGCGGGTCTCGCCACGCCGGCGCGCTTCCCTGCTTCCTTCGCATGAGAAGGGTGCTTGGCAGACGTGACCGAGGTGATGATCTACAGCCTGGGCCTGATGAGTTGAGTTCGAGCGGGAGGGGTCCGCCCTCCCTCTGGCGGGGCAGGAAGGGTGGGCCGGTCGCGCCGGGACGTTCCCGCCCTGAGGGGTGAGAGGATTCGGACTTCAGGGCGAGGGAGCGTCATGATCCGAACGGAACTCTGCGAACGACTCGGATCGATGTCCCCATCGTTAAGCGCTGATCGGGAGGGTCAGTAGCCCCGAGCAAGTGGATCAGCGGGAGAGGCTCTTGGCCTGCCTCGAGCTACGTGCTCCTCACCTCCTACCACTGGTCCAGTCTGTCGCCAGGAGCACCTATCTCGAAGAAGTACACGCGGCCGGAGCGCTAGTGATGCTCAACGTCGGCAGCGCCAGGAGGCTGACCTCGCGGTCCACGCTGGCGTGGATTCGTCGTGGCGCAGGGCTCGATGCCGGTGGACACGTCTGGGGTTCGATCGCCAAGGCCGCGCTCGTCCGTGCGGTTGATGGCTCCGTGTCTACCATGCTGGTGATCGACGCCGGCGGGATCGGAGAAGGACGCGGGGTCGCGGCGGTCCTCGCCTTGGGTGCGCGGGCAGCGTGGAGGGACACGATTCGTCGTCGCGGCAGCCAGCGACAGATATCGTCCGCGAAGTCTCCCAAGAGGCCGAGCGGATCCTGGTCGCTTTCTCTCCCTGATCGTCCGATCATGGTTGGGTCCGCGCTACAGATGATGCTCCGCGAACCCGGCGTCGGCCCGGACAGCTTGTTCTAGGGCCGCACCCGAGAAGGGTCGATTGCCGAACATGACCGAGGAAGCGTGGGGCGGTCCCTGGCCGTCGCATGCGGCCTTCGATGACGACGGTCTCGTCATGGGCGGCGTGCGAGCCACGGAACTCGCCGAGCGGTTCGGCACGCCGTTGCTGGTCATCGACGAGCAGGAGGTGCGTGAACGCTGCCGCACGGCTCGGGCGGCGTTCCCGCGGGTCTGCTACGCCGTCAAGGCGTTCACCGCGTTCGCGATGCTCCGGCTCGCGCTCGACGAAGGCCTCGATCTGCTCGCAGCGACCGATGGTGAGGTGCAGGCGTGCCTGCGTGCTGGAGCACCCGCGTCGCGGATCGTCTTCCATGGGAACGCCAAGACCGACGAGGAGCTCGCGCTCGCCGCCGAGTCTGGTGTCGGGCTCGTCGTCGCCGACGGTCTCGACGAGCTCGAGCGCCTCGATCGGATCGCGCGCGCGGCCGGCACGGTGCAGCCGGTGCTCCTGCGCGTCGTGCCCGAGGTCGAGGTGAGGACCCACGAGGCGATCGCGACGGGCCACGACGCCTCCAAGTTCGGCACGCCGCTGGCGGAAGCGACCGAGGTGCTGGGACTCGCGGCCGACATGCCGAGCCTTCGCGTCGACGGACTGCATGCGCACATCGGCTCGCAGATCGTCGATGCGGAACCGTTCCTGCAGACGCTCGGCGTGCTCATGCAGCTCGCCGCGCGCGTGCGCGACGACTCAGGCCTGGCCATCGGCACGCTGGACGTCGGGGGAGGGTTCGGCGTGCGCTACGTCGACGAGCGACCGATCTCGCTCGAGCAGCTCGGCGACGCGTTGCGCTCGCGGCTCGGCGAGGAGGCGGCACAGCTCGGCCTGGTCGAGCCGACGCTCATGGTGGAGCCGGGGCGCTGGCTCGTCGCCAACGCCGGCGTGACGCTCTACCGGATCGTGGCGACCAAGACGGTCGCCGGGGGCCGGCGCCTCGCGGCGGTCGACGGGGGCATGAGCGACAACGTGCGACCCGCCCTCTACGACGCCGCGCACACGGTCGCGCTCGCGACGTCGCCCGCTGCAGGACACGATGCCGTCGGCGAGCTGACCGTCGTGGGTCGCCATTGCGAATCAGGCGACACGCTCGCCGAGCGTGTGCAGATGCCGGCGGCGACGAGCCCCGGCGACCTGCTCGCGTTCGCGGCCACCGGGGCGTACACCTACTCGCTCGCGAGCACCTACAACCGCGTCGGTCGCCCCGCGGTCGTGGCGGTCGCCGATGGGTCGGCGACACCGTGGCTGCGCCGCGAGGACGCAGCCGACCTCGACCGCCTCGAGGCCGCGACCGCCTCGAGCGCACTCCCGCCCTCCACGCCCGACGGCGTCACGGTGCGCCCCGCCCGTCCGGCCGACGCAGTTCCCTACCTGGCGTTCTGGCGCGCGATCGTCGCGGAGGAGGGCAACGTGCGCACGGAGCGGGTGACCGGCACGGCCCGGACGTACCGCCGCCGCTTCCGTCATCCGTGGACCGATCGAGCCGCGCAGATCGTCGCGACCGACGGCGAGGGGCGGCTCATCGGGCACCTCTACATCGAGCGGGAGGCTCATCCGGTGACGCGCCATGTCGCATCGCTCGGCATCGCCGTGACGGCCGACGTTCGAGGGCGTGGGGTGGGCTCGGCGCTCCTGGCCGAGGCGATGCGATGGGCGCGTTCGGTGGGCGTCGACAAGGTCGTGCTCTCCGTGTACCCGAGCAACCGGGCCGCGATCGCGTTGTACCGCCGGTTCGGTTTCGTGCAGGAAGGACGACTCGCGAGGCATTCCCGCAAGTCCTACGGTGACGAGGACGAGATACTGATGGCGGCGTGGATCGGCGGTGGCGAGCCGGCCGGCCGGCGCGGGCAGGGGGACCAGACGTGAGCGAACGCACGATCCGGATCGGCATGCTGGGGTGTGGCACGGTCGGCGCCGCCACCATCCGGCTGCTCCACGATCACGCCGACGACATCGCCATGCGGGCCGGGTGTCGCGTCGCGGTGACGCGCGTTGCGGTGCGCGACCCCGACCGTGACCGGGGCGTGCCGCTTGCCGGCGAGGTGTTCACCGACGATGCCGCGTCGATCGTCGACGACCCCCAGATCGACGTGGTGTGCGAGCTGATCGGGGGCATCGAGCCGGCCAAGCACCTGCTGCTCGGAGCCATCGCGGGCGGGAAGTCGGTGGTCACGGCGAACAAGGAGCTGCTCGCGACGGAGGGCAAGGACCTGTTCGACGCGGCCGACGCCGCCGGGCTCGACCTGCTCTTCGAGGCGGCGGTGGCCGGGGGTATCCCGCTGATCCGGCCCCTGAAGGAGTCGCTGGCCGGTGAGCGCGTGGGCCGGCTGACCGGCATCGTGAACGGCACGACGAACTACATCCTGACCCGCATGAGCGAGCACGGCTCCTCGTTCGACGAGGCGCTCGCCGAAGCGCAGCGGCTCGGCTACGCCGAGGCGGATCCGACGGCCGATGTCGATGGTTCCGACGCGGCGGCGAAGTGCGCGATCCTCGCATCGATCGCCTTCAACTCGCGAGTCGTCGCCGGCGACGTCTATCGCGAGGGCATCGCGGGCGTGACGGCGGTCGATATCGCCGACGCACGCCGCATGGGCTACGTCGTCAAGCTGCTCGCGATCGCCGAGCTCGACGGGGGCGAGATCTCGGTGCGCGTGCACCCGGCGATGATGCCCGATACCCACCCGCTCGCCGCTGTGCGTGGCGCCTTCAACGCGGTGTTCGTCGAAGGGAAGCACGTCGGCGAGCTCATGTTCTACGGTCCGGGGGCCGGCGGCGACGCGACCGCGACCGCCGTCGTCGGCGACCTCGTCACCGCGGCACGCAACCGTCTGAGTGGCGGCCGGGCGATGGGATGCACCTGCAGCCTCGATCGTCGCATCAAGCCGATGGACGACACACGCGGCCAGTACTACCTGAACCTGCACGTCGCCGATCGGCCCGGCGTGCTCGCCGAGATCGCTGGCGACTTCGCCCACAACGGCGTCTCGATCGAGCGGGTATGGCAGGAAGGGTCGGGCGACGAGGCGACGCTCGTGCTCATCACGCACCGCGCCCAGGAAGGATCGCTGCAGAAGACGCTGCAGGAGCTGCGGGAGTCCCCAGCGGTGCGGTCGGTCGCGAGCGTGCTGCGGGTCGAAGGTGACGAGCCGTGACCGACGGGCGCAGCGGCGCGCACCAGTGGCGCGGCGTGATCGATGAGTACCGCGACCGCCTCCCTGTGGGCGAGGCCACGCCGATCGTCAGCCTGCGTGAGGGAGGCACGCCGCTCGTTCGTTCCGGCTCGCTCAGCGACGAGACCGGCTGCGACGTGTGGCTGAAGTACGACGGGGCCAACCCAACGGGTTCCTTCAAGGACCGGGGCATGACACTCGCGATCTCGAAGGCGCTCGAGGAAGGCGCCAAGGCGGTCGTGTGCGCCTCCACCGGCAACACCAGCGCGTCGGCCGCCGCCTACGCGTCGGCGGCCGCGCTTACGTGCGCGGTGCTGGTGCCCAAGGGCAAGGTAGCCATGGGCAAGATGGCGCAGACCCTCGTGCACGGCGCGCGCGTGCTCGAGGTCGAGGGCAACTTCGACGACTCGCTGGCGCTCGCCCAGGATCTGGCCGAGCGGTTCCCCATCACGCTCGTGAACAGCGTGAACCCTTATCGGCTGCAGGGGCAGAAGACCTGCGCGTTCGAGGTCGTCGATGCGCTCGGCCGGGCACCCGACCTGCACTGCGTGCCCGTCGGCAACGCGGGCAACATCTCGAGCCATTGGCTCGGATACTCCGAGTACCTGGCCGACGGCGTGATCGCCGAGCCGCCGCGCATGATGGGCTTCCAGGCGCAGGGGGCCGCCCCCATCGTGCGCGGCGAGCCGGTGAAGGATCCGCAGACGATCGCCACCGCGATCCGCATCGGGAACCCCGCGTCGTGGGACCTGGCGGTTGCGGCGGCGCGGGAGTCCGAAGGGGCGATCGGCGCCGTCACCGACCGGGAGATCCTCTCCGCCTATCGCCGCGTCGCGCGTGAGGGACTCTTCGTGGAGCCGGCGAGCGCGGCGAGCGTGGCCGGACTGCTCCGTCTGCATGCCGACGGGGCGCTCGAGCCGGGCCTCGCCGCCGTCTGCATCCTCACCGGTCATGGGCTGAAGGATCCGGAGTGGGCGATCTCGGGAGCCGCCCATCCGGCCGCGGTGCCTCCCGACGCCGACGCCGTCGCAGCCGAGCTGGGGCTGTAGCACCGTGCGCGTCACGGTTCGGGTGCCCGCGACCTCGGCGAACCTCGGTCCCGGGTTCGACTGCTTCGGACTCGCCCTCGATCTGTGCAACGAGGTGACCCTCGACACCGACGCCGACCCCGGTGTCGAGTGGCACGGGGAAGGGGCCGGCGAGCTTCCCGTCGACGGCAGCGATCTCGTGAGCCGCACGATCGCCGACGTCGTCTCGGCGTCGGGAGGCGACGTGCCGCCCGCGCGGTTGATCGGGCGCAACGCCGTCCCCCTCGAACGCGGCCTCGGATCCTCGGCCGCCGCGACCGTGGCGGGCGTGGTCCTCGGCTCGTTGCTCGCGCTCCGCGACGGCGGCGCCGACCTCGATCCTCACCAGACCTTCACCCGCGCCGCCGCCCTCGAAGGCCACCCCGACAACGCGGCCCCCGCGGTGTTCGGGGGGTTCACGATCGCGGTGCCGGGCGGGCCGGTGCGCCGGCTCGATCCCCATCCGGATCTCCGGCCGGTGGTCCTCGTACCCCCTGGGGTGCGGCTCGCCACCGACGACGCCAGGGCGGCGCTCGCCCGGACGGTGGCTCTCGACGACGCGGTCTTCAACGCGGCGCACGCTGCGCTCATGGTGCATGCCCTGACGCGGGAACCGCCGCTGCTCGCCGAGGCGATGCTCGATCGGATCCACCAATCGGTTCGGCTCGCGCTGCTTCCGCAGGTGCGATCCGTGTTCGAGGTGCTCCGCGATCGCGGCATCGCGGTGTGCGTGTCGGGATCCGGCCCGTCACTGCTCGCGTTCGAGACGCCGCACCAGACACTGCCGGAGCCGGACGAGGGCTGGCAGGCGATACGCGTGGCGGTACGTGCTCACGGGTTCGAGATGTCCGGCCGGTGACCCGCAGAATCAGCGCCGGCTGGTTCGTCGTCAGGTGATGCAGGGACCGGTGTCGACCGGTCCGTCGGCTGCGCTGGCGCGGTCGACGAGGGGGAGCATCTCTGCGACGACGATCGCGTAGCCGATCCCGTCGCGATCGGCGGAGCTCGCGAACACGAGACCGGCGACCTCGCCGCTCGCCAGCACGAACGGGCCTCCGCTGTTGCCTCGGTCGATCCGTGTCTGGAGCTCGTAGATGCGCCGGTGCACCCGGCCGCGGCCGTAGATGTCGGGGCCGAGCGGTTCGATCACCGCGAGCACGGCAGCCGCGTCGGCCTGCAGCGACCCTCCCCCGGGGAATCCGAGGACCGCCCCGACGGCGCCCCGCTCGGCCTCGTCCTCGAGCAGGCGGAGAGGGGTGAGCTCGAGTCCGGGAACCTCGAGCGCGGCGAAGTCGAGCTCGGCGTCGAACGCCACGACCGAGGCCGCCAGGGAGTCGTCGCCGATCTGCACCTGCTGGGCGCGGGTTCCCGCCACGACGTGCGCGCTGGTGAGGACGATGCCGGGCCCGACCACGAAGCCCGACCCCTGGTTGACCGATCCCACGGCACAGCCGTCGCCCACCACCTTGACGGTGGATCGCTGCGCGGCCCGGCTCGCGGCGGCGATCTGCGCATCGGTCGGAGGATCCACCGGCGGAGCCGGTCGCCCCGGCAGATCGACGGAGCCGTCCGGGAGTCCGAACAACGGCAGCAGCTCGCTCGCTCGATCCACGAGCGAGGGCGGAGCCGGAAGGGTGGACTCGAGCGTCCGCACGATCGTCGACGAGCGGAGCCCCCGCGCGATCATCGGGAACGGCCCCTCGATGAGGTTGAGCGCGAGGAGCCACGTGGCCGTCAACAGGGCGACGCCCGACAGGATCGACCCTCCGACCGCGTCCGCCGTACGAAGTGGCGTCGCCTGCGCCCGGCTTCGCAGCCGACTCCCGACGAGCCAGCCCAGCATGTTGCCGATGGCTCCGGCGACGAGGGCGGTGCCGATCACCATGGCGACCGCGGTCGGGCGTGAGTCGGCAAGCACCGCCACGCGCGGCGCGAGCATCACGCCGACCACGACCCCGATGGCCAGCCCGCGCGATGCCCATCAGCTGGAGCACGGCGCCGCGACGGTATCCGGAGTAGACCGACGCCACGAGCGATGCGACGAGCAGCACGTCGAGCCACGTCATGTCGCTCGTATCGTCCCATGGGCGCTTCCACACGAGCTGGGCGCCGCACCGTAGACTGGCTCCACCCGTGGTCACGATCGCGCACATCTCCGATCCGCACGTCGGCTCACCGTTCTTCGTGCCCAACCTGATGAACCGGGTGATCGCGGAGCTCAACGAGATGCGGCCCGACGCCGTCGTCGTGAGCGGTGATCTCACGGCCGACGGATACCGACAGGAGTACAAGAACTGGGTCGCCTACGCGGAGCGCATCCAGGCGCCGATGCTCACGGTGCCGGGCAATCACGACTCCCGCAACGTGGGGTACCTGCACTTCGAGGATCTGATCGGGCCGCGCATGTGGTCCCACGACGTCGAGGGCGTGCGGATCGTGGGCATCGACTCGAGCGAGCCGGATCTCAACGAGGGCAAGGTCGGGCGGGTGCACTACGAATGGATCCACCGCCAGTTCGAGGAACCCGCCCAGCTGAAGGTGTTCGTGTTGCACCATCACCTGCTTCCGATCCCCGGCACGGGGCGCGAACGAAGCACCGTGATGGACGCGGGCGACCTGCTCGAGGTCTTGATCCGTTCCGGGGTGCAGGTGGTGCTCTCCGGCCACAAGCACGTTCCCTACGTCTGGCGGCTCGAGAGCATGTATGTGGCGAACGCGGGCACCGTGTCGTCACTCAGGGTGCGGGGCTACACGAAACCTTGCTACAACGTGTTGGAGTTCGACGACGGTCAGGTGCGCATCCTGCGTCGGTTCCCGTTCGGGGAGAGTCACGTGATGACACACTTCTCCCTGGCGGGCGAGCAGTTCCATCGGGAGCACGAGCAGCCCGTTCAGGAGCGCGCTCCCGTCGCGGACTGACCCCGCGGCGCGACCCGCATCGCAGGCCCGAGTTGCAACCCGTCTCAGGAGGATCCCGACCATGAGGACCGTCGTGCTCGTGGACGGCGAGCATTATCCGCCGGTCACGCGGTGGGCCATCGAGACGGCCTCGGAGCGAGGCCACGAGGTGGTCGGCGCCGTCTTCGTCGGCGGGATCGAGAAGATCGATCCACGGTCCCTGCCCGACATCGGTGTGCAGACACGCGCCGCCGGCCACGATCGCATGGCGGCGCTGGCGGCTGCGATCGAGGCATGGGCACCCGATGTGGTGCTGGACCTGTCCGATGAGCCCGTACTCGGGTATCGCGAGCGCATGGAGCTCGCGGCCGTCGCCCTCAACCTCGGCGTGCGCTACCAGGGTGCGGACTTCGAGCTCTCACCTCCCGCCGGCCTCCCTGGCGTCGACGCGCCCAGCCTCGCCGTCATCGGCACCGGCAAGCGCACGGGCAAGACCGCGATCAGCGGTGAGGTCGCGAGGCTCGCCGCGCGCCGAGGCGACGACCCGATCGTGGTGGCGATGGGCCGGGGTGGCCCCGCCGAACCACAGATCGCCGAGGCGGGAAGCATCACCCTGCCCGCGCTGATCGAGCTCGTGCGATCGGGTCAGCATGCGGCGTCGGACTACCTGGAAGACGCGCTCACGACGGGGGTCACCACGATCGGCGCGAGGCGGGCGGGGGGTGGCCTCGCCGGGGCACCCTATGTGACCAACGTGCGGCAGGCGGCCGAGCTCGCCGCCGAGCGCTCCCCGGGGTTGGTGGTGCTCGAGGGAAGCGGGGCGGCCGTGCCGCCGATCGCGTGGGACGCCGGCATCCTCGTCGTGCCGGCCACCGTGCCGGCGGAGTACGTCGGCGGCTACCTCGGCCCCTATCGGCTGTTGCGGTCCGACCTGGTCGTTGTTACCATGGCAACCGGCCCGCACGCCGGGTCCGAGAATCTCTCCGCACTGCGATCCCACGTCCTTCGGTTCCTCGATGAGTCGCAGCTGTTGGTCACCGACTTCATCCCGGTTCCGTTGGCCGATGTAGGGGATGCGCGGGTGTTCTTCGCTACCACCGCCCCCGGCGGGGTCGCCGCCCGACAGGTCGAGCACCTGCGGGAAGCGTTCCGATGCGAGGTGGTGGGGTGGAGCGCGCGACTGGCCGACCGGGTCGGTCTCGCGGAGGACCTCGATGCAGCCCACGAGTACGACGTCCTCCTCACGGAGCTGAAAGCCGCCGCCGTCGACATCGGCGTCGAGCGAGCGCTCGCACGGGGGGCGGAGGTCGTGTTCGTGGACAACCGTGCGGTCGTCATCGAAGGGCCGAGCGACCTCGACACCTCGCTCGGTGAGGTGATCGACCTCGCGACCGAGCGAGGAGCGCTCCGCGTGCAACACCCGTGAGTGAACCCATGAATCCACCCGAGAACCAGAAGGAACCCAGGACGCCGCACATCGTCATCACCGACCGCGAGCCCGGCCTGCCCTTCTCCAAGGGGCTCATGGCTTCCCAGGTCATGGTGACGGGACTGTCGCCGTACCGGGCCTACCAGGTGGCGGAAGCCATCGAGGACCGCCTGCGCGAGCAGGGTCGTCGACTCGGTCACCTCCGACGAGATCGCCGAGCTGGCGCTCGCCGTGATCGGTGAGCTCGCGGGCCCCCGGTACGCCAAGAACTTCCTGCGGTGGCGTGAGGTGGAGCGTCTCGACGTGCCGCTCGTCATCCTCATCGGGGGCTCGACCGGCGTCGGCAAGTCCACCATCGCGACCCAGCTCGCGGCCCGGCTCGGCATCGTGCGCGTGGTCGCGACCGATGCGATCCGCGAGGTCATGCGCTCGATGCTCTCGTCCGAGCTCATGCCCACGCTGCACACGTCGTCGTTCCACGCGGACCAAGCGCTCCGCGAGCCCCCGGGCACGACCGCCGACGCGCTCCTGCTCGGGTTCCGCGAGCAGACCGCCGCGGTCGCCGTCGGCATCAACGCGCTGATCGAGCGGGCGGCGACCGAGGGCACGAGCATCGTGATCGAGGGCGCGCACATCGTGCCGGGGTTCGTCGACCTCGAATCACAGCAGGACCGCATCCTGGCCGTCCCGTTCATCCTCGCGGTCGACGACGAAGGCCGGCACCTGTCGCACTTCGCCACCCGTGAAGATGCGGTCGCGTCGCGTCCCGCCGAGCGGTACGCGGCAGGCTTCGACAGCATCCGCCGGCTGCAGCGGTACGTGAAGAGCCAGGCCCTCTCGCACGGCGTGCCCGTGCTCCCGAACTACAGCTTCGACCAGGCCATCGCCGCCGTGATGGACCTGGTCATGGAACGCACGACGCAGCGCGCATCCGAGATCCTCGAAGCGGGTGGTGGTACCACACCCGATGACCGCGGCCGCGCTCGCGCCATCGACGCTGGGGCAGGAACCGAGCGCGTTGGCGCCTCGGAGACCACAGGAGGCACTTCATGAGGCTGTTCCTCGATACCGCCGACATCGACGAGATCCGCGAGATCAACCGCTGGGGCGTGCTGTCCGGCGTCACCACGAACCCGTCGCTGGTCGCGAAGCAGGGCCAGGATCCGGATCTGGTGTGGAAGGAGATCCTCGACACGGTGGCCGGTGACATCTCGCTCGAAACCACCGAGCCCGAAGCCGACGCCATGGTCGAGCAAGGTCGCGAGCTCTCGCAGAAGGCCCCGAACGCGGTCGTGAAGGTGCCCATGACCCCCGATGGCTTGGCGGCCGGCAGACGGTTGACCGACGAGGGCATCAGGGTCAACGTGACGCTCGTCTTCTCGCCTGCGCAAGCGATCCTCGCGGCGGAGATCGGCGCCTACATCGTCTCGCCTTTCATCGGTCGTATCGACGATGTGGCGAGCGACGGCATGGCTGCGCTGCGTGCCATCACCGAGATCTACGCCGTGCAGGGCTACAAGACCAACGTGCTCGCCGCGTCGCTCCGCCATCCGATGCACGTGGTCGAGGCGGCCGAGGCGGGAGCCGATATCGCGACCATGCCCGCCGATGTGTTCCGAAAGCTCGTGAAGCATCCGCTCACCGACCTCGGCCTCGAGACGTTCGCGGCCGACTGGACCGCGCTGGAGCACGACCTGAAGGGAGAGGCATAGCCTCATGGAGACCACGACCGATCGCAGCGCCCTCGAGCAGAAGCTCATCCCCGAGCTGCAGCGCATCGCCCAGGAGATGGGCATCGAGGGCACACAGCGCCTGCGCAAGTCCGGACTGATCGACGCCATCGTGAACAGCGGAGGCAACGGCGCGGGTGAGAGTTCGTCACCCACGGCGTCGAAGCCCGCCGCCGTCGCGATCGACGAGCGCACCGACGACGCCGAGCCGAAAGGCGAGCGGTCGAGCGGGGCCCGAGACGACGCGAGTCCGCGCGCCGACGACACCCGCGAGCGAGAGGCGGGCGGTGGTCGCCCCACGGGCGATCGCGACCAAGGCGACCGCGGCCAGGACGATCGTGGCCAAGACGGTCGTGGCCAGGGCGATCGGGGTCAGGGGGGCGGCCGCAACGGTGGCCGGGGACAGGGCAACGGACCTCAGGAGCGCGACCGCAACCAGCAAGGGCGCGCCCCCGATCGGGACCGCCAGGGCGACCGCAATCAGGGTCAGGGTCAGGAACGCCGGCAGCGGCCTTCCCGAGAAGAGCGCCGTCGCATGCGCGAGGAGCGCCGGCTGCGCGAGGAGCAGGAGCGCGCGGAGGAGATGGCCAACGCGCCGACGCACACGGGCATCCTGGATCTGCTGCCCGATGGCTACGGGTTCCTGCGCACCTCCGGGTACGCGCCTGGATCCGACGACATCTATGTGTCGGTGTCGCAGGTCCGCAAGGCATCCCTGCGCAAGGGCGACGTCGTCTCGGGCAAGGCGCGGCGCCCGCGCGACAACGAGAAGTACCTGGCGCTGCTCGATGTGGAGACCGTCAACGGCACCGATCCGGAGTCGGCGAAGGAACGCAGGTCCTTCGACAAGCTGACGCCGCTGTTCCCCGACGAGCGGTTCCGGCTCGAGTCGGGCGCGACGGCGGTGGCCGAGCGCATCATCGACATGGTCGCGCCGATCGGTAAGGGTCAGCGAGGCATGGTCGTCTCGCCGCCCAAGGCCGGCAAGACCACGATCTTGAAGCAGATCGCCAACGGCATCATCGCGTCGAACCCCGAGGTGCACCTGATCGTGCTGCTCGTCGACGAGCGTCCCGAAGAGGTCACCGATTGGCAGCGCACGGTCACGGCCGCCGAGGTCGTCTACTCGACCTTCGACAAGCCGACCGATCAGCACATCCAGGTGACCGAGCTCGTGCTCGAGCGTGCGAAGCGTCTCGCCGAGGCCAGCGGCGACGTGGTCATCATCCTCGACTCGCTGACCCGGCTGGCGCGCGCCTACAACCTGTCCATGCCGGCGAGCGGCAAAATCCTGTCCGGCGGCATCGACGCCTCGGCGCTCTACCCCCCGCGCCGATTCTTCGGAGCCGCCAGGAACATCGAGGAAGGCGGCTCGGTCACGATCATCGCGAGCGCGCTCGTCGAGACGGGGTCCCGCATGGACGAGGGCATCTTCGAGGAGTTCAAGGGCACGGGCAACATGGAGCTGCGGCTCGACCGGCAGCTCTCCGAGAAGCGCCTGTTCCCAGCGATCAACGTCGACGCCTCGGGCACCCGCAAGGAGGAGCTGCTCTTGCCGCCCGACGAGCTGGCTCTCGTCATCAAGCTCCGCCGGGTGCTCCACGCACTCGAGCCGGGGGCCGCGCTCGAGCTGCTCACCGACAAGATCAGGGCCACGAAGTCGAACGAGCAGTTCCTCAAGGAGATCGCGAAGGCGCCGAGCGGAAGCTGAGGAGCCGGCCCCGGGAATGCCGGGGCGTTGGTAGGGATGCGAGGTACCCTCACGCTGAGCGAGGAGACGATCACATCATGAAGCAGGGAATCCACCCCGACTATCAGATCGCCAACGTGCACTGTTCATGCGGGAACACGTTCCAGACACGCTCGACGGTGAGCGAGATCCGGGCCGAGATCTGCTCGAACTGTCACCCGTTCTACACGGGCAAGCAGAAGCTGGTCGACACGGGCGGCCGGGTCGAGCGGTTCCAGCGGCGCTACGCGAAGACGCAGGCCGCTCAGCAGGAAGCCCAGAAGAGCTAGCGCGGCGTGGCCGACGATCCGGCGGCCTCGTCCGCGCCCGCTCCACACCTGTACGGCGGCCAGGCGGTCGTCGAGGGTGTCATGATGCGCGGCGCCCATCACTGGGCCGTCGCCGTGCGCAGACCTGGTGGCGACATCCACCTGGAATCGCACGACATCGCATCGGTGGCCGACCGGCACCCCTTCCTGCGCAAGCCATTCCTGCGCGGCATCATCGTGCTCGGGCAGTCGCTCGCGATCGGCATGCGCGCCCTGATGATCGCAGCGAACCAGTCGGTCGACGACGAGGAACAGCTCACCTCGCGCCAGATCGGCATCTCGCTCGCCCTGGCGATGGTGCTGTTCGTCGGCATCTTCATCCTGGGCCCGACGACGCTGTTCAGCTGGGTGGAGGGCCGGGTGGGCAAGGGCATCCCGCTGCTTATCGGCGAGGGTGTGTTCCGCGTGCTCATCTTCGTCGGCTACCTCTGGCTGATCGGTCGCACGAAGGACATCCACCGGGTCTTCGAATACCACGGCGCCGAGCACAAGACGATCGCCGCCTACGAGCACGGCGTCGACCTGGTGCCCGATCAGGTGGATCGCTTCCCCAAGGAACACGTGCGGTGCGGCACGAACTTCCTGATCATCGTCATGATCATCACGATCTTCGTGTTCACGCTGTTCGGCACACCGGGGTTCCTGTGGCGGATCGGCTCACGCATCCTCGCCATCCCGCTCATCGCCGGCATCGCATACGAGGCGCTCCGGCTGGGGGCACGCTTCCACGGCTCGCTCGTCATGCGCGCGCTCATGGCCCCCGGCATCTGGCTGCAGAAGATCACGACGCAACAGCCCGACGGTTCCCAGATCGAAGTGGCGATCGCGTCGTTCGACGAGGTCCTGCGCCGCGAGGAGGAAGCCGCCGGCGCCGCCGGCTGAGGGTGCGATCGGAGCCCGGGCTGCGTGATGTCGTTGCAACGCCGAGGCGGGGTGCGCAAGATGCACGCAGAGATCGGGGCGACGGCCGCGGCGTGCATCCGTCGGCGGCGCCGCCCGCGCATCGAACTCGCACGCGGGAGGTGACATGGGGACGACGGATGATGCGGAGCCCCAGGTCGTCGGCGGTGCCCAGCAGATCGGCACGCGCGAGTTCGCCACGGTTCGGCGAGGCTACGACCCGTCACAGGTGCGGAGCTACCTACAGCTCATCTCCGGCCACGTCGATGCGCTCGAGCGGGCACTGGCCGATGCCCGGGGTCGCGTCACCGAGCTCGAGGCCGAGCTGAGGGCCGCCGAGGAGGATGCGACCGGTTCCAAGGCCTTCGAGGAGCTGTCGAAGCGGTTCGCGAACGTGCTCGTGACGGCCGACAGCGAAGCGACCCACATCGTGGAGCAAGCGAGGACCGAGGCCGAGCACATCACGGCCGAGGCGCGAGCCCGGGCCGAGGAAGCGCGCATGCGCTCGTCGCAGGCGTTGCTGGCCGCCCAGCAGGAGTCCGAGCGCCTCGCGGCGAACCTCGCCGAACGGCGCGCCGCCATGCTGAGCCAGCTCCACGAGATGCAGTCGCGGCTGCTCTCGGTGGCCAGCGATCTCGAAGTGGCGATCGAGCCGCCCTCGGTCCCCAGCGTGCCTGCGGGCGGGCCGCAGCGCCCCGAGCCCGGGGGCCTCGAGCTGCCCGATTTGAGCATGCTCGACTTCGACCTCGACGACGATCGCGACGTCGAGGGATAGCCGCCGCGCCGCACGGCGACGTCGCCGATCCATCGCGGGCCTTGAGATGATCGTGCCGTGAGCGACGATCTCGAGCGGCGGCTCGGCGACATCGAGGCCCGTCACGAGCGCATCTCGGCCGAGATGGCCGAGCCGAGCGTGACCTCCGATCACGAGCGGCTGCGGTCGCTCGGTAAGGCGTTCGCCGAGCTCGACGCGATCGTGAAGCCCTACGCCGCCTATCGCGAGGCGATGCATCAGGCCGCCGACGCGCGCGAGATGGCTTCCACGGAGCACGATCCAGACATGGTGGCGTTCCTCGAGGGCGAGGCGGCGCAGGCAGAGGAGCGTGCCGCCCGACTGAGGACCGAGCTCGAGGCGCTGCTCGTGCCCAGTGATCCCAATGACGGCAAGGACCTCATCGTGGAGATCCGGGCAGGCGCCGGCGGACAGGAGGCTGCCCTGTGGGCGGGAGAGCTCTACGAGATGTACCGGCGCCTCGCAGAACGGCGCCGATGGAAGACCGAGGTGCTCTCGAGCTCACCGAGCGATCTCGGCGGGTTCAAGGAGGCGGTGATCGAGGTGCGCGGCCGCGACGCCTTCAGACGCCTCAAGCACGAGTCCGGCGTGCATCGGGTGCAGCGGGTCCCGGTCACGGAGTCGTCGGGGCGCATCCACACCTCGACGGCGACGGTCGCCGTGCTTCCGGAGGCTGAAGAGGTCGAGGTCGAGATCCGGCCCGAAGACCTCGTGATCGACGTGTACCGCTCGAGTGGGCCGGGGGGCCAGTCGGTCAACACGACCGACTCGGCCGTGCGCATCGTCCACCTGCCGACCGGCATCAAGATCGAATGCCAGGAAGAGCGCTCACAGTTGCAGAACCGCGAGAAAGCCATGCGGTACCTGCGGGCCCGGCTGCTGCAGCGCGCCCAGGACGAGGCTGCGGCCGAGGAGGCAGCGGCGCGCCGCTCCCAGCTCGGATCGGGAGACCGCTCCGAGAAGATCCGCACCTACAACTTCCCGGACGGACGGGTCACCGACCATCGGATCAAGCACACGTCGCATCAGCTCGCCGACGTGCTCGCGGGGGGCGAGGAGCTCGATGCCTTCGGCGACCGGCTGAACGCCGCGGAACGCTCCGACCAGCTCGCCGACGGCGACGAGGCGCCGTGATGACGCCGGCGCAGGTGCGTGCGGCGCGCCGCCGGCTACCTCGAACGGCACGGCGTCGATGCACCCCTCGCGACGGCAGAGCTGTTGCTGGCCTCGATCCTCGAGACCGACCGGGCGGGGCTCTACGCTCGGCGCCGGGTGATGGGGGCGACCGAGGCCAAGGCGTTCGGACGCCTCTTGTGCCAGCGCTGCGGGGGCACGCCGACCCAGCACCTCACGGGGGAGACGGGCTTCCGGTCGCTGTCGGTGAGCGTGCGTCCCGGCGTGTTCGTGCCCAGGCCCGAGACGGAAGTCGTGGTCGATGCCGCCCTCGAGGCGGTTCGCGACGTCGCGTCGCCCGTGATCGTCGACGTGGGGACCGGCGCCGGCGTGATCGCCTTATCGATGAAGCAGGAACGGCCCGACGCGAGGGTGTGGGCGGTGGATCGCTCGAGCGAGGCGATCGAGCTCGCGCGCCACAACGCCGCGCGCAACGGGCTGGAGATCGAGCTCCAGCAGGCCGACATGCTGACGGGACTGCCCCGGACGATCGTCGGCCGCGTCGATCTCGTCGTCGCCAACCCTCCCTACATCGAGCCCGAGGCGTACGCGGCCCTGCCTCCCGAGGTACGGGCCGATCCCATCGACGCCCTCGTCGGGGGCCTCGACGTCTACGAGCGCCTCTTCGAACAGGCTGGCCGCGTGCTGCGGCCCGCCGGAGCGGTCGTGGTCGAGATCGAGGAGACACGGGGCCCCGCGATCGCGGCGCTCGCCGCCGCTGCCGGGGCGAGCGTGGCATCGGTGGGGCCCGATCTCATCGGCCGCGACCGGGTGGTGGTGGCCCGGTGGCCGTGAGCACCGATCCGGTCGCTGACGCCGCTCGGGCGGCGCTCGACGGGGAGCTGATCGTCTTCCCGACCGACACCGTGTACGGGCTCGCCACCAACCCGGCGATGCCGCAGGCGACCGATGGCATCTTCCGGGCGAAGCGCCGAGACCCCGGCCTGACCCTCCCGGTCCTCGTCTCGACCACGACGGTGGCCCGCGCGGTCGCGCGCTTCGACGAGCGGGCCGAGGCGCTCGCGGCGGCGTTGTGGCCGGGCGCGCTCACGCTCGTGCTGCCGCGCACGTCCGAGAGCGCGAGCTGGAGCCTGGGCGGTGACGACCGGACCGTCGGGGTGCGTCTGCCCGAGCACCGGCTCGCGCGCGCCCTGCTCGAGATCTCGGGCCCGCTCGCCGTGACGAGCGCGAACCGATCCGGTGAGGAGCCCGCGACGACCTGCGACGACCTGCGGGCGCTGTTCGGCGATCTCGTGGCGGTCTACCTGTGCGAGGCGGCGCCGCTTCGCGGCGCCGCCTCCACCGTGCTGGATCTGGCGCACGGGCCTGCGCGGGTGCTGCGGGTGGGCGACGTGACGCCCCGCTCGATCGCCCGGTTCCTCCCGGGCAGGGAGGCACTGCTAGACTCGCGCCCCTCGTCATGACCTCCATCTTGGTCGTCTGCACCGGCAACATCTGCCGTTCCCCCATCGCCGAGGGGATGATCCGCAACGCGCTCGCCGCTCGCTTCGCAGGGTCGGCGCCCGCGGTCTCGTCGGCCGGCACGTGGGGCGTCGAGGGCGCCGAGGCGACGCCCGAGGCGATCAAAGCGGCGGCCGAGCGGGGCGTGATCATCGCGCAGCACCGTGCACGCCGGTTGTCGACCGACATGACCCGCGATGCCGATCTCGTGCTCGTGATGGGCACGGAACATCGGGAGGCGCTGAGGCAGGATCCCGAGGTGGCAGGCCGAACGTTCACGTTGAAGGAGCTCGTGCGGCTGCTGGAGTCCCTGCCGCCGGCCGAGACCCGCGCCGGCGCCGGCGGCCTCGCCGAGCGGGTAGCCGCGGCCAACGCGGCCCGCACCGACGGGTTCGGTGGCAATCCGCACGACGAAGATGTCGCCGATCCGATCGGGCTGCCGCTGCAGAGCTATCGCGCGATCGCCTGGGAGCTCGACGAGTGGATCGTCCGCCTCATCGACGGCCTCTACGGCGCCGACCGGGTGGCGGCCGCGCATGAGGCATGAGCCGATGCGCATCGCGATCGGCAGCGACCACGCGGGGTTCCACCTCAAGGAAGACGTGAAGGCGTTCCTCGCGACATTGGGCTACGAGGTGATCGATGTCGGCACGGATTCCGAGGAGCCTGTCGACTATCCGCTGTACATCGCCGCCGCCGCCCACGCTGTGGCGGACGGCACGTGCGAACGCGGCATCGTGATGGGCGGCTCGGGTCAGGGCGAGCAGATCGCGGCGAACAAGGTGCCGGGGGTGCGGGCGGCCCTGTGCCACGACGTCTACCTCGCGGAGCTCTCGCGAAGGCACAATGACGCCAACATGCTCAGCATGGGTGGAAGGATGGTCGCCTCGGCCTACGCGTGCGAGATCGTACGCGTGTGGCTCGGCGCCCCATTCGACGGGGAGCGGCATGCGCGGCGGCTGGAGCAGATCGGGTCGATCGAACGAGGGGAGCTGTAGCCATGGGTGGGGGATCGAACATGCCTGAGTACGCGGCCGATTGGGAGGCGCTGAAGCAGACCGATCCCGAGGTCGCTGCCGCGATCGCGGGGGAGCTCGATCGAGAGCGCACCCAGCTGCGTCTCATCGCATCGGAGAACTACGCGAGCCCGGCGGTGCTCGCAGCCATCGGCTCGACCATGAACAACAAGTACGCCGAGGGCTACCCAGGGCGCCGCTACTACGGGGGGTGCGAGTTCGTCGACGTCACCGAGCAGCTCGCGATCGATCGTGCCAAGGAGCTGTTCGGCGCCGACCACGCCAACGTGCAGCCGCACGCCGGCGCCCAGGCCAACATGGCGGTCTTCGGGGCGTTCCTCACACCCAACGACCCCAACGAGAAGGTGCTCGGCATGGTGCTCGCCCACGGCGGACACCTCACGCACGGCTCGCCGGTGAACGTGAGCGGCATGTGGTTCAACTTCGTCGGCTACGAGGTGGATCGCGAGACCGAGCAGCTCGACATGGATCGCGTGCGCGACCTCGCCAAGGAGCACCGGCCGAAGATCGTGCTGGCGGGCTTCACCGCCTACCCGCGCGAGATCGACTTCGCGGCGTTCCGCTCGATCGCCGACGAGGTCGGTGCGCTGCTCTGGGTCGACGCGAGCCACTTCATCGGACTGGTGGCGGGCGGGGCCTACCCGTCGCCCGTTCCCCACGCCGACGTGGTCACGTTCACCACCCACAAGGCGCTGCGGGGACCGCGGGGCGCCATGATCGTCTGCCGCGAGGAGCACGCCAAGGCGATCGACAAGGCGGTGTTCCCGATGATGCAGGGAGGCCCGCTCGAACACTGCATCGCGGGCAAGGCCGTCGCGCTCAAGGAAGCCTCGACCCCTGAGTTCCGCGACTACGCCGAGCGCACCGTGCGCGACGCGCGGGCCCTCGCGGCCGGCCTCACCGACGAGGGGTTGCGCATCGTCTCGGGCGGCACCGATTCGCACCTGCTGCTCGCCGACCTGCGCCCCCTCGGCATCGACGGCAAGGTAGCCGAGGCGGCCTGCGACGAGGTGGGCATCGCACTGAACAAGAACCAGATCCCGTTCGACCCCAATCCGCCGTCCGCGCCCTCAGGCATCAGGGTGGGCACGCCCGGCCCGTCGACGCTCGGCATGGACGAACCGGAGATGCGCGAGATCGCGAGCATCATGGCCGACGTGCTGAAGGCGGCCGACGACACCGGCGTGAAGGAGAAGGCTCGGGACCGGGTGCGCGACCTGATGCAGCGCTTCCCCGTCTACCCCTGAGCGGTGGGTTCCTACCTGACCGTCTTCCTCGCGAGCGCCGCCACGACGTTCGTCGCGACGCCGGTCGTGCGGCACTTCGCCGTAAGCATCGGTGCGATCGCTCGGCCGAACGACCGAACCGTGCACGCGGTGCCCACCCCGACCATGGGGGGGCTCGCCATGTTCTTCGGATTCCTCGTGGGCATGGGCATCGCGTTCGAACTGTCGTTCTTCGACGACCTGCACCGCGGCACCCCCATCCCACTCGCCGCCGTCGCGACCTGCACCCTCATGGTCGGGCTCGGCCTCATCGACGATCGGCGGGGCACCAGCGCCCTCGCGAAGTTCACGGCCCAGGTGTTCATCGCGGGTGTGCTCGTGCTGATGGGTGCCGCCCTCACGTACATCTGGATCCCGGGGTTCGAGGTCGTGTCGCTCTCGCAGGACATCGCCGTGCCGCTCACGATCCTCTGGGTGGTGGCGATCGCGAACGCCGTGAACCTGGTCGACGGTCTCGACGGTCTCGCGGCCGGCATGATCGCGATCGCGGCCGCCGCGTTCTTCGTGTACATCATCCGCACGCCGAGCACGTTCGGCGACGCGTCGGCCGCCGCCCTGCTCTCGGCGATCACCGTGGGCATGTGTCTCGGCTTCCTGCCGTGGAACTTCCATCCGGCCAAGATCTTCATGGGCGACTCGGGTGCCCTCCTGCTCGGCATGCTCCTCTCGATCGCCACGATCGACGGCGTGGGGCGCAATCCGTTCGAGCCCAGCGGTGGCGACATCGCGGCCATCGCAGGCGTGCTGGTCGTGCCGCTGCTCGTGCTGTTCATCCCGTTCCTCGACGTCGTGCTCGCGATCGCGCGGCGAACCTGGCGGGGCCAGGGGATCGGTCACGCCGACAAGGAGCACATCCACCACCGGCTCATGGATATCGGGCACAGCCACCGTAGGGCCGTGCTGCTGATGTACCTGTGGAGCGCGCTCATCAGCGGAAGCGCGCTGGCGGTCGGACTGATCGACGGGCGCGCCACGGTGGGTCTGATCCTGCTCGCGGCCCTGGCGCTGTTCCTGGTGACGGCGTTGCCGGCGCTCGATCGATGGCGGCGCCGAGGCAACGGGCCCTCGGCTCCGGAGGGCGCTCGGCGCTCGGTGGGACAGGGCACCGGCTCGGCGACCGGCCCCGAGCCGTCGAGCTGACCCCTCTTGTCCATTCCGGACAAGTGGTCGATGATGCACGTCCGAACCCGGGGCTTCCCGGAACACGTAGTCACACATGACGATGTTCGCCGCCCGGGCGTGATCCGTCTGGGCGGGGTACCGAGGAGGGAGAGCGCGTGCCGAGCGAGATCGACGTACGCCTGGAACGGGTGACGAAGATGTTCGGTGAGGTCGCGGCCGTCGACGACCTCTCGCTCGACATCGCCGAGGGCGAGTTCTTCTCGATGCTCGGCCCCTCGGGCTGCGGCAAGACCACCACGCTGCGCATGATCGGCGGCTTCGAGGATCCGACCTACGGCACCGTGTACCTCGGTGGGCGCGACGTCACCGACCTTCCTCCGTACAAGCGCGACGTGAACACCGTCTTCCAGTCCTACGCCCTGTTCCCGCATCTCGATGTGTACGAGAACGTCGCGTTCGGCCTGCGCCGCAAGAAGGTCGACAAGAGCGAGATCGAGACCCGGGTCGCCGACACCATGCGGCTCGTCGACCTCACGGGCTTCGAGAAGCGCAAGCCGCCGCAGATGTCGGGAGGTCAGCAGCAGCGCGTGGCCCTCGCGAGGGCCCTCGTGAACCATCCGCAGGTGCTGCTGCTCGACGAGCCGCTCGGCGCCCTCGACATGAAGCTCCGCAAGCAGATGCAGCTGTACCTCAAGCGCATCCAGCAGGAGGTCGGCATCACGTTCATCTACGTCACGCACGACCAGGAAGAGGCCATGACGATGTCGGATCGGCTCGCGGTCATGCGCCTCGGCAAGATCGAGCAGCTCGGTTCCCCCGAAGACGTGTACGAGCATCCCGCCACCGAGTTCGTCGCGGGATTCCTCGGGGCCTCGAACCTGCTCGAGGGCGAGATCAAGGAGTCGTCCAACGGCGAGGTCACCGTGCGCCTGACCACCGGGGAAACCCTGCTCGCCCAGGCTGCGAGACCCGCGGACCAGCTCGCCACCGCCACCAAGGTCGGCGTGCGCCCGGAGAAGATCACGATCGTTGCCGACGACGGCCGGGCTCCGTCGGATCGCAACCACGTGAGCGGCGTCGTGCGCATGTCGAGCTACATCGGCGTCAACTACCAGTTCAAGGTCGACGGTCCCGCGGGGCATCAGTTGACCGTGTACGTGCAGAACCTCGGGGCGGCCGGAACGCTGCCCCGGGCCGGAGAGCAGGTGCGGCTGGAATGGCTGCCCGAGCACACCTTCGTCGTCGAACCGTCGGAAGGTCTCATCGAGGAGGATGAAGTGGCATGAGCAACGATTTCCGCAACATCGATCCCGCGTGGCTGCGAGGCATGACCTCCAAGCGCATGTCCAGGCGCACCATGCTCAAGGCCGCGGGGGTGGGGGCAGGGGCGCTGAGTCTCTCGTCGATCCTCGCCGCCTGCGGCACACCGGGTCAGGAGGCCACCCAGGCCCCCGAGGCTGGCGGGGTCGGTAGCCCCGAGTGGTGGGCCGAGCAGGAAGCCGGCGACCTGGTGAACTTCACGAACTGGCCGGCCTACCTCGACATCGCGAAGGACAAGGACGGCAACCGCATCCGGCCGAGCCTCGACATGTTCACCGAGAAGACGGGCATCGAGGTCGAGTATCGCGCGGACATCAACGCCAACGAGGATTTCTACGCAGCGATCCGCCCCGCCCTGGAAGCCGGTCAGGACACCGGGCACGACATCATCGTCATCACGAACGGGCAGGAGCTCACCGAGATGATCGCCCTGGGGTACCTGACACCGCTCGACCAGGAGGGCCGTCCGAACTTCGACGCGAACGCCGGCGATGACTTCAAGGATCCCGCCTACGACCCGGGCAACAAGTACTCGATGGCATGGCAGTCGGGCATGACCGGCTACGCGTGGAACACGGACTTCGTCGACGGTCCGATCACCGGCATGCAGGATCTGATGAACGACGACTGGAAGGGTCACGTCTCGCTCTTCGGCAACAACGCCGATTCGCCGAACCTGGCGATGGTCGAGCTGGGCATCGACCCGGAAACGTCCACACCGGACGACTGGCAGAAGGCGGCCGACCTGCTCATGACGTTCAACGAGTGGGGCGGCCTGCGCAAGTGGGACGACCAGGGGTACCTGACCGCGTTCGAGAACGGCGACCTGTGGGCCACCATGGCGTGGTCGGGCGACATCATCAACGATTCCCTCTACTACCCCGAGTTCGCGACCTTCGAATTCGGGCTCTCGGAGCCGGCCGGCATCGTCTGGGTCGACAACATGCTGATCCCGATGAACGCCGCCAACCCGAAGGGCGCGATGATGGTCATGGACCACTACTACGACCCCGAGATGGCCGCGCTGCTGACCGAATGGAACGCCTATGTGAGCCCGGTGCCGGCGGGCGGCGAGATCGTGCAAGCCGACGCCGACGCCGCCAAGGGCAGCAGCAAAGCCGTGCTGGAGACGATCGCCAACAGCCCGCTCGTCTTCCCCACTCCCGAGACGAAGCTCTACAACTACCGGGTGCTCGAGCCGGGAGAAGAGACCGAAACATGGAACGACCTGTTCCTGCCGATCTTCACGACCTAGGCCCGCGCCGCCGCGAACGTCTCGGGAAGCGGGTGGCTGCCTACGGGCTGCTCGCCCCCGGCGGGCTGTGGGTGATCGCGCTGTTCATCGTGCCCATGGTCGCGATGGCGAGCATCTCGCTGCAGACGGGCGATGCGATCAGCGGGTACACCCTCACCTGGCGGTTCGCGAACTACAGCGAGGCCCTCTCCAAGAATTGGGAATTCGTGGTCCGCTCCTTGCGGAACGGTGCCATGGTCACGGCGATCGCGCTGGTATTGGCCTACCCGATCGCCTACTGGATCGCCTTCTACGGAGGCAGGTTCAAGAACGTGTTCCTGTTCATCTTGCTGCTGCCGTTCTTCGTGTCGTTCGTCATCCGGACGGTGTCGTGGAGCCTGATCCTCTCCGATCAAGGCTTGGTGCTCGGCACGCTCAAAGACGTCGGGCTGCTGCCCGACGACTACAACGTGATCGGCTCGACCGTGGCGGTAGTTGCTGGCATCACCTACAACCTGCTGCCCTTCACGATCCTGCCGCTCTACGTCTCGCTCGAGCGCATCGATCGGCGGTTGGTGGAGGCGGCGAAGGATCTCTATTCGAATCGAACCGAGGCGTTCCGCAAGGTCGTGTTCCCCCTCTCACTGCCAGGAGTGTTCGCGGCCATGCTGCTCACGTCGATCCCCGCGGTGGGGGACTACATCAACGCAGAGGTCCTCGGCGGCCCGGGCACCGCCATGATCGGCAACATCATCCAGCAGGAGTTCCTGCAGGCGCGCGACTACCCCGAGGCGGCGACCCTGGCCTTCATCCTGATGGCGATCTTGCTCGTTGGCGCGATCGTCTATGCGCGCCTGCTCGGCACCGAGGAGGTGACGACCTGAGCACGGCCAGGGTGGAGGAGCTTGCCCGCGAGGTCGCCGTGCGGCGGGAGCCGCGCAAGCGATGGACCAGGTTCATCCTGCCTACCTACTCGACCCTGTTCTTGCTCTACCTGTGTTTCCCGATCTTCGTGATCGTGCTGTTCAGCTTCAATGACACCGATGTCGGGTTCGGCACATCGCCGCGGGTCAAGCTGACCTGGTTCGGCTTCACCACAGTTTGGTACGAGCGGGTTTTCGAGATCCCCGACCTCACCGAGGCTCTGCAACATTCCCTGTTGATCGCGTTCTCGAGCTCGTTGGCCGCCGCGGGTCTCGGCGCGCTGATCGGACTGGCGTTGGCCCGCTACCGCTACCGCGGCAAGTCCACCACCGACTTCGTGATCTTCCTCGGCATCTCTTCGCCCGAGGTCGTGCTGGGAGCCGCACTGGCCCTGTACTTCGTGACCCTGGGCGTCGCGAGAGGACTCAGCACGCTGTTCGTGTCGCACGTGATGTTCAGCATCCCGTTCGTGGCCGTGACGGTGCGCGCGAGGGCGGCCGGGCTCGATCGCTCCCTCGAGGACGCGGCGATGGACCTCGGCGCCGGACCGTTCGTCACCTTCTTCAAGGTCACGCTCCCATTGATCTTCCCCGGGATCCTGGCCGGGTGGCTGCTCGCCTTCGCGTTGTCGATGGACGACTTCGTCATCAGCAACTTCGTGCAGGGGCCCGCGACGATGTTCCCGACCTGGGTGTACGGAGCGACGAAGGTCGGCATCCCTCCGCACGTCTTCGTGTTCGCGACGTTCATCTTCTTAGGAGGCTTGACCCTCGCCGGCATCTATGCGTTGACGAGGCTCCGTGCCGCCAAGACGACGACCTGAATCGCGACAGAGCTTGTGAAACGATTCACAAGCTCCCAGAAAAACAGGCTTTGACCTGCGGAAACAGTGCTTTGACGCCCGTGAGAGCCGCTGCCTATACTGATGCGCCCATGACGGCACGACAGCAACGCGGTGATGCGTGGGGCGGCATGGGAACCGGGTGGTCGATCACTTCGACGATGATCGGTGGCATCGCCGCCTGGGGTGGTCTCGGCTATCTGGCCGACCGATGGCTCGGCACCGACGGCATCATCTTCGCGGTCGGCGTGGTGCTCGGCGCGGCCGGCGCGACCTACCTGGTGTGGCTCCGATACGGAAGGGGAGACGGTGGCGACGGTTGAGCCAGAGCGCGAGCTGATCCGGCGCATCGCCCCGTTCGCCCTTCCGGCCGCCGCCCTCGCTTTCGCGATCGGAACGATCGCCGCCGACGCCGACGCCGGTTGGTCGGCAGCCATCGGCATCGCGGTCGTCTCCGTCAACTTCATCGCCCACGGCCTGTCGACCGCGTGGGCGGCCGCCATCTCGCCCGTGCTGCTCTACGCGGTCGGGCTCTGTGGGTTCGTGATCCGGCTCGGGGTGATCCTCGCGATCATCGCGGTGCTCGACCAGACCTCGTGGTTCTCGGTGGTCGCGTTCATCGCCGCCGTCGTGCCATCGACGATCGTGCTGCTCGGCGCTGAGATGAAGCTGCTGTCGGGGCGCATGCAGGCCGACATGTGGACCTTCCCGAGCCCCGGCTCCGCTCCTCGCGTCGGCTCGACCACGGGTGCCGGGGGGGTCGATCGATGATCGCGACCGTGACGGCCCTGCTCGCGCAGTTCCACCCGCCGACCACCAAGGACTTCGTCTGGGACTGCTGGGGACCTTCGCTCGACATCGGGAGCCTGTCGTTCTGCATGAACTTCATCCACTTCCTGGTGCTGCTGGGCTTCGTGAGCTTCATCGCCTTCTTCTACTTCGGGCTCCGCAAGCCCTCGGTGGTGCCGGGCACGATGCAGACCCTCGCCGAGAGCGGCATCCAGTTCGTTCGCGAGAACATCGCGATCCCGATGCTCGGCGCCGACAGCGCCCGGTTCATGCCGCTGCTCGCCACCTTCTTCTTCGCCATCTTCTTCTGGAACATCTTCGAGGTCGTGCCGGGCGTGAACTTCTCGTCGAACAGCCGCATCGCGTTCCCGCTCGTCATGGCGATCGTGGCATGGGTCACTTACAACGTGGTCGGCATCCGCAAGCACGGGTTCTTCGGGTACCTCAAGCACGTCATGGTTCCCCCGGGAGCGCCCGCGGTGCTCTACGTGTTGCTCATCCCGATCGAGTTCCTCACGCAGATCATCATCAGGCCGATCACCCTCTCGGTCCGACTCTGGGCCAACTTCGTCGCCGGGCACTTCCTGCTCGCGGTGTTCTTCCTCGGCACGATCGCGATGCTGCAAGGAGGCTTCGAGGCCATCTTCGCTCCGTTCTCGTTCGCCATCGCGGTCGTGCTCGTGGGCTTCGAGATCTTCGTGTCCGGACTGCAAGCGTTCATCTTCGCCATCCTCACCGCGTCGTACATCGGCGGCGCCATGGCTGAGGAACACTGACAAGGAGGCAGCATGTTGGCACTGCTCGCGCAGCTCACGGGAGACCTCGAGGGACTGGCCACGATCGGCCGAGGCCTCGTGATCGGTCTCGCCGCGATCGGACCGGGCATCGGGCTCGGCGTGTTGATCGGCAAGTCCGTCGAGGCCATGGCTCGCCAGCCCGAGTACGCGGGACAGGTGCGCGCCACGATGTTCATCGGCATCGGGTTGATCGAGGCGCTGGCGCTGTTCGGTATCGCGTTCTCGTTCATCATCTGAGCCGAGGGGAGCCCAACCATGGTTGCAGCGATCCTCGCCTTCATCGTGGCCGCCGAGGAGGCGGTCGAAGAGACCAACGACGCGGCCGACCTCTATCCGCATGCCGAGGAGCTGATCGTCGGGGCGATCGCGTTCGCCATCCTGTTCTTCTTCATGTGGAAGTGGGTCCTGCCGCGGCTCAACACGATGCTCGAAGAGCGTCGCGAGAAGATCCAGGGCGAGCTCGAGCAGGCCGAGTCCACCCGGAGCGAGGCCGACACGGTGCTCGCGGACTACCGGGCGCAGCTGGCCAACGCTCGCGACGAGGCCAACCGCATCATCGAGGAAGCCCGCAGCACGGCCGACCAGGTGCGTGCAGACCTGCAGTCGAAGGCCGAGCAGGAAGCGCAGGCCACCGTCGCGCGCGCGCAGGAAGAGATCCGCGCCGAGCGGGATCGCGTCTTCCAGGAGCTGCGCGCACAGGTGGGGGAGATCGCGGTCGAGCTCGCCGGTCGGGTCGTGGGTCAGTCGCTCGACCCCACGGCGCACGCTCGCCTGATCGACGAGTACATCGATGAGGTCGCGGGCGGCGCCGCCCAGAACTGAGACAGAGGGGTACGGGAGTGGCGAGCGACAACGTGATCGAGGGGTACGCCGAGGCACTGTTCGTCGTCGCCCGCGCCGAGGAGGCGCTGCCGGCGGTCGAGGACGAGCTCTACGCCTTCGCGAAGGCCTTGGAGCAGAACACCCCGTTGCGCGACGCGTTGACCGACGCAGCGCTGCCCGCGGAGAACAAGAAGGCCGTGGTGGGCGACGTCCTGGGCGAGCGTGCGAACCCACTCACCGTCTCGCTGCTCGGTTTCGTTGTCGACGCCGGCCGGGCACGCGAGATCCCCAAGATCGTGCAGCGACTCGCCGAGATGGCGGCCGGCGAACGCGACCAGGCCCTGGCCGAGGTGCGATCGGCGGTGGAGCTCTCCGAGGCCCAACGTGAGCGCATCGCCCAGGCCCTGTCCGAGGCCACAGGCCGTACGGTCGAGGTCAAGGTCGTCGTCGATCCGAGCGTCGTGGGTGGCGTGATCGCGCGAGTGGGCGACGAAGTCTTCGACGGCTCGGTTGCGACCAGGCTCGTCGAAGCCAAGCAGCGACTAGGGAGCGTGTGACGAGATGGCAGTGAACATCGACCCCGCGAGCATCGCGGAGGCACTGAGACGCAACGTCGAGAGCTGGGAGCCGAGCGTCGACCGAGAGGAGGTCGGGCGCGTCATCGAGGTCGGGGACGGCATCGCGCGCGTCTCCGGACTTCCTCGGACGATGGCCAACGAGCTGCTCGAGTTCCCCGGCGGGTTGCTCGGCATGGCGTTCAACCTCGACGAGCACGAGATCGGCTGCATCGTGTTCGGTGATTCCGCCGGTATCGAGGAAGGCGACCCCGTCACCCAGACCGGGCGCATCCTGTCGGTCCCGGTCGGTGACGGCTTCCTCGGTCGCGTGGTCGACGGGCTCGGGCGGCCGATCGACGATCGAGGCGCGATCCAGTCCGAGGAGACCCGCAACCTCGAGGTGCAGGCGCCGAACGTGGTGTCGCGTCAACCGGTGAAGGAACCGATGTACACCGGCATCATCGCGATCGACGCGATGACGGCCATCGGGCGGGGGCAGCGTCAGCTCATCATCGGTGACCGGCAGACGGGCAAAACGGCCGTGGCGCTCGACACGATCATCGCGCAGAAGCAGTACTGGGGCACCGACCAGGCGGTCAAGTGCATCTACGTCGCGATCGGGCAGAAGGCCTCGACCGTCGCCGAGGTCGTGGACACACTCCGAGAGCAGGGTGCATTGGAGTACACGACGGTCGTGAACGCCGCGGCGTCCGATCCTGCGCCGTTCCAATACGTGGCGCCCTACGCCGGTGCGGCGATCGGCGCGTACTGGATGAACAACGGCGATGCGGTGCTGATCGTCTTCGACGACCTGTCCAAGCAAGCGGTGGCGTACCGCGAGATCTCCCTGCTGCTTCGCCGCCCGCCGGGGCGCGAGGCGTACCCGGGCGATGTCTTCTACCTGCACTCCCGACTGCTCGAGCGAGCGGCGAAGCTCTCGGACGAGCTGGGCGGCGGCTCGATGACCGCGCTGCCGATCATCGAGACCAAGGGCGGCGACATCTCCGCGTATATCCCGACCAACGTCATCTCGATCACCGACGGTCAGCTCTTCCTCGAGTCGGAGCTCTTCTTCTCGGGCGTGCGCCCGGCCATCAACGTGGGTGTCTCGGTCTCGCGTGTCGGTGGCGCCGCGCAGACCAAGGCGATGAAGAAGGTCGCGGGCCGCCTGCGCCTGGACCTGGCGCAGTTCCGCGCGCTCGAAGCGTTCGCGCAGTTCGGCTCCGAGCTCGACAAGGCATCGCAGCAGCAGCTGGCCCGTGGTGCCCGCGTCGTGGAGATCCTGAAGCAGCCGCAGTACGAGCCGCAGCCCGTCGAGCGTCAGGTCGTCGCGATCTACGCCGTCACCGGCGGTCACATGGACGACTTCCCCGTGGAAGACGCGAAGCGGTTCTCCCAGGAGTTCGCGAGCTATCTCGAGACCCGGAGTCCCGAGGTCTTCTCGACGATCCGCGACTCGGGCGAGCTCTCGGATGAGACCGAGGAAGCGCTGAAGGCCGCATTGGAAGGGTTCAAGGACACGTTCCAGCCGACCGGAGAACGGGCCGGGTCCGAGGCAGCGCTCGGAGCGACCACCAAGCCCGACGAGGTCAAGCCCGATGTCGGCTGGGACCGCATGTCATCGGCCGACGACGATGACGAGACCGACGACTCGACCGACCGGTCCGGTCACGAGCCGAGCGGATAGTCCATGGGCGCACAGCTCCGCGTCGTCCGCCGGCGCATCCGCTCGGTCCAGTCGACGAAGAAGATCACTCGCGCCATGGAGCTGATCGCCTCCTCGCGCATCGTGAAGGCCCAGCAGCGGGTCGAAGCGGCGCGGCCCTATGCGATCCAGCTGACCGCGGCGATGGAGGATCTGGCCCGGAACGCCGGAAGCCTCTCGCACCCGCTGCTCGAAGAGCGCGAGCACCCGACGAAGGCCGGGGTGCTCGTGTGCACCTCGGACCGGGGACTCGCAGGCGCGTACAGCGCCAACGTGATCAAGATCGCCGAGCGCACCATGGCGAAGGTGCGCGAACGCGGGCTCGAGCCCGTGCTGTACGTGAGCGGCAAGAAGGGCGCCGGGTACTTCCGGTTCCGGGGCGCGACGATCCGTGAAGACTGGCAAGGGCACACGGAGGTGCCCCCGTACGAGGTCGCGCGTGAGATCGGGACCCGCCTCATCGAGGATTTCGGTGCGGGGGAGTTCGACGAGCTCTTCTGCGCCTATACCGACTTCCGGTCGGCGTTCACGCTGAGAGCGACCGTCAAGCGATTCCTGCCGATCGCTCCCGAGGAGGTGAGCGGCGCCGGTGACACCGTGCCGCCCGAGTACCTGTTCGAGCCCGAGCCCGAGCGCATCCTCGACCACCTGCTCCCGGAGTACCTGATCACGAAGGTGTACGCGGCGTTGCTCGAGTCGGCGGCGTCGGAGAACGCCGCGCGCCGGCGGGCGATGAAAGCAGCCACCGACAACGCGGACGAGCTCATGAAGATCCTCATCCGGCAGGCCAACCGCGCTCGCCAGGACGAGATCACGACCGAGATCATGGAGATCGTCGGCGGGGCAGAGGCCCTTGCCGGCGCAACGAAGGAGTGACGATGGCTGACACGAAGGAACGGGCGAGCGGCCGTATCACACGGGTGATCGGACCGGTGGTCGACGTCGAGTTCCCGCCGTCGGAGCTGCCCGAGATCAACACGGCGCTGACCCTCGACGTCGAGCTCGGCGGCGAGACCACCACGATCACCTGCGAGGTGGCCCAGCACATCGGCGACTCGGTGGTGCGCGCGATCGCGCTGAAGCCGACCGACGGTGTGGTCCGCGGCTCCTCCGTGAAGAACACCGGCTCACCGATCACGGTGCCGGTCGGTGAGGGAGTGCTCGGTCATGTGTACAACGTGCTCGGTGACCCGCTCGACACCGACGCGTCGAACATCGATGCCGACACGCGCTGGCCGATCCACCGTGAGGCGCCGCCGTTCGCCGACCTCGAGCCGAAGAAGGTCATGCTCGAGACCGGCATCAAGGTCATCGACCTGCTCGAGCCCTACGTGCAGGGTGGCAAGATCGGCATGTTCGGTGGCGCCGGCGTCGGCAAGACCGTGATCATCCAGGAGATGATCCGCCGCCAGGCCGAGCAGCACGGTGGCGTGTCGGTGTTCGCGGGCGTGGGGGAGCGCACCCGTGAGGGCAACGACCTGTTCTTGGAGATGACCGAGTCGGGCGTGATCGAGAAGACCGCGCTCGTCTTCGGCCAGATGGACGAGCCGCCGGGCGTGCGTCTTCGTGTGGCGCTCAGCGCCCTCACGATGGCCGAGTACTTCCGTGACGAGAAGCATCTCGACGTGCTGCTGTTCGTCGACAACATCTTCCGGTTCACCCAGGCGGGATCCGAGGTCTCGACCCTGCTCGGGCGCATGCCGTCGTCGGTCGGCTACCAGCCGAACCTCGCGAGTGAGATGGGCGACCTGCAGGAGCGCATCACCTCGGCCGGCGGGCGCTCGATCACGTCGCTGCAAGCGATCTACGTGCCGGCCGACGACATCACCGACCCCGCGCCGCACGCGGCGTTCGCACACCTCGACGCCACGACGGTGCTCTCGCGCGACATCGCTTCGCTCGGCATCTACCCGGCCGTCGATCCGCTCGACTCGTCCTCGCGCATCCTCGACCCTCGATACGTGGGGGAGGAGCACTACGCAGTGGCGCGGCGCGTGCAGGAGATCTTGCAGCGCTACAAGGACCTGCAGGACATCATCGCCATCCTCGGTATCGACGAGCTGAGCGAAGAGGACAAGGTCATCGTCTCGCGTGCCCGCAAGATCCAACGGTTCCTGTCACAGCCGTTCTTCGTCGCGGAGCAGTTCACAGGACTGCCCGGCAAGTACACGCCGATCGACGAGACGATCGCGTCGTTCAAGGGCCTCACCGAGGGCGAGTACGATCACCTGCCCGAGCAGGCGTTCTTCCTGGTCGGGGGCATCGAGGAAGCCGTCGAGCAGGCCAAGCAGATGGAGAACGCGTAGCCGTGGCGCTCAAGCAGCCGAAGGCGGTCGCGCCATGAGCGGAGCGGTGGAGGTGCACGTGGTCACGCCAGAGCGCGAGGTGTGGTCGGGTGAGGCCGAGAGCGTGATCGCGCACGGGGTCGACGGCGACGTGGGCATCCTCACCGGCCATGCGCCGATGATGGTGCGGCTCGCGATCGGCCCGTTGCGCATCCTGCGCGAGGGTGACGATGAGGTCCGTGTGGTGATCGACGGCGGGTTCATGCACGTGACGAGTGCCCCCGCCGGCGAGACCGCTGCAACCGATGAGGGTGCCTCGGGTGCCACCCGCGTGGACGTACTGGCCTCGAGCGCGGAGCTCGCCGGTGACGTCGACATCGAGGCTGCGCGCGCCCGTGCGGCAGAGCTCGAGGAGCGCCTCACGCAACGGCGCGATTCCGACCGCGCTGAGTCAGAGATCGCCGCGATCGAGGCCGAACGCGCCAAGGCCCTCGCCCGCATCGACATCGCCGGCTGAGCGCCTTCGGGCCTGTCCCGACCTACACTGGTTCCCCCATGCAACGACTCCTCGTCACCGGTGGAGCGCGCTGCACCGGCACGATCCGGGTCGCCGGCGCGAAGAACTCCGCCCTGAAGCTCATGGCCGCCGCCCTGCTCGCCCCGGGCCGCACCGTGCTGCACGACGTTCCCCACATCCAGGATTGCCTCACCATGGGCGAGGTGCTTGAGGGGCTCGGAGCAGGTGTCGCCTGGCGCGAGGGCTCGGTCACGATCGACGCGACCGAGATCACCTCGGTCGAGGCCCCGTACGAGCTCGTCCGGCGTATGCGGGCCTCGACGGCCGTGCTGGGTTCGCTGCTCGCCAGGGCGGGGCGGGCCCGCGTCGCGATGCCCGGAGGCGATGAGATCGGCTCGCGTCCGATCGACCTGCACGTGCAGGGGCTACGGAAGATGGGCGCCCGGATCGAGTCGGAGCACGGCTTCCTCGTCGCCTCGACGCCGGGTCTGCGCGGCGCCGGGATCACGCTCGACTATCCGAGCGTCGGCGCCACCGAGAACCTGATGATGGCCGCCGTGCTTGCGCGCGGCACGACCGTCATCGACAACGCTGCCCGCGAGCCAGAGATCGCCGACATCGCGACGTGCCTGCGCTCGATGGGCGCGCACATCGAAGGCGCGGGCACCAGCACGATCGAGATCGAGGGTGTCGAAGCGCTCGAGCCCGCCGAGCACACGACGATCGCCGATCGCATCGAGGCAGGAACGTGGGCGGCGGCGGCGGTTGCCACACGAGGTGACGTCACGATCGAGAACGCCCGCCCGGACCATCTCGACCTGCTCCTGCACAAGCTCGCCGATGCGGGCGCCGAGGTGGTCATGACCGAAGGCGGAATGCGCGTCTCCCAGACGGTTCGCGCCCGCGCGATCGACTTCGTAACGCTTCCGTATCCGGGGGTGGCCACCGACTTCCAGCCGATCCTCATGGCCATGCTCGCCACCGCTGATGGCACGAGCATCGCGACCGAGAACGTCTTCGAGAGCCGCTTCCTGTACGTCGACGAGCTGCGGCGCATGGGTGCCGACATCAGGACCGAGGGTCACCACGCCGTGATCCGGGGCGTGGAACGCCTGTCGGCCGCACCAGTACGCGCGCTCGACATCAGGGCGGGCGCCGCGATGACGATCGCCGCGCTCACGGCCGACGGTGTGACGGAGATCGCCGACGTGCACCATCTCGACCGGGGCTACGAGGACTTCGCGGCGAAGCTCAGCGGTCTCGGGGTGCAGGCGCGGCGCATCGACGAACCGGCGTTCCGGGTCCCGTAGGCTCACGAGCGCCATGACCGTGACCCCCCAGGTTCCACCTCGGCCGGACCTCGGCACCCGCGCCCTTCCCGGCGCGGCGGGGGTGCCGCCCGCCTCCACCCTGCCCGAAGGATGGCTCGCGGTCACGTGGCGATGGTGGCACGCGCTCCTCGCGTACCTCGTCACCAATCTCGTCATCGCGCAGGGGCTGGTCGGCGGCACGCTCGTCGCGATCACCGGCATCGACATCGTCGAGGGAGCGGCGGACGGAAGCGTGCTCGGCCTCACCCTGGTGACCAACGCGGTGTGGGTGACCGGGCTGGTGCTGTGGCTCCGGCGAGCGCACCCCGGCTGGCGCGACGCGATCAGGCTCGTGCCCGCGACGCGCCGCATCAGGGAGTTCGGGGTGAGCTTCGCGATCGGCCTGGGTCTGTACCCCGTCGTCGCGATCGGTGCCGCCTTGATCGTGGGGTTGTTGTTGCAGATCGTCACGAACCGGACCGTTGCGGTGCCCCAGCAGATCGAGAGCGACCTCTCGGTCGCCGGTCAGGTCGCCGCCCTCGGGGTCGCGCTCGTCGCTGCACCGATCGCCGAGGAGCTCTTCTTCCGGGGAGTGCTATTCCGCAGCATCAGGGACCGGCACGGCTTCTGGCCGGGCGCGCTGTCATCGTCGCTGCTGTTCGGGCTCGGTCACTACGTGGCCGCTCCATGGGCGGACGCGGTGTTCCTGCAGGGGGTCATGGTCGTGACCGGGGTCGGGCTGTGCCTCGTCTACGAATGGCGCAAGAGCCTGCTGTCGAGCATCGCTGCGCACGTCGCATTCAACGCCGTCGGCATCGTCATCATCCTCGTGACCGGGTGAGCGCCGCGGCGCCGAGGCGGCGTCCGTATGCTGTGGCCGGCATCGAGGGGAGGGCGTGCGTGTTCGAGTTCCCGCGCGAGGGGTGGTTCCAGGCGCTGTCGGACCGCATCGACGGGTCCGAGGCATACCGTCTCGCGGCCCACGACTGGGAAGGCGACATCGCATTCGTCATCGAGGCGGATCCCGAGCGGGGTGTTCCCGACGACGTGTGGGGATACCTGGATCTGTGGCACGGCACGTGCCGGAGCGGATCGGTCGTGTCCCAGGAGCGGGGCGAGCAGGCGGAGTTCGTGATCTCGGCGACGTACCGCCGTTGGAAGGACGTGGTGCGCGGGGACCTCGATCCGGTGCGCGCGATGATGCAAGGCAAGCTCCGGGTTCGGGGCGACCTCCCGAAGATCTTGCGCTACGTGCAGGCCGCCCATGAGCTCGTGGCCGTGTGCGGGACCGTTCCCACCAGGTTCCCCGACGAGGCCTAGATGCGGGCGGTCGTGTTCGCGGAGCCGGGCAGGGTCGAGGTCACCGACGTCCCCGATCCGGCGATCCGCCACCCTGCCGACGCGCTCGTGCGGGTGACACGGGCTGCGATCTGCGGCTCGGACCTGCACTTCCTGCACGCCAAGACCCCCACGGCGCCGGGCGAGGTGCTCGGCCACGAGGCGGTCGGCGTCGTCGAGGCCGTCGGTGATGAGGTCGCCTCGGTCCGCCCCGGGGACCGGGTCGTGGTCTCGTTCGCGGTGGCGTGCGGGGGTTGCTGGTTCTGCGCCCGGGGCGAGACCAACCTCTGCGAGCATGCCGCGGTGTTCGGCGCAGGCCCGTTCGGCGGGAACCTCGCCGGCACGCACGCAGAGATGGTGCGGGTGCCGTGGGCCGACGTGAACCTCGTGCTCGTGCCGGCGACCGTCGACGATGACCGCGCGGTATTCGTCGGTGACGTCCTGACGACGGGCTACCATGCCGCCTCGCTGGCCGGCGCGGCCCCCGACGACGTCGTCGCCGTCGTCGGCGCGGGGCCGGTGGGCTGGTGCGCGGCCTTGTCGCTGCGGGCGCTCGGCGTCGAGCGGGTGTTCCTGCTCGATCGCGAGCCGGCGAGACTCGCGCTCGCCGCCGAGGCCGGCGCGACGCCGGTGCACGTCGGTGATCGCAGCGCCGAGAGTGCGTTGGCGGAGGTGACCGGGGACCGGGGGGCAGATGCGGCCATCGACGCCGTGGGCGCCGTCGACGCGTACCGGACGGCGAGCACCATCGTGCGGCGTGGGGGCCGGGTCGTGGTCGCCGGCGTCTACGCAGGAGAGACGGTCGAGCTGCAGCTCGGCGTCGCATGGGCGAGAGCGCTCGACATCCGCTTCACCGGCATCTGTCCGGTGCACGCGAGATGGCGCGAGGTGATGCGACTGGTCGCCGAGGGCGCGCTCGACCCGCTGGCGTTCGTGAGCGACCGGGTGCGCCTCGTCGACGCGGCCGAGGGGTACCGGCGGTTCGCCGCGCGCGAGGCCACGAAGGTGCTCGTCGAACCGTGAGGTCCTCGGTCGTGGAGCTCGAAGGCGACGAACCGAGCGGGCTGGCCGAGATGGTCGCGACGCTGATCCGACAGAACCTGGCGAGGGATCCCTCGCGCCTCGCGCATCTCCGCCCGTCCCTGATCGTGCTCGCCGCCACCGATGCCGAGGTCGTCGTGACGCTGCGGCTCGAGGAGGGGGTCGCGCGCGTGTGCGACGGGGCCGCCGACGGGGCCCATCTGCGCATCGCCGCCGATGCCCAGCGCCTGCTCGCGTTGACGACGGCTCCGTTGCGCGCCGGACTTCCGGATCCGCTTCGCCGCCGCGGGCGGGCGGTCCTCGCGGACGTCGTTGCCGGGCGTGTGCACGTGCGGGGCATGCTGCGACATCCGGTTCGACTCGCCCGATTCGCGGCGCTGCTCTCGGTGCACGAGCGGGAGTCGCCACGGTCCGGCACCGGAGACCATCGCGGGTGAGCGCCCCGGTCCGCCCCGACACCTCGCGATCGACGCGCCCGCCGGGAACCGCAGCCCGCTGGCTCCCCGCTTCCGCGGTGCTCGGGGTGCTCATCGTGACGTCGTTCGGAGGCTTCGCCGTGTCCGCAGCGCTCTCGGAGCCGGCCGGTCCGCCCGTCTCGATCCCGGGTGAGGTCTCGGTGCAACCGCTCAGGGGCTGGGAGCCGACCGAGGCCGGCGTGATCTCGGGCCGGCCCGTCGTGCGGGTCACCCGTGGAAGCGGCACGCTCGCCGTCGTCGCGTGGGGATCGGTCGCGGGCGACCCTGCCTCGCTGGCGATCGAGGTCGTCGAGGTGCTGCTGCGTGACCAGCTCGACCAGCTGTCGGTCTCCGAAGAGCTCTCATCCGTCACGGCCGGGGGCCTCGAAGGTCAGCGGTTCACGTTCGTCGGCATCGATCGGGGAACGGGCGTCGCCGTCGAAGGCGAGATCACCGCCGTCGTCACACCCGCGGGTCGTGGCGTGGTCTTCCTCGCCCTCGCTCCCGAAGGATCGCTGGCGTTCGTCGACGAGGATCTGCGCGCGATGATCTCCATGGCGTCACTCGGGCCGGCGTCGTGAGTCCGCCCGGGCGCCCGCCGCGGCGCGCGTGGCACCACACGTCGTTGTGGCAGCCCCGTCAGCCCGCGTTCTGGCTCTTCACGGTGATCGTCGGGCTCACGGGCATCGTGGCCGTCGCCGAGCAGAGCTTCATCCGCAGCGTCTCCCCGGCAGGATGGGCCCTGTCGTGGTTCCTGCTGGCCCTCTACGGGCTGCCCGTGGCCCTCGTCGTGTACCTGCTCGACCTCTACGAGCGGGAGCCGGCGCCGCTGCTCGTCGCGGTGTTCCTGTGGGGGGCGGTGGCGGCAACGACCTTGTCGGCCATCGGCAACGGTGGATGGGGCCTGACGGTCGCACGGCTCGCCGGGCCGGAGTTCGCTGCCCGATGGACCGCGGCCCTCACCGCGCCCTTCGTCGAAGAGATCGTGAAGGGATGCGGCGTGGTGCTCATCGCCCTGATCGCGCGCGACGAGGTCGACGATGTCATGGACGGGTTCGTGTACGGGGCGCTCTGCGGTCTCGGGTTCGCGATCGTGGAAGACGTCGTCTACTTCATGGCGGTGTTCGGCGGAGAGCCGGGCGGTGTGCTCCGGGGCTTCTGGGTGCGCGTGGTCGCCAGCGGTCTCTACGGGCACGTGCTGTACACGGGTCTCGTGGGCATGGCGGTGGGGGTCATCGTGTCCCGGCGGGCCACCGGAACCCCTCGGCCGGCGTCTCGGCCTGGCGGCCGGCCTCTCGACGCTCGCCGTGCTCGCGCACTTCCTGTGGAACTCGCCCCTGCTCTCGCTGTTCCCCGACGAGCCGTGGTCGGGTGGCGACCACCTGTTCGTCGTCGTCGCCACCGCGGTCAAAGGACTGCCGCTCCTCGCCTTCGTGGCCATGGCCGTGGTGCTCGCTCGTCGGCGGGAGCGCCGGTGGCTCCGCGGGGCCCTCGACGGTGAGGTCGGACTCGACGGCATCTCGGCCGACGAGCTCCGCCTGCTCGAGAGTCCCCGGCGCCGCCGGGACGCCAGAGGGGCCATGCGCCGTCGCGCCGGCGCGCGGGCCGCCGGATTGCTGCATCGGCTCCAGCGTGAGCAGGTCAACCTCGCCATGATCGCCTCGCGGGTGAGCACGCCGAACGATCCGGCGCTCGTGCGCCATCGCGCCTACTGCGCGTCGCTCCGGGAGGCGCTGCGGGCGATCCCGGGAGCCGCGCCCGCGTCGGGAGCGCGAGACGGCGACGGGTAACCTTGGCCGCCATGGATGTCGAGGCACTGGTGCGCGGGGTGCTCGCGGGGGAGCGCAGAGCGGTGGCCCGGGCGATCAGCGCGGTCGAGGACGGCGCCGCCGACCTCGAGGCGCTCTCCGAGGGCATCTTCGGCAGCACGGGCCGGGCGGCGACCATCGGGCTCACGGGGGCCCCGGGGGTCGGCAAGTCGACGCTTGCCGCCGGCCTCGTCCGTGTCGGCCGTGCGCGCGATCTGCGCGCGGCGGTGCTCGCGGTCGATCCGACCTCCCCGTACACGGGAGGGGCCTTGCTCGGAGATCGGGTGCGCATGCAGGAGCATGCGACCGATCCGAGCGTGTTCATCCGGTCGATGGCGACGCGCGGCCACCTCGGCGGCATGGCCCTCGCGGCGCCCGAAGCGGTCCGCATCCTCGACGCGGCCGGCTACGACCGGGTCGTGGTGGAGACGGTGGGGGTCGGACAGGCAGAGGTCGACGTCGCAGCCGCGACCGACACCGCGGTCGTCGTGCTCGCGCCGGGCATGGGCGATGCCGTCCAGATGGCCAAGGCGGGCATCCTCGAGGTCGCCGACGTCTTCGTCGTAAACAAGGCCGATCGCGATGGCGCCCACGAGGTGGTGCGCGAGCTGCGCCAGATGCTGCACCTGGGCGCCGCCCGCGACTGGGACCCGCCAGTGCTCACGGCGACGGCGACCGACGGAGCGGGCATCGACGAGGTATGGGAAGCCGTCGAGACGCACCGGGCGCATCTCGAAGCGAGCGGTGCCCTCGACGACAAGCGCAGGCTCCGTCTCCTGCGTGAGGTCGAGGCGCTCGCAGCTGAACGCTTCCGGGTCGAGATCGCCGGCACGCTCCGGGCCGATCCTGCCCTCGCCGAGGATCTGGTGCAGCGGCGGACCGACCCGTACGCCGCCGCAGCTATGCTGGCCGAGCGGGCCGCATCTCGCGGCATCGGCCGTGCGTGAACCGGTGCTCCCCGTAGGCTCGCTCCGAGGAGGCGCCTGTGACCGACACCCAGCGACCGACCACCACCCCCTCGCAGGACCGATCCCATCGGTCGCTGTCCGGTGAGCCGGTGCCGGCGCTCGTCGGGCCCGGCGACGGCGGGGCCTGCGACCTCGATGCTGTGCTCGGCGTGCCCGGCTCGCCCCCGTACACACGCGGCGTCTACCCCTCGATGTACCGGGGCCGCCTGTGGACGATGCGCCAGTTCGCCGGGTTCGGCTCGCCCGCCGAGACCAACGCCCGGTATCGGTTCCTGCTCGATCAGGGCCAGGGAGGGTTGAGCGTCGCGTTCGACATGCCGACGCTCATGGGGCTCGACTCCGACGATCCGCTGAGCGAGGGGGAGGTCGGACGCTGCGGCGTCGCGACCGACTCGCTCGAGGACTTCGAGACGCTCTTCGACGGCATCCCACTCGGCGACATCACGACGTCGATGACCATCTCGGGGCCCGCGCCGATCGCGTTCGCCTTCTTCCTCGCGACCGCCGAGCGCCAGGGTGTCGATCGGGCGCGCCTCGACGGCACCCTGCAGACCGACATCCTCAAGGAGTACATCGCCCAGAAGGAATGGCTCTTCCCACCACGGCCGCACCTTCGGCTCATCGGTGACCTCATGGCGTTCTGCGCCGAGCACGTCCCGCGGTTCCATCCGATCAGCGTGAGCGGCTACCACATCAGGGAAGCCGGAGCCACCGCGGCACAGGAGCTCGCGTTCACGCTGGCCGACGGCTTCGCCTACGTCGAGCTCGGCCTCGCGCGCGGCCTCGATCCCGCGCGGTTCGTGCCGGGGCTGTCCTTCTTCTTCAACAGTCACATCGATCTGCTCGAGGAGCTCGGCAAGTTCCGGGCAGCGCGGCGCATCTGGGAACGCTGGCTCCGTGAGCGCTACGGCGTGGCCGACGACGACGCACGGCGGCTGCGCTTCCACACGCAGACCGCGGGCGTCTCCAACACCGCGCAGCAGCCGATGAACAACGTCGTCCGCACGGCGCTCGAGGCGCTCACCGCCGTGCTCGGGGGCACGCAGTCGCTGCACACGAACGCGCTCGACGAGGTGCTCGCGCTGCCCACCGAGCACGCGGCCCGTCTCGCACTGCGAACCCAGCAGGTGATCGCGTACGAGAGCGGGGTGGCCGACGTGGCCGACCCGCTCGGCGGCTCGTACGCCGTCGAGCGCGCGACCGACGAGATCGAGGCCAACGCCGAGGAGCTGTTCGCCCACATCGACGAGATGGGCCAGGGTTCGATGCTCGAAGGCGTGCTCGAGGGCATCGAGCGGGGATGGTTCCAGCAGCTCATCGCCGAGGCGGCCTTCACCGAGCAGCGACGGCTCGAGTCGGGCGACCTGGTCAAGGTCGGGGTGAACGCCTTCGTCGACCCGGGCGCGGCGACCGTCGACACGCTGGTCATCGGCCCCGAGGCGGAGGCCGGCCAGCTCGAGTCCGTGGCCCGCACGCGCTCGAGGCGCGATGGGGCCGCGGCCGACGAGGCGCTCGCTCGGCTGCGTTCGGCCGCGGCCGACGAGCACGCCGAGCTCATCGGTCCGTTGATCGGATGCGCCAAGGCCCTGTGCACCGAGGGCGAGATCGTGCGCACCCTGCGATCGGTCTTCGGCGGCTACCGCGAGACGCCTCGGTACTGATCGTCTCAGCAGCAGTAGCTGCCGGAGCTCGTTGTTGCAACATCTTGCAAGAAGCGGGTAGCCTGTCCACCATGCGACGGCGACCGTCCACACAACCGCATGTCCTGCGGGCGGCGTGGTGGGTCGCGCCGGTCCTCCTGGTGACCGCATGTGGCACCGCGGCTCCCGCCGGCGACGATGGCCGGCTCCACGTCGTCACCACCGTCTCGCCGATCACGAACATCGTGCAGAACGTCGGCGGTCCCGCCGTCTCGATCACCGGCATCGTGCCCGAAGGCGCGAACAGCCACACCTTCGAGCCCGCTCCGAGCGACGCCGCTCTGATGGAACAGGCGGACGTCGTCTTCCTCAACGGGCTCCAGCTCGAGGCGCCGAGCCTCGAGCTGGCCGAGGCGAATGCGGGCGACGAGGTGCCGATCGTGCAGCTCGGCGATGAGACGATCGGCCCCGACGAGTACATCTTCGACTTCAGCTTCCCCGAGTCGGAAGGCGAGCCGAACCCGCATCTGTGGACGAACCCCGTCTACGTGCGGCGCTACGCAGAGATCGTCGGGCGCGAGCTCTCCGCGCTGGATCCCGACAACGCCGGCCGATACCAGCGCAACGTCGACCGGTTCGTGGCCCGTATCGACGTGCTCGACCGGCTCGTGCGCGAGGTGACCGAGACCGTGCCGGCCGCGGAACGGGCGCTGCTGACCTACCACGACTCGTTCCCGTACTTCGCCCGGGAGTACGGATGGCGGATCGTCGGCGCGGTGCAGCCGTCGGACTTCTCCGATCCCGACGCCCCGGGAGGTGACGGGCTTGATCGACCAGATCGAGGCCGAATCGATCCCGGCGATCTTCGGATCGGAGGTCTTCCCGAGCCCCGTGCTCGAGCAGATCGCCGCCGAGACCGGCGCCACCTACGTCGACGATCTGCGCGACGACGACCTTCCCGGGGACGCCGGCGATCCCGATCACAGCTACCTCGGTCTGATGGTCTTCGACTACACGACCTTCATGGGGGCGCTCGGCGGTGACACATCGCCCTTCGAGCGCCTCGACGTGTCGAACCTGCACGAGGGCAACGCGGAGTACCGGAGCTGAGATGACCGATGCGCTGATCGAGCTCGAGAAGGTCACGTGCCGCTACGGCCGCGAGGCGGTGCTCGTGAACGTGGACCTGCGGGTGGAAGCGGGGGACTTCATCGGCGTGGTGGGCCCGAGTGGCTCGGGCAAGAGCACGCTGCTCAAGGCCGTGGCGGGAACCGTGGACCCGGTCGTGGGACGCATCAGGCGCCGGCCGGATCTCGCCGTCGGCTACGTGCCCCAGGTCGAGACGGTCAACTGGTACTTCCCGGTGACCGTGCTCGAAGCGGTGCTCATGGCGCGCACCGACGGCCGGCGGTTCCCGTGGCCGTCGAGGTCTGAGCTACGCGCGGCCCATGGCGTGCTCGGCCGTCTCGGTCTCGACGCGCTCGCCGATCGACACATCCGTGAGCTGAGCGGCGGCCAGCAACAGCGGGTCTTCATCGCCCGGGCCCTGCTGCGTGAGCCCGACCTGTTGCTGCTCGACGAGCCGACGAGCGGCGTCGACGTGCGCACCCGCCACGACGTGATGCACGTGATCCACGAGTTGCACCACGACGGCCTCGCCATCGTGCTGACGACCCACGACCTCAACGGCATCGCGGCGCACCTTCCGTACCTCGTGTGCCTCAACCGTGAGGTGATCGCCCACGGCGTCCCCTCCCGCGTCATCACTCCCGACGTGCTGGAACGTACCTACGGCGCCCCCCTCGAGGTGCTGAGTCACGGCGGCATGCCGATCGTCGTCGAGCAGTACCCGGAGCTCGACGAAGGGCTCGCGAGCGTCGTCCCGCTCCGGGAAGGACACCATGAGCACCCTGCTTGAGCCGTTCGGCTACGAGTTCTTCGTTCGGGCCCTCATCGTCGCCACGGTGAGTGGCGCGCTCTGCGGGCTGATCGGGGTGTACGTGGTGCTGCGGGGCATGAGCTACATCGGCCACGGGCTGTCCCACGCCATCTTCGGGGGAGCCGTGGCGAGCTCCATCGTCGGCGTCAACGTCTTCATCGGTGCGGGGGCATGGGGCCTCGTGGCGGCGCTGTTCATCAACCGGGTAGCGCGCCGCCGTTCGATCGGCGCCGACGCCGCGATCGGCGCCATCACCTCGGCGAGCTTCGCGATCGGCATCATCCTGATCTCCATGCAGGGAAGCTTCGTCGTGAACTTCGAGTCCCTGCTCTGGGGCAACGTGCTGGGCGTCGAGCCGATCGACGTGCTGGTGGTGCTGCTGGTCGGGGTCGCGGTCGCGTGCTTCGTCTTCGTGGGATACCGGCCGCTGCTGTTCTCGACCTTCGATCCGGAGGTAGCCGAGGTGTCGGGGGTGCACACGGGGCGCGTCGATCTGATGCTCGCCGTCATGCTCACGGCCACGATCGCCGCCACCATGAACGTGCTCGGCGTCACGATGATCGCTGCCATGCTCGTCATCCCGCCGGTCATCGGGCGGCTGCTGACCGACAGCTTCGGGCGCATGCTCTGGATCTCGGTCACGACCGGCACGTTCTGTGGGTTCGTCGGCGTCTACGGGTCGTACTACCTCGACTGGTCGTCTGGCGGAACGGTCGTGCTCACCGCCGCCGCTCTGTTCATGGCGGCGTTCATGTGGACGAGCCTCCGGGGCCGGGACCTCCCCGTGGAGATCCCGTTCGACACACACTGAGCGGAACCGATGGGGCGGCGTTCCTTCCTGCTTCTCGACCGGAGCGTGTGCGATGCCAGCACCCGGCGGGCCTCCGCTCCAGTCAATCCAGGTTGACAAGAGGGGGAGTCGTCAACGTAGATTGACCGCATGAGTGAAGCCACCACGCTGGCCACGCAGGCAGGCAGCGGCGATCCGAGGGTAGGACTGCGGGCAGTCGCGGCCCTCCGCACGTTGCTGGAGCGACTCGAGGCCCTCCAGGTCGACAACGCACGCCGCGCCGGATGGTCGTGGCAGGACGTCGCCGCAGAGCTTGGGGTCAGCAAGCAGGCGGTGCACAAGAAACATGCCGGGCGCCGATCCACGAGACGGGGGCGATAACGGTGTTCGAGCGGTTCACCGAGATGGCCCGACAGGTGGTGGTGCGTGCGCAGGAGGAATCGAGGGACCTGCGGCACCTCCACATCGGCACCGAACACCTGCTCCTCGGCCTGCTTCGCCAGCGCGAAGCAGCAGGGGCACGGGCGCTCGAGCTCATGGGGGTCGATCTGGTCGCCGTGCGTCTGGACGTCGCCGAGCTCGCCGGGCACGGGGCGATGGGGCTCGGGCAGCGAGACGCCGAGGCATTGGAGGCGATCGGCATCGATCTCCACGAGGTTCGCCGACGCGCCGAAGATGCATTCGGCCCCGGCGCTCTCGAGTTCGGGTATGGACGCGTCGATCGCCACCGGTGCTCCCGGCGGCCGGGCTCACGTGCCTCCGGCCACCTGCGCTTCACGCCGCGTGCCAAGCGATCTCTCGTTCTTGCCCTCCGCGAGGCCAAGGCCCTTCGGCACACGTACATCGGCACCGAGCACGTCCTGCTCGGCATCGTCCGGGCAGACGGCATCGGGAGCGAGATCCTCGCGAGGCGCGGAGCTTCCTCCTCCGATGTGCGACGGGCTGTCGCCGTCGAGCTCGCTCGCGGAGGCGACGCGCCTCGGCGATCGGCCTGAGGGCCTGCACCAGGAACCCGAGCTCGTGGGCGTGGTTCGAGGTCGTTCGACGCGCGGCCCGGTGTGCGTGCCGGGGTTGCGCTAGCCGAGCAGGAACCACGCCACACGCAGATCCTGCGGTGCTCGGCGGTTCAGGTGCACGGTGAAGCTGTCGTTCCCATCGTTCGGGACGGCAGCCTCGACGTAGGTACCCGCCAGCCGCTGCTGTGGCGTGGCGAAGACGAGCGTCTCGGCGGAGATCGGTGTGACGCTCACCTTGGCCAGGCGTGCGCCCGACGCAACGGTGACGACGCCGCTTCGGGTGAAGCGTGCCACGCCCTCGACGCGGATCGCCGTACCTTGAGGCACGGCGGTCTGAGCGAGGATCGCCGTGCCGTCGTAGGTGAGGGCGTGAACCCCCACTCCGTAGTCGCTCACGGTGTAGACGCCGATCTGGTCGCCCACGCCGAGCACGCCGATGTACGGAGCGGTGCCGCGGATGCCGTATCCGTCCGCGCTCGTGCTGATCCCGACGACCGACGCGTCATCGGTGTCCGAGATGACGTGCAACCCCCCGTCGTCGCTCGAGAGCGTGGTCGTGTTCGCCGCGGTGTTCTCCTGGCCGATCTTCAGGTCGTCGCCGTCGGCGGCGTTCGCGGTCGCGGGCTTCACGGCGTCGGCGGCCAACACGGCGGCCCCGGCGACGGAGCCGGCGAGCAGTCGCCTTCTCGTCATCTTCGAACCGATGGAACCGCGCATCGAGGTCTCCTGAACGTCTCGGGAAGACAATCGTTCCGTGTGACGCGCGGAGGGGTCAATCCGCCGATGGTCTCGATCTGAACGGTGTCCCGGAGTCTGGCGCCTGTGGCGGTTGGGAACCACCCTCGACGACCGGCTGCTAGCGTGGCGATGGTGCGACCGATCCCTGAACCCGGAGCCATCCGGCGAGTGGACCACGGGTACTTGATACGCCCCGCCGCGCAGACCCGCACGGGCCCTTCGTCCCAACTCCATGTGATGCACTTCGATCCGGATTGGGTGGCGTTCGTCGGCGTCGCGACGATCGTCGTGATCACGCCCGGGCCCGACATGGTGCTCGTGGCCACGCACGCGCTCGCGGGTGGCCGGTCCGCGGCGCGGATGGCGGCGGTCGGGGTCTGCACCGGCATCTTGGTGCATGCTGCAGCCGCGGCCGTCGGGCTTTCGGCCCTGCTCGCCACCTCGTCCGTTGCCTTCTCCGTCGTGAAGGTCGTGGGTGCCGTCGTCCTCATCGGGCTCGGGGTACGCACGATCTGGAGCGTTCACCGACGTACCGTCGAAGGCCCGGTCGCATCGTCGCCCGAGTCCGGTCTCTCGGCGTGGGCCACGGTCTCATCGATCGGATCCTCGCCGTTCTGGCAAGGGTTCTGGAGCAACGTGCTCAATCCGAAGGTTGCACTGCTGTTCCTGTCGCTGCTGCCGCAGTTCGTCGACCCGGGCGATGGGGCATTCATCCAGACCGTGGTGCTCTCAGGCACGTTCTTGGCGATGGGGCTCGTCTGGCTGCTCGCCTACGTGGCGATCGTCACCAGGGCAGCAGGCTTCCTGCGCCAGGACCGGATCCGCCGCAGGATCGAGGTCGTCAGCGGCGTCGTCCTCGTCGCGCTCGGCCTCAGGATCGCCGTTCAGGACGCGTAGGGATCAACCCTGCGCGCGGGAGCGCTCGGCGCTCACGCCTCCGAGGCATCCAGCAGGTCCACCAACCTCGTCGTCGTGTTCCAGTTCCGGATGGTCATGCCTTGATAGACGGGCATCGACACGATCCTGCTCAACCGGCTCTGTGCGGCTCGGCTGGTGAGCCTCGAGAAGTAGATGACGCCGCGCCCCGCATGTGCCTCGTCGACGCCCTCCCTGATGAGCACGCTCTTCATGGCGGTGCGCGCAGTGAGCGGTGCCTTCAGGAAGATGACGTCGGAGCGGTACGTGGTCGGCTCGTGCTCCGAACCCCGCCGGGGCCCGCTCGACGACCGACCGCATCTGCGTCCGGCTGCGCACGACGACACTCGCGTCGTAGTCGAAGTTCGACGCGAGCATCCGTTCGATGCGGTCGGTGAGCATGCCGGAGCTCGATCCGCTCGATCCGAAGACGACGTTGCCGCTCTGGATGTACGTCGCCACGTCCTCGAATCCATGGTCCCGGAAACACGCCTGCAGGTCCCCCATCCGGATCAGGTTCTTGCCTCCGACGTTGATTCCGCGCAGCAGCGCGACGTATCTCATGACCTGCCAGCCTACCGAGCGGCGCAGGCACGCCGGCGCCGGTCGAACAGACCCGTCTGCTAGGTTCGCCTCCTCGTGGGATGGTTCTCGACGCGTCCGTTGGAAGAGCGCGTGTGGTTGATCGCCGAGCCGTGCCACGTCAACTCCTACCTGGTCGAGGGGGCTGACGCTCGGCTGCACATCGACACCGGGCTGGGCGTATCGGACATCCGGGCAGTGGGTGACGGGCTCAGCGCCGGTCCCGCCTCGCAGCAGCGTCGGGTCGCCAACACCCACCGGCACTACGACCACGTGGGAGGCAACGGCGGCTTCGACGACGTGGCGATCCACCATGCCGGCGTACAAGCGCTGGCCGAAGGCCCCGAGGACTGGGAGCTGGCGGCGTATCGCCGGTGGGTGGAGGGGATGTACGCGGCGTGGCCGGCGTTCGAGCGAGCGGATCAGGACTACTTCGGGCTGGTCGACGACGTGGCCCGGTTGCGTCCGGTGCCGGAAGGCTTCAGCTGGGAACGGTGGACGGTAGGAGCGTGCATCGCCACGCACACCCTGAGCGACGGAGACGTTCTGGACCTGGGCGGTGGCGTCGTGCTTCGAGTGCTGCACACGCCCGGCCACACACCCGACAGCGTGTGCTTCCTCGAGGAGCGCAAAGGTCTGTTGTTCGGCGGCGACACCGTGAACACCGCCTCGATCCTGGTGAACGACCCAACGTCGTCGCTCGATGATTTCGCGCGCTCGACGCGGAGGCTCGCTGATGAACTCGCAGGCTCGGTGCGGGAAGTCTTCATGGCCCACGGTTCACGCTTCCGGGCCGAGGGCGCCTACTTGAGCGAGCTCGCCGACGGGGCGGAGGCCGTGGCCGACGGTTCGGCCCGGGTCGAAGCGATCGCGGATTCCCTCGGGGAAGGACCGGCACGCGCCGCGCACTTCGATCGCTTCTCGATCATCTTGCCCGCCTGACCGAGCGAGAGCTCCAAGGTTCCCCCGAACGCCTAGCGTAGGCTCGTTCTGCCATGCCCGACGCCCACACGATCGCCGTCTTCGCTGCCGCCGCCCTGCTGTTCGCCGTGGTGCCCGGCCCCGCGGTGATCTACATCGTGACGCGCAGCGTGGACCAGGGTCGTGGCGCCGGTCTCGTCTCGGCCCTCGGCATCGCGTCGGGAACCCTCGTGCACGTGCCTGCGGCGGCGGTCGGACTCTCCACGCTGCTCATGTCGTCGGCGACGGCGTTCACCACGGTGAAGTACCTGGGCGCGGCCTACCTCGTGTACCTGGGTGTCCGCCGGCTGCTCGACCGCGACGCCGAGGGCATCGACGCAGCCCCACCGACCCGGTCACTGCGGCGCATCTACACGCAGGGAGCGCTCGTCGGGGTGCTGAACCCCAAGACTGCGCTGTTCTTCCTCGCGTTCCTGCCGCAGTTCGTCGACCCTGCGCGGGGGTCGGCCGCGGCGCAGCTCGGCGTGCTGGGTGTGCTCCTGGTCGGGATCTCGATGATCAGCGACAGCTGCTACGCGATGCTCGCCGGTACGGCCGGAGCGTGGCTCCGCGCGCGCGGGTCTCGTTCGGCTCGCCGGATGCGCGTGCTGACGGGCGGCATCTACGTCGCGCTCGGCCTGTCGGCGGCCGTCGCCGGTTCCCAGACGAGGGCCGACTGACGCCCGAAGCTCAGTTCGAGGCGCAGCGCTCGCAGCGTCCTGTGATCGCGAAGTGCGTCAGGTCTGCCTCGAACCCGTGGTGCGTCCGGATCAGGTCCTGCAGCGCATGCGCCTCGTCGAGCGACAGGGGATCGTCTCTCCCGCATCGCCCACAGGTGAGGTGCACGTGCTCGGCCTCCTCGGTCCGGTGATACTCGGCGCCCGTCTCCAGATGGGAGTGTGAGAGCACCCCGACCTCTTCGAGGAGCGTCAGGGTCCGGTAGACGGTGGACGCGTTGACCCCGGGCATCTCCCCCTGGACCTTGCGCGCGATATCGGCTGGGGAGATGTGGCCGTGCGTCCGCATCACTTCGGTGACGATCGCCCGCCGCTGCGGGGTCATGCGCAGCCCCCTCGTCCGGAGCTGGCTCATGACGTCGGCGTAGTCGTGACGGGTGCGTTCCACCCGGCCGATGGTAGCAGGGCCTTGCATCTGCAATGACGGTTGCAGGTGCCTCGAGTGGCAGGGCCCGTGGCCTCAGCCCGTCGGTGAGGGAAGTCCCAGCGCGCGGGCCGCCCAGGGGAGCGCGGTCGCCGCCTGCCGCCGCTGCAGCGGACGCACGTGCGGGGCCTCCGGGATGTCGGGATGGGCGCCTCGCCACCCGAAGTAGCCGGCAAGGAGCGACGCGATCGCAGCGACCTCGTCGGTGGTGGCAAGCACGGTTTCGGGAGGGGGTCCGCCCTCGGCGTGCAGGCTGGGGAGCCACGCGGCCACGTCGAACACGGGGTTGCCGACGCACGCGAAGTTCCAGTCGACGAGCAGGGCGCGCCCGTCGCGCACGCAGAGGTTGTCGCTTCGAACGTCGAAGTGCAGGAGCTGGTCGCCGGTGAATGTCGCAGCCGCCGACGCCGCCGCGAGCGCGGGCAGATGGCGCTCGAGCCAGTCCCCGGAGCACAGCCCCAGCGCCAGGAACCGACCGGGCTCGGCCGCCACCTCGGGCCAGGCGTCGAGCGCGAACTGGCTGTTCCGAGCATCGGGAAGATCCGGAGGCGGCTCGCTGTCGGCCACCTCCCCCAGGCATCGCAGCACCTCGTCGACACGATCAGCCGACCACGGGGGAGGCCACTCGGCGTCCGAGAGATCCTCGAGTACCAACACCGGGCGCTCGCCGTCGTCGCGCCAGCCGAGGAAGGCGGGCAGATACGGACGCCGTCCTGCCGACGCGTAGAAGAGGTGTTCGTCGCGGATCCACGAGGCCGTGTCGTCGGTGTGCGCGATCTTCACGAACCGGGTGGAGCCGTCGGGAAGCGTCGCCACCCATCGCGAGGCTGCGGTCTGGCCTCCGCGCGTCACGGCCCGCCAGGCCGTCGGCTCGGCCCTGAGCGCACGAACCGCGCGTTCGAGGTCGGCGTCGCTCGGCCGGTCGGCAGGTGGCATGGGCGCTGCCGAGCGTACCGCCGCCGAGGCGTCGGGCGGGCCACGGTCGATACCATCAGCCGGTCATGACGGTCATGGTCACGGGCGCCTCGGGTCCGGTCGGACATGCCCTGATCCCGCTGCTCGCGCGCAGGGATGAGGTACGGGTGGCCGTTCGCGACCCCGCCGACGCCGATGGCCTACGGGCGCTCGGCGCCAAGGTCACGCTCGGCCGGCTCGACGACGCTCACGCCCTCGCCGAGGTCCTCGGCGGCGTGTTCACCCTCGTGCACCTTGTGGGCGGCCCGGATCAGCCCGACGACGACGCCCTCTGGGACGCCAACCATCGATCGGTGCTCCGTGCACTCGACGCCGCCCGCCACGCGGGCGTCCGCCGCTTCCTGCTGGTCTCGGTTCCCGGGGCATCGGCCGATGCCTCCCGACCGTTCCTGCGGGCGAAGGGCCTCGCCGAGGAAGCCGTCACGACCTCGGGTCTGCAGCACGCGGTCATCCGGAGCGCGCCGGTCGTGGGCGTGGGCTCCGCGTGGTTCGCCGCGATCGTGGCCGGGGCGCTCGAATCGCCTCCCGTCGTCTGGGGCGAGCCCGACCTGGCGCTCGCGCCCGTCGCGATCGGGGATCTCGCTGCCGTGCTCGCGGTCGCGGACGACCTCGACGTCGAGCTGGCCGGCACGTGGAGCCTGGAAGGACCCAACATCGTGACCGTCCGCGAGCTGGTCGCGATGCTCTCGGGACCCCTCGGGCGGCCGGAGGTGGTCGAGGGCGACGTCGCCCGCGTCCGGTTGTCGGGCCTGTTCGGGCACGATGTCTCGGCCCATCTGATCGAGGCCCTCACCCATCCGATGCGAGCCGACGCCCCTGATGCTGCCGGCGTTCTTCGGCATCGAGCGCACACCGCTCGTCGATGCCATCACGGTCGCGCTCGCCTCGGCCACGACGCCGGACGCCGACGGCCGGTAGCATCGCGGCGCGATGGGGGAGACCGTGCGGTTCGAGGTCCTCGACGGCGTGGGTGTGATCCGGCTCGACCGCCCACCTGCGAACGCGATCGACCTGGCGATGGCCACCGAGATCGGCGAGGCGATCGCCGAGGCGCGAGACCGAGACGACGTCGGCGCACTCGTCGTCTGGGGAGGCGAGCGAATCTTCGCGGCCGGCGCCGACGTCAAGGCGATGGCCGAGTGGGGGCCCGAAGAGGTGCGACCGAGCGTCGACGCGCTCGGGGCGGCGTGCGATGCGCTCGAGACGATCCCGAAGATCGCGATCGCCGCCGTGACGGGGTTCGCGCTCGGGGGAGGGCTCGAGCTCGCGCTCGGGGCCGACTTCCGCTTCGTGGCCGACGATGCCTCGGTCGGGCAGCCGGAGATCAAGCTCGGGGTGATCCCCGGCGCCGGTGGCACCCAGCGCCTGAGCCGGCTCATCGGTCCCGCCCGGACGCGCGATCTCGTCTACTCGGGCCGCCTGGTCGGGGCCGACGAAGCGCTCGCGTGGGGCATCGCCGATCGTTCGATGGCGGGGACGGAGGTGTTCCCCCAGGCGGTCGCGGCCGCCCGTCGGTTCGCCGAGGGGTCCCGAACGGCCCTGGCGGCGGCCAAGATGGCGATCGGCGCGGCTTCCGCAAGTCCGGGTCCTGCCGGCATCGCGAGGGAGCGCGAGCTCTTCCTCGGTCTGTTCGGCACGTCCGATCAGCGGGAGGGCATGCGGGCGTTCCTCGACAAGCGCGATCCTCGGTTCGGCTCCGGCTGAGGGGTGCGATCCGCGGAGGCACCCCTTCGCTCCCGACCCCAACCCATGCAGTCACACGATGTTCACCATCCGGAATGAACCGGTGCCGCACGGTGTTCGAACAACGTGCAGAGCGGGGCCGCCACTCCCTCCCGTCCGCCGGTCCCGTCCGAAAGGATGTGAGCGACGTGGCAGAGGAGAGGTACCGGGGCGCATCGGTCCGCTCGCTCCCGCGGCCGAACAGGCAGTACGCAGGCGACCGGGTCTGCGCCGAACGAGGATGCGGAACCAAGCTCTCGCGCTACAACAAGTGGCAGTTCTGCTGGCAGCACGAACCCGTGCACAGCTACGTACCGCGAGGCAAGCGCCGGAGCCGTAAAGCGGCTTGAGCCCCTCACGCCGAGCTGGATCATCGAGGTCCTCCCCCCAGGAGGACCTCGCCGTTCTCCGGGGTGGGCCATCCGCCGGGTCCCCGAGCGCCGTACAGCAGATGCATGCGCGTGAACGGCAGGATCGCTGCGACGCAAGGCAGCCGCGACGTATGGATGCCTGATTCAAGGTAGGTTCGGAGCCTGCCGATGCTGGGGTGGACCGCTCCCCCCGAGCGCGACGCCCATGACGAACGAGACCGCTGAGCCGCCCGCGATGCGAGAGGGTGACTGCCCGTACTGCGAGCGCAACGTGCTCGTGTACGAGCAGCCGCCACGCTGCCCGCTGTGCGCCTGCCCGCTCGACGAGCAGACGATGCAACCGTTCGTCTTCCCCGCGGACCGGACCCCAGAGGCTGATTAGGCCCTCGGTGCCCCGTCTGATCCGACGAGCAGCACGGGCCGTCGCCCGCGCACGTCGCTGACGAGCTCGATCGCATCGGCTCGAGCGAGATCGTCGATGGTGAGCGTGGCTTCCTTGAGCCAGCCCTCCTCGAGCGCGACCTCACGGCCCACGCCGGGGAGCAGCCCGGCATCGAGCGGAGGCGTCACCCACCCGCCCTCCAGGGAGACGGCGATGTTCGCGATCGTCGTCTCCGTGATCTCACCACGATCGTTGACGAGGAGCACGTCATCGGCATCGGGGTGGCGCTCGAGCGCGTCGTCGTACACGCTGCGCAGGCTGGTCTTGTGGAAGAGCATGGGGTCGGAGGGATCGACCGCGTGATCTCGATCGATCGCGACGCGCACCGGGTCGCTCGACTCGACGAGCGCCGTGGCCGCCACGTCCACGTGGGCCCGGCGGTCGAGCGAAACGCGAACCCGAGTCGGGCGATCCGGGAAGCGGGACACGGACCGCACCAACGCATCGGTCACAGCCTGCTCGTCGAACATGAATCCGAAGTACCCCGCCGAGGACCGGAGCCGTGCGAGATGACGTTCGAGGTGACGGAACCCGGTGGCGGGATCGTGTCGCAACGTCTCATACAGCTCGAACCGGGGACGACGCGCCGTGAGGACGCGCGCCTTGGCGAGCAGCTCGTCGTACTCGCCCGCGGCGCTCGAACCCCAGGTGATGCCCCCTCCCACGCCGTACTCCGCCACGTGCGTCTCGGTATCGAGCACGACGGTGCGGATCGGCACGTTGAACCTCGCCAGTGGCGTGCCCGAACCCGGTGGGGACAGGTATCCGACCGCGCCGCAGTAGACGCCCCGGGGTGCATCCTCGAGATCGGCCACGATCTCCATCGTCCGAACCTTCGGAGCTCCGGTGACCGAACCGCTCGGGAACAGGGCACGGAAGACGTCGACGAGCCCGGCCTCGGCTTCCAGGTCGGCCGAGACCGTCGAGGTGAGCTGCCACACGGTCTCGTACCGTTCCAGGTCGAAGACGTCGGTCCAGACGACGCTTCCCGTTCGGGCCACACGGCCCAGATCGTTGCGGAGCATGTCGACGATCATCGCGTTCTCGGCCCGGTCCTTCACCGAACCGCGGAGCGTCTCGGCGACCGCGTCGTCCTCGGCGGACCATCGCCCGCGGCGCGCGGTTCCCTTCATGGGCTTGGTCGTGATGCGAGCATCGTCGATGCGGAAGAAGAGCTCGGGTGAGGCCGACAGCACGCGGTACCGCCCGAGATTCAGGTACGCGGAGTAGGCGCCTCGCTGGGCGTAGCACAGGTCGCGATACAGACCGCGCTCGTCGCCTTCCAGCCGCGATCGCATGCGGAGCGTGTGGTTGACCTGGTACGTGTCGCCGCCCGCGATGTGCCCGCGGATGCGCTCGATCGCGGCGTCGTAGATCGCCCGGTCCACCGACGGGCGCCAGCGGTCGGGGGAACCGCTCACGGGGTCGTGCTGCGACTCCGGCAGCACCGTCCGTTCGCGACCCTCGAACATGGCGAACCACACGAGCGGAAGCCTCGCGAACGGGTCGTGGTCGGCGCGCCGACGCACCGCGAGCGCGGGGTCGAGCCCGGGCGCCGCCTCGTACGCGACGAACCCGGCGACCCACGACCCCATCGCCGCCGCGGCTTCGGCGGCGGCAATCACCCCGGCGACCTCGTCGGTCCGGCGCGCTTCGACGACACCGACGGGGCCGATCATCCGGAAGGAGTCCGAAGCTCCTGTCAGGTCGTCGAAGCGCGCGTCGATCACGAGCCGAACGATAGACGGGGGACCGGGCGGTAGCCTTGGGCCGTGTCTGCGAAGGGTTCCGTGTTGGTGGCCATGTCCGGCGGGGTGGACTCGTCGGTCGCGGCGTGCCTGCTGCACGAGCAGGGCTACGAGGTCGTCGGCTCCCACATGCGCCTGGTGCACCTCGACCAGGTCGAGCACGGGTGCTGTGGGCCGGCCGCCCGAGCCGACGCCGAACACGTGGCGCGCATCGGCGGGTTCCCGTTCGAGATCGCCGAGATGACCGCCGAGTTCGAGCGGCGCGTGATCGGCGACTTCGTCGCGGAGCACGAGGCCGGGCGCACCCCGAACCCGTGCGCTCGCTGCAACGGTGAGATCAAGTTCGGAGCCTTCTGTCGCCGTGCAGACGAGCTCGGCGTCGACATGGTCGCGACGGGGCACTACGTGCGGAACGAGCCGGGCGAGGCCCGGCGGCGGCGACTCGTGCGCGGCGCCGACCGCGCCAAGGACCAGTCGTACATGCTGCACATGCTGGGGCAGTCGCAGCTGGCGAGGTCGCTGTTCCCCGTGGGAGGGATGTCGAAGGCAGAGACCCGAGCGCACGCGGAGCGGTTCGGGCTCCCGGTCGCGGCCAAGCCCGATTCCCAGGAGCTCTGCTTCGCCCCGAGCGGTGATGCCGGCGGCTTCGTGCGGTCCCAGGCGCGCGAGCTCGTGCACCCCGGGGGGGAGGTCGTCGACACGCACGGACGCGTGCTCGCCGAGCACGACGGCACGTTCGGGTTCACCGTCGGTCAGCGCAGGGGGCTCGGCGTCGCGGTCGGCGAGCCTCGATACGTGGTCGACGTCGACGCCGCACGCAACCGCGTGGTCGTCGGACCGGGCGAGCTACTGTCGAGGCGAGGATTGGAGGCGGACCGGGCCTCGTGGGTCGCGGGGGAACCGCCGCACGAAGGACCGTTCGAGGCGGCGGTGCGGGTCCGCTACCGCGGTGACGACGTGCCGGCGGTGGTCGAGCCCTCGGGACGCCGCTCGTTCACGGTGACGTTCCGCTCGCCGCAGCGCGCGATCGCACCCGGCCAGAGCGTGGTCGTCTACCGCGGTGACGAGGTGCTCGGCGGGGGCCGCATCGTCTCGTCGTTCCGCTAGCACCCGGCCCGTCGGGGTCGACGGATATCATCGGGTTCCCGACCGTGTCGCGATCGTTCCGGAGGCTGCGTGAAGCTGCTCAGGCGCCGAGCCAAGAGCTTCGAGATCCAGGTACAGGACCTCGTGCTGCACATCTGCGCACCCGAGGACTACGCCGAGGAATCGCGCGCGGCCGCCTTGAGCTTCTGGGAACAACTGCAGTCCTACGCCCTGCGATATCCGATCTTCCGTGAGAGCAAGCGACCGCTCGACCGCATCACCGCCGACGCCCCCGACATCGTCAAGGAGATGGTTCAGGCCGCCACGAGCGCGGGCGTGGGTCCGATGTTCACGTTCCGAGGGGCGGTGGTGGACCAGGTGGGCCGCTTCCTCGCCGAGCAGCTGAACGAGGTCAGCGTCGCCTGCGACGGCGACTACTTCATCCGGTCTCGCAAGCGCATGAAGCTCGGCGTGAAGCGGCACGGCGGGGAGCCGATCACGGTCGCCCTGAGCCCCGCGCGTTCGGGGGTCGGGGTGTCGACGACGCTCGGCCGCGGCCGCGGTGGCGGGGGTCCCGACGGGCTCGCGGTGATCGCCGACACCTGCATGCTGGCCGATGCTGCGGCCGCCGGAGTCCAGGCCCTGCTCGGCAAGGCGGGCGGCTTCGCCCAAGCCCTGCGGTACCTGCGCGCGCTTCCCGGGGTGCAGGGGGGCGTGATCGTGGCGGGCGCCGAGATCGGCCTGTCCGGAGGCGTGGAGATCGCCGCGTGAGCCCACGGGCGAAGGCCGGGTCGAAGTCCGTCGCTGCTCGGGCGCCCGACGAGCGCGAGCGCGCCGACGCGAAGCTCCGCGTCGAGGAGCTTCGCGCCGAGGTCGAGCACCACCGCTACCGCTACCACGTGCTCGACGATCCCGAGGTCGCCGACGCGGAGTACGACGACCTCATGCGCGAGCTCCGCGCGCTCGAGGATCGGTTCCCTGAGCTGCAGACCCCTGATTCGCCGACGGTGACCGTGGGTGGCGCACCGGCTCCGCTGTTCGCACCGGTCACCCACCGCGCGCCGATGCTCTCGCTGGACAACGCGTTCGGTGACGAGGAGCTCGATGCATGGGCTGCCCGGGTCGAGCGAGTGGTGGGTGCCGAGGCGCGCTTCGCGTGCGAGCTCAAGATCGACGGCGTCGCGTGCGCGCTCACCTACGAACGCGGGCGGCTCGTGAAGGCGGCAACACGCGGTGACGGACGGGTCGGCGAGGACATCACCGCCAACGTGCGCACGGTGAAGGAGGTGCCGCGAACGCTCACGGTCGACGACCCGCCGGCGGTCGTGGAGATCCGCGGCGAGATGTACTTCCCGGTGGGCGCCTTCGAAGAGCTGAACCGGCGGCTGCTCGACGCCGGTTCGAAGCCGTTCGCGAACCCTCGCAACGCTGCCGCCGGCTCGCTCAGACAGAAGGACGCCAAGGTCACGGCCTCGAGACCGTTACGCCTGTGGGTGCACTCGTTCGGCGCCGCCGAGGGCATCACCTTCGACTCGCACCTGGACTTCCTCGGCTGGGCGGCGCGCGCCGGGCTGCCGGTCCCGCCGACCACCGAGGCGCGCGAGGCCATCGAGGGTGTGAAGGCGTTCCTCGCGACCTGGGAGGCCGACCGGCACTCGGTCGACTGGGAGATCGACGGCACGGTCATCAAGGTGGACCAGACCGCCCTTCAGCGGGAGCTCGGCGCGACGAGCCACGCGCCGAGATGGGCGATCGCGTACAAGTTCCCGCCCGAAGAACGCACCGCGCTGCTGAAGGACATCGACGTGCACACGGGGCGCACCGGCAAGGTCACGCCCTTCGCCGTGCTCGACCCCGTGTTCGTGGGCGGGGTCACGATCACCTACGCGACCCTGCACAACGAGCAGGAGGTCCGTCGCAAGGACGTGCGCAAGGGGGACATGGTGATCGTGCGCCGTGCCGGCGACGTCATCCCCGAGATCGTCGGTCCCGTGCTCTCCAAGCGCAAGAAGGGCGCCCGGCGATTCTCGATGCCGAAGGCGTGCACGTCGTGTGGCACGCCGCTCGTGCGAGCCGAAGGTGAGGCCGACCACCGCTGCCCCAACAAGCGCGGGTGCCCGTCGCAGGGCATCGAGTGGCTCTTCCACTTCGCGGGACGCGGCGCGATGGACATCGAGCATCTCGGCTACATGACCGTGATGCGGCTGCTCGAAGCGGGGCTGATCGAGGATCCGGCCGACATCTACGCCCTCGACGCGTCGAAGCTCTCCCAGCTCCCCGGCTTCAAGGACAAGGCCATCACGAACGTGCTCGGACAGGTGGAAGCCTCGAAGGACCGTCCGGTCTGGCGGTTGCTGGTCGGCCTGAACATCCGCCACGTCGGCACGCACGTGGCGCAGGTGCTCGCTCGGGCGTTCGGCTCGATCGAGGCGATCGCGGCGGCGAGTGAGGATGAGATCGACGCGGTGCCCGAGATCGGTCCCGAGATCGCCGCCACGGTGCGCGAGTGGTTCGACGAGGAGGAGAACCTCGCCCTCGTCGAGAAGCTGCGAGCAGCGGGGGTCCGCATGGCCGACGAGCGTGAGGCCGCTGATGGTCCGCGCCCACTCGAGGGGCTCTCCATCGTGCTCACCGGGGGGCTCGAGACCATGACCCGCGAGCAAGCGACCGAGCTGGCACAGGCGGCGGGAGCGAGGGTCGCGTCGAGCGTGTCGAAGAAGACGTCGTTCGTCGTCGCGGGGGAGAGCCCCGGCACGAAGCTCGCCAAGGCCGAGACGCTCGGCGTCGAGGTCGTCGACGAGGCCGAGTTCGCGCGCAGGTTGCAACGAGGATAGGCGGTGAGCGCCTTCCAGCCGGCTCACGAGCCCTATCGAGATCCGGCTTCGTTCGCCCGTGCCGTGACGATCGCGCTCGTGCTGATCGCAGGGGTGCAGGCGATCGCAGTGGCGTTCATCGTCACCCGGCTCGCCGCAGGTACCACAGTGCCGTTCTCGATCTCCGAGCAAGGAACCGTCGAGGCCCCCGACGGTGTCGACATCTTCCAGTGGGTCTCACTGATGGTCTCGGTGATGACCTACGGCGCGTGGCTCGCCTGGCAGTACCGAGTGCACTCGAACGCGCGACTGGCGGCGCCGGAGCGAGTACCGACGAGCGCCGGCTGGGGGGTTCTGTGCTGGTTCATCCCGTTCGTCAACCTCGTGAAGCCATATCTGGTCGTGCGCGAGATCCGGCGAGCATCCGTCTCGGACCCAGCGCGCGGGCGCTGGGTCCTCGGGCTCTGGTGGACGTGCTGGGTCGCCCCGATCATCGTGGGCGTTCTCGCTGCGATCGACGTCGTCTCCGACATGGTCGGAGCGCTGTCACGCTCGAGTGGGCCGCCGCGCTTGATCGTGGAGTTGGACGAAGGATCGCTCCAACTCATCGCTGTCGGTCAGCTGTTAGCGATCCTGGCGGCTTGCCTCGCGATCGTGCTCATCCGCGAGATCTCGCGAGCTCAGATCGCCCGAGCGGCGTCTGGCGGATCGACCGGGTCGGTGCCGGCGCGTCCCGACGTGGGCTGAGGCGCTGCACCACGCCGCTACACTGCGCCCATGCCGGTGGAGATCGACATCGACCACGTGGCGAAGCTCGCGCGGGTGGAGCTCTCCGAGGACGAGAAGTTGCGCATGCGCGGCCAGCTCGCGGTGATCCTGGAGCACGCGGCGAAGGTGGGCGAGGTCGCCGCCGACGACGTGGTGCCGACCGCCTCCCCGATCCCGCAGGTGAACGTCTTCCGTGAGGACACGGCGGAGCCGAGCGTGAGCCACGACGCGGCGCTCGCGAACGCCCCGGCGGAGCGCGACGGGCGGTTCCTGGTGCCGAAGATCGCCGAGACCGGCTCGTGACCGAGCTCTGCGATCTGCCGGCGGTGGAGCTCTCCGCGAAGTTGCGCGCCGGCGAGATCAGCGCCGTGTCGCTCGCGGAGTCGTCGATCGCGCGTCGTGAGGCGCTCGACGAACGGGTGGGAGCCTTCCTCACGCCGACGCCGCAGGTCGCGCTGGAACGCGCCGCGGAGCTGGACATCTATCTCGCGACCGGGGCCCCGCAGTCGGGGGTCGCCGGCATCCCGCTCGCGTTGAAGGACGTGCTCACGACCAACGGCATCCGCACCACCTGCGGCTCGCGCATCCTCGAAACGTACGTACCGCCGTACGACGCGACGTCGTGGACGAGGCTGTCGGGGGCGGGAAGCGTGCTCGTCGGCAAGACGAACTGCGACGAGTTCGCGATGGGCTCATCGAACGAGAACTCGGCGTTCGGGGCCGTGCACAACCCGTGGGATCTCGACACCGTGCCCGGTGGCTCGAGCGGCGGCAGCGCGGCTGCGGTCGCGAGCGGCATGGCGGTCTGGGCGCTCGGTACCGACACCGGCGGCTCGGTCCGCCAGCCCGCCTCACTGACCGGCACGGTGGGGCTCAAACCCACCTACGGCCGGATCAGCCGGTACGGGCTGATCGCGTTCGCGTCGTCGCTCGACACGATCGGCACCTTCACGCGCACCGTGGCCGACGCCGCGACCCTGCTCGGCGTGATGGCAGGCCCGGACCACCGCGACGCCACGAGCATCGATGCCGAGGTGCCCGACTACGCGGACGGCATCGGCATGGGTGTCGAAGGGCTCCGGGTCGGCGTGCTGGCCGAGGCGTTCGGCGAGGGGGTCCAGCCCGATGTCGTGGCCTCGGTGCGCGCAGCTTGCGACCGCCTCGACGCGCTCGGCGCCGACGTGGGGGAAGCGACGCTTCCGCATGCGGAGTACGCGCTCAGCGCCTACTACCTGATCGCGCCGAGCGAGGCTTCCTCGAACCTCGCTCGCTACGACGGGGTGCGGTACGGGCTTCGGGTCGACGGCGACGACTCGATCGAGATGATGTTCCGCACGCGCGGGGCGGGGTTCGGCGCCGAGGTGAAGCGGCGCATCATGCTCGGCACCTACGCGCTCTCGGCGGGGTACTACGAGGCGTACTACGGACAGGCGCAGAAGGTGCGAACGCTGATCCTGCAGGACTACGCGGCCGCGTTCGAGCGATTCGACGTGCTCGTGTCGCCGACCTCGCCGACCACGGCGTTCCCGATCGGGTCGAAGGCCGACGACCCGATGGCGATGTATCTGAACGACATCTTCACCATCCCCGCGAACCTCGGCGGCGTGCCGGCGATGAGCGTGCCGTGCGGCCTCGACTCGGCCGGCCTGCCGATCGGCGTGCAGCTCACCGCGAAGGCGCTCGACGAGCCAACCCTGTTCCGCACCGGAGCGGCGCTAGAGCACGATCTCCGGCTCGACATGCGTCCGCCCCTGCTCGCCGCCTGAGTCCTCCTCGCGCGGGGATCGGTCGTCCGTTGAGGCGCCGTCATCGCGGGCGGTCGTTCCACCGCTCGACACGATCAGCACCACCGACACCACGATGAGCGCGCCGGCCGCGATCGCCGTCGTCGTGAGCCGCTCGTCGAGCAGGAGCCAGCCGAGCAGCACGGCGCCGACGGGTGTGACGTAGGCGTAGGTCGCGACCAGCGACGTGCGCGCCACCCGCAGCAGCCACAGGTAGGCGGTGAACCCGATCCACGAGCCGATCACGACCAGGTAGGCGAGACCGAGCACGGACGCGCGCGAGAAGCCGTCGAGCCGCAGATCCGACAGCTCTCCGGCGAGCGCCCCTGCGACCCAGAACACGCCGGCGGCGACCACCATCTCCATGCCGGCGGCGACGAAGGGGCGTCGGGGAAGGCGCGCGTGCCGTTGGTAGATCGATCCCGCCGCCCATGACGCGGCGGCGGCGAGCGCCACCAGCAGTCCGCCGAGGTCGATCGCGCCATCGAACGCCGAACCGCCGACGAGCAGCGCCGCGCCGACGAACCCGACGCAGAGCCCCACGACGACGATGCCCGGCTGACGCCGGTGCAGCACCACGCGGTCGATCGCCGCGATCCACAACGGCACGGTGGCGATCGCGAGCCCTGCGACCCCCGACGGGATCGTGCGCTCGGCCCAGACGATGCCCCCGTTGCCACCGAACATCAGCAGCACCGCGACGACCGCCGCACCCTTCCACTCGGCGGCGCCGGGGCGGTCGCCCCGGCGGTCCCCGGCCCGCAGCGCGATGGGGAGCAGCACGGCGCCGGCGACGAAGAAGCGCACCCCGGTCGCGACGAGCGGTGGCATCGTCTCGTTGACGAGCTTGATCGCGATGAACGTCGTGCTCCAGATGACGTAGACGGCGCCGAGGCCCGTCCAGATGCGACCTGAGCTCGCGCCCGCCGCCGGTCCGGTCACACGTCCCAGCCGGCGTCGACCACGATGTCGTGGCCGGTGATATTGCGCGCTCCCTCCGAGACCAGGAAGTCGATCGAGCAGGCGATGTCCTCCTCGTCGACGAACCGGCCGAGCGCGGTCTGAGAGGCGAAGTCGGCATAGACCTGCTCGGGGGTGGTGCCGAGCGCTGCGGCCTTCGTGGCGACGATCGTGTCCATGCGGGCTCCGTGCGTGACGTTCGGGCAGACATCGTTGACGGTGATGTCGTGCGGGCCGAGCTCGAGCGCGAGGGTACGGGTCAGGCCGCGGACGGCCCACTTCGAGGCGGAATAGCCGCTGCGGTTGCGGTATCCGCGCAGGCCCGAGGTGCCCGCGATGTTCACGATGCGTCCACCGCCTCCAGCGATCATGTGCGGGATCACGTGCTTACAGGGAGGAAGGTCCCCACGACGTTCAGGTCCAAGATGGCGCGGAGCTCCTCGGCCGGATACGACTGCGCCGGAGTCTCGATGGGACCGGTACCCCCGGCGGTGTTCACGAGGATGTCGATGCCGCCGAAGCGCCCGGTCACCGCCACGACCATGGACTCTACGTCGGCCTCGTCGGTGACATCGCAGGTGACCACCAGGCTCTGGCGGTCGGGGTAGCGCTGGTCCACGCCTCGCGCGTGCTCATCGAGCGCGGCCGCCGTGCGACCCACGAGCACCACGTGGGCGCCGTCGCGGGCGAGGTGCTCGGTGACGACGCCGCCGATCCCCTTGGCCGCGCCCGTGACGATCGCCACCTTGCCTCGCAGTGGTCGCTCGGTTCCGTTCATGATCTCCCTCGCCTCCTGCTATCGATGCGTGCCCGCGTGTCTCGGAGCGGCGGCACCCGCAGGCCGAGCGGCGCTGCGATCTCGAGAGCCGCGGCGTGGACCAGCTCGATGTCGGTGCGCACGTTCGTCGCCGACAGACGCGCGCTCGGCCCCGCGACTCCGACGGCGCAGATCACGTCCTCGTCGCCGAGCACCGGGACCGCCACGCCCCATACCCCCACGTTGGTCTCCTCGAAGCTGCCCGCCCAGCCTCGGCGTCTGATGCGCGCGAGCTCTGCGCGCATCGCGACCGGATCGGTGATCGTCGCCTCGCAGAGCCGGTCGAGCTTCGCGCCGAGGTTCACCTCGATCTCGCGCTCGCTCATGAACGCGAGCAAGGCTTTCTGCGATGCCCCGGCGTGCAGGGGGAGCTGCCGCCCCGGTGACACCGACAGGCGCAGCGGCTGTGAGGACTCCACGCGCTCGAGGCATGACCCAGTGGCGCGATCGGGTGAGACGACGGTGAGCAGGGCCGTCTCGCCGGCGTGCTCGGCGAGGCGCTGCAGCACGGGCAGCGCGACGCTCCGCAGGTCGACGACCGAGCGCGCGCGATCACCGAGCCGCATCGACGACACGCCGAGCCTGAAGCGCTTGGACGTGTCGTCCTGGCTCACGTAGCCCCGGTGCTTCAGCGCGGTGAGGATGCGGTGGGCGGTCGGCACCGGCAGCCCGACCGCCCGGGCGACCTCCGAGGCGTTCCAGTCGGTGTGATCCTCATCGAACAGCTCCAGGATCGAGAACGTGCGGTCGAGCACCCGGAACGGTGCCGCCTCCGCGACCGGAACCGAGCCCGTGCGCTCCGTGGCTGTCTTCGCCGTGGACACCATCGCGCGGTCCTCGCCCTACAGGCGAACGACGACCATCCGCTCCTCGGTCATCTCGCGGACCGCGTCGTGCGGTCCTTCCTTGGTGTTACCCGACGCCTTGGTGCCCCCATAGGGCATCTGATCGACCCGGAACTGCGGCGCCTGATTGATCGTCACGCTTCCGAATCGGAGCTCGCCGATGGCCGCCAGTGCGCTCGGCAGGTCGCGGGTGAAGATGCCCGCCTGCAGGCCGTACTCGGTGCCGTTCGCGAGTTCGATCGCCTCGTCGAGCGCGTCGAACGCGGTGACGGCGACGACGGGCCCGAAGATCTCGTGCTTCCAGACGGCCTGGTCGGTGGCGACCGAGTCGAGCACCACGGGCCGGAGGTGGCCGTCGCCGAAGGTGCCACCGGTCAGCCGACGAGCCCCTGCTTCCACCGAGGCCTCGACCGAGGCCACCACGCGGTCGCGGGCCTGCCGGGTGATCGCGGGCCCGAGATCGGTCTTGGGGTCCGACGGGTCGCCGGCCCGCTGGGCCTCGGCAGCCTCCGCGAGCCGATCGACGAACGCGCCGTGCACGTCACGGTGCACGATCGCCCGCTGCACGCTGATGCACGACTGTCCGGCGAACGCGTAGGCACTCGCGGCCGACATCGTCGCCGCGATGTCGACGTCGGCGTCGGCGCAGACGATCACCGGTGTCGAGTTGCCGAGCTCCAGGGTCACCCGCTTGCGCGCCGCTTTCGCCTTGAGCTGCCAGCCCAGCGCCGCCGACCCGGTGAAGGTCAGCAAGCCGACGCGGTCGTCGGCGATCAACGCATCGGCGATCGGAGCAGGGTCGCCGACCACGACCGACATCCAGGCCGGAGGAAGTCCGGCTCGATGGAACGCGCGCACCAGCTCGATCGCGGCGAGCGGCGCCTTGTCGGCGGGCTTCAACACCACCCCGCATCCCGCGGCGACGGCGGGCCCGATCTTGTGCGCGGCGAGGGTGAGCGGGAAGTTGAACGGTGTGATCGCCGCCACCACGCCGACGGGGACGCGCACCGTGAACCCCAGGTGACCGGCCCCTGCGGGGTGCGCGTCGAGCGGCACGCCGCGGCCGGCGAGGGTACGTGCCTCGGCCGCGGAGAAGATCAGCGTCTGCACGCAGCGGTCGGCCTCGGCGAGGGCCAGCGTGTACGGTTTGCCGTTCTCATCGGAGATCATGCGTCCGTACTGCTCGCGTCGTTCCCGGACCTCGGCGGCCACGCGGTCGAGGATCTCCGCCCGCTCCCAGGCGGCGAGGCCCGTCTGCATCGCGCGCCAGGCCGCGTCGATCGAGGCTCGGGCTGCGTCGGGGCCGAGCCACGGGACCGACCCGACGAGGCGGCCGTCCCACGGGGAGCGGACCTCCACCCGCTCGCCGTCGGCGACGTCGTCGCCCGCGACCACCAGTGGCGTGACGGGTGGGGCGGTCGGCATCGGCGAACGGCTCCTCGCGGGGTGGGTCGGCGGCGTCGGTGTGCCGCCGTCCCGGGGATGGTACCATTCCGAATCTCGGCAGTCGAAATAGCTTCTCATTCAGCGAGAAGAACAGGAAGTCGCGATGGACCGACCCGATCTCGAGCTCCTGCGCGGAGCGATCGACATGCACGCGCACACCGGGCCGGCGCTCTTCCAGCGTCACATCGACGACGCGGCGCTCGCCGAGTTCGCGATCCGGTACGGCATGCGCGGCTTCGTGCTCAAGGATCACGACGCCTCGACCACGGGGCGCGCCTACTACGTGAACCGCATGTTCCCCGAGGTCGAGTCGTTCGGCGCCGTCGTGCTGAACCGCTCGGTGGGCGGGCTGAACCCCTATGTGGCGGAGTCGGCGATCCACTATGGAGCTCGGGTCGTGTGGATGCCATCGAACCACTCCAAGTACCACGCCGAGTACTTCGACATGCCCGACTACCCACAGTTCGGCCGCCCCAAGCCGCAGCTGCCCGGCGAGGGTGTCACCGTCTTCGAAGACGACGGCTCGACACTGACGAAGGAAGCGCGCACGATCTGCGAGGTCGTGGCAGCGAACGACGTGGCGCTCGCCACCGGTCATCTGTCGCTGCCCGAGATCCGCGCGTTGCAGGCCGCGGCGAACGAGGCGGGGGTGACCCGATTCATCGTGACCCACGCGAACTGGTCGCTCTGCAAGCTCGACGTGTCGGTGCAGAAGGAGCTGATCGCCGACGGCGCGACGATCGAGTACGTCGCCTGCTCGTGCGTGTCCCCGATCTTCTGGGAGCAGCAGCCCGGCGAGCTCGCGGAGTGGATCGTCGAGCTCGAAGGCGAGCATCTCGTGCTCGGTTCCGACCTCGGCCAGTTCGCGGGACCGCCCCACCCCGAAGGTCTGCGCATGCTGCTCGCGGCCCTGCTCGGCGTCGGCGTTCCGTTCGAGTACCTCGAGAAGATGACGAAGCGCAACCCGGAGCGTGTGCTCGGCCTCGAGCCGGGGTGGACGCCGGCGATCGCGCCGTCGTTGCCCGATCTCACGCCGGCACGGCCCGAAGGTGAGCACCGATGAGCTCGTACTGGCACCCGTTCGCCGACATGGGGGCAGTGGAGGCCGCGGGCGAGCTCTCCATCGTGCGGGGCGAGGGCTCCCATGTCTGGGACGCAGGCGGACGGCGCTACCTCGATGCGACGGCGAGCCTGTGGTACTGCAACGTGGGGCACGGACGCACCGAGATCGCCGAGGCGGTCGCGAAGCAGATGCGTGAGCTCGAGGCGTTCTCGACCTTCCAGGACCTCACCAACCCGGCGGTGGCCGAGCTCGTCGAGCGCGTGGCGAGCCTCGCCCCGGTGGCGGGGTCGAAGGTGTTCCTGACGAGCGGCGGCTCGGACTCGATCGACACGGCGACCAAGATGGTCCGCCGGTACTGGCATCTGCGCGGGCAACCGGAGCGGCGTGTCTTCATCCGTCGCGAGCGCGCCTATCACGGCATGCACGCGGCCGGAACATCGCTCGGTGGCCTGCCCGCGAACGCCGAAGGGCACGGCACCCTGCTCGCCGACGTGGCGGAGGTTCGCCTGGGACGACGCCGACGCGCTGAGCGAGACCATCGAGCGGCTCGACGGCACCGCTGCGGCGTTCTTCTGCGAGCCGGTCATCGGGGCGGGCGGTGTGTTCGCGCCTCCGAGCGGCTACCTCGACTCGGTCCGGCGGGCGTGCCGCGACGCGGGCGTGCTGTTCATCGCCGACGAGGTGATCACCGGATTCGGCCGGACCGGAGACTGGTTCGCGAGCACCCGCTGGCACCTGGAGCCCGACATCGTGACGTGTGCGAAAGGCATCACGAGCGGGTACCTGCCCCTCGGGGCGGTCATCGCAGCGCCCGTCGTCTGGGAGCCCTTCTACGCCGAGGGTGCCGGCATGTGGCGCCACGGCTACACGTACTCGGGTCACGCCGCAGTCGCCGCGGCCGCGATCGCGAACCTCGAGATCATCGAGCGCGAGCACCTGCTCGCGCGCGCTGTCGAGCTCGAGGGCGCGCTCGCCGAGGGCCTCGGCGCGCTGGCGAGCCACGACCTCGTGAGTGAGATCCGTGCGGGAACGGGCGTGCTCGCGGCCGTGCAGCTCGACCCCGCGCGGCTGGCGGCGGACCCCGGACTGCTCGCGGGTGTCGTACCCGCGTGCCGGGCCAACGGGGTGATGACCCGCACGCTCGCGACGGGAGCGATCCACGTCTCGCCGCCGTTGGTGCTCGCCGACGACGAGGTCGACGAGCTCGTCAACGGCCTGTCGGGCGCGCTCGACGACCTCCAGCGCGCCCCGGCGACCGTCGACGGGGCCGAGACCGCACCGGCACGATGAGCGGGAGCGCTCCGTGCTCGTGAAGCCGTTCCGGTACGAGCGGGCGGACTCGCTCGGCGCGGCGTGCGACATGCTGCGCGAGGCGCGGGGCGCGGCGAAGGTCATCGCGGGTGGGCAGAGCCTGCTGCCGCTGGCGAACCTCGGGTTGCTGGATCTCGACTCGGTCATCGACCTCGGCCGCGTGCGCGAGGCGCGAGGCGTGCGGCTCGACGACGGGTTCATCACGATCGGCGCACTCACGCGTCATCGAGACCTCGAGCGCGACGAGACCCTGCTCGCGCACCAGCCTCTCGTGCCGGCCGCGGCCTCGTGGATCGGTTCCGCCCGCATCCGCACGAGGGGAACGCTCGGCGGCTCGCTCGCGCACTCCGACCCGGCGGCCGAGCTTCCACTCGTGATGACGGCGCTCGGCGCCGAGTACGAGCTCACGACCGGCGCCGGCACGCGCGTGGTGCGGGCCGACGAGTTCCACGTCTCGTACTTCACGAGTGCGCTCGCCGACGACGAGCTGATCGCCTCGGTGCGCGTGCCCGCCTTGGGCCCCGGGTGGGGATGGGGTTTCGCCGAGATCTCGCGGCGCAAGGGCGACTTCGCGATCGCCGCCGCCGCCGCCCTCGCCCGGGTCGCCGACGGACGCATCGTCGAGGCGCGGCTCGCGCTCGGCGGGGTGCACGAGCGACCGATCCGCATCGGCGAGATCGAGGCCGCGACGAGCGGCGCCGAGCCGAGCGAGCTCGACGACCGCATCGGTCCAGTCGAGGGGCTCCAGGCGGTCACCGACACCAGCGCGAGTGCCGAGCACCGAGCCCACCTCGCCCGGGTGCTCGCCGTGCGCGCCCTCGCCGATGCCGCAGCACGAGGACGAGCCGCATGACCGAGCGCCACGACCTGACGACCTCCCTCGACGTGAACGGCACGACCGTGACCAGGACGGCGGGCGCTCACCTCTCCCTGCTGCGATGGCTCCGCGACGCCGCCGGCGTCACCGATCCCAAGTACGGCTGCGGTGAAGGCGTGTGCGGCAGCTGCACGGTGCTGGTCGACGGCGAGCCGGTCTCGTCGTGCATCGTGCTCGCGGCCCAGCTCGACGGCGCGGTGATCACGACCGCGGCCGGCCTGTGCGAGCCCGACGGTTCGCTCGGCCCCTTGCAGCGGGCCTTCCACGAGCGTCACGCGGCCCAGTGCGGGTTCTGCACCCCGGGCATGCTTATGTGCGCCACCTCGCTGCTCGCCCACGCCGATCGCGCGCTCGACCGTGACGAGATCAGGGACGCCTTGCACGGCAACCTCTGTCGATGCACCGGCTACGGTCCGATCGTCGACGCGATCGAGGCAGCGCAGGGGTCGCGACCGTGAGCGAGGTGCGCACGTCGAAGCTCGATGAGCTCCGCGTGGTGCACCAGCCGCTGGCCCGCCACGATCAGGCCGAGAAGATCGCAGGCACCACGAGGTACGCGGGCGACCTCGCCTTCAGCGGCATGCTGCACGCGTGCCTCGTGAGGTCGCAGGCACCGAGCGCGACGATCACTCGCCGCGACGCCGACGCGGCGAGGGCCGTGCCCGGCGTCGTGGCGGTGCTGTTCGGCGAAGACGTGCCCAACAACGAGATCCGGGTCGACGTGCCGGGTCAGACGGTCGCCGTGGGAGCCCTGAAGGCAACGATGCAGGTGCTCGCGACGGACCGGGTCCGCTTCCACGGGGAGCCGGTCGCCTTGGTGATCGCCGAGACCGAGGACGCGCTCGCCATCGCGCGCGAGCTCGTGGAGATCGAGCTCGATGAGCTGCCGGTCGTGAGCGACCCAGAGCACGCGCTCGCCGACGACGCGGTCGAGGTGCACGAGGGTGGCAACCTGCTGGCGGAATGGCGGATCGACCGGGGCGACGTCGAGGCCGCCTTCGATCGGGCCGATGTCGTCGTGGAGGGCGAGTACCGCACCCAGTTCGTCGATCACGCCTACCTGGAGCCTGAGGCGGGCGTGGGGTGGCTCGACGACGACGGCGTGCTGACCCTGCGGGTCGCGACCCAGGTGGTCGAGCACTATCGCGACGTCGCGAAGATCCTGGGGGTCGCCGACTCCAAGGTGCGGGTCATCGCTCCGTACGTCGGTGGCGGGTTCGGCGGCAAGGAAGACATGACGGTCGAGCCGTACATCGCGCTCGGTGTCTGGCACACCGGGCGGCCCGTCCGCATGCAGTGGACCCGCAACGAGTCGCTGCTGGCTCGCGCGAAGCGCCACCGCAACGTGATGCGCTATCGCACCGCGGCCTCGTCCGACGGCACGCTCACGGCGCACGACATCGACATCGTCTCCGACGCCGGAGCGTACGCGTACCTGTCGGCTCTCGTGCTCCTCTACTCGACCGTGCACGCGTGTGGCCCGTACCGGGTGGCCGACGTGCGCATCCGGGCGCGCACGGCGTACACGAACAACCCGCCGACGTCGGCGTTCCGAGGCTTCGGGGGCATGCAGATGGTGCTCGGGTACGAATCCCAGATCGACGAGCTCGCGAGACGCCTCGCCGTCGATCCGGGCGAGATCCGCAAGCGGAACGCGCTGGTCCGCGGCGATCGGTTGCCGGTCGGGCAGGAGCTGATCACCGAGGTGCAGCTGCCGCAGACGATCGACGCCGTGCGTGAGCGCGCCGGGGACAAGCCTGCACCCAGCGGTCCTCGGAAGCGGATCGGGCGGGCGATCGCCTGCAACATGCAGTCCTACGGCCGGCTGGTGTGGCTCAACGATTCCGCGGCGGCCTGGATCGGCTTCCAGATGGACGGCTCGCTCACCGTGCGGTGCGGCGTGCCCGACATCGGCGGCGGCCAAGCTTCGTCGCTCGGTCAGATCGCCTCGGAGATCCTCGCCGTCGACATCGACCGCATCAGCGTGCACTTCGGCGACAGCGCGCTCACGCCCCTGGCCGGAACGACGACGGCGACGCGCCAGCTGCTCATGTCGGGCAACGCCACCTACGAGGCGGCGACGATGCTCCGTGATCGCCTGCTCGGCGCGGTTGCCGACGAGACCGCACAGCCCGTCGGCTCGCTCCGCATCACGCCCGACGGCATCGTGGGTGCCGACGCCACCACCGCGCTCGTCGACGTGCTGCAGCTCTGTCGTCGGCGCAACGTGCCGATCGAGGCGCTCGGCACGCACTTCGGACCCAAGGGGCACGAGGTGACCCGCGACCTGGAGGGCGGGCGGATCTTCCCCGACTTCACGTTCGGCACGCACCTGGCCGACGTCGAGGTCGACGTCGATACGGGGGAGGTCCGGTTGGTGCGCTACGTCGCCGCCCACGACGTGGGCCGCGCCATCAACCCGCTGAGCGTCGAGGGGCAGATCTCGGGCGCCGCCGTGCAGGGCATCGGGCAGGTCCTGCTCGAGGAGGTCGCGATGCAGGACGGCGTGAACCTCACGCCGGGACTCTTCCAGTACCTGATCCCCACGGCGACCGACGTGCCCGACATCGAGACCGTGATCCTCGAGTCGGGCGAGGGTCTCGGACCCTTCGGCGCGAGGGGCATCGGCGAACCTCCGATCGGTCCGCCGCTCGGAGCGATCCCAGCGGCGATCGCCGACGCGATCGGGGTGCGGCCGAGGACCCTTCCCATCACACCCGAACGCGTGCTTTCGTGTATCGCGGAGGCAGAGGCAGCGTCGGCTGCCGCCGAGAGGCCGGCAGACGCACAGGAGCAGGAAGGAGCGGAGCCATGACCGACGGCGTCGAGGAGTACGAGCGACGGACCCCCAAGGGCAGGGAAGCGTGGCAGCGCGCCGCGAAGGTGATCCCGGGTGGGGTCGGCAGCGCCATCCAGTTCAAGCCGCCGCATCCGCTGTACCTCGCGGATTCCAAGGGGTCGAGGGTGTGGGATCTCGACGGCAACGAGTACATCGACTACTCGCTCTGCTACGCGGCCATGGTCGCCGGTCATGCCAACCCGATCATCGTCGAGGCCATCACGCGCCAGGCCGAGCACGGCACGCTCTACGGCCTGCCGACGACGCTCGCGGGCGACCTCGCCGAGGAAGTGATCCGCCGCTACCCAGGCGTGATCGAGATGATCCGGTTCACCCAGTCGGGCGTCGAGGCCACGCAGACCGCGATCCGGCTCGCGCGTGCCGCCACCGGACGCAAGACGATCGTGAAGATCGAAGGCCAGTACCACGGCGGCACCGATCACCTGCTCGTCTCGATCGGCGGCGCCGACGCCGACGCCGCCGGCCCCGACGAGCACCCGAACGCCACCGCCGACTCGGCCGGGTTGCTGCCGGCATCGACCGAGTTCACGGCGGTCGTGTCGTTCAACGACCTCGACATGATGCGCCGCGCGTTCGACGAGCACGACGGCGACGTGGCCGGCGTGATCGTCGAGCCGGCCATGACCAACGGCGGCGTGATCCCGCCCGAGCCCGGCTACCTCGAGGGCGTGCGCGCGCTCTGCACCGAGAAGGGCGCGGTGATGATCATGGACGAGGTCAAGCTCGGCTGCCGCATCGCGCCGGGTGGCGCCACCGAGCTCTGGGGGGTGAAGGGCGACCTCGTCACGCTCGCCAAGGCGATCGGCGGCGGCGTGCCGGTCGGCGCGTTCGGCGGCAAGCGCGAGCTGATGGAGCAGATCAGCCCGCTCGGCCCGGCGGTGCACTTCGGCACCTACAACGCGAACCCGCTCGGCATGGCGGCCGGGCTCGCATGCCTCACCAAGGTCATGACCGACGACGCCTACAAGGAGATGACCCGCCTCACCACGCGCCTGGCCGACGGCATGCGCGAGGTGGTCGCCGACAAGGGCATCACCGCGCACGTCGTGCAGCTCAACACGCTCGGCGGATTGTTCTTCGGTCTCGACCGGCAGCCCATGAACTTCCGGGAAGCTGCACGCAACGACGCCGCTCGCTGGGACGACTACTGGTTCGCGATGCTGAACCGCGGCGTGATCCCCATGGGCTCGGCGTGGTTCGAGGAGTTCTCGATGTCGGCCCAGCACACCGACGAGGACGTCGATCGCACGCTCGAGGCTTTCGAGGATTCGATCGCGGCGATCGCGTAGACGGGGGAGCGTCAGGTGGCCCTGACCGAGGCTCGTGCCGACGACATCACCGTCTCGGCGCTCGACGAGGACCCGTATCCGATCTACGCGCGGCTGCGCCGGAACTCGCCCGTCTGTTTCGTGCCGGCCGTGGGTCTCTGGTTCGTGACGAGGTGGGCCGACGTCGTGGCCGCCGCCGAGGACGGTGCTGCGTTCCCTGCCTCGATGGCCGCATCGCCGCTCGATCGGACCCTCGGCGGGCGCAACGTGCTCACGGTCGACGGTGAGGACCACGAGCACTGGCGAGCGCCGATGGAAGCCACCCTCAGGCCCCGAGCGATCGAGGCCGCAGCCCCCTCGATCGTGGAGCGCATCGCGACCACGTTGATCGACGGGTTCGCCGCCGACGGCGAGGCCGATCTGACGTCCGCCTACTGCCGACCGCTCGCGGCGGTCTCGCTCGCCGAGGTGATCGGCCTGCGTGAGCTCGATGCGCCCACGCTGCAGCGTTGGTTCCACGATCTCGCGACCGGAACCTCGAACTACGAGAGCGACCCCGCGAAGCAGGCGGTGGCCGATCGCACGAGCACCGAGATCGACGAGACGCTCCGGCCACGACTGGCCGAGCTGCTCGAACGGCCCGACGGCTCGATGATCTGCGACATGCTCCACGCCGAGGCGGGCGACCTCGACGACCGCATGCGTGCCTTCATGCCCACCCTGAAGCTCGCGCTCATCGGCGGCTTGCAGGAGCCTGCCGACGGCCTCGGTTCGACGATCGCGGGCATCCTCGGCATCGAGGAGCAGCGCGCGGCGTTCCTCGACGATCCCGCTGGCCTCGCGCGGCGGGCCGTCGACGAGGGCATCAGATGGGTCTCACCGATCGGCACGCAGGGGCGGGCGGCCGGCCCGGACGTCTCGGTCGCGGGGATCGAGATCCCCGAGGGCGAGGCCGTCGGGCTCATCATCCCCTCGGCGAACCGAGACGAGGAAGCGTGGGGCCCGACCGCCGATGCCTACGATCTCTTCCGGGCGCGTCACGCGAACGCCGCGTTCGGCTTCGGGCCGCACTTCTGCGTGGGACATCAGCTCGCGCGATTGCAGATGCGCATCGGTCTGCGCCTGCTCGCCGAGCGCCTCCCCTGGCTGCACCTGGACCCGAGCGCCGAGGTCGTGTTCCGCGGGTGGGAGTACCGGGGCCCGACGTCCCTGCATGCCAGGTGGTCGTGAGGCTTCGAGCGTCTCACGCACACCTGGTCGACCTTGCGAACCTGCAAGGATGGACCGCGTGGCGGTTCAGCGGATGGACAACGTGGGCATCGTGGTGGAATCGCTCGAAGTCGCCATCGCGTTCTTCACCGCGCTGGGCCTCGAACTCGAAGGCCGCTTCATGATCGAAGGAGACTGGTCGGGGCGCGTCACCGGATTGCGGGACCAGCGCGTCGAGGTCGCCATGATGCGGACGCCGGACGGACACGGCCGGGTCGAGCTCTCGCGCTTCCTCGCGCCGCCCGTGGTCGCCGATCACCGCAACGCCCCGGTGAACGCTCTGGGCTACCTGCGTGTCATGTTCGCCGTGGACGACCTCGACGAGACGCTCGCCCGGCTCCGCGACCACGGCGCGCAGCTCGTCGACGAAGTGGTCCAGTACGAAGACGTGTATCGGCTCTGCTACGTCCGGGGGCCCGAGGGCATCCTCATCGGGCTGGCCCAGCAGATCGGCGTGAACGCATGACGGTTCGCCGCGTCGTCGTCGATCACGTGCTCTTCGTCGTGGCAGACGTAACCGCGAGCCGCAGGCTCTACACGGCCGCCCTCGCACCGCTCGGCTATGAGGAACTCTTCGTGCAAGAGGACTGTGTGTCCTACGGGCCCGACGATCTCGACGACTTCGCCATCTGCCGCGGGGAGCCGGTGACCACGGCGGCGCACATCGCGTTCTCCGCCGAGGGGCGGGACGCCGTGGATGCGTTCTTCGAGGGCGCCGTCGCGAACGGCGCGACCGCGCGCGGCGAGCCCGGGGTGTGGACGCAGTACTCCGAGCGCTACTACGGGGCGTTCGTCAGCGACCTGCACCAGAACAACGTCGAAGCCGTGTGGCATGCGCCCGAGCCGGTCGTCGACGCGCCTCGCCACGCCGGCGTTCCCTGAAGCGTCAGCGTGGCAGCGGGTTCGGGCCGGTGGCGGTGACCAGCCGCTGCGGCACCCAGTCGTCGACGTGTGTGAAGCCCTCGGAGCGTCCTTCCTCGTCCTCGACGACGTCGAAGAAGGAACGTCGGTAGAACTTCACGTGGGTGAAGTCCTCGAACAGCACGTAGACGGGGTCGACCTCGGCACTCTGGAACTGCTGTCCCGTCAGCACGTCTCGATGGGCTCGCGAGAACTCGTCGAACTCCGCACCGACGACGACGCCGAGGTGCTCGAGGCCCATGCGGTAGACGCGCTGGTGCACGGGTGGGATGAGCTCGATGCGCGAGCACTGCTTGCCGTCGAGGACCTCGAGGGGCTCGGCGAGCACGATCAGGGAGATCGGACGCCCGTTCCAGACGTTCTCGCGGTTCGATCTCGCATGGCGCTCGAGCAACGCGCGCTGGTGGACGTACAGGTCCCAGTCGGCGACGCGCACGCACAGGTGGCTGAGCGGGTACGTCGCGATCTCGATGCCGCGAGCGAGGAGACGGTCGCGCTGCGCCGCCGCGAAGGCTCGATAGTCGCCGATGATCTCCGCGATCGGATCGAGCACGGCCACGTGGCACCTCCTTCGCAGTCGCTGGACATGCACGACCGGCCACTCGGTAGGGTCGTGGCGATGTCGAGGGTCATGGTGACGGGGATGTCGGGAACGGGCAAGTCGTCGGCGCTCGCCGAGCTCGGCCGACGCGGCTATCGCGTCGTCGACACCGACGATCCGGGCTGGCGAGAGTATCGCGAAGACCCCGAACCCTCCGAGGAGCTGCACCGCGGGGAGTGGCTCTGGGTGGAGGACAAGATCGCCGCCCTGCTCGACTCCGACGATGGTCGCTCGCTCTTCGTGCAGGGGTGCGTGCGGAACCAGTCGAAGTTCTACGATCGGTTCGACGCGGTCGTGCTGCTCAGCGCCCCTGCTGAGGTGATCCTCGACCGCATCGCGCGTAGGACGACGAACGACTACGGGAAGACCCCGCTGGAACGAGCGATGGTCCTTGATGACCTCGTCAACGTCGAGCCGCTCCTCAGGCAGGGATGCACGCACGAGCTGGACGCGAGCCGAACGCTCGACGAGGTCGTCGCCGACCTCATCGCGATCGCGTCGCGCCCTCCGGAGCTGCCGCCGCACATGCAGCCTGCCCCCGGGAAGGAGGAGCCCTGAAGTTCCTGCTCACGTCCGCAGGCATCACGAACCCGAGCATCCACGACGCGCTGGTGGACCTGCTGGGCAAGCCGATCGCCGAGTCCAACGCCCTCTGCATCCCCACTGCGACGTACGGACACCCCATGACTGGTCCTGGCGAGGCCTGGAAGTTCATCGTCGGCCGAGAGCCCAGAACCCCCATGTGCGAACTCGGCTGGAAGTCCCTGGGAGTGCTGGAGCTGACGGCGTTGCCGAGCATCGGGGAGGAGCGCTGGGTGCCCTGGGCGCGAGAGGCAGATGTCTTCCTGGTCAATGGCGGCGACCCTGTCTACCTGTGCCACTGGATGCGGCAGTCCGGGCTGGCGGATCTCCTGCCGTCGCTGCACGAGACGGTCTGGGTGGGACTGAGCGCCGGGAGCTTGGTGATGACCCCAAGCATCGGGAAGGAGTTCGTCAACTGGAAGCCGCCGACCGGCGATGACAGCACGCTGGGGATCGTCGATTTCTCGATCTTCCCGCACCTGGACCACGAGGCCCTGCCGGACAACTCCATGGCCGACGCGGAGCGATGGGCCGCCGAGATGCCGGTGCCGTGCTACGCGATCGACGACGACACCGCCATCCGGGTGACCGAAGGTGCCGTCGACATCGTCTCCGAGGGGCACTGGAAGCTGTTCCACCCGACACCCTAGGCGCCTCGGCGCCCGCGAGGCTTCCCGGTAGGCTGCCGCTGTGACCGAGTACGAGGCTGTGATCGGGCTCGAGTGCCACGTGGAACTCAGCACCGAGACGAAGATGTTCTGTGGGTGCCGCAACGCGTTCGGCGCTCCACCCAACACCAACGTGTGCCCGGTGTGCCTCGGTCATCCCGGCTCCCTGCCTGTGCCCAACCGTGAAGCCATCAGACGCATCATCACGATCGGGCTCGCCCTCGGCAGCGAGATCGCGCCGCACTCGCTCTTCCACCGCAAGAACTACTTCTACCCGGACATGCCGAAGAACTATCAGATCAGCCAGTACGACCTGCCGATCTGCGTCGGCGGCCACCTCGACGTCGAGCTGCCCGACGGCTCGACGAGCCGGGTCGGCATCACGCGCGTGCACATGGAAGAGGACACCGGCAAGACCACGCACGCGAGCTCGAGCGGCCGCATCCACGACGCCGATGCCGCGCTGGTCGACTTCAACCGCGCCGGCGTTCCCCTCGTCGAATGCGTGAGCGAGCCCGACATCCGCTCGCCCGAGGAAGCCGGCGCGTACCTGCGAGAGCTTCGCGCCACGCTCGAGTCGCTCGACGTGAGCGACGTTCGCATGGAGGAGGGGTCGCTGCGCTGCGACGCCAACGTCTCGATGCGCCCGGCGGGGTCGAGCGAACTCGGCACCAAGGTCGAGATCAAGAACATGAACTCCGTGCGCTCGCTCGAGCGCGCGCTCGCCTACGAGATCGCGCGCCAGACCAAGGCACTCGAGGGCGGCGAGACGATCGTGCAGGAGACCCGCCACTGGAACGAGGACGCCGGCGCCACCGCGACCATGCGTTCCAAGGAGGAAGCCTTCGACTACCGGTACTTCCCCGAACCCGACATCCCTGCGATCGAACCGAGCGTCGAGTGGATCGAGGAGATCCGTGCCGGGGTGCCAGAGCTGCCGAGGGCGCGGCGCGAGCGCTACGTCGCGCAGCATGGGCTCAGGCCGGAGGTCGCCCGCGTGCTGGTGGCCGACCGCGCGGCATGCGCGCTGTTCGAAGCGACCGTCGAGCTCGGCGCGGACGCCACCCCCGCCGCGAACTGGGTGACGCAGGACCTCGCGGGCCTCGCCAACAAGCACGGAGCCGAGGCCGCCGAACGCGTCGGTCCGCGCCACCTCGCCGACCTGATCGCGCTGGTGGCCGACGGTTCGATCAGCGGCGCCGGCGCCAAGCAGGCCCTCGAGGAAGCCGCCGAGACCGGCGACGACATCGGCGCGATCATCGAACGCCGGGGGCTGCGCCAGGTCTCCGACTCCGGCGAGCTCGGCACGATCGTCGACGGGGTGCTCGCCGACAACGCCGACGCCGCCGAGAAGTTCCGCTCCGGCAACGAGAGCGTGATCGGTTTCCTGGTCGGGCAGGTCATGAAGGCGTCCGGCGGTTCCGCGAACCCGAAGCTCGCGCAGGAGCTGCTGCGCGAGCGCCTTCAGAGCTGAGGTCACACGCATGGCCGGGGCCCCCGCTGGCCGTCCGGGACGCATCCCGCTCTGGCAGCTCGCGCTCTACGCGCTCTCGAGCCTCGTGCGCGGGATCGTGCACCCGTTCGTACGCCTGTGGCGATCGGACGACCCGGTCGACTCCTACGCGCTGAACCACTTCACGAGCGTCGCCGGCGACGCGATGCTCGCGATCGCGCTCGCCGATTCGGTGTTCTTCTCCCTTCCGGTGGGTGAGGCGAAGCTGCGGGTCGCCGCCTATCTGGGGATCACCATGCTTCCGCTGGCGCTCGCGGGGCCCCTGCTGGTACCGCTGCTCGACCGGGCGGGACCCCGGCGGCTCATCGCGTTCGGATCGGCGGCGGGCCGAGCAGCGATCGCGATCTATGCGGCGCCCCGGTTCGGAACATTGGTGTTGTTCCCGGCGGCCCTCGGGTTGCTCGTGCTCTCTCGTGTGCACGCGATCACCAAGAACGGGCTCACGATCGCCTACGCGGGCGCGGGGGACGGGTTGATGCGAGCCAACGCACGGCTCGGCCGTCTCGCGGCGGTTGGGGCGATCGTCGCGGCCCCGGTTGCGTTCGGCGCGATCCGCCTCGGCGGGGCGCCGGCGGCGATCTACGTGGCCGCAGGGGTGTACATGGTGTCGGCCTTGCTCACGCTGCGGCTTCCCCACCCGGGACGCCGAGATCGTCCAGCGCGCACCGCAGCTCGCGTGGGGCGGCGCGGCCTCGTGCCGGCCCTCGGCGTGTCGGCGGTCGGCGCCGTGGGCATGCGCGCCGCGAGCGGGTTCCTGCTCTTCCTGCTGGCGTTCTCGCTCCGTGTCGACGACGCCCCCGTCTACTGGTTCGCGGTGCTCGCCGGCGCGGGGGTGCTCGGCACGTTCGTCGCCGACGTGGTCGCCCCCCGCGCGCCGCGCACCACCCGCGAGGAAGCCGTCGTCATCGCCTCGGTGAGCGCGGCGTGCATCGGCGCCGTGCTCGCCTTCGAGCTCTTCGGCCTGCCCTTGCTCACCGTGTTCGCGTTCGTCGCCGGAGCTGCCACCGAGCTCGGGCGGCTCGCGTTCCAGAGCCTCATGCAGCGTCATGCGCCCCCGGGGGCGCAGGGGCGCGTGTTCGTCCGGTACGAGGTGATGTTCCAGCTCGCCTGGGCCGCGGGGGCGTTCGCTCCCGTGCTGCTCTCGATCCGGTTCCGGGTGGGCATCCTGCTCCTCGCGGCCTTCTATGGGGTGCTCGGCGTCGGGACCGTCGTGCGAGCGCGGCTACGGGCAGCCGACGGTGAGCTCCCGGAGCCGGCGCTGCCCCCGCCTCCTCCTTGAGCCGAGAAGCGGGCTTCGCGCGCTCTCCGCGTAAGCTTTCGGCGAACGCGCCCGTCGGGCGCCGGTCGATCATGGAGGTGCCCACGTGGCGGAGTGGATCACCGTCGGCAAGGCCGACGAGGTCGCCGAGGGCGACGCGAACGCGTTCGACGTCAACGGGGCGCAGATCGCGGTGGCCCGCGTCGATGGCAACCTCTACGCGTTCAGCGACATCTGCACGCACCGTCAGTGCAACCTCTCGCTCGGAGGCGAGATCGACGGCACGACGATCGAGTGCGAGTGTCACGGCAGCGTCTTCGAGATGACCGACGGTGAGGTGCTGCAGGGTCCCGCGACCGAGCCGATCCAGACGTTCCCCGTCACCGACGACGGCGGCGAGCTGAAGATCGAAGCCTGAGGCAGGTCACGGTGGCCCGCCGGACCGTAGTGATCGTCGGCGGGTCCCTCGCCGGCGCCACGGCCGCTGCGACGCTGCGCGACGAGGGCTTCGACGGCCGGGTGGTCCTCGTCGGAGCGGAGCGGCTTCCTCCGTACGAGCGCCCCGCACTCTCGAAGCAGGTCCTGCGTGGGGAAGCACCGCTCGAGGACCAGTACGTGCGACCCCGAGCAGTGGTACGGCGACAACGGGATCGAGGCCCGGTTCGGCACGCGGGCCGTGCAGCTCGACGCTTCCGCGCGCGAGGTCGTGCTCGCGGGCGGCGAGCGCGTCGCGTACGACGCTCTGCTGGTCGCGACCGGAAGCCGCAACCGCCGGCTCGACGTGCCCGGCGCCACGCTTCCCGGCGTCTTCGACCTGCGCACCGCGGCCGACGCCGAGCGGATCAAGGAAGCGGCGACCGCCGGCGCACGCGTGGTCTGCGTGGGCATGGGGTTCATCGGTGCGGAGGTCGCGGCCTCGATGCGCATGCTCGGCCACGAGGTCTCGGTCGTCGAGGTCTTCGAGACCACCCTGTACCGGGTGCTCGGCCCCGACATCGGGCGGGCGCTCGAGGGGCTCCACCGCGATCACGGCGTGCAGATGATGTTCAACGAAGCGGTGGCGAGCTTCGAGGGCGACGGCCGGCTCGAAGCGGTCGTCACGGGCGGCGGTCGTCGCATCGAGGCCGACCTCGCGGTCGTGGGAGTCGGCACCGAGCCCTGCACCGAGTTCATGGCCGGCACCGGGCTGGATCAGGGCGGCGGCATCCCCGTGGGTCCCACGCTGGAAACGTCGATCCCCGGTGTGTTCGCGGCGGGCGACGTCGCCCGTCACGAGCACCCCGTGTTCGGACCGATCCGTGTCGAGCACTTCGACAACGCGATCAAGATGGGCCAGACCGCCGCGCGCAACATGCTCGGCGCGGCCGACGTCTTCGACGACCCGCACTGGTTCTGGTCCGATCAGTACGACTCCCAGGTGCAGATGGCAGGGTTCGCCGCGACCTGGGACCGCATGGTGGTGCGTGGTTCGCTCGAAGACCGGTCGTTCTGCGCCTTCCTGCTCGACACCGACGGGGTCGTGCGGTCGACCGTGAGCCTCGACCACAAGCGCGACGTGCGCCGGTCGTTCGGGCTCATCTCGGCACAGGTGACGCCAGAGCCCGATGCGCTCGCCGATCCCGAGGTCGACCTCCGCACCCTCGTGCCGGCGACGAAGGAAGGCTGACCCATGCACATCGGCGGTCCGGCCATCGGTCACCCGGTCTGAGACCTGGCCCTGCAACGCCGCATCCGTGAGGTGCGGCGAGATCGAACGGCGAACGCGCTGGCACGCGCCGGCGGCAGGAGCTCGATGCTCGACCGCGTGCTCAAGCGCGAACCCGGCGCACGCCCTCTCCTCGTCGAGCTCGATCCCGACGCCTTCGTCGATCGCGGGGACGACGTCTGGAAGGCGCTCCGGTTCTGACAGGCGGTGCCAGCGCCCACCGTCCGTCAGACACTCGACCTCGAGCGGCGTGTCACGCCGGTGCACCTAGTCTGAGCAAGACTAGAGGAGCTCCCTGCTAGGCTGAGACTTCGAGCCCGACGGACCGCCGAGGAGTTGATTCCGCACCGTGAACAGGCCCGAGATCATCCTGGCACCCGGCCCGACACCGATCCCGCCCGAGGTGCTGCTCGCCCAGGGGAGCCCGCTCGTCTACCACCGCGGGCCGGGCTTCGGGAGCATCATGCGCGGGGTCACGTCGCGGCTGAAGGAGCTCTACCGCACCGAGTCGGCAGACGTGCTGCTCATGACCTCGAGCGGCACCGGCGGGCTCGAATCGGCCATCGCGAACTGCTTCTCACCCGGTGACGAGGTGCTGGTGCCCGTCGCTGGCTTCTTCGCGGAGCGGTTCAAGGCGCTCGCGGAAACCTTCGGGCTCACCGTGCACACGGTCGACTACGAGTGGGGCGAGCGCATCCGTCCCGACGAGGTTGCGGCGGCGCTCGCCGAGCATCCGGTGAAGGCGGTGCTGCTCACCCAGTCGGAGACCTCGACCGGCGTGATCCAGCCGATCGAGCAGGTCGCGAAGGTGGCCAACGACGCCGGAGCGCTCGTGATCGTCGACGTCGTCTCGTCGCTCGGGGCCGTGCCGTTCGAGTTCGACGCGTGGGGCATCGACGTGGCCGTGGGCGGATCGCAGAAGGCGCTCAGCGCATCGCCCGGCATCGCGTTCGTGGCGATCAGCGATCGAGCTTGGCAGGCCTCACGGTCGGCGACCAACCCCCGCTTCTACTTCGACTGGGCCACGTACAAGCGCTTCGCCGACCTTCCGCATCCGGAGAACCCGTGGACCCCGGCGATCAGCGTGATGCAGGGGTTGCAGGCCGCGCTCGAGCTCTACTTCCAAGACGGGGTCGACGCCGCGATGCGCCGCCACCGGATGCTCTCGCGCGCCGTCAAGGAAGGCGCGAAGGCCCTCGGCCTCGACCTGTTCGGCGAGGGCCTCGACGACAACTGGACGGTCACCGCGATCCGGGCTCCCGAGTCGGCCGACGCCGACACGATCAGCGACACGATCCGCGCCGAGCACGGGTGCGTGCTCGCTCCCGGACAAGGTCCCTTGAAGGGGAAGGTCTTCCGCATCGGGCATTTCGGGTACTTCAGCGAGCTCGACATCATCAGGGGGCTCGCGGCCCTCGAGATGACGCTCGAGTCGCTCGGGCACCCGGTCAAGCGCGGTGCCGCGGTGGCGGCGGCCGAGACCGTGTTCATGGAATCGCGCTCATCCTGAGGACCGCACCGTGAGGATCCTCGTCACCGAGCCGCTCTCCGCGCATGCGCTGGAGCTGTTGCGGGGTGAGTTCCAGGTGGACGAGCGCCCGGATCTCGCCGCCGGCGACCTCGCAGCCGAGATCGCGCCCTACGATGCGTTGATCATCCGCAGCGCCACCCAGGTCTCCGAGCAGGTGCTGGCGGCAGCCGAGCACCTGAAGGTCGTGGCCCGCGCCGGCATCGGTCTCGACAACGTCGACGTCGACGCGGCGACGAGGCGAGGCGTGATGGTCGTGAACGCGCCGCAGTCCAACATCATCAGCGCGGCCGAACAAGCGATGGCGCTGCTGCTCGCGCAGGCTCGCAACACCCCGCAGGCGCACGCCGCGCTGAAAGCCGGGTCCTGGGAGCGCTCACGGTGGGAAGGCGTGGAGCTCGCCGGCAAGACGATCGGGCTCGTGGGGCTCGGTCGTGTCGGGGCGCTGGTGGCGTCGCGCGCTGCCGGGTTCGGCATGCGGGTGATCGCCTTCGACCCGTACGTGAGCGGCGAACGCGCGAAGGAGATGGGTGTCGACGCGATGCCGTCGCTCGAGGCTCTGCTGGTGCAGGCCGACTTCGTCTCGATCCACCTTCCTCGCACGTCGGAGACCGAAGGCCTGATCGGCGAGCACGAACTCCGGCTCATGAAGCAGGGAGCGCGGCTCGTCAACACCGCCCGCGGCGGCATCGTCGACGAGGACGCGCTCGCCAAGGCCATCGAGAGCGGCCATCTCGGCGGTGCGGCGCTCGACGTGTTCGCGGTGGAGCCGACGACCGACTCGCCGCTGTTCTCGCTCGACTCGGTCGTGATCACGCCCCACCTCGGCGCCTCCACGAAGGAAGCGCAGGACAAGGCGGGCACGACGGTCGCAGAGATGGTGCGCCTGGCGTTGAGCGGCGAGTTCGTGCCCTACGCGGTGAACGTGTCGGCCGGTGCGGAGGTGACCGAGGTCGTTCGCCCCTTCGTGCCGCTCGCCGAGCGGCTCGGCGCGCTCACGGCGGGGCTCGCAGAGGGAGGCGTGCGCTCGATCGTGGCGTCGTACCTCGGGCGCATCGCCGAGTCGGACACGCGTGTGCTGACGCTCGCGATCCTCAAGGGCATCTTGGGGCGCACCGTGCACGAGCCGGTGTCGTACGTGAACGCTCCGATGCTCGCGCGGGAACGCGGCCTCACGGTGAGCGAGATGCGCTCGACCGTCTCGCAGGACTACGTGAGCTCGATCACCCTGCGTGCCGAGACCGATGCCGATCCGGTCACCGTGTCGGGCTCGGTGCTCGGCAGGGATCACGATCGAGTCACGCAGGTCAACGGGTTCGAGATCGAGGTGACGCCGGCCGGGCACATGGTCTTCTTCACCTACGTCGACCGGCCGGGCATCATCGGCACCGTCGGCACGATGCTCGGCGAGCACGGCGTCAACATCGCCACGATGGATGTCGGCCGCAAGGCCGAGGGCGGAGACGCGTTGATGTGCCTCACGGTCGACACCGAGGTGCCCCTGGACGTGCTGGATCGGGTCGCGAGCGTGATCGAAGCCCACCAGCTGCGAACGGTCACGCTTCCACCCGTGTGATCGCCGGGCGCGGCGTCGTCGCGGGCATCGACGCTGGGCAGACGCGCCGACGCTCTGTGGTAGCGTCCCGGCACCATGAAGCGGACGTTCCTGATGACCGGTGATGCTGCCGGTGCGCCGGCAGTCGCCGGACCGCGCACCACGCGGTAGCGCACCACCGCCCGATCAGGTAACCCGCACCGCCCCGCAAGGAGTCCCGCTTCATGGATCGCTCACCGAACCCCGCACCCTCGGAGCCTCGGCATCCGATGGCCTCACGCGAACGTGCCGCCGTGCGACGGCTGGCCGCGGCTCGCCTGGTCTCGCTCACGGGAAGCGGAGCAGCCTTCGCCGCGCTCGCCTACATCATGTTCCAGCTCACGGGCGAGTCTCGGTGGGTCTCGTGGACGCTGCTCCTCACGTTCGGCGCGCAGGGTGTGTTCGCGCCGCTCGGCAGCGCCCTCGGCGATCGCTTCGACCGCCGGCGGGTGCTCGTGATCGCCGACCTCGCCGCTGCCGCCGGCTTCGTGGCGCTCGCCTTCGCGCGCACCCCCGGCCAGCTGCTCATCATGGCCTTCGTCACGGCCACGCTCGAGTCGCCGATCTGGTCGGTGTCGGCCGCCGCGGTGCCGAACCTGGTGCGTCCCGAAGATCTGACATGGGCGAACGGGCTGGTCGCCGTCGGGCGTAACATCGGGAACCTCGTCGGCCCGATCCTCGGCGGCGTGCTGGTGGCCGTGGTCGCCCCCGACTCGACGCCCGAGCAGCTCCGCGTGGCCGGCTACTGGGTCTTCGGGTTGAACGCCGTCTCGTTCGCCGGGTCGGCTTGGCTCATCGCGACGACGCAGGGCTCCTTCACGGGCGAACGGGGCGAGGACCATCGGTTCGGCGGTCTGCGAGATGGAGTGGTCTTCCTGCTGCGCGACCGCGTGTTGCGCGCCATCACGCTCGCCTGGGTCGTGCTGCTGCTGGGCGCCGGGTTCACGCTGGTCGCCGAGGTGGCGCTCGCCGACGAGCTCGGCGCCGGCTCGATCGGGTACGGCCTGCTGAACGCCGGGTGGGGCGGAGGCGCGGCCCTGGGCTCCTTCCTCGCTCAGCGCTACCTGCGGGAGCACCACGAAGCGCGCGCCCTGATCTGGGGCGTGGCGCTCGTCGGGCTCTGCCTCGGGCTGATCGGCATCGCGCCGTGGTTGCCGCTCGCGGTCGGCCTCATGGTCGGCGCGGGCACGGGGGAAGGCATCGGAGGCGTCGCGGAGCAGGGCATCCTGCAGCGGCGGACGCCCGACCACGTTCGCAGCCGGGTGATCGGGGCCAGCGAATCCGCGATCCTGATCGCGCTCGCACTCTCGTTCGCCTTCGGCGGGGAGGTCGTCGACGCCCTCGGTCCTCGCGGCGCATACGTCGTCGGCGGGCTGAGCTGCCTCGCCTCTGCGCTGGTGCTCGTGCGCCCGCTCGGCCGCGAGCACCAGGAACCGACCCCCAGCGATCTGAGCCCATCCCGGGCTCTCGTTCGCGCTCTCCCCGCGGATCCCCTCGGATCACGATTTGGATTGAACGACCGTTCAGGAGTAACGTCCGGTCGTTGGCGGCCCCCGATGGCCGCTGGAAGGAACGCGATGACGTCGGCGAACGGGTACCACGCGATCGTCGTAGGCGGAGGGCACAACGGGCTCGTCGCTGCGGCCTACCTCGCGAAGGCAGGAGCGCGAACGGTCGTGCTCGAGGCCCGGCACAAGGTCGGTGGCGCCGCCGACACGATGGCCCCCTGGCCCGACGCGCCCGAGTTCAAGGTCACCACGCTCAGCTACGTGATGAGCTTGATGCCCGACACGATCCTGCGTGACCTCGAGCTCGCCCGCCACGGCTATAAGGCGACGCCCGTCGGGCCGTACTTCCTGCCGTTCCCCGACGGGCGCTGCATCGTGCAGGCCGACGACGACGCGAGGAAGAACTACGAGTCGTTCGCGCAGTTCAGCAAGCGCGACGCCGACGCGATCGAACGATGGGACGCCTGGATCGGCGGGCTCGCCGAGGTGCTCGGGCCGCTGATGATGACCACGCCCCCGAGGCTCGGCTCCCTGAAACCCTCCGATCTCACGGAGCAGCTCCGGCTCGCATGGCGGTTCCGTGGGCTCGATGTGCGCGGGCTCGCCGACGTGACCCAGCTGATGACGATGTCGGTCGTCGACCTGCTCGACCGGTTCTTCGAGTCCGATCAGGTCAAGACGGTGATGGCGCTCAACGGCCTGATCGGCACGTGGGCAGGGCCGTACGAGCCCGGCACCGGCTACGTGATGGCCCACCACTCGATCGGCGACGTGGGCGATGGCCATCTCGGCTCGTGGGCGGTGCCCGAGGGCGGCATGGGCGCGGTGAGCGACGCGATCGCCTCGAGCGCGCGGTCGCACGGCGCCGAGATCCGCACGGGCGCCAAGGTCGCGAAGATCCTCGTCGACGGCGGCGCGGCGACGGGCGTGGTGCTCGAGTCCGGCGAGGAGCTGCGCGCGCCGCTCGTCGTCACGGCGATCCACCCGAAGATCACGTTCCTCGACCAGATCGACCGGGTCGACCTTCCCCCCGACTTCGTCGACGACATCGAACATTGGAAGACGCGTAGCGGCGTGGTGAAGATCAACGCCGCGCTCGATCGTGCCCCGGTGTTCACGGCGATGCCCGAGCTCACGGACCTCACCGGCGGCTTCGAGCTCGCGCATTCGGTCTCCTACCTCGAGAAGGCGTTCGAGCAGGCGCGCGCGGGGGAGCCGGCGACCGCGCCGTTCAGCGACGGGGTGATGCCGACCGTCTACGACCGCACCCTCGCCCCCGAGGGCAAGCACGTCGTCTCGCTGTTCACGCAGTGGGTGCCGCACGAGTGGAGCGAGGAACCGCACCAGGCCGAGCTCGAGGCCTACGCCGACCGCGTGATCGCCGGCTACGACGAGCTCGCGCCGGGGTTCGCCGATTCGGTGCTGCACCGCCAGGTGATCGGCCCCCACGAGATGCAGCAGGAGTGGGGACTGATCGGCGGCAACATCTTCCACGGGGAGCTGAGCGCCGAGCAGCTGTTCCACATGCGGCCGGCGCCGGGCTACGCCGATTACCGCACGCCGATCCGGGGGCTGTACCAGTGCTCCAGCGCCACGCATGCGGGCGGCGGCGTCTGCGGCATCCCCGCCTACAACATGGTCCGCGAGATCAAGCGGGACCGGCGCCGCGCCGCATCCCGACGGAAAGGATGACCCACCCGATGGCCGAGCAGAACTCGTCGTTCCCGTTCTACTTCGCGAGCTGGTACAAGAAGTCGCCGTACTTCCAGCGCACCGTGGAAGCCGGCTGCACGAGCTGGGATCTGTACAACCACATGCTGATCCCGACGCTGTACGACGACGACGTCAAGGAGTACTGGCACCTCGTCGAGAAGGTGACGCTCTGGGACGTCGCGGTCGAGCGCCAGGTCGAGATCACCGGTCCCGACGCCGCGCGGTTCACCCAGCTGCTCACGCCACGCGATCTCTCGCAGACGCAGCCGGAGCAGTGCAAGTACGTGCTGCTCTGCGCGCCCGACGGCGGCATCGTGAACGACCCCATCCTGCTGAAGCTCGCCGAGGATCACTTCTGGCTGTCGCTCGCCGACAGCGACGCGCTGCTGTACGCGCTCGGCGTGCAGGCCTTCGCGAACATGGACGTCGAGATCCGCGAGCCCGACGTGTCGCCGTTGCAGATCCAGGGCCCGTTGTCGAAGCCGCTGATCCGGAAGCTCTTCGGCGACGACGTGGCCGACCAGCGGTACTACTGGAACAAGCAGACCGAGCTCGGCGGCATCCCCGTGGTCGTCTCGCGCACGGGCTGGAGCGCGGAGCTCGGCTACGAGGTGTACCTGCGCGATTCCTCGCGCGCCCTCGACCTGTGGGACGCGATCATGGCCGCCGGCGAGGAGTTCGAGCTGCGCGCGATCGCGCCGAGCGACCAGCGCCGCATGGAAGCCGGCATCTTCAATTACGGCAACGACATGGACATCACGAACAACCCGTTCGAGATCAGCGGGCTCGAGCGGCTCGTCGAGCTCGACAACGACAACGAGTTCGTCTCGCGTGCTGCGCTGAAGCTCATCCGCGACGAGGGCGTGCAGCAGAAGCTCGTGGGCGCCACGATCGACGGCGACCCGCTCGGCATGTGGCTCGAGGACTTCTGGCCGGTGGTGGACGGGAACGAGAAGGTCGGCCGGCTTGTCAGCGCCTCGTACTCGCCGCGGCTCGAGCGCAATATGGGGTTCGCCTGGGTGCCGATCGCCAGCGCTTCCGAAGGCACGCGCATCGAGATCTCGTCGCCCGACGGCCCGATGACCGCGACGGTCACGCCGCTGCCCTTCCTCGACCCGAAGAAGGAGATCCCCGCCAAGAGCTGAAGAGGCCGCCACGCTCCTCTGCTCCACGCGGCATGATGGAGCGGTGGAACCACTCACCGGTCAGTTGCTGATCTCCAGCGCGAACCTGTTCGACCCCAACTTCCGTCGTACGGTGCTGCTCATCGGCCACCATGACGACGAGGGGGCGATCGGGGTCGTGCTGAACCAGCCTCTGGGTGTCACCGTGCGAGAGGCGGTGCCGCCGCTCGGCGGACTCGTCACCCCGGAGGAACCCCTGTTCGACGGTGGTCCGGTGGAACCTGCCTCCGTCGTCGTGCTGGCCGATTTCCTCGATCCGTCGAGGGCTCAGGTGATCGCTCTCGGGTCGATCGGGTTCCTCCCGCCGGACGCAGACGATGGCATCTCCGAGGCGATCAGCCGTGCCCGGGTCTATGCGGGATACGCCGGGTGGGGTCCTGGCCAGCTCGAAGGCGAGCTCGAGGAGGATTCGTGGGTCGTCGCACCCGCGCTCCCCGACGACGTCTTCCACCAGGATCCGGTGCGGCTCTGGGACGACGTGCTTCGCCGCCTCGGTCGGGGATACGACATGTTGCGCCTCATGCCCCGCGATCCGTCGATGAACTGAGCGAGCCGACTTGCCCACCCACCCTCGGGGCAGCGATGCTGTGCGCATGACCACGGTGCCCCTGGAGCGTGATGCCATCGAACGGAGTGGCGCCGCGTTCGGGCTGAGCAACGGGCTGCCGGGCGAGGCATATGTCTCGCGCGAGGTGCTCGCCTGGGAGCGAGAGCGGTTCTTCGATCGGTCGTGGGTCTGTCTCGGGCGCGCCGGCACGCACCGGCGCTCCGCAGGTCAGATCGAGCGGTGCGGTTGGGTGTTCGCACGACGAGACGACGACGGCACCGGCCCTGAGGAGCAGTTCGGCAACCTCTGGGAGCACCTCGCCCCATGGGAGCCCGAACGCCTCGTGGTCGCTGCGCGTCATGGGTACGAGGTCGCGGCGAACTGGAAGCTCATCCACGAGAACTACCAGGAGTGCTACCACTGCTCCGAGATCCATCCGGCGCTGTGCAAGGTCACCCCTCCCGACAGCGGCTACTCGATCGACATCCAGGGATTGTTCGTCGCGGGTCCGATGGACCTGTTCGAAGGCGTCGAGACGATGTCGCTCGACGGCAGGTCCCACGGCGTGCCCATCCCGGGCCTGCAGGAGCACCAGCGGCGCGAGGTCGGATACTTCGGCGTCTTCCCGAACCTGCTGATCAGCCCACACCCGGACTACGTGCTCACGCACCGCCTGGAGCCGCTCGAGCCGGACCGCACCTTCGTCGAGTGCGAGTGGCTCTTCCCGCCGGAGGCGCTCGAGCTCGACGGGTTCGACCCTGCGTACGCGGTGGAGTTCTGGGACGTCACGAACCGCGAGGACTGGGCGGCGTGCGAATCGCTGCAGCGCGCGGCGGCCTCGAGGGGACACCGCCCCGGACCGATGTCGACGGCGTGGGAAGGCGGCGTGTACATGCAGGTCGCCATGATCGCCGACGGATACCTCCGGGGTGACGTGCCGGGCCGGCCGGTCATGCCGGCGTCCACGGCGTACCCCCGCCGTGAGCTGCTGCACGGCGCATGAGCGACTCGATCGCGTTCGACCGCGCGGCGGACTACTACGACGAGACGAGAGGCCTCTCGGTCGACGGCGTCCGACGCACCACCGAGGCGTTGTCGGACGCGTTCCGGGGCGCAGGGCCGATCCTCGAGGTCGGTGTGGGAACCGGCCAGGTGGCGATGCCGCTGGCCGCGGCAGGTGTCGCCGTCGTCGGGCTCGACCTCTCACGTCCGATGCTGTCGAAGCTGGTGGGCAAGGCCGGCGGCGCTCCGCCATTCCCGCTGATCGAAGGTGATGCCACCCGCATGCCCTTCGGCGACGCCGTGTTCGGCGGTGCGTACCTGCGATGGGTGCTGCACCTGATCCCCGACTGGAAGTCGGCGGTGACCGAGATCACCCGGGTCGTCGCACCCGGGGGCCGGTTCCTGGCCGCGCTCGGCTCGTACGGAGGCCTGCGATCTGAGATCCAGGCTCGCTTCGCCGAGATCACCGGTGTCTCGACGGAGCCCGTGGGTCTGACGTGGGACGGCGTCGAGGAGCTCGACGACTTGATGGGCGCCTTCGGCGCGGGCAAGGAAGCCGACATCACCCTCGCCGAGCGCGACCGCGACGATCTCGAGACCTTCATGCGAGCGGTCGAGGCGAACCGCTTCTCCTGGACGTGGGCCGTCGCCGACGACGCCGTGCGGGGTGATGCCGCTCGAGCGGCGCGATTATGGGCGGAGTCGCGGTGGGGGCCGCTGGAACGGGTGCCGCGGGAGACGTTCGAGTGGACGTTCGCCGTCTATCAGCTGGCCTGAGCGGGCCGGGTCACTCGTCGACGTAGTCGTCGGGGTGGTCGACCACGCCGGGGGCGTCGTCGCGAACGTGCATCGCGGCGAGCTCGGGCGCGAGCGGCCCGTCGATCGGATCGGTCTCGGCCACGAGGTCCTTCTCGCGGTCGACCCCGTCGTCGTCGCCACCGTCGTCGACCAGATCCACGCTCGTGTTCCTGCGAACGCGCTGCGGCTGCTCCCGGCGGGTGCGATCGTCGATCGTGTCGCCGTCGCGCTGCTCGGACGCCGTCGTGTCGTCGTCGGCGCCCTCGTACCGGTCCATGTTGCTGATCATGTCCTCGAGCGCTTCCCCAGGGTCTCGATCCACATCGGTCGGCGAGGGCCCTTCGCTCGGCGTGAACTGATTGCGACCGGTCATGGCCGTCACGGTACCCTGCCCGAGGCTCCTCCACACCCCTCGCGAGGCGCCCGCGACGCCGGTATCCTTGAGCCTCGCCGCCGTCGCGCCTCGCGCCTCGGCGCCACCGATCGAGGAGGTTCCGCGTGCCGATCACCGAGGTCGAGACGATCTGGATGAACGGCGAGCTCGTGCCCTGGCACGAAGCCAAGGTGCACGTGTTGAGTCACGCGCTGCACTACGGAAGCGGCGTGTTCGAGGGCATCCGGGCGTACGAGACCTCGCGCGGGCCTGCGGTGTGGCACCTCGACGCACACCTCGACCGCATGTACAGCTCCGCGGCGATCTACTTCATGGAGCTCCCGTACTCGAAGGCGGAGCTCGTCGACGCGGTGAAGGAGACGATCCGGGCCAACGGGCTGCAGTCGTGCTACATCCGGCCGATCGCGTTCCGGGGGTACGGCGAGATGGGGGTCAGTCCGCTCGCGAACCCGGTCGACGTCTCGATCGCCGTCTGGCCCTGGGGTGCGTACCTCGGCGACGAGGCCCTCGAGCAAGGCGTGCGCGTGAAGATCAGCTCCTGGCGCCGTCACGACCAGAACTCGCTTCCTTCGGCAGCGAAGGCGACGGGCGGCTACCTCGGGTCGATCCTCGCGAAGGTCGACGCGATCAAGTCGGGTCACGACGAGGCGGTGCTGCTCAACGCAGACGGGTACGTCACCGAGGGCTCGGGCGAGAACATCTTCGTCGTGAACGGGGGCAGCCTCGTGACGCCGCCGACGAGCCACGGATGCCTGGCCGGGGTCACGCGGAACGCGGTCATGACGATCTCGCGCGACCTCGGGTTCCCGGTCGTCGAGCAGAACCTCGTGCGCACTGACCTGTACACGGCCGACGAGGTGTTCTTCACGGGCACGGCGGCCGAGATCACCCCGATCAGGGAGGTGGACGACCGCACGGTGGGTGCGGGGCACCGCGGCCCCGTGACCAAGGCGCTGCAGGACGCGTTCTTCGCCGCCACCAAGGGCGACGACCCGAGCTACGCCGAGTGGCTCACCTACGTCGATGACTGACGGCCGGCCGAGCCGGCACGCGCGATAGGCCCCGGCACCATGCAGGATCGGTACCGGCTCCCTCGCGCGGTGGTGCCCGCCAGGTACGACCTCGTGCTCGAGCCCGACCTCGACGCGGCGACGTTCATCGGGAGCGCCGAGGTGTCGGTGGACGTGCACGAGCGGGTCGACGAGATCGTCATCAACGCGCTCGAGCTCTCGATCGATTCCGCGACGCTGCACCGCGATGGCGGCGCGCAGATCGACGTCTCCGACATCACGCTCGACGAGGAGCTGCAGCGCGCCACCCTGACGCTCGCCACGCCGGCCGCCGCGGGTGCGTGGACGCTCGCGTTGTCGTTCCGCGGCGACCTCAACGATCAGCTCCACGGCTTCTATCGCTCGACCTACGCCGACGACGAGGGCACCCACACGATCGCCACGACCCAGTTCGAGGCGGCCGACGCCCGTCGAGCCTTCCCCTGTTGGGACGAGCCGGATCTCAAGGCGGTGTTCGGCATCACGCTGATCGTGCCGAACGGCGTCGTCGCGCTCTCGAACGGTCCGGAGGTCGAGCGCATCACGCTGCCCGACGGCCGCCAACGCGTGCGGTTCGCCGACACGATGTCGATGTCGACCTACCTGGTGGCGTTCGTCGTCGGCCGCTTGGAGATCACCGAGCCGATCGACGTCGACGGGGTGCCGTTGCGCGTGGTGCATCTCCCCGGCAAGGGACACCTCGCGAGGTTCGCGCTCGATGCGGGAGCGTTCGCACTGCGGTTCTTCACCGACTACTACGGCATCCCGTATCCCGATCGCAAGGTCGACTTCGTGGCGATGCCCGACTTCGCCCAGGGGGCGATGGAGAACACCGGGCTCGTCACGTACCGGGAGTCCCTGTTGCTCGTCGACCCCGAGCACGCGACCCAGCCGGAGCTCGAGAACATCGCCGACGTGGTCGCGCACGAACTCGCCCACCAGTGGTTCGGCAACCTCGTCACGATGCGGTGGTGGAACGGCATCTGGCTGAACGAGGCCTTCGCGACCTTCATGGCCTTGCTCACCGTCGACGCGTGGCGTCCCGATTGGGAACGCTGGACCTCGTTCGGGCGCTACAACACCGCGGCCAAGGAGGTCGACGCGCTGCGCTCCACGCGTGCGATCGAGTATCCGGTGCACTCGCCAGACGACGCGTCGGGCATGTTCGACGTGCTGACCTATCAGAAGGGCGCCGCCATCCTGCGCATGCTCGAGCGCTACCTCGGTGCGGAACGGTTCCGCGACGGCATCCGGCTGTACCTGGGCCGACACGCCTACGGCAATACCGAGACGCACGACCTGTGGCATGCCATCGAGGAATCGAGCGGCGAGCCGGTCCGCCGCATCATGGACCAATGGATCTGGCAGGGCGGCTATCCGCTGCTCACCGCGAGCCCTTCCGGCGACGGGGTCGTGATCGACCAGCAGCGGTTCCTCGCCGACGGCGGCACCGATCATGCGGTCTGGGACGTGCCGCTGCGCGTGCGGGCACTCGACGGGGACGAGACGTCGGTGCTGGTGCCGGCGGACGGGACGACTCTGCCGCTCGGCGAGCAGGCCGCCGTGGTCGTCAACGCCGGTGCCAGCAGCTTCGTGCGTGTTCGGTACCAGGGTGGCCTGCTCGATCGACTCACCGGACGGCTCGCCGAGCTCTCGCCGCTCGAGCGGTACGGTCTCGTCGACGACCACTGGGCAGCGGTCACCTCGGGTGCCGCGACTGCTTCGGAGTTCGTGGCCGCCGCCTTGCTATACGAGCACGAGGACGACCTCGCCGTGTGGCAGGTGCTGTTGCAGGGCCTCGGCTGGTGCGATCGGTTCCTCGACGGCGAGCCGCGGGAACGTCTGCGGACCGTGGTGCGCAGACTGGTCGCGCCGGCGATGGACCGGCTCGGGTGGGAAGCCGACGCCGACGAGCCCGATCGCATCCGGGCGCTCCGCGGCGCCCTGCTGCAGGGTCTCGGCGTGCTCGGCGCCGATCCGAACGCCGAAGCCGCAGCGCGTGAGTTCGAGACCGAATCCCGTGCCGGGAAGCCGGTCGACGCCGCGCTCGCCGCCGCCGCGGTGAACGTCGTGGCGTTCAACGGCGATGCGACCGACTACGAGCACTTCTGGTCCGCCTACCGCGACTCGCCGACACCGCAGGAGCGCTACCGCTACCTGTTCGCGCTGCCGCTGTTCCGCGATCAGGCGCTGCTCGATCGCACGCTCGAAGCGACGCTCGGCGAGGACATCCGCACCCAGGATGCGCCGTTCGTCTTCTCCTACGCGATGACGAACCGAGACCTCGGCGACCGCGCGTGGGCGAGCCTGCGCGACCGGTGGGACGAGACGCAGGAACACTTCCCGTCGCAGCTCACGATTCGCCTCGCGGAAGGTGCCCGTTACCTCACGACGCCCGAACAGGTCGCCGATGTCCAAGCGTTCTTCGCCGAGCATCCGATCCCGCAGTCCGCGAAGATGCTCGAGCAGCTCCTGGAACGTCAGCGGATCGCCGCCGCCCTGCGGGAGCGCGCCACGCCCGACCTCGAGGCCTACTTCGCGAAGTGATCGCGTGAGCGACTCGGCTTGACAAGGCTTCACTGACGCCCATACCGTTCGGGAACGAACGACCTGCGGGCGTTCTCTGATCTCGGGAGGGGAGCACGACGAGCGACGCCGTCGTTGAAGGCATCGAGGTCTCGACCGAGCACTGGATCGGTGGCGAGCGGGTTCCCTCAAGTCACAGGTTCATCGACGTCTCGCCGATCGACGAGGAGCCGATCGCCGAGGTCGCACGCGGAGGCGCCGGCGAGGTCGACCAGGCGGTCGCCGCTGCCCGTGCGGCGATCGACACGTGGGGCTCGATGCCGCCGAAAGAGCGCGCCGAGGCCGTGCACCGGATCGCCGATGGGGTCGAGGCGCGCGTGGCCGAGCTGGCTGCGGTCGAGACTCGCGACAACGGCTCGCTGCTCCGGTCGATGCGCACCTCCGTCATGCCGCGGGTCGCGCGGAACTTCCGGTTCTTCGCCGACCAGCTGCTCGCGCTCGAGACCGGGGTGAAGGACTACGACGGGTTCGCTGAGCGCGTGGCATGGGATCCGAGCGGGGTCACGGCCGTGATCACACCGTGGAACGCGCCGTTGATGCTGGCGACGTGGCGCGTGGCGCCCGCGCTCGCCGCCGGGAACCCGGTGATCCTCAAACCCCCGGAGTGGGCGCCACTCACCGCGTCGATGCTCGCGGAGATCGTGCGCGATGCCGGCGTTCCCGACGGGGCGTTCAACGTCGTGCAGGGCATCGGTGAGGAAGCCGGCGCCGCCCTCACCGCGCACCCCGGCGTCGACCGCATCGCCTTCACCGGGAGCATCCCGACCGGGAAGCTCGTCGCTGCAGTCTGCCGCTGCGAACCTCACGCCGATCTCGCTCGAGCTCGGTGGCAAGTCGCCGTTCGTCGCGTTCGCCGACGCCGATCTCGATGCGGTCGTGAAACAGGCCGTGAACCAGTTCGATAACGCCGGCCAGGTCTGTCTGGCAGGGACACGCCTGATCGTGGAGCGCAGCATGCACGACGCGTTCCTCGAGCGGTTCACCGATGCGGTGGCCGCGATCGTGCAGGGCGACCCGCGCGACGAGGCGACCGACATCGGCCCGCAGATCACACGCGAGCACTTCGATCGCGTCGACGGCTTCGTTCGACGCGCCCGGCACGATGGCGCCACCACCGTGTTCGGCGGTGGCCCGAACGACGACCTGGGAGGTCTCTACTACCGGCCGACGCTGTTCACCGATGCACCCGAGGGCTCGGAGATCCTCACGCAGGAGGTCTTCGGGCCCGTGCTCACCCTGCAGGCGTTCGACGACGAGGACGAGGCCGTCGCCCTCGCGAACTCGACCGACTACGGGCTCGCGGCGATCGTGTACACCGGCGACGAGGCGCGTGCCGAGCGGGTGAGCGCACGGCTCGTCGCCGGCACCGTCTGGGTGAACTGCTTCTTCGTGCGCGATCTCGCCGCGCCGTTCGGCGGAGCGCGCGGCTCGGGCATCGGGCGCGAGGGCGGTCCGTGGAGCTTCGATTTCTACGCCGACGTGAAGAACGTCTGCACCGCACCGTGGACCTGAGAGGAGACGATCGAGATGGGTGAAGTCGTCGGCGCGGCCCTGGTGGCCCACGTTCCCACCATCATGCTGCCCGAGGAGACACGCCGGGAGATCAACGACGGCAACGAGATCACGCTCGTGCCGGGCCTGCATCGCCTCAAGGAAGCGTGCCTCGACCGGCTGCAGCCCGACACCGTCATCGTGTTCGACACCCACTGGGAATCCACGTTCGAGCACATCGTGACCGCCCATGATCGCCGCACCGGCACGTTCACGAGCCACGAGCTTCCGCGGGGGATGCGTCAGATCCCATACGACATGCCGGGCGACCCCGAGCTCGCGAGGCTCATCGCTCAGCAGGCCGACGGCCGCGACGATTGCTGGATCCTCGCGTGCGACGACCCCTTCCTGCCGATCTTCTACGGCACGGTCAACGTGTGGACCTTCCTCGGCGACGCGACCACGCGGTGGATCAGCGTGGCGCTGAACCAGTGCTGTACCACCGAGGACTTCTTGCTGTTCGGCTCGCTGATCGGCGACGCGATCGCGCAGAGCGACCGTCGCGTCGTGCTGCTGGCGTCGGGCGGCATGACGCACCGGTTCTTCCCGTTCCGGGAACTGCGCCAGCACGAGAGCTCGAAAGCCCCCGAGAACATCTTGGGGCTCGAGAGCTACGAGGCCGACCAGCGCGTGCTCGCCATGATGCGCGAGGGCGATCACGCGGGCATCATCGACCGCATGCCCGAGTACCGGAAGGCCGCGCCCGAGGGGCATTTCGGCCACTACCTCATGATGGCGTCGGCGATCGGCGGCGCGAGGTGTCAGGCGCCGGGTGAGCAGTTCAGCGACTACGAGGCATCCGTCGGCACCGGCCAGGTGCACGTGTGGTTCGAACGTCCGGCCGACGGCTGGACCGGAGCGGGCGCCGCGGCGTAGCGTGCGCACGGTCTGAAGGAACAGGAGAAGGGGGGCTCCACATGGTAGAGCAGAACGGGGAGATGGGCTACGAGCGGCTCGGCGAGGCCAAGCTGTCGCTTCTCGACGTGCTCGCGCAATCGGTGGGCTTCATGGGGCCGGTGTTCTCCGCGGCGTTCATCATCCCGCTGATCATCGGCGTGAACTTCGCCGCCCGGGGTGCGGGCACCTCGGCCGTGGCGTCGGTCTTGCTCGCCGCCGTGGGCGTGTTCGCCATCGGATGGATCGTCGCCCAGTACGCGAGGCGCATCCACGCAGCCGGATCGCTGTACGACTACGTGTCGGAGGGGCTGGGTACGACGATCGGGGCCGCCGGTGGATGGCTCTACTACGCGGGCACGATCATCCTCACCGTCGGCCTGGGTGTGCTGCTCGGGGGGTTCATCAAGGACAACCTGCTGACGGCCTTCGACATCAACACCGATCTGCCGATCTGGCTGTTCGACCTGCTCGTGGCCGCGCTGCTATTCGCCGTGCTCTACCTCGGGGTCCAGATATCGACTCGGGTGCAGCTCGCGCTCGCCCTGGTCTCGATCGCCGTGGTGCTGGTCTTCTTCGTCACCGTGATCGCAGAGCTCGGCGACGGGAACGATCTCGCCAAGGCGGTCGATCCGAGTCCGGACGGAGGATTCTCCGGGATCCTGTTCGGGGTCCTGTACGGGGTGCTCATCTTCGTGGGCTTCGAGACCGCGGCCAACCTCGCAGAGGAGACGGCCGATCCCAAGCGGTCCATCCCGAGGGCCGTGCTCGGCGCGGTGGTGTTGGTATCCATCTTCTACGTGATCGCGGCGTACGTGGAGGTCGCAGGTTTCGGCTTCGACCTCGCCGTGATCACGAGCCCCGAGGTCGCGGGCGCGCCACTGTTCGCGCTCGGCGCGCCGGGGGGCGACTTCGGGTCGGAGTTCTGGCTCAAGCTCCTGATCCTCGTCGTGTTCCTCGACATGCTCGCCGTCTACGTCGGTGCGGGCGTCGCGTCGACCCGAGGCATGTTCGCGATGGCTCGCGACCGCCGTCTTCCCGCCCCGCTCGCAGCCGTCTCGAACCGGTTCGGCACTCCCGCCGGAGCGATCGCGCTGCTCATCGTGATGCAGGGCCTGCTGATCGTGGCCAGCGAGTGGACCGAGATCTTCGCGCTGGAGGGATTCCCCCACTACTTCGCGCTCTTCGCCTGGTGCTCGACGTTCGGTGGCTTCGCGCTCCTGGTCGTGTACCTGCTCATGTCGATCGGTGCCCTGGCGTCTGCCGCACGTCAGGCGAACCCGGCCGGTGTCGTGATCGCCGCGATCCTCGGCATCGCGATCACCGCGGCGGCGATCTGGGGTTCCTTCTACAAGGTGCCGACGCCGACGGTGTGGGCTCCACGCTACGCGCTGATCTGGTTCGTGATCGGCCTCGTCTACATGGCCGTCGTGAAGGGAAGGGAGCCTGCGAGCCAGGTGCTCGGCGACCTGCAGGACGATCGAGGCGCTCGGGTCTGACCGGCACCTCCGGAGAGACCGGCATGGCTGAGGACCGGCCGCTGCGGCTCGATGCGCCTCGCGAGGAGGCGCTCGAGCACGCGGCGCGCCTCGTCGCCGAGGCCTGGCGCAGCTTCGACCGGTTCCGTCCCGAGGAACCGGCGCTCGACGAGCGGGTGCGCCGCCTCCTCGCCCGGGGGCTGCCGAGCGAACCCTCGCCGGTGCACGAGGCGCTCGACGACGCGGCGCGCGTGCTCGACGAGTCGATCGCGCAGGCCCGCCCGCGCTACTTCGCGTTCATCGGATCGAGCGGGCTCGAGATCGGTGCGCTCGGCGACCTGCTCGCGCACACCTACGACATCAACCTCGCGGTCGACGCCCGGGCGGCGACCCAGATCGAGGACCAGGCCGTGCGCTGGGTCTCGGAGTTCGTCGGATTCCCCGCCTCGGCCGGCGCGTTCACGAGCGGGGGCACGGTGAGCAACGTCACCGCGCTCGCAGCGGCTCGTGAGCGCGCGCTGCCCGGCTCACGCCACGAGGGGCTCGCCGCGCGCCGCGCCGCCGTCTACTGCTCGCAGGAGGTGCACTACTCCGTGACGCGCGCGGTGGAGCTGCTCGGCATCGGCTCGGCCAATCTGCGAGCGGTTCCGATCGACGGACTGCGACGCATGCAGCCCGACGCGCTCGCCGACGCGATCTCGGGCGACGTCGCTGCGGGCATCACCCCGATCGCGGTCGTCGCGACGGCGGGCACGACGCTCACGGGCGCGATCGATCCGCTCGGCGCGATCGCCGACGTCTGTGCCGCGCACGGCGTGTGGCTCCACGTCGACGGCGCGTACGGGCTTCCGGCGGCCACCGCGCCGTCACGGGCGCCGGCGTTCGAGGGGCTCGCTCGCGCCGACAGCTGCTCGATCGATGCGCACAAGTGGCTGTACCTGCCGAAGGCATGCGGGGTCGTGCTGGTGCGCGACGAGGAAGCGCTCGCGCACGCGTTCGCGCACGAGCAGGGCTACCTTCCGCATCAGCGGCACGAGCTGCACGCGGCCGACATCACCCTCGAGTACTCGCGGCCGTTCCGGGCGCTGAAGCTCTGGCTCGCGTTCCGCGCCCACGGCGCAGCGCAGTTCCGCGATGCGATCGAGCGCAACCTCGACGAGGCCGACCTGCTCTACCGCCGAGCCCAGGAGGCCGAGGACTTCGAGGTGCTCGAAGCGTCCCCGCAGCTGTCGATCGTTCCCATCCGTCACGCTCCCGGTGCTGCGGCCGACCTCGACGCGCACAACCGGTCACTCGCCGCGGCCCTGCAAGCCGACGGACGTGTCTACCTGTCGAGCGCACTGATCGACGACGAGGTGTGGCTGCGACCGTGCTTCGTGAACTTCCGCACGACCGAGGCCGACGTCGTGGCGTTGCTCGACGTGGCCCGCGAGGTGGGCGACCGGCTCGCTGCGCGAGGGCAGCGCAGCGTGAGCGCGGCATCGGTGCCAGGGCCTGCGGCCTCGCCCTCCGACGATCGTCACGTGCCGGGCGCCGACGGATTGCTGCCGGCCGAGCGCAAGGTGCGTGAGGAACTCGGACACCTGCCGCTCGACTTCCGAGCGATGTGGGCGATCTCGAACCTGTTCCGAAGCGCGGCGGCGATCAGACGCCACATGGAAGCCAAGGTGCTCGCCCCCGACCGCCTGAGCTGGACCTCGTTCGTCGCTCTCTGGGTGCTGTGGGTGTGGGGCGAGATGGAAGCGCGCGAGTTCGCCGCCGCGGTCGGCATCAGCCGTCCGACCGCGACCGGGGTCATGGGCACCCTGGAAAGGCGCGGGCTCGTGTCGCGGCGCAAGGACCCGACCGACGGCCGCATGGTGATCGTGGAGCTGACCACCGACGGTCGACGCACGATCGAGTCGCTGTTCCCGAAGTTCAACGCCGAGGAGAGCGCCGTCGCCGCGCACCTCGACCCCTCGCAGCAGGACGATCTCGCCGCGATGCTGCGGTCGTTGCTGCGAGCGGTGGCGCCCGGCGGCGACGGGATCCGGCCACCAGAAGTAGTCTAAGCTAGACTAGCTGCGCACGCGCGTCTCGACGCCTTCCACGATCCGACGCAGCAGGTCGGGGATCCCGGCTCGATCGTCGGTGAACTGGCTCGGCTTGATGCAGATCGTGTGGAAGCCGCGCGCCACCTGCGCCGGGATCTGGTCGAGCGCCTCGTCGAGCGGAGCCGGGTGACCGCTGTCGGGGAACGATCCGCGTGTGCCACCGATCATCTCGAGCTGTGACGCGTCGCGGCCGGCGTCGGCGAGCGCCTCAGCGAGCCGCGACAGGTCGTCGTCGCTCGGGCGACCGAGCGGGTTGAAGCCGTGCCCGTACGTGACGAGACGCCGCAGCATCCGGTCGTGCAGGCGCTGTCCGCCGAACCAGAGTCGTGGTCCTTCCGGGCGGAACGGCTTGGGCTCGAGCCAGACATCGTGGAACCGGTAGTGACGTCCCTCGAACGAGGCCGGCGAGTCGTGCCAGAGCAGCGACCACGCGGCGAGGTGCTCATCGAGCCGCGCGCCCCTCGATTCGAACGGCACGCCGAGCGCCTCGTACTCGGCTCGATGCCAGCTCACCGTGGGCTGCACGACGAGGCGGCCCCGCGAGAGCAGGTCGAGTGTCGCGAGTTCCTTCGCGATCAGCAGCGGCTGCCTGAGCGGGGGGATCACGGCGCTCGCGATCAGCCGCAGCGACGACGTCATCGACGCGATCGCCGCGAGCAGCAGCAGCGACGACGGCCACGGGGTCGCCGGGTCCTGGTTCCCGGGGAGCGCGTAGTCGCGCGGGTTCGCCGGCAGTCCGTCGGCGTCTGCGCCGCGCCCGAGCACGACGTGCTCGCTCACCATGACGCCGTCGAACCCGGCGTGTTCGGCTTCCACGGCCATCTCGACCAGCCCGCCGAGATCGCGCGCCGGCACCGAGCGTGTGGTTCTCGCTCAGCACGAGCACCAGCCGCGGAGTCGTCATCGCCGGATCCCGCCGCTACGTCGTCGTGACGCGCACGGGCATGCGCTTGATGCCGTTCACGAAGTTCGACCGGATGCGCTCGACGGGACCCGTGAGCTCGATCGTGTCGAGCCGGGGGATCAGCTCCTGGAAGAGGATCTTCGTCTCGAGCCGAGCGAGATGTGCGCCGAGGCAGAAGTGCGGTCCGCCCGGCCCGAACGTGACGTGATCGTTCGGCTTGCGCGTCACGTCGAACGTGTGGGGATCGGGGAACATCGTCTCGTCTCGGTTCGCGCTCATGAACCACGTGACGACCTTGTCGCCTCGCTTGATGGGCTGATCGCGCAGCTCCACGTCGCGGGTCGCCGTACGCCGGAAATGCAGCACCGGCGTGGCCCACCGCAGGATCTCCTCGGTCGCCGTCGGGATCAGCTCGGGTCTGTCGCGCAGCAGCTGGAGCTGCTCGGGGTGCTCCATCAGGGCGAGCATGCCGTGGCTGATCGTGTGCCGGGTGGTCTCGTTGCCGGCGATCATCAGCACCCCGAAGTAGTTGTGGAACTCCCGCTCGTCGAGCACCCCCTCGCTCTGGGCGATCGTGAGCGCCTGCAGCACGTCGTCGGCCGGATCGGCCAGTCGCATGTCGCGTTGTCGGTCGGCGTAGGCGAACACGTCGAGCGCGGTGGGGGAGCGGAACGGGAAGAGCCGATAGGCCTCGGTGTCGACCTTGTCGATCACGGCGGCCGAGAGGTCGGGGTCCTGGTTCGCGATCATGCTGTCGCCCCACGAGATGAGCTGCGGGGCGTCTTCCTGCGGAACGGTGAAGATCGAGCAGAGGAAGCGGATCGGCAGGTCACGGCTGATCTCGGTCACGAAATCGAACTCGCCCCTGGGAAGGGCCCGGTCGAGCACGTCGCGAGCGACGTCGCGGATCCAGTCCTCGTACTTCCCCACGCCGCGGGCGCTGAAGCGCTTCGAACAGATCTTGCGGAGCTCGGTGTGACGGGGAGGGTCGGTCTCGAGCATCGACTTGCGTACCTCGAGCTGCTCCTCGTCGAGCTCTTCGAGCGAGACCGCGCCGAGCTCGGAGGAGAACGTCTCCCAGTCCATGTGGATGCGGGTGAGGTCGTCGTAGCGGGTGACCGCCCAGAACCCCGTGTTGGGAGCAGGCTCCGGGTGCCAGACCACCGGATGCTCGGCCCGCAGATGGTCGAACCATTCGAACGGCACCCGCTCGGCGTAGACGTCGGGGTCGACCAGATCGATCTCTCCGAGCGTGTCGCCCATCGGCAAGGTCTCCCTTCGGTGTGGCGGCGGCGCTGTCCGTGGTGGGTGCTTCGCTCCCGAACGACCTTACGGCAAACCGCCGTGTCGCGCGAAGTGGAGGGCCCGGAGCCGACACGGCGTGGATCGCTCGGTTCAGATGAACTCGAAGTACCGGCGACGTTCCCACTCGGTGACCACGTCTGCCGCGAGGAAGCGCTCCCACTCCCACCGGCCGGCCTCCGCGTAGTGGGCCACGACATCCTGGCCGAAGGTCTCGCGCGCCCAGGCGCTGTCGCCGAAAGCTTCGACGGCCGCGCCGAGGTGTGCGGGAAGCGGCGGCACCTCGCGCTGCCAGTCCTCACCGATGAGCGGCGCTCCTGGGTCGGTGCCATGTGCCATGCCGTCGCGGGCCGACGCGAGCAACGCCGCGATCGCGAGGTAGGGGTTGACGTCGGCGCCGGGCGTCCGCCACTCGAGCCGCGTCGAATCGGCGGCCTCGGTCAACACCCGGCAGGAGACCATGCGGCTGTCGAAACCCCAGCTGAGGCCGTTGCCCGAGAACTCGCCGCCGGCGATGCGTCGATAGGAGTTGACGGTCGGCGCGTACCAGAGCATCGACTCGTTCGCGTGGGTGAGCACGCCGCCCACGGCTCCCCGGAGCGACGGCGCGATGGCCCGGTCGCCCCCCGCGGCGGGGTCGTCGTGCGCTCCCTCATCGTGCGCAGCCTGGCCTTCACCGCCCCCGGCGCCTCCGCCGCTCCCGCCGAAGACGTTGGTGCCCTGCGCATCGATCAGGGAGAGGTGCAGATGGCATGAGGAGCCGGTCGTATCGGCGAACGGTTTCGCCATGAAGGTCGCTGCCAGGCCGTGAGCGGCAGCCAGGTCGCGCATCGCGAGCTTGAACACGATGTGGCGATCGGCCATCTCGAGCGCGTGCCGGTGGTCGAGGTTGATCTCCCACTGCCCGAGTCCCCACTCCGCCTGGCTCGTCGACGGACCGAGGTTCGAGCGCGTCAGGGCCTCGCGGACCTCGGCGAAGAAGGCGTCGTGCTGATCTCCCGCCTGCACGGTGTAGTCGGCGCGCGCCGGCGTGGTCGGCGTGAGCGTCTCGTACCCGTTCGTCCGAGCATCGTCGTAGGAGCCGCGGTACAGCGAGAACTCGAGCTCGCTCGCCACCTGCGGGGTGTAGCCGTCCTCGCCGAGACGCTCGACCTGGCGCCGAAGGATCGTGCGGGGCGCGACCTCCACGAGCTCGTCGCTTCCCATCTCGACGAAGTCGGCCACACAGATCGCCGTCGATCCGAGCCACGCGGCGGGGCGCAGCGAGCTGAGGTCGGGAACGAGCCGAACGTCGTGCCAGCCGGTGTGATGTCCCGTGTAGGCCTGCGTGGGTCCGGGCCACTGATCCAGATCCCATCCGAGCACGCACGAGCTGAGGGGCACGCCCTCGTGGATCAGTCGGCGGAAGACGTCGAGCGAGAACCGCTTGCCGACGAGCCTTCCCGTCACATCGGCCGAGGTCACGATGACCGTTCGGGTGCCGGTGTCGCCGAGCTCGTCGAGCCCGAAGGTGGGCGTGACGCCTGGAGCGCTCACCGGGTGAGCCATCCGCCGTCGACCGGGAGCTGCGCGCCGGTGATGAAGGAGGCCTCGTCGGACAACAGGAACGAGACCGCCGCCGCCACGTCCTCGGGTTCACCCACCCGATCGACCAGCAGGCGCTGCGACATGAACGCCCAGGCTTCGTCGGACCGAAGGTCGCCGCCGGGGATGAACGAGGTCGCGATCGGTCCCGGCGCCACGGCATTGACCCGGATACGCCTGGCGGCGAGCTCGACCGCGAGCGCCTTGGTGAGCATCTTCACGCCGCCCTTCGAGGCGTTGTAGTGCACCTGGGGGTGGCCCGCCGACGACACGACCACCTCGGACTCGATCGTCGACATGTTCACGATCGCACCGCCTCCTGCTTGGCCGATCGATGGCGCCAGCGCCCTCGTCACGACGTACATGCCCTTGAGGTTCGTGTCGAGCACGAGATCCCACTCCTCCTCGTCGAGGTCGTCGAGCACCGACATGCGGACGAGTCCGGCGTTGTTCACGAGCAGGTGGATCGCGCCGAAGGCCTCGAGCGTGGCGTCGCGCGCGGCCTCGGCGCCGGCCGGCGCGCGCACGTCGAGCTCGATCGCGATCGCGCGACCGCCGCGTTCTTCGATCGTTGCCACCGTCGCCTCCGCGCCCTCGATCTGCAGGTCGGCCACGGCCACCGTTGCGCCCTCGCCGCCCAACCGGGTCGCGATCGCGCGACCGATGCCGGAGCCGGCACCGGTCACGAACGCGACGCGCCCGGAATGGTCGAAGCTCACGGCCGATCCGCTCGCACCGTGTCGAAGGCGACCGACGCCACATCGACCGCCATGCCGCCGCCGTCGACGAGCAGCGTCGTGCCCGAGACGTACGAGGCGTCGTCGCTCGCCAGGAAGAGCGCACAAGCGGCGATCTCGTCGGGATCGGCCGCGCGCCGAAGCGGCACGAGCTCGGTGGCCAGGCGGTACGCCTCGTCGCGCGAGATGCCGCGGTCGTGCGCCAAGTTCGTCCATCGACTCGTCGCCCATCGCCGTGTGCACCCAACCGGGGCACACGGCGTTGGCCCGAACGCCGGCGGGTCCGAAGTCCACCGCGATCGACTTCGCGAGCCCGATCATGCCGGCCTTCGAGGCGACGTAGGCGGCGCTCGACGCCGACGACGCGAAGCCCGAGACGGACGAGACGAGCACGACCGAGCCGCCACGCCCGGCTTGCAGATGCGGCATCGCAGCGCGCACGAGGAAGAGCGCACCCGTGAGGTTGATATCGACGGTGGCACGCCACGCGTCGTCGCTCACGTCGCCGGCCGAGCCGCCGAGGCCGATCCCCGCGTTGGCGACCACGACGTCGAGGCCGCCGAACGCCCGGACGGTCTCCTCGACGGCCGACGTGGCGTGCTCCGTATCGCTCGCGTCGCCCGCCACGGCGAGGCCCCCAACCTCCGCGGCGACCGCCTCGAGCGGTTCGGGTCGCCGACCGGTGACGGTCACCTTCGCGCCTTCGGCCGCGAAGCGCCGCGCGATCGCGGCACCGATGCCCGTGCCCCCGCCGCTGATGATCGCCACCGTGCCGTCGAGCCTCATGCGACCCTCCCCTCGATGCCGCGTAGTGTGACGCATCGAGGCCCGGGCCGCCGATCGGGTCGGGTGGCTCGGGAGGTCCCAGTGGCGAACATGCAACCGCTCCGACGTGAGGATCACCCCGAGCTGGAGCCGCTGTTCGCCCACTACGACGAGACCCTCAGCTTCGTGCCGAACTCGCTGTTCACCATGGCGCGGCGCCCCGAGATCCTCGGCGCCTTCAGCGAGCTGATCACGCAGATCTGGAACACCGGCACGCTTCCGACCGAGCTGAAGCCGTTGATCGGGATCGTCTCGAGCGTGGCCGCCGGATGCCGCTACTGCCAGGCGCACGAGGCGGTCGACGCGCGTGAACGAGGCGTCGACGACGAGAAGATCGCGGACATCTGGAACTTCGAGCGGAGCGACCGCTACTCCGACGGCGAGCGCGCGGCCCTGCGGTTCGCTCGAGACGCGTCGCTCGTTCCCAACGAGGTCACGCCTGCGCACTTCGAGGAGCTCCGGCGGTTCTGGAGCGACGGCCAGATCGTGGAGATGCTGTCGGTCGTCGGGCTGTTCGGGTTCCTCAACCGATGGAACGACACGATGGCCACCGAGCTCGAGGCCGAGCCGATGGGGTTCGCGACGACGACGTACGGCGAGCGATGGGGGCCGAGCAAGCACGCCTGAGTTGGAGGGACCGTCCGGTTCACGCGGATCGGTCAGTGGAACGGGAGGTAGTAGCGCAGCTCCCAGTCGCTGACGTCGGTCGTCGTCGTGTCCTCGACGGCGCCCTCGTAGCGTTCCCACTCGCCGCGCTTCAAGATCGTGAACGCCTCGACGAGCTCGGGTCCGAGCGCCTGGACGAGCGGCTCGTCGGCGTTCAGCGCGTCGAGCGCCTCGGAGAGGTTCGCCGGGATCGCTGACGTCGGTGTCGGGGTCCTCGCCGACGGGCTGCGGTGGGCTCAGCTAGAGCTCGCCCTCGACGCCGAGCCGCGCGGCGTGCAGCACCGCCGCACCCACCAGGTACGGGTTCGCGGCCGCGTCGGCCGAACGCTGCTCGAGGCGTGTGCCCTCACCACGCGCCGGCGGTACGCGCACCGTGACGCTGCGGTCATCGTGCCCCCAGTTCGCCCAGTAGCCGTTCAGCATGTCGGGCTGCAGCCGCTTGTAGGCGTTCACGTGCGGACCCATGATCGCCGCCATACCCGCGTGGTGCTCGAGCAGCCCGGCGACGCAGCGACGCGCGAGATCGGAGAGCCCGTCGGGGTCGCTCGGATCGTGGAACGCGTTGGAGCCGTCGCCGCGTCGGAAGCTGAAGTTGACGTGCATGCCGCTTCCGCCGCGGTCGTTCAACGGCCGGCCGATGAACGTCGCGCGCTTGCCGTGGCGCTCGGCGACCTCGCGGATCAGCAGCCGGAACACGAACGCGTCGTCGGCGGCTTCCATGGCGTCGTCGTAGCGCACGTTCACCTCGAACGCGGCCTCGTCGTACTCGCTGTTCCACGTCTCGATATCGAACCCGCATCGCAGCGCCGTGGTCACCATGTCGTCGACGCACCCGCGTGGGGTCCACCGACGTTCCGGTGCCGTAGACGCGGTGGGCGGGCAACGACACGGGACGCCACCCGCCGCCTCCGTCGGGCTCCATCAGGTAGAACTCGAGCTCGAACGAGATCTGCGGTTCGAGGTCCATCGCACGCCAGGCGTCGATCGCCTGCCGCAGCACGTGCCGGGGATCGAGCGCGCACGGCTCGCCGTGGAAGCGCGCGTCGCCGATGCCGATCAGCGTGTTGGGCTCCCACGAGTGGCGGAGCGAGTCACGGTCGAGGTGCACGTCGATGTCGGGCAGCCCCACGTCGAACTGCGTGTTCGGCACCGCCAGGATCTCGCGGTCGTGGGTGAGGGGGTACACACCGATGCAGAAGGCCGCGTGACCCGAGGTCGCCACGTCGCCGAACAGGTACTTGCCGCGCTCCAGTCCGTGGATGTCGGGGAAGAGCAGCCGCAGGCGCTTGCCGTCGGTTTCCATGAACCCGCAAGATACGCCTTCGGAGCGGCTGGCGCGAAGGAGGCTCGGTTCCCGTGACGATCGGCGACGAGGTCACGCTCGAGCAGCTCGAGCGCGATCCCTACCCCGTCTATGCGCGGCTCCGTGACGAGGAGCCGGTCAGCTTCGTGCCGGCGGTCGGACTCTGGCTCGTCACACGACACGACGACGTGAAGCACGTCGCGATGCACCCCGAGGTCTTCACGGCAGCGACCGACCCCTCGACGCTCAACCGAACCATGGGCAGGAACATGCTCGGCATGGAAGGCCCCGAGCAGCAGTGGATCCGAGCGATCACCGAGGCGCCCTTCCGCCCGCGCGACGTGGAGGAGCGCACGCAGGGCATGATCCCGCGCGTGGCGGGTGAGCTGATCGACGGGTTCGTCGAGCGGGGGCACGTCGATCTGTTCCGCGAGTACGCCGACCCGATGAGCGTGCGCTCACTCTGCTTCATGCTCGGGCTCGACGATGTGCCGTGGCAGGACATCCTGCGCTGGAACGAGGGCCTCATGCCCGGTCTCGCCAACTTCGAGGGCGATCCCGCCAAGCAGCTGCCCGCCGACGAGGCGGCCGCGGCGCTGCACGCGGCGATCGGTGACGTGCTCGATCGGCTCGAACGCGAGCCAGACGGCTCGGTGCTGTCGTGGATGCTGCATCACGAGGAAGACGGCCGGCGCATGAACCGGGAGCAGATCGTCGCGAACACGACGCTGATGCTGAGCGGGGGTCTGCAGGAGCCGCGCGATGTCATCGCGCTCACGCTCTGGGCACTGCTGTCGGATCCCTCGCAGCTCGACGAGGTGCGTGATGATCGCTCGCTGGTGAAGGCCGCGGTCGAGGAGACCTTGCGGTGGGCAGGCCCCGTCGGCACCGCGACCCGACAGACCACGACCGACGTGGAGCTCGCCGGCGTCTCGCTCGATCGAGGTGCGCTGATCGCGGCCGTGCTCTCGTCGGCCAACCGCGATCCACGTCGGTGGTCCGACCCCGACCGGTTCGACGTCCATCGCAAGGAAGGCGCGCACCTGGCGTTCTCGGCCGGCACGCACTTCTGTCTCGGCGCGTGGTTCGGACGTCACCTCGCGCGCGTGACCCTCGACCTGGCGCTGGACCGGCTTCCCGGTCTGGAGCTCGACCCAGCGCGGCCCGTCACCCTGTCGGGCTGGGAGTTCCGAGCGCCGGACTCGCTCTGGGTCGGGTGGAAGGCGCCATGAGCGAGGCGCCGCGTCGCCCCGCGCGGGCTGAGGTGGTGGGGTCGCTCCTGCGCCCTCCGGCGCTTCGCGCGGCGATCGACGCGTTCTACGACCCCGGGCACTCGGCGGTGCTCGACGAGGAGCGGGAGCGTGATCGCGCACGGCTGACCGCGGCCGAGGATGCGGCGATCCGAGACGCCGTGCGCCGTCAGCGCGACTGCGGGCTCGACGTGATCACCGACGGCGAGTTCCGAAGGTGGATGTTCATGAACTCGTTCTACGACGCGGTGAGCGGCGTGCGCACCGGCAAGACGGTGAGGTTCCGCAACGATCGTGGGGACGAGGTGGAGCTCGCCGTGCACGAGATCGTCGCGCCGCTCGAGGCCGTCGACTCGCCGGCCGCGCGCGAGGCGGCGTTCATGCGCGAGACGGCCGGCGACACGCCGTTCAAGGTGACGTTCCCGGCAGCGTCGATCTTCGTCCACCCGTTCACCACCGTCGACGGCGCCTACGGCTCGGTGCCGGAGTTCGTCGACGCAGCCATCACGATCGAACGGCGACTCGTCGCCGACGCGATCGCGGCGGGCGCGCGGTACGTGCAGTTCGACTTCCCTCTGTACCCCTACCTCGTCGATCCAGCGTGGACCGCTCGATTCATCGCGGCTGGGCACGACATCGAGGGCATCCTGGAGCGAGCGCTGGCCGCAGACGCTGCTGTGCTCGACGGCATCCCCGATGACGTGACGGTCGGCTTGCACATCTGCCGCGGGAACTACCGCTCGTCGTGGATGTGCGAGGGATCCCTGGAGCCTGTCGCGGAGCAGGTTTTCGATCTTCCGTATGACGTGTTCCTCGTCGAGTGGGATGACCAGGGGCGGGACGGAGGTCTCGAACCGATCCGCTTCCTGCGACAGGGAAGCACGATGGTGATGGGACTGATCTCGACGAAGACGCCAGCCGTGGAGGATGAAGGCGCTCTCATCCGCCGCATGGAGGAAGCCGCGAGCCACGTCGGCGGCATGGACCGCCTCGCCATCAGCCCCCAGTGCGGGTTCGCGAGCGTCATGGTCGGCAACGAGACCAACGAGGACGCCCAGTGGCGAAAGCTGGAGCTGGTCGGAAGGGTCGCCGACCGGATCTGGGGCTAGCCCAAGCCACCAATGGAAGGCCCAGGATCAGGATGGGTGTACGCAGCCACCTCCCCGGAGCGGTACGGGGCGCAGGAGGCCCGGAGAACGCCCGGAATCAGGGTCTGTGGGCTACGAATCAACCCCTGGCGTGGGGTCTGGAACGAGTCTCGGTCGTCTCCATAGCTGTCCACCGCAGCGGTGTAGTCCTCGACCTTCGAATCGAGTTGGCGTAGCGTCGTTTCGACCCGCTCTCGGCCTGTAGTGCTGCGTCTTCGCGGATGCTCATTGCGCGGGCGTGCATACGCTGGCGGGCTTCCGCCATCTGACGGACCCGAATCTCTTCGATCAGACGCTCGGCTAGGAACCTGTCCACGGGGGCGAGTCTATGCCTCTCGCGTCGCGGGATGCCAGGCGTTCAAGCTCAAGCGCCCCTGTCAAAGCTGTCCGGGTTCTTCTCGACGTGGTCTTGCTTGTTGTGGGCATCAAGCTTGAGAAGCTCGTCGCCGATGCGGTCGAAGTGTTCGCGTGTGACTCGCTGATGCTCGCTCTCATCGGCTTAGCGGCCCTACTCGAGGTCGTGCCAGGCTTGTACCAAGCTCCGGCGTGGCTTCGCCTCAGACCCGTTCGATGCTGTCTTCGACCTTTGCGGCCGAGACGAGCGAGGGTGTGCTCGACGATGGCTGCGTCAGCCACCTGATCGATGGCGTGCCCTACCTGGATGACCCACAAGCGATCCACCACCTCGGTGAGCGGGTGGGGAACTTGTTCGCTCAGGTCAGACCGTCGCGGTCAATCTCCAACTTGCTCGGAGGTCGTCATCGGCTTCCAGGTCCATGAGCAGATCCGCTATGCCGGGGTTCCGTGCACTCAGCTGGGCGATCAGGCGGGCGCGTCCGACGACGTGCAGAACAGATGGGTGATGAGGTCGTCGCGAAGCGAGGTCGGAATACCCTCAGCGGGAGGTCTCGTTACCACCGATCCATCGGCCGATCGCCCTGGCCATCCCCTCCGTCGGCCACCAGGTCTTCATGAACAGGCCGCCGGACCGCTTCCGGCCCTCGACCCACCAACCCCAGCGGCGACCACGACGGACGGCGACCAGACGACTCACCACGCAAGTCTGGCACGGCGACTGGCCTAGCGGAACCCTCGCCGCATGACTGTCGTTCCAGTGTTGCACGCTCTCTCTCGTAGGGTGATCGGGTTGAAACTTGAGGGGGTCCTCGGGATGGCGTCAGCGCTCGCGGCGATCGCGGGCCTCATCCTGCTCGCTCCAGGTCCCTACAGAGGCGGCGACGATGAATCCACCCGACCGGGATGGTTGGTTGGGCTGACCCTGATCGGTCTAGCGTTCTTCTGGTTCGGCGTCGCCGGCATCCTCGACTGACAGGTCGGCGTCGTCGTCCTCACCCACGCCCTTGAGCACCTGATACCAGCTATCCACGTAGGAGCCGGGATCGTCCGCAAGTGGCTCCGGTTCGTGTGTCACCGCCGTGGTGGGCGGCGCGAAGCCGAGGTATTCATCGCTCGGTCGCTTTCGCCGCATGGTGCCTCCCCCTCAGAGCGCCTTGCCGCAGTAGCAGCACATGGCTTCGTCCTGGCTTCGTTCATCGGAGCACTTGAAGCAGTCCAGCGCCGCATCGAACGTGGTGGAGGCGAATCCCCGCCAAAGGTCCTCGAACTCAGTCAAGGGTTCCCTCTTCGGCCTGCAGACCGGGGCGCTGTCGCCCGATCCCCCCGACGATCGCCACTCGACCCGTCCGTCGGAAGAACCTGGCGATGCTCTTGCCGAATCGACGCACTGTGCTCATGCCTCTCCCATCGGCGCCGGGTGTCGATCACGGCATGGTCAGGACACCCCGAATCGGGGTCCCCCGATACCTGAGTCGGGCTACGACTTAGGGCCGCCCCATCTGTTCAGGCTTGGGGCGCCGAGAGCCGATGGCCGACAGATGGTCTGCTCCCGCTGCGTCTCTCATGAGAACCAAGGTCACGAGAAGTGCCCGGTGTGTGGGCACAAACTCACGCCCCCTCGAAAGCCCGCCACCGCATCGTGCGTATGGTGCTTGCTCTCGGCTCGAGGCGGTCGCGACCGTTGTGACTTCTGCGGTCGGCCGACCGATGTCACGCGTCCAAGGAGCCGCTCTGGGAGAACGTGTAGCTGACGGCGCAGAGCCCAGTGTCACGTTGCCGGGCTTTGCACTGAATCCCTGACCACTGGGCGGTGCAGTCCCCGCTCACTGGTGTCGCAGCGGCCAGTACGACCGTGTCCACCTGGGCAGCGCGGCAAACATCATCTCGCCGGCGTGGCAGCTCGGCTCGGGCTAGAGGACGAGCCAAGAGGTGCTGCCCTTGAGAAGAGCCACACTGGCTAGTCCGGGGCGTCGATCCAGTTCAGCCGACTTTCCATCGCCGTGAGCTGAAAGACACGATGCACCGTCGCGTTGCCCCGAACGAATGACACGGCCACGTGTCCATCACGGCCCGCGGTGTCTGCAGCGATCAGGATCCCGAGCCCGCTCGAGTCGAGGAACGTGAGCCCTCGGAGGTCAACGACGATCTGCGAGACGTCCCCGTGTTGGGCCGCGTGCAAGGCCTCCTGCAGCTCGGGAACGCCTGCGAGGTCAAGCTCGCCTTCGAGCTGAACGACGGTCGCCCCGTCCCGCTCCTCGGTCCGCAAAGAGAAAGGTCGTACGGCTGGAACGTCCATGTCCTCCCTCCTCGTGTGTGGTCCAGCGCGACGGATTTTCCAACACCGCCGACCGATTGGCCACCCCCAAAGTCAGCCCGTACCTGCATCGGCGACACGCTCGGGAACCTTTACGCCCCTGACGTTTTCCTTTGGCGCTCGAGGGTAAGGACTCACCAGCGAGCTGGACGGGAGGACCGATGCGACAAGAAGTCATTCTGCCCGCGGATCAAAGCGCTCCTGTACTTGCCCGATCCGCTCTGGACAACGCGATCCCCCCGCCGGTCCTGAACGAGCGGGCTGACGACGCTCGCCTCGCCATCAGCGAACTCGCCGCGAATGCTCTGATGCACGGGCAGCTGCGACCTGGTCAAGACACGATCCGCCTGGTCATCGACGCCGATGACGATCACCTCCGTATCGAGATGGAACAATCCACCGCGGCTGTCGGTGTGAGGGTGGTGGAGCCACGGTTGGAGGATCCGGTCAGGGTGGGAGGCTTCGGACTGCGACTCGTTGAGCAGACGGCGGACGAGTGGGGAGTCGAGACCGGCCCGCCAGGCCACGTGTGGTTCGAATTCCGCTCCGGGCCGACTCCTGTAGCATGAGCCGTCCGCGGGCGGCGGCCAAGGGGGAGTCGGCATGACGAATGATGACATCCACAAGGCCGAATTGGCCATCGAAGCGAGCGAGTCCTCGTTGAGAGAGGCCACGAGACACATCGAGCGGGCGGCTGAGAAGAATGACGATCCCGCCGTCGCCGATGAGCTACGTAACGCTGCCGTCGCTGCCGACACCACGACCGCCCGAGTTGGCTGGCTGCGGGCGATGCTCGCGCGACTGTTTCGTCGTCAGTCCGCCTAGCTGGGTCGAGAGGGCCGAGGCTAGCACCCGGGCCCCCCATGGGTTGAGGCGTCTAGCTCGCTCCCCGGATCTCGCGGCGCGCGACGTCGACGAAGACCACTCCCCGCCACCCCTGGTCCGTGCTCAACACGCAGCACTCCATCCTTCGGGGGCTCCTACCCAGAACCTCGGTTCGCACACGGTGCCAGGAGGGATTCGACCTTGAGGGCTCTCACGCGGCGCCCGGCCATGCTCCAAGTTCGCGCAATGGAACGGCACCAGCCTGCCCCTTCCTGGGCACGATTGGCGAACAGTCGGGCCTGGTGTTGCGTTAACGGTCGGAGGCTTCAGACGCCCGCTCGCGCTGCTGCCGTGCGGCCGGGCGATCGCGTGCGGGACGGTGGGCGCAGCGACCGCCGCCGGCGAGGCGATCAAGTTCGGATACAGGCCGTCGCTGCCAGGTGGCTCACCCCTCCGCTCGTGGCCTCCCTCCTGGCGGCGGGGTGCAGGGGTTTCGACGAGCCGCCGGCGTCGCCGGGCACCCGGGTGGCGGCGGAGGTCATCCGGGTGGTCGACGGTGACACGGTTCACGTCGACCTCAGGGGCCGCGACGTCACCATCCGCCTCATCGGGATCGACACGCCGGAGACCGTAGCGCATGAGCAGCCGGTGGAGTGCTTCGGGCGCCAGGCATCAGCCTATGCCATGTCGAGGCTCGAAGGCAGCCCCGTCGACCTCGAGTTTGACGTCGAGCAGACCGACCGCTTCGGGCGCACACTCGCCTACGTGTGGATCGGCGCTGAGCTGATCAACGAGACGCTCGTCCGCCGGGGCTACGCGGTCGTCACGACGTTTCCGCCGAATGTGCGGTACGTGGATCGGTTCACCGCCGCGCAGCGCGAAGCCCGCGCCGAAGACGCGGGCCTCTGGGGCGCTTGTCCCGTCTAGAGGCGGCCCGGCCCTCGTGCAGGTTCAATCGGATCCACGCGATGTCGCGGTCAACCGAAGTGCGGGCATGATGTGACCAACCACACATCCTGAGGGGAGAGGTGGATGACCGACGGGTCCAAGCACATCCTCATGCCGACCGAGGTATCGAGCAGGGTGGGATTCTTCGACACCTTCGCCGGGTTGGCGGCACGGCTCGCGAGCCGAGCGCCCTTCTTCGCCTTCTGCTTGGGGCTGGTCGTCATCTGGCTGGTCCAGGGCGTGACCCTGATCGTCTCGAGGGGATCGATCCGGCCGTTCCTCGATTCCCAGTACCAGCTCGAGATCAACACGACGACCACCATCATCACCTTCCTGATGGTCGCGCTCCTGCAGAACAGCCAGACGCGGAACGACCAGGCGACCCAGCACAAGCTGAACGCGATCGCTGACGGCCTCGCCGACCTCATGGAGCATCTGCACGCGCGATCCGAGGACTCGTCGCTCGACCAGGATCTGAAGGAGCTGAGGGCCGCGATCGGGCTCGAGATGAGGGAGAGCACCTCGTGACGCGATGTCGCAGGGAAGGCCCGGTCCCTCTGGTGGTGCGGTGCGTGCAGCCCTTGAATCAGCAGACGAGCGGGAGGCGATCCCGCGGCCACGCCGCCAGTGCGAACATCTGCACGAGCCCACCCGCGTCGATCGGCGGCGTGCCGTCGTAGCTCCCGATGCCGCCGGCCGTGAAGAGGCCGTCGCCTGCCCGGCCCTCGAGCCAGGCTCGCCCCAGGTAGCCGTCGAACGCGGGCTGCAAGCCCTCGACCGGGGCTGAGGTGTCGAGCGCGAGCAGGTTGCGCAACCACACGGCGTTGAAGACGGGGGGGTGCTTCCAGATGCGGTTCGGGCCGAACCGTCGCAACGACGCGTTCGCGATGTCGCGCGCCTGATCGAGCGGGGCCGCGTCGCCGGTCGCCAGGTGCAGCAGATGTTTGGCCCCGAGGGCCGAACCCTGGTTGTACGTCCACAGGATCGGGTCGACGCGACCATCGGCGTCGACGTGGTCGGCATAGAGGCCGCCGTGAACGCGCAGGGTGCGATCGAGCCAGTCGAGCGTGCGGGAAGCGAACCCGAGCCAGTGCTCGCCGCCGCCGGTCAGGTGCAGCCGGAGGGCGAGCTGTGCCGCGGGCGCCGCTGAGCAGGTGTGTCGTGCGCGACGCCCTTCGACCCATCGCATGCCGCCGTCGGGATCCTGCCCTTCGCGCACGAACCGCATGACCGTGCGGGCCCGGCGCAGCCAGCGCGGCTCGCCTGTCTGCAGGTGGAGCTGAGCGAAGCAGAGCCCGATCCACGCGTTGTCGTCGTAGTACCGACGCCGGTCACGGGGCGATGGCAGGTATCCGTCGCCGGCCGCGTACGGCCGCAATCCGATCACGAGCCGCTCGACGACCTCGTAGTCGCCCGTCAGCTCGGCGAGATCGACGGCCGCCGCGAGCACCTGGCTCACCGGCCACACCGGCGCGAGCGTCCGCCCGCTCGGTCGTTCGCGAACCACGAGCGACCCGCGTTCGCCGGACCGCAGACATGCTGCCGAGAGCGACTGCCACGCCTCGAACGCCTGCGTGGAACGATCGCGAGCCATGCGGCCTCAGGACGCGCGTTCGAAGAGCTCGACCACGTTCCCTGCCGGGTCCTCGACCAGGATCTGCCGTCCGCCCGGCCCCTCCACGATCTCGTTGCGGAAGACCGCTCCTGCCGAGCCGAGCTGGGCGACGATGGCATCGAGATCGTCGACGGTGATCACCAGGCGGTTCCACCCTCCGGGCTCCGGGGACCGTCCATCGGGCATCGGTCGAGCCGCCGACGACACGGGTCCCGCGAGCCAGAGATCGAGGTCGCCGAGACGCACGATCGCCATCGCGGGACCGTAACGCTCGAGGACCTCGAACCCCAGCCGGTCTACGTAGAACGAGATCGCCTCACCCACGTCGGAGACGAGATAGCGCATCGTCGCCATCGAAGCACCCTCATCCTTTCCGGGGAGCGCGCACGCCCCTCAGCTCCCAGTCGCCGCCCATCGCGGTCGAGATGACCTCCTCGCTCTCGGTCGGCTGTGCGCCCACGTCGTCGCGCACGGGCACCGACCCCTCCACCACCGTGTTACGCAGCACACCGAGCCCTTCGACGTCCACCTCGACGACGTCACCGGGTTGCACCGGCCGCGAGTTCGCCGGCGTGCCCGACAGGATCACGTCACCCGGTTCGAGGGTGATCGTCCGTGCGATGTCGGCGACCAGGTACCGCATGTCCCAGATCATCTCGTCGGTGTTCCCGCGCTGGGCGGTCGCGCCGTTCACGCGTGTCTCGATGTGCTTCCCGCGGAAGTCCCAGCCGGTCACGACTCCCGGTCCGAGCGGGCAGAGCGAGTCGGAACCCTTCACCCTCAGCATCGAGCCGGCGTCGGTGTCGCGGAAGTCGTGCAGCCCGTAGTCGTTGCCGATCGTGTAGCCGGCGATGAACGCATCGGCCTCGTCGGGCGCGATGTGGCGGCACCGAGCGCCGATCACGATGCCGATCTCGCCTTCGAAGTTCAGGTACCGGCATCTCGGCGGACGCACGATCTCGCCGCCGTGGGCGTTCAGCGCCGAGATCGGCTTGTGGAAGTAGGTGGGTGCCGCCGCGAGCGTCGCGCCGAACTCCGCCCGGCGGCTCTCGTAGTTCAGGTGCACGCAGATGACCTTCGTCGGCTCGACGGGCGGCAGGTGGATCGGGTCGTCGAGCGGCATCGTGCGGCCGTCGGGCGCGACCAGCTCGTCACCCTCTCGCACCACGGCGGTGGGCAGGCCGTCGAGCACGATGCGCCTCGTCTCCATCGCGACGCAGCGTACGATAGGCGCCGTGTCGGAGCTGCGGGGATTCATGCTGCCGCGATCGCCGGAAGGCCGCGCGTCGATCGTGCCGAGCCCGCCGTGGCACTACTCAGGCGACGTGCTCACGATCGAATACCGAACGGATCCATCCAACGTCGAGGCCCTCTTGCCGCCCGGTGTCGGCCTCGCCGACGACGACCCGGGAGCGGTCGCGATCATCTGGGCCGACTGGCAATCGTGCTCGGACTCGTTCGAGGAGCTGCTCGATCCCGTGCGGTCCCAGTACAAGGAAGCCTTCGTCGTCGTGCGGTGCACCCATGATGGCGAGACGTACTCCCGATGCGTCTACATCTGGGTCGACAAGGACTTCGCGCTCGCCCGTGGCTGGTATCAGGGGTATCCGAAGAAGCTCGGACAGATCTGGATGACCCGGCCCGTCACGGTCGGCAAGGCCGGCCCCAGGCTCGAGCCCGGCGGGCGGTTCGGAGCCACGCTCGCCGCGAACGATCGCCGGCTCGCCGAGGTGACGCTCACGCTCGACGGGGAGAGCGACACCGGTGGCTTCGTGAACGCGCTGCCGATGCTGCACACGCGCTTCATGCCGAACATCGATCCGACGCGTCCGGCCTCGCTCGACGAGCTCGTCACGATGCGTTCGAGCGACGTGCAGCTCGGTCCGGTGTACGCCGGACAGGCGACCGTCGCCCTGCACGACGCCCCGGCCGACGAGCTCGCGATGCTCGAGCCCGTCGAGACGATCGCCGGCTACTGGCGCCAGGTCGGGGCGACCTTCGCCGCAGGCAGCTCGGTGTAGCCTCTCGGCCTCATGCGACTGCTTCGTTTCCGACACGGTGACCGCATCGCGACCGGGGTCGCCGAGACCGGCGAGGATGCGGTGCGAGTGCTGGCCGGCACGTTCTTCGAGGATCCACTTCCCACGGGTGAGGAGCTCGCACTCGATGACGTCTTCCTGCTCGCGCCGGTGCTGCCGTCGAAGCTCGTCTGTGTCGGCAAGAACTACGCGGCGCACGCGGCTGAGTTCGGCATGACGGTGCCCGAGGAGCCGCTGCTGTTCCTCAAGCCCTCGACGGCCGTGATCGGGCCCAACGACCCGATCCAGCGGCCGGCGGTGAGCCGCAGGGTCGACTACGAGGGCGAGCTCGCAGTCGTGATCGGGCGGCTCGCGAAGGACGTACGGGCCGAGGACGCCTACCGCGTGATCCTCGGGTACACGTGCGCCAACGACGTGACGCTGCGCGACCTGCAGAAGACCGACGACCAGTGGGCCCGCGCGAAGGGTTTCGACGGATCGGCGCCGCTCGGGCCGTGGATCGAGACCGATCTCGACCCCAACGACGCGATGGTGGAGACCCGGCTCAACGGCGAGGTGCGCCAGCAGGGGCGCAGCAGCGACATGGTCTTCGGCGTCGCGACGCTGATCGAGTACATCACCGCCTTCATGACCCTGCTGCCCGGCGACGTGGTGCTCACCGGGACCCCCGAGGGCGTCGGTCCGCTCGCCGCCGGCGATGTCGTCGAGGTCGAGGTCGAGGGCGCGGGCGTGCTCGCGAACACCGTTCGATGAGCGGCACGCCGGTGCGGTGCCGGTTCGCCCCTGCGCCGAGCGGTTCGTTGCACGTCGGCAACGTGCGCAGCGCCCTCTTCTCGTGGTTGTTCGCCCGCCACCACGGGGGGGAATTCATCCTCCGCTTCGAGGACACCGACGCGAGCCGCGTGACCGAGGAAGCCGTCGCGGGTGTGCTCGAGGACCTGCGCTGGCTCGGCATCGACCACGACGAAGGCCCCGACGTCGGTGGCCCGCACGCGCCCGTACCGTCAGTCGCAACGGCTCGAGGTGTACCGGACCTACGCCGAGCAGCTGCTTTCCCAGGGTGATGCCTACCGCTGTTACTGCACGTCTGACGAGCTCGAGGAGCGCAGAAAGGCGGCCGCAGCGGCCCACGAGCCCCCCGGCTACGACGGCCACTGCCGCGACCTCACCGCGGAGGAGATCGAGGCGTACGAAGGTGAGGGACGCGAGTCGGTCGTGCGCTTCCGCATGCCCGACCGCGAGTGGGTCGTCGACGACATCGTGAAGGGTGAGGTGCGGTTCGAGGCCGGACAGCTGCGCGACTTCGTGCTCGTCCGCTCCGACGGCACCGCGTTGTTCCTGTTGGCGGTCGCGGTCGACGACATGCTCATGGGCGTCACGCACGTGGTTCGCGGCGACGACCTGCTCGCGAGCGCACCGCGCAACGCAGCCGTGATCGAGGCGCTCGGGGGCATGCCGCCTCGATACGCCCACGTTCCGCAGGTGCTCGGCCCCGATCGACAGCCCCTGTCGAAGCGGCATGGGTCGACGAGCGTCGAGTCCTTCCGCGAGCAGGGCTTCCTGCCCGAGGCGATGACGAACTACCTCGCGCTGCTCGGATGGTCTCCGGGCGACGACCGCGAGGTGCTCTCGCGCGACGAGCTGGTCGAGGCGTTCGACCTCGGGCGCGTGTCGTCGAACCCCGCAGCCTTCGACACCGAGAAGCTCACGTGGCTCAACAACCGGTACATCCAGTCGCTCGACGACGACGATCTCGCGGCGCGATGCCTTCACTTCCTGACCGAGGAAGGCCTGATGCCCGACCCGCCCGCACTGCTCGCGGCGATGCCGATCGTGAAGGAGCGCATGAAGACGCTGACGGAAGCACCGGCGCTGCTGAGATTCCTGTTCACCGACGACCTCGAGCCGAACGAGAAGGCCGCGGCCCTGATCGCGAAGGCGCCCGATGGGTACCTCGGGCGAGCGGCCGAGGCGCTCGCCGCCGTGGATCCGTGGACGGCTGCCGCCATCACGGCCGCCCTCGATTCGCTCGCCGAGCGCGAGCAGCTGAGTCGCACGAAAGCGTTCCAGCCCGTGCGTGCCGCCGTGACCGGCTCCAACGTCTCGCCGCCGCTGCCCGAGTCGGTGGAGCTGCTGGGTCGCGAACGCACGCTCGAGCGCCTCAGCACGGCGTCGCGTTAGGACGGACGGCGGCCGGATGTGGGCCGCTCGGCCGATGCGTGCGCGCGAGCGAGCCCCTAGAGTGCTCCTCCGTGAGGGGTCCGCTGCGTGGGCGCGATTTCCGGCTCTTGACGCTGTCGACGGGACTGTCGTCCCTCGGCGACGAGCTGGCCCTCATCGCCCTCACGATCAAGGTGGCCGAGCTCACGGGGTCCGGGTGGGCGGTCGCCGCGTTGCTGCTCTGTGGGCTCGTGCCCCTGGTGATCTTCGCTCCGGCGGCGGGCGTCATCGTCGACAACTTCGAGACCAGGCGCTCGCTCGCGATCTCGACGGCGATCCAGGCGTGCCTCGCGGTAGGGCTCGCGTTCGCCGGCGAGCTCCCGATGATCCTGATGCTCTCGTTCCTGCTGGGCACGGCCTCGGCGGTCGAGACGCCGTCGATCTACACGCTCGTCCCCCGCGTCGTTGGCGACGACCGTGCGACCGAGGCCAACGCGTACCTGGAAGGCGCGAGGTACGCCGGCATGATCGCCGGCCCCGTGCTGGCGGGCTCGCTCGCAGCCGGCGTCGGCACGCGGGTGGCGCTGCTCGCCGATGCCGGCACGTTCGTCGTGATCGCGGTGGCGGCGATGCTGCTGCGCGTGAGGCGCCAGATCGCCGAACCACCTCGCACCTCGCAGGAGGCCGCCCGTGAGGGCTTCCGGGTGATCAGGAACGACCGGGTGCTCGTGGTGGCGTTCGCGGTGATCGGCGGGCGTGATCCTGTTCGCGGCGATGGACAACGTCGCCGAGGTGTTCTTCGCTCGTGACACGCTCGGCGCGGGGGCGTGGGGCTACGGCGTGCTCGCGTCGGCGTGGCTCGTCGGCATGGTCGGCGGGGCCACGCTCATCGCACGACGTCTGGGCGACGATCGACTGCTTCGGTCGATGGCGCTCGCGGCCGTGGTGAACGGCGCGGCCGTCTTCGCGGCCGCGGCCATCGGATCGCTCCCGCTGGCGGTGGCGCTGTTCGCGCTCGGCGGCGTCGCGAACGGGGTGGAGACGGTTGCGATGCGGAGCCTGATCGTGCATCGCGTAGCCGACCGGTTCCGAGGGCGCGCGTTCGCCTCCTACGGCGCGCTCGTGAACGGCATGCAGATCGGCGCGACGGCGGCGGCGGGCGCGCTCGTCGCCGGGCTCGGGGGCCGTGTAGCGTTGCTCGTCGGCGGCGCTGGAACCGCGTTGGTGGGGCTGGCGGGGTCGGTCGCATCAGCCTCGCTCGACCGACGGACGGCGAGGGTGTCGCAGGCCGATGAGCCGTCCGTCACGATTCCCGATGCTCCGCCGCGCCCCGACGTGACACGGCTCCCCGAATCCCAGCCGGTGGAACGATCGATCGATCGATGACGTCCCATCCGACCGCCGATCGCCGTGCGAACGCCGCCGGGGACGCTACCCTCACTACGGCGGCGCATCGCCCGCTACGTTTGCATCGAGAACGCTGGGGAACGGAGGAACCATGGCCTACGTGATCGCGGAACCGTGCATCGACGTCAAGGACCGGGCGTGCGTCGACGAGTGCCCCGTCGACTGCATCTACGAGGGTCCCCGCATGCTCTACATCCAGCCCGACGAGTGCGTGGACTGCGACGCCTGCGTGCCCGCATGCCCGGTCACGGCGATCTTCGCCGAGGACGACCTTCCGGGCGAGTGGAAGCAGTTCACCGCGGTGAACGCCGAGTGGTTCGCGGACTCCGTCACCGGTCTCGGCTCGCCGGGTGGCGCGGCCCAGGCCGGTCCGGCTGCCACCGACCACCCGGTCGTCGCCGGCTGGGAAGTCGTCTGACCCCCGTGCCTTGACCGGAACGACAACGCCAGCATAGGTTCAGGCGGTCGGTACTGGTCACGAGGGGGTAGGCCTGTGTGGAAGCGGATCGGTTTCGCGCTGTTGTCCGTCGTGCTGGTAGCGCCGAGCATGATCGCCGCGACCGGGGGAGCGGCGCCGCGATCCGGAGGCGGCCGTCCGTACGAGAGCGTCACGACGGTACCGTTGCGACTCCTGAGGACCACGCCTCCGCTGTCGTCACTGTCTGGCGCGCGGGGTTCGCGCGGCAACGGGCAGGAATCCCCGGCCGCCGCTCGTGACCGGCTGAGGCCGAGGATCGGTGCGGGCGGGCAGGTCCGCACGGTCGAGCCACCCGTGTCCGACCCTCCCTCGGCCCGTGACAACGCTCGTGTGTCGAGCCACACCCCCGGCATGAGACGTTCATGGGAGGGACTCGACTCCTTCGACACCGCCTGGGCCAACTCGGGCAACGCGTTCTTCCTGGAACCACCCGACCAGGGACTGTGTGTCGGGCCGGATCACGTGCTCGAGACCGTGAACAGCGTCGTGCAGGTCTACACGCCGGCCGGACGCCCGCTGCTGCCCGGCAACCCCGGGATCCCCGGGACCAAGCCGGTCGGGATCTCGCACAACGAGTGGTTCGGGTTCCCACCGGCGTTCGACCGGCCTGCGGAGCGGTTCGGACCGTTCACGACCGACCCGAGTTGCTACTACGACCGGCAGCTCCGGCGCTGGTTCCACGTCGTGCTCACGATCGCGCAGGAGCCGGTCTCCGGGGAGTTCACCGGGCGCAACAGCATCGATCTCGCCGTGAGCCGTTCGGCGGACCCCCTCGGCCGGTGGGACATCTACCGGCTGCCGGTGCAGAACGACGGCACCGACGGCACGCCCGATCATGGGTGTGACGCCGGCCCGTGCATCGGGGACTACCCGCACATCGGGCTCGACAGGCACGGGCTCTACATCACGACGAACGAGTACTCGTTCTTCGGCGACGGCTACACGGGTGCCCAGCTGTACGCGCTCCCGAAAGCCGCCCTCGCCGCCGGCGACGCGACCGAGGCCGTGCTCTTCGAGAACCTCAAAGTCCCGTCGCTCGACCAGCGCGGGTTCACCGTGCGGCCGGCCTGGTCACGTGCCTCTTCCTTCGAGGGCGCTCGTGGAGGCACGGAGTACTTCGTGAGCTCGACGGCGGGTGACGGCTCGGAGACCGGCAACATGACGGGCGAGTCGAACGACATGGTGGTGTGGGCGTTGACCAACACCAGCTCGTTGAAGCGCGCGACACCCGACCTGGAGCTGCACCAGGTCGTCAAGCGGACGATCGAGTATCAGTTCCCGCCGCTGTCGCTGCAGAAGGAAGGCCCGACACCCCTGCTGCGCTGCCTGAACCTCGGTGCCGACTGCATCTTCGAGGAGGATCTCGGTCATCAGCCGGGCCCCTACCCGCTGGACTCCGGCGACACCCGTGTCACCAGTTCGTTCATGGCCAGTGGCGTGCTCTGGACATCGTTGACGACGGCTCTCCAAGGATCGGGCGGGGCGGACTACGACTCGCGTGATGGGTCGTTCCGGCCCATCAGGCAACGCGCCGGCGTGGCCTACTTCGCCTTCCGGCCGTGGTGGGACGGGGGGACGCTGAAGGCCCGTCTGCTCCAGGACGGGTACGTCGCGGTCGCGGGCGGGAACATCACGTACCCGTCGCTCGCGGTCAACGAGAAGAACCGGGGGTACATCGGCGTGTCCTTGGTGGGGCCGTCTCACTTCCCGAGCGCTGCGTACATCCCGATCGCGCTCAAGCGGACACCCGACGTCGTGCACGTGGCAGCTCCCGGTCGAGCGCCCTCAGACGGGTTCACCGGAACGGTGTTCGGAGGGTTCCGGCCGCGGTGGCAGGACTACGGCTACATGGTTCCGGGCAACGGCGACGACCTCTGGTTCGGCGTGGAGTACATCGACGCGAAGTGTGGCTTCGCCGCCTGGCTCGCCGATCCCAACTGTGGAGACGAACGGACGCTCTTCACCAACTGGTCGACGAGGGTCACGAAGCTGGAGCCCTGAGATCTTCAGTTCATGCGGATCGCCGACGAGAACGCTCTCGGCTGGGAACGCCTCCAGCCAGGGCAGTGGCGAGTTCTGAGAAAGTAGCGAGTCGATAGCAGCCAGAGTCGCCCACGAGCGGAGTGCAACCTATGAACACCAAGCAGATCGCAGAGGCATTCTCCGGTCACCGGTTTGTGGAGACGTATGATCACCTGGCCGCGGATGTCCGGTGGGTACTTCCGGGGCACAGTACGATCGAGGGCAAGAGCGCCGTCGTGGAGGCGTGCAACTCGTCCGACGTTGAGATGGCCGCACTGGGGAGCGTCGAGTTCACCCGGTTCGTCTCCGTGGCCGACGACCACGTAGCGGCCATCGATGCCGTTGGTCGATACGTGAGCCCCGACGGCAGCGTCTCAGTGGTCTCATCGGTCGACGTCTACGAATTCGACGGCGAGGGTGACGTCACGACCATCACGTCCTATGCGGTAGAACTCGACACCTAGATCTGCGCTCGACCTCCACCCGTCCGTCGGACTGTGGACCCGGGCGACCCGCCCGCCTCAGGCGTCGCGAGGCCCGGTAGGGTTCTTCGATGCCAGCCGCGACGTTGACCCTGGGTAACGTCGAGATCACAGCCATCCTCGACATCGACACGCCGATGCCGCTCGCCGAAGTATTCGATGAGGGCGGCGACGCCCCACCCGGCGGATCGCAGTCGCTTGCTGCGAGGTACCCGGATGAGTTCACCACCGACTCGTGGCGCTTCCGCGACCATTGCTTCCTGGTTCGCATGCCGACGCGCCTGACCTTGATCGACACGGGCGTCGGCCCAGCCGACTCCGCCTTTGGACGATGGCTCGGTGTCGGCGGGACGTTGCCGGACGAACTGGCCGCGATCGGCGTCTTGCCGGACGACGTTGACGACGTCATCCTCACCCACGCCCATTCCGACCACACAGGGTGGAATACGATGCGGTCGTCGACCGGTCGGATCCCCCGATTCTCGAAGGCCCTGTACCACCTCCATGACGCCGACGTCGTGTGGATGCGAGGCTTCGTCGACGAGGAGGACGAACGCGAGTTCGCCGAGGCGATCGCCCCGCTCCAGGCAGCGGGGCAGCTGGACACGTCCATCGAGGACCGCGAGTTGTCGCCCGGCCTGAGTCTGCGACACGCGCCGGGTCACACTCCGGGACACAGGTGCGTTCTCTTGGACGCCGGCGGCGAGCGCGTGCTCTTCGCGGGGGACCTCCTGCATTTCACGTTTCAACTGAACGACCCTGGGTTCCGTTCACCAGGCGACGAAGATCCGGAAGAGGGGAGCCGCTCACGGGCCGTGTGGCTCGACCGAGCGGAGTCGGAGGGGCTGACGCTCGCGACCGCGCATGTTCCACCGTCCCCCCTCGGTCGGATCGTCCGGCAAGGAGGACAGAGGTGGCTCCGGCGTCGCTAGAAGCCTCCTGGCCTCTTTCATCGCGCCGGCCCCGAGCCATTTTCGATACCAGGGGCATGTCTGATTCCTGCCCCGGAGACCATCCAGAACCCCCAGGTTGGGTCTCGATCGAGAGTACGTGTCTGAGTGAACGGGGCCCGGGAGGTACCGATACGATGGCAGTGCTCTGTTCGGCGAAGCCTGCCGAAGTCGTCTGTGTCGCCCGATTCCGCATCTCCTCGGGTGGAGCCGCGGAGATCCGTCACTCCTGTTCCTGAAGAGCCCGACTTGTCCAACTGGAGTCCCTCGAAAGAGTCTGTGCCGAGGTCACACGGATCTGTGGTAGTCCCAACGGGATTTGAACCCGTGTCTCTACCTTGAGAGGGTAGTGTCCTAGGCCTCTAGACGATGGGACCGTGCGTGTCCGGCTAGCTTATCCAACCGGCCCGCCGTCCGCCCCGAGGGGTCGGCCACCGTCTGTTATCACGGAGACAGACGGGCGTAGTTCGCCTGCTGCACGCCGGCTCACCTGCGTGAACTGGCCGCCGATGTGCGCGCGACCCTGTCGCACCGCGATCGCCCAGACGCCCAGGTAGTGGCAGCACGGGTTGGGACGCCAGGTCGGTTCGGTGATGCCGGTCGCGCGATCGAGCGCGGCGAGCCGCGGGATCGCCAGGCAGTCCCCGACGGGAACCTGGTTGGAACCGCATTGTTCGCGTGGACCATGGGCGATGGTGTTGAAGTGTCCGCCCACGAGCACGGTGCCGGCGTCGTACACCGCGACGGCTTGCGCTGAGCCTGACGTGTCGGTCTTCCACACCTGACGCCACACGGTCTGGTCCGCGCCCGGGGGTGGCGGCTCGTAGAGCGCCGCGAAGTCCGAGCCGCCGGCGCCCACCAGGAGCCGTCCCTGTCGCACCTCGGCCGAGATGCCGTACGCCTTGCTGCTCGGACCGACCCCTGCCACCGACCAGGAGCGCACCGCGCCGGTGACCGGTGCGACCTTGGCGGCGACCTTCTGGGCTCGGCCGTTGACCAGGTCGAAGTGGCCCGCTGCCGCGAGGTCGCCGTCGGGCATGACGTCCAGGTCGAGGATCTGCGGTGTCTCTTCCGGGAGCCGGATCGAACGGTCCAATGACGGCACGACGTCGGAGAAGCCGGTGTCGCGGCGACCGTCGGGAAGGTACGCGCGCAGCCGCGATCCGCCGACGTACACGCGACCGGATGCGGCGAGCACGGTGCGACCCACGATCGTCCAGAACCCGCGAACGATGCGGCCCGTGACGGGGTCGATGCCCACGGTGTGCCGGCGATCGACGCCGCCGAACCGGTAGAGGAACGTGCCGGTGACGTAGAGGATGCCGTCGGAGCCGAGCGACATGTCCCGGACCTGCGCCCCCGCGCCCCCGCTCAACGCCGGCGGATCGGCGGTCGTCGACAGCAGGCCGGTCGAGAGCGACAGCGCTGCGATGTTCCCGGCCGGGGTCGGGTCCGAGCCGTTGGGGCTGAGGATGTTCGAGAAGTTGCCGCCGATCCAGACGTGACCGCCGGCGACGACCGTCGCGCGGACCGGTCCGTCGGCCATCGCGGTGTCGTCGGGGGACTCCGATGGTGTCGCGGCACGAGCCGACGCTCCGAGCATCAAGGTGATCGCGACGAGCGAGGCCAGCAGACCGTTGCGTCGAAGGGGGGACATGTCGGTTCCTTCCGCGAGGGGGCCGCCCGGATCCCGAGGGGTTCCGAGCACCGGTCAGGAGATGTGTCCGAAGGGTACCTGTGGGACCGTCGCTGCGCACGCCCACCCGGTGGATCCGATCATCGGGTCGCCACCACGTGAACCGGCCGTCATCCGAGCAGGTCGAGCAGGCCGCGGCCCGGAGCCGTGAGCTCGGAGTAGACCTCGCGGCCCTGGCGCCTCGCGTCGACGACGCCGGCCCGCCGGAGCACACCGAGCTGCTGCGACACGGCCGCCGGTGTCAGGTGCAGACGGTGCGCGAGCTCGCTGGTGGTCATCGGCACGGTGAGGGCACGCAGCATGTCCGCCCTCGTGCCGCCGATCAGGTCGTCCATGGCACCGTTGCGAGATGGCATGGCGGGCTGATCCCAGATCTCGGCGATGCCGCGCGGCGAGTACGACAGTGTCGGCTGCAGGCCCTCGCCGATCAACAGCGCGATGCCCGGCCAATCGAAGACCGCCGGGACCAGCACGAGCCCGCGCCCGCCGGGATCGACATCGTCGAACATGTGCTTGTCGATCACGAGCTCGTGGCCGGCCCACGAGAGCGAGGGGTGCAGGTCCTCGAAGAGGAGCTCGGCGCCGCCGAGGGCGAGCTGCCGGGCGCGGTAGGTCACGTCGGCCTCGTGCAGGGCCCTGATGCGGGGCCAGTGCCGGTCGATGGTGAGCGTCCAGTACTGGCGCATCTGCTCCACGAGGCGCGGCAGGAACGGCGCCGGATCGTCGAGGATCGCCTGCGTCAGCGCCGGGAGCGGCGCGCCGTCGAGCGACTCCGTCATGTGCCCGAGCTCGGTGCTGATACGCGACGGATCGGTCCGCGCTACCCGCTCGAGCTCGTCCTCGAACTGGGGGAAGGGTGATTCGGGCGGCGGCGTGAGGAAGTCGGGGATGTACGGATGCGCCGGCCGAGCCTCGGTTCCCATCGGCGGCACCACCGCGAACAGGACCTCGAGGTCGTGCCCCTCGATCGCCTGTTTCGCCTGCTGCACCCACGGCAGATGCAGAGCGTGCTTCGAGGGGTCTCGCATCGGCTTGTACAGGCTCATGCCGAGTTCCCAGATGGGGGAGAAGGCGAAGCGCATCTCGGCCAGATCGTCGCTCGAGAGGGTGATCGTGATCGACATCGCGTTCGAGTTAGCTTAAATGCTATCGGGTCGGAATGCAAGGCGGTAGGGTCCGCCTTGAAACGTTGTAGCAAACGCTGAAGCATCTCGATGGGAAGGAGGTGACGACGATGATCTTCGGCTGGACCCATGATCTGCTCCGCAGCAGGGAACGGGAGCTGCGGAACTCGTCGGAGCTCGAGCGCTCGATCAGGGACTCGAGCGCCGGCTCCGAGGGGGCCGCAGACGACACGCGCGCCATCACGATGCATCGCCCGAGCGACGTGCGACCCGCTAGTTCTCGCCCTGATCCCTCGTGAATCCGAGCTCGCCGTCGAACTCCATCAGCTTCTCGATGTGCATCCAGGTGTGACGGCGGGAGATGCGAGCGAGCAGCTGGTGCACGTCCTCGTCCCACAGGTCGCCGGGGTCCTCACGGATGATGAACCGGCACCGCCAGTGATCGAGCGTGTCGGTGATGGCACCGGTCGGCGGATATACCTTGGTGCCGCGGCTCGAGATCATCTTCAGCTCGAGCCGCGTGCCTTGGGCGAGCTCGGTGAGCGAGGCCCCGAGCTCGTCGGCGGTGAGCGGTGACTCGACGAACACGTCGAGCCCGACCACGTTGCGGTCGCTCGGCTTGACGTAGTCGGGGTCATCCGAGAGCACGGGGAGCTGCAACGGCTTGACCTCGCGCACCGTCCAGGTCTCGGTCTTCCGGCCCAGGTTGGCGATGATCGCCTCGGTGTAGGCACTCGTCGGGGTGCCGCGGTCGTAGCCGACCACGTCGCCGGTGAGCGTGCCGGCTTCCAGGGTCACGAAGACCGCGTGCTCGATGGCGGATGCCTCGTCGAACAGACCGAGGTAGCGCAGCATCAGCACGGCCGACAGGATCACCGCGGTCGGATTGATCACGTCCTTGCCGGCGTACTTCGGCGCCGAGCCGTGCACGGCCTCGAAGATGGCGACCTCGTTGCCGATGTTGGCGCTGGGCGCGAACCCGAGACCCCCGATCAGGGCGCTCGACAGGTCGGAGAGGATGTCGCCGTTCATGTTGGTCGTGACGATCACGTCGTACTGCTCGGGGCGCTTCACGAGCTGGTGCGCGGCGTTGTCGACGATCACGTGCCAGGACTCGATCTCGGGGTAGTCCGGGGCCACCCGCTCGAACACCCGCTTCAGCGTTCCTTCGGTGAACTTCATGATGTTCGCCTTGGTCGCACAGGCGACCGACGGCCGTCCCTCGCTGCGGGCGTACTCGAAGGCGAAGCGCGCGATCTTCTCCGAGCCCTTCACGCTGATCAGCTTCAGCGCCTGCGCGACCCCCGGGGTCTGCATGTACTCGATCCCCGCGTAGAGATCTTCGACGTTCTCGCGCACCATGACCATGTCGATGCCGCGTCCCGAGTACGGTGTCGTCACGCCCGGCATCTCGCGCACCGGCCGCACGTTGGCGTAGGTCTCGTAGAGCTTGCGCAGGGTGACGTTGGCGCTCTTCTCGCCGAACCCCACCGGGGTCTCCAGCGGGCCTTTGAGGGCGACCCGCGTGCGCGCGATGGAGTCCATCGTCTCCTGCGGCACCCCCGATGCGACGCCCTTGCGGAAGACCTCGGCACCGGCCTCGAACTCTTCCCAGTCGATCGGCGCGCCGGTCGCCTCGACGATCGCCCGGGCCGATGCGACGACCTCTGGGCCGATGCCGTCGCCGGGGATGAGGGTCACTGGGAAGCGGACTGGTACGCCGGTTTCGCTCATCGCGGGCCTCCTCGGGCTGTGCGCAGCTCGACGTCATCGTAGCGGGGTGGTCGCCATGGCCTGGCCCGCCGCGCCGTGTCCCCGGCCGCGACCGTGCAGGCGGGCCGGTCCGGCCTGCCGCTAGCATGGGCCGCCGTATGCGCCCGCTCCGTGTCGCCGCCGCCGCAGCTTCCGTCGCGCTCGCCGGGCTCGTGGCGGCGGCCTGCACGACGGCATCGGACCCGGCGGCACCTTCGTCGGCATCGGTCCCGGCGACCGACTTACCATCGCCGGCGACCGCATCCGACCCGGCGGACTCCGGTTGGATCGAGCCGCACGACGTGATGGGGGCGCCGGGACTCGTGAGCGAGCCGGACCCCGCCGACGCTCCTCGAGGTGTGGATCGAGGTCCGCTCCGCGCTCCACCGGCCCTGGGGCCGGCGGCGGACCGATCTCGCCCGTTCGACGCCGCCGCCGGCATCATGAACCTGGACCACCTGGTCTTCATCGTGCTCGAGAACCGCTCGTTCGATCACTACTTCGGCACGTTCCCCGGAGCCGACGGCATCCCCATGACCGCGAGCGGCCGGCCAAAGGACTGCCTGCCCGATCCGGACGCCCCCGGCACGTGTCACCGTCCGTACCACGACCGGAACTTCATCGATCAGGGAGGCCCGCACGGCGAGCTCGGCAGCAGCATCGCGATCGGCGACGGTTCCATGGATGGGTTCGTCGAGGCGCTCCGCACGATCGGGAACGGGTGCGAGAAACACCCGGACGAAGCCCCGTGCCCGCAGGCGGTCGACGGCCCCTCGGGCCAGCCCGACGTGATGGGTTACCACACGGGCGCCGAGCTCCCGATCTACTGGAAGTACGCGCGCACGTTCACGCTGCACGACCGCATGTTCGCGCCCACCGACTCGTGGACGCTACCGGCGCACCTGTTCCTGGTCTCGGCGTGGTCGGCGACGTGCTCGGACCTCGACGATCCGATGTCGTGCTCCTCCGACCAGAAGTTCCCCGGCGGCGGATACGCCGATCCGCCGTCGAAGATCTGGGCGCCGAAGATGGGCGAGCCGAGGCCCTACGTCTGGGCTCCGATCACGTGGCTCCTCTACCGGGCGGGCGTGAGCTGGGGGTACTACGTGGGCGAGGGCACCTGCGTCGCCCCGCCCTGCGAACACCTCGACGGCATCCTCACGGCGCCGGTGCAGAATCCGCTCCCCGGGTTCGCCGCGACTGCAGTGACCGGTCAGCTCGACCGCATCAGGCCCAACAGCGAGTTCGCGCGGGACGCACTCGCCGGCGACCTGCCGAGCGTGTCGTGGGTGATGCCGGAGCAGGACCGGGGCGAGCACCCCCCGGACTCCATCGAGTCCGGCCAGGCCTACGTGGCCAAGGCGATCAACGCCGTGATGCAGGGGCCCGAGGAACAATGGCTCCGCACGGCGATCTTCCTGACGTGGGACGACTGGGGTGGGTTCTACGACCACGTCGAGCCGCCGGTGGTCGACGAGAACGGTTGGGGGCTCCGGGTGCCCTCGATGGTGATCAGCCCCTGGGCCAAACCCGGGTTCATCGACCACCAGACCCTGAGCTACGACGCGTACCTGAAGCTCATCGAGGATCGCTTCCTCGGGGGTGAACGACTCGACCCCGCGACCGACGGATGGCCAGACTCGAGGCCCACGGTGCGGGAGTCGGTCGACATCCTCGGCGACCTCGCGCTCGACTTCGACTTCTCCCAGGAGCCGTTGCCGCCGCTCGTGCTCGATCCCTGGCCCTTCCGCGACTGAAGACCAGGTGCGCTCGCCTGACCGGTGGGGCCGGGTGCCCGGGCTACGATCGCCGGGATGATCCGTTCGACCTGGCGCCTCGTCGCGCCGCTCGCCCTCGCGTCGCTCGTGGCGGCGGCATGTGTCGACGCGCAAGCCGATCCGCCCCCGCCCCCCCCGGCGCCACCGTCGGCCGATGCGGGACCCCTCGTGGTGCCGAGGGGCGAGATGCCCCTGCCCTTCCTCGTGCCGGACCGGTTCCCCGTGGCGCCCGAGCGGGTCCCGCTCGGGGTCGACGCCCGCACGCTGCGCAACCCGCCGCAGCCCCAGCCGGTGGCCGATCCGTTCCGGCCGTTCCGACCCGACGCCGGCATCATGAACCTCGACCACCTCGTGTTCGTCGTGCAGGAGAACCGCTCGTTCGATCACTACTTCGGCACGTTCCCCGGAGCCGACGGCATCGAGATGGACGAGCGTGGCAGGCCGGTGGCGTGCCTGCCCGATCCGGCGAAGCCCGCCATCTGCCATCGTTCGTATCACGACCGCAACGTGTTCGATGCCGGTGGGCCGCACGGGGAGCTCGCGTCGGAGATCTCGATCGCGGGAGGTCGCATGAACGGGTTCGTGCGTGCCCTCCGCGTCAACGGCAACCGCTGCGAGTCGGAGCCGACGACGCCGCCCTGTCCCCAGACCACGTCCGGCCCTCGAGGCGGGAGGACGCCCGATGTGATGGGCTACCACACCGCCCGGGAGATCCCGAACTACTGGCGGTACGCCGAGACCTACACCCTGCACGATCGCATGTTCGCGCCCACCGACTCCTGGACGCTCCCCGCGCACCTGTTCCTGGTCTCGGGCTGGTCGGCTCGATGCCCGGTTCCCGACGACCCGATGGCGTGCGAATCCGATCAACGCAATCCGGGCAAGCAGCCGGGGCTTCCGACGAGGAACTGGACGCCTCCCGCGGGCGAGCCCCTGCCGTACCTGTGGGCCGACATCACGTGGCTGCTCTACAACGCCGGCGTGTCCTGGGGCTACTTCGTCGGGCCGGGAAGCTGCGTCGTGGCCCCCTGCCAGGACTGGGACGCCACGGTGACCCACGCGGTGCAGAACCCCCTGCCCGGGTTCCGCACGGTCGATGTCACCGGGCAGCTCGACAACGTGTTGCCCAACACGGACTTCCTCGAGGCGGCGCGGGAGGGCACGCTCCCGAGCGTGTCGTGGGTGATGCCCACCGACCGGCGTGCCGAGCATCCGCCCGACTCGATCGCCGACGGCCAGGCGTGGGTGACCCAGGTCGTGAACGCCGTGATGCAGGGACCCGAGGAACAGTGGCTGCGCACGGCGATCTTCGTGACGTGGGACGACTGGGGGGGCTTCTACGATCACGTCGAGCCGCCGGTGGTCGACGAGAACGGCTGGGGGCTGCGGGTGCCGTCGCTGCTGATCAGTCCGTGGGCGCGCCCCGGGTTCATCGACCACCAGACCCTGAGCTACGACGCGTACCTGAAGCTCATCGAGGATCGGTTCCTCGGCGGGCAGCGGCTCGATCCCCGCACCGACGGCTGGCCCGACGCCCGCCCGACCGTGCGAGAGGAGGTGGAGGCGCTGGGCGACCTCGCCAGCAGCTTCGACTTCTCGCAGGATCCGGTGCCGGCGGTCGTGCTCGACCCGTATCCGCGCGGCGGGCCGTGAGGCCATCCTGTGGCTGGGGCGCAAGGATTCGAACCTCGACTAACAGGGCCAGAACCTGTCGTGCTGCCGTTACACCACGCCCCAATGCAGCCACGGCATGCTAACAACGCAGACCCGCACGAGCCAGGACAGCGAGCGGGGATCCGTCCGAGCCTCCCGACGCGGTCTGCGCCGCAAGCCTCGTGCGCGACCGGCGTTTGACCCGATCGAGCTCGAAGGCATACGGTAGCCGTTCGGAGCCGTGCTCGACCGGAGGGAGAGCAGCCATGAACAAGGGTGGCTTGGTCGCGGAGGTTTCCAGGCGCACCGGCCTGTCGAAGGCCGACGCCGGCAGGGCGATCGATGCGGCCATCGAGTCGATCCGGGAATCGGTCGTTCGCGGTGAGCGGGTGACGCTCGCCGATTTCGGCACCTTCGAACGCAAGCACCGCAACGAGCGCATCGCCCGCAACCCGCGCAGACCGCAGACCCCGATCGTGGTGCCGGCGCGCGACCTTCCGGCGTTCACGCCGGGCAAGGAGTTCCGCGTGAAGGTCGTCTCGACCTCGGAACGCTGAGCCGCGCTTCAGGTGCCGGGCATCAGGGGAAGGTGACGAGCCGCAGCCGCCTCGCGACCGGTGTGCCCTCGTCGTCACCGAGCTCGAAGATCACCCGCTGACCCAGCCGGAGCGTGAGGATGCCCGAGTGTTCGAGCGACCCCGAGTCGATGGCCACCTCGGTCTGATCGTCCATCAGCAGCGAGCCGCGCACCGTTTCCAGGTCGAAGTCCTTGATCGTGCCTTGTGCCATGCGCCGTTCTCCTCCGGTCAGGTCCGGGCCGCGAGCCGGGCTCCGAGGTCGAGCTCGCGACAGACCTGCAGCGTGCGTCCCTCGCGTCCCGACGTCAGCACGGTGAGGATATCGCCCGGAAGGTCCAGGTCGAACGCGAGCTCGTCGGTCTCGACGACGGCCGCGGGCGCCCCGGCTTCCTCGGCGGCTTCCAGGTGCTTGCGGTAGGAATCGTGGCCGAACCGCGCCCCGATGCATCCGGGCGGACGTCGCACGAGCAGGTTCGTCCCTCCCTCGTCGAGCGAGGGCGCGACCACGACCGCACCGAGGGTCCGCAGCGCGCGGGTGAGCGCGCGCTGGGTCACGAACGGTGTGTCGGGAAGCAGCACCGCCAGGGTGTCGACGAGGCGTCCCTCGGCCTCTTCCTCGACCTGGCGCACCGCGTTGGACAGGGGGGTCGCTCCTCCTCGATCGCGTGCGATCCGCGCGCCATGGCGATCTCGAGCACGGTCTCGTCGGGTGAGATCACCCAGGTCTCCCAGCCCGAGAGACCGAGGGTCACGTCGAGCACGTCCTCGAGCATCGCGAGCGTGAGCGCCCCGCGCTCCAGGGGCGTCAACACGGGGTCGAGGCGCCCCTTCGCATCGGCGAGCGACTTCACGGGAAGGGCGATCACACGCACGGGCGGCAAGCCTATCGTGGCGCCCCGGCCACCGGTGCGCCGGGTTAGTGCCGCCGGCCGGCCTGACGGTAGGCTCTCGGCTCGTCACGAGATGGGGCGCGTGCCCAGCAGGTGCCGCGCGTCGTTCGATAACGACTGGGGGGACCGCACCATGTCGACCATCGCCATGCATCTGGCGCCGGCTCGTTCCACGGCGGTTGCCCGGGCCACGTTCTCGATCGGCTGCGCCCTGGCGGGCAGCCTGCTCGTCGCGGGGCTGGCACAGATCTCGTTCGCGCTGCCGTTCACGCCGGTGCCCATCACCGGGCAGACCCTCGGGGTGCTGCTCGTGGGCGCCGCGTACGGTCCGACGCCTGGGCGCCGCCACGCTCGGGCTCTACCTCGTGTGGGCCGTCGCCGGGTTGCCGGTGCTCGCCCCCGAGCCGGACGGCTCGCACGCGGGCGGTCTCGAGGTCCTGCGGCTCGCGTCGGCGACCGGCGGGTACCTCTGGGGCTTCGTCGTGGCCGCCGCGCTGACCGGATGGCTCGCCTCCCGTGGCTGGGACCGGTCGCTGCGGTCGTCGATCTCGGCGATGCTCCTGGGGTCGATCGTGATCTACGCGGCGGGGGTGCCGTGGCTCATGGCGGCGATCGACGTGCCGCTCCATCAGGGGCTCGAGCTCGGGCTGTACCCGTTCGTGATCGGCGACACCCTGAAGCTGCTCGCGGCGGCGGGGCTGCTGCCGGTGGTCTGGTCGGTGCTCCGGCGCGCACGCCCGCACGAGGAGGACTGAGCCCTGGCGGAGCCCTGGTACCACGTCGCCAAGGGCGTCTCGATCCCGCCGATACGGGCGTGGTTCCGGCTCCGGTACGAGGGACTCGAGCATATCCCCGCCGCCGGGCCGGCGATCGTCGCGTGCAACCACATCTCCTATCTCGATCCGCTCACGAACGCCTCGGCGGTCATGAAGGCGGGGCGCCGCCCCAGGTTCCTGGCCAAGGACGAGCTCTTCCGCATCCCGGTGGTGGGACTCGCCTTCACCGGGGCGAAGCAGATCCCGGTGGTGCGGGGCTCGGGTGATGCCACCACGGCGCTGCTCGCCGCCGAGCGCTCGATCGCCGAGGGCGAGGTCGTCGTGATCTACCCCGAAGGCACGGTGACGACGCGCCCCGATCATCTGCCGATGCGGGGCAAGACCGGCACGGTCCGGCTCGCCCTCGCGACCGGGGTGCCGATCACGCCCCTCGTGAGCTGGGGGTCGCAGGCGGTGTGGCAGAAGTCGGGCAGGGGAAGCCTGAAGTTCGGCCGTCCGGTCTGGCTGCGTGCCGCCCCGCCGATCGAGCTTCTCAGATCGGCGTGGTGATGCCGGCGATGTCGATTCGGTGCGCGCGATGACCGCCGAGGTGATGCAGGTGCTCACCGCGATGGTCGAGGAGCTGCGCGCCACCTACCCGAGGCGCTGGGCCGGCGCCGGGTAGGCTCCGACGATGACCCACCCGCGCGGGTTCACCACGCGAGCCGTGCACGGCGCGACGCCGCCGGTCGATCAGCAGACCCCGAGCGTGCCGCTCTATCAGACCTCGATGTTCCGGTTCGCGGACTCGGACGCCTACGCGGAGACGATCTCGTTCCGCTCGCCCGGCTACACCTACACGCGGGGCTACGGCAACCCCACCGTCGCTGCGTTCGAGACGCAGATGGCCTCGCTCGAGGGAACCGAGGCCGCCTTCGGGTTCGCCTCGGGCATGGCGGCGATCCACGCCGTGATGACCGCCCACGCCGGCGCGGGAGATCGTGTCGTGGTGAGCACCGAGCTCTACGGGGGAACGTTCGCCCTGGCGTCGAAGGTGCTTCCCCACAACGGGGTGGAGGTCACGGTCGTTGACCCCCACGATCTCGACGCGGTGCGGTCGGCGCTGACGGGGGCGGCGCTGCTGCACGTGGAGACGATCGCGAACCCCAACGTCACGGTCGCCGACCTGCAGGCGATCGGTGCCGCCTGCCGCGAGGCGGGCGTGCCCGCCTCGGTCGACAACACGTTCGCCTCTCCGTACCTCTGCAACCCGGCCTCGCTCGGGTTCGAGTACGTGTGCCACTCGGCCACGAAGTACGTCGGCGGACATCACGACCTCATCGCCGGGGTGGTGTGCACGAGCCACGAGGGCCGGGCGCGGCTGCGCGACGTGGCGATCGACGTCGGCGGAACGATGGCCCCGTTCGAGGCGTGGCTCTGCCTGCGCGGGCTGATGACGCTCGCGCTGCGGATGGATCGTCATTGCGCGAACGCCATGGCGATCGCGACCGCCCTGCACGACCACCCGAAGGTGGAAGCGGTCCACTACCCGGGACTCCCGTCGCACCCCCACCACGAGGTGGCCTCGCGGCTGCTCCCGTGTGGCTACGGCGGCATGATGGCGCTGGACGTGCGTGGAGGGGTCGAGGGGGCGCGGCGATTCACCGATGCGCTCGAGCTGGTGTGGATCGCCACGAGCCTCGGTGGCACCCACAGCCTCGCCGGGCATCCCGCGTCGACCACCCATCGCCAGATGGACCCGAAGGCGCGGAGGGCGGCGGGCATCGCCGACGGCCTGGTGCGGGTGAGCGTCGGCATCGAGGACGCCGACGACATCCTCGCCGACATCGAGCAGGCGCTGGACGCGGTGTGAGCGAGCCGCCCGTGCCCGAGCCCGACGCATCCTCCACGGCCGAACGACGCCGTCGGGTGGCGGTGGTGTTCGGGGGGCGGTCGGCCGAGCACGAGATCAGCTGCATCTCGGCCCGATCCGTGATCGACGCCCTCGATCCGGCTCGGTTCGAGGTCGTGCCGGTCGGCATCACGCGCGAGGGCGCTTGGCGGCTCATGCCGGGTCCCCCGGCGTTGCCGTCGGAGACCGGGCAGCTCCCGCATGTTGCGGCCTCCGACGACATCGGCTCCGACGTCGCGCTCGAGCGCGGTGGCGCCTCACGCGCGCTCGTCTCGGCCGACGGCAGCCGGGCTCCGATCGACGTCGTCCTGCCCGTGCTCCACGGCCCCATGGGTGAGGACGGCGCGGTGCAGGGCATGCTGGAGCTGGCCGATGTGCCCTACGTCGGAGCAGGTGTGCTCGGATCCGCGATCGGCATGGACAAGGCCGTGCAGAAGGTGTTGTTCACCGCCGCGGGCCTGCCGGTGGGCCCGTGGGACGTCGTGCGGGAGCCCGAGTGGCTCGAGGACGCCGAGGGCGTGGCGGCTCGGGTCGCAGCGCTCGGATACCCGGTCTTCGTGAAACCCGCGACCCTCGGCTCATCGGTGGGCATCACGAAGGCGCACCACGCCGGCGAGCTCGACGCCTCGATGGAGGAAGCGTTCCGGTTCGCCCGCAAGGCCGTGGTCGAGCACGGCTTCGAGCCGGTGCGCGAGATCGAGTGCGCGGTGCTCGGCAACGACGACCCCGTGGCCTCGGTCTGCGGCGAGATCGTGCCGACCGGTCACGAGTTCTACGACTACGCGTCGAAGTACCTCGACGAAGCGGGCGCGCGGCTCGACGTACCGGCCCGCATCGACGCCGAGGTGCAGGCCCGCATCCAGCGCATGGCCGTGGCTGCCTTCCGAGCGATCGAGTGCTGGGGCATGGCGCGCGTCGACTTCTTCCTGCGGGGCGACGAGCTCTTCGTCAACGAGATCAACACGATCCCGGGGTTCACCGCGATCAGCATGTACCCCAAGCTCTGGGAGGCGAGCGGCCTCGCCTACGACCAGCTGATCGAGCGGCTGATCGACCTCGCGGTCGAGCGCCACGATGCCGAGCGGGCCAAGGCTACAGATGCACCACGGGGCACGTGAGCGTGCGGGTGATGCCCTCGATCGCCTGGATGCGTGCGACCACGAGCTTGCCCAGCTCGTCGACGGTCTTCGCCTCGGCGCGCACGATCACGTCGTAGGGGCCGGTCACGTCCTCGGCCTCGGCGACCCCCCCGATGTCCCGTACCGCATCGGCCACCGACGCCGCCTTGCCCACCTCGGTCTGGATCAGGATGTACGCGTGAACCACCGGTGCCCCCTCCGAGCTCGTTGAGACGGTGATGCTATCGGTGGACGAGCGCCGGGCGCAACGCGCATCCTTCGGTGGTGCGGGAGTCGCAGCTGTTCGAGGATCGCACCGACGCCGGCCGGCGCCTCGGGGCGGCGCTCGCCGGCACGGTCGAGCCACCGGTGGTGGTGCTCGGGGTCGCGCGCGGCGGCGTGATCGTCGCCGCCGAGGTGGCCAGGGCTGTCGGTGCCCCCCTCGACGTGGTGATCCCGAGGAAGCTGGGAGCGCCGGGCAACCCTGAGCTCGGCATCGGCGCCGTGGCCCCGGGGGTGCGCGTCGTCGATCGGGGCATCATGCGAGCCGTGGGTGTCGACGACGCGTACGTCGAGCGCGAGGCCCGCCGCCAGGAGGCCGAGATCGACCGGCGCACCGCGGCCTACCGCCGTGGCTCGCCACCGGCGCATGTCCACGACGCCACCGCGGTGGTGGTCGACGACGGCATCGCCACTGGGGTCACGGCGGTGGCCGCGCTGCGCTGGGCACGGGCCACGGGCGCGTCGAGCGTGATCATGGCGGCCCCGGTGGGGCCGGCCGGCGTCGAGCGCCGCCTCGCGGCCGAGTGCGATCGGTGCGTGATCCTGCTGACGCCCCGGAACCTTCGGGCGGTGGGGCAGTGGTACGTGCGGTTCGACCAGACGACCGACGACCAGGTGCGCGACGCGCTGCGAGCTGCCTCGGCCGGCCGATGACGATCGGCCGCGTCACCGGGCTCAGCCGACGGCGCTGATGATCTCCTCGCTCAGCTCCGTGAACTGCCGCAGGTGCTCCACACGCTCGCTCTTCAGCCGCTCGACGATCGCGGCGTAGTCGTCGGCGCGGCCCTGCTGCTCGTAGAGCGTGCGGGGCTGCAGCTTGTGATCGTCGTCGAGATCTGGCACGGAGGTCGCGACCTCGTAGCCGAAGTCGGGGTCGGACTCGAACTCGATCGACCGGTCGGCGATGCCTCGCACGCACGCCGATGTGTCGGGGATGCGCAGCTTCTTCGAACGCTCGTCGTCGTCTTTGCCGCCGACGCGCCCGGTGTTGAGCAGGTACGTCTCGATGGGGTGCGTGGCGAGCAGCTCCAGCAGCCGGTTGCCCTGCAGACCGTGGGGGAGCGGGAAGAAGGGGTTCGTGCCCGGCACGCGCAGGAACTTGCCCTCTTCCGACGCGCCGCCGGCCGCGGTGCCGGTCGTCTCCCCGAGCATGAAGAACGCCGCGGCTTGTTCCTGGTTCAGCCGCGACACCGCCGGGATGATGTTCTCGTTGCGGTTGAGGATCAGCAGGTAGTCGACGGGACCGACGTCCCGGGCGTCGCCGTGGGCGAGCAGGTCGTCCATCGAGAAGACCGCGCGGCCGTTCTTCGTGTAGTGCTCGTTGTCGAAGTCGACCACGCCGTCGCCGTCCTGGAAGACGTTCTCCATGTACGTCGTGGGCTTGACCACCGCACCGTGGATCGAGGGCTCGAAGTCGGGGTTGAGCGCGAAGGTCTTCGCGAAGCAGCCGTTCTCGGTGCCGTAGGCCCGGCCGCCCGGCATCAGGCCGACGAAGTCGTCCTGGATCGGCAGCGATCCGTTCTGGGTGGTGAAGGTCGTGGTCGTCTTGCCCGTGCCCGACAGGCCGATGATCATGAAGACCTTGTCGCCGGCCCCCGTCGGGATCACCTTGAGGCCTGCGTGGAGTGCGAGCCCGCCCTTGTTGTAGACGATGTCGTTCCACATGCGCAGGCCGCCCTTCTTGGACTCACCGAAGTAGTCCGAGTTGAGCACTCGCGTGACGTAGTGGTCGAGATCGACGGCGATCACGCGATCGTCGGGATAGCCCGGCGCATCGAGACCGGGTGTGTAGATGACCTGCACCTGAGGTTCCCAGCCCGGGCCGGCGTCGTCGCGCTCGAAGTAGAGCTTCTGCTGCATGCCGGCGATGTTCGCGTAGCGCTTCTCCATGAGCAGCCGCGCGGCCGTGCGCAGCTCGGGGTCGTTGCCGATGTAGCCGTCGATCTGGAGCATGTCGTGTTCCGCGATGTAGGCGTCTTGACGGGTCGCGATCGCCTCGTAGTCCTCACGTGACATGGTCTTGCCGCTCGATTCGCGGTCCACCACGTAGGTGCTGGCGGCACTGCGAGAGAGCACCGTCGTCTGGGTGTTGGTGTTGCCGAACTCGGAGATGCGCGTCTCGGGCATCTCCTCGGTGAACTTCCTGAGATCCTCTGGGGTGGGGTCGACCAGAACCTCTGCCACGGGGCCTCCTCGCCGGCATCGTTTGACGCGCAGACGTCGAGCGTGGCGACGGTGCGCAGGCCGTGAAGTCTACCGAACGCCGTTCAGGAACCGGTGCGACCCAGTCGGGTCAGGCCGAGCGAGGGATGCGCGTGACCTTGCCGCCCTTGATGCACGAGGTGCAGGCGTACACCCGACGCGGGGTGCCGTCGACGAGCGCCCGCACCCGCTGCACGTTGGGATCCCAGCGACGGTTGTTCCGCTTGTGCGAGAAGGTCACGGCCTTGCCGAAGAACGGCTTCTTGCCACAGATATCGCAGACGGCAGCCATAGACCGAGCAGGCTACCAAAGGCTTCACCCCTCGATCGCGTCGATCTCCGCGAGACGTCGGTCGAGCTCACCCTGGGAGAGCTCGCCGTCGACCTTCGCGACCTGGTTCCCCCCGGCGTCGAAGAAGGCCGTGACCGGCAGACCGATGCTGTCGAGCTCGGTGCGGACCGTTCCCTGGGGATCGAACAGCGATGGGAACGGAACCGAGTACTCCTCGATGAAGGCCTCGGCGCTCTCCCGCGAATCGAGCGTGTCGATGCCGATGAACTGCACGCCGGGGTGGGCGAGCGCCGCCTCGGTCAGCCTCGGCATCTCCACCTCGCAGGGCTCGCACCACGCGGCCCAGAGGTTCACGACCACCGGGGTGCCGCGGAGCTCCGCCATCAGGGAGCGGAAGCCCGGCGCGTCGACGACGGGGAGCTCGGCGACCGTCTCGGGCAGGCCCGTGACACCGTCGACCGCGAGGAGGGCGGGGGACGCCGACACGTCGGCGCTGCCGGGCGAGCCGTCGTCGCGCGCGACGATGGCGAACGCGACGATCGCGGCGACGACGACCGAGATCACGATGACGACCCTGCGGGGCATGGGTCCATGGTAGGCGCGGCGCGACGTCGGCCCGCCGAGGCGCGGCAGCCGGGAGGGTGCCCGCCGCGTGATACAACCGGAGCGTGAGCGCTCGAGCGAACCGAGGCGCATGCGGGTGAGCCCATCGCGTCCCCCCTCACGCTGGGGTCGCCGGTGCTCGACATCGACCCAACGCTCGCGCGGCGGCGTTCCGGCTTCCGCACCAAGGGCGCTCCAGCCCACGAGGTGCTCGCCGAGAGCGCGTTCGAGATCCGTACCGTCGGCGATCTCGTGCACCACTATCCGCGCCGCTACATCGACCGGTCGCGCGTCGAGACGATCGGCGAGGTGAAGATCGGCGCCTACGTGACGGTGATCGTGCGCGTGCGGTCGGTGGTCAAGCGTGCCGCGCGCAACCGGCGGCAGACGATCGTGACGGTGAAGGTCGGCGACGGGACCGGCTTCCTCGACCTGATGTTCTTCAACCAGCCCTGGACCGCGACGATGTATCGGGAAGGCGCGGAGCTCGCGGTCTCGGGCGTCACGACGCTGTACAAGGGCAAGCTGCAACTGGCGAAGCAAGAGGTCGAGTTCCTGCGCGGCGACGAGGCCGACCTCGTGCACACGGGACGCATCACCCCCGTGCACCCGGCCACCGACGGCATCACGACGCGCACGATCAGGGAGCTCCTCTATCGAGCCTTCGAGCGCCTCGGCCCGCTCGAGGATCCGCTGCCGTCCGAGATCGTCGAGGTCGAGGGGCTCGGGTCCTACGACCGGGCGGCGCGCGACATCCATTTCCCCGCCGACGGCCGGGCGCTCGCCCGCGCCCGGGAACGGCTGAAGTTCGACGAGCTGTTCACGCTCGAGCTCGGGGTGGCGTTCCGCAAGCACCGGGTGGAAGCCGAGAGCGCCGGCGTGGCGCACGATGGACCCGGACCGAACGCGCGGGCGCTGCTCGCGACGGTGCCGTTCGAGCCCACCGAGGCGCAGCGCCGGGCCATGGGCGAGGTCGAGGCCGCGATGGCGCGCTCACGTCCGATGAACGTGCTGTTGCAGGGCGACGTGGGGTCCGGCAAGACGCTCGTCGCGGTGCACGCTGCCCTGATCGCGATCGACTCCGGCCATCAGGCAGCGATCATGGCGCCCACCGAGGTGCTGGCCGGGCAGCACTTCCGGTCGGTGCAGGCGCTGCTCGACCCGATGGGAGGCGCGCCCTACCTCGAGGTCGCCTCGGTCGCCGGAGATCACGGCGACCGGCAGCCGTCGCTGCTCGATGCCCTCGATGAGGCCGACGCTCCCGCCGGCCGGCGACCCCCCGTGACCTACGCCTTGCTCACGGGGGCCGTGACCGGCAAGGACCGCCAGCGCGTGATCGACGGGGTCGCCGAGGGCGCCGTCGACCTCGTGATCGGCACCCACGCCCTCGTGCAGGACGCCGTGACGTTCGCGGATCTCAGTCTCGCGGTCGTCGACGAGCAGCACCGCTTCGGTCTGCATCAGCGCACCGAGCTGAAGCGCAAGGGCGGTGAGGCCGACGTGCTGATCATGACGGCCACGCCGATCCCGCGGACCCTCGCGCTCACCTACTACGGAGACCTCGATGTGGTCGTGCTCGACGAGCTCCCGGCCGGCCGCCGGCCGATCGAGACCGTGGCGGCGCGGGTGCCGGCCGAGCGCGAAGCCGCGTACGAGCTCGTGCGCGCCGAGGTCGGAGCGGGCCGCCAGGCCTTCGTCGTCTGTGCCGCCATCGACGAGGGCAACCGAACGCAGTCCAAGGCCGCCGAGACCGAGGCCGAGCGGCTCGCCACCGAGGTCTTCCCCGATCTCCGCCTCGAGCTCCTGCACGGGCGCATGCGTCCGAAGGACAAGGAGACGATCATGCAGCGGTTCCGCTCCGGTGAGGCCGACCTGCTGATCTCGACCACCGTCATCGAGGTGGGTGTCGACGTTCCGAACGCCACGGTGATGCTCGTGGAGAACGCAGAGCGGTTCGGGCTCGCGCAGCTGCATCAGCTCCGCGGACGCATCGGTCGTGGCGAGCACCCCAGCACCTGCGTGCTGTTCGACGAGTCCGATGCTGACAACGTCGACGCACGGGCGCGCATCGACGCCATGGTCCGCACCACCGACGGGTTCGAGCTCGCCGACGAGGACCTTCGCCTGCGGGGGGAAGGAACCTTGTTCGACACCAAACAGTCGGGCATGCCCGACCTTCGGCTCGCGCGCCTGGCCGACGACATGCCCCTGGTCGCGCGGGCTCGAACGCGAGCGTTCGCACTGATCGAGCGCGATCCTGCCCTCGATCGGCACCCGGAGCTGCTCGGCGAGCTGCGCCGCCGATTCGAGCGCTCGATCGACTGGCTCTTCCGTTCGTAGCGGCCGGGGGTGAACAGGAGCGGGCAGGAAGCCCGCCGGCGAGGGTCGACGGCATGGCTACCCTCTGGGCATGCGCATCGTCGCAGGCTCCGCGAAGGGGGTGCGTCTGGCACCGGTGCCCGCCGGCGTGCGACCGATCTCCGACCGCGCCCGGGAGGGGCTCTTCTCGAGCCTCGGCCCCGGCGTGCTCGACGACGCGATCGTGCTGGATCTGTATGCCGGCACCGGCGCAGCGGGCATCGAGGCGCTCTCGCGCGGCGCGGCGGCGGCCACGTTCGTGGATCACGCACGCGCCGCCGGGCGCACGATCGAGCGCAACCTCGCCATCACGAAGCTCGAGGCACGTGGGCAGGTCCAGGTGCAGGACATCGCTCGGTTCCTGGCGCGCGAGGAGCGACCCGGCGCCCCCTACGACCTGGTGATCTGCGATCCCCCCTACGACCTGGCCGCCGACGAGCTCGACCCCGTGCTCGGTGCGCTCGCCGGGGGCTGGCTCCGCGGCGGGGACTCGACCGTCGTGCTGACCCGGAGTCAGAAGAGTTCCAACGTTGTCATTCCGCTACACTGGACCGTCGCGAGGCGGCTCCGCTACGGCGACAGCCTCGTGATCCTGTTCCGGCCGACAAGCAGGCCTCGAAGCATGGAGGTTCCATGGGTCTGACCGCCCTGTGTCCGGGGACGTTCGACCCCGTCACCAACGGCCATCTCGACATCATCGAGCGCGCCAGCCAGACGTTCGAAACCGTGGTGGTGGCGGTGCTCGAGAACCCGGCGAAGCAACCGGTGTTCTCCATCGACGAGCGCGTGGCCATGCTCGAGAAGGCCTGCGCCGGTATGCCGCACGTCGAGGTGGCGGCGTTCGCGGGGTTGCTCGTCGAGTTCGCGCGCGGCCGTGGCGACGCGGTGATCGTGAAGGGGCTGCGGGCGGTTTCCGACTACGAATTCGAGATCCAGATGGCGCAGATGAACCACCGCCTCGGCGACATCGAGACCCTGTTCATGCCCACGGATCCTTCCTGGTCCTTCCTGTCGAGCTCGCTCGTCAAGGAAGTCGCTCGCTTCGGCGGCGACGTGGATGGGCTCGTGCCCGACGAGGTGCGCACGCAGCTGCTGGCGCGCGTGGCGACGCCGGGGGGGCGATGATGGACATCACGACGCGCCTCACCCAGCTCGACGAGATGGTGCGTGAGGCCAAGGCGATGCCGCTGTCGTCGTCGGTGCTCGTCAATCGTGACGAGGTGCTCGACCTGATCGTCGAGATGCAGGAGTCGCTTCCCGCCGAGATCGAGCAGGCCCGATGGATCGTGAAGGATCGCGACGATCTGCTCTCCAAGGCTCGCACGGAGGCCGAGGGCATCGTGGAGCAGGCTCGAGCCGAGCAGCTGACGATGGCCCGCCAGCAGGAGGTCGTGGTTCGAGCCGGCGAGGAGGCCGAACGCTTGCTCGACGAGGCGGCCGAGCAGGCGCGGTCGATGCGCCGCGAGGCCGAGGAGTACGTCGACGGCAAGCTCGCACAGTTCGAGGTCGCGCTCCGCCGCACCCTCGAGGATTCCCAGGCGTCGGTGCGCGCGCTCGCCAAGACCCTCGACCAGGTGGAGGTCGGTCGCGAGAAGCTTCGCACGCCCGGTACCGCCGCGGCCCAGGAGTTCGGGGAGCCCGACCAAGGCTCCGGTGAGCACGACGAGCGGCCGGCCCGGGGCGAGACGCCCCTGTACGACGAGGAGCAGCGATGATCGCGCCGCTGGACGTGCGCGACCTCATAGGCCATCCGGGCGCGTCGAGGCCGGTCCGCGCCGAGTGGCCGATCGAGGAGCTCGGCACCGAGCTCGCGAAGGTGCGCGACGATGTGGCCGTATCGGCCGACCTGCTGCTGGAAGCGCTGGTCGAGGGCATGCTGGTCTCGGGCACCCTGCGCGGGCTGCTCGGCCTTCGCTGCGCGCGGTGCCTCGTGGAGTTCGAGCGCCCCTTCACCGTCGAGGTGCACGAGATGTTCGTGCCGGAGCCCGACGACGACACCGACGACTATCCGCTCGATCGCGAGCACGCGGAGCTCGCGCTCGACCAGATGGTGCGCGACGCGCTCGGTGTCGAGTTGCCCTTCTCCCCGCTGTGCCGGCCCGACTGCCAGGGCCTCTGCCCGGTCTGCGGGGGCGATCGCAACCTCGGCGAGTGTCCCGGCCACGCCGAGGTCGACCCGCGGTGGGCGGCGCTCGAGCAGCTCGTGCCCACGCTCGAGGACCACTGACACACCCCACGACGAAACATCACGACCGACCGAAGGAGCGAACATCGATGGCGGTTCCGAAGAAGAAGCAGAGCAAGTCGCGCGGAGACAAGCGCGCAGCGAATTGGAAGGCGAAGGCTCCCGCCTACGCCGAGTGTCCGCAGTGCAAGCAGCCGAAGCTTTCCCATCGCGTGTGCGGCAACTGCGGGTACTACGCCGGCCGCCAAGCGGTCGAGGTCGAGTAGTCCGTCGTGACCGAAGCCCAGGCCGGCATGCGCGCCGGGTCCGACCCCGCTCGTCCCGCATCGGGGGGCGGGTCCGACCCCGGCGGCCCCGGTGACTCCCCGAGCGGTTCGCTCGTACCCCCGGAGGCGCTCGACGGTGCCCTCGGTGTGACCCTCACCGATGTGGCGCTGCGCGAGGCGGCGCTCACCCACCGTTCGTACGCGTTCGAGCAGGGTCTGCGGGTGACGAACGAGCGGCTCGAGTTCCTCGGTGACTCCGTGCTGGGGCTGGTCGTCACCGACATGGCCTATTCGGAGCACCCCGATCTTCCCGAGGGCGCGCTCGCCAAGCTGCGAGCGGCGATCGTGAACATGTCGGCCCTGGCCGAGGTCGCGCGCTCGCTGGGTCTCGGCGACCTCGTGCGGCTCGGCAAGGGCGAGGAGCAGAGCGGGGGCCGCGACAAGTCCTCGATCCTCGCCGACGCGCTCGAGGCGGTGTTCGGCGCCGTGTACCTCGATCGCGGTCTCGGCGTGGCGACCGAGCTCATCGAGCGGCTCTTCCGCCCGCGCATGCAGGCCTACGTGCGGGGGGAGGGCGATCGCGACTACAAGACGATCCTGCAGGAGCTCGCCTCGCAGACGTTGCGCTCGATGCCCGAGTACCGGCTCGAAGAGCGGGGCCCGGACCACGAGAAGGAGTTCACGGCCACCGTGCATCTCGGCGGCGAGTCGATGGGGTCCGGCGTGGGCCGGTCCAAGAAGGAGGCCGAGCAGCGGGCCGCGCATCAGGCGTTCACTCGTCTGTCCGAGCGTCTCGCACCGGAGGCGCGAGGCTCGTGAGGGGGAGACCACGTGGAGCTGCCTGAAGTCGAAGTGATGCGACGAGATCTCGAGAAGGACGTCGTCGGTCTGCGCATCAAGGCGGCCGAGGTCAAGTCCTCCAAGAACGCCATGCGGGTGATCCGCCGTCACAAGACCCGCAAGGAGTTCACGTCGAGGGTCGTCGGACGCAAGATCACGAAGGTCGAGCGACGAGGCAAGTACCTGTTGCTGACGCTCGACTCCGGGGAGGTGCTCGTCACCCATTTCGGCATGAGCGGTCAGTTCCACCGCGGCACGGGCCGGGTGGCGATGCCGCCGCACACCCACGTGGTGCTGACGTTCCAGCAGCGAGGTGACCTGCGCTTCGTCGATCCACGCACGTTCGGCGAGATGTTCGTCGCGACCGCCGACGAGCTCGGCAAGATCAAGGAGCTGCAGCACCTCGCGATCGACCCGCTCGACCAGGTGTTCACGTGGCCGACCTTCCAGTTCCTGCTGGCCGATCGTGCGGCCAAGATGAAGACGCTGCTGATGGACCAGAAGTTCATCGCCGGCCTCGGCAACATCTACTCCGACGAGGTCCTGTTCCACGCGGGCATCCGCTTCGATCGCATGAGCGACGCATTGTCCTCACAGGAGGTCCGCCGGCTGTATCGCGCGATGCAGGAGGTGCTGCAGGAGGCGATCAAGCTCCGGGGCACGACGCTCGACGACGAGGCCTACGTCGACCTGTTCGGCGCGCCCGGCGAGTACGGCCCGGAGCTCAAGGTCTACGGACGGGTCGGGCTCCCGTGCCGGCGGTGCCGAACCCCGATCGAGAGCGTGAAGATCTCCCAGCGCACCTCCTTCTATTGCCCGCAGTGCCAGAGCTGAGGGGCGCCGGCGGCGCTCAGACGACGTCGGCGCCGGCGTCGCGCATGCGCGACAGGGCCGCGGCACCGTCGCCCGGTTGCAGCTCGACCGCACGGACCGCGTCGCCCAGCACCTCGACCGGGTAGCCCAGCATGCGGGCGTCGAGCACCGTCTCGACCACGCAGTAGTCGGTCGCCAGCCCACAGATCACGAGCCGTTCGACGCTGTGCGTCTCGAGCAGGGCCTGCAAGAGCGTGTCACCTCGCTCACCCGAGATCGGATCGCGCACGCTGAAGCCCGAGTAGCCGTCGCGCCCGTCGTGGCCCTTGCGGATCACCTCGTGGTCGGTCACCAGCAGGTCGGGATGGAACGCAGCGCCGACGGTGTCCTGCACGCAGTGCACCGGCCAGATGCCCCCGTCGCGCTGGAAGTGTGGTGTGTGCTCGGGGTGCCAATCCTGCGTGTAGATGACGAGTGCACCATGGCTGCGGGCCTTCTCGACCTCGGCGTTGACCGCCGGCACGATGTGCTCGCCGCCCTCGACGTAGAGGCTTCCCCCGGGTCGGCGAAGTCGTTCTGCACGTCGACCACCAGCAGGGCCGTGCGGGCGTCGTAGGTGACCATCGCCGCACAGGGTACCGAAGCGGCATGGTGAGATCGGGAGCTGACACCATGGGATCGATGCGGAGGGTGCGCGTGGTCGTGCGCGGCAGGGTGCAGGGCGTCTTCTACCGGGCGACGTGCGCCGAGCGGGCACGCGCGCTCGGCCTCGCCGGGTGGGTCCGCAACACCCTCGACGGTCACGTGGAAGCCGAGTTCGAAGGCGCTCCCGAGGCGGTGGCCGCGATGGTGTCGTGGTGCTCCGGCGGTCCACCGCACGCGGTGGTCGAGCATGTCGAGGTCGAAGACGCCGCACCCACCGGTGAGACCGGCTTCCGCGTCACCCGCTGAGCCGAAGGCGGGAGCGCTTCCAAGCGCCGCGCTCAAGCAGCCGGAGGCGGTAGCGCTTCCAAGACGGGAATCACACGCCTGTTAGCATCCGATCACATGTTCCTGAGATCGATCACGATCCGCGGGTTCAAGTCCTTCGCGGACAAGACGGTGCTCGAATTCATGCCTGGCGTCTCGGTGATCGTGGGGCCGAACGGGTCGGGCAAGTCCAACCTCGTCGACGCGATCAGCTGGGTGCTCGGGGAGCAGGGTGCGCGGTCGCTTCGGGGCGGGAACATGGCCGACGTCATCTTCGCGGGCACGCCCTCTCGCCCCGCCCTCGGCATGGCCGAGGTGAAGCTCGTGATCGATAACTCGGCGGGGCGCATCCCGGTGCCGATGAGCGAGATCGAGGTGGCGCGCACGATCTTCCGCTCGGGCGACTCCGAGTACCGCATCAACGGCCGCGTCGTGCGACTGCTCGACGTGCAGGAGCTGTTGTCGGAGACCGGCATCGGCCGCGCGCTGCACACGGTCGTCGGCCAGGGCCAGCTCGAAGAGGTGCTCAACGCCAAGCCCGAGGATCGACGCCGCTACATCGAGGAAGCCGCCGGCATCGCGAAGCATCGCCGACGCAAGGAGCGAGCCGAGCGCAAGCTCGGGAACCTCGACCACGACCTGGTGCGGCTCGGCGACGTCGTGTCGGAGCTCCGCCGCCAGCTGAAGCCGTTGCAGCAGCAGGCCGAGATGGCCGGCAAGCACGAACGCCTGACCGGCCGAGGCCGAGTCGCCTGTCACGCAGGCTCGCCGCGGCGCGCCTGCGCGCCCTGGTGCATGAGCGGGAGCGCCGAGCGGAAGGGTGGCAGCGAGGTCTCGACGAGCGCGCCGGGCGCGCGCGAGCGGCTCGACGCGCTCGACGGCGACGTGCTCGCGGCCGCCGACGCCCGAGCGCAGGCGTCGACGGCCCTCGCCGACGCCGAGCTCTCCTTCCGCCGCACGGCGGAGGACCGTCGTCGCGCCGACCGAGCGTTGCGTGAATCGGTGGAACACGAGGGCGCGGCCCGGGAGCAGCTCGCGTCGCAGGCTTCGCGCACCGCGCGCATCGACGCCGTCGACGACGAGATCGCCCGCATCGACGGTGACCTCGCTCGGGCCGCCGGCGAACTCGACGCGCGCGAGCGCGAGCTCGAGGAGGCCGAGCGCGCCTTCCGCGAGGCGGAGGAGGAACGACACAGGATCGAGGACCTGCGACGACGGGCCGCCGAAGACGCCGCGGGGCGCCGCGCCGAGATCGAGGCACTGGAACGATCGGTGGCCTCGAGCGAACGTGAGCGTGAGCGGCTCGCGACCTCGCTGGCCGCCGTGCGCGAGCGCATCGCCGAGACCGAGACGGAGCGCTCCGGCCTCGAGGCCGAGATCGAGACGTTCGACGAGCAGTCGGCCCCGATGACCGAGAAGCTGTCGGCGCTCGAGACCGAGCGGCGCAGGCTCGCCGACAAGATCGAGGAGCTCGACGACGTCCGCCGCCGCCACGAGGCTCGCCGTGACCTGCTCGAGGCCCGGCGGCAAGACATCGAGGAGACCGCCGGCTCCCGCTTCCTCGAGGGCCACGCCACGCGCGCCGTGGGCCTGCTGAAGGATCTGCTCGAGGTCGAGCCCGGACTCGAGCGGGCGCTGGTGGCGGCGATCGGTCCACTCGCCGACGCGGTGGTCTACGACGACGCCGAGCAGGCGCTTGCCGACGCGCCCGATGGTGACGGTGCGATCCTCGCGATCGCCTCGGGAGGGCCGGTGCCGCTCGGATTGTCGGGGGAACGCAAGCTCCTCGCAGCGGTCGACGCCCAGCCGGCGGCCCGCGGCATCGCGAGCACGGTGCTCCGCGATGTCTACCTCGCCGGGAGCGTGGAGGAGGCGGCCGAGAAGCAGCGCGCTCACCCCACGTCGTCGTTCGTGACCCCCGAGGGCGTGCTCGTCGGGCCCGCGGTGATCCACACGGCCGCGCAGGCCGACGCACGCTCGCGGGAGATCCGAGCCGAGCTGCAGGTGGTCGCCCACGACCTCACGGCCACGATCAACGCCCTGCGCCCCAAGCGTGAGCGTCTCGACGAGATCGCGGGCGAGGTCGGGTTCCTGCGCGAGCAGATCGAGGCCGCCGATATCGAGATCACGGCCGTGGCCGAGCGTCTGGCGGGGCTCGATCGTGACCTGTCGGCGATGCGCAAGGAAGAGGAACTGCTCGCGCAGCGCCTCGCCGCGCTCGACGAGTCGGTGGGTGTCGCCCGTGAGCGGCTCCTCTCCCTCGGGCCCGCGGTCGTCGGCGAGGTTCCCGACCTGCCGCCGCTTCCGCAGCAGCCGGTCTCGGCTCGCGTCGCCGTCGAGACCCTGCGCCGAGACCGCTCCTCGCACGACGCGCGTCTGCTCGAGCTCCGCCGCGAGCGTGACGAGCTCGCGACCCATGACCCGGTCGCGATGCGCGCCGCGCTCGAGGCCGCCGAAGCCGCTCGCGAGGTCGCGGCCGGCCAGGTCGCGCTCGCCGAGACGGCGGCGACCGAGGCTGCGGCCGCCCGTGACGTCGCGGCGGCGGCCGAGCGTGAGGCGGCCGAGCGGGAGGCCGAGGTCAACCGCACCTGGCGCGAGGCCTCGACCGAGCTCGAACGCCTGCGCGATGCCTACGAGGACGACGATCGCACGAGGGGCGACATCGAGCGGCGCATCCGCGAAGCCGAACGGCTGATCCGCGAGGGGCACCAGGCCGACCCGCAGGCGCTCGTCGCCGAGCTCACCGACGAGGACTCCGTCGAGACCCTGCAGAAGCGTTCCGACCTGGTGCAGCGTCGGCTGGCCCTGCTCGGGCGCGTGAACCTGCTCGCGACCGGCGAGTTCGAGGCGGTGCAGGAACGTCACGACTTCATGACGCGCGAGCTCGACGACGTGAAGAAGGCTCGTCGCGACCTGCTCGATGTGATCGCACGGGTCGACCACGAGATCACCGAGACGTTCACCACCGCGTACCGCGACGTGGCCCTGCAGTTCGAGCGCATCGTCAAGGAGCTCTTCCCTGGTGGTGACGGGCGGCTCGTGCTCACCGACCCCGCTCAGCCGCTCATCAGTGGCATCGAGATCGAGGCCAGTCCCGGCCGCAAGCGGGTCAAGCGCATCTCGTTGCTCTCGGGTGGCGAGCGTTCGCTCACCGCGCTCGCGTTCCTGTTCGCGATCTTCACGGCCCGGCCCTCGCCCTTCTACCTGATGGACGAGGTCGAACCGGCCCTCGACGACGTGAACCTGCACCGGTTCCTGCGGTTGACCGAGGGCTTCGCACGCGAGTCGCAGGTCCTGGTCGTGACGCACCAGAAGCGCACGATGGAGATCGCCGCGATGATGTACGGCATCTCGCTCAACCGTGACGGCACCACGAAGGTGGTGGCGCAGCGGCTGGAGCACACCACCCCGATCGAGTCCGACGCCAGGCTCGAGGGCGGTGAACAGGTGGTCGACGTTCCCCCGGCGGCCGACGAGGTGCCGCAGGGCGAACGGGTCGGCTAGCCTCGCGCCCGTGGAGATCGGCATCATCCTGTTCGCCGTGCTGGCGGTCGCGGTCGTGGCGGTGTCGGCAGGGCTCGTCGCCAGCAGACGACGCTCGCGCGACGGTGACCCTGCGCGCCCGGGCGGGGATCGCGTCCTTCCATCGGCCGCGACGCACCCGGCGCCGCAGCGGCCTGAGCCCCTGCGAGGCGAGCCGAGGCCTTCGGGTGGCGTCTTCCGCCGCGACGGCTTGGGGTCGCGGGTCAAGGCGCTGTTCTCGGGCGGCGCCGGCGACGACACCTGGCGCGCCCTCGAGGATCTGCTCGTCAAGGCCGATGTCGGTCCGAAGGCCGCGACCGAGCTCGTCGGCCGGGTCCGGGCGGGCTTCGCGGCGGGTGCAGACCCCGTGTCGATGCTCCACGACGAGATCGTTGCGATCCTCGGACCCGACGAGCTCCTGCACCTGCCGAGCGGTCGCCCGGGCGTCGTCCTGGTCGTAGGGGTGAACGGCTCCGGCAAGACCACGACGATCGGCAAGCTCGCGAAGCGGCTCACGGGCGAGGGCCGTCAGGTGAGCCTCGCGGCCGCCGACACGTTCAGGGCCGCCGCGGGCGAGCAGCTCGAGGTCTGGGCCACGCGCGCAGGCGCGCACCTCGTGAGCCAGGACCGCGGCGCCGACCCCGGTGCCGTGGCCTTCGACGCCGTGACGGCGGCGACCGCCCGGGGCTCCGACGTGGTGATCGTCGATACGGCAGGCCGCCTGCACACGAAGACGCCGCTCATGGACGAGCTCGGCAAGATCGGGCGCGTCATCGAGAAGGCGGGTGCCGAGGTCGACGAGACCCTGCTCGTGCTCGACGCTCAGACGGGTCAGAATGGCATCGCACAGGCGCGGGCCTTCACCGACGCGGTCGAGGTGACCGGCGTGGTGCTCACCAAGACCGACGGATCGGCGAAGGGGGGCATCGTGCTCGCGGTGCGGCAGGAGCTCGGCGTGCCGGTTCGGTTCGTCGGCGTCGGCGAGGGCGCGGACGACCTGCGTCCGTTCGAGGCGGCGGCGTTCGCCGACCGCCTGCTGTCGGACTAGGAAGGGAAACGGTGCCCAACGCGAGGATCCTGATCGTCGAGGACCACCCCACCATGCGCGAGGCCATGCGTCTCGTGCTCGAGGGCGAGGGCTTCGATATCGACGAGGCGGCCGACGGTCAGCGTGCGCTGGAGATGATGCGGGCCGACGCGCCGGATCTCGTCTTCCTCGACATGAACATGCCCGGGTCGAGCGGGGCCGAGGTGCTCGCCGAGGTCCGTGGCGACCCTGCCACGGCAGGCATCAGGGTCATCGTGGTCACGGCCGACGGCGAGGAAGGCCGCGGGCGGGCGATGGCGATCGGGGCCGACGAGTACTTCACGAAGCCCTTCAGCCCCATCACGCTGCTGAACACGGTCGAGCAGGTGCTCAGCGCGCCGGCGCGTGCACCGGAAGCCTGACGCGGAAGGTCGTGCCGCCTCCAGCGGTGGGCAGCGCCGCGATGTCGCCTCCGAGCGCGGCGACGAACGCGCGGGCGATCGCCAGACCCAGGCCAGAGCCCTCGGCCGACCGCGCGCCTTCGGCGGTTCGGTAGAACGGCTCGAAGACGCGCTCGCGCTCGTCGTCGGCGATGCCGATCCCGTGGTCGATCACCGAGATCGCCACGTTGCCTTCTCCGTCGGCCTCCGCTTCGACGGTGACGTCGGCCTCGGAGTACTTCAGCGCGTTCGTGAGCAGGTTCGTGAGCACCTGGGCGAGCCGGAGGGCGTCGGACTCGATCGTCGGCGGCGCGCTCGCCGAGATGCGGAGCTTCACACGGTCACCGCCCGGCAGCTCCCGCACGAGCTGCTCCAGCGCGGGCACCAGCACGATCGGCTCGTGCTCGATCGATCGGTCAGGGTCGTCGAGGCTCTCCACCGTGATGAGGTCGTCGGCGAGCCTGATGAGCCGGTCGGTCTGGATCGAGATGATGGTGAGGTACTCGTCGATCTCGTCGTCGCTCAGCTCGGCGCGCTTGCGCTGCAGCATGTCGACGAAGCCACGGATCGCGGCGAGCGGCGTGCGCATCTCGTGGTTCGCCATGGCGACCACGCTCATCTCCCGCACCTCGGAACTCGCCATGTGCACCCCCGGGTAGAATCCTAGCCGCACCACCCGACCCCCGCTCCGGCGTCGACCGCCGGCTTCCGATGGAAGCGGCGCACGCGCCCGCCTGCCACCGACGACGACGAGGCATCATGTTCGACACCCTCACGGAACGGCTCGACGGCACCTTCCGGAAGCTGCGTTCCCGCGGCAAGCTCCATCCCAAACAGGTGGACAACGCGCTGGCCGACATGCGGACCGCGCTGCTCGAGGCCGACGTCGCGCTCGAGGTGGCCGACGACTTCCTGGCACGGGTCCGCGAGCGAGCGCTGTCCGAAGAGGTCATGAAGAGCCTCACGCCGGGCCAGCAGGTGGTGAAGGTCGTGAACGAGGAACTCACCGTCACGCTGGGAGGGGAGCACCGCGCCTTCGAGCTCGGCGGCGCGCGTCCCGCGGTGATCATGATGGCCGGCGTGCAGGGGTCGGGCAAGACGACCGCGTGCGCGAAGATCGCGACCCACCTCAAGGGCAAGGGCAGGCGCCCGCTGCTGATCGCGGCCGACCTGGAGCGGCCCGCTGCGATCGAGCAGCTGCGCACGCTCGGCCGCGAGATCGGGGTTCCGGTCTGGTCCGAGGGCAAGGATCCGGTGAAGCTCGCGAAGCAGGGCCTGAAGGAGGCCGATCGCCAGGACGCCGACGTGGTCATCATCGACACCGCCGGCCGGCTGCACGTCGACGCCGAGATGATGAAGCAGGCCCGCAGGATCAAGGACGTCACGAAGCCGCAGCACGTGCTGATGGCGGCCGACGCGATGACCGGCCAGGACGCGGTCGTGCAGGCGCGCGAGTTCATGCGCGAGGTCGACACGACGGGGTTCGTGCTGACCAAGCTCGACGGTGACGCTCGCGGGCGGCGCGGCTCTGTCGATCACCGCCGTCACCGGCCGGCCCGTCTACTTCGTCGGCACCGGGGAGAAGCCCGCCGACCTCGAGCCCTTCTACCCCGACCGCATGGCGGGGCGCATCCTCGGCATGGGCGACGTGCTCACGCTGATCGACAAGGCGCAGGAGACGCTCGACATCGAGCAGGCGCAGAAGAGCGCGGAGAACCTGATGGCGGGCACGTTCACGTTCGAGGACTTCCTCGATCAGCTCCGCCAGGTGCAGAAGCTCGGCTCGATGGGCGACCTGTTGAAGATGCTGCCGGGCATGCCGGGGGGCAAGAACGCCATGAAGCAGATGGCCGACGCGATCGACGACGGTGAGCTGAAGCGCGCCGAGGCGATGATCCTGTCGATGACCCCGGCCGAGCGGCGCGAACCCGGTATCATCAGCGGGTCGCGGCGTCTGCGGATCGCGAACGGATCCGGTGTCACGACCGCCGACGTCAACTCGCTGCTCAAGGATTTCGAGGGCGCGAGGAAGATGATGCGCTCCATGATGGGGGGCAAACGCATGCCGGGCATGGCCGGCATGCCGGGAGCCGTGCGGGTTCCCTCGGTGAAGCTGCCGAAGCGGTAGACCCGCGAACGAGGGACGGGAACGACATGTCGACACGCATACGACTTCGACGCCTGGGGGCCACCAAGCGACCCTTCTACCGCGTCGTGGTGGCCGACCAGCGCTCGCCGCGCGACGGCCGCTTCATCGAGAACATCGGCAAGTACCACCCGCTCGAGGATCCGAGCCTGATCGAGATCGACGAGGCGCGCGCCCTGCATTGGTTGCGGGTCGGCGCCCAGCCGAGCGACCAGGTTCGCAACCTCATGGCGAAGGTGGGCATCTGGGACACGTTCGTGGCCGAGCGTCCGAGCGCCGCCGGCCAGGTGCGGGTGCGCGACGCCGAGTCCGCCGCGCCCAAGGTCTCGAAGAAGGCGGCCGCCAAGGCTGCGGCGGCAGCCGAGGAAGCCGGCAACGCCACCGCCCGAGCCCGAGCCGCGCAGCCGCAGCGCCCGCGGAGCCGAGCCGAGGCTGCGCCCGAGCCCGAGGCTCCGCCGAAGCTCGCGAGGCGCGAACCCGAGCCCGAGGCCGCCGAGGCCGAGGCTCGCCGAGCCCGAGGCTCGCCGAGCCCGAGGCCACCGAGGAGTAACTCGTGCGGGATCTGGTCGACTTCCTCGTGAGCGAGCTGGTCGACGACCCCGACGCCGTCGAGGTCACCGAGTCCGAAGACGATCGCGGCTTCCGGTACACCGTGCACGTGGCACCCGACGACATGGGCAAGGTGATCGGCAAAGGCGGTCGCACCGCCAAAGCGATCCGAGCGGTCGTGCGCGCCGCCGCGACCCGCGAAGGCACCAGCGCCTACGTCGACATCGCCGACTGAGGTGGCCGAGCCGACCGTCGTCGTCGGACACGTCACCAGGGCCCACGGCATCAAGGGCGAGGTCGCGGTCGAGATCCGTTCGGACGAGCCCACGCGGTTCGCCGCGGGCGCGACCATCTTCACCCAGAGCGGCCGCTCGCTCGAGATCGAGCGTTCCCAGCCTCACGGCCGGCGGCTGCTCGTGAAGTTCGCAGGTGTCGAAGACCGCACCGGTGCCGAGGCGCTCCGCGGCACCGTGCTGGTCGTGCCCGAATCGTGGCTGCCCGAGCTTCCCGGGGGGAGTACTGGCCGTTCCAGCTCGAGGGCTGCGACGTCGTCACTGAGTCGGGACGCTCGCTCGGCATCGTGTCGGACGTCATCCCGAACCCGGCGAACGACCTGTGGGTGGCCGTGGACGCCGGGGGCGCCGAGACGCTCGTTCCCGCGATCCGCGACGTGATCGTCGAGGTCGACATCGAAGCCAAGTGCATCGTGGTGCGCGACGTCCCGGGTCTGACCGCGCCCGGATAGACCCTGCGCGCGCGGTAGCCTCCGCGAGGTGCGCATCGACGTCTTCACGATCTTCCCCGACCTCGTATCGGGGCCGCTCGGCGAGAGCCTGCTGGGCAAGGCGATCGAAGCAGGCGTGATCGACGTACGTGTGCACGATCTGCGTGATCACACCGACGATGTGCACCGATCGGTCGACGACACCCCGTTCGGAGGCGGGGCCGGCATGGTGATGCGCGCCGACGTGTGGTTCCGCGCGGTCGAATCGCTCGACCCCGACCGCGGGCGCGCGCTGCTGCTCTCGCCCGCCGGGCGCCGGCTCGACCCAGGGGCTCGTGCGCGAGCTCGCCGCCGAGCCCCACCTCACCCTGCTCTGCGGGCGCTACGAGGGCGTCGACGAGCGTGTGGCCGAAGGGCTTCCGGCCGAGGAAGTCTCGATCGGCGACTACGTGCTCTCGGGCGGCGAGCTGCCCGCACTCGTACTGATCGAAGCTGTCACCCGCCTCGTGCCCGGCGTGATCGGCCGCGAGGAGTCGCACGAGCGCGACTCGTTCAGCGAGCCGAGCCTGGTCGAGCATCCGCAGTACACGCGTCCGCGCGAGTTTCGGGGGTTGGCCGTTCCCGAGGTGCTGCTGGGTGGCAACCACGCCGAGATCGAGCGCTGGCGCCGCGAAGCGGCAGAGGCCAAGACCCGCCGCAACCGCCCCGATCTTCCGGGAGAGGACGGTTCAGGGTAGGAGGGCGGCTCACGGTGAGGTGCGGTCGCGAACATCGTTGAACCGACGGGTCGTCGAGCTGCCAAGTTCTGGGAAGTCCCTGCCCCCATATCTCGTCCACGACGTTCAGAACCGGGATCGACGTGGCGCCGCCACTATCCTGCGCCCATGCAGGCGAGATACGGGCGCAGCCTCCCGATGAAACGTCGGCCGAGCAAAGGGATGACAATTGGCCCTACGTCGACGCTGGAGCGACCCTCGTGGATGGAGGGGCTGATTCGCCCCTGGGTTGTCTCCTCTTCGTCGTGTCGGGCGCGGTAGTCGGACTCGCGGTCCGCCTGGCGAGCTGTCCGTCGGCGAGCCAAGGATACCTCCGGGGTGAGCTCGTCTTGTCGCGGGCGACGTTGACTCCCGCCTCGACAGGCGGTCAGAAGCCGTGGTCCGTCGCCGGCGACCCACGACCGCGCGGGCATTCCGGCGATCAGTCGAGCCGCATGCCGGGAGGAACGCCGATCGCATCGGTCGAGTCTGCCTCACGCGGTCGTTCGAAGGCTCCAGTGTCTCCACCAGCCTGAGTTCGCCCGGCTGGGTGGGGAAAGGCCGCTGGTACAATCGGCGGCCGTTGCCATGAACAAGACCGATCTCGTCGAGAAGTCATTCCTGCGCAGCGACATCCCGAGTTTCCGCCCAGGTGACACCGTGAAGGTGCACGTGCGGGTGGTCGAGGGAAGTCGCGAGCGCGTTCAGGTGTTCCAGGGCGTCGTGATCGGCAGGCAGAACGGCGGGCTGCGCGAGACGTTCACGGTCCGCAAGATCTCGTTCGGGGTCGGCGTGGAGCGCACCTTCCCGGTGCACTCGCCCTCGATCGCCAAGCTCGAGATCGTGAGCCGCGGGCAGGTGCGCCGTGCCAAGCTCTACTACCTGCGCGAGCTGCGCGGCAAGAAGGCGCGCATCAAGGAGCGCCGCATCGACGAGGTCAAGCTGGCTGCCATGGAGGATGCCGCGGCGCTCGCCGCCCAGGAGGCAGCCGCCGAGGAAGCGGCCGACGAGCCCGACGAGGGCGCGGACGAGACCGACGTGATCGAGGCCTCCGAGGCCGAGGTGTCGGACGCGGTCGAGGCCGACGAGACGGAGGCCATCGAGGCCGCCGACGAGGAGAAGGCCGAGGCCTGACCGGTGGCCGGTCGGCTGCCCGGCGCCGCCGAGCCCCCCGATCCGCACTCCGAAGCGCGCTGGCACGGCCGCTGGCACGAGCTGCCGGTGCTCGTGGGCGTCGCGCTCGTACTCGCGATCGTCATCAAGCTCCTGCTGGTGCAGGCGTTCTCGATCCCGTCGTCCTCGATGGTGCCAACGCTGCGGAAGGGCGACCGCATCGTCGTGTGTCGCATCTGTCTGCGGCTCGACGACGTCGACCGGGGCGACGTGGTGGTGTTCGAGGGGCCCGACGGCACCACACCCGATCGCGGCGTCGTCGGCGGAGCGCTGCACTGGCTCGGCGAGACCCTCGGCGTTGCGAACCCTCCCCACGACGACTTCGTGAAGCGCGTGGCGGGACTCCCCGGCGACGTCGTCGAGATCGACCGTTCGGGCACGCTCTTCGTCAACGGCGCGCCCGTCGACGAGCCGTACTTGAACCAGCCGGTTCCGAAGAGCCCCTACCGGCCAGTGACGGTGCCCGATGGCATGCTGTTCGTCTTGGGTGACAACAGAGGGAACTCCGGCGACTCGCGGTGCGATCCTCCCGACTGCACCGGCCTCGTGCCGATCGACAAGCTGATCGGCGTGACGTTCCTGCGCATGTGGCCGGTCGATCGCATCGGGGTCGTGCGATGAAGGCTCCTGGAGCGATGCAACGGTCGAGCCGATCGATGGACCGGTACGAGCGGCTCCTCGCCGCCCAGGGGTTCACGCGTGTGGCGGGCGCCGACGAGGCCGGCCGCGGCGCGCTCGCCGGGCCGCTCGTGGCCGCGGCGGTGATCCTTCCCGATCGGTTCGACATCGACGGCATCAACGACTCGAAGATGCTCACCGAGCCGCAGCGCGAGACCCAGTACGAACGCATCGTCGCGGCGGCAGCCTGGATCGCCTGCAAGGCTGAGCCGGCCGCGATCGACGCCCGCGGGCTGCACCGGTCGAACATCGCGCTGCTGCGCAGGGCGGCGAAGGCGCTTGAGCCCGACTACGTGCTGACCGACGGGTTCCCTGTGCCGCGCATCCCGTGCCCGTCGATCGGCGTGAAGAAGGGCGATGCGGTGAGCGCCAGCGTGGCGGCGGCCTCGATCGTGGCCAAGGTCACGCGCGATCGCATCATGCGCCGGCTGCATCGGCGCTTCCCCGAGTTCGGGTTCGATCACAACAAGGGCTACGGCACGCCCGAACACCTGGAGGCGCTCGATCAGCACGGCCCGACATCCGTGCACCGCATGTCGTTCGCTCCCTGCGCGCAGCCGTCGCTGTTCGCAGGGATGGCCGCCCGGCCCTGGCCGGCCGATGGGGTTCAGGCGCCTGCGTGAGAAGCTGGGTCGCATGAGCGACGACGACATCGAGCGGTTCGAAGAGGAACGCGAGCTGGAGCTGTATCGCGAGTACCGCGACGTGCTCCCGATGTTCACCTACGTCATCGAGACCGAACGCCGGTTCTACCTGGCGAACCAGGTGCAGCTCACCCCGACCGGCGATGGATGGGTGCAGGTCGACCTCACCGACGCGTGGGTGTGGGACATGTTCCGCCCGGCACGGTTCGTCTCGACGGTGCGGGTCATGACCCGCCGCGACGTGAACGTCGAGGAGCTCGCGAAGCGCGACGAGCCCACGACGATCCCCGACGCACCATCGACGCCCTAGCGGTCTCGCGATCGGGAGCGCCGCTTCCGGCGCTTCGTGTCACACCTCGCCTCTACGGTCCTCGTCGTGTCCGACGCGCGTTCCGATCTCGGGGCCAGGGGCGAGCGGGCGGCGCTCGACCTCTACCGGCGCCGCGGGTTCTCGCTCGTGGCGAGCAACTGGCGGTGCAGCCTCGGCGAGATCGATCTGGTGCTGCGCCGGCGCGACGTGCTGGTGTTCTGCGAGGTCAAGACCCGTCGTGGCTCGAGCCGCGGGGTTGGGTTCGATGCGGTCGACGCCCGCAAGCGGCGGAAGCTGCGGTCCCTCGCCGAGGTCTTCCTGCTCACGCACGGCATCGGCCCGCTCTGCGTGCGCTTCGATGTGGCGAGCGTCGCCGTTCGCACCGGATCGTCGCCGGAGGGATCCATCGAGGTGGAGCTCTTCGAAGACGCGTTCTGACGAGGTGGCACCGGCCTACACCGAATGGCCATGTCCGGATCGAACCTCGGTCGCATCGATCGTGCTCATCCGACCGTGGCGCGCGTGTCATGGAGCGACCTACCATCCCGCATCATGAGGAGCGACCGGCGTGCCGAAGCCGAGGAGCCGCGACCCGTGGAGCGGCCGTGGGACAACTCCGGGCTGCGCCAGCGCGTCGAGGGCAAGCCGATCGAGGGTATCGACATCCTCGCGCTCCAGTCGAACGTCGTCGCCCGCGAGCCCGAACGCGCTCGTCGGCGCGAGCCGGCGGTCCCACTGACGCGGCGGCCCGATCGGCGGTCAGCCGAGGTCGAGCGCTCGGATCACGTCGCCTGACAGCTTCCGAAGGGTGTCGATCATGAGGTCGACGTCGTCTTCGGTCGACAGGTAGTTCACGACGCCTGCTCGCAGGAACGTACGGCCGCGCAGCGTGGTCACGCTCACCCAGGCTTCCCCGCTGATCTCGAGGGCCCGCTGCAGGCGAGCCTGGTAGTCGTCGAGCACCTCGGCTGGCCACTGCTCGCACCCCGACGGCAGGTGCCGGAAGCAGACGATGCTCAGCTCGGGCTCGGCGGGCACCGCCTCGAGGTCGGGCTCGTCGCGACAGCGGCCGGCGAGGTAGGCGGCCAGGTCGTCGTTCTGCTCGATCAGGGCGCCGAAGCCCGCGGAGCCGACCTGCTTCCAGCTCATCCAGAGCTTGAGGGCGCGGAAGCGGCGCGTGCCCTCGAGCGAGTACTGGTACCAGTTGAGCGGCTCGTCCTCGGGACGGCTCGACGCGTAGTACTCGGGCGACGAGTGGAAGGTGCTCAGCAGGTCCTCGCGCCGGCGCACCACCAGCGCCCCGATGTCGTAGGCCTGGAAGAACCACTTGTGCGGGTCGATCGTGACGCTGTCGGCACGCTCGAGTCCCGGCACCCGGTGACCGTCGCGGGTCGAGAGCCGGGCTGCCCCCCCGTAGGCGGCGTCGACGTGCAGCCACACGCCTTCCCGTTCGGCCACGTCGGCGAGCCCCACCGTGTCGTCGACCGAGCCCGTGTTCGTCGACCCCGCGACGCCCGCGATCGCGAGGGGCGTCAGCCCGGCCGCACGGTCGCGCTCGATCGCCTCCGCCACGGGCGTTGGCTGGAGCCGGAACCGCTCGTCGCTTTCGATCACGACGAGCGTCTCCCGAGGGAAGCCGAGCACCCCGAGAGCGCGGGCGATCGAGAAGTGCGTCTGGTCGCTCGCGTAGACCCGTACGCCCTCGAGGTCGGCGCCGCGCGGGGCGCCGGCGATGCCGCGGAGCTTCGCGAGCCAGACGTCTCTGGCGACCGTCATCGCCATGACGTTGGCCATGACCCCGCCGCTCGTGAGCACACCCCAGCCGTCGGGGCCGAACCCCACGAGGTCGCGGAGCCAGGCGGTGACCTCTTCCTCGACGAAGGTGCCGATCGGACCCGCGTGCCAAACGTCGACACCCTGGTGGAGCCATTGCGCCAGCACGTCGCCGGCGATCGAGCTCGGCAGCGGGGGAGGGGTGAAGTAGCTGAACGAGCCCGGATGCTGCGCGTTGTAGGTGGCGGGTGCGACCCGCTCCCGGAACTCGGCGAGCACCTCGGTCCATGTCGTCGGGGATGCCGGCGCCGCAGCTGGACCGTTGCTCGCGCCGAAGAACGCCGTGCGTGCCTCGGGGTAGGTGCGCACGAGGATCGGGCGGCGCATGGCCTCGCCGTAGAGCCAGTCGAGCGCCTCGCGCCAGGTCTGCTCGCCGAGCGCCTCGAGCGCGGGGCGGCTGCGCGCCTCGTCGCGCACGTCGATCAGCTCGGGCTCGGGGCTCCAGTCGAAGCGCTCTGACACGGCGGCGAGGCTAGCAGCGACGCCGGCGACCTCGCGCCGGACGTGACGCGCGTCACCGAACGCGCCGGCCTCGCGGCTCTAGCGTCACCGGCGATGTACGGACGGGTGCTCGGCGTCTCGGTGCTCGGGGTGGGTGGACACCTCGTGACCGTGGAAGCGCACGTGGGTCGGGGGCTTCCCTCGCTCACGCTCACCGGGCTCCCGGGGGCCGCGGTGCGCGACGCGTGTGAGCGCATCCGGCCGGCGGTCGAGAGCCAGAAGCTCGAGTGGCCGCTGCGCCGGGTGGTCGTCAACCTCGCGCCCGGCAACCTCCGCAAGGAAGGTCCGGGACTCGACCTTCCCGTCGCCACCGGCGTGCTGGCGGCGACCGCGCAGCTTCCCGTGACCCTGCTCGGCAGGTTCGCGCTCGCCGGCGAGCTCTCGCTCAAGGGCGAGCTCATGCCGACGCCCGGCGTGCTCTCGGTGGCGATCGCCGCAGCGCGCGCGAAGCTCGACGGGGTGATCGTGCCTGCGGTGAACGCGCTCGAGGCGGCCCAGGTCGATCGGCTGCGCGTCGTCGCGGTCTCGACGCTCGCCGAGGTGGTCGGCTTCCTGAAGGGAACCTGGCAGCCGCCCGAGATCGGCGAAGCATCGCTCGAGGCCGACGCGCCGAGCGACGTGGACTTCAGTGACGTGCGCGGGCAGACGCAGGCCCGACGAGCCCTCGAGGTCGCCGCAGCTGGTGGCCACAACGTGCTGATGGTCGGCTCGCCCGGCGCGGGCAAGACGATGCTCGCTCGGCGCATGACGACGATCCTGCCGAGCCTCTCGCGCGACGAGGCGCTCGAGGCGACCCAGCTGCACTCGGTCGCCGGGCTGCTCGCGGGGCGCGGCGTGCTGCGTGCCCGGCCGTTCCGCGCACCGCACCATTCGATCTCCCTGACCGGGCTGCTCGGGGGCGGCACGGGCTACCTGCGTCCGGGCGAGGTCTCGCTCGCCCACCACGGGGTGCTGTTCCTCGACGAGCTCACCGAGTTCCGGCGCGACGCGATCGAAGGGCTCCGCCAGCCGCTCGAGGATGGCGGGGTGGTCGTGACCCGGGCCGTCGGCTCGGTCGCCTTCCCGGCGCGGTTCACGCTGGTCGCCGCCGCGAACCCGTGCCCGTGCGGGTTCGAGGGCGACCCGCGGCGGCACTGCCGCTGCCGGTCCGATCGGGTCGACCAGTACCGGCAGAAGCTCTCGGGGCCGCTCCTCGACCGCATCGACCTGCGCCTGCGGGTTCCGCGTCTCACGAAGCAGGAGCTCATGGGAGGCGGTCAGGGCGAGCCATCCATCGTGATCCGCGACCGTGTGCAGCGGGCGCGCGACCGCCAGCGCGCGAGATGGGCGGAGTACGGTGTGGCCTGCAACGCATACCTGCCGGGGCCGATCGCGCGGCGGCTGGTGCGGCTCACACGGTCGGCCGAGGGGCTGTTGGGCGGGGCGGTGGACCGGTTCGGGCTCACCGGGCGCGGCTTCGACCGCGCGATCAAGGTCGCTCGCACGGTCGCCGACCTCGACGGCGCCGACGTGGTCGACAGCGCACACGTCTCCGAGGCGCTCTCCTACCGCGACGGCGTGGTGATGGAGGGTCTCACCCGTGTCGGTTGAAGCGCCGGCACCCGGCGCACGCCGACCACGGCGGGGCGACGTGCCGAGGCGAGCCCTCGACGTGCCGCCGGGGTTCCCCGACGGGTACGCGAGCGGCGAGGGCGCGCGCGAAGCCCTGCTGGTGCTCTCCGCCCTGCGGGGCATGAAGCCCTTCCAGCTCCACGAGCTCGCGTGGAGCGAAGGCACCGCCGAGGCGAGCCTCGCCGCGATACGGGCGGGCGCCGCGGGCAGCGAGGCCGACCGGGTCTGGGCCCGAGACGCTCGATGCGGCGGGTGTGGAGCGCGAGGCGTCGGCGTTGGGGGTGCGGTTCGTGACGCCGGCCGACGACGAGTATCTGCCCGTGTTCCTCGAGCTGCTGCACGATCCTCCCGTCGGGCTCTACGTCTCGGGAACGCCGCTGACCGAGCTGCCCGAGCGGGTCTCCGTCGTGGGCGCGCGCAACTGCTCGCCGACCGGCAACGAGGTGGCGATGAGCGTCGGCGCCGGGCTCGGTGGCGTGGGGGTGTGCGTGGTGAGCGGGGCTGCCAGGGGCATCGACGCCGCTTCGCACCGTGGCGCGCTGGCCTCGGGTGGCACGAGCATCGCCGTGCTCGGGTCGGGTCACGATCTGCCGTACCCGAAAGGAAGCTCCGAGCTGGTCGCGCGCATCGCTGCGGCGGGTGCGGTCGTGAGCGAGTACGCGCCGGGCGTCGCGGCCGAGGCGTTCCGGTTCCCGGCGCGGAACCGCCTCGTCGCCGCCCTGGGGCGTGCGCTCGTGGTGGTCGAGGGGGCCCACGGCAGCGGATCGATGATCTCGGTCGACCACGCGCTCGATCTGGGCCGTGACGTGTTCGCCGTGCCCGGCCAGGTCACGAGCCCGCTCGCAGAGATCCCGCTCGCGCTGATCCGTGATGGCGCGACGATGATCCGTGGCGCCGACGACCTGCTCGACGACCTCGGTTACACGGAGCGGCTGCGGCTCGAGCCGCCCCCGAACCTGTCGGGCGACGAGCGTCGGGTCTACGAGGCCCTGGGAGCGTCGGGGCTTCCCGATGCGATCTCGGTCTCGACCACCCTGGCGCCGCCCGCGGTCACCACCGCGCTGCTCTCGCTCGAGCTCAAGGGGCTCGTGCGGAGCGTGGGAGGGCGGTACGAGCGCCGGGTGACGTCAGCAGCCGGCGCCGCATCGGTTTCCGGCGCCGGCTGACCGTCGAGGGTGCGGCGCCGTGGCAAGCTCTCCACGTGCCTTCCGCCGACGAGCTTCCCCGGGCCGACCGTACGCTGATCGACGCGTTCACGGCGCATCTCACGCTCGAGCGCCACCTGTCGCGGCACACGGTCGACGCGTACCGGCGAGATCTGACGCAGCTCGCCACGTTCCTGCACCGGGGCGGCACCTCCCTCGCCGACGTGCGCTATCCGCTGCTGCGACGCTTCCTCGCACAGCAGCACACGCTCGGATACGCGCGCGCGTCGATCGCGCGCCGGGTGGGCACGATCCACACGTTCTACCGATGGGCGCTCGCCGACGGCCGAGTCATCGAGGATCCGTCGCTGTTGCTCGGGCGCCCGAAGGTCGTGAACCGCCTTCCGACCGTGCTCCGCCAGCAGGAAGCTGCCGCGCTGGCCGAGGCCCCGTCAGGTGTCGACCGCGACCCCGATGCCGAGCCCACGCCGGTCGACCGCGCGATCGCCCTGCGTGACGTCGCCGCGCTCGAGCTCATGTACGGCTCGGGCCTGCGCGTGGGCGAGGTCGCGAGCCTCACGCGTCGACCGCGTCGATCTCGACCGGGGCCGGGTGAGCGTGATGGGCAAGGGCGCCAAGGAGCGCGAGGTGCCCATGTCCGACTACGCGGTCGAGGCCGTTCGAGCCTTCCTCCGTGAAGGGCGTGCGACGCTCGCTCCCGTTGGCTCCGCACACCTCTTCCACAACCGTCGCAAGAAACCCTTCAGCTCGAGGGACATCCGTACGATGGTGGAACGATATGGCGGTACAGTGCTGCCGGGCCGGCGGGTGACCCCGCACACCCTGCGGCACTCGTTCGCCACGCACCTGTTGGAAGGGGGAGCCGACATCCGAGCCGTACAGGAACTGTTGGGACACGCCAGCGTTGCGACCACGCAGCGCTACACCCACGTGTCTCGTGCTCGGTTGTTCCAGGTCTACGAGCGGTCTCACCCGAGGGCCTGAGTCGTGCCGACCGCGAAGAAGACGGCCACCAAGGCCCCGCCCAAGCCGGCTGCGAAGTCCGGCGCGAAGACGGCCGTGAAGACCCGGGCGAAGGTCGGTGCCAAGGCAGGCGGCAAGGCTGCCGCGTCCTTCGACCCGACCATCACCGTCCCACCGCACGTCGACGATGAGCTCGGGGGCCACTGGCACGGTTTCAAGAGCACGGGCGACGACGAGTCGCGCGAGAAGCTCATCCTGCATTACGCCCCGCTCGTGAAGTACGTGGCGAGCAGGGTCGCGACCGGGCTTCCGGCGAGCGTCGAACAGGCCGACCTCGTGAGCTACGGCATGTTCGGCCTGATCGATGCCCTCACCAAGTTCGAGCCCGGCCGCGGCAACAAGTTCGAGACGTATGCGATCCCACGCATCAAGGGCGCGATCATCGATGAGCTGCGGGCCATGGACTGGGTGCCGCGCTCGATCCGGTTCAAGGCTCGGGAGATCGAGAAGGCGCACACCGACCTCGAAGCCATGCTGAAGCGGCAGCCGAGCGAGCAGGAGATGGCCGAGCGTCTCGGCATCACGCGCCGCGAGCTGCACGACGTGGTCTCACAGATCTCGTTCGTCTCGGTGCTCGCACTCGACGAGCTGGTGTCGGTGGGTGCCGACCGAGGTGAGCAGGTGTCGCTGATCGACACGCTCGCCGACCGTGGCCTCGATCCCACGTCGGGCGTCGAATCGCAGGAGACGAGGAGCCTGCTTGCCGCCGCGATCAACGAGCTCTCCGAGCGGGAGAAGATCGTGGTCACGCTCTACTACTTCGAGGGGCTCACGCTCGCCGAGATCGGGGAGATCCTCGGTGTGACCGAGTCACGCGTCTGCCAGATCCACACGAAGGCGGTTGGCGGGCTGCGGGGTCAGCTGACCGAGGTCGAGTAGGCGGTACCGCCCGAACATCCTGCCGCCAACGTGACGCGCGTCACGGTGCGTCTCGAGGGGCTCGGCTACCGTCGGCACCATGCGTCAGCTCTGCCGAACCAGCTCTCGCGATGACGTTGGTCGTCGTCACCCTGACCTGGGCGACGGCACCGCCTGCGGTCGCCGCGGGAACCTGGACGTGGCCGGTGACCGGCCCCGTGATCCGTGGGTTCGACCCGCCGGCGTCTCCGTTCGGCTCGGGCCACCGGGGCATCGACATCGCCGCCGTCGCGGGAAGCGTGGCCGTGGCCCCGGCCGACGGACGCGTGGTCTTCGCCGGCCCCGTCGGGGGGCGCCTCTTCCTCACGATCGATCACGGCGCCGGACTCGAGTCGACCTACTCATGGGTGTCGGCGCTGCTCGTGCGCCGCGGCGACCTCGTCGCGCAAGGCGACCCGGTCGTGCGCACCGGACTCGGGCATACCGGCGACCTGGTGGCCAACCTGCACCTGGGTGTGAAGCTCGATGATGCGTACGTCGACCCGCTCGACTACCTCGCTCCGATCGACGTGAGCGGCCTGATCAGGCTGGCGCCGCTCGTCGCCTGACGGCGCCCGGCGGCGCATGCATCGAGATCCGAGGCGGGCGTGGCGCGAGTGAAGCAACGCCCGGCCATCTACCATGGCGCCGCCTTGACGACGCCGGTCGCGATCCCGACTCCAGGAGCCGTGGCTCCATGATGCCCCTGCGCGGGGGGCGAACGGGCATGGGACGAGCGGGGAGCGCGGTCGTCGCCACGGCCTGCTTCCTCGCGCTGACCGGCGCAGGCGTCGCCGCGGCGCAGGCCGGTGTGGCCTGGACCCAGTTCCAAGGTGGCCCCGGCAAGACCGGAGTGGCGTCCGGCGGTCCCGAGCCCGGCTTCCGGCGCGCGTGGCGCACGCCGATCCCTCCCGGTGGCCCCGATGCGCGGTTCGGCCTCTCCGCGCCGGTGATCGCCGGTGACATCGCGGTCGTGGTCGGCCCCGAGCAGGTCGTCGGCGTCGATGTGTCCTCGGGCGAGCAGGCGTTCTCGGTGCCCCGCGACCTCGGCCCTCCGGTCGCCGCAGCGATCGCCGAGAGCGCCGGCGGTCCGCTGGCCGTCTACACCGAGGGTTGGGGCGATGGACCGCCCGAGGCACCGGCGGTGGGCGGCGAGCCCGCTTCCCCCCCGACGACACCCTCCGCCTCGACCGAGCCGACGCCGGGCGGCGGATCCACTTCCGACGCAGGCGACGATCCGGCACCGTCGTACCTCGCCGCGTTCGACGTCGCGACCCAGCAGCGTCCGTGGAAGGCCGTGGCGCTCGATGCGGTGAGCCGCACGGGCGTGACCGTCGAGGGTGATCTCGCGTTCGTCGGCGGCAACGGGGGTGTCGTCACGGCCGTCGACCTCACCGATGGCTCGGTGGCGTGGACCACGACGCTCGACGCTCCGCTCGTGACCTCGATCGCTTCCTCCGACGGACAGGTCCTCGTGAGCCTGCAGGGCGACGGCGACTCCTCGCCCGTGGTCGTCTCGCTCGACGCCGCTTCGGGCGACGAACGGTGGCGTCACGAGCCGACCGCTGCCTCGGCGGTGGTCTCGGCAGCCTCGAGCGACGGCGAGCGCATCTTCACCATCTTCACGGGGCTGGCCGAGACATCGGTGGTCGCCATCGATCCCGCCGACGGCTCGGAGCTGTGGAGCACGCGGATGAACGCGGCGTTCGACGTGATCACGCCGCCGCTCGTCACGCCGACGGCGGTGATGGTGGTCGACCCGGTCGGGCACGTGCGAGCCTTCGACCCCGTCTCAGGCGATCGGCGCTGGGACTTCGCCTTGAACTCCACGACGATCGGCAGCGTGTCGGCGGTGGTCGGGGACTTCCTGCTGGTGCCCACGTTCGAGGGCGAGCTCGGCGCGATCTCGATCGGGACCGGGGAACTCGTGTGGCGGCGCCTCGCCGACGGCTCCCCGATCCGGGCGCTGGCGGTGGCCGGCGATCGGTTGATCGTGGTGCGAGCCCGAGGCCTGAACGGGATGGAGGCCTATGAGCACGATCCCGGCGCCATGCTCGTTTCCGAAGCGTCGCCGACGACGCTCGCGATCGGTTCGATGCTGGGATCGATGGCGCTCGCGATCGCGGCGGTGGTCGTGGTCGTGGGATCCCTCGGACTCCTGCTCGGCAAGCGCATGGGGCCCGCGGTCATCGGTGACGTCGACGAGGACGCCGGTGACGAACCGATGCGCGACCCCTGGGAAGACGAGGATCCGACCCCATGACGAACAAGAACAGAGGCAAGCGTGCTCGGCCGAGCACCGCCCACCAGCGGCCCGCCCAGGGGAACGGCTCGGCGGCCGAGCCACGCCAGGCGCCGCGGCCTGCTCGACTCCATCTTCGCGCCCCGGGGTGCAGGCTCCACGTCGATGCCGCGCATCCGCACCTCGCTTGTCCGCGGCGTGGTGACCGTGGCGGGAACGCCGATCGTGCTCGCCGCGACCTTGGCCACCGTGGTCGCCCTCTGGCTGGTGGCGCTCGCGCTTGGCTACGAGGGTCCGTTCGCGCTCTTCGTGACCGCCCTGGCGCTGCCGCCGATCGGAACGAGCTTCGATGCGACCCTCTCGACGGCGTTGTTCGGGCTTCGAGGAGGGTTCTTCGCGATCCTCGGGTTCGTCGTCGTTCGCGCCGCGATCCAGGCGCTCCTGGTGGCCGCGATCGTGGAAGTGCTCCGGGCGTCGCCGCTCGGGCGCTGGACCCTGGTCCGAGCGCTCCGAGCCCTGCCGGTGGCACTCGCGGTCAACGTCGCCGGGGTGGGGTTGCTCACGATCGGAAGCCTGCTGGGTCCGCTGCTCGGCCCCGCGTTCGTGCTGCTGATCCAGCTCGCGACCCTCGTCGGTGGCGTCTACCTGCTGAGCTTCGCGCTGGTCATCGCCGCCGACGAGGGACGCCGGATGAGCGACGCCATGGGTCGATCCGTCAGGGCGGCGCGGCTTCCCGGCTCGGGGAACCTGTCGCTGGCCGCCGTCTACGTCGTCGGGTCGGTGGCGCTGTTGGTCGCGCCGGGCAAGCCCGGCTCCGAGCTAGGGGTCAACCCGAACGTGGCCGCCTGGGTCGTCGTGCTCGTCGCGAACCTGATGCACGTGGCCATGCAGGCCGCCGTCGCGTTCCGGTACCTCTCGGTGGCGGGGGAGGTGCCCGGGGCGGCGCCTCGGCGCAGGCCGGAGCGCGCCCGGCGCTGAGCGGTCCAAACCCCGACGGTTGCACCTCCGCGGAGCCACCCGCGGCCCGTCCGCCCGCTCCAGGCGTGCTGCTAGACTCCCCGGGCCGGCGCCGAGCGCCGAGCTCACACGCCTGGGGACCGCATCGCCGGGGTCCCGCCCTCGCATCGCATGGGCTGGCCGGTGACGGAACGATCCGGGCGGAGGACAACAACCGAGAAGGAGGGCTTCGTGCCTGTCGTCACCAGGCGGGAGCTCCTCGAGGCGGGCGTGCACTTCGGCCACCAGACTCGCCGGTGGAACCCGAAGATGCAGCGGTTCCTGTACGGGGAGCGTTCCGGCATCTACATCATCGACCTCGAGAAGTCCCTCGCGGGCCTCGAGGAGACCCATGAGTTCGTGCAGGGGCTCGGCCGCCGCCGCGGCATCGTGCTCTTCATCGGCACGAAGAAGCAGGCTCAGGAAGTCGTGCACGAGCACGCCACGCGCGTCGGCATGCCGTTCGTCAACAACCGCTGGCTGGGCGGCATGCTCACGAACTTCTCCACGATCTCCAAGCGCCTGCTCCGTCTGCGTGAGCTGCACGAGATGGAGCGGACCGGAGCCCTCGACTACCTGCCGAAGAAGGAAGCCATCCGTCTGCGCCACGAGCGCGACAAGCTGACGCGCAACCTCGGCGGCATCCAGGACCTCGAGCGGCTTCCCGACGCGGTTTTCGTGATCGACACGAAGAAGGAGCACATCGCCGTCAACGAGGCGAGGAAGCTTGGCATCCCGGTCATCGCGATCGTCGACACCAACTGCGATCCCGACGAGGTCGACTTCCCCATCCCGGGCAACGACGATGCGATCCGGGCCGTGAGCCTGGTGGCCCGCGTGGTCGCCGACGCGCTCGCCGAGGGCTACGGCATGGCCAAGGACCAACCGGCCGAAGCCGCGGCTCCCGCTCGAGCGGGGGCACCCGCCGGCCCGAGGTCGACCGCGGCTCCGGCCAGGGTCGAGGAGTCCGAGACACCGTCGCCTGAAGATGCCGCCGCCATCGCCAAGAGCACCGTCTTCGAGCCGGACGTCCCTGAGGCGCCGGCCGAGGACGAGGCCGAGCCCGCGCCGCCCCCCGCGAGCGACGAGTCGGTCGTCGCCGAACCCGTCGGCGCGGCGGCCGGCGGCACGCCCGAGGAGGGCACATGAGCGCCGTGTCACCGACCGCTGCCGAGGTCAAGCAGCTCCGCGACGCCACGGGCGCCGGCATGATGGACTGCAAGAAGGCCCTCATCGAGGCCGACGGCGACCTCGACCGTGCCGTGGAGCTGTTGCGAGAGAAGGGCCTCGCGTCGGTGGCCAAGCGCGCGGGGCGGTCGGCCAACCAAGGCCTCGTCGACGCCTACGTCCACTTCAACAACACGGTCGGCGTGCTCGTCGAGGTCAATTGCGAGACCGACTTCGTGGCCAACACCGACGACTTCCGCAAGCTCGTGAAAGACGTCGCGTTGCACATCGCCAGTCCGTCGGCGCCGAGGTTCCTCACGCGTGACGAGGTACCGTCGGGCGAGCTCGATCGCGAGCGCCACATCGCCGAGGTGCAGGCCAAGGAATCCGGCAAGCCCGATCACATCATCGGCACGATCGTGACCGGCAAGCTCGATGCCTTCATGCGGGACACGGTGCTGCTCGAACAGCCCTACGTGAAGGACGACTCGAAGACGGTGCAGCAGCTCCTCGACGAGACCTCCGCGAAGGTGGGAGAGCGCATCGCGATCCGACGATTCGCGCGCTTCAAGCTCGGCGACGCGGCCGACGACGCGGCACCGGAGCCGACCGAGGCGTAAGGTCGTTCAGCGCAGACCGCATCACGAGAGAGGAACGGGGGGTAGATGTCCGAGACGGAGGGCACGCCGCGGGCGCATTACGGACGCGTGCTGCTGAAGCTCTCCGGGGAGGCGTTCGCTCCGGGCGACGCCGAGTACGGCATCAACACCGATGCGACGGCACTCGTCGCACGCCAACTGGCCGAGGTCGTCGACCTCGGGGTGCAGACCGCGGTGGTCGTGGGGGGTGGCAACATCTGGCGCGGCCGTCAGGCGCCGGGTATCGATCGCAATCGCGCCGACTACATGGGCATGCTCGCGACGGTCATGAACGCACTCGCCCTGCAGGACGCCCTCGAGAAGATCCACGTCACGACCCGGGTGCAGACCGCCATCTCCATGACGCAGCTCGCGGAGCCCTTCACACCGCTGCGCGCTCGCCGGCACCTCGAGAAGGGGCGGGTCGTGATCTTCGCCGCGGGGCTCGGCGTGCCGTACTTCTCCACCGACACCTGCGCAGCCCAGCGGGCACTCGAGATCGGCGCCGATGCCCTGCTCAAGGGCACCAAGGTCGATGGCGTCTACAACGCCGACCCCGTGCTCGACGCCGACGCCGAGCGCTTCGACGAGATCGAGTACGTCGAGGTGCTGAAGGAGGGCTACCAGGTCATGGACGCGACCGCCATCTCGCTCTGCATGGAGAACAAGCTTCCGATCATCGTGTTCAACCTGCGCCAGGAGGGCAACATCAGCCGTGTGGTCAACGGCGAGCCGATCGGCACGCTCGTGCACTGAAGGAGCCCCATGACGATCGATTCCACGCTCAAGGATGCCGACCACAAGATGGAGCAGGCGGTCACCCATCTCAAGGACGAGCTCTCGGCGATCCGCACCGGCCGGGCGACCCCCGCCGTGCTGAACCGCGTCACCGTGGAGTACTACGGAACGCCGGTGCCGTTGAATCAGCTCGCGTCGATCACCGTGCCGGAACCTCGCCTGCTGGCCGTGCAGCCGTTCGACAAGGGGGCGATCGGGGCGATCGAGAAGGCCATCCAGTCGAGCGACCTGGGCATCACACCGTCGAACGACGGGCAGATGATCCGCCTGGCCTTCCCGGCCCTCACCGAGGATCGGCGCAGGGACCTCGTGAAACAGGTCCATACCCGGGCGGAAGAGGGCAGGGTCGCCGTTCGCAACGTTCGGCGCCACGCCAAGGAAGACATGGAGAAGCTTGAGCGAGAGGGCGGCATCTCCCAAGATGACCTGGTGCGAGGAGAGAAAGAGCTCCAGAAGCTGACCGATCGGCACGTGGGCGGGATCGACGAGATCCAGCAGCACAAGGAGCAGGAGCTCATGGAGGTCTAGTGGCGGGCAACGAGCGCGACGGCGACGACCTGTTCGAGGATCTCGACAAGTTCTTCGCGCCCATCAAGGACGTGGAGTGGGACGAGCCGGCCTCGGCCGGCGCTCGAGAGACCCCGAGCGAGGAACACGTCTCGGTGATGGCCGACGATACCGATGCCGAAGTCGAGGCCGAGCCGGCCTCGGTCTCCGGCCCGACCGACGTCGTCGCCGATCCCGGATCCGACGACGTGCTCGAGGGCGACGAGATCGACGATGAGGATTGGTACGACACGACCGTCCTCGAGACGATCGAGGGTATCGGCGTCGACGACGAGATCGACGAGGGCTTCGCCGATGCCGGGCACGCCGAGGCGCCCGAGCCCGATCGCGTCGTCGAGGTGGGCGACATGGTCGACGACGACGACGACGGCGGCGGCGACGAGGCCGCGGCCTCCGCCGAGCCCGGCCCCGACCAGGCTGGATTGTTCGAGGGTGGAGACGACGGTCGCGCGACCGATCCGGGAAGGGAGTGGGAGCCCGCGGCCGAAGACGATCAGGGATACGCCGACGTGACGGTCGTCGGCGACACCGATGGCCCCGGCCTCGAGACGGCACCCATCGCGACGATCGACGAGCTGATGGGCGATGTCGAGTCTCCCGGTGGCGCCGACGATCCGGTGGATGCGCCTGCGGCGAGCAGCACGACCTTGGGGGAGCTCGGTCCCGACGAGGTCGAGCACGACATCCTCACGGATCTCGCCGAGCCGGAGCCGGAGCACGAACCGGTCTTGGTCGGCGCCGAGGGTCTCGGTGGACCCAGCTGGCAGGAGCCCGGCGCGCTCGAGGTCGACCGCCGAGGCCCGGCTCCCGACGAACGTGACGTGCCGGCGGCGTTCATGACCGGGGGCATCCTCGCGATCGCCGCCATCGCGTCGCTGCTGATCGAGAACTGGCTGTTCGGGCTGCTCGCCGGCGCGATCGTGCTCGTGGCGCAGGGCGAGCTGTTCGGAGTCATGGTGAGGCATCATCGCCAGCCCGCCACGGCCGTGGGCCTCATCGCCGGAGCGCTGATGCTTGCCGCGGCATACTTCCGTGGAGAGAGCGCCGTGCTCGCGATGTTCGCGCTCGGGGTGGCGGCCACGTTCCTGTGGTTCATCTGTGGGCCGTCGGGGCACCGGAAGGATGTCGCCGCCAACATCGGGCTCACCGTGCTCAACATGGCCTGGGTGCCGCTGCTCGGCAGCTACCTGCTCGTGCTGCTCGAAGGGGAGAGCGGTGTCTCGCTCGTGCTGAGCGTGATCGGGTTGACGTTCGTCTTCGATACCGCCGCGTTCCTCTCCGGCTCGGTGTGGGGAGGGCAGTTCTTCGAGCGGCCATTGGCCCCAACGGTGAGCCCCAACAAGTCGGTCGAAGGTGTCATCGTGGGAACGCTCGTGACCGTCGTGGTGGCGGTCACGCTCGTGACCTCGTTCGTCGATCCCTTCAAGGAGTTGCGCGTCGAGGCGCTGTTGCTCGGCATCGTGGTCGCGGCGGCGGCCACCTTCGGCGATCTGGCCGAATCGCTCGTCAAGCGCGACATGGGCATCAAGGACATGGGGAGCATCCTGCCCGGCCATGGCGGGGTGCTCGACCGGATCGACTCCGTGCTGTTCGTGGCGCCTGCAGCGTTCTTCCTGTACCGCATCATCATCGTCTGACGGACGGGCCGGGGGCCGCTCGGTCGTTGCGAGCGTTGCGGCAACCTCGGGGTAGGCTTGGAACCATGAGATCGGTGACGATCCTGGGGTCGACGGGTTCGGTGGGCACGCAGGCCCTCGACGTCGTGCGGCGCCATCCCGAGCGATTCAAGGCAGTCGGTCTCTCGGCGGGGGGTACCAACCTCGAGCTGTTGGCCGGCCAGATCCGCGAGTTCCTTCCGCCGGTCGTCGCCATCGCCGACGAGACGGCCGCCGGCGATGTGCGACGCAAGCTCGGCTCCGTGCCCGGCGTCGACATCATCGAGGGTCCCGACGCCGCCGAACGGCTCGCTGCCGAGACGGAGGCGGACATGGTGGTCAACGCCCTGGTGGGCTCGGCGGGTCTCGCGCCGACCCTCGCCGTGCTGCAGTCCGGCAAGACGCTGGCGCTCGCCAACAAGGAGAGCCTGGTCGTCGGGGGCGAGCTCGTGACCGACCTCATCAAGGGTGAGCCCGAACGACTGCTTCCCGTCGACTCCGAGCATGCCGCGCTCGCGATGGCGATGCGGGGGGAGCGACGCGAGGACGTGAAGCGCGTGGTCCTCACCGGTTCGGGTGGCCCCTTCCGAGGGTGGACCCGCAACGAACTCTCCCGCGCCAGCGTCAAGGAGGCCCTGCAGCACCCGGTGTGGTCGATGGGGCCGAAGATCACGATCGATTCGGCGACGCTGATGAACAAGGGTCTCGAGGTCATCGAGGCGCACTACCTGTTCGATCTCGAGTACTCGTCCATCCACGTCTTGATCCATCCCGAGGGTGTCGTGCACGCGATGGCCGAGTTCCGAGACGGCAGCCTGCGTGCCGAGATGGCCACCCCCGACATGCGCCTGCCGATCCAGCTCGCGCTCGGCTGGCCCGACCGGCTCGCGTCGGGGGTCGAGCCGGTGCCTCTCACGGAGCGGCCGCTGACCTTCGAGCCCGTCGACCGTGAGGCGTTCCCTGCGGTCGACCTCGCGTACCGGGTCGGCGGGCTCGGCTCGACGTTCCCCGCCGTCATGAACGCCGCCAACGAGGTGGCGGTGATGGCGTTCCTCGAGGGCAAGATCGCGCTCACCCGCATCGTGGAGCTCGTGCAGACCCTCGTCGACGAGCACGAGCCTGCCTCGGTGGTCTCCATCGTGAGCATCGAGCGAGCCGATGCGTGGGCACGTCAGCGGGCTGCCGAGATCGTCGAGGAGCGGTAGCCCTTCCCCCCTCATGGATCTGCTCATCGGCTTCCTCATCTTCCTGCCCTTCCTCACCGTGATCATCGCGATCCACGAGCTGGGGCACTTCGTGAGCGCGCGCATCTTCGGCATGAAGGTCACGGAGTACTTCGTGGGGTTCGGGCCGTGGAAGATCTGGTCCCGGCGCAAGGGCGAACTCGAGTACGGCGTCAAGCCGATCTTCATCGGGGGCTACGTGAAGATCGCGGGGATGAACCCCTACGAGGAGAACCCGCCCGAGGATGCCCCGCGGCTCTACGGGGCCAAGCCGATCTGGCAACGCGCGATCACGATCGTCGCTGGCCCGGCGACCCACTTCGTGGTCGCGGCGTTGATCTTCGCGGTCTGGCTCGCCGTCTTCGGTGACCCCCGCACCGCGCCGCTCACGCCGATCGTCATCGACACGGTGGAAGCCACCATGAACGGCGACGAGAGCCCCGCCGCCGCGGCAGGTCTCATGGCGGGCGATCAGCTCGTGCGGCTGGGCGAGGTCGACGAGCCCACGAGCGAGCAGCTCGGCGAGATCGTGACGTCACAGGTGAGGCAACGCCCGGGCGAGCCGCTCGCGGTCGTCGTGGAACGCGACGGGCGGCGGGTGACCTTGTCCGTGGTGCCGGAGCTCGCAGAGGTGGAAGGGGAGACGCGTGGGCGCATGGGCGTCATCGTGGCGCCCCCCGACCCCGAGCCACAGGGGGTCGGTCCCGCCCTGATCGGAGGGGTACGCTACGTCGGCATCTCCATCGAGGAGACGCGGCACCAGGTCGCGCGCGTGTTCGGTCCGAGCGGGGTCGGCAGGGTGTTCGGGCTGCTCTTCAGCGACGACGAACGCCGTCCCGACGACGCGACGAGCGTGGTCGGTATCAGCCAGCAGGTCGGCGTCATCAGCGGCGAAGCGGGCGCCGTCGAGATCCTGTTGCAGCTCTTCGGGTTCGTCACCGTGTTCGTGGGCTTGATCAACCTCGTGCCGCTTCCGCCGTTCGATGGGGGACACCTCGCGACCCTGCTGATCGAGAAGATCCGCGGCAAGGCCGTCGACATGCGCACGCTCATCCCGGTCTCGGCCGCGGTCATGGCGTTCTTCGTGCTGTTCGTCGGCGCCACGATCGTGCTCGACGTGACCAAGCCCATCGTGCTCCCCTAGGCGAGGCCGACGTTCGCGATGCGTTGCGCGCGAACGGGCACCACGATTTCTCAACACCCGGCGAGCACTGCCGACATGCCCCGGGGCTACGATGGCCGACGTGAGCCAACAGACCGTGCTCGTCGTCGACGACGAGGAAGCCATCGCCGAGGCGATCCGAGCGAGGCTCGAATCCGAGGGGTTCCGGGTGCTCGTGGCGCTCGACGGGCCCGACGCGATCGAGCAGCACGCCGGCCAGCACCCCGATCTGGTCGTGCTCGACCTGATGCTTCCCGGCATGGACGGCCTGGAGGTCTGCAAGCAGATCCAGCGTGATACCTGGACCCCCGTGCTGATGCTCACGGCCAAGACCGAGGAAGCCGACAAGGTGAGCGGGTTCGCGGTCGGCGCCGACGACTACCTCACGAAGCCCTTCAGCCTGCGAGAGCTCACGGCGCGCGTGAAAGCGATCCTGCGCCGCATGGAACGCATGGGTGAGCAGCGCGACGCGGGACCGATCGATCACGGTGGCCTGGTGATGGACCCGAGCCGTCGCCGGGTGACGGTCGACGGCGACGACGTCGGCCTCACCCCGCTCGAGTTCGAGATCCTGCTGTCGCTGGCTCGCGATCCGGGCGTCGTGCTCTCGCGCGACCAGCTCATGGATCGCGTCTGGGGCTACCGTGACTTCGCCGGCGGACGGGTGGTCGACTCGCACGTGGCGCGCATCCGGCGCAAGCTCGGCGAAGACGGCAACGAGCCCAGGTTCATCCGCACGGTGCACGGCGTCGGGTACGCGTTCCAGGAACGGTCGTGAGCTCCCGGCCGCTCGGGCGCCTGCCCACGATCCGCGGCAAGCTGGGGGCGACGATCGTCATCGCCGTCGCGATCACGATCGTCATCTCCTACGCCCTCATCGGCTTCGCGCTGCGGGAATCGCCGAGAGACTCCGAGGCGATCCGCGCGCTGACCCTCGCCCGACAGCTCGCGAGCGGCGAGCTCACCGGCTGCGCCCGACGACGTGATGGTCGTGCGGCGCGCGCGTGACCGGGGAGGTCACGGTCGAGGGTCCGGACTTCGGTGTGACGGTGCCCGATACGCCTGGGCGGGTGCCCCGTTGGGGGGTGCTCGACCGGAACAAGGTCTGGGCAGCGGTGCCCACCGACGACGGCGGCAGCGTGATCGTGCTGTACCGATCGCCGACCCGGGGCTCCCTCGGCCGCTTCTCCGCCACCCTCGGGTTCCTGCAGAGCGTGTGGTGGCAGTTCCTGCTGGCCGGAGCGATCGCCGCCGTGATCGCCCTGGTGCTCGCCCGCTGGCTCGCCCGCGGCATGACGCAGCCGCTGCGCGACATGGCCGAAGCATCCCGACGCATGCAGACGGGCGACTACTCGACCCGCATCCACACCACCACCCGTGACGAGGTCGGCCAGCTCGCCGAGGCGTTCAACCGCATGAGCCGGGAGCTCGAGAACCTCGAAGCGTCCAGACGCGATCTGGTCGCGAACGTCTCGCACGAGCTGAAGACGCCGATCGCCGCGATCAGGGCGCACCTCGAGAACCTGCTCGATGGTGTCGAGCAGCCGAACGACCACACGCTCCAGGTGATGCTGGCACAGTCGGAACGGCTGGGACGTCTCGTCGAGCAATTGCTCGACCTGTCGAAGCTGGAATCAGGCGAGGTGCCGCTGCGGCGAGAGCCGGTCGCGCTCGCGCCCCTCGTCGACCGCGTGCGCTCGGAGATCGAGGTCGCGTGCGCCGACCGTGCGGTGCGCATCGTGACCTCCCTCTCCGCCGATCTCCCAACGATCGAGGCCGACGCGGAACGTGTGCACCAGGTCATCTTCAACCTCGTCGACAACGCGGTGCGGTTCACGCCGGAAGGCGGTGAGGTGCGTATCGAAGCGCGCCGGCACAACGGGTCGGTCGAGGTGAGCGTGGCCGACACCGGCGTCGGCATCCCCGCCGAGGCCCTGCCGCGTCTGTTCGAACGCTTCTATCGCGTCGATGCCGCCAGGGCCAGGGACGACGGGGGCGGCACGGGCATCGGGCTCGCCATCGCGCGCTCCGTCGTCGAGGCCCATGGCGGCGTCATCCGCGCCGAGAGCGCGCCGGGTCACGGCGCCGTCTTCACCTTCGATCTTCCCGTCTCACTGCCGATCCGAGGCCAGGTCGCTCCCGCGGCCCCGACCAGGAGGGATCATTGATCTCCACCACGAGCACGATCACCGTCAACGCGCCCGAGCGCTTCGATTTCCTCGACCTCACCGACGACCTGCGCCGAGCGATCAAGGACTCCGGCGTGGTCGACGGCGCGGCCATCGTCTTCTGCGCCCACACGACCTGTGCGCTGCTGATCAACGAGTGGGAAGACGGCGCCATGGCCGACTTCCGGCGTCATCTGACCGAGCTCGTGCCGCACGACGGCGTCTACTACCGCCACGACGACTTCGAGGTGCGCACCCAGAACCTGAACCCCGACGAGCGGCGGAACGGTCATGCGCACGTGAAGGCCATGCTGCTCTCGGCGACGTCGCACTCGATCCCGGTGATCGCCGGCGAGCCCGGCTTCGGCTCCTGGCAGCGGCTGATCTTCTTCGAGATGGACGAGCCCAAGGACCGCACGATCACGTTCCACGTGTTCGGGGCGTGAGGCCGGCGTCGCTCGAGCTGGGAGACTGGTAGCGGTGGACATCGCGCGCAGGAAGAGCCGGCAGATCGATCTGGGCGGCGTCGCGATCGGCGGCGACGCGCCGGTCTCGATCCAGTCGATGACCACCACGAAGACCGCAGACATCAACGCCACCTTGCAACAGATCGCGTCGCTCGTCGCGACCGGGGTCGACATCGTGCGCGTGGCGGTGCCCCACTGGGAGGACGCCGAAGCCCTCGTCGCCATCGCCGCCAAGTCGACGGTGCCGGTCGTTGCCGACATCCATTTCCAATGGAAGTACGCCATGGCCGCGTTGGAAGCGGGCATCCAGGGTCTGCGCATCAACCCCGGCAACATCCGCTACGACGACAAGGTTCGGTTGATCGCACGCGAGGCCAAGGCGCGCGGGGTGCCCATCCGCATCGGGGTCAATGCCGGGTCGCTGGAGCCCGCCCTGCTCGCCCGGTTCGGATCGCCGACGCCGGAGGCGCTCGTCGAGAGTGCGCTCCGCGAGGCACGCATCCTCGAGGACGAGGACTTCTTCGACATCAAGATCTCGGTCAAGCACTCGAACCCGCTCGTGATGATCGAGAGCTACCGTCAGCTCGCCGAGGCGTGCGACTACCCGCTGCACCTGGGTGTGACCGAGGCGGGCCCGATGCCCATGGGCGGCGTGAAGAGCGCCGTCGGCATCGGCACGCTGCTCGCCGAGGGCATCGGTGACACGATCCGCGTCTCGCTGACCGACGACCCGGTGGAAGAGGTCAAGGTCGCGACGACGATCCTGCAGTCGCTCGGTCTGCGACGACGCGGCCTCGACCTCGTCGCGTGCCCGTCGTGCGGTCGCGCCGAGGTGAACGTGCTCGAGCTCACGAAGCGGGTCAACGCGGCGATCGAGCGCGAGCGCTTCACCGTGCCGATGCGGGTGGCGGTGATGGGGTGCGTCGTGAACGGACCCGGCGAGGCGAGGGAAGCCGACGTCGGCATCGCGAGCGGCAACGGGCTCGGGTTCGTGATCCGCCAGGGAGAGGTCGTGGCCAAGGTGCCTGAGGGCGAGTTGGTCGACGCGCTGCTCGCCGAAGCCCGGGCGGTGGCGGCCGAGAAGGTGGCGGCGGGCGAAGCGCACGACTAGTCTAGAAGAGAATAGCGAGGAGATCGCGCTCGATTTCCGGCTCGCCCGAGCCGATACCTCCGACGTGAGACGTTCCTGCATCGCCGCCGTCGTGGCCGGCGCGATCGTCGTTCCGGTGGCGGCCTCGCCGGTTCACGGTCTGCCGGTGCCCGGCAGCTCCTGCGAGGTGTTCCGCCCGGACAACGTGTGGAACATGGATGTCTCCGGTCTCCCGGTGCATCCGAAGAGTGCGGTCTGGAAGCGCAGCGCCCACGCCGGGTCCACCGATCTGCATCCCGACTTCGGACCACCTTCCTACGGCATCCCATTCGACGTCGTCCGCGCCGCGCACGCCGACGTGCGGGTGCGGTTCCGCTACCGCGCGGAGAGCGACGCGGGCCCGTACCCCTTCGGCCCCGACATCGCGATCGAGGCAGGCTCGGATCGTCACGCCTTGATGATCGACCGCGACACCTGCACGCTGTTCGAGCTGTTCGATGCCCGCTGGAACGGAGGCGACCCACGCGCGGGCAGCGGCGCGGTCTTCGATCTCGGCTCGAACGACCTGCGGCCGGCCGGGTGGACGAGTGCCGACGCGGCGGGGCTGCCCATCTTCCCGGGGCTGGTCCGCTTCGACGAGGTCGCGGCGGGCGAGATCGCGCACGCGCTCAGGTTCACGGTGTCGTGCACGACGAACCGCTACGTCTGGCCCGCCCGCCACCAAGCAGGCGTGGCCGACCGGCGCTGCCCGCCGATGGGTGCGCGGTTCCGTCTCAAGGCCGGTTTCGACATCTCGAGGTTCACGCCGCGTGCCCAGGTCGTGCTGCTGGCGATGCAGCGATACGGCATGATCGTCGCCGACAACGGCAGCGATTGGTACTTCCAGGGCACGGTCGACGACGGCTGGACCAACGGGCTGCTCGACCAGCTGAAGCGGGTGCCGGCCAGTGCATTCGTGGCCGTCGACGTACGAGGGTGCCGCGTCTCGCGAGGCCGCGCGACGTTCGAGTACGGTCCCGACTGCCGAGGGCCGCGTCCGTCGCTACGGCGTGCGCCCTGAGAGCCCGATGAGGCGGGTCGCCGCATCGGCGTCCGAGCCCACCGGCACGGGCTCGGCGATGATGCGAGCGGCCACCATCTCCTCGACCTGCGGGCCGAACCACGCCTCGAGGTCGCGCGCCACGTCGTCGGGGATCGTGTGGTCGACGCCGATGGCGGTGGCGAGATCCCACCCGTGGATCGCCGCGTCGAAGAGCATCTGGGTCAGGTACTCGTGGGGTGTGAGCTCGCCGCCCGACGTGTGGACGGCAACGTCGAGCGGGCTCGTGCGGGCGCTCTCGGAGGCCGCCGCCTTCGCCGAGCGCCATGCCGCCACGGGATCCCCGCCCAGACGGTCGCCGTCGTAGCGATCGCCGACATCGGCCAAGGTGGCGCCCGCGAGCAGATCGGGCACCCAGAGGGTCTCGTAGACCAGGTGGTCGACGAGCGCCCGCACGTCCCACTGGGTACACGGCGTGGGGCTCGACCACCGGCCCGTCCCGATCGCGAGCACATGCCGGTCGAGCTCGTCGAGCGCCGCCAGGTATCGCTTCGCCACGTCGCGCATGGTCCTCCTCTGCCTCGCGCGACCGTAGCACCACGACGGAGCCGGCGGAACGGTGGGGGTCGAGGAGGGCTCAGCGGACGAGGGCGAGGAAGTTGCGCACGATCGCCGGGCCGTGTGGCGTCAGGATGCTCTCCGGGTGGAACTGCACGCCGTAGCGCGGCAGCTCACGGTGCTGCGTGCCCATGACGAGACCGTCGTCCGTCCATGCGGTCAGCGCGAGCGCGTCGGGAAGGTCGGCGCGCTCCACGACCAGGGAGTGATAGCGGCCGGCTTCGAACGGATCGGGAACCCCGTCGAAGATGCCGCCTCCGTCGTGGTGCACGGTCGAGGCCTTGCCGTGCACGGGTTCGGTCCGGTCGACCGTGCCTCCGTACTCCATGCCGAGCGCCTGGTGCCCGAGGCAGACGCCGAGCACCGGAACCTCAGGCGCCAGCACGTGGAGCAGCTCGGGGAAGCACCCGGCGGCCTCGGGCCGCCCTGGTCCAGGCGACAGGATCACCGCGTCGGCATGACGGGCGGCCAGTTCCTCGGCCGTCGCCGCATCGCTCTTGACGACCTCGGTCACATGGCCGAGGCCCTCGACGAGCTGCACCAGGTTGTAGGTGAACGAGTCGTAGTGGTCGACGATCAGGATCACGGGCCGGCTTCCTCCGTGTCGAGGCTACCCGAGGCGACCGACCCGACCTGAAGCGTCGACGCAGGCGAGGCCACGGGTGCAGCCGGCGCCACGGCGGGGAGCAGCGCCGAGGCCTTCGACGCGGTCTCCTCGAGCTCCCGCTGGGGGTCGGAGTCTGCGACCACGCCCGCTCCCGCTTGCACGTGGGCCTCACCGCCCTTCACGACCGCCGTGCGGATCGTGATGCAGAAGTCGAGGTCACCCTGGAAGGCGCAGTAGCCGACCGCACCGCCGTACGGCCCGCGCGCGTCGGGCTCGTGCGAGGCGATCAACTCCATCGCCCGGCGCTTGGGCGCGCCGCTCAGCGTGCCCGCCGGGAACGTCACCGCGAGCGCATCGAACGGGTGCATGTCGTCGCGCAGGTCGCCCTCGACCGTGGAGACGATGTGCATCACCTTCGTGAACCGCTCGACCTCCATGAGCTGTGTCGGCGCGACGCTTCCCGCCACGCAGACGCGGCCGAGGTCGTTTCGGGCGAGGTCGACCAGCATCGCGTGCTCGGCTCGCTCCTTCGGATCGTCGAGCAGCTCGCGCTCGAGCAGGCGGTCGCGCACCTCGGTCTCGCCACGAGCCCGCGTGCCTGCGATCGGACGGGTAGACACGCGGCCTCGCTCTACGCGCACGAGGGGTTCGGGCGACGACCCGGCGAGCTCGATCCCCATCATGCGAAGGAGGAACATGTACGGGGCAGGGTTCGCGACGCGGAGCCGCCGGTAGATCGCGAGTCCTCCGTCGGGGGCGGGGAACGTGACCCGTCTCGAGGCCACCCCCTGGAAGATGTCGCCGGCGACGATGTGTTCCTTGAACGACCGCACGATCTCGCGGTACCGCTCGTCGGTCATGTTGGGCGACCCGTCGACGTTCGACGATGCGCTCGGCACGGGCGCGAGCTCGGGGGCCTCGGCCTTCTGAACCAGCTCGGCCAGCCCGAGCACGGCTTCGACGCCGTCGTCGTAGTGGCCCGCCGGCACATGGGCGACGAGCAGGAGTCGCTGCTTCCAGTGATCGAACACGATCGCGCGGTCGATGACGAGCAGGGCAAGGGGCGGCACGGGCGCCGACCCCGGGTCCGGCACGGGGTGACCGTCGAGCAGCTCGGCCGCCTCGTATGCGACGTATCCGACGAGGCCTCCGGTCAGGGCGGGAAGGTCGGGAAGATGTGGAGCGCGCAGCGACCGGGCGATCTCGATCAGCGCCTGCCGCGGCGCCTGCGCCGACCCCGCGATCGGCAGATCGCGCACGGCGTCGCGGATGTGTACCCCGTCGGCGTCGCCAACGACGATCGCGGCAGGGTCGCCGGCGACGAACGAGTAGCGGCCCCATCGCTCCGACCGCTCGACCGACTCGAGCACGAGCCCGGGCCCCTCACCGGCCAGCGCGGGGAACAGGCCCACCGGGGTCGACACGTCGCTCAGCAGCTCGGCCCAGACCGGCACGAGCGGCCACTCGGCCGCGAGGTGGTCGAACGTCTCGCGATCGGGCTGGATGCGCGGCATCACGGTGTCCTCAACTCCCTCGCTCCCTGGAAACGCGAACGACCCCGGGGGTCTCCCGGGGTCACGGTGTCTGGCGGGTCGCGTGATCGGTCGTCAGACGCGCGTGAGCGCCGGGGTCTGCAGGTTCTCGCGCCAGTCCCGGCGAGCGGCGAGCGTCGACATGGCGGGGATTGTGACGGCCCCACCACGCCGCGTCAACGAGAGGTGGGTGTGCCGAGCCACGGCGATGACCGTCGGACCCGCCGGTATCCTGTGCGCCTGATGCGTCTCTCGAAGCTCTTCGTGCCTACGCTCCGCGACGATCCGGCCGACGCCGAGATCGCGTCGCACCGGTTGCTGATGCGGGCGGGCTTCGTGCGGCGTGTGAGCGCCGGCGTGTACTCGTCGCTGCCACTCGCGCTGCGTGTCATGCGCACGATCGAGGCGGTCGTCCGCGAGGAGATGGAGGCCGCCGGGTCGATCGAGATGCGGGTGCCGATCGTGCTGCCGGCCGATCCGTGGAAGGCCACCGGGCGATGGCAGGTCTACGGCAACGAGGCCTTCAAGCTCGAGGACCGCCACGGGCGCGAGATGATACTCGGCCCCACCCATGAGGAGGTCTTCGCGCCGCTCGTCGCGGACGATCTGCCCAGCTACCGCGATCTGCCGATCAACCTGTTCCAGGTCGAGTGGAAGTACCGCGACGAGAAGCGACCCCGGTTCGGGTTGCTCCGCGGCCGCGAGTTCCTGATGAAGGACGCCTACTCGTTCGACCGTGACGAAGCGGGCATGGTGGAGAGCTACCGCGTGATGTACGAGGCGTACGAGCGCATCTTCGACCGGATCGGGCTGGACTACGTGATCGTCGAAGCCGATCCGGGCACGATCGGGGGAGACGTCAACCACGAGTTCATGGCGCTCGCCGACGTTGGCGAGGATCTGTTCGTGCGATGCGCGAACGGCGACTACCTCGCCGACACCGAGGCGGCGACGCCGCAGATGGCGCCGCCCGTCGTGGATGCCGAGCTCGATCCGATGGTGGAGGTCGAGACGCCGGGGGCGGCGACGATCGAGCTGGTCGCGAGCGCAGCTCGGCGTCGACGCGTCCGCCACCCTGAAGAACATCATGTTCGACGTCGACGGGCAGGCGGTCGCGGTGCTCGTGCCCGGCGACCGCGAGGTGAGCGAGAAGAAGCTCTCGCGGCTGCACTTCCCCAAGGTCGTGCGCGCGTTCGACGATGTCGACTTCGAGCGGCTCGGCTACGCGAAGGGCTACGTCGGTCCGCATGGGTTCGGCGACGACGTGACGGTGTTCGCGGACCCGTCGGTGCGGGCGGGAGCGAACTGGGTGACCGGGGCGAACCGCGCCGATGCGCACGTCACCGGGGCCAACGTGGTCGCGACTTCCGCGTCGATCGCTGGGAGGATCTGGTGCAGATCCGCGAGGGCGATCGGTGCCCCAACGACGGCGGGCGCTCGAGGTGGGGCGCTCGATCGTGGTCGGCCACATCTACCAGCTCGGCGCGAGGTACTCGGACCCGCTGCACGCCACCTTCCAGGACGAGGACGGGACCGACCAGCCCTACCTGATGGGCAGCTACGGCATCGGCATCACGCGCATCCTCGCGGCGCTCGTCGAGCAACATCACGACGAGCACGGCATCGTGTGGCCGAAGCAGATGGCGCCGTTCCAGGTGATCGTGATCCTCGCCAACGCCGACGACGAGCCCGTCCGGGCCGAGGCCGAGCGCATCTACGAGGAGCTGCTCGAGCTCGGCGTCGACGTGGCGCTGGACGATCGCGACGAGCGGGCCGGCGTGAAGTTCGCCGACGCCGACCTGATCGGCTACCCCGTGCAGGTGACGGTCGGCAAGCGCGGTATCGCGAACGGCACCGTCGACCTGAAGCTGCGCGCCACCGGCGAGCGCTCCCAGGCCGCCGCTCGGCGGCGCCGCACCCGGCCGTGGTGGACCTCCTCGCGACCGCTCCCGTAGCCGCCCCGTAGCCCGCCCCGGGCTCGTCCGGGCCCCCTCCCGCAGGTCGTGGCTATACTCGATGCAGAACAGGAGCTGACGGAGTGTGGTGAAGGTGGGCTCGCGCCCACCTTCTCGTTCGTAGGGAGGGGTCCGAGCGGTGGAAGCGGAAGCGCTGCTCAGGCCTGTCGTGAGGCGCAGGGGTTCGAGCTGTACGACGTGCGACGGCGACCGAGGCGGGTCGCGCGATCCTCCAAGTGGTGGTCGACGCCCCCGACGGCATCGACGTCGACGAGCTGGCCCGGCTCTCTCGCAGCATCTCCGAGCGCCTCGATGCCGGGGATCCGCAGACCGGAACGTACGACCTGCAGGTCGCCACGCCGGGCATCGAGCGAGCCCCTGAGCCGGCCCGATCACTACCGGCGGTGCGTGGGCGAGCAGGTGAGGGTGAAGACGAAGGCGCAGGTCGAGGGGTCGAAGATCCATGCGGGCACGCTGATCGCCGCCGACGACGAGGGGTGCACCCTCGCGATCGGTGACGCTGAGCTGCGCGTGCCGTATGCCGACATCACGTCGGCGAGGACCGTCGTCGACTGGAGCGCCGAGCTGAAGAGGAGCAACGCATGAACGCCGAGATGATCGCCGCGCTGCGGGAGTTGGAACGCGAGAAGGGCGTCGCCTTCGAGACCATCCTGCACGGTCTCGGCGAAGCGATGGCCTCGGCCTACAAGACGTGGTGGAAGCAGGAGAACCCCACCGCAGACGACGACTTCGTCGGCTTCCGCGCCGAGATCGACCCCGAGAGCGGCGACCTGCGCATGTGGAAGCAGGATCTCGAGGAGATCGAGGTGCCGGCCGAGGAGGAAGGCGCCGACCCAACCCTCGAGATGAAGGTGCTCGGCGAGGAAGAGGTCGAGGTCACCGACGACTTCAAGGGCCGCATCGGCGCCCAGACCGCCAAGCAGGTGATCTTCCAGAAGCTCCGTGACGCCGAACGCGAGATGACGTACGAGGAGTTCGCCGGACGCGAGGGCGACGTCGTGACCGGCATCGTGCAGCAGCAGGAGCGCCGGTACACGCTGCTCGACCTGGGCAAGGTGGAAGCGTTGCTGCCCCAGGCCGAGCAGGTGCCCACCGAGCCGTACCGGCACGGCGAGCGGCTCAAGGCCTACATCACCGAGGTGCGCAAGGGCACCAAGGGTCCGCAGATCGTCGTGAGCCGCTCGCATCCGGGTCTGCTGCGAGCGCTCTTCGCGATGGAGGTTCCCGGAGGTCGACGAAGGCATCGTCGAGATCAGGGCGGTGGCGCGGGAGCCGGGCCACCGTTCGAAGATCGGCGTGCTCTCCAACGAACCCGGTGTCGACCCGGTCGGCGCGTGCGTGGGGCCCAAGGGCTCGCGCGTGCGCATGGTCGTCAACGAGCTGCGGGGCGAGAAGATCGACGTGGTGCCGTGGTCGGAGAACACAGCGGAGTTCGTCGCGAACGCCCTGCAGCCGGCCAAGGTGCGCGAGGTGCGCATCAACGAGGAGACCGGCACCGCGATGGTGATCGTGCCCGACTACCAGCTCTCCCTCGCGATCGGCAAGGAAGGGCAGAACGCCCGCCTGGCCGCGCGGCTCACGGGATGGCGCATCGACATCAAGTCCGAGGCACAGGTGGCCGAAGAGGCGCGCGCGCGATCGGCACCACCGGCCGAGACGTCACCGACGGTCGTGGAGGCAGCAGCCGAGGTTCCGGCCGAGCCCGAGGCCGACCGGTGCCGAGCCGGTGCCGAGCAGCGAGCCTGCTGAGGTCGTCGAGCCCGCCGAGGTCGAGGGGGCCCCCGCGGGGGAGTGAGTGCCGAGGAACCGGGACCGGTCCGGATGTGCGTGGGCTGCCGTGCCCGCGCCGGCAAGGCCGCGCTCGTCCGCATCGTCTCGAGCGGTCCCGGCCCGGTACTGGATCGCGACGGATCGGCGCCAGGACGCGGCGCGTACGTGCACCCGGACCCTTCGTGTCTGGTGGCGGCGAGGCGTCCGGGTGTGCTCGCCAGGGCGCTCCGCACGGGTGTGCGTCTGGAGGAAGTCGGTAGGCTGATGCTCGAGATCGAGCGGATGGGAGCGGCGTGAGGGTCCACGAACTGGCCAAGGAGCTCGGTGTCACCAGCAAGGAACTGCTGGCGACGCTGGAGCAGATGGGCGTGGCGGGCAAGTCCGCCTCGTCGAGCGTGCCCGAGGACCTGGTGCCGCGGCTCCGTGCCTCGGGAGGCAAGGCCACCGAGGCCCCGAAACGCCGGGAGGTGCTCGAGCCGGCCCCGGCGCCGCGCAAGCCCAAGACGAAGCCGAAGGCGCCTGCGGCGCCACCCGTCTCGGCCGGCCCCGTCGAGGCTGCAGAACCCGCGCCGACCCCTGCTGCCGCGACGTCGCCGGCGCCCGTTACCGCCGAGCCGGCTCAGGCCGCCACGGTCCGGTCCGCGGAGCCGGCCCCGGCCGCCCCGGGCGGCCGGCGTCCCCCGAGGCTCGCGCGCACCCCCGCCGAGCCCGAGGTGCCGAGCCTGCGTGTCGTGCGAGGCGCGACCCCGCAGGCCATCGCCGAGAAGGTCGGACGTGGGCCGGCCGAGATCGTCAAGATCCTCTTCCTGGCCGGTGAGATGGCGACCGCGACCACCTCGCTGTCCGACGAGGCCATCGGACTGGTCGCCGCCGAGCTCGGCATGGAACCCGAGGTCGTCGGGCTCGCCGACGAGGTGCTCGACGACGCCGACGAGGAGGTCGACGAGTCGTTGCTCGTGACGAGACCCCCCGTGGTCACCGTCATGGGCCACGTCGACCACGGCAAGACCAAGTTGCTCGACTCCATCCGCGAGACCGATGTCGTGGCGGGCGAGTTCGGTGGTATCACCCAACACATCGGTGCCTACCAAGCGCACGTGGGCGAGCGCGACATCACGTTCATCGACACGCCGGGCCACGAGGCCTTCACGGCGATGCGCGCACGAGGTGCTCAGGTCACCGACATCGCGGTGCTCGTGGTGGCGGCCGACGATGGCGTGATGCCCCAGACGATCGAGGCGCTCGACCACGCGAAGGCCGCACAGGTGCCGGTCGTGGTCGCCGTGAACAAGGTCGACAAGGAGGCGGCCGATCCCACCCGGGTCCGCCAGCAGCTGGTCGAGCGTGGCCTCGTTCCGTCGGAGTGGGGCGGTGACACCGAGTTCGTCGACGTTTCCGCGAAGGCGAAGATGAACCTCGACACCTTGCTCGAGACGATCCTGCTGGTCGCCGATCTCGAGGAGCTCAAGGGCATGCCCACCGGCCCCGCGCGAGGCACCGTGATCGAGGCGCACCTCGACAAGGGGCGCGGGCCCGTCGCGACCGTGCTCGTGCAGCGGGGCTCGCTCGACATCGGCGACGCGCTCGTGTCGGGCACGACGTATTGCAAGATCCGCGCGATGCAGGACGAGAACGGCACCACCGTCGAGGTCGCCGGGCCGTCGAAGCCGGTGCAGCTCTTGGGGTGGGAGGCGGTGCCCGCCTCGGGCGAGGACTTCCGCGAGGTGGCCGACGAGCGCGAAGCCCGCCACCTGGCAGGGGAGCGCGAGGCGAAAGCGCGTGCTGCGGATCTCGTGGTGAGCCGGCCGCCGACCCTGTCCGACCTGATGCGTCAGGCAGAACGTGCGGAGATCCCGGAGCTGAACCTGGTGGTGAAGGCCGATGTGCAGGGATCGCTCGGTGCGCTCACCGACGCGTTCCTGAAGCTGCCGCAGGACGAGGTGCGCGTCAACATCGTGCGGAGCGCGGCGGGCGGCATCACGGAGAACGACGTGTCGCTCGCCATGGCCTCCGAGGCGATCGTGATCGGGTTCAACGTGCGCCCCGACAAGCAGGCGGTCGACCTTTCCGAACGTGAGGGTGTCGACATCCGCACGTACCGCGTGATCTACGACGCCATCGATGACATCAAGGCGGCCTTGTCGGGCATGTTGGCGCCCGAGAAGCAGGAGCACGAGCTCGGGCAGGCCGAGGTGCGGGAGATGTTCCGCGTCCCGAGGATCGGGGTCGTGGCCGGCTGCTACGTCACGCGGGGCACGATCCCCCGGGATGCCCGCGTTCGGCTCGTGCGAGACGGCGTGGTCGTCTACGAGGGTCGCATCGGATCCCTGCGTCGCTTCAAGGACGATGTGCGCGACGTCGCTGCGGGCTACGAGTGCGGCATCGGGATCGAGGGCTTCCAGGACATCAAGCAGGGTGACGTGATCGAGGCCTACGAGGTGCGTGAGGTGGCACGCTCGATCTGATGCTCGTCGCGCTGCAGCGGTTCGACCTGCGCATCCGCGACAGTCATTCGCTGAAGCAGAAGCGGCACGTCGTGAAGTCGCTGACCGCTGCGATCCGCCAGCGGTTCAACGTGAGCGTGTCGGAGGTCGATCATCACGATCTCTGGCAGCGCACCACGATCGCGGTGGCCTCCGTCGCCGGCCGGGAGTACCACCTCCGCCGGGTGGCCGACGAGATCGCGGCCTTCGTGGACACATGGCCCGCCGTCGAAGTGCTCCAGGCAGCGGTGACGGTGCATGCGCCGGACGATTGACGTGGCGCCGACGACGGCCGAGGTAGGCTGACCGCCATGACCCAGGGAGCGCGAACCGACCGCGTCGGCGAGGAGTTCCGAGAGATCCTCGCTCAGGAGATCCCGAAGCTGAAAGACCCTCGGGTGGGGTTCGTCACCGTGCTCGGGGTCACCGTCTCGCCCGACCTGCGCCACGCGTGGGTGGCCTACACGACGCTCGGTGAGGACAAGGAGAAGGCTGGCACCAGAGCGGCCCTCCGGTCGGCCAGGCCGCACCTGCGGGCGGTGCTCGGGCGCCAGGTCCGGCTCAAGTACCTGCCCGAGCTCGAGTTCGAGGAGGACACCAGCCACGAGCAGGCCAGCCGCATCGACGAGCTCATCGCCGGGCTGCACGCGTCGGAGGACGGCACATGACGGTCGAGCTCGAGCGGGCCGCCGAGGTGTTGCGCGATGCGACCGATGTCGCACTCGCGTGCCACCTGAACCCCGACGCCGACGCGCTCGGCTCGATGCTCGGCCTCTCGTCGTTCCTGCGCTCACGAGGGGTCCGCACCACGTGCTCGTACGCGAACGATCCGCTGGACCCTCCGCGATGGGCGTCGATGCTGCCCGGTTCCGAGCACCTGGTGCCGCCGAGGGAGTTCCCGAGGGAGCCCGCCGTCATGGTGACGTGCGACTGCGCCGCGTTCGACCGGCTGGGCCAGCTCGGGCACGTGGCGAACCGGGCGGGCGAGCTGATCTGGATCGATCACCACCGGTCGAACGACGGATTGGGCACGATCCCGCTGATCGACGGCGACGCGTCGTCGACCTGCGAGATGGTGTTCCGCCTGATCGAGGCGATGCACGGCGAGATGACCGACGACACCGCCCTGTGCCTCTACGCGGGACTCGTGACCGACACCGGCAAGTTCCAATACGAGGCGACCACCCCCGAGACGCTGCGCATCGCAGCCCGGCTCCGCGAGCATGCGTTCGACCACGCGAGACTCGTGCAGGCCCTGTACGAGGACAACGCCGCGCCGTACCTACGCCTGGTGGGCGTCGCCCTCGAACGGCTCGAGCACGTGGCCGACGCCGATCTCGTGTGGACCTATCTCACCCAGGCCGACCTGCAGCAGGCCGGTGTGGGACCCGGCGAGACCGACGATCTGATCGACGTGATCCGCACCGCCCGTGACGTCGACGTGGCGGCCATCGTGAAACAGCAGAAGGACGGTCGGTTCAAGGTGAGCGTGCGATCGCGCGGAGCGCACGACCTCGCCGCCGCCGCCGCCGCCTTCGGCGGCGGCGGCCACCGGCTCGCCGCGGGATACACGTCGGCACACGGTCCGGCTGAGACGGTCGACCGGCTCGTCGCCGCGCTGCGAACGGCTCCGGCTGCCCCGTGACGGCGTCCGGGGCCCCCGGTCCCGAGGGGCTCGTGCTCATCGACAAGCCGCGGGGCATCACCTCCCACGATGCGGTCGCGCTCGTCCGCCGCAGGCTGGCCACGAAGAAGGTCGGCCATGCGGGGACGTTGGATCCCATGGCCACCGGCTTGCTCGTGATGGGGGTCGGTCGAGCGACACGATTCCTGCGGTTCCTCGGCGAGCTGACCAAGGTCTACGAGGCCACGATGCGCCTGGGCGTTCGAACGACCACGCTCGACGCCGAGGGCGACGTCACCTCGACCACCCAGGTGCACGTGGACGATGATGAGCTCGCGCGCGCGGTCGCCGGGCTCGTGGGGGACTCGCTGCAGGTCCCTCCGGCGTTCTCGGCCGTGAAGATCGGGGGCCGCCGACTCTACGACGCTGCCCGTCGAGGCGAGTCGCTCGAAGCGGGGCCGCGCCCGGTGCACGTAGAGCGGTTCGAGGTCGTGGCGCGCCGAGGCGCCGACGTGGACCTGGTCGTCGCCTGTGGCGGCGGCACCTACGTGCGAGCGCTCGCCGCCGACGTGGGTGACCTGCTCGGCTGCGGCGCGCACCTGACCGCCCTGCGGCGCACCCGCATCGGCTCGTTCGACGTGGCCGAGGCCTCGGCCCCCGGCGAGCAGCCGGGGCTGCTGCCCGTCGACCGTGCGGTGTGGCACCTTCCGAGGCTCGAGCTCGAGGCGGAGGAAGCGACGGCCGCCGGCCATGGACGGGTGCTCGGCCCGTCGGGTCATGAGGGCCCCACGCGGTGTTCGGGCCGGGCGGCGAGCTGATCGGCGTGTATGAAGACGACGGCCCGCGATCGAAGCCGCTCGTGATCTTGCAACGAGCATGACCGGACGACCCGCGACCTCCCTCAGCGCAGGCCGGCGAACAGGGATGCGATCGCCATGGCAACGAGCGCCAGGCTTCCCACCCCGGCGGTCACGGTGAGCGCCACGCGCCGCAGGTCCCACGTCTGGATCGATACCGGTGGGTGAGGGGGGGCGAGCTCCTTGAAGCGTTCGACGATCGGTCGCGGATCGGTCTTCAACCGGCCTGCGAGCTCGGTGGGGATGGCCATGCCCACCGCGCAGGCGAACGACTCAGCGATCTCGTCGCTGGTGAAGACGGCCGTCGCCCGCCCGTACACGCGATCCGGGTCGGTCTGCACGGCGAGGGTGAGCATCATGTTCGCGAGGTCGACCGCTTGGCGCCAGGGCGTGGGTCGCACCTCGAGGCCGGAGACGTCGACGAGCTGCAGGTGGCCTCGCCGCACCAGCAGGTTCGCCGGCTTGATGTCTCGGTGGGCCACGCCGACATCCCAGAATCGCCGGATCATCTGCAGACCCTCGTCGATGACGACGTCGTCGATCTGGGAGTCGCCGAGGTTCCTTGAGTCCTCGAAGAACTCCGTCACCAGCATGTACTCGCGGTTGGGCGTCAGCTCGACGATCCCCCAGGTCTCGGCGACGGAGACGTCGTTCATCGCCAGATATCGCAGGGCATAGTCCTCGTACTCCGCGAGGCGGCGCACGGAGCCGAACGGCGTCTCGTCCTCGAGCTTGCCGTACAGGATCGTCCGTCCGATGCGGTACCAACGATCGGCGCGGAGGTGACTGGTCGAGTAGATCTTGCCGAACACCCGAGATCCGTCGGCAAGCGTCATGCGCAGCGGCGACGACCCGCCGGACCCCTCCAGCCCGAAGGGCTCCACCTCGGTGACCTCGAGTCCCACCTGATCGGCCATCGCCTGCTTCACGGCCTCGGCGCGGGCACCACCGAGGTCGAGGTGGGCGGCGTTGCCCCCTCGCCGGTAGCTGACCGGAAACGAGTCGTCGGGGGTGAACCATCGGAAAAGCGTCTCGTCGATCACCCAGCTCAGCAGCGCCGCGTACGCCACGTTCGACGGGTAGTCGGCTGCGAGGTAGAGCCTCGCAAGCCCGACGAGCACCACGATCGTCCACGCGCCGGCCATCGCCCGCCTCCTAGCGCGGCCGGCCGGCGCCAGCACGAACGGCATCGCGAAGACCGTGATGGCGAACGCCGTCATGGGCCACGAGGGGAACCGGAAGTCCGTGGCGTCGATCAACGGCGTGACGTCGCCGGGGGCACGTTGCACGTCGAGGAACGTCAGCACGAGCCAGTCGCTCACGACGAAGGTCGCCAACGCGACCACGAGGTGTCGCACGCGCTTGGTCACGATCAGCACGACCGCAAGCGCGAGCCGAAGCACCTGGACGGCGCCGAAGGTGGTGAGCACGGCGACCACCTTCGCGACGTCGGTCACGGCAGCCGAGCGGATGTCCTCGAAGGATCGCAACACGGCGTCGCCGAAGGTGTGGAGGCCGTCGGAACGGCTGACCCACAGCTCGAGCACGATGCCGAACACGACCGTGATGGCCAAGGCCCACCACCATCGGGCCGAGTTCGAGGTGTGCGGAAGTGGTGGAGGCTGGCCCGACGGGCGACGCAGGGGGAGCACCGGATGCTCGGATGTCGCACGCATGCCCGGCGCGGGAGCCACGGGCCGCTTCATGCCGCGCAGACTACCGGAGGGTCCCGGGGCCCCCGCAAGCCAGGCGGTGAAGGGATATCCTGCCCAGTCATGATCGAGCAGCGTCAGCGCGGTACGGAGTGAGGTCGCCCGACCCCGCATCTCCACAGGTGAAGCGCCACTCGCCGGCCCGCCGGATCGTGTCGGGTCTGATCTCGCTCGCGATCGTCGTCGGCATCTTCGTCTTCGCGATCCCGAAGGTGGCCGACTACGGCGCGGTATGGAAGGCGTTCGAGTCGCTCACGGGCCTCGAGCTCGCAGGGCTCGTCGCCGCGATGATCTTCAACATGGTCACGTACTGGTGGGCGAACATGGCGGCCCTGCCCGGGCTCAGGTTCGGGCAGGCGGCGGTGATCACGCAGACGACCACCTCGGTGGCGAACACGCTTCCCGGAGGGGGCGCCATCGCGGTCGGACTCACGTACACCATCCTGAGGTCGTGGGGGTTCACCGGCACCGACGTGACCCTCTTCGTCGGGGTGACCGGCATCTGGAACATCTTCACCAAGCTGGCGTTGCCGGTGCTGTCGATCGTGTTCCTCGTGATCGCCGGGCAGAGCGGCTCGGCCTACGTCGTCGCCGCAACGGTCGGTGTGATCGTGCTGGCCGTCGCGGTCGGTCTCCTCGCTGCGCTCTTCGCGAGTGAGCGTCTCGCTCGGCGCATCGGCGACGGTCTGGGCCGGGTCATCTCGTTCTTCCTGCGGGCGTTCCGAAGGCCCCCGAAGACCGACATGGGCGACGGCGCCGCGAGGTTCAGGGCCGACACGATCGGCCTGGTCGAGCGACGGTGGCTGCGACTGTCGATCACCACCGTCGGCAGCCACCTCGCCCTCGCGCTCGTGCTGCTCCTCTCCCTGCGGAGCCTCGGGGTCTCGGAGCAGGACGTGAGCACGGCCGAGGTGTTCGCCGTATTCGCGTTCAGCCGGCTGCTCTCGGCCGTGCCGATCACGCCCGGCGGTGTGGGCGTGATCGACCTCGGGTACATCGGAGGGCTCGCGGCTGCCGCTCCCGCCGACGAGAAGGCCGCGGTCGTCGGGGCGGTGCTGATCTTCCGTGCCCTGACCTACGGCGTGCAGATCCCGCTCGGTGCGTTCACCTATCTGATCTGGAAGGCGAAGAAGGACTGGCGCCGTGGCTCGCCGGAAGACGGCGTGATCGTCGAGGGAGACGAGGGCATCCCGTCCCGGCAGTGATGCCCGAACGCTCGTCGTTAGCTCAGGCGCGGATCCAACGGATCGCCGGGTGGCATCGCCCGTCGGATCGCGCCGCGCGCGACGAGCAGGTTCACGATCTCGCTCACCAGCGCCGCCGAGCCGAGGGCGATGCTGCTTCCCAGCACCACACCGGTCACGACGTCGGAGAGCCAGTGCGCCGCGAGGTAGACGCGCGATAGGGCCATCACGAACGCGAACGCGACCGCGAGCAGCTCCCACTTGCGTCGGCGCTCACCAGGCGGGAACGAGACCAGCACGAGCGCGACAGCGAGCGCCGTTCCCGCCACGGCGTGCCCCGACGGAAACGAGAATCCCGACGTCTCGACGAGCGAGCCCTCCGGTCGTCCCCGGTGGAAGAACACCTTCAGCCAGGTGAGGAGCAGCTCCGAGGCCAGCCAGGTCAGGGCGAACGCCGAGAAGGCGACGAACCGGCGGCGAACGAGCAGCCACATCGATGCGGCGATGCGCAGCGGGATCGTGACGATGCCCGCGCCGATCAGGTTGAGCGCCTTGAACACCACCGTGAGTGCCCCCGCCCGGACATCGACGGCCCACCGAGCGACCGATGCGTCGACCTGGCCGATCACCGCCAGGGTCGTTGCCGGCGCCTGCTGCTCCGGGTGTCGCCCGACCGCGACGAGGAGGAACGCGAGGACCGCGAGGAGTCCGACCGCCACGGCGAGGGCGCGCCGATGATGGACGAGGATGTCGGGCGCCGTGCTCATCCGACGCAATCGGGCGCGCCGGCGCCGCAGAGCGTGACGTCGAGCTGCCGACGCATCCATGCCACGATGGTCGCGCGCGGGATCGACGATATCGCTCGGTCGGCCTCGAGCACCAGCGACGACTCCGTGTCGTTCGCGAAGCGGTATCGGTAGACGATGCAGCCGCCGTCGAAGGTCAGCCACCGGGTTCCGGAGTACGGCTCGAGGCTCGTCGGCTCCTGATAGACGCGCATGCCGAACTCGTCGGGCGCCGCGGGCACCTCCACGGCCGCCGACGTATCGCAGCTGTTCATGAGCTCGACCTCGAGGGCATGGACCCCGGCCCGGTCGTGGTCGAGCCACAGCGTGGTGCCGGCGTCGTTGACGTCGATCCCGCTGAACATCCACCCGATGGGGAGCTCGGCGATGCACGGCAGGCGGGTGGCCGACGGCACCGACTGGGCCACGAGCACCATGACCGCCTCCTCCGGCTTCGAGCAGATCGGTTGCGCGCCGAAGTCGGCGACGCACGCGGTACCGGTGAATGCGAGCAACACGACCGACCCGGCGACGCCGAGTGAGCGCCGCCTCACGCGAAGACCGTCCAGTTCGACGTCACGAGGGCGAACGCGATCAGGCCGACCAGCACGACGGCGATCGTGAGGCCCACACGGCGGATGCTCCACCGCTGGATCTTGAGCGGCGCGCGATGCGGCGCGAGCCGCTGGAACTCGGCCATCAGGTCGCGACGGTCGGCCTTCATCATCGATCGCAGCTGGGTCGGGCTCGCGATGCCTCGCGTGGCGGCGAACGCCTCGGCGATCTCCTCTGGTGTGAAGTACCGCAGCGCGTGCTCGTAGACCCGGTGCGCGTCGGTCCGTAGGCCCAGCACCAGCATCATGTTGGCGAGGTCCACCGCCTGCCGCCACGGCGAGGGGCGCACCTGCACGAAGAACACGTCGATCAGCTTGAGCTGCCCGTCGCGGACCATGAGGTTGGCGGGCTTCACGTCGCGGTGGGCGAGGCCCTCGTCCCACATCTCCCGGATCAACGCCAGGCCTTGGTGGATCACCTCGTCGTCGATCTCGGCGTCACCGATCTCGACCGCGCCGTCGAAGAACTCCATCACGATCATGTACTCGCGCTCAGGCGTGATCTCGAGCACGCCGTAGGGCCTCGGGACGGGCAGCCCGAAGTCCTCCATCAGCCGGAGCGTGTAGTCCTCGTACTCGACGAATCGGCGCACCGTCTGGAAGGGGCTCTCGTCCTCGAGCTTGCCGTAGAGCACGGTGCGGCCGAGCTTGTACCAGCGGTCGGCGCGAACGTGACTCTTGGCGTAGAGCTTGGCGAACAGCAGGTGCTCGGCGCCCGTCCCCTCCTCCGTCACCCGCAGACGCAGGGGGGTCGATCCCCCGGAGCCGGCCAAGCCGACCGGTTTCACCTCGAGCACCTGATAGCCCAGCTGGTCCCGTACCGCCGTGGCGATCGCTTCCCCGCGCCTGCCGCCGACGTCGAGGTGGGCCGACTTCCCGCCTGCATAGGTGACCGGGAAGATGTCGTTGGGGGTGAACCATCGGAAGGCGGTGAGTCCGACCGCGACGCCGAGCACGGCGCCGAGCACGGCGTCACCGATGTGATCCGACCCGAGGGCGACCCGGGCGAGACCAGCCAGCAGCAGCGCGGTCACGGTGCCCCACTTCGCGATGTCGCGATGCCTGCCATGCGGGATCAGGGAATACGACATGCCGACCAGGGAGACCGCGAGGGCCGACATCGGGATCGAGGGCAGGGAGTAGCCCTGCCAGGGTCCGACGATCCAGGCGCCGAGCGGGCGAGGACGCCCGAGGAACTGAGCGAGCAGGTAGCTCAAGGCGCCCTCGACGAAGCAGGCGCCGATGAACACGAGCAGATGCCGCCAGCGCTTCGCCAGGATCAACGCCGCGATCGTCGCCCACCGGAGCGACCGGATCACCCATCGAGAGGTGAGCAGCGCCACGACCGTCAAGACGTCCACCACGGCCTGGCTCCGCCACGAAGCGAACCACTGGAGGATCGATGCGTCCATGCGCTCGAAGAAGTACTGGAGTGGATCGAACAGCACGATGCCGATCACCGTCGCGATCAGGATCACGGCGATGGAGAGCCAGTACCGGCCGGTGCGGCCGAGCTCGCGGGGCAGGGGAGGTGCCTCGCCCGACGGGCGCCGTCGCACCTTCGATCCGAGCACGCGCCGCTGGCGCGCCGATGTGCCGGGGTTCGGCCGTTCGAGGGCGTCCACGACGCTCCTTCCCTTCCGATGCGATCGAGATGCTACCCGGGCGTCGGTGTGCCGGCTCCGTGCTCGTCGAGCCACCGTGCAGCTGCGTCGTCGGCCGACACCCCCCCTGCCACGAGTGCGTTCAACCGGCGCAGGTCGTCGGTGGTCAGCTGCGACGACACGCGATCGAACGATTCACCCAGGGCCGCTCCGAAGCGATCGAGGGCGTCACGCCGAACGAGCGGCACGATGCTCTCAGCGGGCTGGAGGCCACGGTCGTCCCGCAACAGCACCAGGTCGTGGCGGGCGAGGCTCCCGTCCGACGTGAACACCAGGCCGACGTCGACCGTGCCGCCGCTCACCGCCGCCACCGTGATCGGCCCGCCCACGTCGAGCGGAAGGAACGAGCCGAAAGTGAGGCCGTAGGCCCGCTCGAGCCCCGGCAGGCACAACGGCCGGTCGGGGCATTCGGGAGGGCCGCCGAACGACATGTCGGCGGCGGCGGTGCTCAGGTCGCTGATCGTTCGCAGCCCGAGCCGCTGCGCCGTGTCCGCGCTCACGACGACCCCGTTGCGGCTCTGCGCGGCGGCCGGTTCGAGCGTGACGAGCCCGCGAGGCGCGGCGACGTCGGCCAGCGCTGCGGCCGTGGCTGACGCATCGGCGGTCGGTCGTCCGCCGAAGAAGGCGAGCGCGCTCCCCGAGTACTCCGGCACCATCTCGACCAGCCCTCGTTCGAGCGCGGGAAGCAGCATCTCGCGTGACCCGACCCGACGAAGATGGGTGACGTCGAACCCCGCTTCCCGCAACGCCCCCGCGTACACGGCGGCGACCAGCTCGCTCTCGGCGAAGTCGAACGAGGCGATCGTGATGACCTCGTCACTGGTCACCCGAGCGTCTCGGGCCGACGAGACGCAGCCGGCGAGCGCGACCACCACCATCGAGGCTGCGAGGGATCGACCGAGCACGAGGCTCACCGTACTCCAGCGCCCCCGCCCCGAGCGAACGGACCAGCCGCGAGCGGGGCCCAGCACGGTGCCCGATAGGCTCTCCGACCGTGGAGGTCGTGCACGGGATCGAGACGCTGCCGCTGGACGAGCGACCCTCGGTGGTGACGGTGGGGTTCTTCGACGGCGTGCACCTCGGGCATCGGTCGGTGTTCGAGACCACGGTGGCGCGGGCGCGGCACGAGGGCATGCGTTCGGTTGCCATCACCTTCGACCGTCATCCTCGAGAGGTGCTCGCCCCCGGCACCGAACCACGCCTGCTCACCACCGTCGAGCGCAAGGCGGACCTCATCGCCTCGAGCGGCCTCGACCTGCTCGTGGTGCTCGCCTTCACACCCGCGTTCTCCGGCATGGCGGCCGAGGACTTCGTGCGCGATGTGCTCGTCGGCGGTGTCGGCGCTCGTCACGCGGTGATGGGCGCCAACTTCACGTTCGGATACAAGGCCGCGGGCACCGTGGAGACGCTTCCCGCCATGGGGGCGCCTCACGGCATGTCGGCGGAAGGGGTCGCCCTCGTGCAGCTCCACGGCCGCACCGTCTCGAGCTCCTCGATCAGGGAAGCCCTCGCCCGAGGCGAGCTCACCTGGCCGGCCGACGCGCTCGGGCGCCGGTTCGTGCTCGACGGCGAGGTGGTGGGGGGCCAGGGGCGCGGCACCGGGCTGGGCTACCCGACGGCGAACCTGCGCACGTGGCCGCGGCTGCTGTTGCCGGGCCAGGGCATCTATGCCGGTGTCGCCGAGCACGGGGGCCGGCGGTACCGTGCGGCGATCGACGTCGGCACGAATCCGACCTTCGGCGTGGAGCCGTTGCACGTCGAGGCGTTCCTGCTCGACTACGAGGGAGACGAGATCAGAGGCGATCCGCTCGCCATCGAGTTCTGGGAGCGTCTGCGTGACGAGGTGTGGTACCCGTCGGTCGACGAGCTCGTCGCGGCGATCGCCGTCGATGTCGAGCGAACACGCGATGCGGTGCCCGAGGCCGCCGTCGCTGGTAGCCTTGGGAACTCACCATGACGTTGACCAGCGAAGCGAAATCACAGATCATCGCCGAGTACGCTCGTTCCGACGGCGATACCGGCTCGGCCGAGGTGCAGATCGCGGTGCTGACCACTCGCATCGCCGAGCTGACCGAGCATCTCAAGACCCACAAGCTGGATCACGCCTCCCGCCGCGGGCTGCTGAAGATGGTCGGCCGGCGCCGTCGTCTGCTCGACTACCTCCGCAACGAGGACATCGAGCGGTACCGAGACGTGATCGCGCGTCTGGGGCTGCGCCGCTGAGCGCGCTCGTCGGCGCGTGCCATCGGGCCAACCCGGAGTGGCGCGGAGGAGTGATGCGAACGGACGACTGACCCGCCAGGGGGGCGGGACCCAGGTCGGTAATCAGTAGCGAGCTTCCGGACACGCGAGCAGCGTCGCGTCCCGGCGCCCGGCGACTCACCACTGAGGATCGGCCGACCCGCCTCCTTCCGATGTGCACACGCATCGATGCGTGCGCCACGAACGAGACCGCAACGCGGACACGCGTGCGCGTCACACGAGGAGGAAGGCCACATGGCCACCATCACCAAGTCCCGCGCGTTCGGCGCCAAGGACATGACCTACGAGACCGGCCGCATGGCCAAGCTCGCCGACGGCGCCGTCGTCGCAACCTACGGCGAGACGCAGGTGCTCGCCACCTGCGTGAGCAGCAACCCCCGGGAAGGCATCGACTTCTTCCCGCTCACGATCGACGTCGAGGAGCGCATGTACGCGGTCGGCAAGATCCCCGGAAGCTTCTTCCGGCGCGAAGGCCGCCCGTCCGAGACCGCGATCCTCACGTGCCGTCTCATCGACCGTCCGCTTCGCCCGACGTTCCACGACGGCTTCCGCGACGAGGTGCAGGTGGTCGTCACCGTCCTCGGCATGGACGGTGAGAACCCCTACGACATCCCCGCGATGAACGCGGCGTCGATGGCGACCTGCCTCGCCGGCCTGCCGTTCGACGGGCCCGTGGCGTCGGTCCGCATGGGGCTGATCGATGGAGCGTGGGTCATCAACCCGACGTTCCAGCAGGTCGAGGAGGCCACGTTCGACGTGGTCGTCGCGGGCCGCAGGAACGATGCGGGTGAGATCGACGTGCTCATGATCGAGGGCGAGGCGCCCGACAACACCTGGGACCTGCTGGCCGGCGGCGCGCCCGCCCCCACCGAGGAAGCCGTGGCCGAGGGTCTCGAGGCAGCCAAGCGCGCGATCGCCGAGCAGATCGAGTTCCAGCGCGAGATCCTCGACGCGGTCGACGTCACGGCCAAGGAGTGGACACCGCGTCCGCTCTACGGCGACGACGTCCACGACATGGTCTCCTCGTTCGCGGCCGACCGGCTGGGCGAGGCGATCGTGCCCGACAAGGCCGAGCGCGAGCGCAAGCTCGACGCGCTCAAGGCCGACGCCAAGGAGCACGTGGCCGCTCAGCTCGGTGACGAGGGCTCGACGCGCATGGCTGAGTTCGGACCCGCGTGGAAGCAGGTCCAGAAGAAGGTCATGCGGGCCAGGGTGATCGCCGACGGCGTGCGCCTCGACGGTCGTTCGCCCACCGAGATCCGTCCGCTCTCGGCCGAGGTCGGCGTGCTGAAGCGCGCGCACGGATCGGCCCTGTTCAGCCGGGGCGACACGCAGGTGTTGAACGTCACCACCCTCGGCATGCTGCGCATGACCCAGATGATCGACACGCTCGACCTCTCCGATTCGAAGCGCTACATGCATCACTACAACTTCCCGCCCTATTCCACGGGTGAGACGGGCCGCGTCGGCTCCCCGCGCCGGCGCGAGATCGGGCACGGCGCACTCGCCGAGCGAGCGCTGATCCCGGTCGTGCCGCACGAGGACGAGTTCCCCTACGCGCTGCGCCTCGTGAGCGACGTGCTGAGCTCCAACGGCTCGACGTCGATGGCGAGCGTCTGCGGATCGACCCTGTCCCTCATGGACGCCGGCGTGCCGATCAAGGCGCCGGTCGCGGGCATCGCGATGGGCATGATCGCCGACGAGGGGTCGTTCGTGACCCTCACCGACATCCTGGGGGCCGAGGACGCGCTCGGCGACATGGACTTCAAGGTGGCCGGCACGCGCGAGTTCGTCACCGCGATCCAGCTCGACATGAAGGTGACCGGGCTCCCGGGCTCGGTGCTCGCCGACGCCCTGAAGCAGGCGCGTGAGGCTCGCTTCCAGATCCTCGACGTCATGGAAGCCGCGATCGCCGCGCCGCGCGAAGAGGTCAACGCCAAGGCGCCGCGCATCATCTCGATCCAGATCCCCGTGGACAAGATCGGCGAGGTGATCGGGCCCAAGGGCAAGCGCATCAACGAGATCATCGCCCTGACCGGGGCCGACATCGACATCCAGGACGACGGCACCGTGCTGATCGGTTCGACGCTCGGCGCCGAAGGCGCCGACGAGGCCGCGCACATGATCGACGAGATCGCGAACCCTCGCCCCGTGCTCGTGGGCGAGCAGTACGACGGCACCGTGGTGAAGACCACCACGTTCGGCGCGTTCGTGAATCTCGTGCCGGGTCGCGACGGCCTCGTGCACATCTCGAAGCTCGGCAAGGGCAAGCGCCTGTCGAGCGTCGAGGAAGCCGTGAAGGAAGGCGACAGGCTCACGGTGCTCGTCGAGGACATCGACACCCAGGGCAAGATCAGCCTGAAGCCGGTGGGCGAGGAGTGGGCCGTTCCCGAGGGGCAGAGCGACGAGTCGGGCGGCGGGCGTGACCGAGACCGAGGCAGGGACCAGCGGCCTCGCGGCGGTGGTGGCCGTGAACGGAGCGGCCGCGATCGCGACCGAGGCGGCGCCGACCGCGGCGACCGGCGGGGGCGACGCTTCCGTGACGGCGACGGCGGGGGCGAGGCTCAGGCCGACGCGCCTGCCGCCGGAGCGCCGGTCGAGGCCTCGGTGAGCGGCGAACCTCCGGCAGCCGAGTAGGCGTCCGGGCGTCGCTCAGCCGATGCCGATCGAGCGCACCGAGTTCAGCTCGGGCCTGCGGGTCGTCACGGAGCGGATGCCGAGCGTCCGCTCCGTCTCGCTCGGGTTCTGGGTGCTCGCGGGTTCGCGCGACGAGCGTCCTCACCTGAGCGGGTCGAGCCATTTCCTCGAGCATCTGCTCTTCAAGGGAACGGCTCGCCGGAGCGCGCAGGACATCGCGGAGGACTTCGACGCGATCGGCGGCGATGTGAACGCCTTCACCGCGCGGGAGTACACGTGCTACTACGCGCGTGTGCTCGACCGTGACCTCGAGATGGCGGTCGATCACCTCGCCGACATGGTGCAGCACTCGGCGATCCGAGGCGACGACCTCGACGCCGAGCGCCAGGTCATCCTCGAGGAGATCAACATGCACGAGGATGCGCCGGAAGACGTCGTGCACGATCTGTTCACCCAGACGCTGTGGCCGCACCACCCGTTGGGCCGCCCCATCCTCGGCACGGTCGAGACCGTCGTCGCGGCGACTCGCACCTCCGTCCGGCGCTTCTACGGCCGCCATTACGTGCCCGGCAACCTGGTCATCGCGGCGGCCGGCAACCTTCGCCACGACGACCTGATCCGCATGCTCCGCCAGCGCATGGAGACCGGCCGGCGACTGGCCGCCCGCGGACACCGGGTGTCGGCCTGGAACCTGCGGGTGCCTGGCCGTGCGCCGTCGCCGTCGGGGGCACATCTCGTCAAGCGGCGCAAGACCGAGCAGGCGCACATCTGCCTCGGCACGAACGGGCTCGCGCGCAACGATCCCGACCGGTTCGCGTTCCTCATCGTGAACACCGCGCTGGGAGGGGGCATGTCGTCGCGGCTCTTCCAGGAGGTGCGTGAGAAGCGCGGCCTCGCCTACACGGTCTACAGCTACCACTCCCAGTACACGGAAGCCGGCCTCTTCTCGGCGTACGCGGGCACCACGCCCGCCCGCGCCCACGACGTGGTCGCGTTGCTCCGGCGTGAGCTCGAGCAAGTGCGCGACGGGGCGCTCGACGATGCCGAGTTCGAGCGCGCTCGCGGGCACGTGAAGGGCTCGATGGTGCTCTCGCTCGAAGATCCCGGGGGGCGCATGAGCCGTCTGGGGCGCTCCGAGATCGCGCACGGCGAGATCCTCACGGTCGACCAGGCGCTCCGCCGCGTTGAGCGCGTGACGCTCGACGACGCCCGCCGGGTCGCGGAGCGGGTACTGTCGCAGCCGATGACGCTCACGGTGCTGGGGCCGTTCGGCGCCTCCGCCTTCCGGGACGTGCTCGGCCCCGGCGGGCACGCAGGCGGTGGCGGAGGCGACGCGTGATACGCGTCGGGGTCGTGGGCGCCACCGGGCGGATGGGCAGGGAGGTCTGCCGTGCCGTCTCGGCCGAGCCCGACCTGTCGCTCGTCGCCGGGGTGTCGCATACGGCCCCGGGCTCGACGCTCGCCGAGGCAGCCGGCATCGAGGGGCCCGACGGCGACCTGGTGCTCGTCGAGCACCTCGCCGACCTGCTGCACGCAGAGGTCGAGGTGCTCGTGGACTTCACGACCGGGGCGCACGCTCCCGATCACGTGGCCTGGGGCATCGCCAACGGGGTCCACGTGGTGGTCGGCACCACCGGGTTCCCCATCGACGATGCCTGGCGTGATGCGGAAGTCGGCGTGATCGTCGCCCCGAACTTCGCGATCGGGGCCGTGCTGCTCATGCGGTTCGCGGAGCAGGCCGCCCGCCACTTGCCCTCGGCCGAGGTCATCGAACTGCATCACGATCGCAAGCTCGACGCCCCGAGCGGAACGGCCTTGCTCACGGCGCAGCGCATCGCCGGCGCGAGGGCCGGTGTTCCCGACGCTCCGACGGGCGACGACGCCTACCCGGGTGCTCGCGGCGCCGACGTCGACGGTGTCCGTGTGCACAGCGTGCGCCTGCCCGGCCTGGTCGCCCACGAGGAAGTCGTCTTCGGCGGGCCGGGACAGACCCTGCGTCTGCGACACGACTCGATCGACCGCACGTCGTTCATGCCGGGCGTGGTGCTGGCCATCAGGGCGGCGCCGCAGCGCCCGGGCCTCACCGTCGGGCTCGACGACCTGCTCTGACGAGCGCGTCGCGCCCAGAGCCGGGCACGCTAGTCGAGGCGGATCTCTTCGATCGTGATCGAGCCGTCGGCGTCGCGGCGGACCACGATGCCCTCGCACTCCTGCAGGGGTGGGATCTCGGCGCCCGTGAGGCCGAACGCGGCTCGCTCCACCAGCGGCGTGTGGCTGATCGCGAGTCCGACGCCGCCTTCGGGAAGCTGGTCGAGCAGCGCTCGCACGCCGGCGGCCATGCCCTCGGGGCTGCCACCGCTCGCGTCCTGGCCGCCGAGCCCCGGCACCACCGCGTGGTCGGGGAGTTGCTGCATCGCGCCACGCAAGAACCACGCCGCGGTCTCGGCCGCCCGCCCGGCAGGCGAGACGAACACGCGGTCGTAGGTGCGCCCCGAGTCCCGACCGATGTCCTCGGCCTGCACCCTGCCGGCGGGGGAGAGGCGGTCGGCGAGCGGGTCTCGCTCGGCGTGACGGCGTAGTTCGAGCAACTCCACGACCTCGGGCTCCCTCTGTGCGTTGGCCGTATCATGCCGCGTCGTGCAGCCGGTGCGCGCCATCGCCGTCATCGTCGCTCGTCTCCGTCGTCGTCTCGTGTACCGGCCCCGACGGCGCCGACGAGGCTTCCCCGGGGCGGTCGTCGACGGGTCCGACCGTGATCAGCGAGGAAACCGGCGATACCCGGTTCATCCCCGGGCGATTCATGTACCGGTTCGACAGCATCACCGCGAACGCCACCTTCGACGGCAGCCTCGCCACCCTGAACGTTCGCAACGACTCCGGCGCGGAACTCGGGCCTCCCTCGATCTACGTCATCGCCGCCGACGGTCGGCGCTACGACGCCCCGCCCGGGCAGGTGGCACCGATCGCCGACGCAGTCGGAGGCGACCCTCGAGTTCGTGTTCCCCGAGGCGGTCTCCCCGCGCACGATCGGACTCACCGTGCTCTCGTTCGGAGATCTCAACGTGGGAGCCATGGCGCCGGTGCCCTCGCCGAGCGGCTGAGCACATCGGTCGACCGTGCGCCGAGTATCGGCCCTCCGTCCTACACTCGATGGGCATCCCCCCGACCTCGGAAGGCCTGCACGGTGCATCGGACGGCACGGCTCATGGCGGCGATCGCTGCCTCGCTCCTCGCGGTCACGATCGTCGGCGAGCTGGCAGGGGGCCGTGCGGTGGCATCGTCCGGAGGCACCCAGGTGACCGTCAACGCCCGGCTCACGGGGTGGGTCGCCCGGCGCGACGGGTACCACCTCTACCGGGAAGGCGCCACCGTTCGAGCGCCGGTGGTCGTGTGGCCCGACCTGCGCGGCGAGAAGGTCTGGGGGCGGCTCGAATGGCGCCGGGCGGGCCGCAGATGGGCCGTGCTCGACGTGTCGTCGGTCAGGCTGAACCTCGATAGCAGAGGCCTGTTCGTGGTCCGCGGATTGCCGGCGGGCTACGCGTTCCGCATCAGCGCGAGGGTGCCCGCTCGCAACGGCCATCGAGCCGATCGGTCGAGCTGGCGATACTTCCGCGTCGGCTGATGTCGTTGCATGGGGGTTGCCCTCCCCATACACTCCGACGCCTCCCATCGAGAGGAGATCGACCGTGTCTCGTCGTGCCCTCGTGACGACCGCTGCGATGCTCTCGCTCCTGGTTCCCGCGTTACCCGCCGGTGCTGCCACGCCGGCAGCCTCCGTACCACCGCGTGCTGCCGGGGGGCCGTGGGCCCGGCAGACCCCCGCGGTCATGGCGGTGACGGCTCGGTTCGCGATCGCGCGCACCGACGGCAACGACGTCAACGGGAGCCTCGACCTCGCGGCGATGAGGATCGCACGAGGCAAGTCGAAGGACACCCTCGCGTTCTCGACCCACGACGCCGTGTCGAACGCGGACATCGATCCCGACGACGGGAACTTCGCGGTCCTCATCGACATCAACGAGGACGACCGGTTCGACTTCGGCCAGTACCTGTTCTTCGCGGGCGGCCGTCTCCGGGGGGTCTTGCTCGATCTTCGAACCAGCCGTGTGGTGGATCGCGCGGCGCCCGCGTCCCGCTCGAGCGCGAAGTCCTTCCGCACGTCGATCGTCCGCGCGAAGATCGACAGTCCCGGCACCTACCGGTTCGTGCTGTTCGGCTACAACGAGGCCGGCGCATGCACCCCTCGGAAACCCTGCGTGGATTCGATCCCGAACCGCAGCCCCATGATCGCGCTCGACCACCGCGCCCCGACAGTCACGACGAGCCCGATGCAGCGGTTCGCCGGCGACGTCCGGGCGGTCCTCACGTCGCCGCTCGACTTCACGGTCGCCGACGACAGCTTCGGCACCGGCGTGAAGCGCTGGACAGTCCAGCGACGGGCGGCCGGCAACGCGAACTGGGTCGACGTGCGATCGGGCCGCACGAAGAACACGACGGTCGAGGTGCCCGGCGCCCAGGGCCTCACCTACGACGTGCGGGTCGTGGTGACCGACAAGCAGAAGAACACCAGGGTGTCGGCGTCCCGGCGCACCACGTTCCCCTACGACGATCGCAACGGAGCGATCGCGTACTCCGGGGCCACGGTGCCGAACGCCCCGGCCGGGGCGTTCCTCGCCACGACCACCTCGCTGGGGCTCGGAGCGACGGCCACCCTCTCGTTCACGGGCGCCGCACGGTTCTGTGTGATGGGGGGGCCGGTGGCCGCCGGCATGAGCGCCTCCGCGGATCTCGTGATCGATGCCGTGGCCGTGGGCACAGCTACCGAGGACGACACGACGGCGGCGCGCGAACGGGTCCTCTGCGTCGACGTCGGCGCCGGTGCGCACACGGCCGTGCTGACCGGGGCGGGGGCGGTGGCGTTCGAGCTCGACGGCCTCTACGTGGCGCTCTGAGAACGGTCAGTCGCGGCTCGCGGGCTCGCTCTCACCGGCTTCCCATCGGGCGAGCACGAACAGCAGGTCGCTGAGCCGGTTGAGGTAGCGGCGAACCTCGGGGTTGGGCTCCCGCTCGACCTGCTCCAGCGCGACGACGGCCCGCTCCGCTCGCCTGACGGTTGCCCGCGCGAGGTCGAGGGCCGCGCTCGAGGCCGTCGCGCCCGGCACCACGAAGACCTGCGGCAGCGGTCGACGGGCCACCAGCTCGTCGATGCGCGTCTCGAGACGTGCGGTCATGTCGGCGGTGACGAGCGAGACGCCGGCCTGCAGCTTGGCGCGCTCGGCCGGGTTCGCGGCGAGATCGGCCCCCACCACGAACAGCTCACGCTGCAGTGCGAGGATCTCGGCCGTGATCGACGCGTCGGCGCTGGATGCGCGGGCGAGCCCGAGGGCCGCCACCGCTTCGTCGGTGGTGCCGTAGGCCTCGGTGACGAGGTCATGCTTGGAGACCCTGCCGCCGTACAGGAGCCCGGTCGTGCCGTCGTCGCCGGTCTTCGTGTAGATGCGCGGCATGGCCCGCTAGCATAGGCGCATCGCTGCCGCTCCCCGGGCGGCGCCCGGCCAAGGAGATCCTGCATGATCGGACAGGCGGGCAGGTTCGGCTCGGTCGTGACCGCGATGGTCACGCCGTTCCGCGACGACGATCACGCGGTCGATCTCGACGCGGCGCAAGGCCTCGCATCGTGGCTCGTCGACAACGGCACCGACGCGGTCGTGGTCGCCGGCTCGACGGGAGAGTCGCCCACGTTGAGCTACCGAGAGAAGGCGGAGCTCTTCCGCGCCGTCGGTGAGGCGATCCGCGGCCGGGGTCAGCTGATCTGTGGCACCGGCACGTACTCGACGTCCGAGACGCTCGAGCTCACCGAGGCCGCCGAGCAGGCCGGCGCCGACGGCTTGCTGGTGGTCACGCCCTACTACAACAAGCCGCCGCAGCGCGGTCTCATCGCGCACTTCGAGCGCATCGCCGACGCGACCGAGCTTCCGATCATCGCGTACAACATCCCGGGCCGAACGGCGACTCCGCATCGAGCACGACACGCTGCTCACGCTCGCGGAACGGCCGAACATCGTTGCGGTCAAGGACTCCACGGGCGACTTCCAGGCGGTCTCGCGTCTGATCGCCGAGGCTCCGAGCGGCTTCGAGGTGTACTCGGGCGACGACTGGGCGGCGTTCGGATACGCGTGCCTCGGCGCGGTCGGTGTCGTGAGCGTCGCGAGCCACCTCGTCGGCCCGCAGATCCACCAGATGCTCGAGCTCATCGGCACCGGCGACGTGCCGGCAGCCCGCAAGATCCACGAGCAGCTCTCCCCGCTGTTCAACGCCCTGTTCATCACGTCGAACCCGATCCCCGTGAAGGCCGCGCTCGGCATGCTCGGCCGCCCCGCCGGCGATCCGCGCCTGCCGCTCGTGCCCGCCACGGCCGACGAGCAGGTCAGGATCCGCACCGCACTGGAGGACGCCGGTCTCCTCTGACGCCGCGGCTTGTCGGGTCGTCTTCCTCGGCGGGGTGGGGGAGGTCGGTCGCAACATGGCGTGCGTCGAGCTCGACGACCGCATCCTGATCATCGACGTCGGGCTCTCCTTCCCGTCGGGCGACATGCCGGGCATCGACCTCGTGCTGCCCGACTTCGACTACGTGCGCAACAACGCCGACCGCGTCGAGGCGATCGTGCTCACCCACGGCCACGAGGACCACATCGGGGCGTTGCCGTACCTGCTGCGGGAGATCTCGGGCGTACCCGTCTACGGCACGCCGTTCACCCTCGAGCTGCTGAAGGGCAAGCTCGACGAGCACCAGGTGCGCGACCGATGCGAGCTGCGGACGGCCGTGCCGGGCGAGGGCGCGAGCATCGGTCCGTTCTCGATGCGGTTCCTGCGCGTCACGCATTCGATCCCCGACGGCATGGCGGTCGTCGTCGACACGCCGTACGGCGCGATCCTGCACACGGGCGACTTCAAGATCGACCAGACGCCGCTCGACGGGCGCCCGACCGACCTGCACGGGCTCGCCGAGGAAGCCAGCGGACGCGGCGTGCACCTGCTGCTCAGCGACTCCACCAACGCCGAGGAAGCCGGCTACACCGACAGCGAGCGCGCGGTCGGCCCCGTGCTGGCGCGCATCGTCGAGAACGCCCCCGAGATCGTGGTGGCCGCGTGCTTCTCGAGCCACATCCACCGCGTGCAGCAGATCGTGAACGCCGCCCGGGCGAACGAGCGCGTCGTGGCCTTCCTCGGGCGATCGATGCTGAACTCGGTCGCGGCGGCCCGCCGTCTCGGCTACCTGCAGGTCGACGACCGCGACGTGATCGACATCGCGGAGGTCGCCGACCTCGACCCCGGCCGCGTCGTCGTGATCTGCACGGGGAGCCAGGGGGAGCCGTTCTCCGCCCTGTCGCTCATGGCGCAGCGCCAGCACAAGTGGGTGAAGCTCGACGAAGGCGACACGGTCGTGCTGTCGTCGTCGCTGATCCCCGGCAACGAGCCCGCGATCCACCGCGTCGTCGACGCCGTCTATCGAACCGGCGCCGACGTCTACCACATGCCCGCGGACCCGGTGCACTCGAGCGGGCACGCCGCCGCCGAGGAGCTCAGGCTGATGCTCTCGCTCGTGCGGCCCCGCTGGTTCATCCCGATCCACGGGGAGCGCCGCCACCTGCAGCACCATGCGCGCCTCGCGGAAGGCGTGGGCATCCCGCGCGATCACGTCATCATCTGCGAGGACGGCGACATGGTCGAGGTGGGGGAGAAGGTCGAGATCGTCGACCGGGTGCAGGCCGGCATGACCTTCGTCGACGGCCTCGGCATCGGCGACGTCGGCGGCGAGGTGCTGCGCGACCGGCGCAAGCTCGCCGGCGACGGCGTGGTGGTGGTCGTCGTGACGATCGACTCCCAGAACGGGGCCCTCGTCGGAGGTCCCGACATCGTGAACCGCGGGTTCGTCTACGAGGAAGCGTCGCAGGACATCCTCGACGAGGCGCGAGAACGCGTCATTGCGACGATCGGCGAGACCTCCGACGCCAAGGTGATCGACCCCTCGACCCTGCAGCACGAGATCCGCCGCACCCTCGGCCGCTACTTCAACGAGGTGACCCAGCGCAAGCCGGTGATCCTCCCCGTCGTCATGGAAGTTTGAGCGGTTGGAGGATCGTGCCGCCACAGTGAGGCTGTATCGACCGGTGGGGCAAGGAGAGCTCGACCTCATCGTTCGCAGCGGGTATCGCAGATTCCCTCCGCGTCTTCCACACCAGCCCATCTTCTATCCCGTGCTAAGTGAGGAGTACGCCACCAAGATCGCCCGCGACTGGAACACGAAGGACGCTGCATCAGGATTCGCCGGCTATGTGACGTCATTCGCCGTGACACAGGAGTGCGCTGATCGATACGAGATCCACTCCGTTGGAGGGGAGAGGCACCAAGAGTTGTGGGTGCCGGCAGCCGAGCTCCCCGAGTTCAATGACCAGATTGTTGGTCGGACCGAGATCATCGGTGAGTACCGGGGCGATGGCGAGTGAGCGGCGGCGTGCTTGAAGAGGCCTGAGAAGCCGTCAGACTAGATCGCTATGGCGACGAAGACTTCCCCGTCGCGGCGTTCGGCGTCGCGTCCATCGACCCGTGCCGGCAGCAAGAAGAGCTCGTCGAAGCGCCCGCCGGCGAAGCGACCATCCACGAAGCGGAAGCCGCAACGGGCGCCCGCCGTGCAGATCCTCTCGCCCTTCGCGAGGGACACGCTCGGCATCGGGCTCATGGTGCTCGCCGGCCTCGCCGTGCTCTCGGTGTGGTTCGACGCCGCGGGACCGATGGGCGACGGGTTCTCCGGGCTGCTGCACGGCGTGTTCGGCATCGCGGCGATCACCTTCCCGCTGATCGGCCTGGGGTGGGGCATCGCGCTCCTACGCGACCGCTCGCCCGAGGAGCGCGTGCGCATGTTCATCGGCTTCGTGATCATGGCGCTCGGCGTGCTCGGCCTGGTCTCGCTCGCGCGCGGCAACCCGAGCGTGTTCGCGCCCATGCGCGATACGCAGGGTCCGACCGGCCGCCACATCGAAGGGTTCGCCGATGCCGGCGGATTCGTGGGCATGATCGGCGCGTATCCGCTGTCGAAGGTCGTGTCGCCGACGGGGGCCGCCCTCGTCGATCTCGGGCTCGCGGTGATCGGCACGCTGATCATGACCGGAACGTCGTTCGCCGAGCTCGGTCGCAAGTTCGCGGCCGCGCGGGCCTCGTTGACCGAGCGCGCGGAGGTCAAGCGCACCGAACGCGCGGCCGCGCGCGAAGCCGCCGAGCGACAGGAAGCCGAGGCACGAGGCCGAGACCGTGGCCGAGGATGGGCCTGCGGCCGGCCGGCGACGCGGGAGAGCCAAGGCGAAGCAGCTCGCCGAGCGGCTCGGTCTCGTGGAACCGGTCGTCGTGGTGCCCGACTCGACGGTCATCGGGCCGCTCGATCTGCCGCCTGCCGAGGGCGAAGAGGGCGACGCTGCGACGCCCGAGCGACGCCGCGATCGGTGACGAGCAGGCCCGGCCCCCAAACGCCGCGGGCGCACGATCACCACGGCCGACGGGCCGTATCAGCTTCCTCCGCTCGATCTGCTGCGCGTGGCGCCTCCGTCGACCAACGACGGCGTGCACGAGAAGGACATCATGGAGGCGCTCGGGCACACGCTCTCGACCTTCGGTGTCGACGCCCGTGTGACCGCCGCTCACCGCGGACCGACGGTGACGATGTACGAGGTCGCGGTCGCGTCGGGCACCAAGGTCAACAAGGTGCTGAACCTCTCGAGCGACATCGCGTACGCGCTCGCGACTCCCGACGTGCGCATCATCGCGCCGATCCCGGGCAAGTCGGCGATCGGCATCGAGGTGCCGAACCGCCACCGCGACTTCGTGATGCTCGGCGACATCCTGCGATCGAAGGCCGCGAAGACGGCGACGCATCCCCTCACGGTGGCACTCGGCAAGGACATCCACGGCGAGTCCCAGATGGTGAACCTCGCGACGATGCCGCACGTGCTGATCGCCGGTGCGACCGGCGCGGGCAAGTCGAGCCTCGTGAACAGCTTCATCACGTCGATCCTGATGCGCACGACCCCCGACGACGTGCGGCTCGTGCTCGTCGACCCGAAGCGGGTCGAGCTCAGCCACTTCGCTGAGGTGCCGCACCTGCTGAGCCCCGTGATCGTGCATCCGAAGCGCGCGACCGAGGCGCTCGAGTGGATCGTGCGCGAGATGGAGATGCGCTACGAGACCCTCGCCACGGTCGGGGTGCGCGACATCGACGGCTACGAGGAAGGACTGCGCGCCGGCACGCTCCGGCTTCCGGTCGGGCACGAGCACGAGTACCAGCACATGAGCTACATCGTGGTTGTGATCGACGAGCTGGCCGACCTGATGATGGTCGCGCCCCGCGCCGTCGAGGACGCGATCTGCCGCATCGCGCAGATGGCACGCGCCGTCGGCATCCACCTCGTGGTCGCGACCCAGCGCCCGAGCGTCGACGTCGTCACCGGGCTGATCAAGGCCAACATCCCGAGCCGCATCGCGCTGATGACCTCGAGCCAGGCCGACTCGCGCGTCGTGCTCGACCAGAACGGCGCGGAGAAGCTGGTCGGCCACGGCGACATGCTCTTCGCCCCGGCGAACGCGTCGAAGCCGGTCCGCCTGCAGGGGGCGTGGGTCACCGAGGCCGAGATCCATGGCATCTCGGAGTTCATCCGCGCCCAGCGAGAGGTGGTCTACGAGCAGCACATCGAAGGGCTCGGCATCCCGCCCACGGCGGCCGAGATCGCAGCGGGCCCCGGAGCCGCCGGTGACACCGACGAGGACCTCACCAACCAGGCCGCGGAGCTGATCATCCGGTCGCAGCTCGGATCGACGAGCATGCTGCAACGCAAGCTCAAGGTCGGGTTCGCCCGCGCGGGACGCCTCATGGATCTGCTCGAGGAGCAGGGCGTCGTCGGCCCCAGTCAGGGCTCGAAGGCACGCGACGTGCTCATCACGTGGGAAGAGTGGGAAGAGCGCCGCAGCGCGTGAGGCGCAGCCGCTACAGGGCGCCGACGCGTCGAGCGACCTGGAACAGCGTGTCGGCGTGCTGCTGGGGGTCGATCATGTACCGGCCCGCGATGCCGACCTGCCCCTGCCAGTAGGCGAACGTCCGTTCGGGGGTCCAACCGCGTGCGGCGCCACTGCGGTAGCTGCGCACGAGCTCGCTGCCGCTCGCGATCGCGGGCGGCGAGATGATGAACCCACCTCGTGCACCGTCGATCGACACCCAGTAGGCGCCCACCAGTCCCCACCGGCCGCCATCCAGCTGGCCCGAGACGAGCAGGAACTTCACCGGTCCCTCGGAGAGCGCCTCCGGGGCCGTCACGGACTCATGGATCGTGCTCAGTGGCGTGGACTTCCAGGCGGTATCGCTCATCTCAGGCTCCATCATGGTCGGACTCCCTCCCCCTCGTGGGGGCACAGTAGTCCCCCGACCGGGGGCGCCGCGCCGGTCGAAAGTCGGTGATTTCGCGCTGATGGGCGGCGGAAGTCGGTGCTCGCGCGACCGAGGGCCTAGGCCCCGCTTCCGCCCGGCCGGGTGTCGTCGTCGGCGAGCACGACCCACTGCTCGTGGTCGCGCCACGCGCCCCTGATGAACAGGTACCGGGGCGAGAAGCCCTCCCGGCTGAACCCCGCACCGCGCACGAGGGCGATCGAGGCCGCGTTCTCGGGCTGCACGTTGGCCTGCAGGCGGTGCAACCCCAGGTCGTCGAACGCGTAGCGCACCAGCAGCGGCATCGCCGCGCGCATGTACCCGCGTCCGGCGAACGGATGGAAGGCGTAGTACCCGAGGAAGGCGCTCCGCAGCGGCCCCATCACGATCTGCGACACGTTCATGACCCCCGCGATCGAGCCATCGGCGGCGTCGCACACCAGCAGCGATCGGTTCGAGTCTGTGAGGTTGCGGGCGAGCAGGCGGTCGAACCATGCTGCGGGCTCGGCCGGTTCCAGCCATGGATCGTGCAGCTCGACCGAGTCGGCGAGGCGCGCGAGGAACTCGCCGCGATCGTCCTCGACGGGAGGTCGCAACGCGACCCGGGGAGTCATGCTCCGGGGATGCGCGCCTTCGCGGCCGCGATGACACGTTCGGCCGACGCGCGGTCCTCGAATCCCTCGGTCGAGACGGTGTGGCCTTCCAGATCCTTGTAGACCTGGAAGAAATGCTCGATCTCGTTCAGCAAGGTCATGGGAAGCCCCGCCAGATCCCCCACGTGCGACCAGATCGGATCGCGCAACGGCACGCACAGGACCTTTTCGTCTTCCCCCTTCTCGTCGGTCATGCGGAACAACCCGATCGGCCGGACCACGATCCGGCACCCCGGGAACGTGGGCTCGCCCACGAACACGAGGGCATCGAGCGGGTCGCCGTCGCCTCCCAGCGTTCCTTCGATGAAGCCGTAGTCGGCCGGGTATTGCATCGAGGTGAACAGCATGCGGTCGAGCCAGATCTCGCCCGTGCGATGGTCCATCTCGTACTTGTTCCGGGAGCCCTTGGGGATCTCGACGATCACCACGAGCGGCTGGTCTGCCATGAGCCGAGAGTGTATCGGCCGCTATCATCGCGGCATCTCCATGGCGGGAACATCGCTGCAACGGCCCATCGGGGTCGGTCCGGCGCTCGAGAAAGCACGGCGGATCCGGGGGCTCACCCTCGACGAGGCGTCACGCGACACGAGGCTGCGGATCGACCAGCTCACGGCCCTCGAGGCCGAGCGCTTCGAGGCCCTGCCGAGCGACGCCTTCATCCGCGGAGCCCTTCGCACCTACGCGCAGTACCTCGGCGTGAGCCCCGAGAAGGTGCTGAGCGCGTACTCCCGCCATGCCGAGGCCCCGGCGGCCCCGCCGCCGCCCGGCGGGCTCGGACGCATCGAGCGCGCCATCGCGGCGACCCGCATCCGCGACAACCAGCGGTTCCTGCTGATCGGGGCTGCGACCCTCGTCGTGCTCTTCGCCCTGTTCGGGCTCGTCTCCCGCGATCTGGGCGCGCCCACGCCGGCCTCGATCCGTACGACGGTGCCGGTCGCGGCGGCCACCTCGACGGTCGAAGCCGTGCTCGTGGCCAGGCGCCCGGTCGAGGTGCGGGTCACGGTCGACGGCGCCGAGGAGGTCCGCGCGATGGCCGAGGGCGAGACCCTGTCGTTCCCGGCCGACGAGGTGCTGGTGGTATCGATCGCCGACGGGGGAGCGGTGCAGCTCTCCGTCGATGGGCGTGACCTCGGGACACCGGGGACCCGGGGCGAACCGTGGACCGGCACGTTCACGCCGTCGTCGGCAACGAGCACGGCCGGGTCGGCACCGTCGTGACCCGATCGGTTCGGGTCGAGGTGGTCGGCGTGGGCACGGAGCTGCTGCTCGGCCAGATCGCGAACACCAACGCCCGGTGGATCGGCGAACGGCTGGCCGAGATCGGGGCCGACGTGCTCTTCCATCAGGTCGTGGGCGACAACCTGGATCGCATCGTCTCGGTGATCGGCCTCGCGGCCGCCCGAGCCGACGTCGTGCTCGTGACGGGTGGGCTCGGGCCGACCGAGGACGACCTGACCCGCGATGCGATCGCGGTGGCCATGGGCGCGCCGCTCGAGCGCGATCCACGTCTCGAGTCCTGGCTGCGTGAACGGTTCGCCGGCTTCGGCTCCGGCGAGATGCCGGCGAACAACCTGCGGCAGGCGGACGTGCCCCGCGGTGCCGGCACGATCGAGAACGACCGCGGGTCCGCACCGGGGCTCGTCGCCGACCTTCCCGGCGGGGCACGGCTCTACGCCATGCCGGGCGTGCCCGGCGAGATGCAGGCCATGATGCGCAGCACCGTGCTGCCCGAGGTCTCGGCGCGGATCGGCGAGGCGGTGGTCCGCTCCCGCACGGTGCGGTGCGTCGGCATCGGCGAATCGAGGGTGGCCGAGGTCCTCGCCGATCTCTTCGCGGCGTCGTCGAACCCGAGCCTCGCCTACCTCGCATCCGACGGCGAGGTGAAGGTGCGCGTGACCGCCAAGGCAGCCTCGGTCGAGCAGGCCGAGGCGCTGACCGCACCCGTCGTCGCCGACGTGTGCCGCCGGCTGGGTGACTTGGTCTTCTCGGTCGACAACGAGTCCTTGGAGCAGACCGTGTCGCGACTCCTGCTCGCATCGAACAGCCGGCTCGCGTGTGCCGAGTCCCTCACCGGAGGAAGCGTCGGGGCTCGCATGACCGCGGCCGACGGCGCGTCGAAGGTGTTCGTGGGCTCGGCGGTGGTCTATACGGCCGCGGCGAAGGAACGGGTGCTCGGGGTCGCACGCGAGACGATCGAAGGGCCTGGCGTCGTGAGCCGTGAATGCGCGCTCGAGATGGCCGCCGGAGCGAGGCGTCTGTTCGGCAGCGATGTCGCCGTGTCGCTCACCGGCGCCGCGGGTCCGGACCCACACGATGGGGCCGCGCCGGGCACGGTCTGGATCGGGCTGGAGGCCGCCGGCGTGTCGCATGCGCGAGGATACGTCGCGGCGGCCGGCCGGGCGCGAGTGCGCCGCTGGGCCGAGCAGGCGGCGCTCGATCTCGTGCGGCGCCACCTCGACGGGTCGCCCCTGCCCGAGGGCGACCGCATCATCTGACCCGCAGCCGGGGGGCGATCGCAGGTGGCCGGGGATCGACCAGACGAGGCTGAGACACAGCCGCAACGGCTCTTCGTGGCGGTCGAGATCCCGCTCGAGGTGGCCGACGAGATCGATGCGGTGTTGGCGCCGTGGCGACCGTCGCTCCCGGGAGTGCGGTGGGTACCGCGAGAGAACTGGCATCTGACGATGCGCTTCCTCGGACATAGCGCGTCGCGCGAGCGAGGTCGCCGCCGACGAGCTGCGTGGCAAAGGCATGCAGATGGGTCTCGTTGCCGGGCGACACCTGGAGGCAGGCCGCCTCGATCTCAACGAAATCGCGCGCCTCGAAGAAGCCGCGCAGCGCCGCCTTCAGCCGGTTGCGACCGAGGAGATAGGGCCGGGCCCCTCATGGATGCGCGGATTCCCACCACGGCGGCGCGTCATCCAACATGGCGCTTCACTAGCAGCCGTGATCGTCCTGCGCGAGACGCTCTGATATCATCCTGGTCGAATCGCATGCTTCGACTTTTCCGCCGCACCGAGCTGCCGGATCCGACCTGCCTCGAGGTCCGCGTGGGCTCCGCCATCGTCCCCGTCACCGTGCGCCGGGTCGAGACCGCGCGCCGCTACACGCTTGCGGGTCCGCACCGCCCAGCGCGACGTCGTCCTGTCGATGCCGTCGCGCGGCAGCCTCGCGACGGCGCGGGCCTTCGCGGAAAAGCATGCGGCCTGGATCGCAACGCGGCTGGGCAGGCTGGCGCACGATGTCAGCTTCGCCGATGGCGCCATGATCCCGTTGCGCGGCGTTCCGCATCGCGTCGTGCATATCGCCGCAAAGCCGAGGCACGGTGAAGGTCGAGCCGGGCAATCCTCCGACGCTGCCGGCGTCTGTGGCGATATCCCGCATCTGCCCCGCCGCCTCACCGACTTCCTGCGAAGCAGGCGCTGCACGACCTGACGGCCGCCGTCGAGCGCCATTGCGCGGCTCTCGAGGCGACGCTATGCCTCCGTCACCGTCAAGGACACTGCGAGCCGCTGGGGCTCCTGCTCCTCGACCGGGCGCGCTCGCCTTCTCCTGGCGGCTGATCCTCGCCCCCCCTTCGTGCTCGACTATCTCGCCGCCCATGAGGTCGCCCATCTCAAGGAGATGAACCATTCCGTCAGTTCTGGCGCGCCTGCGAGACGCTTTGCCCGCGGACGAGGGAGGCGAAGGCCTGGCTGAGGGCCCACGGCGCGGAGCTGCACCGCTACGGGTGAGGGAACCGTTGCGCCGAAGGACCCCCGATTGCTTTTTCGCCGCACCTCGCCTATAGACCCGCGTCCCGCATCGACCGGCTGAAAGGGCTGCCGTGGCGATGCCGATGGCTCGGACGGTTTCTTGCCGCCAAAGCTTCGGGCGACCGGATCATGCGATCTCGGCGCCCTTTTCATTTCGGAGACGAGCAAAATGCCCAAGATGAAGACCAAGTCGGGCGCCAAAAAGCGCTTCAAGATCACCGGTTCCGGCAAGGTGATGCATGCCCAGCAGGGCAAGCGTCACGGCATGATCAAGCGGACCAACAAGCAGATCCGCAGCCTTCGCGGCACGCGCGTCCTGTTCAAGACGGACGGCGAGAACGTGAAGAAGTATTTCCTGCCCAACGGCTGATCGCCGCGGCACCAACGGAACACGAGGAGATCAGCCATGGCTCGCGTCAAGCGGGGCGTTACGGCCCATGCCAAGCACAAGAAGATCCTGAAGCAGGCGAAGGGCTATTACGGCCGCCGCAAGAACACGATCCGCACCGCCAAGCAGTCGGTCGAGCGTTCGCTGCAATACGAATATGTCGGCCGCAAGCTGAAGAAGCGCACCTTCCGCGCGCTCTGGATCCAGCGCGTGAACGCTGCGGTCCGCGAGCTCGGCCTCACCTACTCGATCTTCATCGCCGGCCTCGCCAAGGCCGGTATCGAGGTCGATCGCAAGGTCCTGTCCGACCTCGCCATCCGCGAGCCGGACGCCTTCAAGGCGCTCGTCGAAAGGTCAAGGCCGCCGCCTGAGCGGCAAGGCCGGTCAGCTTCGTTGCATCGGCGGCCCAGCGCATTCGCTCGGCCGCTGTTTTGCTGCCTGCGCAGGACCACGATCGACGACCATGAGGCGGCGATGCTCCGGTGCTCGACCGGCAAGCCACTTCGTTCAGCGGCACGGCGAGACCCTGCCGCTCAAGGATTGCCCAAGCCTCCTCCGCCGTCTCCGCGAAGGCGTAGAGGCCGCGGTCATCCGGCCGGATGAATCCCTCCTCGATCATCACCTCGAGATTGATCAGGCGCTCCCAGTAGGCGCGGTCCATCAGGACGATGGGGCAGAAGGGCATCTTCCCGGTCTGGCGCAGCGTGACGATCTCGAACAGTTCGTCGAGCGTCCCGAAGCCGCCGGGGAAGACCACCAGCGCCACCGCGTGCATGGCGAGATGCATCTTGCGCATGGCGAAGTAGTGGAAGCGGAAGGTGAGCTCCGGCGTCGTATAGGCGTTCGGCTCCTGCTCGTGCGGCAGCGTGATGTTGAAGCCGATGGTCGGCGCGCCCGCTTCGCTGGCGCCGCGGTTGGCGGCTTCCATGAAGCCCGGCCCGCCGCCGGTGGCGATGACATTGAAGCGCCCCTCGGGGCCGGCATTGAGCGCGCCGCCGCGCTCGGAGGCGATGCGCCCGAAGGCGCGCGCCTCGCGATACCAGCGCGCATGGTTGCCGGCCCGTCGCTCCATGACGCGGGCCGAGCCGAACACGACGATGGTCGAGCGGATGCCGAAGGCCCGCAGATGCTCCTGCGCCTTGAGGTATTCGAGCTGGAAGCGGACGCCGCGCGTCGAAGTCCCCGAGCAGGAAATCGGGGTCGGTGGCGGCGAGCCGGTAGGCGGGGGAGGTTCTTTGGGGGGTGGAGTCGGGCATCTTCTGTCTTCGTTGAGGCTTGTAGACGCCGTTCTCTACCACACAGTCATAACGGGTGCCTCACCTGCGGGCTGGCGAAGTGCCGCTGGTTCCCGCTAAAGCGGGTCCGTTCCCGACAAGCGGACGAAGGCGATGATCGATCTCGAAGGCTGGAGAGCGCCTGCTGCCGATATCGAGGCGGCATCCGACGAGGCGGCGCTGGAAACGGTGCGTATCGCCGCCCTCGGCAAGAAGGGCACCTTGTCAGAACTCCTCTCGGGTCTCGGCAAAATGGCGCCGGAGGAGCGGCGGGTCGCAGGCGCCGCCATCAATGCCGCCAAGGACCGCGTGATGCAGTCGCTCGCCGCGCGGCGCCAGGCGCTTGCGCGAGGCCGGGCTCGAAGCGCGACTCGCAAGCGAGGCCGTCGACGTCTCGCTGCCGCCGAGGACGTCCGGCCTCGAGACGGGGCGCATCCATCCGATCAGCCAAGTCATCGAGGAGATCACGGCGATCTTCGCCGACATGGGCTTCCCGATCGCGGAGGGTCCGGACATCGAGACGCGACGACTACAACTTCACCATGCTGAACTTCCCGCCCGGCCACCCGGCACGCGAGATGCACGACACCTTCTTCCTGGCGCCGGACGCGGCGAGCGGCGAGCGCAAGGTGCTGCGCACCCATACGAGCCCGGTGCAGGTTCGCACGATGCTGTCGCAGAACCCGCCGATCCGCGTCGTCATCCCCGGCCGCACCTACCGGAACGACTCCGACCAGACGCATACGCCGATGTTCCATCAGGTCGAAGGGCTGGTGATCGACCGCGAAAGCCATATCGGCCATCTGAAATGGATCCTGGAGGAGTTCTGCCGGGCGTATCTTCGAAGTGCCGTCGGTAAAGATGCGGTTCCGGCCGTCCTTCTTTCCCTTCACCGAGCCTTCCATGGAGGTCGACATCCAATGCGACCGCCGCGGCGGGGAGGTGCGGTTCGGCGAGGGCGAGGACTGGATGGAGATCCTGGGCTGCGGCATGGTCCATCCGAACGTGCTGCGCAATTGCGGGCTCGATCCCGACGAGTGCCAGGGGTTTGCCTGGGGCATGGGCATCGATCGGATCGCTATGCTGAAATACGGCATGCCGGACCTGCGCCCCTTCTTCGATGCCGACGTGCGCTGGATCGAGCATTACGGCTTCCGTCCACTCGACGTGCCGAGCCTCGCCGGGGGCCTCTCCAGCTGAGGGTGGGGCTGGGTTCGTCCGATGAATGGCGGACGTTAACGTTTCGGTAACCCTTTGGCGCCCATTCTCGCCGCCTCGGCTGCGGGGGCGTCGGCGGGTTGCCGGAACACGAGGGTGCGGGTATACGGATCGCTCGCGCGATCCAAGCCGCGTCGTCGTCCGGCCCATCCCGGCACATGCAGACGGGTCCATGGCAAGCCTTCACCACCATCCCCTCGATCCGCAGTCCCGATTCGTCCGCCTCGCCCTCAGCGAGATGGGCGTCGGCGTCGACCTCGTCGAGGAGAAGGTCTGGGAGCGGCGGGAGGATTTCTTACGGCTCAACCCAGCCGGAGACATCCCGGTGCTCGTCGACGAGACGGGACTGGTGGTGCCCGGCGCCCGCTCCATCGTCGAGTTCCTGGACGAGACCTACGGCGAGGGCCTCTGCGACCAGAGGCTCCTGCCGACCGGGATGCCTGAGCGCATGGAGGTGCGCCGCATCGTCGAGTGGTTTACCTCGAAGTTTCATGCGGAGGTTGCGGACTACCTTGTGACGGAGAAGGTCCTGAAGCGCTTCATGCCGCAGGGGGTCGGCGGGGGAGCGCCAGACACCACGGCGATCCGCGCCGCGAAGGCGAATGTGCGCTATCATCTGCGCTATGTCGGGTTCCTGGTGAGGCGGCGGGACTGGCTTGCCGGGGACCGCCTCACCTTCGCCGACCTCGCCGCGGCCGCGCATCTGTCCGTGGTCGACTATCTCGGGGACGTGCCCTGGGAGGAGGACGAGGCTGCCAAGGAATGGTATGCCAGGATCAAGTCCCGCCCGTCGTTCCGGCCGCTCCTGGCCGAGACGGTACGCGGCACCGCTCCCTCGCCGACCTATGCGGACCTCGACTTCTGAGCCATCGCCGCCCGGTGGCGCGACCGGGACCCGCCGCTCCCGCCTGACTGACCGGGCGCTTCGCGAGGCCTTGATCGCCCGGGCTCGGGCGGAAGGCTTCGACGTCGTCGGCATCGCGGCACCGGATGCGCTGCAGGGCGTTCCTGAGAGGCTCCGCGCGTTCCTGGAGGCCGGGCACCACGCCAGCATGACTTGGATGGCCGCTCGGGCCGAGGAGCGCGGCGATCCGCGCTCGCTGTGGCCGGAGGTCCGCTCCGTGGTCATGCTCGGGCTCAACTATGGCCCCGACAGCGACCCGCTCGGAACCCTCGCGCAGAAGAGCTGCGGCGCGATTTCCGTCTATGCGCGCGGCGACGACTACCATGACGTCGTCAAGAAAAAGCTCAAGGCGGTCGGGCAATGGCTCGGCGTCGCATCCGGGCTTGAGCTCAAGGTCTTCGTCGACACCGCCCCCGTCATGGAGAAGCCGCTGGCTGAGGCCGCGGGCCTCGGCTGGCAGGGCAAGCACACCAACCTCGTCAGCCGTCAGCTCGGCTCGTGGCTGTTCCTCGGCTCGATCTTCACGGCGGCGGCCCTGGAGCCCGACAGGCCGGATCGCGACCACTGCGGCTCCTGCAGGGCTTGCCTCGACGCCTGCCCCACGCGGGCCTTTCCGGCTCCCTACCGCCTCGATGCGGCGCGCTGCATCTCCTATCTGACGATTGAGCACAAGGGGCCGATCGCGGTCGAGTTCCGCGAGGCGATCGGCAACCGCATCTATGGCTGCGACGATTGCCTCGCGGTCTGTCCCTGGAACAAGTTCGCCGCCGCGGCGCGCGAGCAGCGCCTGGCGGCCCGCGAGTCGCTCGTCGCTCCCGCCTTGTCCGAGCTGTCGCGCCTCGACGACGCGGCCTTCCGGACCATGTTCGCTCGCAACCCCGTCAAGCGGATCGGCCGCTCGCGCTTCATCCGCAACGTCCTCGTCGGCGATCGGCAATTCGAGCGACGCGACGCTCGCGGTGGACGCTGCGCGGCTGATCGACGACGACGTCCCCGAGGTCCGCGGCATGGCAATCTGGGCGACAGGCCGCCTTGATCCGGCGAGGCTTCGCAAACTGGCCTGGAAACGCGAAACGGAGCAGGATAGGTCGGTTTTGGAGGAATGGGCGTTACAACTTCTTAGTGGACCGAGGGCTTCGCGCCTTGACGACGCTGCAATCACCCCATACCGCTGACCAAATCTACCATCGAGGCGCGAAGATGATTCAGCGGCACGAGGCGCAGAGGGCGTTGCGGAGGACGACCGAGCGGTTCGGCGATGCGGCTCACTTCTTCCGCACGTGGGCCGAGAAAGCCTCTTCAGCTCGGCGCCGTCACTCCTTCGAGCCGCTATTTGTCGCGTGCCATCGCAAGGTATGTCGATCCAAGGTCACACGGCCCCGTCGTCGAGATCGGCGCCGGGCACGGGGCCGGTGACCGAGGCGCTGATCGCGCATGGCGTCGCCGAGAGCCGCCTGATCCTGCTCGAATACAGCCCGGAGTTCTGCGACCTCCTGCGCCGCCGCTTCCCGGCCGCGATGGTGATCCAAGGCGACGCATATGCCCTGTCGGATCGCCTACGGGGTATCCTGCACGAGAAGGCCGCCGCCGTCATCTGCGGCCTGCCCCTCTTCACCAAGCCGGAAGCCAAGCGCCTCGCCCTTCTCAGGGAGGCCTTCCGGCACATGAAGCCCGCGGCGCCCTTCATCCAGTTCACCTATGCGGTCGTCTCGCCCATGCCCTTGAAGAACGCCTTCTTCACGGCGCATGGCTCTCCTCGCATCTGGCGCAACATGCCGCCGGCACGGGTGTGGATCTACCGCCAGGGCGTCAAGAACTGATGCAGAGCCCATGACGGCGCGCGCTTCGCCGGCTCCCCGCGATCGGCTGATCGTCGCCCTGGACCTCGGCGATGTTGGCGAGGCCCGGGCCCTGGTCGAGCGCCTCGGCGACCTCGTCACCGTCTACAAGGTCGGCTACCAGCTCGTATTTTCCGGCGGACTCGGCTTCCCGCGCGACCTTGCCATGGGCGGCAAGAAGGTCTTCCTCGACATGAAGCTGCACGACATCGGCAGCACGGTTTCCAAGGGTGTCGAGGCGATCGCGACGCTCGGGATGGCGTTCGTTACCGTCCATGCCTATCCCCAGACCATGCGCGCCGCCGCTCAGGCTGCGGCGGGAACGCAGCTCACGGTGCTCGGGGTGACCGTGCTGACCTCCTACGACCAAGCCGATGTCGCGGCCTCCGGCTATGGCGGAACAGTCGCGGATCTCGTCGCACGGCGCGCCGACCAAGCCGTGGAGGCTGGGATCGATGGCCTCATCCTGTCGCCATCGGAGGTCGCATCCCTACATCGAAGCCATGGCGAGCGCCTCCTGATGGTAACGCCCGGCGTTCGCCCGGCGGGAAGCGAGCAGGGCGACCAGAAGCGCGTGGCCACCCCGGCCGATGCGATCCGGCGAGGCGCCGACTATCTCGTCATCGGCCGCCCCATCACGGCCGCGCCCGATCCGGTTGCCGCTGCCGCCGCCATTTTCGCCGAGATCGAGAGCGCCGTGGCGGCGCTCCCGCCGGGCGCACCTCGGGCTTAGCGACGCCGCTCGTCAAAGCTCGACGATGCGATCGGGAAGCTCGTTCGTGTCGTCCCGCCGGCGGTCGAAATGCTCGGCGAGCACGGACCCGCAAAGGGTAACCGCTTCGACAAAGCCATCGGCGACGCGACCCTCGGCGGCGCTCGCGGAAAGCCTGCGGGCGGCTTCGTCCCAGACGGTAGGCGGCACGCGCGAATAGATTCCTTCGTCGGCGATCACCTCGACCTGGTGCTCCGCGAGCGAGGCATAGATGAGGACGCCGGTACGCTCGCGCGTGCGCTGCATGCCGCGGGCGATGAACTGGTCCAGGCCGGAGCGGCGGACGCGGTCGCGCTTGTAGGCACGCGGGACAAGGGCCAGCCTGATCGGCTCGGGCGACGTCGCAAGCCACGCGAGGACGAACGTCGCGACCTGGGCGAGGAGAACGAGGAGCAGGCCGGTCGAGACGGCGCGGTCGAGGTCGGCGAGCGTCGCCTCGCCCGTCCACCAGGGCTCGCCGATCACCGGCCATGCATGGGGCCGCAGCCCGAGAAGAGCGAACGCGGCCGGCACGAGAAGCGCGGCGAGGGCAGCCCAGACGACTGGCACCAGACGATAATCCGAGGACCGTTGCGCGAGGACGCAGTAGATCTCGCCCGAGGTCATGGCTTCCGCCGCCGAGATGGCGTCTGCTATGCGGGCATGTTCGCTTTCGGACAGGCTGTGCGCCATCACCAGCTTCCTGACGACCCGCCGCCGCCGAACGATCCGCCGCCACCCGAGAAACCACCGCCTGACGAGCCGCCGCTCCAGGACGAGCCGCCGCTCCAGGACGAGCCGCTGCCGATCGTGGTGCCGGTCAGTATGCCGTCGAGGCCGCCGCGTCGCCTGTAGCCGCGTGCGTGCGAGCCCCGCCCCGCCGGCGCCCGGCGGAATCCGTTAAGGATGATGACGAGGTAGATCGCGATCATGACGATGACGATCAGTGTCGTCGGGACTCCTTCGGAGCCGCCCTCCTCGGATCTCTGGGCTGCCGCGGCGCGGGCCTTCCACTCCGATTCGTCGTTGGTCAGGACGGAGATGATGGCATCCACCCCCGCATCGATGCCGGCCGGCATGTCGCCCGCCTTGAACTTCGGCAGAATCGCCTCGTGGATGATGACACTGGAAAGGGCATCGGTGAGGGTGCCTTCGAGGCCGTAGCCGACCTCGATGCGCAGCTTTCGCTCCTGCGGCGCGACGATCAGCACGACCCCGTTGTTCAGCTTGCCCTGGCCGATACCCCAGCTGCGGCCGAGCTGGTAACCGAAATCGGCGATGTCGGTGCCTTGGAGCGAGGGGATGGTGGCGACGACGAGCTGATCGCTCGCCTTGGCCTCGAGTGCGGCGAGCTTCTGGTCCAGCGAGATCTCCGCTTCCGGCGGGAGGATGCCGGCGGCGTCGACGACACGTCCCGTAAGCGGTGGGAAGGTGAGGGCGGCAAGCGCCGGGGCACAAAGCAAGGCGAGCAGCAGGATCGCCAGGGCGATTCCACGACGCTCGCCGTGCGCCACCTCGCGGCGCGGTGGCCCGAGCGCCGTCACGTCCCGAAGTTGACCTTGGGAGGCGCCTCGCTGCCGGGCGTCGCGGCGAACTCCGCCATTGGCTTGGCGCCGGGATAGAAGATCGCCGCGATCCAGCGACCGGGAATGGTGGAAAGCTCGGTGTTGTAGACTCTGCACCGTCTCGATGTAGTCGCGCCGCGCGACCGCGATGCGGTTCTCAGTGCCCTCGAGCTGGGATTGAAGCGCGAGGAAGTTCTGGTTCGACTTCAGGTCGGGGTAGTTCTCGGTAATCGCGAGAAGCCGGCCGAGCGCGCCCGACAGCTGCTGCTGCGCGTCCTGGAACTGCTTGAACTTCTCGGGGTCGTTCAAGATGGACGCGTCGAGCGTGACCTGCGTCGCCTTGGCGCGGGCCTGGACGACCGCCTCGAGCACGTCCTTCTCCTGCTTGGCGTAACCCTTCACGGTTTCGACGAGGTTTGGGATGAGGTCGGCACGGCGCTGATACTGGTTTTGGACCTCGCCCCAGGCTGCCTTAGCGCGCTGCTCGTAGGTCGGCACATTGTTGATTCCGCATCCGCCCAGGGAGAGGGCGAGAAGGAAGGCCGCACTCGGGGCCGCGGCACGGCGCAGGAAGGCGAACATCGGCACTCTCCTAGCTTGTCGAAGGGGACCTAGCCTCGGGCGGCCTCCGCGTCAACGTCAGGAGACGCTCAGTCCCGTTCGTATTCGCGCGGCTCCATGATGGCGATGAACCAGAACACCGCTCCAAGAACCAGCGCAAGGCCGACATAACCCGCAAAGAAGGTCCAGCTCTTCGTCGCCGTCTCGCGCGCCGCGATGCCGCCGGTGTTGAGCCAGAACGCGGCGAGGACGAGGGAGAGGCCGATCAGCGGAGTGGTGGCGAGGAAACCGGTCAGCCAGAAGCGGCGCTGGATGCAGACCGCAATCGTGAAGAGGATGATCGTATAGGCCGCCGCCTCGACGACAAGCTCGCGGGAGCTGGTGAAGCCGACGGCATAGAAACGCAGCTCCAGCCCCTCCGGAGGCGGGATGAACACGAATGGCAGCAAGACCATGAAGACGAGCTGCGTGACAATGAACGCGACCAATGTGCGCGATACCGAATCACGCATGTTTGTCTCCCCCGAGCAGCCGAATGGATAACCCATTCGATGCAGCGGCGTCGAGAGAAGGAGGGGGCGGGAGCTTCCTGCGATAAGGATTGCAGAAGGATTCCGGGGGAAATGGTCATCAAGGACGTGGTTTTACCTTCCCCGCACCAGGCACTGTCGACCCGACCTGCCATCCCGACGGGGACGTCCGCCGAAAGGGAGGCGTCGCCCCGGCAGGCGGCGTGGTCGGCACGGCGGGCGCGGCTCCGACGGAATCCTGCAGCCCTCATCAAGAGAGGGAGCCGCGCGCCCTTCGGTCAGGCCACGGCCTCGCCGCGAGCGGCCTTCTCGAGCTCGGCGACGTCGAGCTTGACCATCTTCAGCATCGCTTCCATCACCCGCCCGGCCTTGGCGGCGTCGGGATCGGCGATGAGCTTGGGGAGAACGGTGGGGACGATCTGCCAGGATATGCCGTAACGGTCCTTGAGCCAGCCGCATTGCTCGACCGAGCCGCCCTCCGACAAGGCGTCCCAGTAGCGGTCTACCTCGGCCTGGTCTGCGCAATCGACCTTGAAGGAAATGGCGTGCGTGTATTCGAAGCGGGTGCCGCCGTTGAGCGCCATCCAGCTTTGCCCCGCGAGCGTGAAGGCGACAACCAGCACCGTCCCTTTCTTTCCAGCGGGGCCGTCCGTTACGTTCTTCTGCACGTGGTCGATGCGGGAATCCGGGAACAAGGAGACGTATAACCTCGCGGCTTCCTCGGCTTCGCCGTCGAACCAAAGGCAGGGTGCGATCTTCGACATTGCTGATCCTCACAGTCGGGGTACCGGATCCGTAGGACGGGCGATAGAACGGCACTCCGACACTCGACACAAGAAAACCTGCGACACAAGAAACTTGCGGCGCCTCATGGGAGCGATCGAAGGCTGCGCGCTTGCGCTTGGGACCGGAAGGGGGCAGGAACCCGGCATGAGCACATCGAGCATGACCGAGCGGGCCATCGCCCGTCGCGCGCCCGGCCTGGTCGTGGCCGCTCCCCGGTCGGGCTCCGGGAAGACGACGGTCGTCCTCGGCCTCCTGAGGGCACTATCCCGGAGCGGTTTCGTGGTCCAGCCGATGAAATGCGGACCCGACTACATCGATCCTGGTTTCCATGCCGCTGCAGCGGGGCGAACGGGCCGAAACCTCGATGGGTGGGCGATGCGACCCGGCCTTCTCGACAGCCTAGTCGAGGAGGCGTCCGCAGGCGCCGACCTCGTCGTGTGCGAGGCGCTGATGGGACTCTTCGACGGGGTCGCGACGGCCGGTGCAACGGATGACGGCTCGTCGGCCGCCATCGCCTCCCGTACGGGCTGGCCGGTGCTGCTGGTGCTCGACGTGTCCGGGCAATCGCAGTCGGCGGGCGCCGTCGCCGCGGGCTTCGCCGGCTTTCGCCAGGACGTCCATGTGCGCGGCGTCATCCTCAACAAGGTCGCCAGCGAGCGCCACCGTACGCTGGCGGAGCGCGGCGTCGCGGCAGCGGGCCTGCCCGTCGTCGGCGCCCTGCCGCGGCGGGCTGACCTCGCCTTGCCGGAGCGACACCTCGGGCTGGTGCAGGCCGAGGAGGTCGGCGGGCTCGACGCCGTCCTCGACCGGCTCGCGGACTTCGTCGGCGAGCATTGCGACCTCGACGCCATACGGGCGCTGGCGCGGCCGGCAGTGGTTGCGCGGGGGATGCCCGGCGGCATCCGCCCCCCCGGCCAGCGAATCGCCGTCGCGCGGGACGAGGCCTTCTCGTTCTTCTACTCGCACCTCCTCCAATCCTGGCGCTCGGCGGGAGCGGACATCCTGCCCTTCTCTCCGCTGAATGACGAGGGGCCGGATCCGACCGCCGACGTCGCGTGGCTGCCCGGCGGCTATCCCGAGCTGCACGGCGGCCGGCTGGCCGCGAACACCGGATTCCTGAACGGATTGCGAGACTTCGCGCAAGGTCGGCCAGTCCACGGCGAGTGTGGGGGCTTCATGACGCTCGGCACCGTGCTCGTCGACGCCGCCGGAACGGCACACGCGATGGCTGGGCTTCTCGACCTCGAGACGAGCTTCGCGAGGCGCCGAATGTCGCTCGGCTATCGACGCGCGGTGCTGCTGGCCGATTGCCCGCTCGGACGAGCGGGAGCCTCGCTACGCGGCCACGAGTTCCACTACGCGACGATCACGAGGGCCGAGGGGGACGCCTTGTTCGAGGCGAGCGACGCCAGTGGCACACCGCTCGGCCGGGTGGGGCTTCGCCGGGGCCTCGCGAGCGGCTCCTTCTTCCACGGCATCGATCTCGTCTGAGCGAGCTCGCACTCAGGCGGCGGACCTGGCCGGCGCCGCTGAGCCTTTCGGGAGCTTCTCGGCGATTCCCATCATCTGTTCGCGCCGCGCCAGCTCGGCCCAGACCTCGCCCGGGCTGATCCCGGCCCCGGCCCAGAGCACGCAAAGATGGTAGAGGAGGTCGGCGCTTTCCAAAACGACGGCGGCCCGGTTACCCTGGACGGCGTCGATCGCGACCTCCGCCGCCTCCTCGGCGAGCTTCTTGGCCATCTTGGGCATGCCGTCGCGAAAGAGCTTCGCGGTGCGCGAGCGTTCGGGTGGCGCGACCCTGAGGGCGAGGATGGACTCATAGAGATGATCGATTGCGTCGGACATTCGGACCCCTCGCATGTTCCGATCAACGGTGCAGGACGCTAGATCGGTATTTCACTGCTTCGCAATGGAGGATTGGCCGCACGGCGCCTGGAGGGCACGAATCTCCCCGGGTGTAACCATGAGTCCGCAGGTGGAGGCGTCGTGCAATGGCAGGCGATGGCCAGACGGAATGGGGTTGAAAGAGCGTCCGGCGGAAGTCACATTGAGGCCAAGGGAGCCCGACCGACGTGTCCATCGCGACCCCGACCCCATTGCACGAGCTGGCGCAACTCAACGAACGCTCGCGCGAGATCTTCCGACAGATCGTCGAGACCTACCTCGCGACCGGCGAACCTGTGGGCTCGCGCAACATCTCGCGCCTGTTGCCGACGTCGCTCTCGCCGGCGTCGGTCCGCAACGTCATGCAAGACCTGGAGGTGCTCGGCCTCATCCAGGCGCCGCACACCAGCGCCGGACGCCTGCCGACCGAGATCGGCCTGCGCTTCTTCGTGGACGCGATGCTGGAGTTCGGCGACCTCTCCGCCGAGGAGCGCTCGCAAATCGATGCGCAGGTGAAGGCCGCGATGTCCTCGACAAGTCTCGAAAACGTTCTGACCGAGGCGTCGGCCATGCTGTCGGGATTGTCCCGGGGCGCCGGCGTGGTGGTCACGACCAAGCGCGACCCCCAGCTGAAGCATATCGAGTTCGTCCGGCTCGAGCCGGCGCGCGCGCTCGTCGTCCTCGTCGCCGACGACGGCATGGTGGAGAACCGCGTCGTCGACATTCCCCTGGGCCTGCCGACTTCGGCGCTCGTCGAGGCATCCAACTATCTCAATGCCCGCATCCGGGGCCGTACCCTCGCCGACCTGCAGGCGCTCATGACCGCGGCGCTGGAGGCCGGTCGGGCGGAGCTCGACAGCCTCACCGCGCAAGTCGTCTCGAGCGGCTTGGCGAGCTGGGGCGGCATCGGCAGCGGCATGCCCCGGCAGCTCATCGTGCGGGGCCAGGCCAATCTCCTGGAGGATCTCAATGCCGCCGAGGATCTCGAGCGGATCCGGCTCCTGTTCGCCGACATCGAGGCGAAGAAGGACCTCATCGACCTCATCGGGCGCGCCGAGGCGGGCGACGGCGTGCGCATCTTCATCGGCTCGGAGAACAAGCTCTTCTCTCTCTCGGGGTCGTCGATGATCGCCGCGCCGTTCCGGGACAGCAACCAACGCATCGTCGGCGTCCTCGGAGTGATCGGGCCGACGCGGCTCAACTATGCGCGAGTGGTGCCGATGGTCGATTACACGGCCAAGGTTGTGGGCCGGCTTCTGGGCGGGTGAGAGAGCGGTTACCGTCCTAGCCAGCGGGACGGAAGGCGAGGCAGCGCGCCGGGTCCGTATCCAGGCGCGCGCCTCCGATGAGGTCGATGCAATAGGGGATGGCCGGGAAAACCGCCGTCAGGCATTGCCTGATGGAGGCGGGCTTGCCGGGCAGGTTGACGATCAGGCAGGCGCCGCGAATGCCGGCCGTCTGGCGCGACAGGATCGCCGTGGCGACGTGCTTGAGGCTTTCCTGGCGCATCAGCTCCCCGAATCCCGGCAGCAATTTCCCGCAGACCGCCTCCGTCGCCTCGGGCGTGACGTCACGCGCGGCCGGTCCCGTCCCACCGGTCGTGCAGACGAGCGCGCAGCCTTCCGCGTCGGCACAGAGCGACAAGCGTCGCCTCGATCAGGGCACGCTCGTCGGGAATGACGCGCATGACGGGCTCCCAGGGCGAGACGAGGACCTCGCGCAGGAAGGCCAGGATGGCCGGGCCGCTCTTGTCCTCGTAGATGCCGGCACTGGCCCGGTCGGATATCGTGAGGACGCCGATCTTCGCGGTCATGAGCGGGTTTCCTCGACGCGACTCATCGTGAGGGCGCCACGTCGACCGCGACGGCGAGCGTATGCCCGGCGGAGGCCATTATGACGCCGTCGACCGGCGCGACGTCGGCATAGTCGCGGCCGAAGGCGAGCCGGACATGGTCCTCGCCCACGACCAGCGCATTGGTGGGGTCGAGGTCGACCCAACCGACACCCGTTCCGCACCAGACCGACACCCAGGCATGGGTCGCATCGGCGCCGACGAGACGCTTCTTGCCTGGCGGCGGCCGGGTCCGAAGATAGCCGCTGACATAGGCTGCCGGCAGTCCGAGGGCGCGCAGGCCCGAGATCATCCAATGAGCGAAGTCCTGGCAGACGCCGTGGCGCTTCTCGTACATCTCCTGGAGCGGTGTCGAGATGTCGGTCGCCTCCGGATCGTAGACGAAGTCCGAGCGGATGCGGGTCATCAGCTCCATCGCCGCGTCGAGCACCGGCCTTCCCGCCGGGAAGCACGAGCGGCATAGTCGCGCGCCGCGTCGAGCAGCGGCACGTATCTCGACGCGAAGAGATAGTGGGCAGGGGCGGCGGAGGACAGGTCTTTCATCGCGAGCCCATCGTCCCTCGCCTCGCGCCAATCCGGAGTGAGCAGGGCGTGAGGGATCTCGGAGGGGCGGACCTCGACCCTCAGGCGCGACTCGAACCGATGCCGCTTCGCGGCGCGGAGAAGCGGACATGGGAGGTGCTGTTGCCGAAGAAATCGGCGCCGTCGATCCGCTCGACCGGGGGAGGATCGATGGCCAGCTCGGCCGCGTGCACGAGCTGGCGGCCGTCGCTGTTGGGCAGGAGGTGCAGAACGCATCGGGCGGTCGAGACGTCGGCGCGGTACGAATAGGTCGTCGTATGCCGGATCGTGTACAGCATGGCTCAGCCGAGCCCCTCAATAATCTCGTTCAGGGGCTCGCCCTGGCCGAAATAGCGGGCCGTGATCTCGTCGGACAGGCGGAGCAGGCGAGAGAGCAGCGTGCCGAGCGCCTTGGCGTCGATGTCGGCCGGCTCGCTGGTCTCCAGCGTGGTCCGCAGGATGCGGATGGACTTGCCCGGCGGGTCGATCTCGCCCTCGTTTCCCGAGCCCGGGAGAGTGCCGAGGTGCTCGGCCGCTTGCACGATCTGGAAGGCGACGGAGCGCGGATTGTTGTCGTCGAGGACGACGAGGTCGATGACGGGAGCACGCAGCGTGCCGAGCAGGTAGCGCGAGCGGTAGGTGATGCGGCTGTCGGTGACGCGAGGAGAGCGTCCAGCGTCGTCTCTGACGCTGTCGGATCGGCCATGGCTGAGACGATGCGGCAGGTCAGGATGGCGCGCTCGATGCCGGCGGCCGATCTGCAGGAAGCGCCAGCCGGAGATGCGGTTCATGTTCTCCTGAGCGAGCCCGGACAAAGCGGCGAGGACGCGAAGCGCGCTGTCGGCTCTCGCCGCGCGACATCCTCCTCCTCTTTCGAGCCGATGATGGCGCGCAGGTCGTCGAGCGCGCGGGTCGCATCGGTCGACAGGCGCTCGCGGATGACGGAGGCGGTTCTCGACGCGGCCCGGACCAGGACCGGAAGGGAGCCGTTGCCGTCGCCGTGCATGGCCTCGTGGATGATGTCCTCGACGTCTCCCTTGATCTCCTCGTCTTCCGTCGCGCCCCAGTGGACGAGCAGGCCGCGACAGCCGGTGCGAGGGCTCGCCGGAATCGTCCCCGGCCTCGAGGTTGATCTCGGCCAGCGCACGCACGACCCGCAGCATCGCCTCGGCCCTTTCGAGGTAGCGCCCGAGCCAGAACAAGTTGTCGGCCGCGCGGCTTGGCAGGAAACCGATCCGGCGCCTGATGGGTATATGGGCGGGCGTCGGCAGGAGGGTCACGTTCTCGACCGGGCCGTCCGAGCGCACCCACACGTCGGCCGAACGGCTGCCGCGCTGGATTGCGAAGGACCCGTCGTCGGCTTCGGCGATGCGGCAGAACCCGCCATGCATGACCTTCCAGCCGCCCGGCGTCGAGACCGCGAAGACGCGCAGCGTGAACGGCCGCGCCTCCAGCCGCCCGCCGGTCCAGACGGGCATCGTCGCGAGCTTCAGGACCTCCTGCCCGACGACCTCCAGGGCATGGGTCTCCACGAGCTCGGCAAGCCCGGCGTGCTCGTCGCGTGGCCGGGCAGGTCCTTCCTCGCGGCGGCAATCCCGCGACGCGGCGGGACGAGGCAGGCACGAGCCTCAGCTCGCCGAGCCGGGCCTTGACCTCCTGGCGAGCCGCATCGTCGCCGCACCACCAGGTGGCGACGTTGGGAATGAGCAGGTCCTCGCCCATGAGCCGGCGCGACAAGGCCGGGACGAAGGCGAGCATGGCGCGGGCTTCCATCAGCCCGGCCCCCAGCGAGTTGGCCAGCGCCACCGATCCGGTGCGGACCGCCTGGATGAGGCCGGGTACGCCGATCTTCGAGAAGGCGTTCAGCTCCAACGGGTCGGCGAAGCCGGAATCGAGACGGCGCAGGAGGACGTCGATGCGCTTGGGGCCCTCGATCGTCCGCACATAGGCGATGCCGTCCTGCACGGTCAGATCGCCTCCCTCGACCAGGAGGAGGCCGAGATAGCGCGCGAGGTAGGCGTGCTCGAAGTAGGTCTCGTTGGCCGGGCCCGGGGGTGAGCAGGCCGATACGCGCCGTCTCGCGCCCGGACTTTGCCGCGAGGCCGGCCCGCAGCGCCTGGAAGAAGTTGGCGAGGCGCTCGACATGCATGTCGCGGTAGAGCGCGGACAGCGCCCCCGAGATGGCCAGGCGGTTCTCCACCGCGTAGCCCATGCCGGAAGGAGCCTGCGTGCGGTCGCCCAGCACCCACCAGCGGCCGTCCGGAGCACGGCCGAGGTCGGCGCCGTAGATGAGGAGCTGCTCGCCGCCGTGGGGCGTGACGCCCGACCAGCGGACGCAGAAAGTCGCGGATTGCCGGCGATGACCGTCGCCGGCAGGGCGCCGTCCGCGCACGAGGTTCGCGGGCCGTAGAGATCGGCGAGGATGCGCTCGAGCAATGTCGCCCGCTGGACGATGCCCGCTTCGATCGCCTTCCAATCGCTCGACGAGAGGACGAGAGGAACGTGGGCAAGCGGCCAGGGCCGCTCGCTCCCGTCGGGCGAATCATAGAGGCGGAAGGACACGCCGGAATTGCGAAGATGCCTGTCAGCCTCGCTCGAAGCGGACCTGAAGCGCGTCAGGTCCGGCGCGGCCGAGCTCGGCGATGACGGGCGACCAATGCGGCCGCACGCGCCCCAACTCGTCGACGAGCTCATCGAATCGCCCGGGGAGCGGCGAATAGGCGTCGAGCAGCCTGTCCCAGCCCGTAGTTTCAGCGTGCGCCAGCATCTGAACCCAGTCTCGGGCTGCCCGGGGTCCCGGCCCTCGTCATCGCGCCCTCCTCAGATCAAGGGTCAACGGAAACTCGGGCGAGACCTCGCCACTCGGGCGGAACGATGCGGCCGGGCGTATGGCCGACGGCCTCGAAGCGGGCGAGGCGGCGAGCCTCGGCCTCATAGGCGTTGACGGGGAACGTCTCGTAGTTGCGGCCTCCCGGATGAGCGGCGTGGTAGACGCAGCCGCCGAGGGCATGGTCCGACCAGGTGTCGACGATGTCGAAGGTGAGCGGCGCATGGACGGGGACGTCGGGTGCATGCCGGAGGCGGGCTTCCAGGCCTTGAAGCGTACGCCGGCGACTGCCTCGCCGCTCTTGCCCGTCGGCACCAGGGGCACGCGGCGGCCGTTGCAGGTGACGACGTGACGCTCGGGATTGTAGCCCTCGACCCGCACCTGCAGGCGCTCGGTCGAGGAATCGACGAAGCGCACGGTGCCGCCCCCGGCGCCCTCCTCGCCGAGCACGTGCCAAGGCTCGAGCGCCTGGCGCAGCTCGAGCGTCACGCCCTCGTATGCAACCGAGCCGTAGAACGGGAAGCGGAACTCGCGCTGCGCCTCGTACCAGACGGGGTCCATGTCGTAGCCGGCCCGCTCGAAGGTCGCGCGAGGACCTCGAGGAAGTCGGCCCATACGAAATGGGGCAGCATGAACCGGTCGTGCAGCGCCGTCCCCCAGCGTGTGAACCCGCCCGTCAGGGGCTGGCGCCAGAACGAGGCGATCAGGGCGCGGATGAGGAGCTGCTGGGCGAGGCTCATCCGGTGGTCCGGCGGCATCTCGAAGGAGCGGAACTCGACAAGGCCGAGCCGTCCGGTCGCGCTGTCCGGCGAGTAGAGCTTGTCGATGCAGATCTCGGCCCGGTGGGTGTTGCCGGTGACGTCGACGAGGAGGTTGCGCAACAGCCGGTCGACGAGCCAGGGAGGCGGGAGACCCGGCCGTCTCGCCGACCATGCCGAGCGCGATCTCGAGCTCGTAGAGGCTGTCGTGCCGCGCCTCGTCGATCCGCGGGGCCTGGCTGGTCGGGCCGATGAACAGGCCGGAGAAGAGGTAGGACAGGGAGGGATGGCGCTGCCAGAAGAGCACCAGGCTCTTCAGGAGGTCGGGACGGCGCAGGAACGGGCTGTCGGCGGGCGTGGCGCCGCCGATGACGACGTGGTTGCCGCCCCCGGTGCCGACATGGCGGCCGTCGATCATGAACTTGTCGGTGCCGAGCCGGCTCTGGCGGGCATCCTCGTAGAGGGTCGAGGTGATCTCGACGCTCTCGCGCCAGGACGAGGCCGGCTGGACGTTGACCTCGATGACGCCGGGATCGGGCGTCACCTTGATGACCGCGATGCGCGGATCGTAGGGCGGCGGATAGCCCTCGACATGCACCTTGAGCCGGTTCGCCTCGCGCGCTCGCCTCGACCGCGGCGAGAAGATCCAGATAGTCCTCGACCGTCGCCACCGGCGGCATGAAGACGCACAGGATGCCGTCGCGGATCTCGAAGGCGATCGCCGTGCGCACGACGCCGGAGATCATCTCCTGCTCGACCTGCTGCTGGCGGTCGGCGGCGGGCCGGCTGCTCGACCCGGCGGATAGGCTGGGCGATCTCGTCGCGGTCGGGCAGAGGGCCGCGCGGGACCAGCGGATCGAGCGGGTAGATCGTGCGGGTAGGACGGTGCCGGCACGTGCTGGAAGCGAGGAGAGCGGCATCCTGTAGCCGACGGGCGAATCGCCGGGCACGAGGAACAGCCGCTCGCGCCGCAGCCGCCAATGCTCGCTGACCCAGCCGCCGCGGCTGCCCTCGGCGTTCCAGCGCTGGACCGGCAGGACGTAGCCGGCGGGCTTGTCGAGCCCGCGGTCGAAGACGCGGGCGATACGGGCGCGCGCCTCCGGGTCGCGCGAGCTTGGAGTCGAGCGGGTCGACGTTGTCGGGAAGCTCGCGCCTCCTGCAGCACCCAGTGGGCGCTGTCCTCATAGGCGGGCATGACGTAATCCGGCGCCGATGCCGAGGCGCGTCGCGACGCCCTCAGCGAGTGTCTTGACGGAGTGCGCCTCGCCGTTGCGGCGGGCGCCGTTCTGCTGCGGGCGCGGCTCGCGGGCGATCAGGTCCGGGTTCTTCCAGATCGGCTTGCCGTCCTTACGCCAGTAGAGGCCGAAGGCCCAGCGGGGCAGGGACTCGCCGGGATACCATTTGCCCTGGCCGTAATGCAGGAAGCCGCCGGGCGCGAAGGAGGTGCGCAGCCGGCGGATCAGCTCGTCGGCGCGGCGCGCGCTTGGTCGGGCCCGACGGCACCGGTGTTCCACTCCTCGCCCTCGATAGTCGTCGATCGACACGAAGGTCGGCTCGCCGCCCAGCGTCAGCCGGACATCCTGGGCGACGAGGTCGCGGTCGACCGCGTCGCCCAGCGCGTCGAGCCGCTGCCAGGCCTCGTCCGCGAAGGGAAGGTGACGCGCGGAGCCTCGGCGATGCGGCTCACCTTCATGTCGAAGGAGAAGTCGACCTCGGCGAAGCTGACGCGCGCCGCCGATCGGCGCGGCTGAGCGGAAGTGGGGCGTCGCGGCGAGCGGGAGGTGGCCCTCTCCCGCGAGGAGGCCGGAGGTCGGGTCGAGGCCGATCCAGCCGGCGCCGGGAATGTAGACCTCGGCCCAGGCATGGAGGTCGGTGAAGTCGTGGTCGGTGCCCGCGCGGGCCGTCCAGCGCCTTGAGGTCGTGCGTGAGCTGGATCAGGTAGCCGGAGACGAAGCGGGCCGCGAGGCCGAGCCGGCGCAGGACCTGGACCAGAAGCCAGCCGCTGTCGCGGCAGGACCCCGAGCCGAGAGCGAGCGTCTCGTCCGGCGCCTGGACGCCGGGCTCCAGGCGGACCGTGTAGGCGACCTCGCGCTGGATCCGCTGGTTGAGTTCGACCAGGAAGTCGATAGTCGTTCGCGGCGTGCGGGCGGATGCTCGCGACGAAGGCGTCGAGACGCTCGCCGCCGTCCTCGACCTCCAGGTAGGGCAGGAGCTCGTGACGAAGCTCCGGCGGATAGGCGAAGGGAATCTCCTGCGCGTAGTCCTCGACGAAGAAATCGAACGGGTTGACGACCGCCATGTCGGCGACGAGGTCGACCTCGATCTGGAACAGCCGCGTCGGCTCGGGAAAGACGAGGCGGGCGAGCCAGTTGCCGTGCGGATCCTGCTGCCAGTTGATGAAGTGCTCGCGCCGGCTCGATCTTCAGCGAGTAGCTGACCAGCCGGGTTCGCGAATGCGGCGCCGGGCGCAGGCGGACGACCTGCGGTCCGAGCACGACGGGGCGGTCATAGGCATAGGTCGTGCGATGATGGAGCGCTGCGATGATCGACAAGGTGAGGCCTGGTTGAGATTGTCGCTTGCCACCCTATCGGCTCACCCATGGGTGGCAAGCCCAATGCGCAGTCATCTCGCGTCGCAAGTCCTGCGCAGTTACCCAAATCCGCCACCTGAGGGTCACGCGGCCGCAAGCAGCCGGCCCTCCGGTCGAAAACCGCGATGTCGAGCCGGACCGTCCGATCCCTCGAGAACCCGCTGCGGCGGTCGCCCTCGCCGCCGTCGGCGATCCGCGGGAGCAGATCGAGCTCTGCCCCGGCAGCGATCTCGAGGACCTCGCCGCCGTGTCGGCCTGTGCGACCGCGGCAACGAGGCCCGACGACGCGCCGAGTTCCTCCACCGCTCGGCGAGCCAGCGGAAGTCGATCGCCCCGGCCCGGGAGTGGAGGTCCAGGAAGCCTTGCGCGAGCTTCGTCATCTTGGCGAAGCCGCCCGCCACGGTGACCCTGCCGACCGGGTGGGAGCGGATATATTTCAGCATGCCGCCGACAAAGTCGCCCATGTCGATCAAGGCGGTCTCCTCGAGCCCGTGGAGCCGGGCCACGGCGCTCTCCGAGACGGCGCCGGTGGCGCCCGCGACATGGTGCAGGCCCGCGGCCCGCGCCACGTCGATGCCGCGGTGGATCGAGTGGATCCACGCCGAGCAGGAATAAGGGACCACGATCCCGGTCGTGCCGAGGATGGAGAGGCCGCCGACGATGCCGAGTCGCGGCGTTGAGCGTGCGCCTGGCGATCGCCTCGCCCCCGGGATGGCGATCGTCACGAGGAAGTCGAGAGCGCCGCCCGGTACGCACCTCGGCGAGGGCGGTCGCGGATCATCGCGCGCGGTACCGGGATTGATGGCGGGCTCCCCGACGGCGAGGGGCAGGCCCGGCCGTGTCACCGTGCCGACGCCCTCGCCGGCGGCGAAGCGAAGCGCCGCCACCCAGGCCGCCCGGCGGACGCTCGACCTCGACGATGGCGCCATGAGTGACGTCCGGGTCATCGCCGGCGTCCTTGACGACCGCGGCCACCGCCTCGCCCTCGCGCTGCTCATGGCGCGCGAGCGCGAAGGCCGGGGTCTCGCCCTTGGGGAGAGTGATCGTGACGGGGTCCGGAAAGCGGCCCGTGACGAGGGCCGAGCAGGCTGCCTTCGCGGCGGCCGCGGCGCAGGCGCCCGTCGTCCACCCGTAGCGCAAGGGTCCCGTCGGTTTTTCCAAGTCCGGCATCGTCCCGATCGGTCACTTCACACTCATCGAATATCAATAAAGACGGTGTATCAGACAAGTGGAAATCAATGGATCGACGGACAGCATGCGTATCGGCTCGGCACTCGATTCCCTGGATTACCTCTGCGGTGAGATGGTCGAACTCGGCCGCAGCGACAGGATCGCCGCCTATACCGCGGTGCAGACGATCACCGAGCGGTTGCGCGGCATTGCCAGGGCAAAGGGCCTGTCGGTCAGCTTGATCAATGCACAGCTTTTCAAGATCACTTTCTCGGCTGAAGCGCTCGCCGGGCTCGGCGGCGGCAATTTCGGCAGCGAGCGCCATCTCGACGATATCAGGGTGGCGCTCAACGCGCTGACCGGCCCCGACTGCTTCGGCTACCTTCTCGACGAGATCGAGTGAGCCTCATCTGATGTAGCCCTCGCGGACCTTCCTGGCATTGTCTTCGAACAGGATGGCGCACCCTTCGCGGTCATTCGCCGAGGCGAAACCCGTGCGGATGCCCCGCGCGCAGAGGAAGAGCGAGGGCGGCGGAAGCTCAAACTCGTCAACGCAGATGTTCTGGATCAGCCCGCCTCGGTTGCCGTCGAGCATCCAGGCCAGGCAGCGGCGGAACATGGGATCCTCGAAAGGGGGCTCGCGGGGAGCGGCGGACGCCCAGGCGGCGAAGAACGCCACGAGCAGGGCCAGGGCAAAGAGAGGGCGAATGCGCATGGGCCGGCTCCTTTTGGCAACAATAGCAGCCCGCGTCCGCTTCCCAATCGGATGATGCAATGAGCGGGGAACCGGGATAAGACGCGCCAAGATGCATCGCGACGCACCGGAGAACCCTGGGAATGTCCCGTACGCTCGTGCTCTGCCGCCATGGCCAGAGCGACTGGAACCTCAAGAACCTGTTCACCGGCTGGCGCGACCCGGGCCTGACCGAGAAGGGCGTCGAGGAAGCACGCGTCGCGGGGCAGCGGCTGAAAGCGCTCGACCTCGTTTTCGATATCGCCTTCACGTCCGCCCTGTCTCGGGCGCAGGATACGACGCGCCTGATCCTTGAAGAGGTCGGTCAGCCGGGGCTGCAGACCATCTGCGACGAGGCGCTGAACGAGCGCGACTATGGCGACCTCTCTGGCCTCAACAAGGATGAGGCGCGGGCCAAGTTCGGCGAGGAGCAGGTCCACATCTGGCGCCGCTCGTACGACGTGCCGCCGCCAGGCGGGGAAAGCCTGAAGGACACTGCCGCGCGCGTGCTGCCCTATTACATCCACAGGGTCCTGCCCGAGCCGATGAAGGGAAAGACCGTCCTCGTCGCAGCGCATGGCAACTCTCTGCGGGCGCTCATCATGGCGATGGAGGGGCTCACGGGCGAGGAGATCGTCAAGCGCGAGCTCGATACCGGCGTGCCCATCGTCTACGAACTCGACGCCGACACGACGATCGCCAGCAAGCGGGAATTGCGGGGCTGAGCGCCCGGCTAGACCAGCCCAGCTTCGAAAAGCGCCTCCGCCACGCCGCGGAATGTCGCGGCGGGGATGGCGCTGCCGACACGGCCGCCGCGCATGAGCCTGCGCGTCAGCGTCGGGTTCTCTGCGACGTGGATCCCTGCGGCCCTCGCCTGCGCTACGAGGTCGAGGGCGTCGCCATCGACCGCCTTGGCCAGGATGATGGGGACCTCCATCTCGCCATGGACATAGATGAGGGCGACGGCGCCGCCTTCGCCCAGGAGGACCAGGTTCGGCTGCATCCCAAGCGTGCTCCCGCCAACGGACGCCGCCTGGCTGGCGGCCTCGTTGCGCATTTCCCTGCGCCGCCTGTTCACCTCGGGGGAGCCTGAATCCTCGCGCTCGTCGCGCTTCGCCTCGCTCTTCGACATGCGGTTGTCGCGCCGGAACAAGATGCGGGAGAGGGGAAGGTCGATCAAAGCCGACAGCAGGGTGGCCGCGACGCCGATCGCCAGGATCCAGCCGAGAACGTCGAGAGCGACGGATGCCACGCAGGAAACGCCGCATGTCGGAGCCCAGAGCAGGTCGTCGAGGCGATAGCGGGCGAGCACCGCGACTGCGCAGGCCAGGATCACCGCTTTGACCAGCACCCTCGCCACGTCGAGGAGCCCGCGCAGGCCGAACATGCTGCGCAGCCCCTGCATCGGGCCGATGCGATTCAAGTCCAGCGTCAGTGCCTCGCTCGACAGAGGGATGCCCCTGGCATCGAGGATCGACGTCGCCAGGACGGTGAAGGCCAGGATCGCGAGGAGGGGCACGAGCGTCCCCGCCAAGATCATGACGCTTCCGGGCCAGATGGCTGCGATGCGCTCCTCGAAGCCCACTGTCCCGGTGACGAGATCGACGCGCAACGGTGCCGTGAGGCGCCCATAGAGGTAGGGCGCTGCGAGGACCAAATAGAAGAGCACCGCGATGAGGGAGAGGGAGCCGACGAGCTCGCGGCTGCGCGGCACCTGACCCTTCCGGCGAAGCGCCCGCAGCCGGCGCGGGGTCGGCGGAAGGCGTTTGTCCTCACCGGTGTCCGCGGCCATCAGGGCAGCCCGAACAAGGCGCGCGCATGAGCGACGTACATGCTCCAATCCGCCCGCGTATAGGCCTGGAGAAAGACGACGAAGACCGGCATCGCGAGAAGCACGATGAGGTTCTTGATGGCGATGGTGAGATTGTCGAGCGGCAACTGCCTCGAGCCCTTGGCGGTGAAGACGAGAGCGAGTTCGGCGCCGGCGAGCAGGAGGAGAACGGGAGAGGCGATCGTGAAGGCGGTGAGGAACATCACCTTCATGAGTCTTCCGGCGCGATCGATGATCCCCTCGGGAAATTGCCGCGGCATCAGATCGGCCACCGGCCAGGCCTGGAAGCTCGCGTAGAGGAGGTCGAGGAGAGCACCAAGACCGTCCATGGTGACGAACGTCATGGCCGCGAGCAGGAACAGGATCGGACCCAGGATCGAGTTTGCGTCCTGGTTGAAAGGGTTGACGATGTCGGCGAGGGAGGCGCCGCGGCAAAGGTCGATGATGTCGCCGGCGGCCTGGACGGTCCAGAACGGCAGCGAGGCGAGGAGGCCGACAAGGATGCCGATCCCGGCTTCCTTGGCGACGATCATGGTGAGGCGCAAGGCCGCGCCCTCCTCAGGAAGAGGCACGAAGGCCGTCCCGGCCCACGCCGGAGCCGCCAGGGCCAGCGCGATTCCCATCGTGACGAAACGGGGGACCTTCGCCCACTGGAGGAGCGGAAAGACGCTCAGCAAGGCGAACATCCTCGCCGACCCCGCCAGGATCGTCGTTGTCGTCGCGCTGAACTCGCTGACCAACGTGGCGAGCGTGGGGACCATCGTTCAGCGCACCATGACGGCGAACTGCGAGAACAGGCGCAGGGCGAAGGCAAGGAGCGGCGTCGCGAGGAACGCTCCGCCCAGGAACAACCCGAACGACACGGCGAGGATCTTGACCGTCTGGGCGAGGGCTTGGTCCTGTATCTGGGTGACCGCCTGCAGGATGCCAATGACGAGGCCGATAATGGCTGCCGCAATGAGAGGGGGCGTACCGAAGACGGCCGCCGCAAGGAAACCCGCCTGCAACTCCTGGACAATGGTCGTGCTGTCCATCGGCCTATCCCGTGGCATAGCTGAGGATGAGGCCGTGGACGAGGCGGCTCCAGCCGTCGACGGCGACGAACAGCAAAAGCTTGAAGGGCGTCGAGATGACGTTCGGCGACAGCATCTGCATGCCGATCGCGACGAGGACGACGCTGACGACGAAATCGATGAGGAGGAAGGGAATATAGAGGAGGAACCCCGTCTCGAAGGCGCGCGTCAGCTCCGAGATGAGGAAGGCGGGCACCAAGATGACGATGTCGTCCTTGGCGGCCGAAAGGCCGCTGGACTCCGGCCAGATGCGCCGCGTCGCGTCGAGGAAGAAGGCCGTGGCGTCGGGCCGCACATGGCGGGTCAGGAACTCCTTGACGGGCGCCGAGGACCGCCGGACCGCCGTCTCGATGTCCTCCACTGTCTCGAACGGGATCGGCGAGGTAGCGACCTCTGCATAGCTCTCGCGCAGGGTCGGCGCCATGACGAAGAGCGTGACGATAACCGACAGCGTGTAGAGGACGAGGTTGGGCGGCGTCTGCTGGATCCCGAGTGCATTTCTGAGGATGAGCAGAACGATGACGATCTTCGTGAAGCAGGTGGTCGTCACCGTGAGGAAGGGGATCAACGACACCATCGCCATGGCGGCGATGAGGGTAGGAAGCTCTCCGTTCATCAGCGATCGAGCCGAAGCACGCGCACGGCCAGCACCTCGCCGACGAGCACGAGATCGCCCTTGCCGACGGTCCTTCCACCGATAACGATGTCGACGGCCTCGTCGGAGCGACGCCCGGTCTCGAACACGTAGCCCTCGGCAAGGCTCTCGAGGTCGCCGAGCGGCACCTCGATGCGGCCGAGCTCAAAGACTATGCGGACGGGAACGTCGCGCAGCCTGTCCTCGCTGTTTGATGTCTCTACGTCTGACATGGTCGTCTCGCGGCTGAAGGCATTGAAAAGGGATCGGTCGATCGGAAGGAGTGGGCCGGACAAGCGGTAACCCTCTGCGACCGGCAGGGCGCGTTGGGCGAGCCGTTCGCCCACGACCGCGACGCAACCGCTCCGGACTGCGTCGGCATGGTCGAGGACGATACCGTCGCCAGGCCGCAATGCGGCGAGGCGCCCGAACGCCAACTCGCAGGTTCCGAGCCTGAAGCTGACGGGCAGGAGGAGGTCCCTTTTTCGAAGCCGCCGGCGCCCGAGCCGGAAGGCCCAGGCATCGAACCGGCGCTTGCCGGGGGCATCCGCTCGAAGCAAAAGCGGGATGGTGCCGGCCTCTGGCGTGGAAAGCGCCAGGGCGGCCTCGGCGCGGACGGGGCTCGGCGAGGGGCCGAGGCTCCCGATAGAGAGGGACGTCGCAAGGACCGACGCGAGCTTTGCGAGGACGGGCTGCAGCGACGCCTCGACGAGGAGCACCTCGACATCGGGGCCGAGCCCGTCCAGATCGACATCCGGAAACCGCCTCTCGAGCAGGAGCCGCATCGAGCCGGCGGGAATGAGGATCTCCGGCCCTGCGAGCGTGCGGATCGAGCGCCACGTCGAGGCCGTGCCGGCCGTGAATGCGGGAGGGAGCGGCGCGAGGGTCCAGGCAGAGCCCTCATCGCCTATCGCCTCTTCGCTCCAGAGGGTGGCAAAAGCTCGCTCCCGGCGAGCCTGCGCCGGGGTCAGCGTCGCAAAGGCCGGCCTTGCGAGCGGAACCTCGCCACCAGGCGCGCCCGTCGCGGCAACCGGGTCGGCAGGAAAGCGCACGTGATCCGTCATGGAAGGCCTTCTCCCGAGCGAGGGACAATTGCGTCCTCAAGCTCCACGCGACGCTCCTCTCCAACGGACTGTCGCTCGCGGCAAACGTCGACGAGGTGGCACCAGCGCCGCTTTGACCTCTCGGCGAGGCGCATCGCCAAGCGGGCGTCCTCGAGCGCTCGCGTGCGGTCGGTCACCACCTGGCGCGCCGCATCGAGGGGGCCTGCGAGCGCCGCGACTTCGCTCCCGATCCGGGCGCCTCGTTCTCCTTGCTCAGCTCGGCTGCCTGGTCCTTGCCCTGGCCGATGCTGCCGACGCCGTCGACGGCCTCGCTGACCGGACCGGCGATGGCGGAAGCGGCCTTCTCGACCGGTCCGAAGACGGCCGCGGCGAAGGACCGCAGCCCGCGCAGCGGCGACTCGTCACCACCGCGGTGATCGATCGCGATCAGCGTGATCGAGGTGAGCAGCAGGAGGAAGAGCAGGGTCCGAGTGCGTCGGGTATCGCGGTTCATGCCACTGCGGCTAACGCGCCGTGCTCATGGACACAGGGGCGCGGTGCTCATCTGGCGCGCGGGCGCGGTACGCATGGTCAGTGCCGCGGCTCGGAGATCAGGACCTGCTGCAGCGCCTCGAACTCCTCCACGCACTTGCCCGACCCCATCGCAACGGAGTCCAGCGGACGGTCGGTGACGTGGATCGGCATGCCGGTCTCGTGCCGGAGCCGCTCGTCCATCCCCTTGAGCAGGGCGCCGCCGCCGGTGATGACGATGCCGCGGTCCATCACGTCGCCGGACAGCTCGGGCGGGCACTTGTCCAGCGTGGCCTTGACCGCGTCGATGATCGCGTTGACGGGCTCCTCGATGGCCTTGCGGATCTCTTCGGCGCTGACGACGATCGTCTTCGGCAGACCGGAGACCAGGTCGCGGCCGCGGATCTCGGCGTGCGGCTCGTCGGGGCTCGGGAACGCCGAGCCGATCGCCATCTTGATCTCCTCGGCGGTGCGCTCGCCGAGCATCAGCGAGTACTCCTTCTTGACGTACGTGATGATCGCCTGGTCGAGCTCGTCGCCGCCGGTGCGGATCGACTGGCTGGTCACGATGCCGCCGAGGGAGATGACGGCGACCTCGGTGGTGCCGCCGCCGATGTCGACGACCATGTTGCCGGTCGGCTCGTGCACGGGCAGCCCGGCGCCGATCGCGGCGGCCATCGGCTCCTCGATGATGTAGACCTTGCGCGCGCCCGCGGCGTAGCCGGCGTCCTTCGACGGCCCGCTGCTCGACGCCGGTGATGCCGCTCGGCACGCAGACCACCAGGCGCGGGCGGTTGAAGCGGTGGCGCTTGTGCACCTTCTGGATGAAGTAGCGCAGCATCCGCTCGGTGGTGTCGAAGTCGGCGATCACGCCGTCCTTGAGCGGCCGGATGGCCACGATGTTGCCGGGCGTGCGCCCGATCATCTTCTTGGCCTCGGCACCGACGGCGAGGATGCCGCCGGTGTTGGTGTTGATCGCGACGACCGAGGGCTCGTTGAGCACGATGCCCTTGCCCCGCACGTAGACGAGGGTGTTGGCGGTGCCGAGGTCGACGGCCATGTCGCGGCCGATGAAGGACATTCTGTTGCCCATCGCAGGGGGCCTTCCAGGAGCAGGTGATCACGAACGCCGGATGCGCGCCGTTCGAGAACCCGCCCGGCGCGATCATACTATCGGCGCATCAAGGCCGTTCCCGAAGCGAACCGCCGGGAGGAAAACCTAAAGGTTTGGGAAGAACTGAGAGATCTCGCGATCCGCCGATTCCGAGGAGTCCGAGGCGTGCACGAGGTTCTCCCGGTTCGACAGCGAGAAGTCGCCACGGATCGTCCCGGCGGCCGCCTCACGGCCGTCGGTCGCTCCGACCAGGCCGCGCACGACGGCGATGGCCTGGTCGCCTTCGAGCACCAGCGCCACCAGCGGGCCCGAGGTGATGAAGTCGCGAAGAGCCGGATAGAAGGCCTTGCCGACGTGCTCGGCGTAGTGACGATCGGCGGTCTCGCCGTCGATCTGGCGCAGGTCCATGGCCACGATGGCGAGGCCCTTGCGCTCAAACCGCCCGATCACCTCACCGGCCAGCCCGCGTCGTACGGCGTCGGGCTTGACCAGGACCAGCGTTCGTTCGCTCACGGGGCGCGAGCCTAGCCGGAGCTCACCCGGGTTCCGGCCCGCGGTCGGCCTGGAGGCGCGCCACCCGGCGGCCGAGGTAGATCGCGAGCACCCAGAGGGCGGCGAACACGGCTCCCAGGAAGAACATGACCGGTACGACGAGGCCCGCCAGGATCAGCAGGACCTGCAGGAGCGACCCGGCGACGTAGGCCCACCGGTAGCGCAGCAGCCCGGCCAGGACCAGGCACGCGACCGCACCTCCCCCGCCGACCGCCCAGAGGGTCGACTCGTCGACACTGCTCAGGTCCTTGGCGACCAGGGTCGCGAAGAACAGCACGAACGCCTCGGCGACGAGCACGCTGGCAGCCAGCGTCCGCACGTCAGCGACCGCCCAGCAGGGTGCGGGCCTCGCCCACGGTGACGATCGAGCCGGTCACCAGCACGCCGGCCCCGGCGAAGTCGTCGCCCGCCTCCTCGGCCAGGGTGACCGCCGCGTCGATCGCGTCGTCGAGGCGGGCGCTGACCTCGACCCGGTCCGGGCCGAACACCTCGACGGCCACGGCCGCCAGCTCGTCGGCCGGCATCGCCCGCGGCGAGCTCGACTGGGTCACGACCACCTCGGCGAGTACCGGCTCGAGGGCCTCGAGCATGCCGCGGGCGTCCTTGTCCCCCATCGCGGCGAACACGCCGACCAGCCGGCCGAAGGCGAAGCCCTCGGTGATCGCGGCCGCCGTGGCGCGCGCTCCCGCCGGGTTGTGCGCCGCGTCCAGGACGACGGTGGGTGAGGTGCGGACGACCTCGAGGCGTCCGGGCGAGGTCACCTTCCCGAAGCCGGCCAGCACGATCTGCGGGTCGAGCGGGCCGCGGGCGTCGAGGCCTCCGCCGAGGAAGGCCTCCACCGCGGCCAGCGCGCAGACGGCGTTGTGCGCCTGATGGGCCCCGATCAGCGGCAGGAACACGTCGTCGTACTCGCCACCGAGCCCGCGCAGCCCGAGCAGCTGCCCACCGACGGCGAGCGAGCGGGACATGACGCCGAACTCCAGCCCCTCGCGAGCGACCGTGCAGCCCACCTCCGCCGCCCGGCGCAGCAGCACCTCGGACACGGCGACCTCCTGCTGGGCGAGGACGCCGAACGAGCCGGCCTTGAGAATCCCGGCCTTCTCGGCCGCGATCTGCTCGACGGTGGAGCCGAGGAAGCGCACGTGGTCGATCGAGATCGGCGTCACCACGGCGACCTGCGCGTCGACCACGTTGGTCGCGTCCCAGGACCCGCCCATGCCGATCTCCACGATCGCGACGTCCACCGGGGCGTCGGCGAACGCGGCGTAGGCCATGGCGGTGAGGACCTCGAAGAACGACAGCCGCACGCCGAACTGCTCGTCGACGAGAGGCAGGTAGGGCGCCACGTCGTCGTACGCCGCGATGAACCGCTCCTCGTCGATCGGCTGGAGGTCGAAGGCGATGCGCTCGCGCATGGAGTGCAGGTGCGGACTGGTGAACCGGCCGGTCCGCAGGCCGAACTCCTGCAGGAGTGTGTCGATCATCCGGGTCGTGGACGTCTTGCCGTTCGTGCCCGCGACGTGGATCACCGGGACGGTGTCCTGCGGGGAGCCGAGCAGGTCGAGCAGCGCCTTGATGCGGTCCAGCGACGGGGTCAGGTCGTGCTCAGGGGCCCGGTCGAGGATGGCCGCCTCGATCTGGGCCATCCGGTCGTCGGTCACGTCGGCGGAGTCTAGGCCGAGCGACCGGTTCGGGATTGCCCGCGGTCCTCCTTAGGATCGTCGGCATGGATGCGCCCACCCGCCTGCCCGAGAAGCCGAGCATCGACGGCATCGAAGAGCGCTGGATGGCCGTATGGGAGGAGCAGGGCACCTACCTTTTCGACCGCACGAAGACCCGCGAGCAGGTCTTCTCGATCGACACCCCTCCCCCGACGGTGAGCGGGTCACTGCACGTGGGGCACGTCTTCTCGTTCACCCACACCGACATCATCGCCCGCTACCAGCGGATGCGCGGGCGTGAGGTGTTCTACCCGATGGGGTGGGACGACAACGGGCTGCCGACCGAGCGGCGGGTCCAGAACGACTTCGGCGTGCGGTGCGACCCCTCGCTGCCCTACGACCCCGGCTTCACGCCGCCCGAGAAGCCCGACCCCAAGCGCCAGGTCCCGATCTCCCGGCGCAACTTCATCGAGCTCTGCGAGGAGTGGACCGAGCAGGTCGAGCAGGCCTACGAGGACCTGTGGCGCCTGGTCGGCCTCTCGGTCGACTGGACCCAGAAGTACACGACGATCGGCCCGGCCTCGATCGCGGCGTCCCAGCGCGCGTTTCTGCGCAACCTCGCGCGCGGCGAGGCCTACCAGTCCGAGGCGCCGAGCCTGTGGGACGTGACGTTCCAGACCGCCGTCGCGCAGGCCGAGCTGGAGGCACGAGACTATCCCGGTCACTTCCACCGGGTCGCCTTCCACGGAGTCGACGGCCCGGTCCACATCGAGACCACGCGTCCCGAGCTGATCCCGGCCGTCGTCGCGCTGGTGGCGCACCCCGACGACGAGCGTTTTCAAGGGATGTTCGGTACGACGGTGCGCTCGCCGCTGTTCGACGTAGAGATTCCGGTGCTGGCGCACGCCGCGGCCGAGCCGGACAAGGGTGCTGGCGTCGCGATGGTGTGCACGTTCGGCGACCTGACCGACGTGCTGTGGTGGCGCGAGCTGAACCTGCCGACCCGGTCCGTGGTCGGCCGCGACGGCCGCCTGCTCCGCGAGACGCCGGAGTGGCTTGCCAACGGGCCAGGTGCCACGGCGTACGCCGAACTGGCCGGCAAGACGACGTTCTCAGCCCGGGCGGCGATCGTCGACCTGCTGCGCGCATCCGGCGACCTCGACGGCGAGCCGGTGCCGACCTCGCGGATGGCCAACTTCTACGAGAACGGCGACAAGCCCCTCGAGATCGTCACCAGCCGGCAGTGGTACATCCGCAACGGCGGTCGGGACGAGGAGCTCCGCAAGACCTTCCTCGAGCGCGGCCGGGAGATCACCTGGGTGCCGGAGTTCATGCGGCACCGCTACGAGAGCTGGGTGTCGGGCCTGCAGGGCGACTGGCTGATCAGCCGGCAGCGCTTCTTCGGCGTCCCCTTTCCCGTCTGGTACCGCCTCGACAGTGACGGGCTCGCTCTCCGTGACGACCCCGTGCTGGCCGCCGAGGACTCACTTCCGGTCGACCCGGCATCCTCCGTGCCGACCGGCTTCACCGAGGACCAGCGGGACCAGCCGGGTGGGTTCACCGCAGACCCGGACGTGATGGACACCTGGGCCACCTCGTCCCTTTCGCCGCAGGTCGTTTGCGGGTGGGAGCGCGACCCGGACCTGTTCGCGCGCACCTTCCCGATGGACATGCGCCCGCAGGCGCACGAGATCATCCGTACCTGGCTGTTCGCCACGGTCGTGCGGGCCCACTACGAGAACGGAACGCTGCCGTGGTCGCACGCCGCGATCTCCGGCTTCGTCGTCGACCCCGACCGCAAGAAGATGTCCAAGTCCAAGGGCAACGTCGTGACGCCCGTCGACGTGCTCGAACGCTACGGGTCGGACGCGGTCCGCTGGCGCGCGGCGGGGTCGAGGCCGGGGATGGACAGCCCCTTCGACGAAGCGCAGATGAAGATCGGCCGGCGGCTGGCGATCAAGATCCTCAACGCCAGCAAGTTCGCCCTGTCCTTCGGCGCCGACCGAGGCCACCGACCGCGTGTCCGAGCCGCTGGACCGCGCACTGCTCGCGTCCCTCGCCGGTGTGGTGCGGGAGGCGACCGAGGCGCTGGACGCCTACAACTACACCCGGGCGCTCGAGGTCACCGAGACGTTCTTCTGGACGTTCTGCGACGACTACCTCGAGCTGGTCAAGGACCGCGCCTACGGCAGCCGGGGTGCGGCAGCCGCCGAGTCGGCGAAGGCGACGCTGGCCGCAGCACTGTCGGTGCAGCTGCGGCTGTTCGCGCCGTTCCTTCCGTTCGTGACGGAGGAGGTCTGGTCCTGGTGGCAGGACGGCACCATCCACCGGGCCGACTGGCCGGAGTTCGACGCCGGTGCACGCGAGCGCGCAGGGCGGCGATGCGTTGGTGCTGGCCGACACCGCCGTCGTGCTCGCCGGGGTGCGCAAGGCCAAGTCCGAGGCCAAGACGTCGATGCGTACCGACGTGCCTGCCGCCGTGGTCCGCGGACCCGCCGAGGCCATCGCCCGCGTCACGCTGGCGGCCGACGACCTCAGCTGCCACCGGCCGCATCGAGGACCTCCGGTTCGAGGAGGGTGGCGAGTCCCTCACGGTCGAGGTCAGGCTCTGACCGGCGGGGACGGGTCAAATCTGTCCGAACTGGCTCAAGGCGGGTTCCGGGACGGTCGAGGCCAACTCGACAACCGATCTTCTGCCGAGGGGCTATCCGGTGACCGAGCAACCGACACCGAACGGACCTGCCGCGCCCCGGCCCATCCCTGACCTCGGCTACTTCGCCGGCCCTGCGAAGCCGCGCGGCATCTCGTCGTTCGGCAGTGCGCCTGCCCAGCCGCCGAGCAGCTCGCCGGCACCCAGCCGCTTCACCACGCCCGGCGTCAACCAGTTCGGAACTGCGCCACCTGCTCAGCAGTTCGGCACCCCGCAGCGCCTCGATCCATGGGGGGCAGGTCCGCCAGGAACCGCGAAGACCTCGATGAGCAACTCGGTCAAGCTGCTCGCCCTCCTGATCGGTCTCGTCCTCATCGCCGGTTCCGTGGCGGCGGGTCGGTTCGGCTGGCGGCAGTTCGTGGCCGACCCGGTGGTGCCCGACACGCTGCAAGGCATGCCGCGGATCACCGATCCAGCGTTCGAGGCCGGGACGCGCTCCATCCAGGACAGTGTCAAGAAGGACCTCACGGCCGGTAGCAAGGCCGAGATCGGTCTCTACTCGGATGGCCAAGGCCTCGGCTACATGCTGTTCGCGCTGCGCGGTTCCAGCCAGCCGGGTCAGGGCGACGGCGGCGACGACGAGTTGAAGAATGCCGTGAAGACCACTCACGGAGACGTCGAGTGCTACGCGATGCCCTCGGAACCGGGCAGCGCCGTGGCCGCAACCATGTGCATGCGCTCGTTCTGGCGCCGCGCGGTTCTCGTGATGGCATTCAGTGACGCGCGCCCCGGCTTCCCGCCCCCCGACCCCAAGATGGTGGCCAGGGCGACCGACGAGGCGTGGAACGCGCAGTAAGAGCAGCTCAGCAGCGAGCGGTCAGGCCGACTTCTCGCGGCGCTCGCGCTTGGGCGGGGCCTCGCGCGGCACGAGCGTCGGGTTGACGTTCTCGAGCACGACCTCGCGGTTGACGACCACGCGGGCGACGTCCTTGCGGCGACGGCACGTCGTACATCACCGAGAGCAGCACCTCTTCCATGATGGCCCGCAGGCCGCGCGCGCCGGTGCCGCGCAGGATCGCCTGGTCGGCGACCGCCTCGAGCGCGTCCTCGGTGAACTCGAGCTCGACGCCGTCGAGCTCGAACAGCCGCTGGTACTGCTTGACCAGGGCGTTGCGCGGCTCGGTGAGGATGCGCACCAGCGCGTCGCGGTCGAGGTTGCGCACGCTGGTGATGACCGGCAGCGCGGCCGATGAACTCGGGGATCATGCCGAACTTCAGCAGGTCCTCGGGCATCACCTCGCCGAAGACGTCGGCGGTGTCGCGCTCGGCCTTGGTGTGCAGGGTCGCGCCGAAGCCGAGCCCCTTGCGCCCGATGCGGGCCTCGATGATCTTCTCCAGGCCGGCGAACGCGCCGCCCACGATGAACAGCACGTTGGTCGTGTCGATCTGGATGAACTCCTGGTGCGGGTGCTTGCGCCCGCCCTGCGGCGGCACGCTCGCCGTCGTGCCCTCGAGGATCTTCAGCAGCGCCTGCTGCACGCCCTCGCCGGACACGTCGCGGGTGATCGAGGGGTTCTCGCTCTTGCGGGCGATCTTGTCGACCTCGTCGATGTAGATGATGCCCGTCTCGGCCTTCTTGACGTCGTAGTCGGCGGCCTGGATCAGCTTGAGCAGGATGTTCTCGACGTCCTCGCCGACGTAGCCCGCCTCGGTCAGCGCCGTGGCGTCGGCGATCGCGAACGGCACGTTGAGCATCCGGGCCAGCGTCTGCGCGAGGTGGGTCTTGCCGCACCCGGTCGGGCCCGATCAGCAGGATGTTGGACTTGGCCAGCTCGACGTGCTCGTCGCGGCCCGGCTTGCCCGCTCACCGGCCTGGATGCGCTTGTAGTGGTTGTAGACCGCGACCGCGAGGGCCTTCTTGGCGACGTCCTGGCCGATGACGTACTGGTCGAGGAACTCGCAGATCTCCCTCGGCTTGGGCAGCTCGTCCCAGCTCGAGGTCACTGGCTCTCGGAGAGCTCCTCCTCGATGATCTCGTTGCACAGGTCGATGCACTCGTCGCAGATGTAGACGCCGGGGCCGGCGATGAGCTTCTTGACCTGCTTCTGGCTCTTGCCGCAGAACGAGCACTTGAGCAGGTCGCCGCCGTCACCGATGCGTGCCACGCGCGTGCCTCTCCCTCTGTCGTCACCGGACCGGGCCGGTGACCCGGTGATGCCTCTGACGACCGCCTCGCACGGTACGCCCGAGTGCGCCTCCCGGACGCTCCCTTTAGCGCCAGACCGACCGACCGGCCTGTCCGCAGGTGCGCCCGCTCAGCGCGGACAGGCCGGGTCGCCACTAGCCCAGCTCGAGGCCTTGCGGTTGGTGAGCACCTCGGTCGATCAGCCCGTACGTCGAGCGCCTCGTCGGCGGTCAGGATCTTGTCGCGCTCGATGTCGGTGCGGACCTGCTCCACGGTCCTGGCCGGTGTGCTTGGCGATCATCGTCCTCCAGCATGGCGCGCATGCGCAGGATCTCGCGCGCCTGGATCTCGATGTCGCGAGGCCTGCCCGCCGCCCTCGGTGTAGGGCTGGTGGATCAGGATGCGGGAGTTGGGCAGCGCGCAGCGCTTGCCCGGCGTGCCGGCGGCCAGGATGACCGCCGCCGCCGAGGCGGCCTGGCCCAGGCAGATGGTCTGGATGTCGGGCTTCGACGAACTTCATCGTGTCGTAGATCGCGGTCAGCGCGGTGAACGAGCCGCCGGGCGAGTTGATGTAGATGCTGATGTCGCGGTCGGGGTCCATGGACTCCAGCGTGAGCAGCTGGGCCATGACGTCGTTGGCGATCGCGTCGTCGATCGGCCTGGCCGAGGAAGATGATGCGCTCCTCGAACAGCTTGGTGTAGGGGTCGAGCCGCTTGAAGCCGTAGCTCGTGCGCTCCTCGATCACGGGCAGGACGTAGCGGGAGCTCGGGCGTGCGTGCAGGTCGCTGGGCTGGCTCATCGCGGACTCGGTGCTCGCTCCGGAGTCGCGTGGACGGCGATGCTCGTGACGAGGCGTCGGACGGCACGGTGACTCAGCGCCGTCGTGCCGCCGGAGCCGTCGACCTGGCCGGCGCTGCGCACGACGTGGTCGACGAAGCCGTAGTCCTTCGCCTCCTCGGCGGTGAACCAGCGGTCGCGGTCGGAGTCGCGCTCGATCTGCTCGACGGTCTGGCCGGTGTGCGCGGCGATCAGCTCGGCCATCTTGCTGCTTGGTGTAGAGCATCTGCTCGGCCTGGATCTTGATGTCGGACGCCGTGCCGCCGATGCCGCCGGAGGGCTGGTGCATCATGATCCGCGCGTGCGGCGTGGCGTAGCGCTTGCCCGCCGCGCCGGCGCAGAGCAGGAACTGGCCCATCGAGGCCGCGAGGCCCATCGCCACGGTCGCCACGTCGTTCTTGACGTACTGCATCGTGTCGTAGATCGCCATGCCGGCCGAGACCGAGCCGCCGGGCGAGTTGATGTAGAGGTAGATGTCCTTGTCGGGGTCCTCGGCCGCGAGCAGCAGCATCTGGGCGCAGATCGCGTTGGCGTTGCTGTCCTCGACCACGGAGCCGAGGAAGATGATGCGCTCCCGCAGCAGCCGGTTGTAGACCTGGTCGTCCAGACCCATGCCGTTGCCGGGCTGCGGAGTGCGGCCGCGCTCGGGCCGGCGTGCCAGCTCGGGTGATCGAGCCTGGCGTGAGTCAGCTCGCTCACAGCACGTCACCTTGTCTCGCGTCGGAGTCGCTCGGGCAGCACGACAGGCATCTTGCATCCCTGCCGACAGTAACGCGGGCGCACTGACGCCTCACGTGCCCTGGACGTGGCCGCTGTTCGCTCACGGCGCAGCCGCGGCGTCGGATCAGCGCGCGTGACCGCTCGGCGACCGGCTCGGTCGAGTCGGCCGTCGGCGAGCGTCGTGGTCTGCCTCGTCGCTGCGCCGTGGGCCTCGTCGGCCGTCGTCAGCGGCCTCGCCGGTGACCTCGATGGTCTCGGCCGGGTCGGCGTCCTCGCGCAGCGCCTCGAGGTCCACCGGGCGGCCGGAGGCGTCGATGACCGTGGCCGCCTCGAGGACCAGCGCCAGCGCCTTGCCGCGGACGACCTCGCCGACCAGCACGCGGACCTGGCCGGCCTGCACGACCTGCTGGGCGAACTGGTCGGGGCTCATGCCGGAGCGCGGGCGCGGCGCGGAGATGTGCTCGGTCAGCTCCTGCTCGTTGACCGACAACTGCTCCTTGGTCGGCGATCGCGTCGAGCACGAACTGCGCCGTGAGCGCCTCGCGGGCGCGCTTGTCGATGTCGGCGTCGAACTCCTCGTGCGTCTGCCCCTCGGCGGCGAGGTAGTCCTCCTTGCTCATGCCGGGCCTGCTCGAGCTGCTGCGCGCAGCGCGTGCTGGCGGCTCTCGATCTCGCTGCGACGACGCCCTCCGGCAGCGGCACGTCGACCTTCTCGAGCAGCGCCTCGAGGACCCTGTCGCGGGCCTGCACGCCCTGCTCGAGCCGTCTGCATCTGCTCGAAGCGGGTGCGCAGGTCGTCGCGCAGCTCGTCGAGGGTGTCGAACTCGCTCGCCGTCTGCGCGAACTCGTCGTCGAGCTCGGGCAGCTCGCGCTCCTTGACCGAGTTGACGGTGACGGTGACCTCGGCCTCCTCGCCGGCGTGGTCGCCACCGACCAGCGCGGTCGTGAAGGCCGCGGACTCCCCGGCCGACAGCCCGGTCACCGCCTCGTCCAGCCCGTCGAGCAGCGAGCCGCTGACCGACCTGGTAGCGACAGGCCGTTCGCGCTGAGCGTCCTCGACGCTCTCGCCCTCGACGGTGGCGGCGAGGTCGATCGACACGAAGTCGCCGTCCTGCGGCGGGCCGGTCGACGCCCTTGAGCATCGCCGAAGCGCTCGCGCAGGCGCCTGCATCTGCTCGTCGACGTCGCTCGTCGGACGTCTCGGCGTCGTCGACCGTCACCGTCGAGCTCGCGGTAGTCGGGCAGCTCGATGTCGGGGCGGACGTCGACCTCGGCGGTGAACGTCAGCTGCGCGCCGTCGCTCGAACTTCGGTGACGTCGACCTCGGGCTGGCCCGAGCACGTCGACGTCGTTCTCCTGGACGGCCTTGCCGTAGAACTCGGGCAGCGCCTCGTTGACCGCCTCCTCCAGCACCAGGCCGCGGCCGAAGCGCTGGTCGATGACCGCGCGGTGGCACCTTGCCCTTGCGGAAGCCGGGGATCGTCGACCTGGCCGGCGATCTTCTTGTACGCCGTGTCCAGGCTCGGCTTGAGCTCCTCGAACGGGACCTCGACGGTCAGCCGGACCCGGGTCGGGTTCAGGGTCTCGACGGCGCTCTTCACGGTCGGCTGGCTCCTTGGGACGACGGCGACGACGACGGACATGGCCGGACGTGGCCGACGAGGAAGAGACGGTGCATCTCGGGTCGGGGCGGGGAGACTCGAACTCCCGATCTCCTGCCCCCAAAGCAGGCGCGCTAGCCACTACGCTACGCCCCGCGGCGCTCGTGGCATTCTAGAGCCCGCGCGCAGCTGCCCGCACCATCGCATGGTAGCTGGGCGCACGCGGGTGTAGCTCAATGGCAGAGCCCCAGCCTTCCAAGCTGGCCATGCCGGTTCGATCCCGGTCACCCGCTCCACCCACACGCCGGCTAGGCCGGGGAGAACCGGATCCCTCCGGGTTCGCTCCGCTTCGCGTCGTACATTGCCGTGTCCGCCGCACGGATCAGCGCGTCGTAGTCGTCATCGTCGATGGCGAGATGGATGCCGATGCTCGCCGACACGGGCAGGCTCCCGGCCGCGGTCCGGACCGGTTCGCTGAACGCGGCGAGTATCCGGCCCCCGATCTCAGTCGCCTGTTCCCGGTCGACGAGATCCTCGAGCAGCATGACGAACTCGTCCCCGCCATACCGGGCGAACGAGTCAGACACGCGGACCCGTCCAGCGAGCCTGCGGGCGACTTCGACGAGCACCTGGTCACCGACGTCGTGCCCGAATGCGTCATTGACCCCCTTGAAGCCGTCAAGTCGACGAAGACGGCAGCCACCCCGGTGCCTTGACGGGTCCGTCGCACCAGGGCGTGCTCGACACGGTCGCGCAGCAGTCGCCGATTGGGCAGGTTCGTCAACGGGTCGAACAGCGCCGCCTGTCGCAGCTCCTCTTCGAGATGCTTCTGCGCGGTGACATCCTGGACGCACAGCACCCGGCCGATCAGTGTGCCTCCCTCATCGTGGAGCAGCGACAGGGTGATGTGAGCAGGAAACTGAGTGCCATCGCGGCGTAGCCGGGTCACCTCCCCGCGGCCGATGCCATGCTCCAGCGCGGCCGCGATGATGGGCTGTACGTCGTTGACCAGGTCCTCCGGGCGGTAGAAGCCGCTCATGTGCGCACCGGTCAGCTCCTCGACGGTGCCGGCGTGCTGGGCGGCGAACGCCGGGTTCACGTACTGGAACTTGCCGTCGTTGTCAGACACCACGACGCCATCGCCGACCTGCTCCGCGATGCGCGACAGCATCCGCAGCCGGGCCAGGTCACTCGCGCCTGCAGGTCGCGAGTCGGACCCCGCCGGGCCGGACCCTTCCGGCGACGACGTCGAGCGGGTGGCCATCCGAGATCCACCTCCTCGCCCATTACGCCGGGATCATCCTTGATTGTCACGGAGGCTACTGGCGCGGCCCGTGCTCGCCTAGGGGATCGCACATGAGCGAAAGATCACGTGCCGGGTCGATAACCTCCCAACGGTGCGCACGAACTGGGCGGGCAACGTCCCCTACCGCGCCGCCCGCCACCACCGCCCACATCGGTCGGCGAGCTGCAGGAGTCGTCGCCGGCTCCCGCCGCGTCCGGGCTGTCGGCACCGGCCACTCGTTCAACCGGCTCGCGGACACCGACGGCGACCAGGTCTCCGTCGCCGGGCTGCCGCCACCTGCTCGAGGTCGACGCCGGACGACGACAGGTCTCGGTCGCCGCCGGCATGCGGTACGGCGAGGTGGCGCCGGCCGCTGCACGGCCGTGGCTGGGCACTGGCCAACCTCGGGTCGCTGCCGCACATCTCGGTGGCCGGGGCGGTCGCGACCGGGACCCACGGCTCGGGCGACGCACAACGGCGGCCTCGCGACGGCGGTGCGCGGCCTGAGATGGTGACGCGCCGACGGCGAGCTCGTCACGCTGGACCGCGACCGCGACGGCGACACGTTCGCCGGCGCCGTCGTCGCGCTGGGGGCGCTCGGCGTCGTCACACGCCTGACGCTCGACGTGGTCCCCGCCTTCGACGTCCGCCAGTACGTCTACGACGACCTCCCCTACGACGAGCTGCATCGACGCCTTCGACGAGGTCGTCTCGCCGCGCGTACAGCGTGAGCGTGTTCACCGACTGGCGCGCGCCGGTGCGTGCCCAGGTCTGGCTCAAGCGACGCGTCGATGACCCGACGAGCCGCCGGCGAGCCGCCGCAGCACTGGCTCGGGCGGACTCTCGCCGACGGGCCCCGGCACCCGATCGCCCGGCATGTCCGCCGAGCACTGCACCCCGCAGCTCGGCGAGCCCGGCCCGTGGCACGAGCGGCTCCCCCACTTCCGCCTCGGCTTCACGCCCAGCAGCGGGGACGAGCTGCAGTCCGAGTACCTCGTCGCGCGCAGTTCGACGCCGTCGGCGGCGCTGCGACGCGCTGGCCGACCTGCCGCGACCAGGTGGCGCCGGTGCTCCAGACGTCGGAGATCCGCACGGTTGCCGCGGACGACCTCTGGCTGAGCCCGGCCTACCGCCGCGACAGCGTCGCCCTGCACTTCACCTGGATCGCGGACGAGGCGGCTGTGGCGCCGGTCGTCGCCGCCGTCGAGCAGGCGCTGGCGCCCTTCGACGCCCGCCCGCACTGGGGCAAGGTGTTCAGCACCCCGCCGCGCACGGTCGCGGACCGCTACGAACGGTGGGCCGACTTCACCGCCCTGTCGCAGCGGTTCGACCCTGACGGCGTGCTGCGCAACGACCTGCTTCTGGAGTACTTCGCGTGATCGCCTCGAGCACACCGGTGGCTAGGGCGTCGGAGACGTCGCCCGCCGGTCCTTCTCCACGTAGAGCCCCTTGTCGGCGCGGGCGAGGCACTCCTCCATGCCCTCGTCCTTCTCCCAGCTGGCGGTGCCGGCCGACCAGGCGACCGGGGTGCTCGCCCGGAGCCGGTCGAGCGCGACCTCGGCCTGAGCCGGCGTCGTCGCCGGCAGGAGAAGCACGAACTCGTCCCCGCCGTGCCGACCGAGGATGTCGCACGACCGCAGCGAGCTCTTCCACCGGGCGGCGAGCTCCGCGAGCAGCCGGTCGCCGGCGGCATGCCCGGCCCGGTCGTTGATCGCCTTGAAGCCGTCCAGGTCGAGCAGCACCATCGCCAGTGGCGTCCCGGTGCGAGCGGCAAGCGCATGTTCGCGCTCGGCGGCGGCGCGGAAACCGGCCCGGTTCAGCAGACCGGTCAGGTGGTCGGTGTCCGCCTGGATGCGCATGTGTGAGACCTGGCTGCCCAGCACAGTCACTGCCGCCCAGGTCGTTCCCACGACGACGACGTAGGTCGCCCCGATGCGCGGCACGTCGTTGACCACCACGGCTATGCCATAGGCCAGCGAGACCAGTCCCGCGTGCAGCCACGCCTCCCGGCGGGAGAAGAAGTGTGCCGTGTAGACGGCGACCAACAGGTAGGCGAAGGCGGTGAGCGTGGCGCCCTGAGGCGTCGCGGCCGTCGCGACGATCACACTGTGATGAGCACACCGAGGACCACCGCCCCGCTGAGCAACACCCGGCCGACGCGGTCACCGAAGAGCCAGAGCAGCGCGGCGAGCGCTGCGGCGATCGCGGCGCAGGTGTAGCTGAGCGGCACGGGCGTGTCCGAGCTCAGCGGGAACCTCGCGCCGAGCAGGCAGGCGATCGAACCGCCGACGAAGAGACCAGCCAGGGTCCAGGTCTCCGGCGTGCGCGCAGTCACGAGGTCGCGCGTCCACCGACGACCGGGGTGACCCATCAGTCGCGCCAGATGAGAACGACGGCCCTGTCGTCGTGGTGGGCTGACGCCACCCGGTCGATGAGCTTGCCCGCGCCCTCGCGGAAGCCGTGAGTGACCAGCCGCTCGGCCTCTCCGAGCAGCTTGTCGATGCCGACCGACAGGTCGCGACCGGGCGTCTCGATCAGGCCGTCGGTGAACAGCAACAGCGCGTCGCCACGATCGAGGCGGCCCGACTCGCCGACGAACTTCGCGTCGGGGAAGATGCCGAGAAGCGGCCCCTCGCTGGCCTCGGACACCCGCCACCGGCCCGACCCGGCCGCGAACTGCACGGCCGGCGGATGCCCGGCGGTCGACACGACGTACTCCCCGGTCTCCAGGTGGATGACCACGTGCGCGACCGTGGCGAACCCCTCGTCCCACTCCTGACGCAACAGGTAGCGGTTGGCCGCAAGCAGGAAGTCCTCGTGGGAGACCGAGCCGAGCAGACCGCCGAACGCACCCGAGAGCAGCAGGGCCCGGGTGCCGGCGTCCACCCCCTTGCCTGACACGTCGACGAGCGCCACCTCGAGCGTGCGCCCGTCGTGCGAACGACCCGCCACCAGAAAGTCACCGGAGAACGCGTCGCCGCCCGCCGAGCGCAGCACGACCTCGGCCGACCATCCGTCGGGCAGTGCGGGGAGCTCGCCGTGCGCGCGCAAGCCGGTCGCGGAGGTCGACGAGCATCGAGTCGCCACGGGTGCCCTGGACGCCCAGCCGGCCGCGGCTGCGCGCGAACAGCAGGACGATCGCGGCCGTCGCGGCCACCACGAGGAGGGACCCGGTGGGATCGGCCCGGTGTAGGGCGCGAGCTCCCACACCAGGACGGCCGCCACCACGATGTCGAGCAGCAGCAGGCTGCGCACGCCGAGAAGGAACCCGCCGACGAGCACCACAACGGCGAGCGTCGCCGCGGGGAACCAGCGAGGGAACTCCTGGTTCAGGATGCCGAGGGCCACCGCCGCCAGGCTCAACGCGACCAGCACGAACCCGTCGGAGTGCAGCAGATGGCGACGGACCCACACGGTCAGGCGCCACCACGCGACCGAGGCGCGTGAGCGCCGCTGACGTCGCGTCCCGGGGGCGGTCATGTCTCCCGAGACTACCGAGCGGTGTGCGCCACCACTGGGCGTTCACCTGATCTTGGCAGGATCCGCGGAATCTCCGGTGCGCGCGCCCAGAACCGGGTTGTCGAGGTCACGCAGGTCCCACATGAACGTCGTCGTCGAGTCGACCTCGCCGCCCAACTCGTCGAGCTCGTCGTTGGACAGGAAGTACTTGTGGTTCTCGGTCAACCAGCCCTGGTGCACGTACGACGCCTCCGGGTAGCCCGTCGCGAGAGCTCCCTCGGGGTCTGACTTGTCGGTGACGTCGGTGATCGTCAGCGTGTCCTCGTTCGAGCCGAGGCAGATCTCGCTGCCGACGTGCGCGGCGTCCGGGCCGTCGTAGATCACGCACTGCATGTCGTGGGTGTAGCCGTCCTGCCCGTTGCAGCCGGCGAGCGTCGGGGACTCGCGGTTGCTCACGTCCACCATGATCGGTCCGCCGCCGCCGTTGCTGCAGATCGTGACTCCGCTGGTGGCGCCGTTGATGTGCACGACCTCTGCGACAGGGTCGGCGGTGATCGTGTGCGCTTGCCCGAATCCGCCCAGGTGGGCGTCCTCGGTCCAGTTCCGCGGCTCCGTGACGCCGCGAAGGCGGGTGAGGTCGAAGACCTGCATGCCGTGACCGTCCGCCTCACTGACGATGTAGACGTGGTGTCCGACCACCTCGAGGTCGCGCCAGGTCGAGGCGACCGTGTGGGTCGGGAGCTTGCCGAGGTACTTGGGCCTGGCCGACCTCGTGATGTTGAAGAACCCGGTCCCGTTCCCGAGGCCGATCAGCGCGTACTCGCGGTCGGTCTGCGGGTCGGTCCAGCCCCAGATGTCATTCGACCAGGTCGCACCCATCTCGCTCAGCGGGACGAACGCCCTCAGGTTGACGTTGCGGCACGGGAACATGCCAGCCATCCCGTCGACGCACTTCTTCGCCGGCAGGCGCTCCATCGGCACGCCGCTGCAGGCCGATGGCACCGAGCACGCCGTCGTCGTACGCCTCCTTGAGCCCGGGCGTGGGGCTCACGTCCTGGACGTAGTCCTCGTGGCACTCACGTGGGCCGATGTCGCCCAGCGAAGGTGGACACGCAAGTGCCGGCAGCACGCCCACGGCCATGGCGGTGCCGATCAGTCCGAGTACGGTTGTGACGCGTCGAGAGCGCATGAACAGGAGCTCCTGTCGACCGACGTGGCGGGAGGGGACGCGCAGAGCGTAGCGGCGCCCCGAGCCGGCGAACAGGAAGCGAAAGGCTCAAATCGCGGAGATTGTTCGCATGCGCCGGCCGGGTCACGAGCCGGTGTCAGCGGACCCGGAGCTCGAACAGCAGGACCCCGCCGTCGTGCGCCTCCACGGGGTAGACGCCGCGCGCCAGACCGGGCGGGACCGTGAAGTCGAGGACTCCCGGCTCGTCCGCGGTGAGCACGAGGAAACGCTCGACGCCGTGGACATGGATCGAGTCGTCGACATCGCTCGTGACGCTGAGTCTCACGGCGTCGCCGATGTCGACGGGGACCCGGCCGATCGCCGGCGACACCTGAAGATTGTCGATCACGAACTCCAAGTCCACCGGCTCCTCTCCGGAGTCGGAACCGGACTCGGACGGCTCCGAGGACGGGGGATCGTTTGCACCGTCGGCGCAGGCCGAGAGCGAGATCGCGAGAGTCAGGCTGCCCGCGGCGAACCTGACCGCGCAGGTGCGCAGTGAGCGCGACATGTGTCCTCCAGCGGTATCGCATCAGCCCAGGCGGGCTTGGGTAGTCTCAGCG
>CAWBOB010000006.1:0-204395 GCA_963790335.1 uncultured Actinomycetes bacterium | reverse complement strand
GCGTTGCCGATCGGTTGGAGCACGAAGTCCGCCGGATCCTGACGCCCGGGAGGCCGCCCGATACCGATGCGCACGTGCAAGAAGTCCTTGCTCCGCAGCGCCTGCTGCAACGACTTCACGCCGTTGTGCGAGCTTCCCCCTGCGAACTTCACGCGGAGCTCACCCGGGGTGATGTCGAGCTCGTCGTAGACCGCGATGACGCGCTCGGGCTCGACCTCGTGCTTGCGGGCGAGGCTCGCGTACGAGGGTCCGGACTCGTTCATGAACCGCGTGCTCGACGCCAGGAGCACCCGGTCGCCGCCTTCTCGCATCTCGGCCGCCTCGAGGGGAAGGAACCGAACCTTCCTGAACCGCTCGCCGGCTCGGTGGGCCAGCTCGGCGGCGACCATGCGCCCGACGTTGTGCCTGGTGTTCGCGTAGCGGTCGCCCGGATTGCCGAGGCCGGCGACGAGCCAGGTCATGAGCGGCCGGCGACGGCGCGGTGCTAGCCCTCGCCGCCCTCGTCGCCCTCGGGTGTCGATGCGCCTTCGCCGTCGGGCGCGGCCTCGCCTTCGGCAGCCTCGCCCTCGGCGGCGGCCTCCTCGCCTTCGCCTTCGGCCTCGGCAGCGGGCGCTTCCACGCCTTCCTCGCCGGGAACCGACAGGTCGGCCTCGACGCGGAGCGCAGCCGGCGTGACCACCGAGAGCACGGCGTCCTCGGGGTTCGACAGGATCGTGACGCCGGTCGGCGCCACCAGGTCGCTCACGTGGATCATGTCGCCGAGCTCCACGTCGCTGATGTCGATGACGATCTCGTCGGGCACGTTCTGCGGCAGGCACTCGATCTGCACCTCGCGGAGGTGATGTTCGACCACGCCGCCCTCCTTCACGCCGGCCGCCTCGCCGGTCTCGTGCACCGGCACATTCACCGTGATCGTCTCGGTGCGGCTCACCGCGAGGAAGTCGACGTGCACGAACGTCGAGTGGATACGGTCGCGCTGGATCTCGCGCGGGATCGCGAGGTGCGCTTCGCCGTCGACGACGAGGTCGACGAGCACGTTGGCGCCCGCACTGCCGTGCAGCAGGTGGCCGAGCTCACGGGAGTCGACCGTGAGCGGCGTCGTGTCGAGACCCTGGCCGTAGAGCACCGCCGGGATCTTGCCTGCAGCTCGAAGCTTGCGGGCGACGCCCTTGCCGGCATCGGTACGCCGTTCGGCGGTGAGCTTCGTTTCCATGGCGAGATGGGCCCTTCGAGGTCGTGGAAAGGCGGTGCAAGGAACCCGGCGATGGTACCCGAATCCCCAGGCCAGCGGCAGCGATGCCCGGCTCCTCCCCGGCCGAGCGATACCTTCGGGACGGGTCGTGCGTCTTCATCGGTGACATGGCTGAAGGGATACGGGTGAGCGTCGAAGGACCCGCCGAGGCGATCGAGGGCGGCATCGACGAGCTCTATGCGCGCCACATCGGCGCGGGGGTACGGCTCTCGTTCCTACTGACAGGCGATCGCACCGAGGCCGAAGACCTCGCGCAAGATGCCTTCGTGCGCTGCGTCGGACGCTTCCGGCATCTGCGTCAGCCCGACGCGTTCGAGTCGTACTTCCGGCGGGCGATCGTGAACCTGCATACGTCGGGATTGCGGCGGCGCCGTCTGGAGCGAGCGTGGCTCGCCCGCGAGGGCGCCGCCTCCGCTGGTCGCGTCTCGTCGCAGCCCGACGTCGACGCACGCCAGGACATGTGGCGAGCGCTCGGCCGGTTGCCGGCCCGCCAGCGTGCCGCGCTCGTGCTGCGCTACTACGAGGACCTGTCAGAGCGCGACGCGGCCGAGGTGCTCGGCTGCTCGGTCGCCGCCGTGAAGTCGTTGGTTGCCCGAGGAAGCGAGACGCTCCGTGAGCTGATCAGAGGTGAGGACGCATGAACGACGTCGAACGCGAACTCCGGGAGATGCTCGACCACAAGGCCTCCTCGGTAGGCGGTGTCGCCCCTCGCCTGCCCGAGACCGTGCGGACGCGCAGCCGTCGCCGTCAGGCCGCCGTGGCGACCATGGGCGCCTTCACCGTCGCCGCGGTCGCCCTGGTGTCGTTCGCCGGCCTCCGCGCGATCGACTTCGGCTCGGACGACGGCCGTGTCCCTGGAGGCGATCGCTCCGATCGCTACCAGGTCTTCGAACGAACCGCGACGATCGAGACGGTCACCATCACGAGCCCGAGCGATTGGTACCTGGTGAACCAGCTGCCACTGGGAGCTGGGGTGGCCACCACCTCGTCGTCGACGGGCGTTTCGTGCACTGCCACTGCGGCCCCCGGCAACACCGAGCCGCAGCCGGAGGTGTGCGAAAGCACCTCGTCGAGCCCCGAGCCCGCGACCGCACCGGTTCCGGTGCCGATGCTGTTGCTCTCCCGCAGCGATCCCGGCCTGGGCGTCTCGCCGTGTCTTCAGAGCGGCGTCGAGCTCGCGAGCGGTGCCGCGATGCTCGAGGTGGCGATCGACATGCCCGCCCTGCAGCCCGGCGGCGGCGGAGCGAACCTTCCTTCGTGGCCCGTGGCGTTCGATGAGGGAGCTGTCACAGACGGTCCCTGCGGCTCCGGCCATTACGTCCGCTTCCAGGTCGGCGACTACCCGTACGTCGCGTGGATCGGCTTCGGTCCCGACACGTCCGATGAGGTGCGCCGTTCCCTGTTCGACATCGCGAACGGGATGCGGCTCGACGACACGCGTCTCGCTCGACCTGCAGACGAGACGCCCGGCTACGTGATCGCAGCCGGTGAGAACGCGGCGGGGCCCTGGCGCCTCGAACTCCGCCCGTCGACCAGCGGAGGAGCCAACGCCAACGTCGAACTGCATCTCGTCAGCTCGGAAGGCGGGGCCGGAACGGGGGACTTCACCGTGCCGGACGCGACCCCGATCGAGCAGGCGGGCGGCGACCCGACCTTCGGCGCCGTGACCAAGGAAGCGACGGGCGTCGAGCTGCGCCTCGAGGAAGGCACTCCCCCGATCCCGGCGACAGTGGTTCCACTACCCGCGAGCCTGGAGTACCCTTTCGATCTGTTCTTCGCCTCGAACGGCAGCGACGTCCAGGCGACCGCGATCCCGCTCGGCCTGGATGCAACCTCACCGGAGGACTCGTCGCCGGATCCGCGGGTATCCGCCAACGCGTCTACGATGCAAGGGTCTGGGCCGGTCCCATGGACACTAAGCATGTACGGGCGTGCCGGCCAGCCATGCGTCGACTTCGACGCGGGCCGATCCGACTTCGCACCGTGGTGCGCTGACACGTTGCCGAGCAACGAGGCGCACGTAAGGATCTGGTCCCACTCGGGCTTGACGTTTGCGGTCGCGATCGCTCCAGCCCCCCTCAGCGAGGTTCGCTTCGAGCGAAGCAACGGCGTGACGCAACGCGGGATGTGCCAACAGGGGCCAGGCTCATGGAGGGCTGCTATCGGGTGCGTCCTCCCCGTCGACGACCTCGAAGATGGCTCGATCGTCTTCTCGGACGGGAACGGCGTCGTGGTCCTCCCGTGGTCGATGGATGGATCTCGACAGCTGCCGTGGGTGGAGCTAGGTGGCAGCACCATCGCTACAGGAGCGTCCGACAGCTGGCGTGTCGAACAGCTCTCCGACCGGCGAGGATTGCGGGTGGATGTCGGCGGCCGAGTGCAGACGTTCGCGCAGCCATCGCTCGACGAGCCCATCGTGCTCCCCTTCCCCGATCGGCCGTACGATGCGCTCGTCTTCCTCCTCACCGACACGTCGGTGGACCAGGTTGACGTCGCTTCGGAAGGGCGTTGGTACGGGAGATGGATGCCGTCGGCAACGGCGGACGGCGACGACGCTCGGCTGTGGATCGTCGAGCTGCCTGGTTCGGGTGGGGGCGGTGTGTCATACGACGGAAATCACGTCGGTTCCGTCAGTTGGCCGTAGCTCGCCCACTAGTCCATGCCAGACTAGACCTGGTTGGCACCGCCGAAGATCTCGCTGACGCTCGAGTCTTCGAACACGGCACGAAGACCACTCGCGATCAGCGGTGCGATCGACAGCACCCGGAGCTTGTCGAACTGGCGCTCCTCGGGGATCGGCAGGGTGTTCGTGACGACGACTTGCTCGATCGGGGCTTCCTCGAGCAACTGCCGGGCCTTGCCGCTGAAGATGCCGTGGGTCGCGCCGACGTAGATCGGGCCCGCGCCCATCTCAGCGAGCACGTGCACGCCGGCGGAGATCGTCGACGCCGTGTCGATCATGTCGTCGACGATCACGCACGGGCGGCCTTCCACCTCGCCGACGACCGCCATCTCCTCGATCTTGTGCGCCTCGTGCCGGCTGCGCCGCTTGTACAGGAACGCCAGGTCGGCGTGCAGGTACTCGCGGAGCTTCTCCGACGTCTTGATGCGCCCCGCGTCGGGGGCGACGACGACGAGGTCGTCGCCGTGCAGCCCGAGCTGATCGGAGAAGTGGTTCGACAGGATGGGCAACGCGGTGAGGTGATCGAACGGCGAATCGAAGTACCCCTGGATCTGTCCCGAGTGCAGGTCGACGCTGATCACGCGATCGGCCCCTGCCGTGGAAAGCAGGTCGGCCACGAGCTTGGCGCTGATGGGCTCGCGCGACAGCGCCTTGTGATCCTGCCGCGAGTAGCCGTAGTACGGGATCACCGCGGTGATGCGCTTGGCCGACGCGCGCTTCATGGCGTCGATCATGAGGAGCTGCTCCACGATCGCTTCGTTCACCGGCTCGTAGTGGGTCTGCACCACGAACACGTCGGCGCCACGCACGCTCTCCTTGGCCCGGAAGTAGATCTCGCCCGATGCGAACCGGCGAAGCTCCGACTCGCTCACCGGGATGCTCAGGCAATCGGCGATCTCGTGTCCGAGCGCCGGGTGGATGGTGCCGGTGAACAGCATCATCCGCTTCTTGGTGATGATCTCCACGGCCCCGCTCCCCCTATGCCTGCTTCGTCGGTCGCCGTCGTCGGCGATGTTCGGCGTCCTTGCGTTGCCGGTACCCCTCGACCGTTCGCTGCTCGCCGCGCTCGACCGCGAGCGCGCCGTCGGGCACGTCCTTCGTGATGACCGATCCGGCGGCGGTGTTGGCGTCGCGACCGACGTGCACCGGCGCCACGAGCATCGTATCCGACCCGATCCGGGCTCCGGAGCCGACCGTCGTCGTGTGCTTCTCGTACCCGTCGTAGTTCACGGTGATCGTGCCGGCGCCGATGTTGGCACCCTCGCCGATCTCGGCGTTGCCGAGGTACGTGAGGTGCTTGGCCTTCGCGCCGCGGCCGAGCGTCGATGCCTTCATCTCGACGTAGTTGCCGACCTGGGCGCCGTCGTCGAGCTCGGCGCCCTGTCGCAGACGGGCGAAGGGTCCGACCTCGCACCCGCGGCCCACACGAGCACCTTCGACGACCGAGAACCGAACGACGGATCCGTCGCCGATCTCTGAATCGCTCATCGCGACCGACGGGCCGATGCCGCACGCCCGGCCGATCCGCGTTCCGCGCTCGAGGAAGGTGTTGGGATAGATCACCGAGTCGGCGCCGATCTGCACGTCGACGTCGATGTAGGTGGCGTTCGGGTCCACGAGGGTCACGCCGTCGTTCATGTGACGCGCGTTCACGCGCTCGCGCACGAGGCGCTCGAGGCCCGCGAGTCCCGCGCGCGAGTTCACGCCCATGACGCCACCCGTGTCGGCGGGCACGGCCGTGATCGTGCCGCCTCGCTCACGCAGGATCGGGTACACGCGGTTGAGGTAGCGCTCGCGCTGCTTCGTGCGGTCGTCGACCAGCGGAAGCGCCTCGAGCAGCGCGCGTCGCGAGAAGACGATCCAGTTCGTTCCCACTTCCCTGCTTCCTGCGGGTGCGTTGCCGTCCTCGTCGATCTCGACGAACCGGCCTCGGTGATCGCGGACCACGCGTCCGTACGACCCGGGGTCCTCGACGACCGTGGTGAGCAGCGACGCGGTGGCGCCCGAACGCCGGTGGGCGCGCACCAGCGCGGCCACCGATGCCGGCTCGACAGGGTCGAAGTCGCCGTTGGCGACGAGCACCTCGTCGACACGGCCGATCGCTCGCCGGGCCACCTCGACCGCGTCGGCGGTGCCACGCGGCGTCGGCTGCTCCACGAACACCGGTTTCGGCGTGAGCTTCCACGATGCGACCTCGGCGCGCACCTCGTCGGCGCCGGGGGCGATCACGACCACCACCTTCGAGGGCTTCGCGGCGAGACCGGTCTGGACCACGTGCCAGAGCACGGCACGCCCGCACAGAGGATGCAGCACCTTGGGAGTGGCGGACTTCAGCCGCTTGCCCTTGCCCGCGGCGAGCACCACCAGGGCGAGTGAACGCGGGGTCCGTTTCGTGGTCTCGGCCAACCGTCGTCGTCCAGGTTCGTAGGGGTCGAGGGCCATCGGCGCAGGAAGGCCATCGTCCCACACCGGGGGACGTGATGACGTCGTGCTCTCGCGATGTCGGCGATCAGCCGGCAGGGGCGGGGCGGCGACGGAGGTGCGGTACGTGTCGGGCAGATGGGAAGCCTCGAACGCATCGGCGAGAGCAAGTACTCACGCCCGGCGACCTTGTGCCGCCAGGGGCTGCACAGCAACGCGTCGATCGTTGCCGAGCCACCAGACGTCACCCGCCGCCGCCAACACCGCGTGCTTCGTGCAGACGCTGCTCAGCGACGACGGCCCTCCCGCATCCACGCGACGTCCCGGAGACCGTTCCGCTCGGCACGCCGTCCGGATATCGGTAGCCTCGCTTCTCTCGGCCTCGAGGCCTCGAGGCCGAGACCCAACGACGAGGTGGAGCGATGGACGGGATCGACCCAGCGACGACCGTTCCGAAGCCGTCCCCAGGGCGGTTCGGTCTCGATCGCTTGCGGCTGCGGTTCCGCGATCCGGCGCTCGAGTCGGCGTTCCGTGCTGATCGATTCCAGCACCAGCTGGGGAACATCCGCTTCGCCTTCGTGGTCGGGATCGTCCTCTGGATCTCGTGGGGTCTGCTCCTGCGCCCTTACATCCTGGCCGTGTCCGAACTGCGGCTCGACAGGATCATGCGGTGGGGTGTGTTCATCCCGATGCTGCTCATCGGCCTCGGGCTCACGTTCACGCCCTTCTTCGGCCGGATCTGGGAGTGGGTCGTGGTCGCGATCGCGACGGCAACGATGGTCTCGTGGGTGTTCTACACCTCGAGGATCCTGACGTTGCCCGCGGAGTACGGGTACGTCGGCGTCATCCTGATCACCGCATTCACCTACACGCTGTTGCGGCTGCGGTTCGTCCTCGTCCTGTTGATCACGCTGATCGGCATCGGCGCGTACCTGCCGTACGCCTTCACCACTCGGTTCGTCGCGCCGGTGAGCGGAGTGCTGGCGACGCTCTATCTCGTTTCGTTCGGGTTCCTCGGCGGCCTGGCTGCTCACCGCATGGAGCGGTTCACCCGAACCCTGTTCCTGCAGGAGCGTCAGCTCGACCAGGAGCGCCAGCGATCGGATGGGCTGCTCCTGAACGTCCTGCCGCGGGTCGTCGTCGACCAGCTCAAGATCATGCCGGGCCGACGCATCGCGCAGGCGTTCGAGCAGGTGACGGTGATCTTCATCGACGCGGTCGGATCGACCCAGCAGGCCGCTCGCTCGTCGCCGGATGAGTTCGCCCAGGCTCTGGACGAGCTGTTCAGCCGCTTCGACGAGATCGCCGACCGGCACGGTCTCGAGAAGGTGAAGACGATCGGCGATGCGTACATGGCCGTCGCCGGCGCGCCGGTCCCGATCGCCGATCCCGCGGGAGCCGCCGTCGCGATGGCCGTCGACGTCATGGGGGAAACCGATGCGGTCCGATGGCCCTCGGGCGACCGGGTCGTCATCCACGGTGGTGTCGCCAGCGGGCCCGCGGCCGCCGGCGTGATCGGGCGCAGGAAGTTCGCCTACGACCTGTGGGGCGACACCGTGAACGTCGCGAGCAGGCTGGAAGAGCAGGCGGAGCCGGGTGAGGTTCTGGTGTCGGAGACGACAGCCGTACAACTCGAGGATCGATACGAGTTCGGGCCCGGCCGGATCTTGGACCTCAAAGGCAAAGGAAGGACGCCCGCGCGCGCGCTGCTCGGTCGCGCCTCGAGCATCCCGATCGAGGCGCCGTCGACGTGAGGCGTCCCGGCTTCGTCCTGTTCGCGGCCGTCGTCGCGGCGACCATCCTTCCGGCAGGGTGCATCAACGAGAACCCGGCGGGCCCCAGGGGTCCGACCGGCGCGAGCACGATCGTCGTAGGGGTCTCCGGCGCGTTCACCGAGAACCAGCTCGTCGCGGAGATGTTCGCGCAGGTCCTGGAGCACGCCGGGTACACGATCGAGCGAGCGTTCGAGCTGAGGTCTCGCGAAGTCTCACAGAGCGCGTTGGAGTCGGGCCAGATCGATCTGAAGCCCGAGTACCTCTCGTCACTGCTGCTGTTCCTCGACCCCGGCGGGCAGTCGTCGAGCGATCCGGCCGCTGTCGCGAGGCAGGTCGGCGAGCGCCTCGAGCCGGAAGCCATCACGGTGCTCACGCCGTCGCCGGCCGAGGACACGAATCAGTTCGTGGCGAACGCGAAGACGGCACAGGAGTTCAACCTGACCACGCTGAGCTCCCTCGCCCCCGTCGCCGACCGGCTGACGGTGGGCGCACCACCCGAGTGTCCCCTCCGGCCCTTCTGCCTACTGGGCCTACGTGACGTCTACGGGATCCTCTTCGACGACTTCGTGCCGCTCGACGCCGGCGGACCGCAGACCGTCGCTGCACTCACGAACGACGAGGTGCAGATCGGCTTGATGTTCTCGACGGATCCGAGCATCGAGGCGAACGGGTTCATCCCGCTCCTCGACGACCGGGACCTCCAGGACGCGGAGAACATCACGCCCGTGATCCGCACCGAGAAGTTGAACGACGAGGTGCGGCGACTGCTCGACGCGGTGAGCGCTCGACTCTCCAGCGACACGGTGACCGAGCTCGTCGGACAGGTCGTGATCGACGGGCAGGAAGTGGAAACGGTTGCGGAGCGATTCCTCGCCGCGAACGGCCTCCTCTGACCGAGAACCGATCGTTCGCGGCACCAGCCGACGCCTTCGCCGAACGTGGACTCAAGGAAGGGAGGGCCCCCTGATCCTCCTTGCACGCCTGCGCGCCTTCTTCGACCCCAGCAAGCACGTCGTCGGGCCCATTCACCTAGACCTCGGTCTCTTGCGATGGCCCTTCTCGGCCCGATGAGGCTGGCGTAATCACCCACCTGTCGGGGGCCTCGTGCACAAGGAACCGATGCCGTCGCTCGACATGGCCCCGCGTACCGCTGCTCCGGGGGTTCGCGACCCTCACGGCGTCTCCACCCGCGCTGAGTCCTAAGAGGAAGACCTGGCAGTTTGAAGTAGCGACGCCGTCGCGGCGTGACCGAACATGTCGGCCACGAGTGGCTGGCGCGGTCATGCCCGTCGAAGCTCCCGCATTCACGTCAGTCTGGACTCGGATATCTTCCGCGCAGGGAGACGGCAGACGGAGGATGCCATGTCGAGTGATCGGAGAACGGCCATCGAGGCTCATTTCGCTGCGGCGGGCCGAGACGAGAACGTCGCGACGGAGATATACGCCGACGATGCCGTTTTGGAGTTCCCGCAGGGTGGCGAGCGGATCCGGGGCAAGCAGAACATCCTGGAGTTCCGAACCGCCTACCCCGCGAGCCTCGACTTCGAGATGCGCCGCACGATCGGTAGTGACGACCTCTGGCTGAACGAGTACGTCATCCGCTACGACGGCAAGCCGGGGCACGTCGTGGGCATCATGGAGTTTCGCGACGACAAGGTCGTGCGCGAAACGATCTATGTGGGCGACCCGTGGGACCCTCCGGAATGGCGCAAGCAATGGGTGGAGCCACTCGACTAGCTGGCTGCCAGTAGTTCCGCTTCCATAGTCATCGGCTCGGAACCGCCGCGCGACTTCGCTGATCTTCGAACTCGATCAGTCCGTTGGCACCATCGTGTGCCTTAGTTCGCCACCAGCCCTCGGAGCATCCGGTTGGTTCGGTGCTGCCGACGATGCTGTTGGCGTCGCCCCCCTGGCGCAAGAAGGAGGATCGGTTTGCGTCGGGGCTACTGCTCACGACCCGGAGCTCGTCGACCCGTCCCCGCTCTGGGGCGTCAGTTGCGGCGCCGTCCCATTCCGGGAAGGATGCGGGCGTGGACATCCCGGAGACGCGGTACGCGAAGACCGCGGATGGTGTGCACATCGCGTATCAGACGGTGGGCACCGGTCCGGTCGATATCGCTTTCGTGATGGCCTGGACCACCCATGTCGAGCTGATGTGGAAGGAGCCGACGCTCGCGCGCTTCCTCTCGCGGCTGGCAGCGTTCTCGCGGTTGATCGTCTTCGACAAGCGCGGGACGGGACTCTCCGACCGCGTGCCCGACGATCGGCTTCCGTCTCTCGAGGTCCGTATGGACGACGCGAGGGCCGTCATGGACGCGGTCGGCTCGGAACGCGCCATCGTGATGGGCTTCTCGGAGGGGGGTCCGATGGCGACGCTGTTCGCTGCGACGTATCCGGAGCGGACCATCGCGCTCGTCTTGTTCGGGACCAGCGCATGCTGGAGACCGACGATCGACTACCCGTTCCCGGTACCCACCGACGATGAGCATGAGCGCGATGTCGAGGAGATCGAACGGACCTGGGGTACGCGGGGGTTCGCGGCCCAAGCCTTGCGGGAGTGGGGCGCGCCCACGCTCGCCGACGATGATCGAACGATCGGATGGTTCGCGGACTACCTCCGTCACGCCGCCAGTCCCGGGGCCGCGATCGCGCTCGAACGGATGAACCGCGGGATCGACGTCAGGCCGGCGCTGCCGGCGATCCACGTTCCGACGCTCGTGCTGGCCCGCGACGGCGACCTCCTGTTCGGCGCCGAGGAATCGAAGTGGATGGCGGATCAGATCCGCGGCGCGCGCTTCGTCTCGTTCCCCGGCGTCGACCACTTCTATTGGGCAGGCAACCAGGACGAGTTGCTCGCCGAGATCGATCGGTTCGTGTCGGAGGTCGGTGACGAGGAGGCCGAACTCGGCCGCGTGCTCGCCACGGTGATGTTCACCGACATCGTGGACTCGACGGCGCAAGGAGCGGCGCTCGGGGATCGAGCCTGGGCCGAGGTGCGAACGCAGCACGACCAGATCGTGCGGTCGAACCTCGTCCGGTTCCGCGGCCGTGAGATCAAGACGATGGGCGACGGGTTCCTCGCGACCTTCGATGGCCCGGCCCGAGGTATCCGATGCGCGGAGGCGATCGCCGCGCAAGTGCAGGTGCTGGGCGTCGAGATCCGGGCCGGTCTGCACACCGGGGAGGTGACGTTCGAGGGCGATGACGTCGCCGGCCTCGGCGTCGCGATCGGGGCGAGGGTGGGCGCGAAGGCGGCCGCGAACGAGATCCTCGTCTCGCAGACCGTGAAGGACCTGGTCGCCGGCAGCGGCCTGACCTTCGACGACGCGGGCGAACACGAGCTGAAGGGCGTGCCCGACCGCTGGCACCTCTACCGAGTCGTGAAGCGCGCGGCCTGAAGCAACGCTTCCTGAGCCAGATAGGAAAGCGGTCGAGAACAACCATGCAGACCGGAGCCCGCGACGGCTTCGGATCGTTCCGGGGGGAGGAGTCGAACCTCCATTCCAGGCTCCAAAGGCCCGTGTCTTGCCATTAGACGACCCCGGATCACGACCGCATGACGATCGCCGCTTCGATTATCCCGCGCCCGAAGATGGTTCGGCCCGCCCGGGCGGACCGCTGACGACGATCGAGCCCGGTACCACCTTCACGAGCGAATCGGCATGCGCGATGTGGCGCGCGAGTGCGGCCACGGTCGGGCCGCTCCCCGTGACGACCGCGCCGAGGGCTCCGGCCCCCGCGAACGCCTCGATGGCCTCGCCCACCTCAGCGTGTCGTGCGATGACGCCGGCTTGCAGGTCGTCGAAGAGAGCGTCGCCCAGCAGCTCGACGTCGCCGGTCTCGAGGGCCGCGATCAGCACACCGGGGTCTGGGCCGGTGGCGGGTACATCGTCGAACCAGCCGTAGGCGTCGGCGGCCGAGACGCCGAACGCGAACGGCCTGAGCACCCACCACGTGCTCGCCGTGTGAACCGGCGTGACCCGCTCACCCCGGCCGCGCACGAACACCGGCTCGCCGGCGAGCAAGGCGGGCACGTCGGCACCGAGGGTCGATCCGAGCTCGCGCAGCGCACCCTCGTCGAGACCGCAGCCCCAGAGCTCGTCGAGGGCGAGCAGGGTCGCAGCGGCATCCGCGCTGCCACCGCCGAGGCCGGCCGCGACGGGGATGCGCTTGTGCACCGCGAGGGAGACCCCGTGCGAGGAGAGCTCGATACCTGCGAGTTCCGCCAGCGCGAGCGCCGCCCGTCCGGCGAGGTTCTCCCCGGTGTCGGCCGGCACCGCGTGGATGAGCTCGGGCTCGCCTTCAACGCTCAGGGCGACGCCGCCGTCGCCCGAGCCGGACACGGTGACGATGTCGTGCAATGAGATCGGCAGCACGACGCTCTCGATGTCGTGGAAGCCGTCGTCGCGCCGGCCGAGCACCCGAAGGAAGACGTTGATCTTCGCGTGCGCACGGCGTGTCACGACGCGCGGCACGACCTGCTCACGTCCCGGCGGCCTCACGCCGCGCCCACCCGCTCGGCGATCGCCGCGAACGTCGCGAGATCCAACTCCTGGGGCCGGGCGCTGGACGCCACACCGGAGCCGGCAAGCACGGCGTCGGCGTCCGCAGCGTCGAGCCCCAGGCGTCGGAGGGCGTTGCGCATGGTCTTGCGCCGCTGCGCGAACGCCGTGTCGACGACGCACCAGAGCGATGCTTCGTCGACGTCGACCGGGGGACTCGCACGCCGGTCGAGGCGCACGACGACCGACTCGACCGTGGGCCGTGGCCAGAACACCGACGCCGGCACACGGCGCACGATCGCCCCCGACGCGGCGTAGGCGACCCGCAGGCTCACGGCGCCGAACTGCTCGTGCCCCGGTTCGGCGACGAGCCGCTCCCCGACCTCGCGCTGCACCATCACCACCCACCGACCGATCGCGGGCACCGAGGCCAGGGTGTCGAGCACGAGCGGCACCGCGACGTTGTACGGAAGGTTCGCGCAGAGCGTCCACCGGTGCCGACTCCCTCCCTCGCGGTCGGCCCCTGCCGGCACGCCGAGCTCGGCGGTCCAGTCGAGCCGCATCGCATCCGCCTGCAGCAGGCGCACCGACGCGAGGCCTGCGGTGAGCTCGTCGAGCGCGCGCACGAGCCCACGGTCGACCTCCACCGCGAGCACCTCGGCCTCGGCGGCTGCGAGCGCCACGGTGAGCGATCCGAGCCCCGCGCCGATCTCGACCACCCGCGATCCCGGGACGATGCCCGCGTCGGCCACGATCGCCCTGGCGAGGTTCGGATCGATCAGGAAGTGCTGGCCGAGCGACTTGTTCGGCGTGACGCCGTGACGGGCGGCGAGATCGCGGATCGCACCCGCGCCGAGACCGCCGGCCTCACCAGGCGATGCTGACGTCGAGGACGCCCGCGCCGAGCGGCTGGAGCGCGGCGAACGCTTCGGGGGAGAGGTCGATGATCCTTCCCGTGCCGAACGGTCCGCGGTCATTGATCGTGACGGTAACGGAACGTCCGGTCTCGTCGTCGGTGACCGTGACGAGCGTGCCGAACGGCAGGGTCGGGTGCGCAGCGGTGAGGCCCGACCACGGCGGGTCGTACCAGGTCGCGAGCCCCGCCTGCGTGTCGGCCACCGCACCAGGCACGTCCGTGGTGCCGCCGTACATCGACTGCGGAGGTGAGAGCCGTCGCTCCGTGACCGGCTCACGCTCGATCCAGCGGCCGATCAGCAGACGGGAGGCGACCTCGCCGTTGACGCTCGTCACGAGGAAGGTGCCCATGCCTCGTCCGTCGCGCCCCTGCCTCAGCACCTCGACGGGCGTGCCTGGCGTGAGGCGCGACGTGTACTCCGTGCGCACGTCGAAGGCGATCCTGATCGCCTCCAGCTTCGTCACGACCCGCACCTCGTCGAAGCGAAGGGTCATGCCGTCGTGAAGGGGGGTCTCGGGTGACGGCCGAACGCGGTCGTCAGCGTCGGGCTTGATCCCCATGGCCGAGAGGAGTTCCCCGGCCGTGCCCGCGTTGGTCAGGACGTCGCGCACCTTCCCCAGCACGACGACCTGCGCGGGCACGACCGGGGACGTTCCGACGCTCGAGGCGGAGGAGTCACTCTCGACGAGCCCGGCCGCCATCTCGACGGACCCGAGGCTCGTCCCGGCCATCACCCAGACCCCCACATCGGTGGGGCTTTCGAACACCGTCGACGCGCCGCCGAGTTCGCCGTCACCGGCGTCGGGCGCGGTCGCTTCGAGGAACGCTGCTGCGCCCGACGACACGCTCGCCGGGTCGACGACGACGGTCATGCCGTCGGCGATCGTGCTCGTCGGGGACGGCTGCACGAGCACCGCCGACGTGAGAGCGATGCCCTGGTCGGCGAGGAGCTCGTGCACCGAGTCGGAGGTCGTCGCCACGGTCTGCGGCTGCCCACCGACGACGAGCGTCACGTGCTTGCGGACGGACAGGTTCACGATCCCGGCGACGAGCACGAAGCCCACCACGACGGTGAGCCCCATGGTCGCTCGGTGGATCCGCAGACGGCGGACCCTGGCGGGGCGGATCGGCAACCTTCCTCCAACGTGTCAGAGGAAGGCCTCGCAGGGAAGCGGCTGATGCCGGTCGAAGCCTTCGAGCAGGAAGCGCACCGTAACAAACCCTCAACTCTCACTGCAACCTTGAGAATCGAACGTCTGTTCGAGTACCGATGATCGCGACGCTCAGCGAAGACCGGGGAACGCGGCGCGGGAATTCTCGGCCGTCGCGAGCACGAGCTTGTCCACATCGTCTCCGCGAACGCGCGCCAGTTCGGCGAGCGTCATCAGCACGTTGGCCGGATGGTTGGCCGACCCTCGCACCTTCTGGGGCGACAGGAACGGCGCATCGGTCTCCGCGAGCAGCCGGTCGAGGGGTACGGCGGTGGCGGCCTGTCGCAGGTGTTCGTTCTTCGGATACGTCACGTTGCCGGCGAAGCTCGTGAAGTATCCGCGCCTCGCGCACTCCCGCGCGATCTCGGCGTCTCCCGAGAAGCAGTGGATCACGACGTGCTCTGCCGAACCCTCATCGAGCACTCGAAGCACGTCGGGCCATGCGTCGCGCACGTGCACGACCATCGGTTTGCCCGTCTCGTTGGACCATGCCGTGTGGGTGCGCAGCGCGCGGATCTGATCGTCGACCGGGGAGTGCATGCGGAAGTAGTCGAGTCCACACTCCCCCACACCGATCACCCGCGGGTCGCCCAACAGCTCCTCGATCCGCGATGCCGCGGCGGCGTCGAAGGTCGACGCGTCGTGGGGATGCATGCCCGCCGTAGCGAACACACCCTCGAGCGAGTCGGCGAGCTCGGCGGAGCGTCGGCTCGTTTCGACGTCGATGCCGACGCAGATGAGCCGGTCGACGCCGGCGGCCTTCGAGGTCTCGACCACATCTGCAGGTTCCGCCTCCAAGAGGAAGAGGTGGCAATGCGTGTCGACGGCTCCGGCATCAGTCGGGAGTTGAAGGTTCCGGTTGCTCACGGAAGGCGAGACTACACGGGTCTCCATATGCGGTCGATGGAGGGAGCTTCACGTGAAACATGAACGTCGCAAGGCTCACCCCGCACTGCAGGGGTGTGGAAAACCCGCGCGGGGGTGGGAGCCCGCGAGGTCGAGGTCAGTCGACCTCGAGACGGGGGAACAGCGACGATCCCTTGGTCGTGCGGGTACCCACCTCGAGCCCACCCCATGCCCCGGCCGCCGGAAGTTGCTGTCGATCGAGGGGTGAGGCGATGCCGAGCTGGGCCCAGAGCGCACCGGCGGCCGACGGCATGATCGCCGCGATCGCGACGGCGAGCACGCGCAGCGTCTCCGCGGCCGCGTACAGCACGCTCGCGAGATCGTCGCGGCGGTCGGGGTCCTTGGCGAGCTTCCAGGGTTCCTGCTCGACGAGGTAGTGGTTCGCCCGGTCGACGATGTCCCAGACGGCGACGAGGGCTGGCTGGAGTCGCAGCGCGAGCATGTGCTCGTCGTAGCGTCGGAGCGCGTCGTCGATCACGCCCGGCAGGTCGCTCTCGGCTCCGGGGGTCACCGGCTCGGGAACGACGCCGTCGAAGTTCGAGGCGAGCATGGCGAGCACGCGACTGGCGAGGTTGCCGAGCCCGTTGGCGAGATCGGCGTTGTGCCGCTCGGTCATGGACTCCCACGAGAAGTTGCCGTCGTTGCCGAAGGAGATCTCCCGCATGAAGTAGTACCGGTACGAGTCGACCCCGAAGTGATCGAGCAGCTCGAACGGATGGATCCCGGTGAGCTTCGTCTTCGACATCTTCTCGCCGCCCACCAAGAGATACCCGTGGGCCCACACCTGGGTCGGCGGATCGAGACCAGCCGCCATCAGCATCGCCGGCCAATAGACCGCATGGAAGCGCACGATGTCCTTGGCCATCATGTGGAGACTCGCCGGCCACAACCGAGAGAAGCGACCGGCATCCGATACGTAGCCCGCCGCGGTGATGTAGTTGGTGAGCGCGTCGAACCACACGTAGGTGACGTGGTCGGGATCCCAGGGCAACGGCACTCCCCAGTCGAACGTCGTCCGGCTGATCGAGAAGTCCTGGAGACCACCCCTGATCAGAGCGAGTACCTCATTGCGCCGCTGCTCCGGCTCGATCGCGCTCGGATGGACCGCATAGTGCTCGAGCAGACGGTCCGCATACGCCGAGAGCCGGAAGAAGTAGTTCTCCTCGCGCATCGGCTCTACGGGCCGATCGTGGATCGGGCATCGGCCGTCGACGAGCTCGTCCTCGGCGTAGTACGCCTCGCACGCGACGCAGTACAGACCTTCGTACGTTCCTTCGTAGATGTCGTCACGCCCGTTGTCGTACACAGCCTGCAGGATCTTCGCGACCGACTCGTAGTGGCGTGGCTCGGTGGTGCGGATGTAGTCGTCGTAGCTGATGTCGAGCCGATCCCACACTTCACGCCAACGTGGCTCGAGCGAGTCGGTCCACTCGCGCGGCGTGACCCCGTTGGCCTCAGCGGCCCTCGAGACCTTGAGCCCGTGCTCGTCGGTGCCTGTCAGGAAGAAAACCTCGTCGCCGCGCTGCCGCCGGAAGCGCGCGATGAAGTCGCTCGCCACCTCCGTGTACGCGTGGCCGATATGGGGCACATCGTTCGCGTAGTAGATCGGCGTCGTGATGAAGAAGACGTCCCGGCCCATGGTCGGGGAATGATACGAGGCGCGTCCACTAGTCTTGTCTAGACTAGTTGGCCTCGTTCGTGGCCTCCGCGGCTACTTCCTGCCGAACAAGGCTCCGAAGACGGTGCGGAGGGTGCGGCGACCGTCGGCGGTGGTGAGCATGTCCTTGGCGAAGCCCACGCCGATGTCCTTCACATCGTCGGCCAATCCGTCGTCGCCGGTCGTGGCCTTCGTGCGCGTCGACCTCCGTGACGCGTTCGTGCGCTTCGCCGACGGCGCCGGCTTCGACGTGGAGGTCGTCTCGGGTGGCACGCCCGGCGGAGGCGGTGGCAGCGGCACGCCACCGGTCGCATCGTGCGTCTCGGCGCCGGCCGGCGCCTCGCGCTTGCCGACCGCATCTGCGGCGCCGTGCAGCCGAGCGGTGATCAGCTCGTGAGCGCTCTCGCGGTCGACGGCCTGCGCGTACCGTTCCCTCAGCGAGCCATCGGCGATCAACCGAGCCCGGGTGGCGTCGTCGACGGCGTCCATCAGCGAGTCGGGCGGCACCAGTCGCGTCGCAGCGAGGGGCGTGGGTACACCCTCGGGTGAGAGCACCGTGACGAACGCCTCCCCGATGCCGAGCGATGTGAGCGTCTCCCCGACGTCGTAGTGCGAGCTCGTGGGGAAGGTGCGGACGGTCTTGCGCAGGTTGGCCTCGTCGTCGGGGGTGTGCGAACGGAGCGCGTGCTGCACCCGGTTGCCGAGCTGCGAGAGCACCGACGCCGGCACGTCGGCCGGCGCCTGGGTCACGAAGTACACGCCCACTCCCTTCGATCGGATCAGGCGGGCCGTGAGCTCGATCTGATCCATCAGGGCGTCGCTCGCATCGTCGAAGAGCAGGTGTGCCTCGTCGAAGAAGAACGCGAGCTTCGGCTTCGGCAGGTCACCTTCTTCGGGGAGCTGGGCGTAGAGCTGGGCGAGCATCCACAGCATGAACGTCGAGAAGAGCCGCGGGCGATCCATGACGTCGGCGAGCTCCAGCAGCGACACGATGCCGCGGCCGTCGGACGTGGTCCGCATCAGATCCCGCACGTCGAACTCCGGCTCTCCGAAGAACGCCTCGGCGCCCGCGGCTTCCAGCTCGACGATGGAGCGCAGCAGCACGCCGATCGTCGCCTTCGAGAAGCCGCCGTACTCCTCGAGCACGGACTCGCCCTCATCCGAGGCCAGGAACTTGAGGGTCGTCCGCAGATCGGCGAGATCGAGCAGCGGCAGACGCTCGTCGTCGCAGTAGGCGAAGACCAGCGTGAGCACCGAGACCTGGGTCTTGTTGAGGTCGAGCACCTTGCCGAGCAGGATCGGACCGAACGACGAGACCGTCGCTCGCACCTGCGCGCCCAACGCGCCCGACAGCGACAGCAGCTCGACGGGGTGGGCTCGCGGCTTCGAACGTGATGCCGAGCTGCCGCGACCGCTCGACGATCGGGGCGGCGGCTCGCGTCGCCCGGCTGCGAGATGCCGGTGAGGTCGCCCTTCACGTCGCTGACGAACACCGGCACGCCCGGCGTCGGAGAGCTCGCCCGCGAGGATCTGCAGCGTCTTCGTCTTGCCCGTGCCGGTGGCGCCCGCGACGAGCCCGTGGCGATTCACCATCGACAGCGGGATCCGCACCCTGTGCCTCGGCGGCGACCTCGCCCGCCAGCATCGGCGCTCCGAGCAGCAGCGATGGCTCGTCGAACGCGTAGCCGTCGGTCATCTCTCGAACGAAGGCATCGTCCATCGGGTCGGAGACTACCCGGCGCATCGCGCGGGCTCAGGCGTCGAGCAGCGATCGGTAGAGATCGTTGACGCTCACGCCGTGCCGGCTCGGCGACCGCGTGTGCGGCATCGCGCTTGCGCATGCCGCCTGCGACGAGCTCGCGCGCCTCGTCGGCGCACGCCGACATGTCCGGCGCCGGCCGTGTGCGCTCGCCGCCGATCACGACCACGACCTCGCCCTTGAGCTCGCCCTCGCCGAGCCGCGCGAGCACCTGGCTCACGCGCCCGCGAACGACCTGCTCGTGCAGCTTCGTGAGCTCGCGCACGACCGCGATGCTCGCGGTCGCCGATCACCACGAGCACATCCCGCAACAGGGTCTGCACGCGCAGCGGCGACTCGAACACGACGATCGTGCGCGGTTCGTGCCGCAGCGCTTCGAGCCGCCGCACGCGTTCGCCCTGCTTCCTCGGCAGGAAGCCCTCGAACACGAATCGATCGGTCGGCAGGCCCGACACGACGAGCGCCGCGATCGCCGCCGACGGCCCCGGGCACGACCTGCACCTCGACACCGGCATCGATGCAGGCCCGCACGAGCCGGTAGCCGGGGTCGGAGACGGCCGGCGTTCCCCCGTCGCTCACGAGCGCCACATCGTCGCCGGCGGCGAGGCGGGCGAGCAGCTGGCCGAGCGCGTTCGCGCTCGTTGCCTTCGAAGTACGAGACGAGCGGGACCTTGACGCCGAGGCCCGCGAGCAGGCGGCCGGTGCGGCGGGTGTCCTCGCACGCGACCAGGTCGACCCGGCCGAGCACCTCGCGCGCGCGCGTCGACAGATCGCCGAGGTTGCCGATCGGGGTCGCGACGAGCCAGAGGGTTCCGCCCATGCGTCCAGGGTGGCACGATGTGCCGCTCGACGCCCACGGGCGGAAGGTCACGAACCGGATACGACGAGGCGACGATGGCCGAGGGACACAAGGACTACTCCGCGACCCCCTTGTGGAAGAAGCTCGGCATCAGGCAGGGTTCCCGCGTCGTGCTGACCCGCGCGCCCCCGACGGGTTCGAGGAAGCGCTCGAGGCGGCGGCGCCGCTTCCGCCCGAGGTCGACTTCCTCTCGCGGGCGTCGAAGGGCATCGATGTCGCCGTGCTGTTCGTGACCCGAGCAGACGCGAGCTCGAGCGCGGATTCGCTCCGCTGCAGCGGGCGCTCGAGCCGAACGGACGGCTCTGGGTCGCGTGGCCGAAGAAGGCGTCGAAGGTCGAGACCGACCTGACGTTCTCGGTCGTGCAGGGGCACGGACTCGCGGCGGGACTCGTCGACAACAAGACCGCCTCGATCACCGAGGTCTTCCAGGGGTGCCAGTTCGTCGTGCGCCTCGCGGACCGGCCCAGGTCGGTGACCACGCGGTCGTGGCCGGTGCCTCGGCCGGGCGCCGGTACGCTTGGCCGATGCCTTCCCTGCGTCGTCGCCTGAACCGGCCCCGGGGCCGCCGTGCTCGCCGTGGCGGCGCTCGCCGGCGTCGATCCGGTTCGCGGCGATCGACGACCCGCGGGAGCTGGTCTTCGACGAGGTCTACTACGCCAAGGCGGGGTGCGTGCAGGTCACGAGCGCATCGGACGAGGCATGCCTGGTCGAGCCCGGCGACGAGACGTACTGGGTCGAGCAACGAGTGGGACATGGGCTCGTGGGTGCATCCTCCGCTCGGCAAGCTCACGATCGGACTCGGCATCGAGATGTTCTCGATGAGCTCGTTCGGATGGCGGTTCACGTCGGCGCTCGCGGGCATCGGGGTCGCGGTGGTCACGGCGCTCATGGCGCAGCTGCTGTTCGGCAAGCCCGTCTGGACGTTCGCGGCCGGTCTGCTGATCGCGGTCGACGGGCTCAACGTGGTGCACTCCCGGGCGGCGCTGCTCGACATCCACCTGGTGTTCTGGGTGGCGCTGGGATTCCTGCTGCTGCTCTGCGACCGGCGATGGATCGATCGGCGCACCGACGCCGCGCTCGGAGCCGCGACGCCGGTCGCCGAGGCCGGCGAGGCCGAGCACCCGTTGCGGGCAACGACGGCGAGCTGCCTCCCGCTCCCGTGCGCGTGCCGTCTCCGTTCTTCCGGCCGTGGCGCTTCGCAGCGGGCGCGGCGTTCGGCGCCGCGACGGCCGTCAAGTGGTCGGGAGCGATGGCGATCCCGGCCGCCATCGCGCTCAGCTACATCTGGGAGATCACGCGGCGCCGCCGCAGCGAGCGCGACCGCCGCCGCCGCGATCCGCCGGACGCTCGGCCTCGAGACGCTCGGCATCGTCGTCGCGTTCGCGATCGTGCCGGTCGTGGCCTACGCGATCACGTGGATCCCCTGGTTCGTGCACTTCCACGCGGGCTTCGGTGACTGGCTGCAACCAGCACCGCGACATGATCGAGTACCACCGGGACCTTCGACACCACGAAGCTCGACACGGAGACCGGCACGTTCACGCCCGACCCACGGCTACTACTCCGAGGTCTGGACGTGGATCCCGATGCTGCGGCCCGTGAGCTACTTCGTGGAAGACCTCGGGCCCGACATCCGCCAGATCCTCGCGATCGGCAACCCGGTGCTGTTCTGGGGCACGGTGTGGACGATCCCCTACTGCGCGTGGGCGTGGTGGCGAACCCGCGACCTGGACCCCCGGCGTCATCGTCGTGGCCTTCGCCGGTGCTGTACCTGCCGTGGTTCCTCGTCGCCCGGCCGCAGTTCTTCTTCTACGCCCTGCCGCTCACGCCGTTCATGGCGCTCGCGGCTGTCTACGCGATGCGCGACCTGGCGGCGGCGTTCCTCGTGATCCGCGACCGCGATACCGGCGAGGTCGCGCTCGACCCCGACACGGGCGAGCCCGCCATCTCCCGGCGCAAGCCGTACCTTCCGCTCGTGTGGGGCTACTTCGCAGCGGCGGTGGGGCTGTTCCTCTGGATGTGGCCGATCCTCACCGCGGGGCGCATCAGCGACACCATGTGGAAGGCGTCGCGTCTGGTTCCGCGGCTGGACGTGACCGGCGGTCTCGCGCTCTGCGCATCGGGTGCGAGCGGGCATGGGCCCGGCCTCGGTACGCTCGCCGCGCGGCATGACTGGTCGCCGAGCACGTCTCCATCGAGATGGCCGACGGCGTGCGCCTCGCCGCGACGCTCTACCTTCCCGACGACGCCGGCGCGACGGCAGGCCCGTGGCCCGCGGTGCTCGAGGCGCTTCCCTACCGCAAGGACGACGTCACCGGCCACGCCCGCAGCGAGTACGTCCGCCTCGCCGAGGCCGGCTACGTGCTCTGCCGGGTCGACGTGCGGGGCACGGGGTCGAGCGAGGGCATCGCGACCGACGAGTATCCGGCGGTCGAGCGCACCGACATGGCGACGGTGATCGACTGGCTCGCGACGCAGCCGTGGTCGCTCGGCACGGTCGGCATGTACGGGTACTCCTACTCGGGGTTCAACAGCATCCAGATCGCGATGGAACGTCCGCCCGCGCTGAAGGCGATCATCCCGATCTACGCCACCGACGATCGCTACGGCGACGACGTGCACTACTTCGGCGGCGCGGTGAAGCAGCTCGACCAGATCGACTACCCCACGTACATGGTCGCGATGAACGCGCTCCCCCCGGTGCCGCCGGATCTACGGCGACGGCTGGCGCGAGGAGTGGGCGTCGACGGCTCGAGACCACCGAGCCATGGGTCCTCACCTGGCTCGAGCACCAGCGTCTCGACGACTACTGGAAGGCGGGCTCGCTGTTCGTCGACTACGAGGCGATCGAGTGCCCCACGATGATCGTCGCCGGATGGGCCGACGGGTACCGCAACAACTCACTCCGCTCGTTCGAGCGGCTCACGTGCCCGAAGCGGCTGGTGATCGGTCCGTGGCCGCACGCCTCCACCGACACGCTCGCTGCCCGGGCCCGAACCACGACCTGATCCCCGAGCACATCCGCTGGTGGGACCGATGGCTGAAGGGCCTCGACAACGGCATCGACCGAGAGCCGCCGATCGTGCTGTTCGCCCAACGCTCGACGCTGCCGGCCCCCGACCGCGCTGAGGTGCGCGGCGACTGGCGGTACGAACCGACCTGGCCCGCCGAGCGCCTCAGGCCCACCGAATGGAAGCTCGCCGATGCCGCTCGCCGATCCCGATCGCCCCGTCGTACGGGCCTCGACGAGCTCGACGTGCGCGGCGACGTGGGTCACACCGCATGGATCTCGTGCGCCGGCGTGATGCCCTGGGGCCAGCCCGACGACCAACGCCCCGACGAGCTGCATTCGCTCACCTACACGTGGGAGCCGCTCGAGCACGAGCTGGAGATCCTGGGCCAGGCCCGGGTGCGGGTGCGCGTCACGTCGAGCGCGCCGGTCGCCTACCTGTCGGCGAAGCTCTGCGACGTCTTCCCCGACGGCACGTCGTCGCTCGTGGCGCAGGGGCATGCTGAACCTCACCCAGCGCTCGTCGCGGGAACGTCCGTCGGCGCTCGCGCCCGGCGAGCCGGTCGACGTGGAGCTCGTCGATCGAGACGACCTCGTGGACGTTCGAGCCGGGCCACCGGGTGCGGCTCGATCTCGCCGGCACCGACTGGCCGAACGCCTGGCCTCCGCCTGAGCCGGTCACGCTCTCGATCGATCGCGCGTCGGCATCGCTGGAGCTTCCCGTGCTCGACGGGCCGTCGCCGGTCGACCGAACGGCCATCGCTCGCTCCGCCCTTCCTCGGTCGACCCCGACGAGGCGGACACCGCAGGCGATGGCGAACGAGGGCGTGCGGTGGTCGGTCACGCACGAGGCCCTCACGCGCATCACGTCGGCCAACGCCGGCAGCACGTTCGAGGAGGAGGCGGACCGGGACCGTGCCCGCGATGCGGAGCCACTACGACGGCGTCGTCTCGGTCTCGACGGTCGATCCAGGTCGCGCGGTCGCGCGCGGGGAGGCCGAGTTCGAGATGCGATGGCCCGAGGCGACCGTGATCGCACGAGCCGAATGCACGATCGACGAGCGATGCCTCCACCTACCACACCACGATCGACCTCATCGTGCACGAGGACGGCGAGGAGCGCTTCCGCCGACGGTGGGAACGGGCGATCCCGCGCGACCTCACGTAGCGGCAGGAGGACGAACCGACCCCGGAAACACGAATCCCCGGCGCGCTGGCCGGGGTTCGGTCTTGATGGGATATCCCGACGACAACGGTACGCGCTCAGAGCGCGAGCGGCAATGCCGGCCGCACGTCGGTCACGCAACGTTCATGTCGAGGAGCCTGGGGCTCAGCCGGTCGCGGGCTCGTCCGGGCCGGGGCGCACGGACCACAGGTTCCCTCGACGGGTGCCGGCGGGCTCCCGCTTCCTGGTCTCGCTCGTGAGCGAGGTGATCACGACGGGGTCGTCGCCGAACAGCTCCGCTGCCTGCAGGCAGACGAGCGACGACGGCCTGCCCGCAGGGAAGACGACCTGTTCGCGCGCCGCCACCTGGCGGTCGACGAACGTCGGCAGCGCGAGGAACAATCCGAGCGGAGGCCACGAGTCCACATCGAGCTCGGGTGCGGCGGCGGTCAGCTCTTCCCGCGTCGCGAGCCTCGCACTGGGGTCGTTCATCGTGCGACGCACGAGCGTGAGGTCGAGGCGGCGATCCCACGGCACCACCATCAGCGCGAGCCCGATGCGGCCCGAGATGACCTCGGTCCGCACCAGCTCGTCGGCCTCGATGCCGTGGCGCTCCGCCGTGCGTTCGGCCACGTCGGCTTCGGGATCGGGGAAGACGACGAAGGGCACGCCGCGGCCGCTCAGGTAGTCGAACACCGAGGACACCTCGTGCCTCCCTTCTTCCTCACTCGTGGCAGGGATCGTAGGCACGCCGAGCCGTCGAGCGGAAGAGCCGAACGGTCCCCGGTTCCGCCGGGTCGCTAGAAGCCTGGGAGACGGTCGCGGAACGCGATGTAGCCGAGCCCCGCGCCAACGTCGAGCAGGAAGTGCGCGACGACGAACGGCCAGGTGCGCTTCCAGCGAGAGAACAGGAACGCGAACAGCAGGCCCATCGCGAGGTTCCCCAGGAAGCCTCCCCAGCCCTGGTAGAGGTGGTAGGAGGCACGCAACAGCGAGCTCGCGGCGACCGTCGCCCGCGGTGACCATGCGAGCTGGCGCAGCCGCGTCATGAGGTAGCCGAGCGCGATGACCTCTTCGAGGAGCGCTGCTTCCAGGGCGGAGAGCAGCAGCACGGGCACCGTCCACCAGTGGCCGAGCGGCGGGGCCGGCACCACGAAGCGGTTCACGCCGAGCTCCACCGCGGCCAGGTACAAGCCGACTCCCGCCAGGCCGACGACCGCGAACAGGGCGAGTCCTTTCGCGACGTCGGAGCTCGCACGGTCGGTCGCGAGTCCGATGCCGGCCACCCCTTCGCCGGACCGACGCACCAGGTGCACGACCAGGTAGACGGGACCCAGGCCGAAGACGAAGCCGGCCAGCTGGCGAGGCAGATCGACGCTCTGGTTCGCCGACGCGACGACGGTGCCGGCGATCGGCGCTTCGAGCAGGCTGATGATCGCGTAGACGGCGCTCGCGAACAGCGAGAGCGTGAGCACCACGACGACCTCTTCGATCATCGTGCGCCGTTGCATGCGGTGACTCTACGAGGGCTGCTCCCGATGACCTGGCCGTGCCGCGCACCTTCTACACTTCGGCCTCCGGACGGTGCGTGACGGAAGCTGGGAGACGGGCGATGGCGAGAGGCGAGGCGGCCGACCTGGTGGTGGTCGGCGCCGGAACGGTCGGCGGCTGGGCGTCGGTCTTCGCCAGGGAAGCCGGCGTCGGCCGCGTCATCGTCATCGACCGTGACCTCGTGGGCCAGGGCGCGTCGAGCCGCGCGGCGGGCATGGTGCGAGCGCAGGGAGGCTCACCCGATACCGTCCGCCTCGGAAGTTGGTCGATCGGCTTCTACCGCTCGCAGGCCGAGCGCTACGGCACCGACTCCGGTTTCGTCGGACGCGGGTACGTGATCCTCGCGGCATCGGTGGCAGACGAGCGCCAGGCGCGGGAGCGCATCGAGATGCAGTGCGCGACCGGCCTCGACGCGGTGTGGGTCGACGTCGACGAGGTGCGACGGCTGATCCCCGCGATGCGCGACGGCACCGGGTTCCGGGGCGGCTCATACGTGGCGAGCGACGGCTGGGTCGATCCCCCGCGTAACGTGCGCGCGTACTCACTCGCCATGCAGCGTGTCGGCGTCGAGGTGCGCGAGGGCGTGGCGTTCACCGGGCTCCGCACCCGCGCCGGGCGCGGCGGTGCACGGGTCGTCACCGGTGTCGAGACCACGGCGGGCACGATCGCGACGGCACGGGTGCTGCTCACCGGAGGACCGGCGATGCAGGCCGTCGCCAAGGCCGCGGGAGCCCGGGCGTGGGTGGGGTACGCGCGCCATCAGGTGGTCGTGACGGAGCCGAGCGAGGCGCTGCACACCGACACCACCGCTATGGCCTTCGACATCGGCGCGGGCATCTATTGGCGCCCGGAGGAGGGCGGCTTCCTCTGGGGCATGTCGAACCCCGACGAGGAACCGGGCCCGGGCCGCGCGATCGATCAGCCCTACGTGCGGACGATGCAACGTCGTCTGCACCGCCTCGTGCCGGCGACGAAGGAGCTCGGCATCAAGAAGGCGTGGGCGGCGACGATCGAGTACACGCCCGACCACCTTCCGCTCACCGGGGCACTCGTCACCCGTGACGGGGCCGAGGTGCGCGGGGCGTGGATCGCGAGCGCCTGTGGCCACGGCATGATGTGGGGCCCCGCGGTCTCGCGCATCGCGACCGACCTGGCCCTCGACGGCACGACCGGCGTGGTCGAGCACGTCGAGCACTTCCGCATGGATCGGTTCGACGCGCACGGCCGTTCGCCCTTCGTCGACCCCGTGGCGCTGCCCTTCCCGGTGAAGGTCGACGAGTGAGGTCTAGACGCCGCCCGTGGCGAGCGCGACGTCGACGATGATGAGCTCGGAGACCGCACCCGCCTCGAGCACGAGCGCATCCTCGTCGCGCACCTGGGCGGCCGCCCCGGTCTCCATGCGCTCACCGTTGAGCGTGAGGTCGCCCTCGATCACGTAGAGGTAGGCGCCTCGACCCTCGGCGAGGCCATGGCGCAGAGCTGCGTCCCGCGTTCATGCGCGAGACGAAGACGTGAGCGTCCTGGTGCACGAGCACCGCGTCGCCCCCGTCGCCCGAGATCACCTTCAGCAAGGTGTCGGTGCGCTGCTCCGTGGTGAAGACCTTCTGCTCGACCCCGGGTTCGAGGCCCTGGCTCGAGGGCATGATCCACATCTGGATGAAGCGCATCGGATCGGTCTCGCTCGCGTTCTGCTCCGAGTGCCAGGCGCCGCGCCCGAGCGTCATGCGCTGTACCGATCCGGCAGGAAGCGGCCCCGGCGCGCCGCCCACGTCGTCTTGGTGGCGGAACGACCCCTCCACCACGTAGGTGAGCCCCTCGATGTCGCGGTGCGGGTGCATCGGCCAGATCGCACCCGGGATCAGCCGGTCGTCGTTGAAGACCCGCAAGGTGCCGAACTGCACGTAGTCGGGGTCGTGGTAGGAGTCGAACGAGTAGTGCCAGCGAGCACGGAACCACTCGCCGTCGACGTCGCTGATCTCGTCGTCGCGGCGGATCGTGATCGTCATCGCGGCCGCGCCGTGCGGGCGAGCCTCACAGCAGCAGCACGGGGCAGGTGAGCGTGCGCGTGATGCCCTCGAGCTCCTGCATCGGCATCACGGTGCTCTTCGCGAGCTGGTCGAGATCGGCGGCCTCGGCCCGGGCTACCACGTCGTACGGCCCGGTGACGGGGTCGACCGCGACGACCCCTTCGATGCCGCGGATCTGCTCGGTCACCTGCCCGGCCTTGCCCACCTCGGTCTGGATCAGGATGTACGCGTTGACCACGACGGCTCCCTCGCTCGTGTCGTCAGTCCTCGGCGGAGGCGTCGCCGCTTCCGCTCTCGGGCTTCGACTCCCTGTTCAGCAGGTCCCGCGCCTTGTCGAGCAGATCGCTCCCCGCCTCGACCGCCTTGTCCACCATCGGCTGCGCCTTCTCGACCAGCTCGCTGGCCGTCTCACGGGCCTTGTCGAGCACGGGCTCGGCCTTCGACGAGAGGTCGCCGGTGGCCTCCTTCGCCTTGTCGATCAACGGCTCGGCCTTGTCGACGAGCCCGCTCGCCGTCTCGGCGGCCTTGCCGGCCAGGTCGCTCGCGGTGCCGGCGGCCTTGCCGGCCAGCTCGCTCGCGCTGTCCTTGGCTTTGTCGAGCATGCCGTGGTCCTTGGCCTGGTCCCCCATGGCGCCTCCTGATCTTGATGGCTCGTCCCCGGACGGATCGCTGGGCCCTTCATCGTCCCGGCGGGGGTTCACACCTGCAAACGCGCAGGTCACAGCCCTCGAACCGCGCCGAGACGCTCGACGAAGGTGCCGGCCCCGGAGGCGACGAGCTCGGGTCGCCCTGACTCGAGGCCGTGCCGCAGCTCATGCAGCGGCATCAGCACGAACCAGAGCGCGGCCCGCCGCATGAAGCCGGCGTCGGGCGCGCCCCCGTAGGCGGCCAGCATCCGTTCGCCCTGCGGCGGCGCGCCGTGCAGGAACCAGGCGAAGTCGCGGGCAGGATCGTCCATGCCGACCTCTTCCCAGTCGAGCACGCCGGCGAGATCGCCCGAGGGCGACACGAGCACGTGCTCAGGAACGAGATCGCCGTGGGTCACGCAGGGGGCGAAGCTCCAAACGGTGGGGTCGGCGACGATGGCCTCGATCGCGCTCGACGTCGCGCCGACCTCGCCGGGGGCCAGGTGCGGCTCGGCCGCCTCGCGGAGCCGGGACCACTCCTCGAGGCGGTTGTCGCGCACGGCTGTGGCGGTCGTCGCTCGCATGCCGAGGAACTCCGGAGGCGTCATGTGCAGGTCGTAGCAGAACCTGCCGAGCCGCTCCGGCCACATGCCGTCGGCCGTTGCCGCGTCGCACCGCACACCCTCGATCGCTCGGTAGACCATGCACACCGGGTCGAGCGAGACCAGCTCTGGCACGGGCACCGTCGACGACACCTCGCGCGCGAGCTCGGGCAGCAGCTCGATCTGCCGGCGCAGGCGTACCTCGGCGTACGGCGAGCGGGGAAGCTGCAGGATCCAGGAACCGCCGGCGAGGTACGTCGCGCACGTCCAACCGCCCACCACCGGCTCGAACGGATCCAGGCCCAGCGTGGGGAAGAGCCTCGCGACGAGCTCGCGATCTGCCTCGGCCGAGGCCGCAGACGAGGGGTCGCCGCCGGGACCGGCGTTCATCCGAGCGGCTCCGGCGGGGCGAGCACGGCGTCGGCGGGCATATCGTCGTCGGCGGTCACCGGCGCGTCGAGCTCCGGACCGCGCAGCGCGAACCACGCGACGATGCCGCCGGCGAGCGCGAGCGCCGAGGCACCCGCGTACAGGGTCATCGGCCCGGCCGTCTCGTACACGTAGCCGCCGACACCCGCACCGATGATCGGTCCGAGGCCGAACCCCACCATCTGGGCGACCGAGTTGCCGGTCGAGTAGAGCGTCGAAGGGAGCAGGCGCCCGACGACGACCACGCTCGTCGTGAACAGCATGCTGAACGCCATGCCTTCGAGCACCGTGAGCAGCGACACGATCGTCGGGTTCGAGATCGATCCCCACAACAGGAACCCGAGGGCGTAGACCGCGCAGCCCAGCGCGTACACGCGGCGGGCGCCGAACCTCGCCTGCAACCGTGCGCTCGATCGCATCATCGCGACCTCGACGAGTCCTCCGGCCGCGGTGCCGATGCCCACGAGCAAGGGCCCGCCGCCCTCGCTCGCGATCTTCAACGCGATGAAGTTCCACGCGGCGTTGAACCCCGTCCAGACGAGGAACACCGCCACCAGGAAGCGCCAGAACCTCGGCGCCTCGTGGAAGACGGCGCCGACCGTGCCGAGCTTGCTTCCCTTGGTCGCGGCCTCGTGACGCGGCGTGTCGCGGGGCACCGTGAACGACCAGGCGAACACGAGCAGGCTCGCGCCGGCGTAGGCCGGCATCGCCCACCCGACGCCGCCCACCTGGAAGACCCAGCCGAGGGTGAGGCAGCCGATGGCGTAGGTGAGGCTCTCCCAGGATCGGATCTTGCCGTAGTCGCTCATGCGGTCGGCGCCGAGATGCTCGAGCGTGATCGCGTCGATGTTCGGCCCCGTGCTCACCATGGCGGCGGCGAGCAGGAACCCGGCCACCGCGATCGCGACGACGCCGTCGGCGGCGCCGAGCACGAGGCCGAAGCATCCCGAAGCGAACGCGCCGATCTGGAGGCAGGTCCGGCGACCGAGGGTGGCATCGGCGAGGTGTCCCCACAGCGGGTTCAGCAGGATGCGCGCCACCGCCATGATCGCGATCACGAGCCCGATCTCGCTTCCCCCGAGGCCCTTGCCGTCGAGGTAGAGCGCGAGGAACGGGAAGAACGCCGCGATCACGAATCCGAACGCGAGGAAGAGTCCGCGCACCGCGGCGTCGGGACGCAACTCGCGGGTGCTCGCGCGCGCCACGTCAGGCCAGCCGCACGTCCGCCTGGCCGGCGAGCGCGGCGGCTCGCGCGGGGTCGAGCTTGCCGGCCCCCGGCATCTCGGCGTTGGCGGTCGCGGCGCCGAGCCCGAGCCGCAGGCAGCCCTGCCAGTCGTCGCCCCGGTCGAGCGCGGTGACGAGCCCCGCGAGGAACGAGTCACCGCTGCCCACCGGGTAGCGGCCGCGCACGTAGAGCCGCCCTTCGTGCATCGAGCCGTCGGGTGCGGCAAGCACCACGCCCTCGGCTCCGCGCGTCACGACCCCTGCGTGGCCGTCGCCCCCGGCGAGGTCGCGGAGCTTCGCGGCCGCGGCGAGCGCATCGTCACGCCTGGACGTCGGCACGCCGAGCAAGCCGCTCGCCTCGGAGGCGTTCACCTTCACCACGTCGGGCCTCGCCTCGAGGGCGAGCCGGAGTCGCTCGCCTTCGGCGTCGAGTGCCACGCGCACGCCTTCCACACGCGCGTCTCGGACGAGGTCGCGGTAGCCGCTGTCGGGGGCGCCCACGGGCGTCGAACCGCTGATCGTGAGCCACCCGCCGGGTACCCACGTGGACTCCACCGCGTGCAGCAGCTCGACCCAGGCCGACGGGGGTACCCCGGCACCGTGCTCGTAGAACTCGGTGAGCCCTCCGGTCTCGCCGTCGGCGACCGAGAGCGACGACCTGTTCTCTCCATGCGTCCAGACGGCGCGGACAGGCACCCCCTCGGCGCCGAGCATCTCCAGGATCCACTTGCCGGTGTGACCGCGGAGCAACGCCACCGCGGTCGCCTTCGCCCCGAGCGCGTGCGCCGCACGCACGGCGTTCAGCCCCTTGCCTCCCGGCACCTGGACGAACCCGTCGGGGCGATGGATCTCGCCCCGCACCAACCGCGGGATCTCGAAGAGCTTGTCGACCGAGGGGTTCGCGGCGAGGCAGACGATCACGCTGCGCTCCCCCGTTCCACGGCGTCGAGGCGCTTCCTGCATGGTGGGCTGGGCGTCGACCCCTCCGACGGCACGGGTCGACAGCGCGCCGCAGACGTTCGCGAGCCGCAGGCACCGCTCGAGCGGCTCCCCCGCCAGCATGGCGGCCACGAAGCCGGCGTCGAACGAATCGCCGGCGCCCGTGGTATCGACCACGTCGACCGAGACCGCCGCGACGCGGACGAGCTCGCCGGGACCGGAAGCGATGGCTCCGCGCGCGCCGGCCTTGACCGCGACCAACGGCCCACGGCTGCGCAGGGCCGCGATCGCGGCGTCGAGGTCCGAGGTGTGCGCGAGCAGCGTCGCCTCGGTCTCGTTCGGCAACAGCACGTCGATCGCGGGAAGCAGCGCCTGAAGGCCCGAGTCCCACCCTCCGCTCGGATCCCAATTCGGATCGACCGACGTGGTGGCGCCTCCGGCCCGCGCGGCGTCGAGCAGCCCCGGCAGCTCGGGCGCGAGCGCGGTCTGCAGGAAGTAGGAGCTCACGTGCACATGACGGGCCCGGCGCAGCAGCTCCGGATCGACGCGCGACGCACGCAGCTCCGCGATCGTGCCGAGTGACGTGAGTATCGCCCGGTCCTCGGCGGTCGAGAACACGACGCTGAGACCGGTCGGGCGATCAGGATCGACCATCAACCCGCCGACGTCGACACCTCGGCCGGTCAGCCCGTCGCGCACGAACGATCCGAACAGGTCGTCGCCGATCACCCCGGCGAACGCGACCCGCAGGCCGAGTCGCGCGGCTCCGCACGCCATGATCGCGCCCGAGCCGCCGAGGGTGAGGCTGGCCTCGTCGACGAGACGCTCGGCCTGGCCGAACACGGGCACGACATCGCCGCCGCGCAGCACGAGGTCGGGGTTCGCGTCGCCGAGCACGAGCAGGTCGAGGTCCACTGGGGATCGAGCCTACCGACGGCGTCGCCCAGGTGCGCGGAGGCGCCCGCGCGTACGATGACCTCGTGCCGCCGCGCATCGTGCTCGTGCTTGGAGACATCACGACCGAGTCGGTCGACGCGATCGTGAATGCCGCGAACACGTCGCTCCGCGCGGGTGGCGGGGTCGACGGCGCGATCACGCGCGCCGCCGGAGGCGAGGCCCTCGCCGACCGTGAGCGTGTGATCCGGGAGCGCGGACGCATGCCCTTGCCGACCGGCGACGCGGTCGCCACGATCGCCGGCGAGCTCGACGCTCGCTGGATCATCCACACGGCGGGTCCGGTGTATTCAGGCGGGACGGGCGACGCGGAGCTGCTCGAGCGCTGCCACCGGTCGGTGCTGCGGGTCGCCGACGAGCTGGGGGCCAGCACGGTCGCGTTCCCGGCGATCTCGACCGGCGTCTACGGCTATCCGATCGACGAGGCCGCTCCGATCGCACTCGGAGCGGTGGCGAGCGCGGAGACCGCGGTCGTGGAGGCTCGGTTCGTGCTCTTCTCCGAGCGCGACCTGGAGGTGTTCCGAGCGGCCCTCGCCTGACGGGCGTTCACGGGCCACTGGTAGCATCGCGTTCCGGCCCATGAGCGAGCAGACGACGAACGACGACCTCACCGACGTGCGTGCGGTGCACGACCGACTGGCCGAGATCCAGCTGGTCGACTGCCGCGAGCTCTACGAGTGGGAAGCCGGCCGCGTCGAGGGCGCCATCTACCTGCCGCTCAACTCGATCATGGCGGGCGCAGGATCCGACCTCGACCACGACATGCCCGTCGCGGTGATCTGTCGCACCGGCAACCGCAGCGAGCTCGCCACGATGATGCTGCAGGCCCGGGGTTTCGAGGCCTACAACGTCGCGGGCGGCATGGAAGCCTGGGCGGCCCAGGGGCTGCCGTTCAGCGCCGGCGACGGATCACCCGGGCGCGTCGCCTGAAGGCCTCGCCGGCCCGTCGCGCCGCCGGGCCCTAGCCCGTCCAACGCCGGTAGATCGGTCGTTCGCCGTCGTAGGTGGTCGCGACAACCTCCTCGACCGAGCACGCATAGTGCGCGAGCTCGTAGGGCGCCTGGTACGGGCGAGCGATCACGCCCGGATGGTCGTCGGACACGCGCTCCATCCATCCACGTGCGAGGAACTCGCCGGCCTCACCCTCGTGATCGGCCGGATCGATCGCCGAGTGCATCGCGTAGCGCCCGTCGAGCGCGACCTCGTCGTTCTTCGGGCTGCGCGCGCGGAACGCCACGAGCAGCAGGCCGGCGCCGAACCACGGCGAGACCGGGTGCAGGCGGGGCGCGCCGTCGCGCCTGATCGTCGCGTGGAACACGACCCTGCCCTCGAACCGCTCCCGACCGAATGCGGCGAGCTCAGGTCGCTGGATCTCGAGCTCCGCCCATGCACCCACGGCCGAACGGTAGCCTGCGACCATGGCCGACGTCGACGCAGCGCGCCGCGAGCTCGCCGATGCGCTCGGCCCCGGCGCGGTGCTCGACGACCCCCTCGCACGCCGCCTCTACGCTCGCGACGCCTCGATGGTCGAGGGCGGTTGCGCGCTCGTCGCGCTGCCGACCACGACCGAGCAGGTGCAGGCCTGCGTGCGCATCGCCGTCGCGCACGACCTCGCCATCGTGCCCAGGGGAAGCGGCACCGGGCTCGCCGGCGGGGCGACCCCCATGGGCGATGCCCTCGTCGTGACCACCGCCCGCATGACCCGCATCGTCGAGGTGCGGCCCGAGGACCGCCTCGCGTGGGTCGAGCCGGGCGTGCCCAACCTCGATCTCGCGAACCATCTGCGCCGGGCCGGGTTCACCTTCGCACCCGACCCATCGAGCCAGCAGACGTCGTCGATCGGCGGCAACGTGAGCACGAACGCTGGCGGACCGCACTGCCTCGCGTACGGCGTCACGAGCGCACACGTGCTCGCGCTCGACATGGTCATGCCCGACGGGTCGCTCGAGCGCATCGGCGCCGAGGGACCCGAGGCCGCCGGCCTCGACCTGCGCGGGGTGGTGGTCGGCAGCGAGGGAACCCTCGGTGTCGTGACCCAGGTCTGCGTGCGCATCGTGCCGGTGCCTCCCGCCGTGCGCACCATGCTGTTCGGCTTCGACAGCGTCGAGGCGTGCGCCGCCACGGTGACCTCGATCATCTCCCGCGGCGTCGTGCCCGCCGCGGTCGAGATGATGGACCAGGGCATCGTGCGCGCGGTCGAGCGCTTCGCCCACGCCGGCTACCCGGTCGACGCCGCAGCGGTGCTGCTCGTCGAGGTCGACGGCACGCGCATCCGGCGTCGAGGCACAGGCCCGGCAGGTCGAGGGCGCGGCCCGGCACAACGACGTCTCGACCGTGCGCGTGGCCACCGACGACGCCGAACGAGCCCTGTTGTGGAAGGGTCGCAAGTCCGCCTTCGGTGCGATCGCGCAGATCGCTCCCCACTACCACCTGCACGACTGCGTGGTGCCACGCACGACGCTCGTCGACGTGATGCGCGGCGTCTACGCGATCGCCGAGCGCCACGGGCTGGTGGTCACGAACGTCTTCCACGCCGGCGACGGCAACCTGCACCCCCTCTTCTCGTTCGACCGATCGGTCCCCGGCACGCTCGAGCGGGTGCTGCGAGCGAGCGACGAGGTCGTCCGGCTGTGCGTCGATGCGGGCGGGGCGCTCAGCGGGGAACACGGCATCGGGCTCGAGAAGCGCGACTTCATGCCACTCGTGTTCACCGCCGAGGATCTCTCTGCGCAGGCGTGCGTGCGTGAGGCATTCGACCCCGACGCCCGCATGAATCCTCGCAAGGTGCTGCCCGACGGCGCCCGATGCGGCGAGTTCGCGCTCGCAGCGGCGGGCTCGGGCGATGCGGCCGCCGATGCGGGGGATCTTCCGGAGGGCTCGTGGATCTGATCCACCCGCGCACGGTCGCCGACGTGGCCGAGGTGCTCGGCCGGGCGAGCACCGACCGGCGTCGCGTGCTCGTCGTCGGCGGGCGCAGCCACATCGACAAGGGCAACGCGGCCGACGTCGAGACCGAGCTCTGGACCACCCAGCTCGACCAGATCGCGGCGTATGACCCCGCGGAGATGCTCGTCGTCGTGCAGGCGGGCATGCGCTGCTCGGCCCTCGCCGAGCTGCTCGCCGAGCACGGGCAGGAATGGCCCGTCGACGCGCCGCCCGGGGCCACGGTGGGTGGCGTGATCGCATCGGGCTCGTCGTCTGCGAGACGCCTGCAGGGTCGGCGCGCTGCGCGACACCGTCGTCGAGATGGAGCTCGTCACCGGCGACGGCCGCGTCGTGCGCAGCGGTGCCCGCACCGTGAAGAACGTGACCGGTTACGACCTGCACCGGCTCATCACGGGCTCGCTCGGCACCCTCGGCGTGATCACGCAGGTCGCGCTCAAGGTGCGCCCCCTGCCCGAGCGAACTCTCACGCTCGCCGGACCGGGCGATCTCGCGCTCGCGACCGCGATCGTCGCCGGCGTGCCGCTCGTGGCCGGCGCGGTCGCGACACCCGACACCGTCGAGGTGCGGCTCGAAGGATGGCCCGATGAGGTCGACGAGCTCGCTGAGAGCGTGCGCCGCATCGCCCCGGCCGCAGCGCCCGTGAGCGACGAGGCCGACCCGTTCCCGTCGTCGCCCTGGTGGACCTGGCCCGACACCGGCACGATCGTCGAAGCCGCGCTCGTCCCCTCGAAGCTCGGGCCGACCCTCGCCGGCCTCGAGCGCTACGCCGCCCTCGCCACCGTCGGCCTCGCGTGGATCGCCGCCTCGGGCGCCGCCGAGCTCGCTGAGGTCCGAGCCAGGGTGGAAGCCGCAGGCGGCATCGCCCCCGCGATCCGGGGTCCCGGCGGGCTCGGCTCCCCTCGGGTCGCCGCGCCCGCCGTGCACCGCCGCCTGAAGGCCGCGTTCGACCCTGCGGGGATCCTCGCGCCGGGCCGGGGATGGGCCGAGCGGCGACCGGGGTCGGCTACACCAGCCGGCGATCGCTCGCCCACCGGGTGAGCTCGTAGCGACTCGAGAGCTGCAGCTTGCGCAGCACCGACGAGACGTGGGTCTCGACCGTCCGCGCCGAGATGTGCAGCTCCGCGCGGCTTCCTTGTAGGCGTAGCCACGCGCGATGAATCGCAGCACCTCACGCTCACGCGGGGTGAGCTGATCGAGCTCGGGATCGAGCGCGCCGGCAGGCAACACGTCGGCGAACGCATCCAGCACGAAGCCGGCGAGCCGAGGAGAGAACACGGCGTCGCCCCCGTGCACCCGCCCGATCGCTTCCCTCAGATCCACCGGCGCGATCGTCTTGGTCACGTAGCCCCGAGCACCCGCTCGGATCACAGCGATGACATCATCGGCCGCATCCGAGACCGAGAGCGCGAGGAACCGCGTCTGTACACCCTCGCCGGCGACGCCGTCGATGACGGCCGCGCCGCCTCCATCGGGCAGATGCACGTCGAGCACGACCACGTCGGGACGCGTCTGAACGATCCCGCCGATCGCGTCGGCGACCGTGCCCGCGTCACCCACGACCTCGACCCCTTCACCGAGCTCAGCACGCACGCCCGAGCGGAACAGCCCGTGGTCGTCGACGAGGAACACCCTGATCGTCACGTCGCCGCCCTCGGCACGACGAGCCGAACCTCCGTGCCGCGGCCTTCGGCAGACGTGATCGACACGTCGCCGCCGGAGCGGTCGATCCTTCCCTCGATCGAGTCCGCGATGCCGCGGCGATCGAGCGCGATCTCGGCCCGCTGGAAACCGACACCCTGATCTCGGATGAACGCGGTGATCGATCCTGGCTCGACCTCGACGAACAGCGAGACCGACCGCGCGCCCGAGTGGCGGGCGGCGTTGACCAACGCCTCGCGCGCCGCCGCGACGAGGGCACCGGCCGCCCCGTCGATCCGCGTGTCGCCGACGACGACCGATTCGACCGGCACGCCGTACTCACGCTCGGTCTGATCCACGACGGACTCGATCGCGGACGCCAGCGTGCTGGGTTCGGTGGCGGGCGGGCGGCCGTAGAGCCACCCACGGAGTTCGCGCTCCTGCGTCCGCGCCAGGCTCGCCATGCGTCTCGGATCGTCGGCTCGCTGGATCAGAGCCAGCGTCTGCAACACCGAATCGTGCAGATGCGCCGCGAGCGTCGCGCGTTCCTCCGAGCGGATGCGGTCACGCCGCTCGATCCTCACCTCCCTGGCGAGGCGGCTCATCCACGGTCCGATCACGACCCCGACCACCACGAGGGCGGCCGCGACCGCAGCGGGTGCGTTCGTCAACAGCCCCGACCGGCGTCCCACGATGACGAAGACGACGACGCCGACCGCGATGAGCACCCCGCCGGCCACGAACCGCACGGTCCCGGTCGAGCTGCGTGAGAGCAGCCGGGCCAGATGGGAGCGGCCGATCGTGGCACGCGTCCACAGCACCATGGAGCCCACGACCGCCAGCGCGACGGGGACCACGACGTCGTCACCCAGCCAGAGCCCGGCTTCACGAAGCAGCAGCAGCGATCCCGACAGCAGCAGCACGACCGCCACGGTGCGTCGTCCGCCGGCCGCGCGAACGACACGTGTCTCGTCCTCGGCGGGTTCGACCGACGCCATCACACACGCCAGGTACGCCACGGCGCCGACACCACCGGCGAGGGTCAGCAGCACGAACCCGAGCCGAACGACGAGTGGGTCGACGCCGATCCGCTCCCCGATGCCTCCGGCGACACCGAGCAGGACCCGGTCGCCCGAGCTCCGACGCAGACGCCAGGTCGATGCAGAACCGCTCGCGGCCATGACCGATGTTCGCACGCCACCGACGGAGCCCGCCATCGGGAACATGCCTGAGCACGGGACCGGGTTCTCAGGGTTCTTCCCGGGATGACCCCGATGCCGAACGCTCGAGCGCGTGGGCAGACTCACCCCATGCAGACGACGCCGGGCCGCGACGAGCGCATGCGGTGGTCGCGCCGGCCCGATCATCGTTGGGTCGCCGGCGTCGCGAGCGGCATCGCCGATCACGCAGCCGTGCCGGTGTGGGTGGTCCGCGTCGCATTCGTGGCAACGACCCCCCTCGCTGGGCTCGGGGCGATCGTGTACGCGTTCCTCTGGTGGCTCCTGCCGCGAGCCGACCTGCCCGAGAGCGCGGCGCGGCGCACGGCACGCCGCTTCCCGCAGGCGCCGATCTGGTTCGGCGTCGGACTGGTCGCGTTCGGGGCGCTGCTGTTCGCCGGTCAGGCCGGCTGGCTCAACCGCTCACTCGTGGTCGCGCTCGGGTTGATCGCCCTGGGTGCGCTGCTGTTCCTACGGGAACCGGCCCCCGAGTCGCGGACGAGCGCACCGAACCTGGGCCCGGGCTCGCCTCCTGGGATGCCGACCCCGCCGGTGCCCGGCCAGGAGACCGACCTTCCTCCGGCCTCGCTGCCGGCATCGACGCGCCCGACAGGATGGACACGTCGCCATCGCGAGCGCTCCTTCCTCGGGCCACTCACGCTCGGCGCGGGACTCGTGGTTATCGCCCTCGCGACCCTGCTCGATCTGGCGGGCGCGGTCACCTTCGCCGTCGCCGACGCCGCGGCGCTGCTGCTGCTCATCCTCGGCGCCGGGCTCGCCGTCGGTGGGTTCGTGGGCCGGGCTCGCTGGCTCGTGCTCCCCGTGATGCTCGTCGCGCCATTCGCCTTGGTGCTCACCGTGCTCCACATCGACCTCGACGACGGTATCGGTGACCGCACGGTGGCGATCCGCTCGTTCGACGGATCGGTGGAGCGTCGTCTCGCGGGCGGGGAGATGACCGTCGATCTGATGGGTCTTCGCGAGGGCGAATCGGGCACCCTACGGGTGCACGTCGGTGCCGGCATGCTGACGCTCAACATCCCCGATGACATCACGGTGGAGCTCACTGGCAGCGTCGGACTTGGCACGACGCAGATCCTGCATTCCCGGATCTCGCGATCCAACGTGCACCGATGCTGCCGGGAGGCGCGGGCACGCGGCGGGTTCGCGCAACCGATCTGGTGGATGTCGGGATCGCGGGAAGGATCGACGCCTGGCGTGGTGAGTATCCACGCCACCGTGTCGATCGGCGCGGTGCGCATCAACCACGTCGACAGGAGCTCGGCGCGATGAGGCCCCACCGGTTCGATCCGTTCTCGTTCGTCGTCGGCCTCGCGACAGCTGTCCTCGCGGCGACGCTCTTGTGGGGCGACCTCGACGTGCCCGACCTGCGCCCCTCCCGGGTGTGGCCGCTGCCGGTGTTCGCGCTCGGCCTGATGCTCACGCTGTACGGGGTTCGCAGGCTCGTCGAGTCGGTACGAGATGGTGCAGGGGCCGGCACCGCCGTTCCGATCGACGCCGATGCGATCGACGAGGGCTCCGACACCGAGATCGTGGATCAAGACTGAGGGTTCTCCGGCTCCCGTCGCGACGTCGGGCGATGGTGCATGCTGTCGTCGCCGATCACTGGAGAGAGGATCTCGATGCTGACCGATGACGACCGAGCCTTGCTGCAGGGCAAGAACTTCGCGAGCCTCGCCACCACGATGGCAGACGGCGCACCGCAGGTGTCGATCGTGTGGATCGACGTCGACGGCGACACCGTGCTCGTGAACACCGCCGAAGGCCGCACCAAGACCGAGAACATGCGGCGTGATCCGCGGGTCGCCGTCTGCCTGTTCGACGAAGGCGATCCGTACCACCAATTGATGCTGCGCGGGCACGTCACCGACTTCGTGCACGAGGGAGCGGACGCGCACATCGACTTCCTCGCGAAGAAGTACACCGGCGCCGACGTGTACGGCGACCATCGCCCCGATCAGCAACGGGTGATCGTACGCATCGCGGTCGACGGCGTCGCACGCATGGGGGAATGAGGGGCGACCGAGCCCGGCCGCGCGCGTCCGCGACGGCCTGACTCGGTCTCAACCTGCGATCAGCAGCAGCCTTCCGGGCAACACGGATCATCGAACACCATCGACAGCACCTCCTCTCATGCAGTTCCGCCGTCGCCGGCCCGACGTTCGCGATGTATCGACCACGCTCGATACGTTGCCAGATGCATCGACCGGTGTCAATATGTGGTGTATGGCCATCCGAGAGATCGCGGTGATCGACGAACGCTGCTGTGTACCGCTCGCTTCCGCTCCGCTCTCGGAAGCCGACGCCGAGCGGCTCGCGTCGGGCCTCCGCGTCGTCGCCGACCCCGCTCGCCTGCGCCTGCTGAGCCTGATCTCGGCGGCCGGCGAGCGCTGCGTCTGCGATCTCACCGAACCGCTCGGACTCTCCCAGCCGACGGTCAGTCACCACCTGAAGGTGCTCACGGAGGCCGGGCTGCTGACCCGCGAGCAGCGTGGCCGGTGGGCCTTCTTCAAGGTGCAGCCGCGAGGACTCGAACTGCTGCGCGACGCGTTGTCGCCCGGCACGCAGCGGGGACCCAGCTAGTCTCGTTCAGACTAGCTTCTCCCGACCCGAAGGCGGCAACCAGCCGCTCGCCGGCGGCCTCGAGCGTCTCGACGCGCTTGCAGAACGCGAACCGCAGCAGGTGCGCGCCGTCGGCGGCATGCTCGACGAACGACGAGCCCGGCACGGCTGCCACACCGACGTGCTCGACGAGGTGTCGCGCCGTGGCGACGTCATCGCCGAGTCCGAGGTGCGAGCAGTCGGCCATCACGTAGTAGGCCCCGGCGGGCGGGGACGCGACCTCGAACCCGCTCTCGGCGAGCACCCGCAGCATCACGTCGCGTCGCTCGGCGTACTCGGCGCGCATGTCATCGTGGTACGCTCGCCGGCAAGCCGAGCGCGGTGATACCCGCGACCTGCAGCGGCGCCGCAGCCGCCACGGTGAGGAAGTCGTGCACCGGCCTGATGCCGGCCATCAACGGCGGCGCCGCGATCGCCCATCCCACGCGCCAGCCGGTCACCGAGTAGGTCTTCGAGAGCGCGCTGATCGTGATCGTGCGGTCGGCCATGCCGGGAAGCGTCGCGATCGGCACGTGCGCCGCACCGTCGTAGGTGATGTGCTCGTAGATCTCGTCGGTGATCGCGATCGCGTCGTGCTCGATGCAGAGATCGGCGATCACGGTGAGCTCGGCCCGCGAGAAGACCTTGCCCGTGGGGTTGTTCGGCGAGTTGATCACGATCGCCCGGGTGCGGGACCCGAACGCCGCGCGCAGCTCGTCGGGGTCGAACGTCCAGTCGGGTGGTGTCAGCCGAACGAGCTTCGGCACCGCTCCGGTGATGATCGTGTCCGGCCCGTAGTTCTCGTAGAAGGGCTCGAAGACCACGACCTCGTCGCCGGGGTCGAGCACGCCGAGCATCGACGCGATCATGGCCTCGGTCGACCCGCACGTGACGCAGATCTCCGTCTCCGGGTCGACCGTCATGTCGTAGTCGCGCGCGTACGCAGCCGCGATCGCTTCGCGGAACGCCGGCACCCCCCATGTGATCGGGTACTGGTTGTGGTCGTCGACGATCGCTCGCGCCGCCGCTTCCTTCAGCTCCTCGGGCGCAGGGAAGTCCGGGAAGCCTTGGCCCAGGTTGATCGCACCGTGCTGGTTGGCGAGGCGCGTCATGTCGCGGATCACCGACTCGGTGAACGACGATGCCTTGACCGAGGCGCGCACCTTCGAGTTCACGATCGCGCCTTGGGTCACTTGCGCCCTAGCTGCCAGGGGGCTTGTACTTCACCGAACGCGCCTTCCCGAGCGCGTCCAGCGTCTCCTCCACCGTCAGCAGCGCCGTCGTCTGGAGCGAGCTGAGTGCCCCACCCGCGCTGATCGCTACCGCAACGGCTGCCATCGACACGTTGTCGGGCGCCTCCCACAGGTTGTAGGCGTCGTGATCTCCGAACGCGTACCAGAACCCGTGCAGGGTGCCGCCGACGGACTCGATGTACTGCTGCGCGGCGGCTCGCCGGTCTTCCGGGTTCTCGATGAGCCGTTCCCATGTCTCGGGCGTGTAGCTGAACCGCGTGAGGTAGAAGGGCACGAACGCCGCCTCCTTCGTCGATGGTGCTCGATGCTATCCCAGGGAGCGACGACAGGTGCAGGGCGCCGTCACAAGTGGCTCCGCAGGCCCCAGAGCTCCGGGAAGCAGCGCTTGTCGAGGGTCGAGCGCAGGTAGCCGACGCCGCTCGAGCCACCGGTGCCGCGCCTCGCACCGATCTCGCGTTCCACCATCAGCACGTGCAGGAAGCGCCACTGCGCGAGGGTCTCGTCGTGGTCCATCAGGCCCTCGCTCACCGCGAACACCTCACCGTGTTCCCGGGCCATCGCGACGAGCGATGCGGCTCGCGCCTCGGCATCGTCGTCGGGCATCGGGAAGCCGTGCGTCCGCATCAGCGTGACGAACCCTTCCCACAGGGTCGGCTCCCGCAGCCGCCGTTCGAGCCGCGCACGTTCCTCGGACTCGGCGGCGAGGTCGTCGAGGAACCGCTCGTCCTTGAGACCACTGATGAACTCGAGCTCACGGAACTGCGCCGACTGGAAGCCGCTCGCAGGCGTGAGCACGGCCCGGAACTCGAGGAAGTCCTGGGGCGTCATCGTCTGCAGCACCTGGATGTGCTCGATCAGCACGCGTTCGATCGAGCGCACCCGAGCGAGCAGGTGCCGGGCGCGGGCGGTGCGATCGGCGGCCATCGCGTCGCGCGCGGCTTCCAACTCGAAGAGGAGCTGCTTGAACCAGAGCTCGTAGGCCTGGTGCACCACGATGAAGAGCAACTCGTCGTGGACGGGCGGGTCAGAACGCAGCTCCTGCAGTGACAGCAGCTCTGGGATCTTGAGGTACGAGCCGTACGTGAGCAGGCCATCCTCGGCCTGGTCGGTGAGACGTCCGAACCGTCGTTCCCGCCGCTCGCCCTCGGTCATGGCGGCACGGTAGGCAGACCGTGCACCTCGGTCAAACCACCGGCAGCCGTGTGAGGATGAAGCGATGCACGACGACGCCACGGCCCCGCTGGGAACCGACCTTCCCGAGGGCGCTCGTTTCGTGGGGCGCGAGGGCGCCGTCAGTGCGAACTGGCGCGGCGACGACCACCCCGCCGACGGTGACCTCGACGCTTGCGTGGCGTGCGGCCTGTGTCTGCCGCACTGTCCGACGTACCGGCTGACCGGCGAGGAGTCGGCCTCACCCCGGGGGCGCATCACGGCCATGCGCGCCGTCGCCGACGGCATCGCCGAGGTCGACGAGACGTTCGCGACGTTCATGGACCTGCTGCCTCGTCTGCCGTGCGTGCGAGGACGTCTGCCCGTCGCACGTGCCGTTCGGCCGCATGATGGAACGCGCACGCACCGAGATCGAACCGACGCGCAGCGTGGGCACGCGCGTGCTGCGATGGATCGGTCTCGACGTCGTGCTCCCTCGGCCGGCGTTGATAAGGCTCGTCGCGCTGCTGCAGCCCCTCGCGAGACCGTTCTTGCCGCGACGGATCCGCGCGATCGTGCCGAGACGCGCTGCGCCGTTCGCGCGGCTGCCTCGCGTCACGGAGCCGGCCGACGGCGTTGACGCTCCGCGGAACGGTGGCGCTGCTCTCCGGATGCGTGCAGGACCGCTGGTTCCACCTGGTGAACCTGGCGACGATCCGCGTGCTCGCTCGATGCGGCTGGCGCGTCACGGTGCCTCGCGCCCAGCGGTGCTGCGGTGCGCTGCAGGCCCACAACGGACGGCTCGAGGTCGCCCGGAGGCTGGCCCGGTTGAACGCACGCGTCTTCGCCGGCGCCGGCGACGTGGTCGCGAACGCAGCAGGCTGCGGCGCCCACATGCGCTCCTACCCCGAGCTCGTCGACGGCGCACCGCTGCCGGTGCGTGACGTGATGGCGTTCCTGTTCGACGAGGGGCTCGGCGACGTGCCGCTCGGCGCGATCGGCATCGCCCGCGTCGCCTACCACGACGCCTGCCACGCCTTGCGCGTACAGGGCATCCACGCGCAGCCGCGCGCGCTGCTCGCAGCGATCCCCGGTGTGCAGGTGGTCGAGATCGCGAACGGCGATCGGTGCTGCGGCGCCGCCGGCCTCTACAACGTGACGGAGCCCGAGCTCGCCGAGCGCCTGCAGCGCGAGAAGGCCGACGCCGTGCGTGATACGGCAGCGTCGGTGGTCGCGAGCGCGAACCCGGGATGCACGATGCAGCTTCGCGCCGGTCTCGCGGAACCGGGTCCATCCGCCGATGTCGTGCATCCCATCGAGCTGCTCGACGCGGCGATGACCGCGGGCGCGACGGCCGGGGACGGCGAGAACGAGGCCGCGACTACCGCCCGAACCTGAACGATCGCGCGGCCCGGATGAGGGAGGGTGGCGTTCGCCGCGACGGACCGAACGCTCCTCGGAGCCACGCATCGGCCAACCCACCCGTCGAACCGGGATCGATCGCCGCCGCCGACGGAGGAGGGAACCGGCCGACCGTCATCGCGGCGAGCGCCGAGCGCATCGTCGCCGCCTCACCCCCGTCCTCGCCCGGCAGCACCACCATGGCGTTCACGACCGCGCGCTCCCCTCCGGGGTCGGAGGGACGGTTCACGATGCCGCTGCCCCTGATCCACATCGCAGAGCTTCCGCCGCCGTCGAGGTTCAACGCCTCGACGGCACCGAGGGACACGAAGCGTCGTCCGAGCTCCGCGAGCGACATGCCGACCGATCGCTCGGAACGGCCGTCGACGACGACCAGCAGCACGGTGCCGTCGGCCGTCACGCCGACACCGGTCCGTGGATGACGCCGGCAGAAGCGGGCCGCGCACCGGGTGGCGACGTTGCTCCCGTCGTCGACGATCTGCGGCATGCCGCCGATCGAGTCCATCACATGCGTCCACCCGAACGACCACGAGAGCCGGATCGAGTCGCCTCGGCTCATGCCCATGAGCGTGGTGGCTCCCGCTCCCCAGCGCCGCGACGCCAGCTACGACACTTCGACGCTTCGCAGGAAGCGGCTCCTCCCCGCATCTGAGCGCACCCACCGTGTAGTGACGAGCGACACCGTCACCCCGGTCGTTCCAGCGGCTCCCGCCGTCGGGCAGCAGTCTCGCAGCGCAGCCGTGACCGGGAACCGGCTCGACCCGCCCGCCGTAGCTCGTGTACCCGGCGAGCTCATCGAGATCGGGCGCGCCGGAGTTCCAGCCGCCCAGCTCGAAGAGCGCCGATGTCGTCACGTCCTTCCCGACGATCTCGAGACGCTCCTGGCCGAGGTAGCTCGCGGTCTCGTCCTGGGTGAGGGCGAAGCTCACGCCGCGCTGAGCGCCACGGCCCATGAGCGATCCGTCAACGGCGAACGGGTGCAGCGGGTGCCCCGAGAGCAGACCGAAGTCACCGTTGATCGCGACGAGCGCCCGGCGCCCTCGGCCGATCTCGCTCGGGCGGGAGAAGCTTCCCATCGTGGCGCCACCCGCGGCGAGGTCGACGGTCGATGCCTGATCGGGGTCGAGCCGCACCACGTGGATCACCCAGGGACCCTGCCCGTCCTTGATCCGCTCGTACGTGACCCCGGGAGCGATCACCGACGGTCGTCCCGACGCCACCCCTCGGGCCGGGGACCCATGGGTCGCGAGCGTGGCCAGCCCGACGCAGACCACGGCAACGGCTGCCCGCAAGCGTGGACGGCTCCTCGGCATCGGACACATATCGGACCATGATGACGCGTGCTTGACTGGAACGGCGTCGGGCGGTGGGCACGGCCGACGAATCGGATCGCTCGTCGAGGTTCCGGGCACGTGGTTGACGCTCCGGGTCGGCGGACCTACGTTCGGCCGCGATGGGGAGAGCGCCTTCCCCGCTCGGAGGACGGCAGCATGCGCTACATCGGCTCGGGACGACGGTTCGTCGCGTTGCTCATCGACACGCTGATCACCGCGATCGCCTGGGTGCCGTTCGCCGAGACCGACTCGCACGACGGCGTCACATCGATCTCGTGGCAGGGCGTCGATTTCGTCGTTCCCGCGCTGATCACGCTGGCCTACTTCGTGCTGCTCGAGGGACTCGCCGGCGTGACGATCGGCAAAGCCGTGCTCGGCATCCGGGTCCGGCGACCCGACGGGTCGCGAATCGACCTCGGGGCCGCCGTGGTCCGCAACCTCGCTCGTGCCGTCGACGCGTTCCCCTACGTCATCCCCTACCTCGTGGCCGCCGTCGCCGTGAGCCGGTCCGACAGCAAGCAGCGCCTCGGCGATCGATGGGCCAACACGGTCGTGATCCTGGTCGGGACCGAGGGCGCTGGGGACACCGTGGCGCCCCTCACGACGGACGCGTCGGCCCTGCCCTCGCCCCCGGGCGGACCCCAGCCCGTCGAGCCGGCACCGGCGATGGGCGAGGGCGACCTTCCACCCCCTCCAGCGGGATGAGTCGCCACCCGCCCGAGCACTACCAGCGGGGATCGCGGGCGTCGAGCGCGGCTCGACCGGTGCACTCCGTGCCCGAACCGTAGAGCGCGTCGTCCCGTCCCACGACGAGCTTCAGGTAGAAGCACCCGTTCGGGCGCACGCTCACGGCTGCCGCCCACGTGATGTCGTCGGCGTACACGCTCACCTCGCCGAGTCCCGACGAGCGCTCATCGGGACCGACGACCGAGAGCGCGCCGTCGTCGAGACCCGCAGCGTCGAGCGTCGGGGCGTCGGCCTGCTCGAAGCTTCCGGCGCGCGACACGATCGAGCGCGCCGCCCGCTCCGCCACGCGCAGATCGTGCTGCGCTCGCCCGATCGTGTTGGCGACGTCACGGTTCGCGAAGATCTCCACCACGAGGATCGCGCCCGCGGCCACGATCGTGACCACCACGATCCAGAACCCTCGGCCTGCCCGTCTCGGCCCCAGCCCGGGCTCCGGGCCGAGCTCCCGGTCGTAGGAATCGATGATGTCGTCGTCGTCACGCATCGCCGGTCCCCCTACCCGCCGAGCGCCGCGGCGAGGTGCTCGAGGCTCTCCAGGTTGTGTCCCGACAGGAAGACGTCGACGCTCGGCAGGGCCGCTGCCATGCCGCGGGCGAGTGGCTCGTACCTCGGCGAACCCTTCAAGGGATTCACCCAGATGACCCGGTGGGCCAGCCTGCGCAAGCGCGCCATCTGCACGCTCAGCAGGTCGGGATCACCGCGCTCGAGCCCGTCGGAGCAGAACACGACGACCGCGCCACGCAGCGCCGCCCGCTGACTCCATCCGTCGAGCAGCGACTTGAGCGACTCCCCGATGCGGGTCCCGCCTTCCCAGTCCTCGACCTGATGTCCGATCTCGCGCAGCGCGCGGTCGGGGTCCTTGGTGCGCAGGGTGCGGGTGACGCGCGTGAGCCTGGTGCCGAACACGAACGTCTCCACGCGACGCCCCGCTGCCATCGCCGCGTAGGCGAACTGCATCAGTGCGCGCGAGTACGGTGCCATCGATCCGCTGATGTCGAGGATCAGCACGAGCGGTCGTCGACGGGCGGTGCGCGCGCGCCAGGCCCGGTCGAACGGCTCACCCTGCGTGCGCAGCGAGCGCCGGAGCGTGCGTCGCAGATCGAAGCGATCACCTTTGGAAGCCGGACGGGTCCGCCTCGTGCGCTCGACCGGCACCCGGAGCCGCAGCGAGCGGATCAACGCGGCCACATGGGCTCGCTCCTCGGGCGAGAGGTCGCCGAACGACTTCGACCGCAGCACCTCGGCGGCACTCGCCACGATGCGGATCGACGACTCCTCACCGGGTGCGACCTCGTCGTCGTCACGGGCGTTGCGCCACTCGGCCGCGGTCTGCCCGACCCGCACCTCGAGCTCGTCGGGTTGTTCGCCCCAGGCCGTGCCGTCGGCTTCGGGCTCGGCGGTCGGCAGGTTCAGCTCGACCCGCAGATCCTCGGTCGAGCGCAGCGATCGATACCAGTCGTCGAAGGCGACGTCGTAGGTCTCCAGGTCGTCGCGGCGCGCGATCATGCTCGTTCGGCCGGCCCAGTAGAGCGAGTCGCGGTCGGTCAGGCCGAGCGCACTGACCGCCCGCGCGAACGTGAGGATGCGGCCGGTGCCGACCGGCAGCCCTCGCTCCCGCAGATCGCGGCCGAACGCGATCAGCGGGGGCAGCGGCCCGCCGGTCGATGGCACCCCGGGCGGGGAGCGCTCAGGCATCTCCGCCGACGACCTGCGCGAGCCGCGCCGCGACGAGCTCCTGATCCTCGTGGTCCTTCACGACCGCGCCCAGGGTGTCGGCTGCGAGCGGCTCATCGAGCCCGTCGGCGCCGAGGAACGCGAGCGCCTTCGCCCAATCGATGGTCTCCGCCACGCCGGGGAGCTTCGCGAGATCCAGCTCGCGCAGGCGGGCGACCGCCTCCGCCACGTCGCGTGCGAGCGCCTCGCTCACGTGCGGCGCGCGCGCTCGCACGATCGCAACCTCACGATCGAGCTGCGGATGATCGATCCAGTGATAGAGGCACCGCCGCTTCAACGCGTCGTGCAGCTCCCTGGTGCGGTTCGACGTGACGATGACCGCGGGCGCAGTCTCGGCCGCGACGCGCCCGACCTCGGGCACGGTGACGGCGAACTCGCTCAGGATCTCGAGCAGGAACGCCTCGAACTCGTCGTCGGCGCGATCGAGCTCGTCGACCAGCAGCACGGCGCGATCGCCGGCGCGGATCGCCGCGAGCAGCGGACGTTCCACCAGGAAGTCCTCGCCGAACAGGTCCTCGACGTGCGTCGCGGCGTCGGCGGCGTCCATCGCTCGCACCGCGATCAGCTGGCGCGAGTAGTTCCATTCGTAGAGCGCCTGCGACGCATCGATGCCCTCGTAGCACTGCAGCCGGATGAGGTCACGGCCGAGCAGCGTGGACAGCGTCTTGGCCACCTCGGTCTTGCCGACGCCGGCCTCGCCCTCGAGCAGCAGCGGCTTGCCGAGCGACAGCGACAGGTAGATCGCGGTGGCGAGGCCACGGTCCGCGAGATAGGAATGCTCGCCCAGCGCCGTCTGCAGCTGGTCGACCGAGTCGAACGGAAGGCCGGGCATGCGTGCAGCGTACCGGGCGACCCGGATGTCCGCAGAGCTACCGGCACCGGCTGCTAGCGGCTCACACCATCGCCGGGACCGGCGCTCGTCGTGGGCACCGGTACACGGATGCCGCGCTCGGAGAGCCGGCGTTGGATGCGCTCTCGCAGCAGCCGCTCCACGTCGAGGCGCTTCGACGGACGCGTCTCGGCCGTGATGCGGATCTCCTGGGCGATGTCGGCCATGCGCTCGATGCCGAGCACGCTCGGACCGTCTCGGACCCAGTCCTGCATCGAGCGGTCGCGGCGAAGCTCGTCGAAGAGGTCCTCGAGCACCTCGCGGACCTCGTTCACGTCCTGGTCGTAGCCCACCCGCACGTCGACGATCGCTCGTGCCCAGCCCTTGGACTTGTTGCTGACGACCTGGATGTTCCCGTTCGGGACGATGTGCAGTGTGCCGTCGAACGCGCGCAGCGACGTCACCCGCAGGGTCAGTGCCTCGATCCGTCCGGCGACCGGGTTCGCGGTCGTCTGCATCTCGACGACGTCACCGACGCCGAACTGGTTCTCGAGCAGGATGAAGAACCCCGACAGGGTGTCGCGAACGACGCTCTGCGCGCCGAACCCGAGCGCGACGCCGACGACGCCGGCGCTCGCGAGCAGCGGAGCCAGGTTCACGCTGAGCTCGTCGAGGACCATCAGGGCGGCGAGCGTCCAGATCACGACGATCGTCGTCGCCGAGAGCGCGTGGGTGAGGGTGGTTGCGCGTTGCAGGTTCACCACCTGGGTGACGCTGGGTGATCCCTCGAGCTTGCGTTGGAAGCGTCGCACGAGCAGCCGCGCGACCAGCGTGACGACGACCGCGACGATGAAGATCGCCAGGATCGGTACACCGTGGACCTCCATCCACTCCGGGAACGAGAGGTTCCGGGCGTTGAGTCGCTCTTCCATCGCCCTATTCAATGTGGGAGGCACCGAAGCGTCAAAGGGTCTGGGTGCGGCCCTGCCTCACGCCGGAGCCGGTCGATCACCGGTCATCGTGGCGCCTTCCGCAGCACGAACGCGTAGGCGGGACCCGGTCCATCGACCACCTGATCGAGTCGCCACCCCGTGCCACGCGCCATGCGCGTCAGCTCGAACACCGAGGTGAAGAGGTAGTCGAACCATGGCGTCGCGAGTCGCCGGTACCGCACCCGCAGCCGGATCTGACCGCCCATGCGGCCACAACGACGGTTCCGCCGATGGTAGCCGCGGTGCACCGGATCGGTCGTCTCGTAAGGATCCACCGTGCTCGCGACCACGACCCCGTCGTCGCCGGTCAGGCGCGCGAATCGGCGGAGCAACCACGGGCCATGTCTGGCATCACGGAGCAGTCCCGCGTTGTTTCCGAACATCACGATCGAATCGAACGGACCGTGGGCCAGCCGCACATCGGACGCCGCCATGCCTCGCACGTCCCGCACGCCGCGTTCCCGAGCCGTGCGCAGCGCACCCGGCGCGATGTCGATCGAGACCACATCGTGCCCGCGAGGCTCGAGATGCAGTGCGACCCTGCCGGCCCCGCATCCGACATCGAGCACCCTGCCGTGTACCGCCCGCATGACCTTCCGCTCATGGGCCGGCCACCGGGGGAACGGCGCGAGGTACCCGAACGAGTCGCGTTCCACCATCCCGTCGTCTCGCTCGATCACCACGAAGGTCTCGGCGTTGCCGCGCCAGCGGTCATGCACGGCCTCGCCGAACGCGTCGACGTGGATCGACAGGGTTCCCATCGGCCTGCTCGCTCCTCCAGGAACGCAGCTGGAAGGCCCGCCGCCCCGAACTCGACGGGGTCGGAAGACCCCTACCCCATGGCCTCCTCGAGGGCCCGGCGCACGAGCACCTTGGAGACTTCCTTGCGGTACTCGGCGCTTCCGAAGGCGTCGGACGGCGGGCTCGTGCCCTCGTCCGCCCGGGCCGACGCCGCCGCCGGATCAGCCCCGCCGGCGAGCGCCTCCTCGACCCCCGACGCGCGCAGCGGTGTCTCCCCCATGTTCGTGAGGACGACGGCCGCCGAACCGTTCTGCTGCACGGCCGCCACGCCCACCATCGCCCAGTCGATCGCCCGTCGGTTGAACTTCAGGTAGCTCCAGCCGCCGCTGGTCTTCGGCACACGGATCTCGGTGAGCACCTCGTTCGCTGCGAGGTCGGCCTCGAACAACCCTCTGAAGAAGTCTCCCGCCGCAACCGTTCGAGTCGCGCCGCCGGCGCCGACGATCACGAGCTCGGCCCCGAGCGCCACCATCACCGTGCCCATGTCGCCCGCCGGGTCTGCATGTGCGATCGATCCGCCGATCGTGCCCATGTGCCGGACCTGCGGGTCGCCGATCTGACTCGCCGTGTCGGCGACGATCGGGACGGCGTGCTGGACCAGCTCGCTGGTCGCCACGTCGTGATGGCGAGCGAGCGCTCCGATCACGACCACGTCACCGTCCTCACGGATCGACGACAGATCACCGACCCTCGAGATGTCGACCAACAGCGAGGGCTGCGCGAGCCTCGTCTTCATGAGCGGAAGCAGCGAATGCCCGCCGGCCAGGACCTTGGCGTCGTCCGACCCGCTCAGCAACTCGACCGCGTGCTCGACCGACTCGGCCCGTGCGTACTCGAACGGAGCCGGGATCATGTGGCCTCCCCCTTCTCGAGGCGCGCGGCCGATCCGAGCCCCCCGCCCGCACCGGGTTGGTCTCCTTCGGGTCTGCCCTCGACACGCCCGTCACGGATCGCGCGCCACACGCGTTCGGGTGTCGCGGGCTTGCCGACGTCGTCGACGCCGAGGTGACTCACGGCGTCGACCACCGCGTTGATCACCGCCGGCGGCGAGGCGATCGTGCCCGCTTCCCCGATGCCCTTCACGCCGAGCGGGTTGGTGGTGCTCGGCGTCTGCTGGCTGTTGTCGGTGATCATGCTCGGGATCTCCATCGCGGTCGGGATGCCGTAGCTCGACATCGACGACGTGACGAGGCTGCCGGTCTGGTCGTAGACCGCCTCCTCGTGCAGCGCCTCGGCAACCCCTTGGGCGACCCCTCCATGCACCTGGCCCTCCACGATCATCGGGTTGATCACGGTGCCGCAGTCGTCGACCGCCACGTACTTCACGATGTCGGTCGCACCGGTCTCGGTGTCCACCTCGACCACGCAGATGTGCGCGCCCGCCGGCCACGTGAAGTTCGGGGGGTCGTAGACGGCGGTGGCGTTCAGATGCGGCTCGGTGCCGGCCGGAAGATCGTGCGCGTGCCACGCGCTCACCGCCAGGTCGGGGATCGTGCGCGCCTTGTCGGGCGCGCCCTGCACCCGATACCCCCCATCGGCCCACTCGAGGTCGTCCTCGCTCACCTCGAGCTCGTGCGCGGCGATCGTGCGCGCCTTCTCCTTGATCTTCTCCATCGCGAAGTGCAGCGCCGCGCCGCCCACGCTCACCGACCGCGAGCCGTAGGTGTCCATGCCGAGCGGCGTGATCATCGTGTCGCCGTGCAGCACCTCGATCGCGTCGACGTCGACCCCGAGCCCGTCGGCGACGATCTGCGACCAGCTCGTCTCGTGTCCCTGTCCGTGCGGTGACGTGCCGGTCTTGACGATCACCTGGCCACTCGGCAGGCACTCGATGGTCGCGCCGTCCCAGCCTCCGGCGGCGTACCGCAGCGCCCCAAGGATGTTCGACGGTGCGAGCCCGCACATCTCGATGTAGGTGCTGAGCCCGATACCGAGCTGCTTCACGTCGCCCCGGTCGCGCCGGGCCTGCTGCTCCTTGCGGAGCTGGTCGTAGTCGACGAGCTCGAGCGCCTTGTCGAGCAGCGGCTCGTAGTTCCCGCTGTCGACCTGCAACCCCATGATCGAGGTCGTGGCCTCGTCGAAAGGCTCGTGGAAGTTCATGCGGCGCACCTCGGCCGGATCCTTGCCGATGCGCCGCGCGTAGGCGTCGACGAGCCGCTCGAGCACGAAGGTCGCCTCGGGCCTGCCGGCACCGCGGTACGCGTCGGTGGGCGTGGCGTTCGTGACGATGCCCCTGAACTCGTACCAGTACGCCTCGGGCTTGTACGGGCCCATGTACACCCATCCGCCGAGCTCGGGGATGCCGGGCGTGAGCAGCTGGAAGTACGCGCCCATGTCGGCGAGCTCCACGAACTTGAGGCCGAGGATCGTGCCGTCGTCGGTGCCCGCGAGCGTGCAGTCATGGGTGACGCCCCGGCCGTGGATCGTGGCGACGTAGTTCTCCTGGCGGCCCTCGATCCACTTCACGGGGCGACCGGTGCGCTTCGCCAGCGCGAGCGCGAGCGCTTCCTCGGCGTACACGTTCAGCTTCGAGCCGAAGCCGCCGCCCACGTCAGGGGCGATGACGCGGAACTTCGACTCGGTGATGCCGACGACGCCGCAGAGGGTGACCTTCGCGATGTGCGGGATCTGGGTGGCGGAGACGAGCGTCCACTCGTCCATCGCCGAGACACCGTAGGCGAGGCACCCCCGCGGCTCGATGGCGTTCGGGATCAAGCGAGGCTGGTCGTAGGTCTCCTCGACGAGCACCGGGGCCGAGTCGAAGATGGACTGGTCGCCGCCACCTCCGTGGGACCAGTGCACGACCACGTTCGTGCCGAGGTCGTCGTGGATGACGGTCTCGTCCTTCATCGCCTCGCGCATGTCGGTGACCGCGGGAAGCTCGGTGGCGCTCACGGTCACGGCCTCAGCGGCATCGGCCGCCTGCTCGCGCGTCTCCGCGAGCACGACCGCCACGGCGTCGCCGGCGAACCGGATCTTGTCGGTGGCGAGCGGGTAGTGCACGGGAACCTTGATGTCCTCGGTGATCGGCCACACGAACGGCAGCGCCCCGAGCCCGAGGTCCGCACCGGTGTAGACGCCGATCACCCCGGGCATCGACGCCGCGGCCGACGTGTCGATCGAATCGATCGTCGCGTGCACGTACGGGGGCCGCACGACCGACATGAACGCCATGCCCGGCATCGTGAAGTTGTCGATGTAGCGGGCCTGACCGGTCAGCAGGTCACCGTCTTCCTTGCGGAGGACCGCGCGGCCGACGAAGTTCTCGGTAGCAACCATGCCGGCCTCCTAGGCGTTCGCGCCGCTCATGGAGCCGGCGGCGTCGAGGATCGACTTCACGATGTTCTGGTAGCCCGTGCACCTGCAGAGGTTGCCCTCGATCGATTCCCGGACCTCCTCCTCGGTGGGTGAGGGGTTCTCCTTCAGGAAGCTCGCCGCGGCCATCACCATGCCCGGTGTGCAGTAGCCGCATTGCAGGCCGTGGTTGCGATGGAAGGCGCTCTGGATCGGATGCAGCTCGTCACCGTCGGCCATCGCCTCGATCGTGGCGACCTCGCGGCCATCGGCCTGTGCGGCCAGCAGTGTGCACGCCTTCACCGACTCGCCGTCGAGGAGCACGGTGCAGGATCCGCACGTGGAGGTGTCGCAGCCGACGTTCGTTCCGGTGAGCCCGAGGTGTTCCCTCAGGAAGTACACGAGCAGCGTGCGAGGCTCGACATCGGCCTGTCGCGATTGCCCGTTCACGGTCACGGTCACGTTCGTCACGGACGGATCCCCCTCCCGACGCCGGCGCATGCAGGGCGACGCTCGATAGGGCCGGAGTGTAGGGGAAGCGCTGAGAACGCGCGAACCGGAGGTTACGCCTCGGTCCGCCCTCGTGCCGTCACCAGCTCCGGTCGGTGACGGTCAAGGCTTCGGAGCCGGTGCACGTGCCGCCGGTCCCGTACGTGAGGCCGTTGCCGGGGGCATGCCGCAGCAGGTAGCACGTGCCCGACGGTCCCATGACAGCGGCGCCCCACGTGTCGGTGGTCGACGCCACGCTCACCACCCCCGGCGCCCGCGACGGTCCGTCGACGAAGATCATCGGCGAACCCGTGGCGGCGAGCTCCCCCGGTCCTGCGTCGAGGAAGGTCGCGGGACCCGACGCAGCGCGGCGGGCGATGGCGAACGCCGTACGGATGTCGGCCCGGGCCGTGGAGTCGATCGACACACGCCCCGATGCGCCGGCTGCCGTCGCGGGTTCCGTGTCCACGCCGGACATCGTGCCGACGATGGCACCGGCGTCGACGGGCCTCGACGCCGCGTCGATGCTGCGCCGCTCGCTCACGATCACCCATCGCGAGAACGCGCAGAGCGCGGCGACGAGCGCGAGTCCGACCACGACGAGCACGATCGCCCGCGGGCTCACGCGGCGATGCAGCGGCACGCGTGCCGCACGGAAGCCGAAACTCTGGTCCATCCCGACATGCGTATCGACCGGCCCGCGGCCGAGGTGTAGCCGTACGCCCACCCGGTCGCCGCATGCCCGCGGCTGTGCGACCATCGACGGGTGAGCGAGATCACCGACGTGCTGCAGGCGATCGAGTCGATGTCGGCAAAGGGTCAGCGCATGGCGCTGGCGACGATCGTCGCGGTGCGCGGTTCGACCTACCGCCGCCCTGGCGCGCGCCTGCTCGTGCCCGAGGAAGGCGCACCCATCGGCAACATCAGCGGCGGCTGCCTCGAGGGTGACGTCGCCGACATGGCCAGGGTCGTGATGAACGAGGGAGCCGCACGTCTTGCCGGATGGGACCTCACCGCCGACGACGACGCGGTCTGGGGACTCGGTCTCGGGTGCAACGGGGCGATCGAAGTGTTCATCGAACCTGCCGACCAGGCGGCCGATGTCGCGCACGCCCTCCGGTCTGCGCTCGAGGAAGAGCAACCGATCTGCGTCGTCACGGTGCTCGAGAGCGATGACGAGGTGGTGTTGCCCGGTTCCCGCATCGTGGTGCGACCGGCCGGCGACCCGGAAGGCTCGCTCGGCCTCGAGGCCGTCGATGCCGAAGCGATCGCCTCAGCGCGGGAGCTGCTCGGGGCCGAACGATCGGAGGTCCGCACGCTCACGCACGGCGTTCGTGCGTTCGTGGAGGTGCTCGAGCCGCCGTTGCGCCTGCTCGTGTGCGGTGCCGGCCACGACGCGATTCCGCTCGTGCGAGCCGCGCGGGGCATCGGCTGGAACCCCGTCGTGGTCGACGATCGGCCGGGCTTCCTCACCGAGGAACGCTTCCCCGAGGCGGCGGGCTTCGTGCACGTCGAGAGCCCCGAGCACGTGGGGAAGACCGCCGGCATCGACCGGCGAACGCACGTGGTCGTGATGACACACAACTTCTTGCGCGACAAGGAGTACCTGCGGTCACTGCTCGATTCCGAGGCGGGCTACATCGGCATGCTTGGCCCGTCGGCGCGCACGCATCGGCTGCTGATGGAGCTCGCAGACGAAGGCGTCCAGATCACCGACTCCGATCGCGAGCGCATCCACGGCCCGGCCGGCCTCGATCTCGGCGCCGAGGGCCCCGAGGAGATCGCGCAGGCCATCGTCGCCGAGATCGTCGCCGCCAAGCACGAGCGGTCGGGCGGCTTCCTCAAGGAGCGCCCCGGTCCGATCCACGACCGCCCAGCTCCGGGAACCGAGGCTCGCTAACGTCGCCGAGGCGCACCACTCGCTCGCTGCCACGAAGGCGGGTCTGATCTCGATTGTTCTCCCCGCGCAATAACCTGAGTTGCCCGACCGGCTGCACGGTGTGTTGGTGGCTCACACGCACCGCACGGCGAGGGTAGGCTCGCGAGATGCTGATCGAGAACGAGTTCACCGTCTCCACGCCGATCGGCGAGCTCTGGGCGTACCTGCTCGACGTCGAGCGGATCGCGCCCTGCATGCCCGGCGCCGAGCTCACCGAGACCGTCGATGATCACACGTGGAAGGGCAAGGTGAACATGAAGTTCGGTCCCGTCGCGCTCGCCTTCGCCGGCACGGTCGAGATGACCGAACGCGACGATGAGGCGCACCGCGCGGTGCTGCGGGCCAAGGGCATGGAGGCGAAGGGGAAAGGCGCGGCGAACGCCGCCGTGACCTCCTGGCTCGAGCCCGCGGGCGACGGTCGCACCACCGTCAAGATGACGGCCGACATCACCCTCACCGGCGCTGCCGCCCAGCTCTCACGCGGACTGATGCCGGAGATCTCGAAGAAGCTCACGCAGCAGTTCGCCGACTGCCTGGAATCGACCATCAACACCGAGCCGCCGACGGCCCGAGCAGCCGAGGCCGCGCCCGGCTCCTCGACAGCGGCGGCCGAGCCGGTTCCGCCCTCGCACGCGCCCGCGCCGACACCGGCGGCCGCACCCACCGCGGCGAAGCCCGTCGGCGGCATCGGGCTCGGCATCTCGGCCATCTGGTCGATCGTCAAGGCCTTCTTCCGACGGCTGTTCGGGGGCGGCACGCCGCCAGCGTGACCATGCGGGCGTGATCACCGGAGTCGTGCTCGCGGCCGGCGAGGCGCGCCGCTTCGGAGCCACCAAGCAGATCGCGATGCGCCAGGGCAAGGCACTTGCCCAGCATGCGATCGACACGCTCGCCGAGGCCGGAGCCGACGAGATCCTGGTCGTCACGGGTCACGACGCTGACGCCGTCGAGTCTACGCTGCGACTTCCCGCATCGGGGCGGTTCGTGCGCAACGACGCCTACCGCAACGGACAGTCGACGTCGCTCGCTGCCGCGTTCCATGAGGTCGCCGGCGACAGCGAGGCCAGCGTCGTGCTCATGGCCGATCAACCGGGTATCACCGCCGACGACGTCCGAGCTCTCGTGCAGCGCTTCCGCTCGACCCGGAGCCAGATCGTTCGGCTGCGGTTCGATGACGCACCCGGGCCGGCCCTGCTCAGCCGCGAGATCTATGCCGAGGCCGGCCATCTGCACGGCGATGTCGGCGCCCGGGTGCTGATCGCGAGCCATCCCGAGTGGGTCGAGGAGGTCGCGATCGCGCGCCCGGCGCCTGTCGACATCGACGTGCCGGCCGACCTCGGCGACTCGTCTACCGTGGACTAGAGGCGAGCGGAGAGCGGCGCTGCCCGGCCAGCGGCGGCTACCCTCAGGCCTGGCCATTCCTCTCTCGGGTACGCTCGGCATGGATGTTCGCTCCGCCCTCCCTGACACGGCGCACGGTGTCGACGATCGCCGGCTGGGCGCTCACCTGCGTGCTCCTCGCACCGCACGTCCAGGCGCGGAGCGCCGACGCCGCGCGCACGTGGATGCCTCCGGCCTACCTGATGTGGCGCACCGGCGGTCTGCCGGGCGGCCTCGCTCCGCGGCTCGACGCCCTCCGCGGCACCGACGCGGTGGCGGTGGTGGCCGGCGACACGCTCTGGATGCGGCGCTCGACCCGCGCGGACGGCACGGTCGTCGATCGGGCCGCGGGCAGACATCGGTACCCGATCGAGGTCATGGCGGTGCGGATCCACGACTGGGCAGCGTTCCTGCCGGCGTCGCACGAGCGTGAGGTGCTCGCCGCCCTGCGACGCGGGCGCGGGGTGCTCGGCGCATCGAGCGCATCGCTCCGCCGACTGCATGTCGGTGACCGCATCGTCGTGCCCGGCGGCCGCATCGTGATCGGTGCGATCGTGCCCGACGAGGTGGTGGCATGGAGCGAGGTCATGGTCACGGTCGACGAGGGCCGAGCGCTCGGGGTTCGCCACGACCGGTTCGCCCTGCTGCAGATGAAGGGGCAACCGCACCGAGGCTGAGCTGGCCCGCCGCGTCGCTCCCCTGCTGGGTGCAGGCTATCCGCCGCGCGTGCGCAGGCCCGGTCACGCCGAGTTCCGCCGCCAGGGCGACGCCGTCTGGCCGCCGGTGCTCATGAAGCGAGGCTTCGGGGAGTTCCGTGCCGATCCCGATCCGAACCGGCCGGGCTATCTGCGCATGGAAGCCTCGTTCGCACGGCGGTCGCTCACGACCCGTAGCGTGCCGTTGCTCGGCAGGTTCACGTGTCACGAACGCGTCTTCCCCGCCCTGATCGCCGCGATGCGGGAGCTCCGGGCGATGGGCCGGGGCGATGCCGTGCGCAACTTCGCCGGCTGCTACAACGCGCGCATGGTGATGCGGCGACCCTCCAACGCCATCTCACACCACACCTGGGGCGCCGCCGTCGACATCAACTCCCTGACGAATCCGTACGGACGCCCTCCACGTCAACCGGCGGTGCTGGTGCGCGTCATGGCCAGGCACGGCTTCACGTGGGGCGGACGCTGGACGGTGCCCGACGGCATGCACTTCGAGTACGTGGGCATCGCCGGCCTGCCGTAGCACCACGCGCGTCGCACGACGATCGCCCGAGCGTGCTCGCGGTGGTCAGGCACGCCTCGCGCCGGGCCGCTTCATCTGTCGCTCCGAATCGGGTGGACCGAACCCGAACCGCTCGTACAGCCCGTGAGCATCGCGGGTTCCCAGGTACCACGGCAGATCGGCGTGAGGGCCGAGCTCGACGGCTTCGCGCACAAGCTCGACACCGAGACCCCGTCCTCGATGCTCGGGCACGACGAACACGTCCAGCAGGAAGGCGAACGTGACCTCGTCGCTCTCGACGCGGCAGAACCCCACCATCGCCTGCGCCTCGTAGACGCCCACGACCCGGGCGGCGTCACGCACGAGGCTCTCGACCGTCGCCCGTGTGCGACCCTCGGCCCAATACGCCTCGGTCAGGTATCGGTGAGCGACGTCGATGTCGACCCGCGACCGGTCGTCATCGAGCTCGTACCCGTCGGCGATCGCTCTCCGCATGCGATCAGCAGGCTCCGCCCAGCCGACGGTGAGCGAGCACCGGGAACGAGCGGCGGAGCGCTCGTTGGGCATCGAGGTCGAGGTCGGCGAACCAGGCGCCGTCGCCTTCCTCGGGAGCCTCGGCGAGCACCCGACCCCAGGGATCGACGACGAGGGAATGACCGAAGGATCGCCGGCCCTCGTCGCTGGCGCCGAACGTCCCCCACTGAGCGGGCGCCACGACGAAGCACTGGTTCTCGATCGCCCGGGCGCGCAGCAGCGCGTGCCAGTGATCCCGCCCCGTCGTGTGCTGGAACTGCGCAGGGACGCAGAGCACCTGCGCCCCTTGCGCCACGAGCCCCCGATAGAGCTCCGGGAAGCGCACGTCGTAGCAGATCGAGAGCCCGACCCGGGCGTCACCCACGCGGTGTGTGACCAGCTGGTCGCCGGGCGTGATCGAGTCCGACTCACGGATCGGCGGCTGGTCGGGGAGCGCCACGTCGTATAGATGGATCTTGCGGTAGGTGGCGACGACCTCGCCGCCGGGGTCGATCAGGACCGACGTGTCGTGCACGCGGTTCGCTGCGGACTCGAGGACGCCACCGGCGAGCACCCACAGCGACCCCGAGCGCGCGGCCGCACCCAGTCGGTCGGTGACGGGCCCGGGCACCGCCGAGGCGACGGCGCCTCGCGACGAGGCCGGTCCCATGAAGTCCAGGTATTCAGGGAGCGCTGCGAGCTCGGCTCCGCCCTCGGCGGCCTCCTCGATCAAGCGCTCGGCCAGCGCGAGGTTGCGGTCGACCTCGTCGCCGGCTCGCATCTGGCAGACGGCGACCCGCACGGGCGGCTACCGCTCGTCGGTGAAGCGGTTCACCAGGGGCAGCACGAACCACAGCGCCACGACGATGGTGCCTGCGAGGACGGCGATGATCGTCGCGCCCCCGCCGTCGGTGAACAGCACCTGGGCCACGAGCCACACGACCGCGACCATCGCGATCGCGAGGCAGGCGATGCCGGCGAGGACCAACCGGTTCGACAGGCGCAGGAACCCTTCCTTGTCGCCGGTGCGGAACTGCAACCGATGCATCGGCGTCGGCGTGATCATCAGCGCGGCGGCCGCGGCGGTGGCGAAGAACGCCACGATGTAGGCCACCCGAGCTCCCCCTTCGATCTTCCCGAACGTGCCCGTGAAGGGCACCGTCAGCAGGAACGCGAACAGCACCTGGACGCCCGGGAGTACGACGCGCACCTCATTGAGGAACTCGATGAGCTCGCGGTCGACCCGTTCCTTCTCGTTCTCGTGCTCGGGGGTGGGTGTCTCGTCGTCGGGCTTGCCGTCGCTCATGGCCATGACCCTACCGTGGTGGCGCCGGGATCGGTCCGGGCCGGGTACGGTTGGCCGCATGCCATCGGGACGCTACACGGTGCTCGGCGACCGCGGGGAACCGGTCGGCACCGAGAGCTTCCGCTGTGCACCAGGACCGATGGGGTGGCGCTACTTCAGCGATGTCGACACGACCGACCCCGCGCCGCACCGTGAGGTCATCGACGTCGTGGTCGACGCCGACTGGCGCGTCGCACGCCTGCGCATCGACACCGGCGAGCACGATCTGCTGCTGGAGCCCAGAGGCGATCTGCTCACGGGATACCGCGACGGTCGAGCGATCGAGATCGGCTACGGGCGCGACATGCACCTCGACTACTTCACGCCCGCGACCAACGCCGTGACGACGAGACGGCTCGAGGGCACCACCGAGATCGACGTGGTGTACCTCGCGCCGGTGAGCCTCGAGGTATCCCGCACCCGGCAGCGCTACGAGCTGCTCGGGACCGATCGGGTCGCGACGCCGTCGGGCACGTTCGACGCCGTCCGGTGGCGTTTCACCGCGCTCGACTCGGGGTGGATGTCGGATCTCTGGGTCGCCGGAGACACGGTCGTCGCGTACGACGGGCTGTTCGATCTCAGCTGGTACGAGGCGGGCGCGAGCGGCGCGCAACCCGTTGCATGACGGAGGCCGGCCCTCGGGGCCGGCCTCCGGCGACGTGCGCTCGGTGCGTCGACGGTTCAGCCGACCTGCTTCGCCTCGAGGTCGATGACGAGGTCGACCTTCTTGCTCACGAGGAAGCCGCCGGTCTCGACGGCCATGTTCCAGGTGAGATCCCAGTCTTCACGCTCCACGGTCGTCTTCGCCTCGGCCGAGAAGAACGTGTTCTCGTAGGGGTCCTTGCCCCAGCCAAGGAACTCGCCCTCGAGCGTGATCGGCTTGGTCACGTCGCGGATCGTGAGATCCCCGTCGAGCTCGAAACCCGATCCACCCGTGTGACGGATCGCCGTCGAGCGGAACGTCATGACCGGATGGGCGTCGGTCTCGAAGAAGTCGGCGCTCCGCAGGTGGTCGTCGCGCTGCTGGAAGTTGGTCTGCACGCTGCCGGTCTTGACCTCGACCTCGACGCTCGACGTCTCGGGGGTCTCCCCCACCTCGATCGTGCCGCTGAACTCTGTGAACCGGCCTCGAACCTTGGTGAGCATGTGGCGGGCCGCGAATCCCACCTCGGTGTGGCTCTGATCGAGCTCGTACTTGCCCGCGGGCGGAACCGACACGCCGTCGATCTCGCGAACCTGCTGCGACATGGGCTACCCTCCTCCTGGTCGATCGTCGCCGGTTGCGACGATGTCGTTGGGGTCACTAACGGTTCTGAAGGTACTCTATATTCCAGAGTAGTGACCACATCCGATCCGACTCGAGGGCGCCATGACCGAGGAACCACCCATCTGCGAGCACTTCCAACGGGCCGCCGAGCTCATCGGCAAGCGATGGAACCCGCAGGTGATCCGTGCGCTGCAGACAGGCTCCGCCCGCTTCGGCGACATGAAGAGCGCGATCCCTCACATCTCCGACGCGCTGCTCAGCGACCGGCTGAAGGAACTCGAGGCCGAGGGCATCGTCACGCGCGACGTGACGCCGTCCACCCCCGTGTTGATCGAGTACCACCTCACGGAGCGGGGCCGTGCCCTCACGAAGGTGATGGATGAGCTCGCCCGGTGGGCAGAGCGCTGGTCCGACGCGCGGGTGTGAGGAGAGGGGCCGAAGCCCCTCTCCTCCATCGCACTCCGACCTAGCAGCTGCCCTCGCTGGGACAGTGCACGGTCCGTCCGCCCGCCACCTGCATATGGGCCTGCATCGCGATGCGGTCCACGCGTGTCCGTCCGGGAGCCGTGGTCTCGTCCACGATCAGGAACGCGTAGTCGACCTGCACCCCGGGGTGCGCGGCCACGAACACGTCCCAGGCGTCTTCCGTCGCCGTGTTCGAGTAATCCATGCCCTTGTACTGGAGGGTGCAGTCGCCCTTCGAATCCGTGGCGCCGGTGAAGTCCGCCCGGCTCCAGTTCGGGTCGGAGGTCGGTCCCTGGCAGTAGAAGGCAGACAGGAACGCGAACTCCTGCAGATTCGGGTCGGCTTCCTCGGCCGCCAGGTCGTCACCGACCTCGTCGATCTCGACCGAGTACCGCGGAGCTCCGGCCCCGACGTACCCTCCACCGACGCGTGTTCAGGAAGTCGAACGACAGGTTCCGCACGTTCGTGCCATTGAGGTTCGACCCACCTGGCGCCCCGAGCCCGAAGTTCGGTCGGTACGCAAATGCATGCTCGCCGGCGTCGGTCCTGATGTTCAGGGCCGACGAGTTAGCGTCGTTCGGCGAGTCGGGTCCCTGGCTCCACCCGATCTCTGCGCCGGACCCGCCATCGAACAGGCGCAGCCTGGTCTCGTGGGCGAGGGCGGTGCCCCCGACCAGCGACAGCGCCAGCGCCGCCGCGACTGCAGCGATCAACTTCCTCATGCCTACTCCCTTCCCCTCGACGGACGTCGTCCGCCCGAGGCCGCCCGGATGGCGGTCTCTCCGCTTTGTGGTTCCCCGCAGACACATCCCCGAACGAGCCGGAACGACCTAGCCCGGATGCGGTAGAGAAGGGAGCGAGATGCAGGATTGGACGGAGATCATTGCGCTGGAGGACCTCCGAGAGGGCAAGGGTGCACGCGCGGAGTTCGACGGGACGGCCGTGCTCCTGGTGAGCTCGGCCGATCGGGTGTTCGCCCTGAGCAACAGATGCACCCATCAGGGGGCGCCCCTTCATCGGGGGCCCGTGAAGATCGCAGGGTCGCTCGCCACCGTGACGTGCCCCGCGCACGGGAGCACCTTCGGGCTCGCGGAGGGCAACGTCATGCGCGGCCCGGCCACCACGCCCGTCGACACGTACGAGACGCGGGTGGTCGATGGCGCGGTGCAGATCAGGGAGCGAGTCGCCGGGCCAAGCTAGCTGCCTTACCGAGCAACTGGCGCCCGCCTGGGTCGCGACGGTACCGTTCGGGAGTCAGGTCGGCCGGGGAGGTCCAGGATGCGACGACTGATTCCGCTCACGGCGTTGGGCATGCTGCTCGCCGCCATCGTGCAACCGTCTGCCAGCGCCGTTCAGAACACGCGAACCGAACCGTTCGTGACGTCCGAGAGGCCCTATCTCGTGCGGCTCGATCCAGGTACGACGATCACCCCGATCCTCACGAGCGGTGAGGTGATCGGTGGACGGCTCGGCGGGTTCCAGTTCAGCGGGGTGCCCGACGGCATCGGCGCCTACGCCAGCGCCGTGAACCGGCTCGAGACGTTCGTGAACCACGAGACGGCCCATGCGTACGGCGATGCGAGCGACGCCCGCGTCTCCCACATCACCCTGAACGTCAACGGCAAGGTCGTCGCCGCCGACTACCTCGTCGACGGCACCGAGGGGTACCAGTACTTCTGCTCGAGCACGCTCGATACCGTCGCGGGAACGCCCTGGTACTTCACGGGCGAAGAGTGGATCGGAACCCCGAAGGGCGGCATGTCGATCGCGGTGAACGCCGTGACCGGGCGACTGGTCGAGACGCCGCATTTCGGCCACCTGAACCACGAGAACGTGGTGCCGATCAAGGGCCTGGACAGGGCGGTGACGTTCCTGGCCGAGGACTCGTTCCGGTTGGAATCACAGGCCTACGCCTACATCAGCGACACCTTCGTGAACGCGATCAGGGGACGAGGCACCTTCAACGTCTGGGTGCCCGACGATCCTGGTGACGGCAGGCCGTCGACCGACGACATCGCCGTCGGCGATACCCTCGACGGCAGGTTCGTGCCCATCCCCCACGCTCAGCGGTACACCGGCCTCGAGCTCAACCGGGTGTCCGAGCGCCTCGGCTCGTTCAACTTCGTTCGGATCGAGGACGCGGCGCACGACCCGCGCAACCCGGGCGTCATCTATCTCTCGGACACCGGGGCGAACTCCTCGCAGACCAGGAACGGCCGCCTGTATCGGATGACGATCGATCCGGCGCATCCGCGGCGCGCGAGCCTCGAGGTGGTGCTCGACGGGGATGCAGGCGACGACCTGGTGAATCCCGACAACCTGGGCATCAACGAGACGACCCTCGTGATCCAGGAGGACCGCAACGACACGTCATCGGGCTACGCCCGTGTCCACACCTACGACCTCGGCACGGGCACCCTCACCCCGGTGGCGCGCCTCGCGCCCTCGCCGTACGCGATGGAGATCGGAGGTGGACCCGGGGTGTGGGAATCGAGCGGCGTCGTGGACGTGAGCGCGTTCTACGGCCCGGGGTACTGGCTGCTCGACGTGCAGGCGCACAAGGTCTACGTCCGCCAGCAGGGGCCGAACCTCCGGATCGACTCGGGCCGCGGCCAGCGTGGGCAACTGCTGCTGGTGCACATCGCCGGCACGTAGCGGGCACGCCGTCCCGCCGTTCCAAGTCTCCAGCAGGCGTCCGCGGTGCTTCCGGGCCCGCTCAGGCAGCGAGCACCAGCGCCCACGGGATGCCCGCCCCGACAGCGAAGGCGAGCACCACCAGCACGGGCGGGGTGTGGCGGTCATCGGTCCTGCCTGCGCCGATGCTCATGATCAGGAGTCCCGCGGCCACGAGCAGGAACAACCCGACCGAGAAGATCGCGAGCACGCCCATCGACAACGACAGACCGGCTCCGGCCGCCGCTGCAAGATGGCGACCCTCGGCGGTGGGGAGCACGCCGCCGCCGATCGCGCACGCCACGGCGAGCAGGAAGACCGCGATCACCGCTGCGACCCGGCCGGGGTCGGTGTCCTGCTCGCCGACGATGATCCAGACGTAGATCGCGGTCGTCCCGGCCACGATGGCGGCGGCCCCGAAGGCCCAGTTCCTTCCCTGGATCGAACTCACGGCCGGCTCACACCACGCTCAGGCGCCGGCCTCTCGCGCGATCTCGGCGTAGAGCGCGGAGTGATCGAGCTCGCCATCGCCCGAATCCACCGCGCGCTGCAGCTGAGCCGCCACGGCGGCGAACGACGGGATCGGCGTCGACGTCGACGCGGCGAGTGCCTCGACGATGCGGGCATCCTTGCGATGCAGCCTGATCCGGAAACCGGGGTCGAACGCACGATCGAGCATGCGCTGTCCGTGCACCTCGAGGATCTTCGAGCCGGCGAAGCCGCCGAGCAACGCCTCGCGCACCTTCGTGGCGTCGACTTCCGAGCGCTCCGCGAGCAGCAGAGCCTCGGCGACCGCTTCGATGGTGGCAGCCACGACGAGCTGATTGCAGGCCTTGGTCACCTGCCCTGCCCCGCTCGGACCCACGTGCACGATGTTGGCGCCGAGCGCCTCGAGGATCGGCCTGGCCCTGGTGAACGTGGCCTCATCGCCGCCGGCCATGATCGAGAGCGTGGCGTCGATGGCTCCACGCTCGCCGCCGCTCACGGGCGCGTCGAGCATCGAGACCCCCTTCGAGGCGAACGCGTCGGCCATCGATCGCGTCGCACCTGGATCGATCGAGCTCATGTCGATGACCAGGGCCCCGTCGACGACGCCGTCGATCACGCCGTCGGACCCGACGAGCACACGCTCCACGTCGGCGGTGTCGGGGAGCATGGTGATGATGACGTCGGTCGCCGCGGCGACGGCAGCGGGCCCCTCGCCTCGTGAGGCCCCGGCTTCCTCGAGCTCGTCGACCGGCCCGGGGCTGCGGGAGTGCACCGTGACCCTGAACCCCGCGGTGAGCAGGTTCCGTGCCATCGGCTTGCCCATGATGCCGAGCCCGATGAACCCGATCCGCTCCCCGGGCATCGCCTCACCCGTCCATCGCGGCGTCGGCGATCTCGAGCGCTCGGTCGATGATCTCGAAGCCGTCGGCGAGCTGCTCCTCGTTGATGCAGAGCGGAGGATTGGTCATCACGTTCCACCACCGGACGAACGTGGAGAGCCCGTTGTCGATCAGGAAGCGATCGAGCTCCTGCATCGTCTCGTTCTTCTGGTTGAAGGGGCTCAACGGCTCGAGCGTCTCCCGATCCTTCACCAGCTCCAGGATGCCGAACAGACCGATGTTGCGATGGCGGCCCACGCTGGGGTGCTTGGCGGCGAGCGCCTCGTGGTGGGTGCGCATCACCGGCTCGAGCCGCTTCGCGTTGCCGACGAGGTCGTCGTCTTCGAGCACCTGGATCGCTGCGATGGCGGCGGCCACCCCGAGCGGATGGGTGTTGTAGGTCAACCCGCCCCAGAAGACGGCGTCCTCGAAATGGGCTGCGACGTGCGGAGCCAGCCCCACGGCGCCGAGCGGAGCGTACGAGGAGGTGAGGCCCTTGGCCGTCGTGATGATGTCGGGAACGACACCCCAGTTGTTCACGGCGAACCACTCGCCCGTACGACCCCACCCGCACATGACCTCGTCGGTGATCAGCATGATGCCGAAGCGGGTGCACAGCTCACGCACCCCTTGCAGGTAACCGTCGGGCGGGATCAGGACGCCGTTCGTGCCGGTCACCGGCTCGAGGATGAACGCCGCGATCGTCTGCGGCCCCTCGAGCTCGATCGTCTCCTCGAGCAGGGCCAGCGCGGTCGAGGCGTCGTCGACCTCGCGCTGAGGTCCGTGGTACGGGTCGAGCACGTGCACGACCCCGGGCATCGCGGGCTGCTCGTTCGGCCAACGGCGCGGGTCGCCCGTGAGCATCATCGTGGCGTAGGTCGAACCGTGGTAGCTCCGGTAGCGCGCGAGCACCTTCTGCCGGCCGGTCACCGTCTTGGCGATCTTCACCGCGTTCTCGTTTGCCTCGGCACCTCCGAGCGTGAAGAACGTCTTCTCGATATCGCCAGGCCACACGCTCCGCGAGCTTGCGCCCCAGCAGCGGCCCGGCCCTCGAACGCCTGGAACGGGGAGATGTAGGGAAGCCGCTCCGCCTGGCGTGCGATCGCTTCGGTGACCCGCTTGTCGCCGTGGCCGATGTTCACGCCCATGAGCTGCGAGTTGAAGTCGAGCCATCGACGGCCGTCGACGCCGTACATGTAGACGCCCTCGGCCCGATCGATCGCGAGCGGCGACGCCGTCGACTGCGCTTGCCAGTCGTACACCGTGTATCGCTTGGAATCAGCGACGATCTGCTCAGCCGTGAGCGACTCGATCTCTGTCGACATCGGTGAACCTTTCTCTCAGGAACTCCCCGGATCGGATGCGGCGGCGGCTCCGGTGGACACCGGATCCGCGATCTCGGCGGCGCCTGCTTCCGCTCCGACCACGTAGCTGTGCTCGGCTGCCCACTGCAGCATGACCTGCTGACCCGGACGAGGATCCTCGGCGCCAACCTCGTCGTTCAGTCGATGCACGGTGAGCCGCTCGCCCGTCGGCAGCAGCACGATCAGCTGCGTCACCGAACCGAGGTAGACGACGTCGACCACCGTACCGCTCACGCGCGATGCTCGGTCCGAGACGTCGTCGGTGGCGAGCTTGATCCACTCCGGCCGAACGGTGATCGTCACGCGCTGTTGCTCGGTGGCGACCACGCCCTCTGCGACCGCGAGGATCCGCTGTCCGCCGCCCAGCTCCATCTCGAGCAGCGATCCGTCGCGTCGATCGGCGCGGAGCTCGATCAGGTTCGACGTGCCGATGAACCCGGCGACGAAGGCACTAGCGGGGCGTTGATACAACTCCTTCGGCGACGCGAGCTGTTCGACCACCCCGCCGTTCATCACGGCGATGCGGTCGCTCATCGTCATGGCCTCTTCCTGGTCGTGGGTGACGTAGACGAACGTCGTGCCGGTGCGCTGCTGCAGATCCTTCAGCTCGAGCTGCATCTCCTTGCGGAGCTTGAGGTCGAGCGCCCCGAGCGGCTCGTCGAGCAGCAGCGCCGCCGGACGATTCACGAGCGCGCGTGCCAGGGCGACCCGCTGCTGCTGACCTCCGCTCAGCTGGCCCGGGCGCCGGTCCTCGAACCCCTCGAGCCGCACCGTGCGCACCGCTTCGGCGACGCGTTCCCGGGTCTCGTCACGCGACCACTTCTTGATCTTCGGACCGAACGCGATGTTCTCGCCCACCGTCATGTGCGGGAACAAGCCGTAGGCCTGGAACACCATGTTCACGTTGCGCTTGGGCGGTGGCACGTGCGTGACGTCGGTTCCCTGCAGCAGGATGCGGCCCCGGTCGGGCGCTTCGAAGCCGGCGATCATGCGGAGGGTCGTGGTCTTGCCGCAGCCGCTCGGGCCGAGCAGCGAGAAGAACTCCCCGCCGGGAACCGCGATCGATACGTCGTTCACGGCGAGCACATCGCCGAAGCGCTTGGTCGCCCGTTCGACGAGGATCTCGCCGCTGTGCTCACCGGGGGTCCCCACCGTGAGCGTCATGCGTCGATCCTGTTCAGGCGGGCGAGCCGGTAGGCGCCGAACGACAGCAGCGCCGACATCGCGAGCAGCAGGAAGTTCAGCGCCGAGCCCGTGCCCCAGTTCCCTTCACCGAGGATGAGGTCGCGCACGCGCTGGCCCATCATGTACGAGCCGGTGCCGCCGACGATGTCGGAGGTGACGAAGTCGGTCAGCATCGGGATGTAGACGAGGATCATCGCCACGAAGATGCCGGGGGCGGCGAGGGGGATCAGGATCTTCCGCGCCTGCTGCCACCATCCTGCGCCGAGGTCGGTCGCGGCCTCGAACGTCGCGGGCTCGATCGCCTTCATCGCGGCGTAGATCGGGATCGTCGTGTACGTGATGTACGTCGTCGAGAGCGTGAGGATCACCGCGAACGAGCTATAGAGCAGCCACTCGACCGGTGGGCCGGGGATCAACCAGTTCAGGATGCCGTTGCGGCCGAGGATCACCTGCCACGCGTAGACCTTCACCACCGGCGCGAGCTCGTCTGCGAGCACGAGCGCGAGCAGCAGGAAGAGCTCCCACTTCCCGGACCTGAAGACCATGAAGTAGGCCAGGGGCAGGGCAACGAGCAGCATCGCGATCATCGCGGTCGTCGCGATCGTGAACGTGGTCCAGGCGATGCGGGGGTTCAGCGGGTTCGTCAGCACGTCGACGTAGTGGTCGAAGGTGTACCCGCTGCCCACACGCGGCGGGAACTTCACCACGCTCATCTGCACCATGATGAGGAAGGGCACCAGGAACAGCACGATCAGCAGCGTGACGGGCGTGAACAGGATGCCGAAGGCGCCTCGCGCCCCCCCGGGGCGCCGGGGACCGCGCCGAGCCCCCGCGTCGTGGGAACCGATCCCGAGCGCCTCGCCGACCGCTGCCATCTATGTCCTCGCCGCCGCAGCCACCGCTTCGGTGCCGGCGATCATCTCGGCGGTCGCCCGATCACCGCTGCGGACGCGCATCAGCTTCAAGGCGAGCCAGATCAACACGACCTGTGCGAGGGAGATCAGCGCCGAGATCGCGTTGACGATGGCGGTGTGATCGGGGTTGCGCACGTTCGAGTAGACCCACACGGGGAACGTCTGCTGGAAGCCGAGGGTGAACGCGCTGATCTCGTAGTTGTTGAACGACCAGGCGAAGGCGAAGATGGCGGCGGCCGCGAGCGCCGGTCCGATGTGCGGCAGCACGATGTGGCGAAGCACCTGCAGACGTGAGCATCCGAGGTCGATCGCGGCTTCCTCTTGTACCCGTTGGAACCGGAACAGCTGCGCGGCCACGATCGCGGTCACGAGGGGGAAGGTACAGACCGTCTGCGTAGCGACGACGGTCTTCAAGCTGAGGTCGATGTCGGCGCGTGCGTACCCCATGAGTGCGGCGATGCCGATGATGAGCCACGGCAGCACGAGCGGCGCGCCGACGAGACCACCGATGACCCCACGGCCCCTGAATCGGAAGCGTGTCAGGCCGAACGCGGCGAGCGTGCCGAGTACCAGGCACAGGGGCGCGACCACCAGTGCCACCTGGAACGAGTTCGCGAGCGCCTTCCGCAGCACCGGGTCAGTGAGCGCTTCGGAGTACCAGTCCGTCGTCAAGCCCTCGAGCGGGAACGCCAGCACGTTCGAGTCGTTGAACGAGAACAGGACGAGGATCACCAGGGGACCGAACAGCATCGCTCCCACGAACATCAGGAAGAGCCGCCACGCCCACGCGTTCAACGAGCGACGACGGCGCCACCGAACGGCGCCCGCCGCGTCGTGAAGGGCGAGGCCCGATCGCTCAGCGTGGATGGCCACTACGAGGCCTTGACCTCCGTCCACGCGGCGACCCACGACGCACGGTCATCGGGTGGGCTCGCCGGGATCGCGTTGTCGAGCGTGAACAGCGAGTCGAGCGAGGCTTCCTCGACGACCTTGGCAGGCACCGCATCGATGATGCCCTGGTTCGACGTGAGGTAGTTCCAATTGGTCGCCGCATAGATCTGCGGCGGCAGGCTCGTGTACCAGTTGAGCAGGGCGTAGGCGGCGTCGACGTTCTCCTCGGCGATGTCGGGGCTGATGCCGTAGCCGCACGTCCAGAGCATCTGACCTTCCTCGGCGGCGGCGAACTGCACGTTCACACCGTCCTTCTCGCGGAGCGCCTTGGCGATGCCCGGGTAGCCGCTCGCGATGACGATCTCGCCCGACTTGAACTGCGCCTTCACGTCGGCCTCGCCCTTCCAGAACGTGCGGAACTGGTCGCGGTTGTCGATGAGGTACTGCTTCACCATCTCGAGCTCGTCGGGCGTCATCTCGAGCGGGTTCTCGATGCCGTTGGCGAGCGCACCCACATCGAGCGCGGTGATCGCCAGATCCTCGAGCGAGGCCCGTCCCGCGTATTGCGGATCGAACAGGTCGGTCCACGACGTCGGCGCCGTCGTGATCTCGTCGGCGTCGTACATGATGCCGGCGGTGCCGGCATCGACCGGCACGATGTAGGCCTCGCCGTCGACGACGACGCCCGGGAGCTCCTTCATGCCGGGCCATATCTCTTCCCAGTGCTCGAGGCGGGACGTGTCGAGCGGCGTGTACATGCCCTTGTTCACCATCTCGAGGGTGGCTTCGTCGACGCAGCTGTTCACCACGTCGGCTTCGAATCCCGCCTGGATCTTCGCGACCGCTTCCTCATTGCTGCCGAAGCCTGCCGTCTCCAGCTCGATGTTCGGATAGGTCTCGAAGAAGGTCTCCATGTACTCCGGGTCGAAGCCGTCTGAGTAGGAGTACAGGCGGATCGTGCCGGTGATCGATGCCGGGTCAGCTGGGGTCGCGCTCTGGCTGTCGCCGCCGGGCTCCGGGGCAGGATCGGCGTCCTCACTCCCACACGCGGCCGCGACCAGGGACAGGGCCGCGGCGATCGTCAGGTTGCGCAGGGAACCGCTCAACGCCATCGTGTACCTCCGCATCATCGACGGGCGGATGGTCGGGCTGCGCTCGAAGCTAGCGTCCAAGTTGCAGATTGTCAACCGTTGACCGATGGGCGGCATCGTGGGTAGTCTCCGGCGTGATCCGAGCTGGGGGCGGCTTCCGCGGCGTGACGTCAGTCGGTCGACGCCAGCACCCCGGCGATCAGCTCGCCGGCGTGCTCGGCGTGCTCGGCCAGCAGCCGAGCCGAGGTCTCCTCGTCGCCGGACCCGATCGCTTCGACGAACGGGCGGTGCTGCAGCGAGATCTCGTCGAGCGATCGCAGCACCTGCTCGTCGAGACGGAGCAGCGCACGCAGCGTGGGCACGTACCGCATGAACACCTCATGGATCCGCGCGTTGCCGCACAGCTCGCAGAGCCCCTCGTGGAACGCGAGGTCGGCCCGGCTCGCGGCGACCGCATCGCCGATGGCCACGGCCCCGTCGATGTCGTCGACGAGCTCGCGCAGTCGTTCGAGGGCGGCGGGCTCACGGGTGCGGGCCAGCAGTCGTGCGGCCCTGCCCTCGAGCGCAGCCCGCAGGCCGTAGATGTCGCGCACGTCCTGCGCGTCGAAGCTCACGACGAACGTGCCCCGACGGGGTTCCTCGGTGAGCAGCCCCTCGGCGCGCAGCAGCTTGAACGCCTCACGCACCGGGCCCCGGCTGATGTTGAGCTGCTCGGCGATCTTGGCCTCGACCAGGTGCTCCCCCTGCCCGAATCCGCCGCTCAGGATCTGCTCGCGGATGCGATCTGCGGCATCCTCGGCGAGCGAACGCGGCGCGTCCAGCGGACGAAGCGTGGTCGATCCGTCACTCATGCCCAGGAGCGTAGCACGCAAGTGTCGACTGTCGACCAACGACCGAGTGGTCTGTTGACGGGTCGGCGATGAGCCGCATCGTGCAGGTGGAGGCTCGGGCGATCGCCCCGAACGTCGAGCGGTTCCGCTACACAGCCCGTTCCGATGAGGTGTTCACGACCACGACCATGGTCCGCATCCTCGACGACGACGGCACGAGCGGCGTCGGTGCCTACGACTCGGATTCGTTCGGCGATCACGACCGCGCTCCGATCGAGACGATGCGCACGATCGCGCCACGATTGGTCGGCCGAGACGCGCTCGACCGGGAGGCGATCGCGATGATGCTGTCCGACGACGGCACGTCGCCGTTCCCCCCGGCGGTGCGATCCACGATCGATGTCGCCCTGTGGGACCTGGCGGGCAGGGCCGTCGGGCAACCACTCCGCCAGATGCTCGGCGGCCCCCCGGAGGCGACCGCGCTTCCGTCGTACGCCTCGGTGCCCACGCTCGACGATGAGGCTGCGTACCTCGCCGCGATCGGTGAGCTCCACGGGCGTGGGTTCGGCGCGGTGAAGCTCCATGCATGGGGCGACCCGGTGCGCGACGCCGAGCTGATCTCGACGGTGCGCAGGCACTTCCCCGACCTGGAGCTGATGCACGATGCCGAGGGACGCTACGACGCCGATGGCGCCGAGCTGGTGGCCCGAGCGTGTGCCGGCGCGCGCGTTCGATGGTTCGAAGCGCCCCTGCCCGACCTCGATCTGGGCGGCTACCGCCGGCTCCGGCGCGCGGTTCCGGGAGTGCCGATCCTGCCGGCGGGCGACGCGATCTGGGATGACCGCCTGCTCGCCGAGGTCCTGCACGACCCACCATGGGACGCCGTGCGGTTCGACGTCTCGTTCGCGGGCGGGCCCACCGCCGCGCGCGGCATGTTCGCCGTCGCGGCCGATGCCGGCCTCGACGTCGAGCTGATCAGCTACGGCCACACCCTCATCCAGGCGGCCAACCTGCACGTGGCGCTCGCGTTCGGGCGCACGTCGTTCTTCGAGCAAGCCGTTCCCGAGGAACCGTTCGAGCACGGCGTGGGTACGCCCGTGCGAACCGGGGAGGATGGACACGTGCATGCACCCGACGGTCCGGGACTCGGCATCGCCCTCGACGACGACGCCATCGACTCGGCGACGATCGCGCTCGTGACCGCGAGCGCCTGACGACGGAAGGAGCGAGCATCCGACATGCGGTTCGACGGGAAGCGGGTGGTGATCACGGGGGCCTCGCGCGGCATCGGCCGCGGCATCGTCGACGCCTTCCTCGAACACGGGGCGACGGTGCTCGCCTCCGACGTGGTCGCCGACGGGCTGGATCGGCTCGCGTCGGAGCATCCACACGCGGACCGGCTCGCGACGCACGCGGCCGACCTCGCGACGGTCGACGGCGCCCGCAGCGTCGTCACCGCGGCGATCGAGGTGCTCGGCGGGCTCGACGTGCTCGTGAACGACGCGGGCGTGCAGCCCGACGGTTCGGTGCTCGACGTCGACCCGGCGACCGCCGACCTGGCGTTCGCCGTGAACGTGCGCGCGCCCCTGCTCACGATGCAGGACGCCTGCCGCCACTGGATCGATCGCGCCGCCCCCGGCGCGATCGTGAACATCGCGAGCGCCAACGCCTTCCAGAACGAGTCGCCCGAGTCCGTGTACAACGCGTCGAAGGCCGCGCTCGTCGCGATCACGAAGGCTGTCGCGCACGAGATGGGGCACCTCGGCATCCGCGCGAACTGCGTGGCGCCGGGCGAGACGATCACCCCCGAGGCCGAGGAGACCATGGCCGCCGATCCCGAAGAACGCGAGATGATCCGGCGCTACCTCGCACGGATCCCCTTGCGCCGGGCGGGCACCCCGCGCGATCAGGCGATGGCGGTGCTGTTCCTCGCGGGCGACGACGCAGGGTTCATCACCGCCCAGACCCTGATCGTCGACGGCGGCGAACTCGGTGGCGGCAGCTGGTACGACGACGCGCTCGCGCCGCCGCTGCCTCCCCCCGACCGCCCGATCACCGGCTGAGCGGCGCCCGCCGACCAGGTCGCTCGACCGCCGCGATCGACCCGCAGGGTGACACGTACGCTACCGAGCGTGACGAGGTACACGTACGGCGATTCCGAGCTCGCGGGCGAGCGCCTCACGATCGTCGCCGAGCTGTTCGGCCCCGCGTCGGCGGCCTTCCTTCGAGCGGCGGCGCCGGAACGCCCGAGGCTCGCCGTCGACCTCGGGTGCGGACCCGGGCACACCACCCGGCTCATGCATGAGGTCACCGGAGCCGAGCGCACGGTCGGGCTCGACCGCTCCCCCGCGTTCGTCGCGGAAGCCTCGGCCGACGCCCCGCCGGACGTGACGTTCCTCGAGCACGACGCGACGGCGATGCCGCTGCCGGTGCGCGAGCCCGACCTGATCTTCGCGCGGCTGCTGCTCGCGCATCTCCCCGACCCCGCGTCGATCGTCGCGGCATGGTGTCAGGAGCTCGCGCCCGGAGGTCGACTGCTGATCGACGAGGTGGAAACCGTCGAGACCGACGACCCCGTGATGCGCACCTACCTCGACGAGGTCGCGATCCCGGTGGTCGCGAGCCAGGGCGGGCGACTGATCGTCGGGCCCGAGCTCCACGCGATGGACGATCCGCCCGTCGGGGTCCGCGTGCACGACCAGGTCGCGACGCTCGAGCCGCAGGTCGCCCTCACCGCGCGCATGTTCGGCATGAACCTTCGGGTGCTGGCGGCCGCTGCTGAGATCGAGCGGCGGCCCGACCTCGAAGAAGGCCTCGCGGCCCTCGAGCGCGACCCCGGAGCGCTCCCGGTCACGTGGCGCATGCGGCAGCTCGCCTTCCAGCGGCGCGGATGAGCTCTGCTGTTGGGAGACCGTCGACGGACGACTCGGGTCGCGGGCGAGCCGGCGCTCACGACACCTCGAGCGAAGCGTCGAGACCGAGGAAGCTGCCGTACCGATGGGCGGCACGGCGGAGCGCTGTGAGCTCCCGAGGTCGCAGGTCCCGGTGAGGATCGAGTCGGAAGACCACACGGCCGGCGGTGACGGTACGACGCATCGCCGCGACGAGCTGGGCCGCCACGAGCGCCATCCCGATCGAAGACTCCCGCGCTCGCGACACGACGCCTGCGGCGTCGAGCACCCATCGCGAGTCCTGGTAGCCGCGGTACATCTCGTCGAGGATCTGCAGGAGGTGTCCGGCGGGCTCCCCTCGCCGCCGGACCGGTTCCGACGGCTCGTGCCAGAACGTTCGGCCGTCGTGCTCGAATGCGTCGATCCTGTCTCGGGCGAGCTGGATGCCGCGTCGGACGTCGGTGAGCGTGAGGGTCGCCCAGTAGGCGAGGTCACGCTCGGTTGCGGGCCCGTGCCCCGTGAAGTACCGCAGCGCGAGCTCGGCGAGCGCCTCGTCCCGATCGAGCGCTCGCGGGGCCGGCACACGGTCGGAGAAGAGCGCGTAGGTGTGCTCGCCGTCGCGCGGACGCCCGCTGCAGATCAGGCGTTCGAGCTCGAGATGCGCGAGGACGATCATGAGTCGCTGCCCGTCGAGATCGTGCCCCCGACGGAGGAGATCGGTCGCGAGCTCGCCGCGCGTGCGGTCGGGCTGTGCGCGGAGCAGCTCGATGACGGCGGATGTGATCCGCGTGAGCCGGCGTGGCTCCAGGCCGTACGTATCACGCAGCTGCGTCTCGGTGACCCGGCGCACCCTGGGGCCGGTCAGATCGAGCAGCCACCCGAGATCCTCGCTGCGAACGTAGTGCCAGGTCGGCCGGAGGACGTGCGTCCTGATCAGCCGCCCATCGGCGAGCGCCATCTGGACCTCGTCGCGCGTCGGATCCGAGGTGCGCGCGGCCACCGCCCATGCCGACTGGCCCGGGTTCTCCGCCTGCACGGCGAGCAGGTTCCCGACGGCCTCCACGGCCGAGGGTGCGTGCGGCCGAACGAGCCGCTGGCTCCGCAGGCGCCACCGAGCGATGTCGTGGTCGGAGATCATCGCCCGAACCTACGTCGACCGCGAGGGGGCCGGCGCTGCCTCAGTCGATCGCCGGTCGGCGAAGCGGGCTTCCCTGCACGCCCAGGTCGGCGATCGCGAGGAACTCCTCACCGACGCACGCGGCGACGACGAGCTCCAGGTCCGGCCCGCAGAACGCGATGTTCGTCGGCGCGTTGAGGTGCACGGCTTCCCAGTCCTCCACCACGGTCTCGACCGAACCATCGGGCAGGATGCGATCGATCCGATCCGGCGTGTAGTGCGCGACGTAGCATCGGCCCTCGGTATCGAACGCCACGCCGTCGGGCACCGTATGGAACAGCTCGGCCATGACCTCCGGCATGCCCGCAGACCCATCGGGTTCGATCGGGATGCGCCAGACGCGACCCCCTTCGAAGTCCTCGGGGTGGGACTGCGCCACGACCACGGCGCGGCCGTCGGGCGTGAGCGTGATGCCGTTCGGATACCCACCGATCGCGGTCGTCCACACGGTCGTCTCGCCCCCAGGCGCGATGCGGAAGATCGCCGGGTTCTCCGAGCCGGTCACGTACATCGTGCCGTCGTCGGCGAGCACCGGGGAGTTGGGGTCGTCGATCGGCATCTCGGGCGCACCCTTCGAGTAGGTCTCGGCCACGCCGCTCGTCGGATCGATCCGCACGACCTCGCCGCGGTGCCAGTCGCAGGCGTACACGCGACCGACGCCGTCGACCGCCATGCCGAGCACGCTGCCGCCGGTGTTCGCGACCTCGGCGATCACGCCCTCGAGCGTGACCGCGTAGATCTGCCCGCCTTCCCCGCCGCAGTAGACGCGCGACGTGAGCGGATCCCAGCACAGCGCCTCGGGATGCTGGAGCGGCCGCGCGAGCTCGCGGAACACGGTCCTCGCAAACACCGGCTCGGTCGGGTACGCGGTCATGCCTCACCACGCGCGCGCTTCATCGCTGCCTTCACCTCGTGGACGTCGAGCGTCATCTCGAAGAAGCCGATCTGCGCCTCGTAGACGCCGTCGTCGGCCTGTTCCTTCACCGCGTCCTCGAACACATGCACCACGGGGAGCCCCAACTGGACTCCCGCCAATGGACCCACCCAGGCCGGATCGCCGTCGCGGACCGTCTCAGCGGCCACCTCGACCGCTTCCGCGTCCCCCGCGCCGAGCATCACCACGATGTTGTCGGCGCCTCGCTCATCGACGATCCGCTTGATCAACGCCTGGTTCTCAGGGTCCATGGCGCCCGAGGCCGTTCAGACGAAGCACTCCGTGCGCACCTCGATCACCTCGGCGCCCGCGCTGCGCGCCACCTCGGCGATCGCCTCGCCGGGCACGCTGTCGCGCTCACCGAGAGCGATCACCTTCTTGCCGTTGAGCTCCACGTCTCCTCACCTCCCCTCGACACGCGCCTGCTCGAGCAGGTGTTCCGGAACCGGCGGGCCGACCGCGGGCGCGCCGCTCATCAGGCGCACGATCGCCTGTTCGATCTGCTCGGGCGTCGTACCGTTGCTCGTGAGCCGCTCGACTTCGACGCCGTCACGCATCGTCAGGTACGCGGGAAGGCCGGCGACCCGCAGGTCGCGGCAGATCTTCCGCTGCTCGGGGGCGTTCACCTTCACGAAGCGCACACGGTCGGCGTAGGTCTCGGCGAGCGCTTCGACCGCCGGCATCAGGGCAAGGCAGGGCTGGCACTGGGGTCCCCAGATGTCCACGAGCACCTCGCCCTCGCGGATCAGGTCGTCGAACGTCTCGACGGTGGCATCGATCATCGGTCTCCTTTCGGGCTCGGCACGATCAGGTCTCGAGCGTCACGGACACGCCGTCCCACAGCTTGGTGAGCCGGCCGAGGAACAGCGAACCCTTCGCGATCAACATCGTTCGGTGCAGGTCGCCGGCACGCATGCGCGTGAGCGCGTGGGGAAGCCACGGGACCGCGCTCGCGATGTGCCCCTGCGTCGGCGAGAAGCCGGGAAGGCCGTGAGCGCGCGCGAAACCGGCGATGTCGGAGCGTTCGAGCTCGCCGCGCACCACGCCGAGCCCCGCGAGCATCTTGTAGTTGCGGTCGGCGACGTCGCCACCGCCCTGAGGCTCGGTGATCTCCGGGTTGTGGATCTCGGTCGCGTAGGTCTCGACGTCGGTGATCGCAAGACCGAGCGCGTCGAGCGGCGATCCGACGAGCGCCTCGAGCTGCGCTTGCGGTGCAGCGCCAGCCTCGACCGGCATGCGCCCGATCGCGTCGGCACGCACGACCGGCCCGTTCGATCCGTCGGCCGGTTCCAGCAGCACGGCCATGCCGGCGAGCACGTCTTCGAGCACCGGGAAGCCCTTGGCGAGGGCACCTTCGAACTTCATGCCGAGCTTGCCGAGCGAACCTCCTGCCACCACGACGACCCGTTCCTCGATGCCGGCTTCGATCAGCGCGGCGGCGATCACGAGGGCGTGGACCGGCGCCGCACAGAACGACTTCACGTCGACGGCGCTGGCGCGCGACAGGCCGCACTCCTCGGCGATCGCCTTCGCGAGGTTCCCACCTCCGCGCTGGTAGCGGTCGCCCACGGCTTCCTCACCACAGCCGATCGCATGGGTGATCGACGCGGGATCGACCGACGTGCCTGCCAGCAGTTGCCGCAACGCGTGCACGCCGCTCGCCTTGATCGAGAGGTTCTCGAGCAGGACGTCGGCGCCTGAGCGATGCATCCTGCTCGTGATCGCCGGCGACCGCGCCCACGACCTCGTTGCCTCGGAACAACGCGAGCTGACCAGGCTCGGGCACGGCGCCCATCCGCACGAGGTCGAACCGGTCCACGTCGGCGAGCAGCTCGTAGAACCGGTCCTGATCCATCACGTCGCCGGTAGCTCCGGCTGGCGATGCCCCTTCGATGGGATGGCGCCACCACTCGCGGGGTCGCTGCCACAGGTCGGCGGGTGCGACGTTGCCGATGAAGACCTGGTTCGGCGGGTATGCGACCGCGTCCTCGTAGCTCCGCAATGACGCCGTCAGTGCATCGAGCCGATGCGGCTCCCGCGCCGGTTTCGATCCGAAGCGCACGAGGTCGGGCACGTGCTCCAACACGAACCAGGCCGACGTGACCGCCGCACGGCGTGTCAGGCTCACGGGGCCAGCTCCCAGATCGTCGTGGGCTCGACCTCGGTGGCAAGCATCTCCAGAGCCCGGGCGACGATGCTGCGACGCAATGCGAGCTCAGTCGCCGACCGCGAGCGACGGATCGCCCGTGGGGTGGGTGATCGCCACCCCTCGCAGGATGCGGTTCGTCCCTACCATCCGCGCGATCGTCGGCAACGCCGTCACGAACACCGTCGCGATCCCTTCCCGCTCGAACTCCTTCGCCAGCGTTGCCCCGCAACGCGTGCCTGTGCCTCAGGTGCCGGTGAGGATCACGGCCCCGACCTTGGCATGCGAGGAGCTCCGCGGCGATCTCCTGCCCGAACCTGGCGGCCGTGGCGACCGGTGTGTCGACACCCGAGGTCGTGTAGAACACATCGTGCAGTGCGCCGAAGGCTCCCTCACGCTCGAGCTCGCGCGCCGCGTCGAGCGGCAGCAACCGGTTGGGGTCGGCGTTCGCCGTCGTCGTGTCGAACCCTGCGTGCACCGATCCGTACTCGTCGGGGCTCAAGGAGCTCGCTTCCGCGATCGGATACTTGAGCCACACGCTGGCGCGTCGAGTCGGAAGCCGATCGGGATTGCCGAGTGGCACGCACCCAGCCTCGGTGACCAATGCGAGCCGCACGGCGGTGAGGTCGGTCACCGCAGAGGCAGGCGAGACTCGATCCCCCGTCGGCGCAACCTCCGTGCGCACCTCGCCGCCGAGCTTGGCGAGGAGGTGATCGATCGCGCGCTGGGCTCCCGAGTGCTCGGCGCGAACCATCGACCGGAGACCCCGCGGGAGGTATCCCTCCTCATCGGGATCACCCAGCGCCTCTCCGGCCGCGAGTCGCAACGCCAACCCGGCGACGACCGGCACCACCGTCGTCATGCCTGCGACGTTCGGCCCGGTGGGCACGATGTAGGCGGCGCCCTCGGCTGCCATCACGCCCGGCGAATCCGGCGTCATCGCGGCGACGACGGGGATCCCGCGGCGCCCTGCCTCACGCGCGAGCACGCCACAGGCGTACCCGTAGCGACCCGAGCCGAACGACGGTCCGCAGATCAGCACGTCGGGCTGCACCTCGTCGAGCCAGCCGATCAACCTGGCGAGAGCCTCGGACTCATGCTCTCCGAAATGGTCGTCGCCGCATGCGAGCGTGACGTCGGGAGCCGCACCCGCAGCCGCGAACGCGCGTCCGGGTCCCATCGGGCCACCCAGCTTCACCGGTTCGTGGCCGGCGGCTTCCTCACCACCGAGTCCGGCGAAGAACTGGTTCAGGTAGTGCACGATCGTCATCGGGGCACCGTCGTCCATGCGGTCTCGCCCATCTGCGAGCACGCGCCGACGTAGGCCCATGTCGGCACGGACTCACCCGAGCGCGCCGGGCCCTCGCCGCCCACGACGCGATCGGGGATCCACGGATCGACGAGCTCGTCCTCGTTCCCGGTGCTGATCAAGCTATCCGCCTCGGGCACATGGTCGGTGAGTCCTCCGTTCGTCTCGCACACCAGCGCCACCGTGCCGATGCCGCGCTGTTCGCAGGCCCGAACGGTCAGCATCGTGTCGGTGTGCGAGTTCCCGGACGAGAACGTCGTGCAGATCACACCGTCGGCGCCGAGCTCGGATGCTCGAGTCGCCGATGCCACCGCCGAGCGCTGCTTCTGATCGGCGGTGTCGAGGTAGCCGAGCGCCATGATCACGCCGGCGAACCGCAACCGTTTCCCGTGCGCCGAGAACAGCGCCCGGACCAGTGCGCTGTCCTGGTAGGCGGCGGTCACGTTACGGACCGCGGGCCAGTCATATGCCCCGTTCGTGATCGCCCCGTCCAAGACGTCGCGCGGGTCGAGAGCCATGGGCTCGAGGTCCCGGAGCGGCTCCCCGTGCCAGAAGGTGTCGGCGAGCGGGCCTTCCGATGCCACCTGCAGGATCACGGCGACACCGGGAAGCGACACGTCGGCGGCCGCAGGGGGCCAGGCGTACGTCTCGATATCGGAGGGATCCTGGTTCGACGTCGTGACGGCAAGGTCTCGAGCGACCCGAAGCGTCTCGCGGCGGATCGCGGCATCGACCTCGCCCACGGGAGCGGCGTGTGCGGGCACGAACCGCAGCACCAGGTTGGCCGTCGAGCCGAACGGGCTCCGGTCGGCACCGGGACCGCTCATGTCGACGAACGAGTCGGGGATCTCATCGGGTCGTACGTAGCCGCCGCGCGACCCAGTCACAGCAACTGAGCACCGCGACACTGCCGAGACGGTGGGTGCGACCGGTGGCACGTGCGATGGGCGTTCCCAACCCGCCGGAGAAGGTCGAGTTCGGATCGTCGACCTTGACGCAGGGCAGCACGACATCGAGGACGTTCGAGATGCGGACGGCGTCGCCGGGACGGACGACCTCGACCGTGGCCTCCGCCAGCGCCGGTTCCCCGGCCCCGACCGCGAGCTGCGGTAGCGCCACGGTCAGACGACCGGCGCTCCACCCTGTCTGGGTCCCCTCGACGACCTCGTCGACCGCGAACGTCGCGATCTCGAGATCAGCGAGCGTGGATTCCAAGTGTCGACAGTCTACCGCTGATGACGGTCACCAGCTAGACCCGATCGACGTCGGGGTAGTGCAGCGCCTGGCCCGCCACACCAACGTCGCCGACCGACAGGAACGTGTCACCGACATTCGCGAGCACGACCCGGTCGAGCGACTCCCCCACCCAGGCCAGGTTCGTGGGCGCATCGAACGTCGAAGCAAGGTGGTCGTCGACCATGACCTCGACGGCACCCGTGGGGTCGATCCTCAGCAGGCCATCGGGCCGGTACAGCGTCACCCAGTAGCAACCCGAGGCGTCCAGCGCGATGCCGTCGGGGTCGGTGTCGGGGATCTCGGCGATCACGACCGGGTCGCCAGCGGCGCCCGTCTCTAGGATCGGAACGCGGACCACGCGCTGGGCCTGCGCCTCGACCACGACGAGGGCGCCGCCGTCCGGCGTCACGAGCGCACCGTTCGGGTACAGAGGGACCGCAGCACTCCATCGTTCGGCGTTGCCACCGCCCGGTGACACGCGAACGATCTCAGGTCGACCCTTCTCCCCGGAACAGGTGACGTAGAGCATGCCGTCTGGCCCGAACGTCGCGACGTTCGGGCAGTCCATGCCTTCACCTCCGACGCCCCGCGCATGCGTCGTGACCGAGCCGGTCGACGGGTCCCAGCGCGCGATCTCGCCCACGCCGGCATCGCATGCGTACACGGCACCACGTCCGTCCACCACGATGCCGAGCATGGATCCTCCACTCGACCCGACCTGGGCCACTTCGCCATCGAGCGTCACCGCGTAGATCTCGCCCCCTTCGCCCCCGGCGTACACCACGCCATCGACCGGGTTCCACGCGACGCCTTCGGGATGGTTGAGTCCGCCCGCGAGCTCGTCGAAGGCGTCGAGCGGGATCGATCCGAGCCACCCGCCGGCGCCGGCGAGGAGCGCTTCGACGACTCGCGCAGCCATGACTACGTCGCCGATGTCGATCTCCTCATCCGGGTCGTGCGCCCGTCCGAAGTCGCCGGGCCCCCAGACCACTGCGTGCGAACCTGCGAGGTCGACGAAGTTGTGCGCATCGGTCCACGCCGGCACGCCGATCAATTGTGCGGGCTCGGCCCGGATCCCATGGCCGGCGGCGAGCAGCGCCGCAACCAGCGGACCCTCTCGATCGGTCTCGAACGGCTCGACGCTCTCCTCGACCAGCTCGACGTCGGCGTCGTGTTCCGCTGCGAGCGCTCGGAGCCGAGACTCGATCTCGAGGGCGGACGGCCCACCGGGCACCACCCGGATCTCGATCCTCACCCGCGCTCGATCCGGGACGACGTGCAGCTCGCCCCCGCCTTCGATCCACAGCGTGCCGGGGTGGTTGCGACCGAGCAGGTGGTGTTCGAGGCGCGTGAACGCTTCGTCGTGCACCGCCAGCAGCAGACGGGCGGCCTTCTCGATGGCGTTGTCTCCACGCTCGGGGAACGAGCCGTGCGCGGATACGCCGCGGACCGCACAGATCGCGTCGACGAACCCTGCCTCGGCCACGCCGATCTCGAGCCCGCTGGGTTCGCCCGCGATCACGAAGCGGGGGCGCAGCGCGTTCGCCATGACGATCGAACCGCGTCCGAACAGCTCCTCGTCGACGCACACACCTAGACGCGACAGGCGCCGTCTCGAGATCGACACCGCGCTCACACGCCAGCAGGAGCCCCAACGCGAAGGCGACCAGCGACCCCTTGCAGTCGCAGGCCCCGAGACCGCGCACGACACCGCCCTCGAGAGCGGCTTCCCAATCCCAGGTGGGGGTGACGGTATCGATGTGTGCCGTGAGCATCAGCGTCGGGTGCTCTGACCAGCCGATCACGAGATCATCCGCGGCACCCTCGACGGGCATGCGCCGGACCGGCAGGCCCCACGACGAGCAGCGTCGCTCGAGGTGGCCGACGGCGTCGTGCTCCGAGGCTGACGGTGATGGGATCCCCACCAGGTCGAGCAGCTCGCGACCGGCCCAGGCTCGAGCGTCGGCGTCGTTCACGAGGCCGAGGTGGCCTCGGTGATCGCGTCCTCGATGATGCTGAGCACATCGCGCATGACGCCGACGGGCATCGTGAGCGACGGCTGGATGTTGAGCGAGGTCGTCGACGCGTCGATCAGCAGTCCGCGACGCAAGCAGGCCCATGCCACCCGATCCTGCAACTCGGGATCACGCGCCTTCGTCGTCCGGTCGCGCACGAACTCGATGGCCATGAAGCAGCCCACGGCTCGAACGTCGCCGATCCCGTCGTGACGATCCATCAGGGCACGCAGCCCGTCGATGCCGGCGGCCTCCAGGGCCATGACGTTCTCGAGTACCGGTTCTCGCTCGAACACGTCGAGCGTCGCGAGCGCCGCCGCACACGCCGCGGGGAGCCACGACCAGGTCGAGCCGGTCGAGACATCGTCGAAATCCATCGACGCCTCGGTGCCGAGCACCGCCCCGATCGGCATGACCCCGCCACCCATCGACTTGCCGAGCGCCATCAGGTCCGGCTCGACCCCGAACCGTTCGACCGCGAACATCGTGCCCGCACGACCGAACCCGGTCTTCACCTCGTCGGCGCAGAGCAGGAAGTCGAACTCACGGCAGAGGTCGGCGAGGGCCGGCCAGAACGACTCGGGAGGGGCGACACAGCCGCCAGATCCCATGACCGGCTCGATCACCAACCCCGCCACCTCGCGCGGGTCCACGGAGTGATGCAGCAGGTGATCACGGATGAAGTCCACGGTGCCGTCGCCCGTGCCGCCGGGGCGAGCGGTGAAGGGCGTGCGGTAGGCGTTCGGGTACGGCACGTGCACGAAGCCCGGCATCAGGGCTCGATAGCCGAACGAGAGATCGCTCGTCTCGGCGCCGATGGCACCTGCGGTGCCGGCTTCCCCGTGATAGCCCCCCATGAAGCCGATCACGATCGGACGTCCCGTCGCGCGGCGCATGAACCGCACCGATGTCTCGATGGCCTCGGTGCCGTTGAGGGCGATATCGACCCGGGCGAGCGAGCCGGGAGCGATCGCCAGCAACCGCTCGGCGAGGGGCAGCACGAACTCGTGCGGATAGAAATGGGTGTCCTCGTTCCCGTATCGACGGAGCGCCTCGACGGCCGCCTCGGTGATATCGGGGCGGGCCGCTCCTGCGGGAACCGATGCCATCGCGCTGATGCAATCGAGGAACACGTTGCCGTCGATGTCCTCGACCTCGTACCCGCTCTTGCGGCGGATGACGAACGGCCCGACCTCCTTGGCCAGCCCGCGGTACAAGACCGCGGACTGGCGCTCGAGGACGTCGCGGGCCTTCGGCCCGCGGCAGGTCCGTCGCGATGTGCGGTTCGTATCCTCGCTGGTCACAGACCGAGGCTCGCCCAGTCACCCGTGATGGCGCACGTGATGCCGGGCACCTGGATGTTCACGAAGAGCCACGTGCCGTCGGGACTGAACCTCGGCCCGGCGAACTCGGCGTACCCCAGGCCGTCGGAGCCGCGGCGCCGTCGTCGGGCACGTACGGGTCATAGAGCTTGCCCGACGCATCGATGATAGTGCCCTGCAGCGGGACTAGGTTCTGCGCCACGTTCACGATCGTGCCGTTGGGCAGCAGAGCCACGACGAAGTTGCTGTTCAGCTTGCCGTCCTCGGCGATCACGATCCGCCGCCGGGGCTCGTGGATGTTGTCGGGACCGTCGAGCTGGGTCCGGTCTGCGACTCGAAGAGCAGCTCCAGTTCTCCACTCCTCATCGAGCTTGCCCGCTTCCGGTCGGCGTGTACGCCAGATCTGGCCAAGCCCGGCGTCGCCGCCGTCGGACGACCCGAACACGATCGAGCCGTCGCGGTAGGTGCATCCTTCGCCACCCATGAACCGGGCGCCGCCCTTGGCGCGGCCTTGCTTGAACACGGCCGCGGGGTGCTCTTCGGCTTCCGCGGGGTCGGGGTTGTCGATCTTCACCCACTCGCATCGAGCACCTGGCCCACCGTCTGACCGACGTCGTGTTGTACCCGGGTCGTCCCCTTCACCTTCAGCATCTGCAGGGTGCCCGACCGCAGGTCGCCCGAGCATGTCGGGGACGAACCGGTAGAAGCCATCGGGGTTTTTGTCCTCTGTCAGGTACACGACGCCGTTGCAGGATCGATCGCTGCCGCCTCGTGGAGGAACCTGCCCATCGCTCGCAGCGGCTGACGTCGGCCGCGACCCGTCGCGCATCGGATCGATCTCGAACACGTATCCGTGCGCCTCGCTCCGTCGCTACCCCGTCCCGCGACCGTCTCCTCGCACGTGAGCCAAGTTCCCCACGGTGTTGGCGCGCCGGCGCAGTTCGATCCATGCCGTTCACGCTCATCCAGTCGGACAGGAGCTCGGCGGTGCCCGCGTCGAGCACGAGCGTGATCGTGCACCCCGGCGCCCTGCGATCCCACGCGGTCGCGGGATCGCCGATGACAGGTACCTGCGGAAATGTCGTTCCCTTCACCGAGCTCGTGGTTGCGGACGAGACGCAACTTCCCGCCCCCCATGTCGAACACAGCCATTCCGTCATGGATCGGCGGCGTGATGTATCCGTCGGTCATCGCCGATCCGAACCACCGAACGTGTGATAGCTGAACCCCGCCGGGAGACCGAGCTCCGCCCCTGCCGCGACCAGTCCAGCTCCTCGCGGTCTCACCGTCGAGACGCTCCGGGCGAGAGCGGCAGCGCCGGCCTCGCGATCGCGCCCCATCAAGACGGCGCTCCCCATGGCGGTCCCGATCACGCCCATCCGTATGAAGCTGCGGCGGTCCACTTCTCCTCGCCGCCCGATCCCGTCGTCACGGACCGCCAGATCCGCGTCGCTGCTCCGCATCGGTCTCCCCCTTTCCCCAGCTCGACCGCGCATGAGTCGGTCGGCCTTTCGTGGGTCTGTGGACTGTCGACAATCTACGAATTGAGGGTGATTCGGTCAAGTCGTGCGTACGATGAGTCTCGATGTTCTCAGGGGAGTGAGATGCTGAGCACGGATGCCGAACCGGACCGAGCGCTGCTTGTGGCGATGCCCCGCGCCACCTGGCAGGGGCGCGTGCCGTTCAGGAAGTGCAAGGATTCGCTGTGATGCCTGCGGGTGGACCTGGGGCGCTCGACGAGACGCCCATGCACACGGCCGTGCTGTTCATCGCCCTCGATACCGAAGAGGCTCAGGTTCCAGCGGCGACTTGGGGAGCAGTCTTCGCGGGGCGTGTACCACACGAGCCGCAGGATGCCTGGCCCGACGCCCTTCCTCCGTCGTGGCTCGACGAACACCTGCGTTCGGAAGAACCGACTGCGACGACAGGATCCGGGGATCGAGGCGACGGGTCCGACTCAGAGGAGGATAACGACGACGACGACGACGAAGACGACGACGTCATGGGTCCACAATCGTTCTTCAGGGTCAGCGCCCTCGCACCCCTGCCTCGGTCGAAGTGGGTCTTCACCAACGAGCTCGTGCCCAAGCAGCAACGAAGGGGTCGCAGCTTCCTGCCCCGAACACCGACGCTGATCTCTCGTCCCGGCTGAACTGGCCTACGGGCGTCGAGCGGCGCGCGCGTCCCGAAGGACCTCCCGCGCCGCGTTCCGTCCGTTCGCTCCGGTGACGCCGCCACCGGGGTGCGTGCCCGCGCCGCACAGATACATCCCCCTGATGGGCGTGCGGTGATCGGCCCACCCTCGCGCGGGCCGAAGGAAGAGCAGCTGGTCGGGGGCCATGTCGCCGTGCAGCGCGTGGCCTCCGGTGAGACCCATCAGTCGCTCCATGTCGAGTGGCGTCACGACCTGCCGGTGCTCGATGAGGTCGGGAAGCTTCGGGAAGTGCTCCGCGATGGTCGCGATCGCACGATCGGCGCGGTCGTCCTTGATCCCGTCCCACGATCCGTCACGCAGGGTGTACGGCTGCGAGTTCACGTCGATCGTGACGATGTGCTTGCCTGGGGGTGCGAGCGAGGGGTCATGCACCGTCGGGAAGCACAGCTCGATGTGAGCCGGGTCGGCAGCGACGCCTTGTACCGCCTGAGCCTGCTGGAAGTCCATGTCGGGGATGAACGGGTTCAGCTCCAGGATGCCGGTGTGGTAGCGCTGCACGCCGTTCTCGGGCAAGCCGCGCACGTACGGAAGCCCGCTCAGCCCGAGGTTGATCTTGATGCTCGTGCCCATGCACCGATACGCCTCGATGCGAGCCACGAATCCGTCTGGAAGGTCACGCCGGTCGCACAACGTCAGGAACGTGCGCTTCGGGTCGGCGTTCGAGAGCACCCGGTGCGATCGGATCTCCTCGCCGTCGGCCATGCGCACGCCCACGGCCCTGCCCGCCTCGGGTCAGCACCTCGCTCACCTCGCATCACAGCGGATCTCGCACCCTGCCTCACGGGCCGCATCGGCCATGGTCGCCGTCAGCCTTCCCATGCCTCCCCGCACGAACCCCCACTGCCGCACACCGCCGTCGGGCTGCTCGCCTGCATGATCGTGCAGCAGCACGTACGCGGTGCCGGGGGTCGACGGACCGGCCACGCTGTCGTTGATCGCATGCCAGCCGAGCGCGGCCTTCACGTGCTCGCTCTCGAACCACTCCGAGAGGAACTGCGTCGCGCTCGTCGAGAACAGATAGGCGAGGTCCGCGATGCGCGAGCGATGCCGCAGTCCGACGCGACCCCACCTGGCGAGCTCGACCACGTCGCGCAGCGACCGCATGCGTGGGTCGGGTGCCGTCCAGTCGAACGAGGGAAGCACGCCGTGCACCAGCTCACCGAGTTCCCGCTCGAACCCGGGAAGTGCTCTCGCATCGGCCGGTGAGAATCGGCGCGTCTCCTCGACGTCCGAGGCCATGTCATCACCGAGGGTGTAGCGGGCGCCGTCCGGATAGAGGTTCAGGGTCGGCCCGGCGGGGTCGACGACGATGCCGCGCTCCACCAACCGCATATCCCGCCAGATCGACTCCCGAAGCATCGAGAGCACGTACGCCCCGGTCGAGGCATGGAACCCTGGCGCGAACTCTTCCGTGTTGCACGCACCACCGACGAAGGGTCGCCGCTCCAGCACGAGCACCCGCATGCCTGCACGTGAGAGGTAGAACCCGGCCACCAGGCCGTTGTGCCCCCCGCCGACGACGACGGCGTCGTACGCGTCCCGGCTCACGCGCCGGACGCTATCCCGGGAGATTGTTGACTGTCAACCGAGCCCTCAAGGGGTGGTCGTCTGCGGAGAGCCCCCCTTGACGATCTCGCCGCCCTTCATGACGAACGGCACGTCCTCGAGCAGGGTCACGTCGTCGGTGGGATCGCCCGGCACGGCGACGAGGTCCGCGAACAGGCCCGGGGCGACCGTGCCCACCCGGTCTTCCCAGCGCATGAGCTCGGACGACCATCGTGTCGCGCTCTGGATCGCCTGGACCGGCGTGAGGCCGAACCGCACGTAGTACGCGAACTGCCGCGCGTTGAGCCCGTGGGGCGCGATGCCCGAGTCCGTGCCGAACGCCAGAGGCACCCCCGCCTTCACGCACTTGGTGAACCCTTCACGCTGCGCGTCGTTCGTGAGGTGCACCTTCTCGATGACCTCGTCGGTGTACCCGAGCGACGGTCCCACCTCGAGCATGTAGTCGCCGTCGTACATGTCCGCCACGAGGTACGTGCCTCGCTCCGCCATCATCTCGATCGCCTCGTCGTCCATGAGCGAACCGTGCTCGATCGAGCGGACGCCGGCGCGCACGGCCCGCTTGATGCCCTCGGCGCCGTGCGCGTGGGCGGCGACATGCGCGCCCGCCCCCTCGGCCTCCTCGACCGCAGCGCGCAGCTCGTCCTCCGTGAACTCCGGCATCCCCGGTCGCGTGCCGCTCGTGAGCACGGCGCCGGTCGCGAGGACCTTGATGAAGTCGGCCCCGTAGCGGAGCACCTGGCGCACCGTCGTGCGCATCTGATCGACGCCGCTCGTCACCCCGAACCGCAGGTCGCGCGGCACGACCTCGTCGACATCGACCGCGAGGCCGGTGAGGTCGCCGGCGCCGCCGGGCGTGGTCACGTACGCGCCGGCGCACATCATGCGCGGTCCGGGGAACCATCCGTTGTCGATCCCTTCCTTGAGGGCGACGTCGACGAAGGCGCGGAAGGTGCCGATGTCACGGACCGTCGTGAAGCCGGCTTCGAGGGTGGCCCGCGCGTTGCGCACGCCGATGACGGCTTCCTGTGCGGGACTCCGCATGACGAGCGCCGCATACCCCTGACCGGTGTCGTCGGGGCCGATGAGGTGCGAATGCATGTCCATCAGCCCGGGAAGGAGCGTGTGCCCGGCGAGATCGATGCGGCGGGGTCCATCGGGGGCATCGGCCGCTGCAACGACGGCGGCGATGCGATCGTCCTCGACGATGACCGCTCGGCCGGTCACCCCCTCCCCCCGCTCGGTGTCGATCAGCCGATCGGACGTGAGAACCAGTCGCTCGCTCATGGCGCGGAGGATACCGTTCGGACCCCAGGGAGCCGCCGTGCGGAGCGCCTCGAGGGGGCCGAAGGACCGATGCGCCGCCGACCTTGGACCGTGGGCGCACCGGCGCACTCCTGCCGATACCCCGAACATGGTAGATCGGCGTCCTCACATGGCCGGCGTCCGCGTCGGCGCCCTGCTCGCGACCCTGCTCTCGGTGGGGCTGCTCGTGCCTGCGGCGAATGCCGCCTCGCCCCTGGAGCTCACCGAATTCCCTCTGGCCCCGGCGGCCTCTCCGTACGGCATCGCCCTCGGATCCGACGGGGCGATGTGGTTCACGCAACGCAGCACCGACTCGATCGGACGCATCGAGACCGACGGGACGATCGGGCCATGGACGGCGCTGGAGTCCAACGCCGACCCGACCTCGATCGCGGCGGGGGTCGACGGAGCGGTGTGGTTCACCGAGCAGGGACTCAACCGCATCGGGCGCCTGGCCGTCGACGGCACGCTCACCGAGTTCGACGTGCCGACGGGCAACGCGGTGCTCGCCGGCATCACCGCCGGGCCCGACGAGGCGATGTGGTTCACCGAGCGTGGAGCCCACATGATCGGCAGGATCGGTCTCGACGGCACCATCAGCGAGTTCCCGCTCCCGTCGTCGGTGCCGGGTCCGCTCGGCATCGCAGCCGGCGGCGACGGCGCCCTGTGGTTCACCGAGCAGCGGGGCAACCGCATCGGACGCATCACGACCGATGGGGAGGTCACCGAATACCCGCTGCCGGTCGCGGCCAGCCTCCCCGCGGGCATCGCGGCCGGACCGGACGGCGCCATGTGGTTCACGATGCGCTCGGCCAACCGCATCGGCCGCATCACGCTCACAGGCGACATCACGACCTACGCGGTACCGACGGCCGCGTCGGACCCTGCGTCGATCGCAGCAGGGTGGGACGGCGCGATGTGGTTCACCGGCGCCGGCACCGATCTGATCGGTCGGGTCGCGCTCGACGGCACCATCACCGAGCACCCGCTGCCGGCCGTGGGGTCCTCGCCATCCTCGCTCGCCCCCGGCCCGGACGATGCCGTGTGGTTCACCCAGGGCAACGCGAGCGCGATCGGCAGGCTCGGCGTGCCGCCCACGCCCCCTGATCTGACCCCGCCGGAGATCCGCATCGACGCACCCGCCGATGGCTCGGTCCTCACCTCCACGGCTGCGGCGATCGCCGACTTCACATGCCTCGACGAGGGCGGGTGGGGCGTCGCCACCTGCATCGGAAGCGTCGCCGACGGGGCACGGGTCGACGCCTCGCCGGGCGCGCACCGTTTCGAGGTGACGGCGTCCGACACCGCGGGCAACACGGCGTCGGCATCGAGTACCTATCTGGCGTTCTCGAGCATCGGCGGTTCGGTCCCGACGGGGACGCAGCGCGCCGGCCTGTGGGCGACGCTCGAGCTGGGGCTCGGTGGACCGCTGCCGCGCGACGGCGCCACGCTCGTGGCGAGCGGGTTCCCGGTCACCAGGCCTGTCGCCTGTGCCGATCGCTCGGTGACCCTGGGGCCGGCGACGCCGGCCGACGTCCGTCTGTCCACACGGAACGATCGGCTGGTGACACGCTGGCGCACGGAGCGATCCTGGGCCGGCACGTGCCGAGCGATCACGTTCCGGTTCTCGGCGGCGGGGTGGCGCGGCTCGGACGCCACGTTCGTGGTGTCGTTCAGGTAACGCTCTCGGATCGGTCCTCGAACACCACCGTGGCCGGCGGCTCACGCATGCAGTGGAACGAGGCCATCGATGCGTTGTAGGAACCCACGTTGGGCATGGCGACGATGTCACCTTCCCGAACGTCGGGGAACGGGTAGCGTTCCGCGAACAGATCAGGGCCCTCGTTGATGTGCCCGGCGAAGGTCACCTCGTGTGCGGGCGGCTCGTCGACCGCGCGACACAGGATCGGGAAGAACGGGATGCCGTAGACGAAGTGCTCGCAGAGCGCGTTCCAACCGGTGTCGAGACCGACGAACGTGGTGCCGTCACGGTCTTCGACGGTGACGACCTCGGCCAAGAGCACCCCCGTCTGCTTCGCGATGAACTCCCCCGGCTCGGTCGCCACGGTCACCCCGAGCGGGCCGAGATGACGCGCCATGATCCCGGCCCACCGCGCGAGGTCGAGCGGCTCGTCGGAGGGGCGGAACGGCACGCCGAGCCCGCCGCCGGTGTTCACCTCGGCGATCGGGCACCCCGCCTCGATGAAGGTGGCGGCGGCGGCGGCCACCCGGGCCATGACCTCGTCGACGACATCGAGCGACTCGTTGAAGTACAGGTACCCAGAGTGCACGTGCACCGTGTCGATGGTGAGGTCGTGACGGCGGGCGATCTCGACCGCCTCCGTCAGACGCTCGGGGTAGACCCCGAACTTCGTGGGCTTCGCGCCGGCGTAGGCGCTCTCGGTGCCGCCTGCGTGTGTCGCACCCGCCCGCGGATTGACCCTGATGCCGACCGCGCGCGAGGGTGCCGCGCGGCCGAGCCGCTCGAGCTGCGACAGCAGATCCACGTTGACGTGGCACCCGGTCGGCACGATGCGCGCGAGATCGCGGTCGGAGAGGTTCGTGCCGGTGTAGCTGATCTCGTCGCCCGTCCATCCGTGCTCGAGCGCCCACTCCAGCTCGCCCGGTGAACAGACGTCGATGCCGACGAACGGAGCGTGCGTGCGCAGGAACCGCAGGAAGCCGGGTTCCCGCTGCGCCTTCAGCGCGTAGCGAACCGACCCCCTGACGCCGGCGACCTCGAAGGCCTCGCGCAGCGCCTCGGCTTGCTCGAGGGCACGCTGGAGGTCGTAGGCGAACGTCGGCGTCCCGTGCTCACGCGCGAGCTGCTCGGCGTCGCGCCCCGCGATCGTCAACCGCCCGTCGTCGACGCCCAAGCCGGGTCGCACCCACCAGGCACCTCGGGTCGTGGTCGTCGACATGACGACCACAGGCTAGCGACCCGCGGCGTCCTCCACGCCGGAGCGGGAAAGCTTCGCGTCAGGAGGCGGTGGCGGAAGCCTCGGTGTCGGTCGACACGTCGGCCGACGTCTCCGCGTCGTCGGGGATGACCTCGCCCACCGGCGCGTCCCTCAGGGTCAGGATGCCGGCGCCGACGCCGAGCAGGCCCGCGAGCACCGACAGCGAGAATCCAGGTGCCAGGTCGGTGCCGTCGCCGGCGCGTGTTCAGACCCAGCAGGCATGCGAGCACGAGGATGACCGCGCTCGCGATGATCAGCGCAGCCATCGAACGGCGGATGCGGCGGTCGTCGAGCAGCACGTAGCCGACCGAGAACGCGAACAGGGCGATCGACATCGCGAACGCGAGCTGGCCGCTGGAGTCGGCGGTTCCGTCGATCCTGATCGACCCGTTCGGGCCGGAGATCTCGAACCACGACATGAACACGCCGAGCAGCCCGACGACGCCGGCCACGGCGCCCCCGATGCCCGGGTACGACAGCTTCTCCGACTGCATGTGTGACCCCCTTCTCGGGTTCGGTGCACGCGCACGACCCGTGAACCGGACGTCGTGCGTCCCGGAGAAGTGTCGGCACCCCGGAAGGGTTCCTTGAACGACCAACCGGCATGTTCGACGGGCGGGCCCGCGGAGTGGAGGAACGGCGGGAGACTGGGTGGAGGTGAACGGATTCGAACCGTCGACCTCTGCCGTGCGAAGGCAGCGCTCTACCGGGCTGAGCTACACCCCCAGGGCCGTCAGCCTAGCAACAGCCGCCGCGCGTGTTCGTCGAGCGCCCGCTCGATCCCCTGGCGCATGGCGGCGATCGCGAGGTCGCCGCGGGTCTTCTCGATCAGCGACCGAGCCACGTCGGTCGCGCGGCGCAGGTTCATCGTGATCGCGTCGGGATAGTCCATCGTCACGAGCACTCCGTACAGCTCCTCCAGCGTGTCCAGCATCGCGTTCCCGCGATCGACATCGCCCCCGCGGAGCAGGTCGAGGATGCGGCGCCGGCCTTCGCCGATGGCCTCGGCGACGCCGTTCAGGTAGGGCGCATCGTCGACGCCGAGCTGCTCGCGGTCCGGGAAGCGGCGCCCCCGCGACGAGCGCTCGCGTGATGTGCGCCTCGGCGTATTCCTTCTGAGCGTCCTGCACGTAGCCGGCAGCACGAAGATCGGGATGGGCGGTCACGGCCTGCAGTGCCGCGGCGAGCGTCCGCCCGGACTCGGCGATCAGCGAGTCGGCCGCGTCCATCTCCTCCCGATGCACGGCGCGGATCGCGTTCGCGCTGGAGCGGATCGATGACCGGGCCGCCGGGATCGCCTGCTCCCGCGCGGCGACGAGCGCGTCGAAACGACCGTGCAGCTCACCGACGAGGCCTTCGAGATCCACGCCGACGGGTCAGGCGCGAGCTGCTTCGCCGGCGCGCACGACGACGTGGACCCGGTCGCCTTCGCCGAGCGAACCGAGCCCGTTGAAGCTCGGCCGCGCCCACGTGCTGCGGCCCTCGGCCACGTAGCGAGGCGAGGGAGCTGGGCGTGACGGCGCGGCGTGCGAGCGAGCATGGGCGTGCGGGGCGGTCCGATATGCGGACTCGCGGTGCTTCATGGTCAGCAGCAGCCAGATGTACACGGCGAGCAGGGCAACCAATCCGCCGCTGAGCCCCCAGGCCACACGGAGTGGGGGCACGAGCCCGATGAGGAAGGTGATGGCGATCGCCTCGAGCATGAACGTGAAGACCTGTCGGCGACGCTCCCGGGCTCGCGCTCGGGTACGTTCGGCCGGGCCCATGAACCGCACCCCCTTGCGTGGGGTGACGATCCAGCGGCCCTGGGTGCCGTGCGATCTCAGCGTGCGCCAACAGTTCCATCCTGCGCTCGAACTCTCCGACCGACCCCTGTGGGGTGGTCCGCGCCCTGCCCCGGGTCGGGAGCAGGAGGCCCGCCCATATGATGCCCAAGACCGCCACGGGCAACCACTCCACACCCAGCCTCCGAACGGGGTTCTGACCGGCGCTGCCACCACATCTAGGCTGGTCCGTGACGCTACCACCACATCTAGGGGGAAGCGATCACATCGATGTGATTCGCTTCACTTTCGCACAAGCGGTCCGGCTGGGGGGCGCGCCGAGCCGGTTATCCACCGTCGTGCCGTATGGCGATCGACCGAGCCGAACGCCCCACCCGGGCTACAGCGCCGGTCCGCTCATGCCCCCGCGACGAAGTCGCCGCTCTCACCACCGGACTTCGCGAGCAGACGCAAGCCGTCGATGCGAGCGGAGCGGTCGAACGCCTTGGCGGTGTCGTAGAGCGACAGTGCGGCCACCGCGGCGGCCGTGAGGGCCTCCATCTCGACGCCGGTGCGATCGGAGGCTCGCACGGTCGTCTCGACCCGGAGCCGACCCTCGGCCCGGGCGGGCTCGATGACGACCTCAGCGCCCGTCACGCGGATGGGGTGGCAGTGCGGGAGCAGGGCCGGGGTCTGCTTCACGCCGATGATCCCCGCGATCTTGGCGGTCTGGATGGGGTCGCCCTTCTTCGTGCCCGCCACGAGATGGCCGACCGCTTCGGGAGTCGTCGTGACCCAGCACTCCGCGGTCGCAACCCGAGCGGTCTCGGGCTTGTCGCCGACATGCACGATGCGCGTGACGCCGTCGGCTCCGGCCTGACCGCCGCCCGCGTCGGTCGTCATCAATCTTCGCCCGGACGGAACACCATCACCCGAACCTGCGATCCCGCCGGCGCGGTGGCGGTCCCCGGGGGGATCATCGCGAGACCGTTCGCGCGGGCGACCGTCGAGATCAGGTTCGAGCCGCGCCCACCGGTCGGCGTCGCGACCCAGCCGTCGCCTCCTCGCTCGATCACGACCCGCGCGTACTGCATCTTCCCCGCCGGCCCGCTGACGTCGGTCGCGAGCCGAGCCGTCACTTCGGGCCGATGCAGCTGGGTGCGCCCCATCATCTTCAGCATCGCCGGTCGCACGAACAGCTCGAAGCTCACGAACACGCTCACCGGGTTGCCCGGAAGGCCGAAGTAGGGCTTGCCCTCGATGTGACCGAAGCCCTGCGGCATGCCCGGCTGCATCGCCACCCTGTAGAAGTCGATGTCGCCTCGTCGGAAGAACGCCCCCTTCACCACGTCGCGCTCGCCCACCGAGACACCTCCCGAGCTGATGAACGCGTCGGCCTGGATGAGGAAGTCGAGCACGGTCTGCTTCAGCGACTCCGGGTCGTCGGGCACGATGCCGGCGAGCACCGGGATCGCGCCCGATTCGCGGAGCGCACCGAACAACGTGTACGCGTTGGAATCGCGCACCCGTCCGAAGTCAGGCGTCTCCGTCGGCGCGATCAACTCATCGCCCGTGGAGAGCACGATCACCCGCGGACGCGGATGCACGAGGGGCGTGGCATGCCCGGCGTTGGCCAGCAATCCGAGCTCGGGTCCCCCGAGTCGCTTGCCTCGCTCGACGAGCACCGTGCCCTCGGTGACGTCCTCGCCCACCGGGCGCACGTGCCGGCCGGGCGTCGCTGCTTCCACCAGGCGCACGATCTCGCCCTGCACGTCGGCGTTCTCGATCGGCACGACGGCGTCGGCTCCCGGCGGGATCGGCGCGCCGGTGGCGATCGCCACCGCCTCGCCGCCCCCGACCGTCGCGTCGGGCCGGTGCCCGATCAGCGCACGACCGACGATCTTCAACTCGGCCGGCCGATCCGGCGTCGCTTCGGCGACATCGACGGCACGAACGGCGAACCCGTCCATGGCCGACGACGCGAACGCAGGAAGGCTCTCCGTCGCCACCACGGCCTCGGCTGAGACGCATCCGTGCGCCTCAGTGAGCGCCAGATGCAGCGGGGCGAGCGGCGCGACTGCGTCGAGCACCCGTGCACGAGCCTCGTCGACCGAGATCAAGCCTTCGGGGGAATCGTGGTCGTGCACCGTGGAGGGACGATCCACCATGCCGGCAGTCTATCGGCGCCGGACCATCGACCACCCCGGAACGTTCGAGCTAGAGCAGCTTCTTGCGCTGCACGAAATCGACGAGCCAGGTGCTGAAGGCCGGACCCAGGTCGTCGCGCTCGATCGCGAGCTCGACCGTGGCCTTGAGGTAGTCGAGCTTGTTGCCGGCGTCGTACCGCCCGTGCTCGAACGTGAACGCGTAGACCGCCTGCTCCTGTGCGAGGCTGTTGATCGCGTCGGTGAGCTGGATCTCCCCGCCGTGCCCGGGCTTCGTGCCGCGGAGCGCGTCGAAGATCTCGGGGGTGAACACGTACCGGCCGATCGCGGCCAGGTTCGAGGGCGCCTCGTCGGCCGGCGGCTTCTCGACCACCGAGCGCACCTTGGCCAGGTTCTCCTCGATCATCTCGGGGGTGATGGCGCCGTACGCGGAGATCTCGCTGCGCGAGACCTCTTGCGCCGCGAGCACCGAACGCCCGTACCGCTCGTGCACGGCGAGCATCTCGCGCAGCAACGGCACCGACGGATGGATCAGGTCGTCGCCGAGCAGCACCGCGAACGGCTCGCCGCTCACATGGGCCTCGGCGACGCCGACCGCGTGTCCGAGACCGAGCGCCTCGTGCTGGCGCACCGTGTGGATCTGGGCGAGATCGGACAGTTCCCGGATCTGTTTCAGCTCGTCGAACTTGCCGCGTTCCTCGAGCAGGACCTCGAGCTCCGGCGCGCGGTCGAAGTGATCCTCGATCGCGCCCTTGTCGCGCGCGGTGATGATCAGGATGTCGGTCAGGCCGGCGCGCACGGCTTCCTCGACGACGAGCTGGATCGAGGGCGTGTCGATCAGCGGCAGCATCTCCTTGGGCACGGCTTTCGTCGCCGGCAGGAACCTCGTGCCGAGCCCTGCGGCGGGGATGACCGCCTTCCTGACCTTCACGATGCGCCTCCTCGTGCGGGGGGCCGAAGTGTATGCGCGATGCAACCGTGCAGGGAAGTCGTCCGTTCCGGGTAGTCCGTTCGGACCCTCGGGTTCCCGGCCCACGACGGCGCGAAACGCCGGGCGGCCGCCGGTACACTCGGCGAGCCATGCCCACCTACGAATACGTCTGCCGTAGCTGCGGCCACCTCTTCGAGATCGTGCAGTCGATGCGCGACGACGCCCTCACCGAATGTCCCGAGTGCGGCGGCGAGCTCCGCAAGGTCTTCGCCCCTCCCGCGATCTCGTTCAAGGGGTCGGGTTTCTACGCCACCGATCAACGGAAGAAGGCCATGTCGGGATCGGGCGACAAGGGGAGACGAGAAGGGCGACAAGGGCGAGAAGGGCGACAAGGGCGACAAGGGCGACACGAAGCCCGACGCGGCCTCCGGCGCCGGCGACGGCAAGCAGGACTCGAAGCGCGACGCGGCTGCGGCGGGCACCACGAAGAAGGAAGCCGCGACGACGACGACATCGGGCTCGGGCCCCAGCTCGGGCGGGTCGTCGTCGAGCTCGTCGTCGAAGGATGGGGCCGGCTCGTGACGACCGCCGACATCGGCGTCTTCGGCGGATCGGGCTTCTACTCGTTCCTCGACGACACCGAGACGGTCGAGGTCGAGACCCCCCACGGGTCGCCGAGCGCGCCCGTCACGATCGGTGAGATCGGCGGGGTGCGGGTGGCGTTCCTGCCTCGGCACGGGTCGCGCCACGAGTACCCGCCGCACCGCATCCCCTACAAGGCGAACCTCTGGGCGATGAAGGAGCTCGGCGTCGAGCGCGTGCTCGGCCCCAACGCGTGCGGGTCGCTGCAGGCCGGTGTGCAACCCGGCGAGTTCGTGATCTGCGACCAGCTCGTCGACCGCACCCACGACCGGCCCAACACCTTCTACGACGGGCCGGTGACGACGCACATCTCCTTCGCCGATCCCTACTGCGACGTGATGCGGGCTGCGATCGTGGAGCAGGGGCGGGAGCTCGAGATCGCGATGCACGATCGCGGCACGGTCGTCGTGATCGAAGGGCCACGCTTCTCGACGCGCTCGGAGTCCGCGTGGTTCGCGAGCGCCGGCTGGGAGGTCATCAACATGACCCAGTACCCGGAAGCCGTGCTCGCCCGCGAGCTGGAGCTCTGCTACGCCAACATCTCGCTGATCACCGACTACGACGTCGGCGTCGAAGGGGTCCCGCCCGTCACCCACGAGGAGGTCGTGCGCGTGTTCGCCGAGAACAACGAGAAGCTCCGCGACTTGCTGTTCGCCGTCATCCCGGCGTTGCCGGCGGCGCGCGACTGCGCCTGTGCATCCGCCCTCTCCGGCGCGCGCCTCGAGGTGTGAGCCGCATGACCGGCGACCCCGTGCTCGCCCGCGTCGAGCTCACGTTCCGCACCGACGAGGATCCGCAGGCGCTCGCGGACCGGGTGCGGGAAGCGACGGCCCAGATCGTCGGTCGTGAGGCGCTGGAAGAGTTCCGGATGCGGGTCCTGCCGCTCACCAGCAAGCCCACCGGCTCGAGCAGCGACTGAGTCGTTTCGTCCGTCCGATGTGACGTCGGTCACGGAACCGCCAGCGCCCGACGTCGCTACGGTGCGTGCATGCTCGACATCGTCCGGCGCAAGCTCCCTCGATCGTCCCTGCTGTGGTTCACCGCCGCCGGCCTGGCGGCCGGCGGCGCGGTACTCGCCACCCAGGCGCATATCGCGACCGTCGAAGCGAGCCGCCCCGACGTGGGAGCGCCGACGCCCGTCGTCGTCGCGGCGAGCGACCTCGTCCGGGGTGCGACGCTCCAACCCACCTCGCTCAGCGTGATCGACATGCCGTCGTCATTGGTGCCACCAGGCGTCGTCACCTCCGTCGACCGAGCGACCGGACGGGTGCTCGGCGCCGATCTCGCCCGAGGCGAGGTGCTGACCGAGACACGCCTCGCGCGCGCGGGCGCCGGCCCGGTCGCAGCGGTCGTGCCCGCCGGTCTGCGGGCGTTCGTGTTGCCGACGGGCCCGCCGGCTGGGTCCCTGCGACCCGGCGACGAGATCGACGTGCTCGCGACCTTCGGCGCCAACGCGGGCCGGCCCTACACCGAGACCGTGGCGTCGGCCGTCGAGGTGCTCGACGTGATCGAGACCGACGCACCGGTCACGACGGGCGGCGGCGCTCCGGCGGGCCCTCCAGTGGTGATCATCGCCGATCCGCTCACCGTCGAACGGCTCGCGCGCGCGTCCAGCCTGGCGCTGCTCTCGATCGCGATCGTCGGTGACGGCGACCTCGCCGCCTCCAGCACGGGAGGCCCCGTCCGCGCTCGGATAGCATGTGCGGCCGTGAGCATCTGGCAGGCCATCGTGCTCGGCTTCGTGCAGGGCGCGACGGAATACGCGCCGGTCTCGAGCTCGGGTCATCTCATCCTCGTGCCGTGGGTCTTCGGCTGGCAGCAGCTCGGCGGCGACGCCGACTTCGCGAAGACGTTCGACGTCGCCCTGCACATGGGAACCCTGCTCGGGGCCCTGATCTACTTCCGGACCGACCTCTGGCGATACCTGCGGGCGTGGCTGCATTCCCTCGCCACGCGGCGCATCGCCACGACCGACGAGCGCATCGCCTGGGCGCTCGTCGTCGGCACGGCACCCGGCGCCGTGGTGGGGGTCGTGTTCGAGCGCGTGATCCAGGAGAACCTGGGGGCCCCGTGGCTCATCGCGGTGATGCTCGCGATCTTCGGCGTCGTGCTGTACGTGGTGGACCGGCGCATGCCGAGCACTCGCGGTCTCGGATCGATCGGTGTGCGCACGGGCCTGTACCTCGGCGTCGCACAGGCGCTCGCGCTGCAACCGGGCGTCTCCCGGTCGGGCGTCACCATGACCGCGGCCCGCGCGATCGGTCTGGACCGGGAGACCGCGGCGCGGTTCTCGTTCCTGTTATCGCTCCCGATCATCGCAGGGGCGGGGCTCTACAAGGGCGCCGACCTCGCGCAGACCGGTTTCCAAGGGTACGGTGCGGAGTTCTTCTGGGGGTTCGTGTCCTCGGGGGTGAGTGGCTTCCTCGTCATCTGGGGGTTGCTGAAGTACCTGAAGCGACACGACTTCAGGGTGTTCATGCTTTACCGCGTGGCAGCCGCCGCCCTGGTGCTGGGCCTGATCGCCGCGGGCGTGCGCGAGGCGACCATCTAGTCTAGGTCAGACTACTGACTGGTCGGCGGGCGGCACCGTGCCCAGGGTGACCACCACCCACGGCGTGAACCCTTCCCGCTCGTAGAGTCGCATCGCCTCGTGATTGGTGGCGAGCACGCCGATCGCGAGCTCGCCGACGCCGACGTCGCGGAGCTCCGCGTAGACCCGATGCAGCAACGCGGAACCGATGCCCGATCCGCGATGCCCGTCGAGCACCGCGAGCGACTGCAACTCGGCGAATCGAGGTCCCGTTCGGTGGGAGTCATCAGCGCCGTGCATCGACACCACCGCGTATCCGACCGGAGCCGCGACGACACCGGCCGACGCGAGCAGCGCGAAGGCATCGGGCTCGGCCAACCACCCCACGTACCGCTCTCGGCGGATGGTCCACCAGCCGTCCTCGTCACGTGGCGGGATGCCTGGGATCGCCGGATCGACCGTGAGGTGATGCGCGTGCAGCGATCGGGCGAGCGGCTCGAGGTCGTCGACGCGCTCGACGCCGACCTTGCTGATGTGGATACCCTGCCGTGTCATCGCGGTTCGGAGCGTATCCACCGCACGAAGAGGAGGCCGCATCGTGGACCGACCGATGTTGCAACGCTGGCTCGATCGCTACGTGGAAGCCTGGCGCTCGAACGACGCCGCCCTCATCGGCGAACTGTTCACCGCCGACGCCGAGTACCGCTATCACCCTGCCGACGACCCGGTGTTCGGCCGCGATGCCATCGTGGCCTCGTGGCTCGCCGAGCCCGATGAGCCCGGCACCTGGGACGCGTGGTACGAGCCGTTCGCCGTCGATGGCGATCGCGGGGTCGCCACCGGCGTGAGCACCTACTTCGACGCCGACGGCGCCCCCGACCGCGTCTTCGACAACGTCTTCGTGATGTCCTTCGACAAGGACGACCGCTGCTCGGTCTTCACCGAGTGGTTCCGCGAGCGTCCCGACCGGTGAGGGCCCGGGCCGGCGGCGCGGACTACGCCGAGAAGGGGCCCCCGCTGGCCTTCCTCATCGCGTCGGTCGTCGGGCTGACCTCGGAGCTGACCGGCCTCGCGGTACTGTTCCGGCGCGCCCGGATCGCCTGATCCACCGGGCGAGGCGGGACCGCCACATCGGCCGGGTGTCACGTGTGCCGGGCTCCGCGGCATACCCTGCCATCATGAGGCTCGTCGCCGTCGCCCTTCCGCTCGTCGTGCTGCTCGGCGCGTGCGCGGAGCAGCCGGACCCTTCGAACGGGGGGAACGAGACCGCGGGCACCACCGTCGATGAACCTCGGTACGAGGCGACCACCATGGTGCTGGAGGATGCCGACGGCCCCCAGCTCTGTCTCGGCGGAGTCATGGAGTCGCTCCCCCCGCAGTGCGGCGGCATCCCCGTCGAGGACTGGAACTGGGCAGACGTCGACGGCGAGGAGTCGGTGCGAGGCGTCACCTGGGGCGAGTTCCACGTCATGGGCACGTTCGACGGCACAGCGGTTCACGCTGCTCGGCGCAGGACCTCCGAAGCCTGCTGCGGTCGAGGACGGAGATGGGTTCGCGGCTCCGTGCCCCGAGCCGCAAGGCGGGTGGGTGGATGTCGACCCGTCGATGACCGGCGAGAATGACCGGATCGCCGCCGCGCGCGCCGCGGAGGACATCAGCGCCTTCGCCGGCGTCTGGATCTCCTACCTGGAGCAGCCCATCGACTACGAAGCGCCGGACGACTACATCGTGACGATCGCTTTCACAGGTGACCCCTCGGCGCACGAAGCGGCGATCAGAGAAGTCTGGGGCGGCCCGCTCTGCCTGACGTCCATGCAACACACGTTCGCAGAGCTCCGACGAGCCCAGCGCGACCTGGGAGAGGGCGGGGCCAGGCAACTGGGTCTCGAGATGACATGGTCCGACGTCGACGTCATGGCCAACCGCGTGGAACTCGGCGTCGTCGTGTTCGATCCGGCGCTGCAGTCGGCGCTCGACGAGGAGTACGGCGCCGGTGCGGTGCACGTCGAGCCCGCCCTTCGGCCGGTCGGCGGCGGTTAGACGCCGGCGAGCGTCATCTCGCCGATCAGCACCGACGGCGTGCCGACGCTCGAGAAGAAGCGCAGGTCGTCGCCGAGCCCGGTGATGCCCGCGAGCATCTCGGGCAGGGTCGACGCGATCGTCATCTCACGCAGGGGCTCGCCGAGCGCGCCGCCCTCGATGCGCAGCCCGGTCGCACCGACGCTGAACTCGCCCGAGATCGGATTCGCGCCCGAGTGCACGCCCGTGACCTCGGCGATCAGGACGCCGCCGTCGGCCTGTCGGAGCAGCGCGTCGAACGGCGTCGAGCCGTTGTCGAGGAAGAAGTTCGACGTGCCCACGCCGGGCGATCCCTTGTACGAGCCGCGCTTGGCGTTGCCGGTCGAGCGTTGCCCGTTGCCCATGCGTGCGGCCGTGTACGTGTCGTGTAGGAAGCCGTTCAGCGTGCCGGCCGTGAACAGCTCGGTCCGGCCGCTCGGCACACCTTCCCCGTCGAAGGGCGCCGCTCCCGGCCCGTCGAGGATGGTGCCGTCGTCGACGAGCGTGAACAGCTCGGACCCGACCTGCTGGCCGACCATCTCCGCGAACAGCGACCGTCCCTTGAGCACGTTCTCGGCGTTCAGCGCGCTCGCGAGCACACCGAGGAACTCCTCGGCCGCGAACTGATCGAGCACGATCGGCACCTTGGCGGTCTGCGGCTTCGAGGCGCCCAGCATGCGCACCGCACGCTCGATCGCCTCGTCGGCCACCGCTTCGACGCCGAGCTCGTCGAGGGCTCGCGCGATGCGGTAGGAGAAGCCCGTCTGCGTCTCGTCGCCCTCGACGGCGAGCGTCACCGCCACCACCCAGGCGTCGGTCCTCGCGTACTCGGCGTCGACGCCCGAGGTCGACGCGATCGCGACGCGGGAGACCGCGTCACCCACCTGGGCGAGATCGACCTTCGCCACCCGCGGGTCGGTGCTCACGAGGCGCTGCTCGAGATCGAGCGCCATCTGCACCTTGTCGGCCGTCGGCACGTCGGCCGAGTCCTTGCGGAACAGCTCGGGGATCGCCGCGGCGGTCTCGGCGTCGGGAAGCACGTTGAACTCGTCGGGCTGCGTGAGCGATGCGTTCTCCCTCGCCGTGGCGACCGCGGCCCGTACCTCGTCGAGCGACGGGTCTGCGGCATAGGCGTACCCGAGCTGGCCGTCACGGATCAGGCGAACGCCCAGACCGCGCGATTCGGCGAACTGCAGGCCCTCGACCTCTCCGCGAAGGGCGCTCGCCTCGGTCTGGCGGGACTCTTCGGCGTAGGCCTCGACGGCCTCGCCGCTGCCGGCGGCCTCGACCGCGGCACGCACCAGGTCGCCGAGATCAGGCACCGGTGCCACCCACCGTGATCCTCGAGATGCGCAACGTCGGCGAGCCGCTTCCGACCGGCGCGCTCTGGCCGTCCTTGCCGCAGACCCCTTCCCACGTGTCGAAGTCGTCTGCCACGGCGTCGACCGCGCTCATCACCTCGATGGCGCGTCCGATCAGGTTGGCGCCTCGCACCGGCGTCGTCGCTTCGCCGTGCTCGATCAGGTAGCCCTCGCTCACCCCGAACACGAAGTCACCCGTCGCCGGATTCACCTGGCCTCCGCCGAGCGACGTCACGTAGACCCCGCTGGACGTGCCGGCGAGCACCTCGCCCGGCGAGCTCGAACCGTTCAGGATGTTGGTGTTCGTCATGCGGACCACCGGGGGCGACGCGTACGACTGCCGGCGCCCGTTGCCGGTCGACTCGACGCCGTCCTTGTCGGCACGCAACCGGTCGTACAGGAAGGACTGCAGCACGCCGTCGGTGAACAGCACCGTTCGCTGAGCAGGCGTTCGCCTCGTCGTCGAACGCGAACGAGCCCCAGCCGTTGGCGATGGTCGCGTCGTCGACGCCGTTGATCAGCTCGCTCGCACATGCGGTGCCGACCAGACCTCGGTAGACGCTCGCTTCCTTGTCGACGGCATCGGCTTCGAGCGGGTGCCCGACGGCTTCGTGGAAGAGCACGCCGCCCATGCCGGGAGCGAGCACGACCGTCATCTCCCCCGCCGGCGCAGGCACCGAGTCGAGCATCGTGACCGCGCGTTTCGCGGCGACCTCGGCCGTGGCCCGCGGCGGATGCGCATCGATGAACTCGACCCCTGCACACGCCGCCGGTCCATGGAAGCCGGTCTGGATGACGTCGCCCCGCTTGGCCACGACCTGGGCGACGAGCCGGATCCGCGGACGGTCCTCGGTGACCCACCGTCCGTCACTCGTGGCGATGAGCCTGCGTTGCAGTGAATCCCCGTACATGCCGACGACCTGGGTGACCTCGGGGCTGTAGGCGCGAGCGGCGTCGTCGAGCTCGCGCAACCACGCCACCTTGTCGGAAGCCGGCACCCCGGCGGCGTCGCGCTCGACTGCGTTCGTCACCGGCCCTTCGAGGGTGCGCAGGTCGACCACCGAGCCGGCCTCGCCGTCGCGCAGCGCGGCGCTCGCGGCGTCCGCGGCCTGCAGCAGCGCCTCACGGTCGAGCCGGTTGGAGAAGGCGTAGCCGTAGCTCGTGCCGTGCGTGACCCGCACACCCGCACCGCGATCGAGACCCGTGGTGAGCTCCTCGACCTTGCCGTCGTCGAGTCGGATCGAGGTGCCGGTCGCCTCTTCGACGAAGACCTCAGCGAAGGCGCCACCGCGCGTGCGCGCGGCGACGAGGACCTCCTCGACGAGGGCGCGGTCCAGCATGGCGGCGATGCTAGCAGGGGGTACAGTCAGCGCCCGGGGAGGAGATCGTCACGCGGAGAAGGAGCGCATGGGCTGGGGTGCTGCTCACGGCTTCGGTCGTGTCGCTCGTGCCGGCGTGCGGGCGCGACGAACCTCCCGCGGGGCCCGAGACGGTCGCTCCCGCCGTGCCCGTCGAGATCGACGGGTCCGCGACACCGACCATCGACCCACAGGCCGAGACCGGATTCGCCTCGGGCAGCGCCTCGGTCACGCTCACCGGCGAGCTGACCGTGTCGGAGACCTACCCGGCGCTCGGGCTGCCCGCCTTGTGGGTACCCCCGCCCGCCGACTTCGCGATGACGTGGATCGCCGCAGGCGACCGCACGATGTCGCTCGGTGGGGAATCGTTCACGGCCCAGCAGCCGACGTCGCCCGCGCGCGTGCTCACGTTCTCGGTCCCCGGCACCGACGGGCCGGTCGCGTTCCGATCCGAGAACGGTGAATGTCTCGTCACGATCTCGCCTGCTCTGCCCGATCGCATGGGGGGCACCTTCCTCTGCGCGGCCGTGACGGGCGCCGCCGCCGACGGCACCACGGTGACGGTGGCCGCGCAGGGCACGTTCACGGCGGAGTGAGGCTACGGGCGTCGCGACCGGCCCCCCGCCCGAGGATCCGCGGCCTGCGAGCGCGTCGGGTCGCGATCTCGCCCTGCTCGGCTCGCTGGCCGCGGCCCTCGCCCTCGTGTTCGCCTGGCCCGGCCTGCTGTACGGATGGACGTTCCCCCCGGGCCCGGACGCGACCGTCTACCTCTGGTGGACGAGACTCGGCGTGGCCGAGGGCATCGCCCGCGTCGGCGCCCGTCCCGGCGCGCCTGCCCTGATCGCGGTCGTCGCCGGCACCCTGCGAGCGGGGCCGATCTCGACGATCGCGGGACTGCAACAGGCCGCCGGCGTCTCGGTGGGACTCGCCGCGGTCGCGCTCGTGCACCGCCGCACGCACGGACACCGGCTCGGCTGGATGCTCGCCGGGCTCATGGGAGGGATCTTCGCCGTGCACCTGGCCGCGGGCTACGTCTCGAACATCGTGTTCGCGGTGACGTTCCTCGCGGCGGCTGCGGCGCTCGCTCGTCGAACCCTGCGCGGCACGATCGCGGCGGCCTTCCTGCTGGGAGGAGGAGGACTCTCCCATCCACAGTTCTTCCTCGCCGGAGCCGTGATCCTCGTCACGGCCGCGGCCGTTTCATGGATGCTCGAGCCGGCGCACGGGTGGCGCTCCGACGCCGGCCGCGTGCTGGGTGCGCTCACCGGCGGGGGCGCCGTGGTCGCGACCGGCCTGCTCGCCGCACTCTCCGGCCCGCCGGCGCTCGCCGTCGACACGTCGAAGGACGCGTTCCTGCGGCGAGCGGGCCTCGAAGGCGTGCTCGTCGAGAACTATCGGGTGCGATTCCGCGAAGGCCTCAGGCGGTTCGCTCCATGGGCGAGCTTGCCGCTCGCAGCGATCGGCACGCTGCAGGTGCACAGCTTCACCCGACGCTTCCTCATCGCGTGGGCTGTTTTCACCGTGGTCGGCGTGACGGCCGGCTCGGTGAGTGGTTGGTTCCCGCCCGAGCGCGTGCTGGCGTTCGGGTTCGCGCTCCCGATCCTCGCCGCGCTGGCGCTCACGTGGATCTGGGAGCGGACCGGCGCGCACCGGTTGCGAGCGGTGACCGTCACGGCGCTGCTCCTGCTCCTGCTCACGGTTCCGGCCGTGAACACCCAGCGTCACCAGTCGCCGTTCATCTCCGCCGAGGATCTCTCGACCGTGACCCTCGCGGGGCGCATCGCCGCAACGCTGCCCGCGGACACACCGCTCGTGTTCGCCGTCGACGACGAGGACGGCACCGCCACGTTCCTCGCGACCAACATCGCGAACGCCGCCCGTGCTGCCGTGCCGCCCGAGCGGATCGACGACGTGTTCGTGTTCGTGGGCACCCTCGATGATCTCGCGGCCCGGCGGCCCACCGTGCGTGACGCCGTCGAGTACGACACGCTCTCACGGATCACGCTGGCCGACCTGCCACCGGGCGAGATGGCGATCTTCGTCGCGACCGCGTGGCACGAGAACCCGTCGGCATCGAACGGCGCTCGGCTGTACACCTGGAGCGTGACGGGCGACACGATGCCCGCAGGCACGACGCTGCTCTCGTCGGTGCCGAACCCCAGGCCGCTCCCCGTAGGTGAGCACGAGCTCGGTCCCTCGAGCCCGGCCGCGATCGCGATCGCGGCCGTGGCGGTGTTGCTGTTGCTCTGGCTCGTGGGCTCCGGCTGGTCGTGGTGGACGTTCGAGGATCGCGTGGCTGCTGCTGCTGCTGCTCCGGCGTTCGGCGTCGCCGCCATCACGATCGCTGGGCTCACGCTGGAGCGGCTCGGTGCCGGCCTCGGCGGCTGGCGAGGCCCTGCGCTCGCTTCAGCGCTGGCCCTCACCTGTGGTCAGGTCCTGCGTGTCGTGCAGCGGAAGCCGCTCGATCACGCGCCGCCTGAGATCGACGACGCACCAGATCGCCATCCCGAGCAGGGTGGGCGTCACGATCCAGTGCCCGATCGCTAGGTTCACGTTGAACGCGTCGGGATAGCGGAGCGGCTCGGTCGTCCACTGGACCATGGCGAGGGCGAGACCCGCCGTGATCGTCGTCACCCGTGCCGGCCGCGGCATGAGCCACACGAGCGGGAGCGCCCAGGCCGCGTACCACGGAAGCAGCACCGGCCCCAGCAGCATGAGCACCAGGAGCGACCAGCCGATCGCCGCCGCGACCGACGTCACCGGCTCGCCGGCGGCCCCCCGCCGCCCGACGTCGCGCGCCAGCCGCACGAAGACGATCACGGAGCACCGTGGCGAACCCGATGCGGGCGAGCCAGCCGAGCGTGCCGAAGCTGAGCCACCCGAAGATCTTCGCCACCAGCCCAGAGGGAGCGAGCCACCCCTCGTGCCCGGCGAGCTCCACCATGCCGAGCGACGGATCCTCCGCCTGCAGGTACGGGACGGCGCACACCAGCCCGATCGCGACCGCGAGGCCGGCGTGGGTCAGGAGGTCGCGAGCACGCCGCTCCCGCTCGGATCGAGCCACGGCCCACACGATGACGAGCACGAGTGGGACGACCACGGTCGCCTTGACGAGCGCGCCCACGGCGAGCACCGCCACCGATGCGAGCGTGCGGTCGCGCACGAGCAGCAGCACGCCGGCCGCGACGGAGAACGCAACCACCAGATCGTTGTGACCGCTCGCCACGCCGAGGAACAACACCGCCGGGTTCAGCCCGAACGCCGCGACCGCGAAGGCCTCGCGGCCGGGACGGAGCCGGCGCGTGATCGCCGCGATCGCGGCGACGGTCGCCAGGGCCGCGAGCGCCGGCCAGCCACCGGTACGCATCGACCTGGGCCGCAGGCGTCTCGAAGACCCGGGCGACCACGCTCGAGGCGGTGGTGAACGCCGGGCCGTACACGGCCGGAGTGTCGACCCACTTCGGGCCGACCAGTGGCCACAGGTCGTCATCACCGAACTCCACGGGCGTCTGCACGTACGGGTTCCCGTCGTGCACGGCGACGATCCGCCCGTAGAAGGCGTAGGAGTAGACGTCCCGTGAGAACAGCAGCGGCAACATCGTCACCACGAGCACGTTCGCGAGCACGGTCAGCACGACGACCCCACGAAGCCCCACCAGCCCATGCCGGATCGCGCGCAGCAGGACCACGAATCCCGCCACCGCGAACCCCATCGAGAGCACGCCCGCGGCGATCAGCCACGATCCGGCGAGCCGGTCGATGCCGATCGCGGACGCCAACGCGGTGAGTGGGCCACTCGGCTCCGCGCCCGCCGGCAACACAGGCTGGAACGGGGAATCGGGCGCCGCCGCGAAGGTCGCACACGCGAGGATGCCTGCCGCCGAGGCCCCGACGGGAAGCCACGATGGACCCACCGAGGCATCGTGGCTCCCGGTCGACGTCCCTGGGTGCGTGATGTCGTCAGGGGGCGAGATGTCGCCGGAGGGTCCTGCGCCGGGCGGCGGGATGTCGCTCGGAGGCCGTGCGCCGGGCGGCGCGTCACCGGAACGCTGCACGGCGCCGACCGTACCATCGCCGCCCTACCGCCTGGGGTGCTCGAACCTCCCGAAGATCGCGATGAGCCCGAGCAGGATCGCGCCGGGCAGTCCGACCCAAAGGAGCCGCTCGAACCACCACACCGGCGTGCTGTCCATCTGCCGCCCGAGTCCCAGCGGCCACACGATCAGGATCGCGAGCAGGTAGGCGGTCATGTGCCACAGGAACAGCGTCATGATCACGCCGTTCACCGCGATCGTGGCGGCCCAGACGCGCCTGCGCTGAACCCATCGGGTGAGCAGCGGACGCATCAGCATGACGGCACCGATCGACCAGATGCCGCCCAGGAGGAAGCAGAGGGTGGGTGGATACGCGTTGGACACGATCTCGACATCGGTGCCCAGCAGGCTCTTGGGGTAGGCGCCGATGCCCGGGAACCACTCGAACCGCACGTCGCCCGCCAGCTGGAACACGGGTGGGTTCGTGAGCAGCACGAGCCCTGCCAGGCCCCCGACCATCATCGCCACGAACACGAGGCGCGGCCACCTGAGCATCGAACCGTCGCCGTACGCATGGCCGAGCTGATGCGGCAGGAGCAACACGAAGACGACGTTTGCCCACCGAGCGAGCGGCACACCACCGATGAAGCCGACCCCGTCGGCGACGATGGCGCCGAGGACGAGCACGGCCGGCACCCACACGCCGAACCGCTCATGAAGCCAGATCGTGGCGGGAGCCACCGTCACCACGACCAGATACACCGCCAGGAACCAGAGGGGACCGAACGGTACCGTCGCACCCGGGGGCAGCACGCCGCGCAGCAGCGTGAGGTCACCCCACAGTCGTGGTCCTGTCGGAGCTCCGACCTCGAGCCCGTGCATCACGAGCAGGACCCCCGCCCAGACGCCCAGGAAGACCAGCGATGGACGGGCCAACCGCTCGAGCCGGCTCCGGACGAACGCGCCGGCACGCTCGCCACGATCCCGGTAGGCGGCGTACGCCACGGAGTTCGAGAATCCCCCAACGAAGAAGAAGATGGGCATCACCTGCAGGAACCACGTCGCGAGCCACAGGTACGAGGTCAGGCCGACGGCACTCGTCGTGCGGATCACCCCGTCTCGCCACGAGATGATGCCGATGACCCAGTGGCCGACGACCACCGTGACGATGCTCGCCGCCCTGAGCAGATCGACCACACGGTCACGCGATGCGGGCGTCGCCGATGCGAGCTCCCTGATGCGCGCCGCCCTCACGGGCCGATACTGCGATACTCGGCGGGTGACTACGAGCACCGACGCCACAGGCATCGGCCCGTGGCCGGACCCCGACGCGGACCCGGACCCGCTGGAGTCCTGGCACGACGCCGGACCTGACGCATCGCCGTCGGCCGTCGCCGGCGGATCGAGAGGCGCAGCCATCGCCGTCGCCGGCATGAGCTTCAGCGTGATGCTCGTGTTCCCGGTCCTCATCGTGATCGGCGTCTACACCTTCATCACGGTCTACGCGATCGTGAAGGCGGTGAGCGGCGGGTCCGATGCCGCTGATCCCGCCACGGTGCTGGTCGGCATCGTCGGCCTCGTCACCTTCTTCACCTTGCTGCTCGGCCTGGGCGGCTGGCTGATCGGACGCGGCCTGGACCCCGCGAAGCGCCGCTCACGCTGAGCCCGAGGCCACGGATCGCCCCTGTATCGTTGAACGATGCGCATCGCGTTCGTTTCCACGTGGCCGTCGCGACGGTGCGGCATCGCGACCTTCACGAGCGATCTGATCGCGGCGGTCCACGCCGCCGACGAGTCCGTCGTCTGCGAGGTCGCCGCGATCGACGAGCGAAGCTCCGTGCGGGCGTACGGACCCGAGGTCCGGTGGCGCATCCGTCAGGGCTCGCCGGACGGCTACGTCGCCGCTGCTCGCGCCATCGGCGGCTCCGACGTCGACGTCGTCTGCGTGCAGCACGAGTTCGGCCTGTACGGCCTGTGGAAAGACGAGTCGTGGGAGGGCGAAACGTGGATCGAAGGGACCTACATCGACCACCTGACGCCGTTCCTGCAGCAGGTCGGCAAGCCGGTCGTCGTCACGATGCACACGGTGCTTCCCGAACCGACCGAGGCGGTGCGGGACGCCGTGCGCAACATCGCCGCGAACGCCGATCATCTGATCGTGATGGCAGAGACCGCCGTCGACATCCTGCGCGACGTCTACGGGGTGACGACACCGACCAGCGTCATCCAGCACGGCATGCCCCACATCGAGCCGCGGGGCAGACGGATGCTCAAGGAGAAACTCGGGCTCGCCGGGCGTCACATCATCGCGACCTTCGGGCTGGTCGGCCCGGGCAAGGGCCTCGAGTACGTGATCGAGGCGATGCCGTGGGTCGCGCAGCGCCACCCCGACGCGCTCTACCTCATCGCCGGCCAGACCCATCCCGAGCTGTTGCGCCATCGGGGTGAGGAGTACCGCAACAAGCTGGTGGAGATGATCGAGAGCCTGGACCTCGACGACAACGTCGCCTTCCTGAACCAGTACCTGCGGCCGAAGGACATCATCGAGCTGCTGCTCGCGACCGACATCTACGTGACGCCCTACCTCGATCCGAACCAGATCACGAGCGGCACGCTCAGCTGGGCCCTCGGCGCCGGCAAAGCGGTCGTGTCCACGCCGTACCTGCATGCCACCGAAGCGCTCGCCGACGGCCGTGGCGTGCTCGTCGCCTTCCGCGATCCCGATGAGCTGTCCACGGCGATCAACTCCATCCTCGATGACCCGGACCTGAAGCATCGGCTCGAACATGACGCCTACGCGTACGCGAACGAGTTCACCTGGCCGAAGACGGGCACGCGCTTCGTCGAGGTCATGCGCGAACTCATGGCTTCCACTCCGGCGAAGCGGCCCACCCAGGCACGGCCGGGGGAATGGATCGCCGTGCCCGTGGGGGCGAGACTCGCCGGCAACCCGCTGATCTCGCCCGACGATGTCACGCCGTCGCAACCCGGCATGGAAGTCATCTCCACGATCAACCCGGGCGCGGCGCGGGTCGGCGACGAGATCGTGCTGCTGATCCGGGTGGCCGAACGCCCGCGGTCCACGGGGGCGCTTCCCGAGTCCGCGCAGCAAGTCGATCTCAGCGGCGATCGCCCGACCCTCGCGCCCCTGCCCGCCGGCCTGGAGCTCGAGGATCTGGTCGGCATGCCGTACTTCGACACCTCGGCCGATCCGCCACGCATCATGCTGGGGTACGTTCGACGCGACGAGCCAGGTGTCGATCTCGACGATCCCCGCACCATCAGGTACCGCGACCTCACCGACGGCCATCACGGCGATGACGGACCCACCGACTACCTCACCCACACGTCGCACCTGCGGGTAGCCCGCAGCGCCGACGGGGAGCGATTCGAGGTCGATCCCGCGCCCGCCCTGTTGCCCGCGAACCCGCTCGAGGCCTACGGCGTCGAGGATCCACGCGTCAGCGAGATCGACGGTGTCTTCCACATCACCTACGTCTCGGTGAGCCGGCTGGGCATCACGACGAGCCGGCTCACGACCACCGACTTCCGCACCTTCGAGCGCGGCGGCATGATCTTCCTGCCCGACATGAAGGACGTCGTGTTCTTCCCGGAACGGGTCGACGACCGCTACCTCGCCTTCACGAGGCCGATGCCGGGTTCGTTCTCACGGGTGTTGGGCATCTGGCTGGCTGAGTCGGTCGACATGACGCACTGGGGGAGCCACCGGCCGGTGGCGATGCCGCGCCCGGGCATGTGGGACGAGGCGCGCATCGGCGCGAGCCTGACCCCCTTCCGCGTCGAGGAGGGCTGGCTCGAGATCTACCACGGCGCCGATCGGACGAACCGCTACGGCATGGGTGCGATGCTGCTCGATGCCGACGACCCCGCAACGGTGTTGGCGCGCTCGTCCCATCCCCTGCTCGGCCCCGAGCTCGACTACGAGCGGTCGGGATTCCTGCACGATGTGGTGTTCCCGAGCGGCCACGTCACCCTCGACGACGATCACATCCGTGTGTACTACGGCGCCGCCGACTCCTGCCTCGCCGCCGCCGACTTCTCGATCGCGGACATCATCGCCCACCTCGATCCGTGCTGAGACAGCTCGCGCGACTCACGCGCACCGTGCCGTCGGCCGGGCCGGGCGCCATGGCGCTCGCGGTGTACAGCGGGCCCGACGGTGATCTCGTCGTCGCCAAAGAATCCGGGTTCGAGGGCGTCGCCTGTATCGACGACACCGCTCGGGTGCTCGACCTGCTCTGCGCCATCTGGCAGCGGACGCGTGACCCCGAGATCGAGCGCTGGGCACGCGGACTGCTGGAGTTCGTGTTGTCGATGCAGGACCACGACGGACGCTGGTGGAACTTCATCTACGACTGGTCGGGCACGCGCAACGAGCGGGGCCTGACCTCGGCCACGGGCGAGAACTTCTGGCACGCCCGGGCGCTCTGCGGCGTGAGTCGGGCGTGGCTCACGTTCGCAGATGAGCGTGCCCTCGCCGCCGCCCGCCGGGGCTTCGACCACGCGATCGCCCGGCCCGCGCCGAGCGACGTGCGGGCGCTCCACGTCATCGTCGGCCTGCGCCTGCTCGGAGACCCGGCGTTCCCCGACGCGATGGACGCCGTTCGCACCTGGGCCGACGAGATCGCATCCAACCGCATCGGCGAGATGCTCATGAACAATCCCGACGAGCGAGGTGAACCGCACCTGTGGGCTCACGTGCAGGAAGGTGTGCTCGTCGACGCTGCGCGAGCGCTCGGCGACGATCGGCTGATCGAGATCGCCCGATCGAGCGCGCGAGCCCTGTGGGAGCCGCTCGCGCTCACGGGATTCGATCTCCCGGTCGTCACCCCGTACGACGTGGCCTGCGGCATCTACTGCCTGCAGCGGCTCGTCACGGTGAACGAGCGCGAGTGGGGCATGCTCGCCTCGTCGGCGCCGGCCTGGTTCGATCGGGTCGACGCAGATGGCCGTGCGATGTACGACCGGGAGAACGGACGCGTCGCGGACGGCATGGATCACGGCATGGTGAGCCACAACTCCGGCACCGAGGCCAACATCGTTGCCGCGGAGGCGCTCTTCGACGATGCGGTCGCCTCGGCTCAGGCTGCCGTCACGCTCCTACCGGGTCCCGCGAACGGATGATGAGGACATAGCACTCAAGAACTAGCCCCTCGGGGCCGATGGTCCGCCCATGAAGGTCCGCCGGCAGACCCTGAGCCTGCTCATGTCGATCGTGGTCCTGACGCTGCTCGCCTCGGTGAGCATCGCCGGTCCGGGAAGGTTCGCAAGCCAGGACCAGCCCATCGAGGCCGAGACGACGACCGAGGAGGGCGCGGACCCGTGCTCAGAGCCGACGGACGTGGTGGAGCCGACGGACGTGGTGGAGCCGACGGACGTGGTGGAGCCGACGGACGAGATGGAGCCGACGGACGAGATGGAGCCGACGGACGAGATGGAGCCGACGGACGAGATGGAGCCGACGGACGAGATGGAGCCGACGGACGAGATGGAGCCGACGGACGTGGTGGAGCCGACGGACGTGGTGGAGCCGACGGACATTGTCGACTGCGCTGGCGACGACACGACGGACGACGATCCATCCACCGACTCCGACCCTGAGGCGACCGACCCTGACGTCGAGCGCGAAGCCGCGTGCAAGGAAGCGGCCGGCATCGAGGCTTCCGAGGATGAGACCGACGACGGTGACGGTGAGACAACGAAGACGCACGGACTGGACAATGCGATCGAGCACGTGTTCGCCAACTGCGTTAAGAACCCGCAGGCACCAGGACTGCTGAACGCGCTCGAGCGACTCGCCGCCAACCGTGAACGTCACGAGGCGCACGAGGCCTGGAAGGCTGAGCGCAAGGCCGAGCGCGACGCCGCCAAGGCCGAGCGCGACGCCGCCAAGGCCGAGCGGAAGTCAGGCCGGGATGTCGGCTCCCGAGGCGGCGGCGCCCGCGAGCACGGGAACCCGCACGATGGCGATCCTGGCAGCTCACACGGGAACGGTCACTCCAAGTAGCGAGGCGGCACAAGCATCGCGTCACCCGATGCGCGTAGCATCAACCGATGGTCGATGGATCCGGTGCGCACAACGGCATGCGTGGGGGCGTGACCGAGCCCGCTCACCTCGGTGACGAGCGCAGCACACTGCTCGGCTTCCTGCAGCGTCAACGTGACCTGGTCGCCTGGAAGATGCGTGACGCCCCAGACGAGACACTGGCGTCGGTGAGCACGCCGAGCGGCCTCACGCTCCACGGCATCGTGCGGCATCTGGAGAACGTGGAACGGTCGTGGTTCCGCGACTTCTTCGCGGGTCAGCCCGATCTTCGGTTCGACGACACCGAGGAGGACCCGGACGGTGACTTCCACGCCGAAGGGGTACCCATGGCCGACCTCCTGGCTGGCTATGCCGCCGAAACGGCTCGCTGCGACGAGGTGATCGCCGCGGCACCGTCCCTCGACGCCACGGCAACCGACGGCACGTACTCGCTGAGATGGATCGTCGTGCATCTGATCGAAGAGACGGGGCGGCATCTGGGACACATCGATCTGCTACGCGAGCGCGCCGACGGCATGGTCGGTGAGGATCCCGGCGAGGACTGAGCCGGGCGCGAACCCACCGCTACCCGGTCGACGCCTGAGCCGACAGAGCGAGCTGCCCACAGGCGGCGTCGATACCTCGCCCGCGCGTGTCGCGGACCGTCACGTTGACCCTCGCTCGCTCGAGCACGTCGACGAATCGACGGATGCGGCCAGGCGGGGACCCAACGACGGCGTAGCCGGGCGTCGGATTCAACGGGATGAGGTTCACGTGTGCGCCCAGCCGCCGGGCGATCGGCGCGAGCAACGTGGCTTGCTCCTCGGTGTCGTTGACCCGGTCGATCATCGCCCATTCGATCGACGGCCTCCGGTGGGTCGCCGAGCGCCACGCCGCCATCGCGCCCTCGAGCGCGGCCAGCGGATACAGGTCGTTGGGCGGCACGAGCTGCGACCTGAGCTCATCGCTCGCCGCGTGGAAGCTGACCGCCAGGCCGACCTGCGGATGCGAGACGGTCAGATGCTCGATGCCCGGCACCAGCCCGACCGTCGAGACGGTGACGTGTCGCGACCCGATGCCGAACGCTCGAGGGTCGGTGAGCCGCGCGAGCGACGCGAACACGTGCCGTTCGTTGGCGAGGGGCTCGCCCATGCCCATGAACACCACGTTCGTCAGACGCTGCGGGGTCGTCTCGGGCAGCTTCGCCGCTTCCCGCCGAGCCCACACCGCCTGCGCCGCGATCTCGCCGCTGGTCAGGTTGTTCCGCAGACCCATCTGTCCCGTGGCGCAGAACGTGCAACCCATGGCGCATCCCGACTGCGACGACACGCATACCGTCACCCGGTCGCGATAGCCCATGAGCACGGTCTCGATGTCGTGCGTGCCGCCCAGCCGCAGGAGCGCCTTGCGGGTCGCACCCCCGTCGGACGCGCGCTCGTCGAGGACCTCGACCCCGAGCGGCAACTCAACCGCGAGCCGCTCGCACAGCGCCGGCGAGATGTCTGACATCTGGTCATAGGTCGCCGCGCGCTTCCACAACTGGGCCCAGATCTGCTTGGCACGGAACGCCGGCTCCCCCCACGCGACGAGACGATCTGTGAGCTGCTCGAACGTGAGGTCATAGACGGTCGTCATCGGTCCCAGCTCGCTAGACCGTACCGTCGGCGATCTGCTCGGCGAGATCGACGAGCCCGCGAGACTCCGGCCCCGCGAACGAGATGTCCCATGCGGCCGGCCATGTCGAGAACTTCGCGATCACGACCTGGGCGGGGACGTGGATCATGATCGTCTGGCCGTTGATCCCCGACCCTCGGTAGACCGGCTTCGAGGGATCGACGACCCACCACTTGTTCCGGTAGTAGGCGCCGGGCGGCAGCTCATGGGCGTCGTCCGAAGCGAGGAATGCCTGCACCTGGTCGTCATCGGGCGTGAGGATGTCGCGGATCCATGCCCGCGGCACGACCTGCGTCGCGCCGCGTCGTCCGCCGCGTCGCATCAGCTCACCGAATCGCGCGAGGTCGCGGAGCGTGCAGCAGACACCGCCGTCGGCCATCGGGTGGCCGTGCCCGTCGACCGTGATCTCGGCATCGAACTCCGCCCTCATCGGCTTCCACAGGACGTCGGACACGATGTCGGCGAACCGGGCGTCCCCGGCGCGCTCGAGCACCCATCCCAGCACGTCGGTGAGCACCGACCGATAGTCGAACGGTCCGCCGTGCGGTCCCTGGTTCTCGAGCGTCGAGTAGTAGTCGGTCATCGAGGCAGGCAGTCGCTTCGACGTGCGCGGGCGCCACAGGAAGATCTGCTCGTAGACCCTGACGTCGGCGCTCAGGTCGTCGTAGTCCTCGTTGAATCTCGTGCCTGCGCGCATGTCGAGCAGATGGCGCACCGTGCACCCTTCGAACGACGTCCCTCGCAGCTCCGGCACGTGCGTCGTGACGAGATCGGCAGGGTCGAGCATCCCGCTGCCGACCAGCACGCCGACCGCGGTCGAGGTGATCGACTTGGAGACCGACATGCAGAGGTGCGTCGTGTCCGGACGCATGCCGTTGTCGTAGATCTCGCTGATCAGACGCCCGCGATGCAGCACCAGCAAGCCATCGGTGTACGTGTCTTCCAGCAGACGCCGGAGTGTGGTTCGTCGCCCTCCCGTCCGAACACGCGCAGCCATGAGGTCGCGTTCGGCCCGCGGAAGCTTCCACGCCGGCCCATCGCCACGGGCGATCCTCGCCGTGGGGATCAGATCGCGAACGTGTTGGAACCCCCACCGGTTGAACGGGGGGTCCTGCCAATTGTCGAGCGTGACCAACCGGTCGGGCTCGGGCGGCGATCCTCGCATCAGCCCGAGCTCAGCGGCGGTGGGGACGCGCCGGCTCATGGTCTCATCGCTCGCCGCCCGGCGGCTTTTCCCACACCGAGATGTGCTGACGGCTCTCGCTCGTGAACGACTCACGCATCCATCCGCCCCAGCGCTCGCGAAGCGTCATGCCCGCGAGCTGCGCCATCAGGTCGAGCTCCGCGGGCCACACGTACCGGAACGGCATCGAGACCCGCTCGAGCCGACCGTCCACGACCTCGAGGTGATGCGAGATGAGACCCTGCGCCGCGACGTCGTACTCGTCGATCCCCCAGTACGCATCGCTCCCGGTGAAGACGCGGAAGGTGTCACCGGGCGGGAGCCGCCGGAGCTCTGGAATCATGACCTCGGCCACGAAGCAGCCGCCCGGCTCGAGATGCGCCGCCACGTTGTGGAAGCACGCGACCTGGGCCTTCTGCGTCGTCAGGTTCATGATCGTGTTGAACACCACGTAGGCGAGGGAGAAGGACCCCTCGACCGTGGTCGAGGCGAAGTCGCCGATCGTCACACCGATGTCGGCGCCGCCGGGTTTCGCACGGAGCTTCGCCGCCATCGCCTCCGACAACTCGATCCCGTGCACGGGAACGCCTCGCTCGGCGAGCGGCAGCGCGATCCGCCCGGTTCCGACCCCCAGCTCGAGAGCCCGTCCGTTCCCGGCCATCGCCGCGAGGAAGCCCACCGCTGGGTCGAGCACGGCTGGGTCGAACATCTCCGCGGCTGTCTCGTCGTATCGGGCAGCGACCGCCTCGTCGAAGGAGCCGTCATCGTTCACAGCCCGAACCTACCGGAACCGCCGATCCGGGCCGACGTATCGCTCTGCTACGGTGCATCAGATGAGCGCTCGTGTGTTGCAGGACGCGTTCGGACACCACATCTGGGCCACGCTAGGGCTCATGGACGCGTGCATCGAACTCAGCCCCGAGCAGCTCGAGACGTCGGTACCCGGCACCTACGGCTCGATCCTCGACACGATGCGACATCTGGTCGGAGGTGACGCTTCGTACCTGTTCGCCATGACCGGCGGCTCCATCGAGCACATCGACGAACAGGCGATGGGCCTCAGCGAGCTTCGGGTCGTGATGGAAGGCCATCGGGCTGCCTGGCTGGCGCTCCTGGACCAGGACATCGACCCCGCCACCGTCGTCGTTCGGCGCCGTGACGACGGTTCCGAGACCCACGCCCCCATGGGCATCAGGCTCGCGCAGGCGCTGCACCACGGCACCGACCATCGGAGCCAGATCTGCACCGCCCTCACCACGCTCGGCATCCAGCCTCCCGACATCGATGTCTGGGACTTCGCCTGGCACGACGGTCGGCTCGTGGAGGTCCCGGCGAAGTCCTGAGGAGTCGCGTTCGGGCGATGTCGGTTCGTCCGCCTAGCGTTCGTGGTCATGCGGCGGAGTGGCTTCCGTGGACCACGCAGGAGCGCGTGGACGATCGACGAGCCGGACACCCGGCGCGAACGCATGCGCGGGGCGCGTGACGTTCGCTGGCTGACCTCGACGCACGGCATGCTCTTCCAGCGTTGCCGGTCCGTGCACACGTTCGGCATGCGCGAGCCGATCCTCGTCGCCGCGCTCGACGCGCGCATGCGCGTGGTGCATGTGCGCATCGTGCCGCCTCGGAGACTCTGGCTTCCTCGGCGTGGGGTGCGACACGTGCTGGAGGCCCGAGCCGACGCCCGCGTGGAGCGAGGCGATCGATTCGTCCGGACCGATGAGGCGCGGCCCGAGCGCCGCCGGGGGGAAGGTCCGACGACGCTCAGACCGACGCGCCGATGACGAGGCGCAGAAGTGCCGCGAGGGCCGTCGCCGCGACGGCGATGACCGCCGCGACGGCATACGGCGCCCAGCTGGGGACCGCGACCGGTTCCTTGCGGGCCGCGTCGGGCCGCATCAGACCGAGCCACTCCAGAACGAGCCTCATCATGTGAAGTGTTCGGCTCGGGCTGGTCGCGGGTTGAGCGCCAGGAGGCCGATCGTTCACGCGATCCACGTGGGGCCGCGCGTGCCGACCACCGTCCATGCGCTGTCGCGCTCCTCGAGCACCCACGTGCTGCCCGAGCCGCAGAGACCACCACACAGGTAGCTCGCTCCCACCCGAACGCCGTCCGCGCGTTCGACGATCGGGCCGAGCGTCACGACGACCTCGTTCGGGGCTCCCTCGAACCAGTCCGCGTCGTAGAGCTTCGTCGGATCGTCGATGAACCGCAGCTGTTCGACGTCGAGGCTGTCGCGCAGTGCCTGCTGCTCGGCTTCCGAGAGCGTGTCGTCGCACGACTCCGGGCGATCCTCGACGAGCTCGGTGGGGTCGGTGCAGAGATCGGTGACCACGTAGACACGGCGCCACCGCATGCCCTCGCTGCTGACCAGCTCCGGGATCAGCGCACCGTAGATGCCCACCCGCCGTTCATCGACCTGCGGGGGGGTCGGCTCGGGCTCGTTGACTGGAGCGGCGGGGGGTGGGGCGTCCTCGGCGCACGCGGCCAGCAGCGCCGAGAACACGAGGAACATCGCCGTGCGCTTCATCAGTGACCTCCTCAGGGAAGGATGGCAGGACGGTCTCGGGTTCACATGCCTCGACCACGCGATCGTGTGACGTGGGGAAGGCGTCTCGGGCCGTGGCTATACTCTGTCGGCTCGCCCCGGCGGCCGCTACCCTGCTGGAGGACCACCTGCGCCCCCATCGTCTAGCGGCCTAGGACGCCGCCCTTTCAAGGCGGAAGCACGGGTTCGAATCCCGTTGGGGGCACGGCGTCATGCTCGGATCCTCGGGTCCTCGCGCGACGCCATGACACTCGGAACACGAACGTGCGCCCGTAGAGGAGTCCGGTCGTCCTCACCTCCCTGTCAAGGAGGAGATCGCGGGATCGAAGCCCGTCGGGCGCGCCACACCACGCAGCGCCGGCCCTCGCGGCCGGCGCTGCGCGCGTTCAGGATGCTGCCACCGACCGGACCGGCCCTCCGCGGGACCCTCGACCCGGCGGGGCGCGGAGCGCCATGACGCGCTGCCGGTCAGGCGAAATCCACTCCCGTGAGCCACGGACGGAAGGAGTGAGTGGCGATGAAGCCTGGGTGTACGAGCGGTACGGATCGCCGCGCGGCTGGCGTTCGCGATGCGGCCCACGTGGGACCCGGCACCACCGTGCTCCTGATCGGGGCTTCGGGCGGCGTGGGCACCTTCGCCCTGCAGATCGCCCAAGCCCTGGGTGGGGTGGTCACCGCAGTCTGCAGCACGGCCAGCCGTCGAGCTCGTCCGCTCCCTCGGCGCCGCAGAGGTGATCGACTACACGGCCGAGGAGTACGTCGACGCCGGGCGGACCTACCACGTGGTCGTGAACAACGGAGGCCCCGCTGACGGGGTGCGCACACATCCACTCGTGATTGTTCCCCAAGGGAAGGTGCCGGAACCGGGTCGACCGCCCCACGACGCACCTGCGCGCTCGCTCACAACCTTGCCTGCGATCGCGGGGGCGGAATACCCTCGCCCCGTGAGCGAGCGCGGGGGGATCGAGTACATCGACTTCGAGGTCGAGATCGGGGAGCTGACCGCCGACGGCTACCCCGTGGCCGTGCTGCGCTCGCCGGCGGGGGAGCCACGCGGCATGATGCGCCTTCCCTTCGAGGGTCTCGAGCTCGAGAACAAGCTGCAGGCCCTCCGGCTGGCGCTGCTCAGCTCGTCGACGACGGTGCGGCGCATGGCGTCGCCCGATGACGCCACGGTCGAAGGGTTCGGTGGCGCGCTCTTCGATTCGCTCTTCTCAGGCGACGTTCGGAGCTGCCTCGACGTGAGCCGCCATGAGGCGTCGGCCACGGGCAAGGGCGTGCGCATCAAGCTCCGCATCCAGGCGCCCGAGGTCGCGACCCTCCCCTGGGAGTTCATGTACGACGCGCGGGCCGGGGAGTACCTCTCGTTGTCGAAGTACTCACCTGTCGTGAGGTACCTGGAACTCGCCTCCCCGGTGGTCCCCTTGCGGGTGGAGCCGCCGCTCCGAATGCTCGCGATGGTCGCCTCGCCCGACGACCTGCCGACGCTGAACGTCGAGCGCGAACGGTTGCGGGTCGAGACGGCTCTCGCTGGACTCGTCGCCGCCGGCGCCATCGAGGTCGAGTGGATCCTTGACGGCAGCTGGCGCACCCTTCAGCGGCGGCTCGACGACGACACGTGGCACCTGTTCCATTTCTCGGGCCACGGACGGTTCGACGCCGCGCGCGACGAGGGCACGGTCGCGCTCGTCGACGAGCACGGGGCATCTGCGTCGTTCAGCGCGACGCAGCTCGCCCGCATGCTGGCCGATCATCCGACCCTTCGGCTAGTCATGCTCAACGCCTGTGAAGGCGCGAGGGGAGGCTCACGCGACATCTTCTCCGGAACGGCCTCGATCCTCGTGCGGCGTGGCATCCCCGCGGTGCTCGCGATGCAGTACGAGATCGGCGATGCCGCTGCGGTCGAGCTGGCGCGGACCTTCTACGAGTCGATCGCGCGAGGCATGCCCATCGATGCTGCCGTCGCGGAGTCGCGCAAGGCCATCAGCTTCGCAAGGGGCGACTCGCTCGAGTGGGGCACCCCCATCCTCTACACCCGGGCACCCGACGGGGTTCTCTTCCGACTCGATACCGGCGCCCTGTTGCCACCGGCGGTCGAGACCGAGCCGGTCGGCGAACCAGAGCCGGAAGGCGAACCCGTTCCTGTAGGCGAACCCGAGCCGGTACGCGAACCCGAGCCGGTACGTGCGCCCGGCCGAGCTCCTGAGCGAGAGCCCGCGGTTATGCCACCGGCCCGAGGCGACGAGAGGTCCGGCCGCAGCGGGCCGCCGCGCCGCTCTCGCGTCCCGTGGCTCGCCGCGGCGGCCCTCGCGATCGCAGCCGGAGGATTCCTGGCGTTCGTGGCGGCTCGGTCAGAGGCCCCCAGAGGGTCCGTCGTGGCGGGATCTCCTTCGGGCGTTGCCACCTCGCAGCCGCCCCAGACACTCTCGCTGGCCGACGCCGCCCTCGACGGCCGCTATGCGATGGAGATGACCCTGATCGACTACCGCAACGGACCGCAGAGTCCGTCGTTGTGGGGTGCCGCTCCCGACGAGCGCGAGATCGGCACGGTCTGGCCCGCGGAGGACTGGCTGTTCTCCTCGACGTGCTTCCCGGAGGCCTGCGACACCGAGGTGACTGTCGAAGGTCGGGGCATGAGGACGTGGGACCTGCGAAAGGAGGGACGTACGTACGCCGGGAACGACGAAGGCCTCGATTGTCAGGGTACGACCGTGACGAGGGCCCTGAGCTTCACGGTCTCGGGGGCCGACACGGTCGACGGCGTCTACACCGCCACGAGCGTCGAAGGCCGTCTCACGATCTCGGTGCAGTGTCCGGGGTTCAGCGAGCCCCAGCGCGCGACGTTCTCGCTCAGCGGCCTGCTCAGGTCGTAACCTCGTCGTCGCGACGCAGGTGCCGGCTCGCGAGGAGCTGCGAGAGACCCATGCCCGCCGCCACTGCGGCCATCGCGGCGAACCAAGGAGCTGAAGGTAGCGCCGTGGCGAGCCCCAACCATGCGAGCGATCCTCCGAGCAGTCCGATCACGAGCCGGTCGAGCGGTCGGAATCCGTCATGCCAGCTCGCGGCAACGATGGGTGCCGCCAGCAGCACCGTGACCAGCGTGGCAAGCAATGGGAACCGCAGGTGCCCGGCGACGTCGAGCGACAGGTCGAACGTCGCGATCGCGCCGATCCCGGTGAGCAGGGCGCTCAACAGGGCTGTCTGGAACAACACCAGTCGCGATCGACCGGCCTGCAGGCGCTCCTGGCTCTGCTGCAGTCGCAACGACGACAGGCTCGTCGCGTGCTGCGCTCGCTCTCCGACGGCCTCGGCATAGCCGATGTCGTGCTCGATCTGGTCCGACAGGCGCATGGCGAGCGCGCGGTCCCGATCGATCATCGTGTCGGGATACGCACCCGGGCCGCCCGGCGCGACCAGCGCCATATTGTGGCGCGCGATGTCGATGGTGCGCTGCAGCGCGCGGAAGTACGAGAGCTGGATCACGAGACCCGCCGAGTCGGCCTGGGCCTCGATCAGCCGGCGTTCGGCGGTCGCGATCGTGCCCGTCGACCGCGCATCGAGTTCGCGATGCGCCGCTAGAGACTCGTCGACCGCGCGTGCCACGCGCTCGACGGCCGTTGCGAGGTTCGTTTTGCGCACTGCGTGCACACGCTCCTCGTAGCGGACCTTTGCGGCATGCACCTGGTACTGCACCATGCGTGCCAGGTCCTGCTCGCCCGCCCACCAGAACAGCCGCGACAGCTCGTCGCGGCTGCCGAGCGGCGCGAGGGCCGCCACCACCCGCCGGCCGGCCGCCTCCTCGCCGTCCCACAGGACGATGCCGCTCTGCGGCTCGTACGGCGTGTTCCAGAGACGGAGCCCGCATGGGTGCATGGCCCGCTCGACGGCCGGGCGCAGCGGGTCGGTCGATGGCGCGTCGTAGGCGCAGAGGAAGGTGAAGGTCTCCCCCAGCAGCGCGCCGGGGACCGCGAGCTCGCCGGTGGCCCCCTTCCACGTCTCGAGCAGCTCCCGCCATCCGTCGAGATCCTTCGATGACGCCGGATCGTCGAATGCGATCGCTAGTCCGACAACGTCATGACGGCGGAACATCAGGCCCTGACGGCCCTTGCCGGCACCCGGCGTTCCTCGGGCGGCGAGGATCTCGAAGGGTACCGACGGGCTGTCGGGCCAGACGAACGAGGTGTCGACGCCGGGCAAGGGAGCGTCGCTCATGCCGAGGCCACCGCAGGCTTCCCACAGGGACCGAAGGTAGGACTGCGCCGTGTTCCGATCGTTCGAGCCGGCGGTGAGCGGGGCGAACGCGTGCACGACGAGGCTGGGCTCGGCGAACGCGACCTGCTCATGCGGATCGAGGGTCACGGCGCTCCGCCTTTCGATCCTGGATCCGGAGCGTGCACGAGGGCGTTCACGAGCTCGAGCACGGGTTCCGGAGGCGACGAGGAGGCGCCGTCAGCCATGTCGGCATCGGGTGACAGGCGTGCCAGCCGTGCCGGAGCCGCGCTGTCGATCTCCTCGAGATGGCGGTAGAGGGAGACCCGATCGCCGCGTTCCAAGGCGTTCTGCACGCCGACGAGAGAGCGCCGGACCGTGCTCCACCCGGTGGGGGACAGCTCCCAGCCCGGCACCACATTGAGCGTGAGACGGAGCTCGTTCCGGTCGTCGTCATCGATCGTCGGCATCGCGTCCTCGTTGCGGCCGTTGGCAAGAGTGTTCGTAGTACGGCCCGGTCCGGCCGTCAACAGGCTTAGGACGACTCGGAACGTTGTCTCTTCCCTTCGGGGCGGTGATCCGGCTACGCTACCTACAGCAAACGGCCCCGCAAGTTCAGGAGGCAGGGCGGACGCTCAGGAGTGATTTCGGTCAGCGGAACCGTTGAGGCGAGAAACGCTTGGCCCAAGCTACCCCACCCGCCTCGTAGCGAATGGGGTCCCTATCCCATCAATTCGCCGTTGGAGTTGAGTCCGGGGTCTGATGGTGGTCGACGGGCGGACCGGAGTATCAGCGCCCACTGCAGTATCCTCAGCCCTGCTGCCTCGCAAACGACCGCTTCGCTTCCGCGATACACGCGCATCAAGAACCCGCCCGCACCCCCTGAGAGGATCGGTCAGGTCTCCCCTTCACGGCGGAACTTCATCGCCGGAGGTTCTGCACTGGTGATGACGCTGGTGGCTACACCGTCGCGAACGCAGCCACCGTTGCCGTCGCCGCAGCAGGGGACAACGCCCTCTCGATGGCTCGCCACAGATCAGCTGAGGACCTCGAGGCGGCCGCGTGAATCGCTCCACTTCCGGCTCCATTCCCGGTAAGGATCGAGGCTGTCCCGGAAACCGCCCGAAGGCCCAGATGGCGCACCGGGTCCTGACCCACCTCCACTCGCTACACTGCAACGCGCTGGTGATGACCTCGGTGGAGATCTCTGCCGGGTCTTCTACCGGCCCGGGCCAGGTAGCTCAGTTGGCAGAGCACGCGGCTGAAAACCGCGGTGTCGGCAGTTCGATTCTGCCCCTGGCCACCTCAGTTCATGACCTCGCGTCCTCGCACTTCCGCCCACCTGGTGAGCACGCCCTGGTAGACGTCTGCCGCCTGCAGGTACTCCCCCGCTTCGAGCGCCCGCAGCGCTTGGTCGATGTCGCGCGCCGAGTGATCGTTGTCGAGCTCGTCCCAGCGCTGGAAGTCGCAGAGCTCCGCGTAGTCGAGCTCGACGATCGAGCCCGGGTCGAACTGCAGCATCCATTGATGCAGATCGAGGATGAGATCGCCGATCGGGCCGAGGTCGGATCGGCGCAACGGACCGATCGCCCGCTCGGCTCGCCGGATCGCGCGGCGCGTGGTGGTCCGGTAGCGCAGTCGCCACGGTCCATCGGCGAGACGCGTGAGCTCTCGCTCGTCGTCGCGGAAGAGCACGAACCATCGGATCGGCACGTACCAGGGGCTCTGGTGGCAGAACGCCACCGCCGACGGATCCCGGCGGCGCAGACGTGCGAGATCCCGGGCGGCCCGTTTCCCGTCCTTCTTCGGTACGAATTGCTCCCAGAACTCGATCGAACGCGTTTCCCGGAACGACACCATGGCGGCCAGCACGCGCATGCGCATGCGCCGAGGACTGATGAGCGTTCGGCCGTCGAGGTGCATCACGTCGGCGGTGTCGGCGTCGGCGGGCGCGAGCACCCCGAGCCTGCCGACCGTCGGGCGATCGGCGTATCGAGGACGCCCGGGCATCGCCGGTGACCCCCCCACCACGAAGCGTTCCCAATGCAGCTGCTCGCTCCGCTCGAACGCATCGAGCGGCTGGTACACACGGAGGAATGCGCTGGGCACCATCGGTCAGCCGAGTCTACGAGCCGGGTCTCCCCTATGCTCTCGGCGTTCGATGGAGGAGACTCGAGGGGGTTCTGCGTGGCGTCCGAACCGGAGCATTGGCGCGGCACGGAACCGGTGCGGGTGCTCGCCCGCGACGGCTCGGTGGTCGGCGACACCGACGTCGGACTGGACCCCGACGGGCTCCGCTCGCTGCTGCGGTTCATGCTGCTCGCCCGCCGGCTCGACCATGAATGCATCGCCCTGCAGCGCCAGGGCGAGCTGACCGTCTATCCCGGGTTCGAGGGCCAGGAAGCCGCCCAGATCGGCAGCGCCATGGCACTCGGAGCCGATGACTTCGTCTTCCCCACGTTCCGCGAGCTCGCTGCGGCGCTCGTGCGCGGCGTCGATCCCGTGCAGTACCTCGCCTATCACCGAGGAACGTGGCACGGCGGCCCGTACGACCATCGGGCGACCCGGTTCGGGCCGATCTGCATCCCGGTCGCGACCCAGATCGCGCACGCCGTCGGCTACGCGATGGGCCTGGCCCTCGACGAGGCACGGGCCTGCTCGCTCGCGTACTTCGGTGACGGAAGCGCGAGCGAAGGCGACTTCCACGAGGCGGCGAACCTCGCGGGCGTCTTCGGCGCGCCGGTCGTGCTGTTCTGCCAGAACAACGGATGGGCGATCAGCGTGCCCACCACGTCGCAGACCGCCGGTGAGATCTGGAAGCGCGCCGAGGGATACGGCTTTCCCGGCGTGCGGGTCGACGGCAACGACGTGCTCGCCGTGTACCGCGCGACCCGCGACGCGGCTGCGCGCGCCCGTCGCCGGCGACGGGCCCGACCCTGATCGAGGCGCTCACCTACCGCGATCGGCGCGCATTCCACGGCCGACGACCCGGGCCGCTACCGATCCGACGACGATGTCGCGGTGCGCCCGGACGTTCGATCCGATCACCCGCTTCCGCGCTGGCTCGCCGCCGAGGGTCACGTCGACGACGCACTGCTCGAGGGGTGGCAGGCCGAGATCGACGATCAGGTGCTCGCGATCAGGGAGGCGCTGATCGCCCAGCCGCCGCCTCCCGTCGGAGTGGATGTTCGACTTCGCCTACGCCGACTCGCCCGCGTGGCCTCACCGAGCAGCGCCGGCGAGGTGCTCGGTGCCTGAGATGACGATGGTGGCGGCGCTGAACGCGGCGCTGCGCGACGCGATGCGCGACGACGAGCGAGTGCTGGTCTTCGGTCAGGACGTGGGGCGATCGGGCGGGGTGTTCCGCGTGACCGACGGCCTGCAGGAAGCGTTCGGTGCCAGGCGCGTGTTCGACACGCCGATCAGCGAATCGGGCACCGTGGGCGCGGCGGTCGGGCTCGCGTTCGCCGGCTGGCGGAGCGTCGTCGAGATGCAGTTCGACGCGTTCTCCTACCCGGCGCTCGAGCAGATCATCGATCACGTCGCCAAGATGCGAGATCGCACCCGGGGGCGCATCGAGATGCCGATCACGATCCGCATGCCGGCGTTCGGCGGCATCAAGGGCAAGGAGCATCACGGCGAGAGCCCCGAGACCTACTACGTGCACACCGCGGGGCTCAAAGTCGTGTCGCCGTCGAACCCCGCCGACGCCTACGGCCTGCTGCGCCTGGCGATCGCCGACCCCGACCCGGTGATCGTGCTCGAGCCGAAGGCCCGCTACTGGGCCAAGGCCGATACCGAGCTCACGAGCGAGGGCATCGACATCGGGCGGGGCGCGGTCGTGCGCGACGGCGACGCGGCAACGGTCTTCACCTACGGCGCGATGGTTGCGCGGAGCCTCGACGCGGCGACCGTGCTCGACGACGAGGGCGTCTCGGCGCGCGTGGTCGACCTGCGCACGCTCTCGCCGCTCGACACCGAGCTCATCGCGCGATGCGTGCGCGAGACCGGCCGCGCCGTGGTCGTGCACGAGGCTCCGAGAGACGCTCGGGCTCGGTGCCGAGATCACCGCGCGCATCGTCGAGGAGGCGTTCGACTTCCTCGAGGCGCCGGTGCGCCGGGTCACCGGCTACGACGTGCCGTACCCGCCGGCCGCGCTCGAGCACCACTACCTGCCGAGCGTGCAGCGCATCGCCGCCGCGGTTCGCGAGGTGGTGGCGTACTGATGGACGCCGCACGCGCGCGTGTTCGCGATGCCGGACCTCGGCGAAGGGCTCGAGGACGGCGAGATCGTCGAGTGGCTCGTCGCCGAAGGCGACACGGTCGAGCTGAACCAGCCCCTCGTCGAGGTCGAGACCGCGAAGGCGACCGTCGAGATCCCCTCGCCGTTCGCGCGGGGTCGTGACCACCGCTGCACGGCGCGGTCGGGACGGCGGTGCCGGTCGGCTCGCCGCTCGTCACGTTCGACCCTGCGGCGCGGCGACGGCGCCGGCGTCCGCCACCGGCCGGCGAGCACGCCCGGAGCCAGACGATGACGCGCCCAGCGGACCACCCCGCCCGTGCGCAAGCTTGCCAAGGAGCTGGGCGTCGATCTCGCCTCGGTTGCGGGAACCGGCGAGCAGGGCCGCGATCACGGCCGACGACGTGCGAGCAGCCGGCGGCGAGGGCTCCGACCGGGCCGCGCCCGCCCCGCGCGTCCGGGCGCAGCCGCGACTCGCGGGCGATCGCCCGCAACCTCGAGCAGCAGGCGGCGATCCCGCAGGTCACGACCTTCCGCACGGTCGACTGCTCCGCGCTCGAGGCGATGCGGCGCGAGCTCGGCGTCTCGCCGCTGCCGATCGTGATCGCCGCGCTCTGTCGCACGATCGCGATCCCACCCGACGCTCAACGCGGCGTGGCGTCGACGACAGCCTGCTCGAGCGCGACCGACGTGCACGTGGGCATCGCCGCCGACACCGACCGCGGTCTCGTCGTGCCGGTCGTGCGCGATGCGGGCACCCGCACGATCGGCGAGCTCGCGAGCGAGATCGCGCGACTCGCCGAGGCGGCGCGGTCGGGCTCGCTCTCGCCCGGAGAGCTCACCGGGCGCCACCGATCGCCGTCAGCAACACCGGCAGCTACGGGAGCGAAGCCGGCACACCGATCCTCTCGCCCGGCACGAGCGTGACGCTCGCGGTCGGGCTGATCGCGCCGCGAGCGCTCGTCGTCGACGGCCAGGTCGTCGCGCAGGCCTGCCTGCACGCTCAGCTGCACCTTCGATCATCGGGCGCTCGACGGCGCCGACGGTCGGGCGGGCGCTCACCGACCTGGTGCGCACGCTCAGCGCATCGCGAGCGGCTGGGAGACTTGCCGCGATGAAGATCGCCTCCCTGCTGCCGTCGGCCACCGAGATCGTGTACGCGCTCGGCTTCGGCGACGACCTGATCGGCGTGACCGACGAGTGCGATTTCCCGGCCGAGGCCGTGACGAAGCCGGTGATCTCGCGCAGCGCGCTGCCGCAGGGGCGGCCGCTCACCTCGCGCGAGATCGACGCCGCGGTGCGCGAGCGCATGGACGCCGGGCGGCCGTTGTACGTGCTCGACGCCGACCTGATCCGCCGCGAGCAGCCCGATCTCATCCTCACCCAGGACCTCTGCCGCGTCTGCGCCGTGCCCGCCGGCCACGTCGAGGAGGCGCTCGCCCAGCTCGGACTCACCGACTCGCACCAAGGTGCGTCTCGCTCGACCCCAGCACGCTCGACGACGTGATCGCCCAGATCGAGACCGTCGGCGGCCTGCTCGGTGCCGAGGCGCGCGCGACCGAGCTCGCCTCGTCGCTGCGCGATCGGCGTCGACGCCGTGCGAGCGCACGGCGGTGCGCCTGCCGACCGTGAACGTGCTCTGTCTCGAGTGGGCGGAGCCTCCGTTCGCGGCGGGCCACTGGGTACCCGAGATGGTCGAGGCCGTCGGCGCCACGAACCTGCTTCGGCGACAAGGGCGAGCCCTCCCGCACGATCACGCACCGGGAGATCCGCGACGCGCTACCCAGAAGTGCTGGTCTACATGCCCTGCGGCTACTACCTCGAGGAAGCCGAAGCCGAAGCCGAACAGGTCGTTCGGCATCCCGAGGTCGCCGAGACGCCGGCCGCCCGCAACCGGCAACGTCTTCGCCGTCGACGCGACCTCGTTCTTCTCCCGGCCCGGGCCGAGGGTCGTCGACGGGCTCGAGATCCTCGCGTGGGCCGTGCACCCCGAGGCGTATCCGGAGCCGCCGCCCGGCACCATCACGCGGCTGTAGGTGGACCGGTGGGAACACCCCCGCTTCCCGACGAGGTCGTCACGATCGTGGACACGACCGTGCCGCGCACGCCGCACGCGTGCTTTCGACCAGCGCCGGCACGCATCCGGGCGCGTTCACCCCACTCGACTGGGCGCTCTTCGCATCGATCGGCGCGATCTGGGGCTCGTCGTTCCTGTGGATCGCGATCGCCCTCGATGCGTTCGAGCCCGGCCTGATCACGTGGCTCCGGGTGGGGTTCGGCGCCGTCGCGCTGTGGCTCGTGCCCGCGGCCCGCACATCGGTCGCGCGCGAGGACCGGGCACGCATGCTCGCGCTCTCGTTCCTGTGGGTGGCGGTGCCGTTCACGCTCTTCCCGTTGGCGCAGCAGTGGATCACGTCGGGCCTCACGGGACTGCTGAACGGCGCGATGCCGATCTTCGCCACCACGGTCGGCGCCCTGATGCTCCGCCGGCTGCCCGGCCGCGCCCAGGCGATCGGGCTCGTCGTGGGGTTCGCCGGCGTGACCGCCATCGCCGCGCCCTCGCTGGCGGAAGGCTCGAACGAGGCGCTCGGCGTGGCGCTCGTGCTCGCAGCCGTCGCGTGCTACGGGGTCGCGATCAACATCGCGGCGCCGCTGACCCAGCGCTACGGCGCGCTGCCGGTCATGGCGCGGATGCTCGCGCTGGCCACGATCTGGACGGCGCCCTTCGGGCTGGTCGGGCTCGCCGGCTCGACGTTCGCGTGGGGACCGGCCGCCGCGATCCTCGTCGTCGGTGCGATCGGCACGGGGGTCGCATTCGTCCTGATGGGCAAGCTCGTCTCCCGCGTGGGCTCGGCGCGGGCGTCGTTCGCGACCTACCTCATCCCGGTCGTCGCGCTGCTGCTCGGGGCCGTCTTCCTCGACGAGACGGTTCGCGCGCTCTCGATCGTTGGCATCGGGCTCGTGATCGCGGGGGCGCTGCTCGCATCGCGGAAGGATCGAACCGCGTGAGTCCCGAGGGTGGAGCGCCGCCCGACGATGCCCCACCGATCCTCGAGTTCGACCCGGCCCCGTCGGCGGTGATCGAGCCGGGCGAGGTGGTCGAGCCGATGTCGATCGCCCCCCACGCCGTGCTCTGCTTCTTCCAGGACGTGATCGCCGACGTGGTCGAGCACCATGGCGGACGGCTCGTCGATCACGTCGTGAGCGAGATCGGCCGCAACCCGATCTTCGAGATCGACCACGACGGTCGGCGGCTGGTGGTGATGCACCCGGGCGTGGGAGCGCCCCTCGCGGCCGGCTTCCTCGAAGAGTTGATCGCCCGCGGCTGCCGCACCTTCGTGGCGTGCGGCGGCGCGGGCGTGCTCGTGCCCGATGTGGCGCTCGGGCACCTGATCGTGCCGACGTCGGCGATCCGCGACGAGGGCACTTCCTACCACTACGCGCCGGCGTCACGCGCCGTGGAGCCGTCGGCGTCGGCCGTCGAAGCGATCGTCGCCACCGCCGAGCGCCATGGCGTGCCGCACGTGACCGGAGCGACCTGGACCACCGACGCGCTCTACCGCGAGACGCGCGGCAAGCTCGAGCGGCGCGTCGCCGAAGGCTGTCTCACCGTGGAGATGGAAGCGGCGGCGTTCTTCGCGGTGGCGGCGTTCCGAGGCGTGACCTTCGCCCAGGTGCTCTACGCCGGTGACGATCTCTCTGGCGACGCCTGGGACGAGCGAGGCTGGAACGAGCACACGACCGGACGCGAGACGCTCTTCCGCATCGCCGCCGAGGCCGTGCTCTCCTTGCCGCCGGAGCCGCTCACGGTGGCCGCTGCCGACGAGGGCTGAGCGGCGAGGCGGTCCGATATCCTCGGCGCCATGGCTCACGACGTCTCGATCGGCGACCGCCCCTACCGGGTTCGGGCACCCCTCGGCGCCTTCGCACTCGGCGCGGCGACGCTCGGCACGTACTGGCTGTACTGGTACTACCGGGTGAACGACGACGTGCGCATGTACCTGCGGAACTACTCGATCCGACCGCTCGATCTCGACGCTCGCGATCGTCGGGCTGTTCCTCGCCCTGCCGCTCGCCGTCCTCGCCGTGCTCACCGACGTGTGGTGGCTGCTCGTGGTGGTCGCGCTGCTCGTCGTCATGGCGATGGTCGGCATCGTGCACACGGCGCGGCGCGTGATCACGGCCCAGGAACAGGCGGGCGTCGAGGGCTCGTCGGCCGGCCTCGCCCTGCTGCTGTTCCTCGGCGGATTCCTCGGCGTTGCGTACCTGCAAGCCGGGCTGAACCGAGCGTGGGTGAAGGCGGCGGCCGACGAGCGTGCGCGGCTGGCGGCGTCGGCCGCCGCCCCACCGGAGCGTGAGCGCGTGCAGGCCTTCCCTCGCCCCGCGCCGAAGGCCGGCACGAACCTCGTGGGCCCCGGCGATGTGGGCTCACGCGTGACGTTCCAGTTCGAGCTCCCCAACGGGTACACGACCGAGGCCGTCGGCGTCTTCGAACGGTGGGACCCCGACGCGGCAACGTATTTCGTGCGCAAGAAGGACGGCACCGAGGTGCGCGTGCCCGCACGCGGCGTGCGCTTCGGCAAGGTGATCCCGGCTCGCCCCGCCGCCCCGAGCGCACGCTGACCGTCACCGACCCTGGGAGGCCAACGACCGATGCCCGACGAACTCCCCACCTCGCTGATCCGCCTGCGCTTGGGCCAGGAAGACGCCCACTACGGGGGCAACCTCGTCGCCGGAGCCACGCAGCTGAAGATCGTCGGCGACCTGATCACCGAGCTGGCCATGCGCTACGACGGCGACGAGGGATTGTTCCGTGCCTACGAGTCGGTCGAGTTCCTCGCGCCGCTCTACGCCGGCGACTGGATCGAAGCGCGTGGGAAGATCGTGAGCGTCGGGAACTCCTCACGCCGCTGCGAGTTCGAGATCCACAAGATCGGGGCGGCCCGGAGCGACATCAGCGAGAGCGCCGCCGAGTTCCTCGACGATCCGATCCTCACGCTGAGGGCCGTCGGTACGACCGTGGTTCCGAAGGACCATCAGCGCTTCCACCACTAGTCTAGGCTGGAATCAGTGGACTGTCAGCTGGCGCGTTCGAGGCCGTGCAGCACCGCGAGCAGCTCGTCGACGTTGAACGGCTTGGGCACGTAAGCGTCGGCACCCAGCTCGGCGGCTTTCGCGCGGTCGCGCACCGATGACAAGGCGCTCACGATCACGACGCGCGGCCGCTCCTCGCGGGGAAGCTTCATCATCTCCTCGAGCACGCTCCAGCCGTCCATGGTGGGCATCATGATGTCGAGCACCATCAGGTTCGGGCGGTGCTCCGTGATCTCGGCGAGCGCCTGCACGCCGTTGCTCGCCGCGTAGGTCGTGTACCCCTCGGCCTCGAGGCTGAACTGCAGCACCCATACCACCTGCGGCTCGTCGTCGACGACGAGCACGCTCGACGGCGCTGTCGTGTCCGCATCGTGGATCTGCATCGTGTGAGATGCAACGGCCCGACCAGCTCGGGACTGAATCGGGCACGCGACCGGTTTCCCCTCAGGCCGGAAGTCGCGGCCTTCCGCCATACCATCGGCCAGACGGATGAGTCGGTCCTAGTCACCTCGGACCATCGGGACGCGTCGAGGCCTCACCTCGACGACCCACGATCACGCGTCAGGCAACCCTCACGCCCGAGCCCGTGACGACGCGGCCGATGCGGAAGGCGGCCTCTGCTCCGGCGATGGTGATGACCTGCTCGGCGTCGGACGGATCGACGACGAGCACCATGCCGAGACCCATGTTGAAGGTCGAGAACATGTCGTCGTCGGTCGCGCTCGCGGCTTCCTGCACCAGGGCGAACACGGCGTGCTCGGGCCAGGCGCCCCGCTCGATCTCGGCACCGAGGCCGGGGGGCAGCGCGCGCGGCACGTTCTCGTTGAAGCCGCCACCGGTGACGTGCGCAGCCGCGTGCACGAGCCCGTCGCGCGCCAGGGCGAGCACGATCGGCGCGTAGATCGCGCACGGCTCCAGCAGCTCGTCGGCGACCGTGCGACCGCGGAGCTCGGACGGAGCGTCGTCGAGCGCGCAGCGCGCGAGCAGCGCTCGTCGCACCAGCGAGTAGCCGTTGGCGTGCAGTCCGTCGAAGCGAGGCCGACCAGCACGTCACCCTCATGCACCCGTGACGGCCCGAGCAGCGCGGCTTCGTCGACCACGCCCACGCAGAAGCCCGCGAGGTCGAACTGGTCGTCGGGCATCGTGCCCGGGTGCTCGGCGGTCTCGCCACCGAGCAGGGCGCAGCCCGCGCGCCGGCACCCCTCGGCGACACCTTCGACCACCGAGGCCACGCGCTCGGGCACGACCTTGCCGACGGCGAGGTAGTCGAGGAAGAACAGGGGTTCCGCGCCGGTGCAGACCACGTCGTCGGCGCACATCGCCACGAGGTCGATGCCCACGGTGTCGAGGCGACCCGTGGCGCGTGCGATCTCGAGCTTCGTGCCGACGCCGTCGGTCGCAGCGGCGAGCAGGCTGGTGCCGTCGCCGATGCGGAACAGGCCGGCGAATCCTCCGACCTCGTCGGCCACCTCCGGGCGGCGGCGTCCGCTCGGCGAGATCGCCGATGAGCATCACGGCCTTCGCTGCGGCCTCGGTATCGACGCCCGACCGGCGGTAGGCGTCGACTCATCCGGTGGGGAGCCGGAGCTGTTCCTCGAGCACGAACTTGCCCGCGTGCGCAGGCACGTCGATCGGGTACTCCCCGTCGAAGCAGGCGCGGCAGAACGACTCCTTCGGCCCGCCGGCCGCGGCGACCATGCCGTCGAGCGAGAGGTAGCCGAGCGTGTCGGCGCCGATGTAGGCGCGGATCTCGTCGACGGCGAGGTCGGCGCCGATGAGCTCCTGGCGCGTGGGCATGTCGATGCCGTAGAAGCACGGCCACTGGATCGGCGGGCAGGTGATGCGGATGTGCACCTCGGTCGCACCGGCTTCCCGCAGGGCGGCCACGACCTGCTTCGTCGTCGTGCCACGCACGATCGAGTCGTCGATCACGATCAGCCGCTTGCCCCGGATCGAGTCGGGCAGCGGGTTGAGCTTCAGCTTCACGCCGCGATCGCGCAGGGTCTGCGACGGCTGGATGAACGTGCGGCCCACGTACTGGTTCTTGTAGAGACCGTCGCCGTAGGGGATGCCGCTCACCTCGCTGTAGCCCTGGGCTGCCGAGTGTCCGGTCGTGGGCACGGCGATCACGAGGTCGGCGTCGGCGGGGTGCTCGTTCGCGAGGATGCGCCCCATCTCGCGGCGGGACTCGTGCACCGACGATCCGCCCAGACGCGAGTCGGGCCGCGCCAGGTAGACCGACTCGAAGATGCAGAGCGCGCGGCGCGGCGACTCGGCGAACCGCACCGAGTGCAGGCCGCGGTCGTCGATGCGCGACCAGCTCGCCGGGCTCCACGTCGCGCAGGAACACGGCCCCGACGATGTCGAGCGCGCACGTCTCGCTCGCGACGACGAAGCCGTTGGGCAGCCGGCCGATCGACAGCGGCCGCACGCCGTGGGGATCGCGGGCGGCGTAGACGCTCCGCTCGTCCATCATCACGAAGCAGTAGGCGCCCTCGAGGCTCGGCAGCACGCGCATCGCGGCTTCCTCGAGACCGCCGAGCGCGGCCATCTCGTTCGCGATCATGGTGGTCACGATGTCGGAGTCGGTGCTCGCAGCCGCGCCCTGCTTCGCGACCCTCGCTCGCGAGGTCGCGCGTGTTCACCAGGTTGCCGTTGTGGCCGAGCGCGAGCGAGTGCACGCCGTCGGTCTTGAACACCGGCTGGGCGTTGTCCCAGGTCGTCGAGCCCGTGGTCGAGTAGCGGGTGTGCCCGACCGCCAGGTCGCCGTGCAGCGTGGTGAGCGTGGCCTCGTTGAACACCTGGCTCACGAGGCCGAGGTCCTTGTAGACCAGGATGTTGTGGCCGTCGCTGACCGCGATGCCGGCGGATTCCTGGCCTCGATGCTGCTGGGCGAAGAGTCCGAAGTAGGTCAGGCGCGCGACGTCGTCGCCGGGCGCCCACACGCCGAAGAGTCCGCATTCCTCTCTCGGTGACTCGGCCCCCACGAGGAGGCCAGCTTACCGGGTGACCGACCACGTTCCAGGAAGGTCGGATCGACGCCCCGCGTCAAGGTGACTGGACGGGCGGACCAGCTAGGGGATCGAGCCTTCGAGGCGCAACAGGGTCTGCTTCCTCGGAAGGCCGCCGGCGTAGCCCGTGAGCGAGCCGCCGGCGCCGACGACGCGATGGCATGGGATGCACGATCGGGATCGGGTTCGAGCCGAGCGCCCGGCCCACCGCGCGCGAAGCCTTCGGACGATCGATGCGCGCCGCGATCTGCCCGTAGGTGGCGAGCTCGCCGAACCCGACGCGGCTCGTGGCTCGCAGCACGCTCCACGCGAATTCGCCGATGAGCCGGCGATCGACACGGAGGTCGAACCGGCGACGCTTGCCCGAGGAAGTACTCACTCGAGCTCGCGCCTGGCGTCGTCGGTCGGAGCCGCGGCTTCCAGCACCCGGGGCGACACCTCGCGCGGCCAATCGTTCGAGCACTTCGTCACGGTCCTCGTCCTCGAACGCGATCGAGACCAGCCCCTTCGGGGTCACCGCGACCAGCAGCTCGCCGATCGGGGATCCATCGTCGCCACGGCCACGTCGGTCAGGCGCTCGGCCGCGGCACGTTCGGCGAACCCGGGCGCTGCCGCCCGCGCCGCCTCCGACGCATCGCGCGCCGGCGCGAGCCGCTTCAGATCGGTCGTCCTCACGTCATCAGCTCCCTCAGTCGTTTCGTTCCCTGGTAGACGTTGGCCCTGGCGGTCTGCTCGCTGCTTCCCATGAGCTCGGCGATCTCGGCGTAGCCTCGGTCGAGCACGTGCCGATGCACGACGGCGACCCGCTGGCGAGCGGGCAGGGCCCGCACCGCCGCCCAGAGCGGATCGCCGGGGTCGGTCGGAGGCTGATCGTACGACCAGGCGTTCCGGCGGCTCGTCGGTCGGCAGCGCCCGCCGGGCTGCGCCTCGGTGGTGGTCGATCGCCTTGCGGCTCGCGATCGCCAGGATCCACCGGTCGAGCTTCGCCGGCTCGCGCACCCGCGGGTAGGCGCGCAGCGCCGCCAGGAACGTCTCCTGGAACACGTCGTCGACCTCCTGCGGGCCGACCGCCACCGTGAGGAAGCGGTACACGACCGCCCGATTGGCCTCCAGGAACGTCCTGGAATGGCGGCATCGCCCGCGATGGCCTCAGCCAACGTCACGCCTTCCTGGCCGGTCCATAAACGAACGACGCCTGAGCGGGCCGCGGCGTGAACGGGCTCACCGACGGATCATGCGACGCCAAGCAATCCGGGCAGCTCGCGGTGGTCATCGATCACGTGGTGGGCTTCGGGAGGAGGCGGGCCAGCCACGTCGGGGTCGTCCGTCGCACGTGAGCGGGCTCGGTTCCTTCGCCCACGGTGTCGGCCTCGACCACGGCGTCGCGGAACCCCGTGTACCGGATCGCGAGCATGCCGAGCGCGAGCGCGCCGGCGACGTCGGTGCGGGGGTTGTCGCCGACGTGGGCGACCGCGGGGCCGTCGTCGATGCCGAGCCCCACGGCCGCGAGCGCCGGAGCGAACGCCTCGGGGGCCGGCTTGAACCACCCCGTCTCGTCGCTGAACGCCCACGCGTCGAACGAGTCGAGCACGCCGAAGCGCTCGAGCCGATCGCGCAGCGTGGGCGACGGCGTGAGGCCCACGTCGCAGACGATCGCGATGCGCAGGCCGGCCGAGCGGAGCGTCTCGAGCACGTCGGTGATGCCCTCGGCGAGCTCCAGCGGCACCCGTTCTCCCACCTCGCGGAAGCCGTCGACGAGCCGGGTCCGCAGCGCATCGTCGAGCGCGAGTCCGATGCGTTCGGCGACGAACTCGACCGTGTCGGCAGGGGTGTACTGGCCGGTGTTCGCGATCCACCGCTCCTCGAAGCGCTCCCAGTTCGCGTCGAACGCGCTCGCGAGCTCGTCGCCGGGCACGTGCCGGCCGGCCTCGTCGAGGGTCGCGGCGAACCGATCGATCTGCAGCCGCCGCATCGCGCTTCCGCTTCCTGCTGTTCCTGCGACGAGCGTGTCCCAGAAGTCGAAGGTCACCGCCCGGATGGGCGGGCGCGGGGCCGAGGCCGGTCATCTCAGACCGCCGGTTCCATGAGCCGCGGGATCGCGCCCTCGTAGAGCTCGTGCAGCTCGGCGACCGTGGTCTCGAACATGCCGTCGAACACCACGCGGGGCCCTCCGGTCTCGCCCAGTCGCTCCAGTGGCACTCCGCAGGAGCCGGCGAGCTCGTGCGAGGGCGGGCTCGTGCTCGGGCGCGACCGAGACCACGGCGCGCGAGGCGCTCTCGGAGAACAGCGACACGTGCGGCGGCAGATCGGTCGCGATCGTGACTGCGAACCCGTGGCCGCCCTCGATCGCCGATTCCACGAGGGCGACCGCGAGCCCGCCGTCGGCGCAGTCGTGGGCGCTCGCGAGCACGTCGGATGCTGCCGCCTCGACGAGCAGGGCGTGCAGGGCTCGCTCCTTCGCGAGATCGAGTGCCGGGGGATGCCCGCGCCACGACGCCGAGCACGACGTCGGCGAACTCCGAGCCCCCGAGCTCCGGGAACGTCTCCCCCAGCAGGAAGATCGCGAGACCGGCGCGCGGGAATCCCGAGCGGCACCCTGCAGCCGGTGATCGTCGAGCAGCCCCAGCATGCCGATCACCGGCGTCGGCCAGATCGCGGACCCGGCCGACTCGTTGTAGAAGCTCACGTTGCCGCCGGTCACCGGCGTGTCGAAGGCGAGGCAGGCGTCGCGGATGCCGCGGATCGACTCGGCGAACTGCCACATCACGACCGGGCGCTCGGGGTTGCCGAAGTTCAGGCAGTTCGTGATGGCGAGCGGGCGCGCGCCGGTGACCGCCACGTTGCGCGCGGACTCGGCGACGGCGTGCATCGCCCCGAGGTAGGGGTCGAGCGATCCGAACCGGCCCTTGCCGTCGGTCGAGAGGGCCAGCGCCCGCATGGTGCCATCGAGCCGCACGATGGCCGCGTCGCCTCCCGGCACCGGCAACGGTCTGCCCCTGCACGAGCGAGTCGTACTGCTGCCAGATCCATCGCTTCGATGCCACGTTGGGCGAGGCGAGCACGGCGCCGCAGCGCCTCGAGCAGGTCGCCCTCGAACGGCAGGAAGGTGGGATCGTCGAGCGACCCGTCGTCGCCGCGCGGAGCGTGGCGGCGGTCGGTCGTAGACGGGTCCCTCGTCGACGAGCGAGACGGCAGGCACCTCGGCCACGATGTCGCCGCCGTGGGTCACCGTGAGCGTTCCGCCCTCGACGAGCTCGGCGACCACCGCGATCTGCAGCCCCCATCGCTCGCACACCCGTTGCACCTCGCTCGAGCTTCGCCGGGTGCACGATCGCGAGCATGCGCTCCTGCGACTCGCTGGTGAGGATCTCGAACGCCTCCATGCCGGCCTCGCGCAGCGGCACGGCGTCGAGGTCGAGCATGGCGCCCATGCCCGCGCGAGCCGCCGACTCGCTCACGGCGCAGGTGATGCCGGCGCCGCCCAGATCCTGCAAGGCCCTCGAGCAGCCCCTGCTCGATCAGCTCGAGCGAGGCTTCGATCAGCAGCTTCTCGGCGAAGGGGTCGCCGATCTGCACGGTGGGCCGCGCCGTCTCGCCCGAATCGTCGAGCGTCGCGCTCGCGAGCACGCTCACGCCGCCGATGCCGTCGCGTCCCGTCGTGGCTCCGTACAGCACCATGAGCGACCCGACCTGAGGGGTGAGCGACGAGCCGGTCACGAGCGCGTCGGCCTCGGCGATGCCCACGCACATGACGTCGACGGTCGGGTTCGCCGAGTGGGGCTCGGCGAATCGGATCTCGCCCCCGACCGTGGGCACGCCGATGCAGTTCCCGTAGCCGCCGATGCCTGCCACCACGCCCTCGAGCAGCCATCGGTTGCGCGCGTCGGTGAGCGGGCCGAACATCAGCGGGTCGAGCAACGCCACCGGGCGCGCGCCCATCGAGACGATGTCGCGCACGATGCCGCCCACGCCGGTCGCTGCGCCCTGGTACGGCTCGATCGCGCTCGGGTGCGAATGCGACTCCATCTTGAAGACCGCGGCGATGCCGTCGCCGACGTCGACCGCCCCCGCGTCCTCACCCGGTCCGACCAGCACCGCGCTCCCCTCGGTCGGAAGCGTCTTCAGGTGGATCTTCGAGGACTTGTAGCTGCAGTGCTCGGACCACATCGCGCCGTACATCGCGAGCTCGGCCGGGCGCGGATCGCGCCCGAGCGTCGCGATGATGCGCGCGTGCTCGTCGTCGGCGAGCCCGAGCCGTCGGTGCAGCGGCTCCTCGCTCACGTGACCGCTTCCGCCGGCACCCCCGAGAGCAGCGAAGCGAACAGGGCTTGGCCTCCCGTGGGACCGAGGTCGGGATCGACGGCGTGCTCGGGGTGCGGCATCAGTCCGACGACGTTGCCGGCGACGTTGCGGACCCCGGCGATGTTGTCGAACGAACCGTTGGGGTTGGCGGCCTCGGTCACCTCACCGGCCGCGGTCGCATAGCGGAACACCACGAGACCGTGCCGATCGATCTCGCGGAGCTGCTCCGGCGTCGCGACGTACTGGCCTTCGCCGTGCTTGATCGGGACCGTCGAGCACCTCGCCCGCGACGAGCTCGCGCGTGACCGGCGTCTGAGAGGTCTCGACCCGAAGCGACACGTCGCGGCAGACGAACCGGAGCGACGCGTTGCGCATGAGGGCGCCCGGCAACAGCCCCGCCTCGCAGAGGATCTGGAAGCCGTTGCAGATACCGAGCACGGGGCCGCCGCGCTCGGCGAACCTCCGCACTTCCTCGACGATCGGGGCCCGGCCCGCGATCGCCCCGCAGCGCAGGTAGTCGCCGTAGCTGAACCCGCCGGGCAGCACCACCGCGTCGACACCGCGCAGATCGGGATCGGCGTGCCAGAGCGCCACCCCCTCGCCCCCCATCGTGGCGACCGCCCGCATCGCGTCCCGGTCGTCGAGCGAGCCCGGGAACGTGATGACGCCGACCCGGGGCGCGGAGGCGATGCTCATGGAGACGCGTCCTCTCGCGGGGTGGACCGGTCCGCTTCGGCGTCGAGCACCCGGAAGTCCTCGATCACGGGGTTCGCGAGCAGCCGACCAGCGATCTCTGCGACTTCCGCGCGGGCCTCGTCGTGGGTCGGCGCGTCGACGTCGAGCCGTACGTGGCGCCCGACGTGCACGCCCGAGACGTTCGAGAACCCCAAGGTGGGGAGCGAGGCTTCCACGGCCTTGCCCTGCGGATCGGCGAGGCCCGGCTTCAGGGTCACGAGCACCTCGAAGGAGAAGGTCACGCCGGCTCCCCTCGAAGGGCGGGGTCGCCCGGGAGGGTCGCCCCGCAGCGTGCGAGGTAGTCGACGAACGGCTCACCGGTGACGCGCTCGTACGCCTCGCGATATCGCGCGGCGGTGCCGGCGACGACGTCGGGCGGCAGGGCCGGTGGCGGCGGCTCGCGGTCCCAGCCGCTCGCGTCGAGCCAATCACGCACGTACTGCTTGTCGAAGCTCGGTTGCGCCCGTCCCGGTCCGTAGCCCTCGGCGGGCCAGAACCGGCTGGAGTCGGGCGTGCCGACCTCGTCGATCAGGATGAGGTCGCCGCCGGCGAACCCCAGCTCGATCTTGGTGTCGGCCACGATGACACCGTGTTCGGCTGCGCTCGTCGCCAGTCGCTGGTAGATCGCGAGCGTGAGCTCCTTCAGGCGTTCGTACAGGCCACGACCCACGAGCTCGATCGCCTCGGTCGGCGTGAGGGGCAGATCGTGACCCTGGGTTGCCTTCGTGGTCGGGGTGAAGATCGCCTCGTCGAGGCGCTCGCACTCCACCAGTCCCGGGGGAAGGTCGAGACCGCACACGGACCTCGTCTCGCGGTACTGCGACCATCCGCTGCCCGCGAGGTAGCCGCGCGCGACGCACTCGAGCGGCACGACGTCGGCGCGGCGCACGAGCAGCGCTCGCCCCGCCAGGCTCGGGTCGTCCGTGAACGGGGGCGGGAACGTCGCCGGGTCGCCGCTCACCACGTGGTTGCTCACCAGGTCGGCGCTGCGCTCGAACCAGTATCGCGACAGGCCCGTGAGCACCCGGCCCTTGTCGGGGATCGGGTCGGCCAGCACCACGTCGAAGGCGCTGATGCGATCGGTGGCCACGAGCAACAGGGCGTCGTCGCCGGCGTCGTACACGTCGCGCACCTTGCCCTGGGCGACCAGCCGGTTCGCCACGGTCATCGGGCGACGTCCCCGGCAGCGTCGTCGGGCGCCGGCAGCTTCTCGAGCCGCTCGAACACGGGCCCGAGGTTCCGCAGGAACCGTGCCGGGTCGAACAGCTCGGCGAGCGCGACGTCGTCGAGCACCCCGCGCACCTCGGGATCGGCCGAGACCGAGTCGCGGAAGCTCTCACCTTCGTCCCACGCAGCCGCGGCCGCCCGCTGCACGATGCGATAGGCGTCGTCGCGCGCGAGCCCGGCTTCCACGAGAGCGAGCAGCACCGACTGGCTGTACGCGATGCCCCCGTGCAGCTCGAGGTTCTCGCGCATGCGATCGGGGAAGACCACGAGCCCGTCGACCACGCGCGTGAGGTCGTCGAGCATGAACGCCAGCAGCCCGGTCGCGTCGGGGAAGATCATGCGCTCGGCGCTCGAGTGCGAGATGTCGCGCTCGTGCCAGAGCGTGACGTTCTCGAGGGCGGCGACCGCGTGGCCGCGGATCACCCGGGCGAGACCGCTCACGCGCTCGCACACGACGGGGTTCCGCTTGTGCGGCATCGCGCTCGAGCCCTTCTGCCCCTGGGCGAACGGCTCCTGCACCTCGCGCACCTCGGTGCGCGCGAGATGGCGGATCTCGGTCGCGATCGCGTCGAGCGTCGAGGCCGTGATCGCGAGGGCCGACATGTACTCGGCGTGACGGTCGCGCTGGATCACCTGTGTGCTCACCTCTGCGGGAGCGAGACCGAGCCTCGCGCAGACGAGCTGCTCGACGCGCGGATCGATCGCGCTGTAGGAACCGACCACCCCGCTGAGGGCCCCGACGCCGATCGCCTCGCGCGCTCGCCGCAAGCGGTCGCGATCGCGGTCGAGCTCGAACGCCCAGACGGCGAGCTTGTGGCCGAACGACGTGGGCTCGGCGTGCACACCGTGGGACCGTCCGATGATGGCGGTGTCGCGGTGGGCGAGCGCCAGGCGCTTCACGGCGGCGAGCAGGCGGTCCACCCGCACGAGCAGCAGGTCGGCCGCATCGCGGAGCTGCAGCGCGAACGCGGTATCGAGCACGTCGCTCGACGTGAGCCCGTGATGGATCCACCGTCCCTGCTCGCCGATCGAGGCGGCCACCACGTCGACGAACGCCGCGATGTCGTGGCGAGTGACCCGTTCGCGCTCGGCCACCGCATCGACCGTGAACGACGCTCGTTCGCGGCACGCCCGTGCGTCATCGGCGGGCACGACGCCGAGCTCGGACCATGCCTCCACCGCCAGCAGCTCGATCTCGAGCCAGTGCCCGAGCCTGGCCTCGTCGGACCAGACCGCCGAGAGCTCGGGCACGTCGTAGCGCGGGATCAAAGCTTCAGGCCCTCCGCGAGGTCGTCCTTGAACCGCCACAGCGCCGCCTGCACCTCGGCGTCGCTGATGCCCACGATCTGCGCGGCGAGCACCGCCGCGTTCACGGCGGCGTCGACGCCGACGGTCGCGACCGGCACGCCCGTGGGCATCTGCGCGGTGATCGCGAGCGCTTCGGGGCCGAGCATCTGGGGCGACGTCGCGATCGGCACGCCGATGACGGGAAGGATCGTGCGGGCCGCGACCGCGGCGGCGAGATGGCCACTCATGCCGGTCGAGCAGATGACGACCTTGAGCCCACGCTCGAACGCCGTGCGGGCGTACTCGTCGACGAGGTCGGGGTTCCGCGACGACGACATGATCCTGATCTCGTGGCCGACCCCGAACTTCTCCAGGATCAGACCGGCCTGGCGCATCGTGCCCAGCTCGCTCGGCGACGCCGCCAGCACCCCCGCGCGAAGCGTCTCGTCGACCACCGTTGCTCCTTCCTGCGGCACCGCTTATGGCAGCGCGGCCCGGACCGCGATGTCGCGCCTGTACGTCATGCCCTCGAACGCGATGCGCTCGGCGGCCGTGTACGCGGTGCCGCGAGCCTCGCCGATCGAGGCGCCGGTGCCCGTGATCGCCAGGACCCGTCCGCCGGCGGTCGTCACTGTATCGCTGCTGCGCGCGGTGCCCGCATGGAACACGCTCGCTCCCTCGACCTCGCTCGCATCGTCGAGACCCTCGATCGGCACACCGCTCGCGTACGCCCCCGGATAGCCTCCGCTCGCGAGCACCACGGTGACCGCGGCGATGTCGCGCAGCGCGACCTTGACGTCGGCGAGACGATCGAGCGCCGTGGCCATCAGCAGGTCGGCCAGATCGCTCTCGAGCCTCGGGATCACCACTTCGGTCTCCGGATCACCGAACCGACAGTTGTACTCGAGCACCTTGGGCCCGCCGGGGGTGAGCATCAGGCCCGTGTACAGCAGCCCTCGATAGGTGATGCCACGCCGGCGAAGCGCATCGACGGTGGCGCGGACGATCGCCCAGATCCGCTGCTCGGTGGCCGGCTCGATCCACGGAAGCGGCGAGTAGGCCCCCATGCCTCCGGTGTTGGGACCGCTGTCACCGTCGCCGACGCGCTTGAAATCCTGACTGAGCGCGAGCGGCACGACGCGGTCGGCGTCGACGAGCGCGAACGCGGAGACCTCGGGGCCTTCGAGCAACTCTTCCACCAGCACCGTGGCGCCGGCCTCGCCGAACACCTGCGCCTCGAGGCACTCGCGCAGGGCGGCGACGGCGGTGTCGCGATCGGTCGCCACGGTCACACCCTTGCCCGCCGCCAGGCCGTCCGCCTTGACGGCGGCACGACCACCCAGCACATCGACGAGCTCCAGCGCCGGCCCGAGCTCGGTGAACGACCCCGCCCGAGCGGTCGGCACACCCGCGTCCATCATGAGCTCCTTGGCGAAGGATTTGGAACCCTCGAGCTTGGCTGCCGCGGCGCCGGGGCCGAAGACCGCGAGCCGACGCTCACGCAGGGCATCGGCGAGACCGGCCACGAGGGGCGCTTCCGGTCCGATGACCACGAGGTCGGGCCGCTCGCGCTCGGCGAGTGCCAGGATCGCCTCGACGTCGGTGGCGTCGACATCCGGCTCGAGGCGCGCGTGCGCGGCGATGCCCGCGTTGCCGGGCGCCGCGACCAGCTCGGTCACGCGCGGGCTGCGTGCGAGACCCCAGCACAGGGCGTGCTCCCGGCCGCCGCCGCCGACGACGAGCGCCTTCATCGCATGATGACGGCGACCGAACCGGCTCCCACGGGCCAGACCTTATCGGCTGAGCGCCTCCACCCGCGAGTCCGACGTGTGCCGGGCGGTCCTACGCTCCGACCTCTGAGGGGAGTTCCAGGCTCTGTTCGCGTTCCGGCCCGACGCTCACGATGCTCACGCGGACGCCGACGAGCTCTTCCATGCGCCGCACGTAGGCCTGAGCCTGTTTGGGAAGACCCTCGAATGTCCGGATCTCGTCGATCTCCTCGTGCCAGCCTTCGAGCTCCTCGTAGACCGGGCTCGCGTCGTGGAAGACCGACTGGTGCGGCGGCATGTCGTCGAAGCGTCTGGCCGTAGGCGCGATAGCCGGTGCAGATCTTCACGGTCTCGAGCCCGCTCAACACGTCGAGCTTCGTGATCAGGAGCTCGGTGAGGCCGTTCAGTCGGGCGGCGTACCGACCGAGGCACGCGTCGAACCATCCGCAGCGTCGCTGGCGGCCGGTGACCGTGCCGAACTCCTTGCCACGCACGCCGAGGCGCTCCCCCACCTCGTCGTGCAGCTCCGTCGGGAACGGCCCAGCGCCGACACGCGTGATGTAGGCCTTCATGATGCCCACCACGCGCTCGACCCAATGGGGGCCGACGCCAGCACTCGCAAGCGCGCTGCCCGCGACCGGGTTCGATGAGGTCACGAACGGATACGTGCCGTGATCCAGGTCGAGCAGCACGCCCTGGGCGCCTTCGAACATCACCTGCTTGCCGTCGCAGAGCGCCCGGTACAGCAGCGTTCCCGTGTCGGCCACGTGCGGCTGGATGCGCTCGGCGAGCGCCATGTACTCCTCGACGATGCGGTCGGCGTCGAGGGGCAGCCGGTTGTAGATCTTCGTGAGGATCAGGTTCTTCTCGCGCAGCACGACCTCGAGCTTCTGGCGGAAGATCTTCTCGTCGAACAGATCCTGGATGCGCAGCCCGATGCGCGCCGCCTTGTCGCCGTAGGCGGGACCGATGCCGCGCTTGGTGGTGCCGAGGGCGTTCGAGCCGAGGAATCGCTCCGTGACCTTCTCGAGCTCCAGGTGGTACGGCATGATCATGTGCGCGTTGCCGCTCACGACGAGTCGCGAGACGTCGACCCCCGTCTCGCGCACCGCGTCCATCTCCTTCATCAGGTGCCGCGGATCGACCACGACGCCGTCGGCGATGACCGATGTGATGTGGGGGTAGAGGATGCCCGACGGGATGAGCTGCAACTTCAACAGCCGCCCCTCGGCGATCACCGTGTGGCCGGCGTTGTTGCCGCCCTGATACCGGACCACGTGGTCCATGCGGTCGGCGAGCAGTCGACCGCCTTGCCCTTGCCTTCGTCTCCCCATTGGGTTCCGAGCACGATCGAGGCAGGCATGGCGGGAAGTGTAACGAGGCGTCGAGGAGGTGTGACGCTCGTGTGAAGACGGGCGATCGTGCGTTGGGACAGCCGCGCCCCGGGGTACAACTGATCGCATGGATCGCAACGACCTTCTCCGCTCGTTGGCGTCAGCGGTGACCCCGCATCAGACGTCGAGCGCCATGTCCGAGGCACGCAGCTGGTTGGCAGCACACCCCGACGACGAACCGGTCCGCGAGGCGGTGCAGTGGCTCGCCCGCATGGAACGCGAGCGCTGGGGCCTCAGCACCTCGCAACGCTGACGGAGCCGCCGAGCGCCCGACCCGCCCGATGGGCGCTGTTCAGCTCCGCCGAGCTGCGGCCGATGGAGAACCGGTACGCTCGATCGAGCCTCCCTGGCGCCCGCTCCATCGGTACGCATCCATGCTGCTTCGACATCCCGCAACCGGCCGGCTGCTCATCGCGTGTTCCCTCTTCTGCTCGCTCCTGGCGAGCCCTTCGGCGACAGCATCGGGCGTCGGAGTCGTTGCGTCGCCGCGCGACGGATACGCGGGGTCCACGGGTGATGCCATGACGACCGGCGTGTCGCGAGCCTCGCGCCCGAACGTCGGACCCACGCTTCCCGGCATCGACGTGAGCCATTGGCAGGAGACGATCGACTGGCGGAAGGTGGCGGGCGCCGGCAAGCGCTTCGCCTTCCTGAAGGCGACCGACGGGCACGACTACCTCGACCCGACGTTCGGCGCGAACCGCGACGGGAGCGCGTGGGAACGGGCTGCGTGTGGGCGCCTACCACTTCGCCCGCCCGGACCCGTCGAGGGGCGATGCCGTCGAGGAGGCCCGCTGGTTCGTGAGCCAGGCCGACCCGAGGCCGGGCAACCTGCTTCCGGTGCTCGACCTCGAGACGAGCCAAGGCCTCGACCAGCGAGGCGTCACGCTGTGGGCCCGCCGATGGATCGAGGAGGTGCGCCGGCTGACCGGCGTCACGCCGCTCATGTACACCAGCCCCTACGGCTGGGCTCGCCGCACGGGTGACTCGCCCGTGCTCGCGCGCGACGGCGTCCCGCTCTGGGTCGCGCACTGGGGCGTCGACGCGCCCACGCTGCCGGCCGGCGACTGGGACGGGAACGGATGGAGGGTGTGGCAGTACACGAGCCATGGGCACGTCGCCGGCATCCAGGGCCGGGTCGACCTCGACGTCGCGAAGGGAGCCTCGCTCGGACCGATCACGATCCGCCGGCTCTCGCTCGAGGTCGAGGGCGGAGCGGGTGTGGTGACCAGCGCCCCGAGCGGCCTGGGGTGCCGCGCGACCTGTGCGAAGAGCACGGATCCCAACGCGACCGTCACCCTCACGGCGATCCCGAACGAACACGCCTACTTCACCGGCTGGGGCGGTGACTGCCGCGGCGACGAGGAGACCTGCACGATCACGATGCGCGGGAACAGAACGGTCCGCGCCACCTTCGTCACCGACATCACCGCGCCGACCGCCGAGCGCGGTCGTGCGGGCTGGGTTCGACGGGCCGGTCATGGTGCGGTTCGACGAACCGGTGAGGCGGTCGGCGGGGCGAACGTGCTCGTCCGGCGCGCGAACGGTGCTCGGGTCGCCGTGGACCGGTTCTGCCGAACGGCGAGCCGGCACCCGGGTGGCGTGTGACGGCGCCGTGCGTACGGTCGTGATGAACCCGAACGCGTCGTTCGTGCCCGGCCGGGACTACGAGGTCATCGTGAACCCGTCGGGTAGCCGTCCGGTGATCGATCGGGTCGGCAACGTCGGCCACGCCACTCGTGGAGCCGTTCCTGGCCCCCGGCTCCGTCGAGCACGGACGAGCCCCGGTGTCCGCTGCGACCCGCCCGGTCATGGCACGTCGAGCGGTCGCCGCGTGCGTCCGGCGGATCGTTCGCCCTGACCGATCACGCCGGCGCCGTCGCCGAGATCCGCTTCGAGGGCGTGGGCATCGACTGGCTCACCGTGACCGGGCCGAACAGGGGCCGCGTCCTGGTGTCGGTCGACGGTGATCGTGTGCGGATCGTCGACCTGTACTCGGCGAGGCGCGCGTTCGGCGTGGTCCAGCGGATCGACGGCCTCACCGACGACGACGCACACGCTCCGCCTCGAGGTGCTCGCGCGCCCGTCGGCTGCCTCGCGCGGACGATGGATCGCGGTCGACCGGTTCGATCTGGTGGATGCGTGATGCCGTGAGGTCCTTCATCATCACGCCATGACCGAAGGGCCGCTCCCCGACGATGCCGTGGCGCTGTTCCGCGAGGCGCCCGAAGACTTCGTCGCGGCGCGCGATCGGCTCGCGGCGAACCTGCGCGAGCACGGCCGTGCCGACGACGCCCGGGTGGTGAAGGCCCTGCGCAAGCCGACCGTGGTGGCGTGGGCGCTGGATCAGCTCTGCGTACGCGACCCCGACGGCGTTCGGAACCTGCTCGACGCCGGCGCCGAGGTCCGGGCGGCCCAGCAGGGCGCGTTGTCGTCGAAGCGGGGCGCGGCCGAGCGCTTGCAGGCCGCGAGCGCGGCTCGTAAGGGCGCCGTGGCCGACCTCGCCGCGGTCGCGGTCGCCGCGCTCGCCGAGCGAGGGGCGAGTTCCGACGCGCACGGCGACGCGCTGACGCGAGCGCTCGAGACGTGCTCGGTCGACGCCGACGCCGGCGCCAAGCTCTCCGACGGCACCTTCGAGCGTCCTCCCGCCGCGAGCACCGGGTTCGGGGACATGTTCGGGCTGACGTCGATCGACGGGGGGCGCCTGCGGTCTGACACGCCAGCAGACGACTCGACCCCTCGCGACCCTTCATCGTCCGACGCGGCCGCACCGGCGCGAGCCCCGGGATCCGAGGCCGACGCCGGATCCGGCGCTGGCCACGGCCTCCGAGGACGACCAGGATGTCGGAACGCTCCGGCGGAACCTGGATGCCGCCGCCCGGCGAGCGAAGAAGGCTCGCCAGGCGGCCGACGGGTTCGCTCACGAGCTCGACGGCATGCGCCGGCGCCTCGAGGTGGTCGAGCAGAAGCACGCGCGTGCGGCGGCCACGGCGGCGGAGGCAGAGACCGAGCTCGCGCGGGCCGAGAAGGCCATGCGCAGCGCCACGGAGCCCCCCTAACGCGGGCGTTCCGAGCGAACGATCTCGTAGCGAACGCCCTGCCAGGTCTCGCCCTCGTACGTGCGCTCGAACCGTTCCACGAGCCGCAGCCCGACCTTCTCCGCGACCCTGATCGAGGCCAGGTTCTCCGCGCTCGCGAAGGCGCGCACCGTCGCGGCCCCGAGTCCTTCGAACGCGTAGTCGACGAGCGCCGCGACCGCCTCGGTGGCGTACCCGCGACCCTGGAAGCCGGGATCCATCGTGTAGCCGATCTTGATGACCCCGGGATCGTGCTCATCCAGGCTCAGTCCGACGTCGCCGACGAGCCGCCCGGAATCGCGCTCCTCGACCGAGAGCTGCACCCACCCGCCCGGTTCCCCGGGCGCGCGCTGCGCCATCTCTGCGATCTCGTCGTGCACGCCTTCGTGGTCGGTACGTTCCCATCCCTGGTATCGATGCACCTCGGGCTCGCTGCGGTACGCGGAGATCGCCGCCGCGTCGCCGGCGTGCGAACGACGCAGCACGAGTCGATCCGTCGTGATCGGTTCGAAGTCGCGGTCGGGCATCATCGGCCGTGAAGCGTACCCGGGCCCGGTGCCCGTGCCGTCTCGCTCAGCGCTTGCGGGCCTTCCATGCTTCCTCGATCGGCCAACGCCGAGACCACTCGGCGGTCGCGAGCGGATCGCTCGGATCCTCGGCGTCATCCGGAGCCGGATACTCGACGAGACCTTCCACCTCGAAGCCCGACGAACGCAGCAGCCCGATCATCTCACCGTGGGGGATCGCGAACTCCACCGACCCGCTCGCCGTCTGGCCAGTCGAACCGATGCATGCCGAAGTGTGGTCGCACCAACGTCTCACCCGCCGGCAGCTCTTCGTCGGGGAACACCAGCATCGACAGGTAGGAATGCCCGAGGAAGACGAGGCGGCCCACCCGGGCGCAGCAGCCGGGCCGCCTCGGGGATCCAACGATAGGGGTCGCACCAGATCGCCGCGCCGTACTCCGAGATCGCGAGGTCGAAGCTCGCGTCGCGCAACGGCGGACGTTCGGCGTCGGCGTGCACGAGCGGGAATCGCAGCCCGAACTCGAGCTGGAACGCGCGGGCGGTCGCGAGCTGACGCTCCGACGCGTCGAGACCAACGGGGCGTGCGCCGCGGCGAGCGAGCCACGCCGACACGTAGCCCGTTCCGCAGCCGAGCTCGACCGCATCGATGCCGTCGAGCTCCGGGAGCAGCTGAAGCTCCGACTCGGGGACATGCCACACGCCCCACGCGATCTCGTCGCTGGCCCAGTCGCGACGGCCACGCTCGACCCACTCGTCGGCGTCGTCGTTCCAGCTCGCGCGGTTGATCCGCACGTGGTCCTGGGTCACCCGGCCGGCCTCGCGACGATCACGGCGATCGGTGTGGCGGCCAAGAAGGTGTCTCCCAACGTCGGTGCCCCGCGGTGCGCCGAGGGTAGCAGCGCGAGGCCTCAGTGCAGATGGCTCACGGGCGCACGACGAACCCGTCGATGACGATCTTCGTGCCGCTGGCCGCGACGTTCTTCGTCCCCAGCACCGTGATCACCATCGTGTGCGTTCCCCCTGACAGTCCCGCGTAGCTCACGACGGATCGGAAGCTCGTGCTCGACGCATAGAGGTCGACGATGCCCTTCGACACCCCGTCGATGGTCACCGATGCCCGGCCATGGCCGCGTGCCCTCGCCGTGATCCACTCGATCGACGTGCCGGAGAAGGTCACGGAAGCGGTCGCACCCTTCGCCGATGTCGAGCGGTAGGTGCCGTCGGTCGCGGCCGCCTGGGTGGTGCTCACCCACGAGCCGTATCGGATGCCGGGATCGCGGTCGTCGGCGACCACGGACCCCGCCGAGAACGCGTCGATCGTGACGGACGTCCCCGTGGAAGCGGCCCGCTTCGTGCCGAGCACCTTGACCACGATGGTGTGGCGAGCGTTCTTGAGCCCGGGGTAGACGATCGACACCGACCCTGCGGACGCGGCATACAGATCGACCGTGCCCTTGTTGGTGCCGTCGATCGTGACGCCCGCCATGCCCCGATCGGGACCGGTTCGAGCGACCCACGTCACCGACGTCGCCGCCGAGGAAGAGCGCCAGGTCGCTCGCTCGTTCCTCACGCTACTCACGCGATATCCGCCACCGTTGGCTGCGGGGTCGACCACACCTCGCCACCCCCCATAGGCCACCGCGGCGTCGGCGTCGGCGAGTTCGAGGGGCGCGGGGAGGGCGTCGAACACCGCCGAGACCGCCTGATCGGTGTCCATCGTGACGACGCAGTCTCCAGTTCCGCCGCAGGCGCCGGTCCAACCGGAGAAGACGGATCCCGTGGCGGAGGTCGCGGTGAGCACCACGAGATCCCCGTGCGGGAACGATGACGAGCACACGGCCCCGCAGTCGATGCCGGCGGGGGAGCTGGTCACCCTGCCGGTACCCGTGCCACCGAGCGAGACCACGAGGGTCTTCGGGGAGCGGCCGAACGTGGCCCCGACGATCGTGTCGCCCGAGACGGTCACCATGCACGGTCCGGTACCGACGCAGTCCACGCCGGCGCCGCCCCACCCTTCGAACACCGATCCCGGTTCGGCGACGGCATGCAACGTGACCTGGCTCCCGTCGTCGACCGTCGTGCTACAGACCGCACCGCAGTCGATCCCCCCGATGTCGCTCGTGACCGTGCCCGATCCCTCACCCGACTTCGTCACGGACAACGTGTGGACGACCGGCGGCAGGGAGACGAGCTGCTGCGCCAGGGCTCTCCATCCATCCCAGGTCGTCCCCGTGTAGGCAGGGCTCGCGCGCCCGCCGGAGAGCACCGAGTCGAGGAACCAGTTCCCTCCATCGGCGGCGTTCGAGAAGACAACCCCGGCGATATCGGCTCGGTTCGCATCGATGTAGGTCCCCATCGCTGCGAACCATTCGGCCTTGGCGGTCGCGCTGTTGTCGGCACTGCCTTCGTCCGACGCCGTCTCGTCGATCCAGATGGGCCTGCCGACCGAACGCGCGAACGCGAGGGCGCTGTCGAAGGACTCCGACGGGGTGAGCCAGTTCGGAGCGCGACGGTAGCTGTCGACTCCCACCAGGTCATAGAGGCTCGTGTCGGCGGGGAACCATGCCGACGCTCCCCCCTGGTTGCCCTCGAACGCCGAACGAGACAGGACGACCTGCCAGACGATCCGTTCGGTCACGCCCAGGGAGTCGAACAACGCACGCACGAGCTCAAAGCACTCCTGGTACTCCTGGGCCGTTCCCGAGTAGGGCTGGGCGTCGAGCTCGCCCGGAGGCGCTTGGATGTTCGCTTCGGAGTGGAACTGCAGATAGTGCGTGACCTCGCCGTAGGTCGGCAAGCCGAGCACCTCGTTGGCGAACGCCACGAGCTTGTCGTACAGCGGCCCCGCCCCGGCCCGCACCTGCGCCGTGATGTCCGTGTACAGGATGCCGGTGCGCTGAGCGCCGGCCCCTGTCTTGGGCTGGATGTTCAACCCGAGCGAGTATCCAGCCGAGGCGGCGGCTGCGCTATCGGACTCGATCAGGTTGGCGTCGAACTGCCCGGCTCGCTGCCTGCTCCTGAAGTACGGCAACGGAACACCCGTTGCAGTCTCGATCTCCAGGAACTGGGCGTAGGTCTGCGGCCAGATGCCGACGACGAGCGCGGGCTGGGCCTGTACCGGTGTGGTGAGGGCCCACAGCAAGCTCGTCGTCATCACCGAGATGATGATCCGCCGCATCCCCCGTCCTCCCCGGCCCACGCGCAGACCTGGCTGGGGAAGGGCCTTCACGCAACCACACCGATGCATATCGAGTCAACATGATCGGATCGCAGAACGAGCTCGACCGGCTGGGCAGCTCGGTGGTCAGTACGTGGTCATCTTCGCGACGACGATATCGAGGGCCGCCCATCGGTTCGACGAGCGCAGCCGCACCACGCACCGGTGCGTCACACCCTCGGCCGTGGTCGGAGCGATGATGTTCAACGTGAACACCTTCGTGGCGCCCTCTGAGCCCGGCGGGAACGAGAACTCGAGCGTGCCCTCCCGGAACCGCTTCGTGACGTTCACCGCGCGCCAGTCGGGCCGCTTGTGCTTGCCCATGAGCACGGAGTTCACCTTGAACCGGCGCGTGCCCCTGCAGCCGTCGACCGTGATGGTGTCGGCGAGGTCCCCGTCGTTCTCGACGGTGATCCAGAACCGCACGCCCTCGCCGTCTTCCATCCGGACGGCAACCGTCTGGCGGACACCGGTGGTGTTGTAGATGTCGCGGCCCTTCCAAGGGTGCGGCAACGGGTCGATCGTGCAGCCGGTGCTGAGACCGCAGAGCTTGATCCAGGCATCGGTCTGGTAGTCGGCGGCCGCGGCCGGCGCGAGTCCCAGCGTCATCGGAGCGAACAGGGTCACGCCGATCGTGAGCGCTGCGAGTCGTCTGAGCATGGTGCCGAGCGTAGCTCAATCCTCGTCGGAGGTCCGGCGCAACCGCTTCGTTCTCGCTCTGCGCTTCTTCTCGTCCAAGCGTCGTTGCACCGCTCCCCTGCCGGGCCTCGTCGGTCTGCGTGCCGGTGGCGGGGGAGCGATCGCCGCCCGGAGCGCCTCGGCCAGCCGGACCAGCGCGGCTTCCCTGTTGCGCAGCTGCGATCGGTGCTCCGAGGCCGTCACCGTGAGCACGCCGTCGACGAGGCGCGGAGCCAGTCGCTCGAGCGCCCGAGCCTTGAGCACCGGGCCGATCGAGGTGGTCGTGGCGACGTCGAAGCTCAGCTCGACGCGCGAGTCGGCGGTGTTCACCGACTGCCCTCCCGGACCCGATGCACGGCTGAACCGCCACCGCAGTTCCTTCGCCGGCACGGTCACCGAGCGCGTCACGCGGAGCGGACCGGCCATGAGGCCAGTATGGCTCCGCGTGACGCGCTCAGGAGGTCACGTGCGTGCCGTCAGTCGATCCTCACGACGTGGGCCTTGCCGGGCACCAACGACATGGCGGTGGCGTACGTGTGCCTGCGTGTCGAGGCGACGGCGGTCGGCATCGGAAGGTGGGCGAGCACCTCACACTCGCCGGTCCACACGTCGCAGGAGTTGACGGTGCCCATGGTCGCCTGACCGAACTCGACCGCGAACCAGGAATCCTCGTCGAGCTCCACCGCATGCAGGGCGCCGTCACGACCGAAGCCGAGGTCGACGATCGAGGTCAAGCCCCGCACCGCGATGCTGCAGTCGGGGCTCGATCCGCACTCGGCGTGACGGGTACCCGCCTCGATGCGCCAGACCCGTGACGACCGCCGCGGCGCCGGGAAGCCCTTGAGCTCGCCGACGTACCAGGCGCCATCGGGTCCCACAGCGACGCTCGTGGCCACCGGCTGGGCAGGGATGCGGCGAGGAAGATCGCAGGCGAACGCCCAGTCGGGCTCAGGGTCCGGGCACCCCACGAGCCGCTTCAGGTTCTTGGTGCTGGCGAGCTGCTCCGGAAGCGTGGCCACCCAGTCGACGGAGCCGTCGGCCTTCACGATGAGCAGGGCGTTGGCAGCCGCATCGGCCACCAGCGCACGCCCACCGGGGAGCGCCGCGACGTCGAAGGGGTTGGAGTCGATCTCGCCGCCGTCGGGGTTGACGTCGGCCTCGAACGCTCCGAGGTTCGCCACCCGGCGCACCACTCCGTCGGTGATGCGATACAGCCGCCTGTTGGGCGCGCCCGTGACCGCCCACATCGAGGTCGTGGTGATCGGCGCCACGTCGGTGACCCCGGGAAGCTCGGCGATCAGCCGCCCACGCTCATCGCGCAGCCGCACGACCCCGGCGCCGGCGTCGGCGACGAACAGCGAGCCGCCCTTGGCCGCGAGACCGAACAACGGCGAGGCGAACTCGTACGAGCCGCTCGCCGATCCTGCGCCCGCCGTGGCCGCCGTCGGAGCGGCGACCGCCAGCGCCGTCAACGCTGCGAGCAACCCCCCGAGACGCCGCCGGAACGATCCGTGTGCACGTGGCATGGCCTTCCCCTTCCCCTCGCATGTCCGTGACCGTGAGGTCAGGTTCTACCGCCAGGGTGCCAGGACGGTCAACCTGCAGCGGATGTATGGGACCCGGAGCCGAAGGCCGGAAATGCCGACTTCTGGTCCCTTGTGCGGCCCGAGCACGAGGGCATAGGTTTGCTGCAGACATGGATGGTCACTTCCCCCCGCCTGCGGGCCGTCCGGCAGCGCGCTGGCTCGAGCCACGCTGGAGCCGACGCGACTTCCTCGGCCGGATCGGCCGGGGCGCGGGCTTGGTGGCGGCCGGCGGGCTCCTGGCCGCCTGCGACTCCGACGCCGCCGGACCCACCGCGCCCGGGACGAGCGCAGCCGAACCGATCGATTGGGATGCCTGGTGGAAGGAACGGCGCCAGACGGGGCGGTTGGACTTCGCCAACTGGCCCTTCTACATCGATTTCAGAGCAGGCGGTCGCCAGTCGCTCGATCTGTTCTCCGAGGAGACCGGCATCCACGTCAACTACTTCCACACGATCGAAGCCAACGACAGCTTCATGCAGGAGATCGAGCCCTACCTCGAGGCCGGTCTCGCCCCGTTCTACGACCTGATCGTCATGACCAACGGCCCACAGGTGTCGAAGCTCATCGGATCGGGCTACCTCACGCCGCTCGACCACTCGCGCCTGACGAACTTCGACCGACACGCGAGCGAGCTCGTCCGCGATCCCGGGTGGGACCCCGGCAACCGCTACACGGTGGCCTGGCAATCGGGCATCACGGGAGTTGCTTACCGACCGGAGGCGGTCGAGGCCCTGGGACATGCCCCGACGAGCCTCGCCGACCTGTTCGATCCGGCCCTCGAGGGGCGGGTCGGCATGATGTCCGACCTGCAGGATCTCGGCTGCGCCGCGCTGCTGTCGGTCGGCATCGACCCCCTGGATTCCCTGGAGCGGCACTGGCTGAAGGCGGCTGATGCGCTGCGCGAACAGCGCGCGAGCGGCGTCGTCGCCGGCTACTACGACCAGTCCTACATCCGAGCGCTCGCGCGGGGCGACGTCTGGATCGCCCAGGCGTGGTCGGGTGACGTCTTTCAGCAGCAACAGATGGGCCGTGAGATCGAGTTCGTCGTGCCGGAGGAAGGCGCGTTGCTCTGGACCGACAACATGATGATCCCGAGGAACGCGAAGCATCCGGTCGACGCGATGGCCCTGATGGACTTCGTCTACCGCCCCGACATCGCGGCGATGATCGCCGACTGGGTGTGGTACGTGTGTCCCGTGCCGGCAGCCGAGCGCATCATCGCTAGCCGGTTCGACCACCCCGAGGTCGCCCGGAGTCCGCTGGTGTTCCCATCGGTCGAGTCCATGGGGCCCGACGGCCCGTACCGGGAGTACCGCGTGTTCGAGGGCGACGAGGAAGCGGCTACCTGGAACTCGATCTTCGGTTCGATCCCGCTCGGCCTCTGAGGATCAGGCCGGCTTCTCGAGCGGTCTGAAGGAGCCGAGGATCTGCTCGATCGCGGGCAGGAACGTCGAGGCGTCGCCGTTCTCGGGCACCGAGACCCAGATCGCGTGGTTGCGCTCACCGGAGTCGATCACGATCGACAGGAACCTGATCCGCGCCCCCGATGCATCGGTTGCGGTGCCACCGACCGCGACCGCGGGAAACGCTCCGACGGTGCGGTCCTGTTGCGCTTCAGCCTCGACGAAGGCCCAATCCGCGGTGATGTTCGCGAGCGACGTGTCGGAGACGGCCTCGATGTCGCCCTCCGGCGCGACCAGCACCGAGATGGTCACGTCGCCTGTCTGATCGGTGACCTGCGAGGTGGATCCCGACGACACCGCCGTCCACCCCTCGGGCACGCGGAAGCCGTAGCCGCCGTCGTCGTTGGTGAGCAGCTTCGACGAGCCGATCGCGCCCTCGACCTCGGCCGCTCCGCGATCGGACGGAGGCGACGAAGGGGCTCGGGAGCCGTCGGCGAGCATCACGATGAGCGCCGGCGTTGCGGCGATGCAGACCAGACCGAGTCCCACGAGGAGGCGGGAGAGGCGACGCTTGCGGTGGACCTTCGCTGCCTGTTCGAGCCACAGGAACTCGCGCCGGGCCCTGCTTGCGCTGGGGTGCCCGCGCGACTCCCCCGGCGCGCGCTTGTCCCATACGTAGAAGGCGTCCCCTCGCCGTCCCCATGAGTACCGAACGCCCGACTCCTCCGTCTCGGTGTCGGAACGCACGAGGTCGAGACGAGGGCGCGAGGCGATGTGCAAGCGGGTGCGCAAGCGCTTCGAGGGGAGCCGTGTGGGCTGCTGGGTGCGGGACAATCCGTTCTCCTCCGAAGGACCTAGTTGGGTCAGGCTGTTTGCTGTAGGGAGCCTAGCCGAAAGACCTGCCGAAAGGGAAGAGAGGAAGCCAGGAGGACCGCGAGCGCACCGCCGGAACGCCTTGTTTGGCGCCGCGACACGAGGGAACCTGGAACCCGTGGATGCAGGACGCCTGATCGGGCGGGTCGATCGGTATCAACGCTCGCGTCGGTGGCTGGCCGTGCCCGTCGGTGTGGTGAAGCGCTTCGGTGAGAGCGGTGCGGCGTTCGCTCGCCGCGACGATCGCCTACTACGGGTTCTTCTCCCTCTTCCCGCTGCTCATGGTGCTGGCGTCGATCGCGAGCTTCGTGATGGAAGGCAGAGCCGACCTCCAGGAACGGCTGCTGCGATCGGCGCTGTCGCAGTTCCCCGTCATCGGCACCCAGATCCGCGCGGAAGTCCGCTCGATCGAAGGATCGGGGCTCGCGGTCGTGATCGGCCTCGCCCTCGCGGTCTGGGCGGGACTCGGCGGGATCAGGGCCACCCAGTCTGCCATGGACACGATCTGGGACGTGCCACGCAAGCATCGTCCGGGCTTCCTCGCCTCGGCCGGGCGAGCGTCGCTGTTGCTGGCGGTCCTCGGCGCCTTCGTCGTGGGAGGCACGGTCCTCGCCGGTGTGGCTGCGGCCTCGGGTCCCGTCGGAGCGACGCTGGGCCTCGTCGCATCGTGCGCGCTCAACGTCGCCATGTTCGCCCTCGCCTATCGGGTCCTCACGGCGGTGGGACTCTCGTGGCGCGACGTCGCGCCCGGGGCCGCCGTCGCCGGTCTGGCCTGGACCGTGCTGCTCGCGGTCGGCGGGTTCATCGTGGAGGCGCGGGTGACGTCGTCGTCGGACGTCTACGGCACCTTCGCGCTCGTCATCGGCCTGCTCGGATGGATCTACCTGGGCGCCCAGATCACGTTGCTCGGCGCCGAGCTGAACGTCGTGCTCGCCGAGCGACTGTGGCCACGTTCACTGCAGCCAAGCGATCTCACCGACGCCGACCGTCGAGCGCTGCGACGCTCGGCGAGACAGGAGGAACGCCGCCCCGAGGAGACCGTGTCGGTCGCCTTCGAGGGGGAGCAGCAGGGCACGGTAGACTGACCGCACGGCCCTCCCGGTTCGCGGCGCCCCCAGCTCCGGTTCGAGTTGCGGCCGGACCCCCACAACCTCTTCCCCGTGCCGAGACGTGCAGACGCTCGCGCCTGCCGTGTGTAGATCGGTGCCGTCGTGGGCATCGGATACGAGATGGGAACGCACTGGTGATACGAGAGCTCGACGCACGTGCCGGCGATCGCATCCGGGTGGCGTCATGGGTCAGATGGCTGGTGGCCGGTGGGGCGGTGGCAGCCGTGGCGGTGTTCGCGACCACGGCCGCGCTGCTCGAGGACCGTCCGACCGGCATCGACCTCGATGTCGAGGACTCCGTCGCCGAACGCCCGGAGCCGCTCGTCTTCCTGCTTCCGATGAAGGTGTTCGCGATCGCGAGCTCGGCCAAGGGATCGTTCTTCCTGCTGCTCGCGGTCGGACTGTTCTTCGCCTTCCGCCGGCGCGATCACCTACCGGCGCTGTTGATCGGGCTCGGGTTCATCGGTGTCGCGGCGTCGTCGGCCGTGCTCAAGGCGGTCTTCGACCGCCCGGCCCCCGGCGACTGGGCCGCCGGCGATCTGAGCGGGCGAGTCGTTCCCATCGGGACACATGGCTCAGGCCGTCGCGGTCTGGGGCATCGTCGCGCTCGTGCTCGCGATGGATCGGCCGAGCGGGCGTGGCCGGCACGTCGTCGCCGCGGCCGCGCTGCTGATCGCCGGGGCCGCCGTGTCCCGCGTGTTCCTCGAGGCGCATTGGCTGACCGACGTCATCGCCGGAACGGCGCTCGGCGTGTTCTGGCTCGCGCTCGTCGCCGCGCTCGCCTTCCGGCTTCGTGGTCGTTCCACGCTCCCGGGCAGCAGAGGGGCGAGGAACCCGGCAAGGTCTGAAGCTCGGCGAGGCAGCGGCGCGTGGACGAGCCTCGCCGCTCGGCCTGACGGCCGACACCGAACCGGTCGCAGCCGAGGCGTAAGGTGGACGGCGATGCGCCGTCCTTCCCGCCGTCGCGCTGCGGTCCTCGCCCTCGTCGTCTCATCGCTGGTCGCATGCTCCGGTGCCGCTCCGTCGGAAGGCGAACCGAAGGTCCAGCGCCGTGACGAAACGCGCTCGAGCACTGCGACACCGATGGCGGGCGCCACCGCTCCGACGCAGACGCAGACGAGCGACCCCGTGTTCGAGCTCTCCGCACCGCAGGTGCACATCGAGGCGCCACGGGGAGGATCGTTCCGCGTGCGCGCCACCTACCCGTGGAGCCCGTCGCCGTGCGTGAGCCCGGACCGGTCCTCGCTCGATGCCCGGTACCCCGGTGCGCTCACGGTGCGAGCGACCGACGACGGCACGATGAACGTGACGGTGACCGTCTCGTTCCGCGAGTACCTCGAGGGCATCGCCGAGGTGCCCCCGACGTGGCCGAAGGCGGCCCTCGAGGCGCAGGTCATCGCGGCACGCAGCTACGTGCTCTCGCGCACGGGGTGGGCCGGCGAACAGGGCGAGCCGCTCGGAGACCCCATCTGCGCCACCTCGGACTGCCAGGTGTACGGCGGCATCGCCAGGCCGAGCCCCGCCGGCATCGAGCGGTGGTATCGAGCCGTGCGGGCGACGACTGGGCAGGTGCTCATCTCCGACGGACGGCCCGCCGACACGGTGTACTCCTCGACCTCGAACGGCCGCACCTACGGCAACGAGGACGTCTTCGGCAGCACGCCGCTGCCCTACCTGCGGCCGGTGATCGAGCGTCACGACGGGGCGTCGCCGCTGTCGCGATGGAGGACCGAGCTTCCCTTCCGCGATCTCGAGACCGTGCTGCGGGCGGCGGGCTCGTGGCCCGAGGGCACACCGGTCGCATCAGCCACCGTCGAGGGCACGACGATCGTCGTGCGCGGGGGTGGGCAGACGCGAACGCTCGACGCGTCCGGGTTGCGCGACGCCGTGAACACCTGGGCACCGTGCCTGCTTCCCCGCAGATACCCCAGCGGGGGGCTTCCGGTCACCATCCCGTCGGGGTGGTTCGGCGTGTCGTCCACGCCCCGTGCGCTCGTCGTCGAGGGCAGGGGGTGGGGGCACGGCGTCGGCATGGTGCAGTGGGGGGCCTACGGGAAGGCGCTGCGCGGGTGGTCGGCCTCGCGCATCCTGTCCTTCTACTACGGGGGGCTCACGCCGCGGAGCTACCCCGAGCCCGGGTCGCTGCAGGTGCTGGTCGCCACCGGCGTGCGGTCGATGACCGTCGATCCGTCGAGGCCGGGAGCCACGATCGGTGATCGCGCGCTCGGCCCGGGCGTGATCCGCGTCAACGGTGGTGACCAGATCTCGGTCTCGGCGCGGTGAGCCGGGCCGCCGTGATCGCCGTGATCGCGGCCGCCGTGTCGCAGCGCCGCCCGTGCATCGCCGCGCCGCGCCGGCGACGCACCCGGCCACGCGGTGACGTCGGCGCCTGCCGCTTCGGTGACGGCCCGAACTCCCGCTCCTGGTGTGACCGACGGCGCACGCACCGACATCCACCGGTGGGGTCTTCCGGATCGGGCCGTTCCTCAGGGATCGGCTCGTCGGCCGGAACTGGCATCCGGGCTGCCCCGTCGCCATCGACGATCTCCGCCAGGTGCGGGTGAGCTACCGGAACTTCCGGGGACGCACCCGCTCGGGCACCCTGGTGGTGCACGAGATGGTGGCCGACGATGTGCTGCACGTGTTCGAGCGGTTGTTCCGAGCGAGGTTCCCGATCGAGCGGATCGATCTGCCCCGGGCGTACCGACCACCCAGGCCGAGCGACCGCTTCAGCACACACAACCGCACCGCCGCCTTCAACTGCCGGCCCGCGACCGGCAGCCCGGATCGCTCTCGCATCATTCCTACGGGTGGGCGATCGACATCAACCCGCTGCAGAACCCGTACGTGGCGGCCGATGGATCGCGTGCTGCGGCGCGCCGCGAGGCCCTTCCTCGACCGCACGCTGCGCGAGGAGGGCATGATCCATCGCCACGACGTGGTCGTGCGCGCCTTCGCGAGCATCGGCTGGGAGTGGGGCGGCGACTGGCACACGCTCAAGGACTACATGCACTTCTCGCTCACCGGCCGCTGATGACGCAGACTGCTCGAGTCGAACCGGATCTTCGAGAGGAGGACGCATGCCGAGGATCTACTCGATCCGCCCGACCATGTCGCTGAAGGGCCGTCGCTCCCAAGGGATCAGGGGCTTCACGGGCAAGCCGTTTCACCCGCCCCTGACCGACTTCCCGATCGTGTCCTACTCGCTCGCGGCGCTGTTCGACCTGATCTCCTACGTCTCCGATGCCTCCGATGCGAAGTCGCAGGACTTCTTCGCCGCCGCCACGTTCGTGATGGCCGCCGGGTACGTCGTGGGCCTGGGCGCGACGATCACCGGCTTCTTCGACTGGTGCAGGGGCATCCCGCGCGACCGCTCGGGCCCGATCGGGCGGGCCAAGCACACGCAGGTCTGGCGCACGATCAACTGGCACGCGACCGTGATGCTCATCGTCACGGCGATCACGCTGCTCGACCTCGTGTTGCGGATCGGAAGCTTCGACGAGGCCCAGACGCAGCTGCCGTGGCTCATCCTCTCGGCGCTGGCCGCCGTTCTGGTGCTCTTCGGCGCCGCCTACGGCGGCACGCTCGTCTTCGAGTACGGGTTCAACGTGGAGAACGTCGAGGAAGCCTGGCACGAGTCCGAGGAGGATCACGTGCGCCCCGAACGGCGCTAGCCGTCGCGAGCAGGACCGGTCGGCCGGCTCGTGGCCGCATCTCCTCGGGCGAACTCCTCGGGCGAGGCGCGCACCGGCCCGCCGGCAGCCGCCGCCTCGGCGGGTGGCTGCTCGCCGCCCGGGCCGGCATGACGGCCCGGGCCGAGGGTTGCGGATGCCGAACGGCGTTGATCGCGGCGCCGAGGAGCAGGAGGCCCGCGGAGACCAGCGCCGCGAGGTGGAACGCGTCGGTCGAGGCCGTCCTGGCCGCGTCGCGGACCTCGGGCCGACACGTCTGCCGACGGTTGGTTCAACGGCGCGACGTCGGCGCGGAACGCGCTCGAGTCGACATCGACCTCGGGCACCTGCCGGTCGATCGACGCGTAGAAGCTCGACGCGACCGCCACGAAGATCACCGCCGTGACGAGCGGCGAGCCGACCCGCGAGATCGCGTTGTTGATCGCCGATGCCACGCCGGCGTTGCGCTCGGGCACCGACGTCATCAGCGCGGTCGTGAGCGGGCGCCACCATCATCATCAGCCCGCTCCCGAACACGACGAGTGCCGGGAACAGGTCGATGAGGTAGTCGGCCGGGCGGCACGAACGACGGCCGCCGCGCCGCCTCCGAAGACCCAGGCCTCGCTGTCCGACGGCATGCGCACGAGCCACAGCAGGCCGAGCGCCATGATCGCGGGACCGGCGCCATGAAGAGCCTGGGTCCGTACCTCGCCGCCAGCTTGCCGAACCGCGTCGAGAAGAGCACGAGCAGCAGCGACGACGGGCAGGCCCGCGATGCCCGCGGCCTGCTCGTTGTAGCCGAGCGTGCCGATCAGGAAGATCCCCTGGAACGTGAGCGAGACGTAGAGCGCTCCGTAGATCACGAGCGTCGAGAGGTTCGTCACCGTGAAGTTCCGCGATCGGAAGAGCCTCGGCGGCACGAGCGGGTCGCGCCGGTGCAGCATCATGAACGGGAACGCGATGGCCGCGACGGCGCCGACGACCAGGCTTCCGATCGCGATCGGCTCCCCCCAGCCCTGCTGCTGACCGCGGATCGTGCCGAAGGCCAGCCCGCCGACCGCGAGCACGATCACGAACGAGCCGAGCCAGTCGAAATGTCCGCTCGCATCGGGGTCGCGCGACTCCGGCACGTACCGGCTCGTGGCGAGGTAGGCGACGGCAAGGAGCGGCAGGTTCACCAGGAACGCCATGCGCCACGAGATCGTGTTGACGAGCAGACCGCCGACGAACGGGCCGAGGATCGTCGTGGCCGCCGACGCGCCCTGCCCAGACGCCGAAGGCGCGCCCCCGTTCCTCGCCCTCGAAGCTCGCCGTGATGATCGCGAGCGATCCGGGCACGACGAAGGCGCCGGCCGCCCCCTGCAGAACGCGCGCGGCGATGAGGATCTCGATCGACGGCGCGATGCCGCACAGCAGCGAGGTGACGCGCGAACCCGATGCAGCCCGAACGAGAACATCCGGCGGCGGCCGTGGAAGTCGGTGAGCCCACCGGCGAGGATCAGCAGCGCGCTGAGCGTCACGAAGTAGCCGTACGCCACGTAGGACTGCGCCTCGAGCGTGCCGAACAGGTCGGACGACAGCTCCTCGCCGATGCGCGGCAGGGCGAGGTTCACCACCGAGGTGTCGAGGAACACGACCGCGGAGCCGAGGACGACGGCGACCATCGTCCATCGCTCGGCGGGCCGGATCCATGGGTGAGCCGGGCCCGTTCGGGTAGCGGCGTGGCTCACCGCGGCATCCGTCGAACCCACTGCGCGCGCCACTGCGGCGCATCGAACGGCTGGGCGAAGTAGTCGGTCTCCCTGCACGACCTTCCCGTCACGCAGCTGCATGATGCTCACGCCCTGGTAGACGCTGCCATCGGCGTACGTGAGCTCGACCTCGAGCACCGCCAGGTCACCAGCGGCCGTCGTCCGTCGCACGAGCATCGATGGGCAATCCCGCCGGGGAAGTTCCGGTTGACCGCGAGCGCGTCGTCGCGGCCCTTCGATCCGCTCCCCGACTGCGGCCACTCCTGCACGTAGTCGTCGTGCATGAGGCCCCGCGCACCGTCCCAGTCCATCGCCCCGATCCTCGCCCAGAGTCCCTCGGCGATCGTCACCGCGTCGTCTGCCATGGCGACCCCCTCCCCAGGTGGAGCCTACGACGTTCTATCCCGGGTCGGGCTCGCATCGTCGGGGGCGAGGCGGTCACCGCACGGGAGGTGTCACCGCATCCCTCGGGCTACCGTTGCGAGCCGGCCAACAGCCCCTGCACGAAGTAGCGCTGGAAGGCGAAGAAGACGGCGAGCGGCACGATCATCTGCAGGAACGCAGCCGGCGCGATCACGTCGATGTTCGCACTGAACGAGCGGAGCTGTTCCCTGATCGCCACGGTAAGCGGCTGGGTCTCTCCACCCGCGAACACCAACGCGACGAGCAGGTCGTTCCAGACCCACAGGAACTGGAAGATCAGCAGCGACGCGATCGCGGGCAGGCCGAGCGGTAGCACGACCCTCGAGAAGACCGTCCACTCGCTCGCCCCGTCCATGCGCGCGGCCTCGAGCAGCTCGTGCGGGATCCCGACGAAGAAGTTCCGCAGCAGGAAGATCGCGAACGGCAGTCCGAACGCCACGTGGAACAGCACCACGCCGGGGATCGTGCCGAACAGGCCGAGCAGGTCGTAGAGGCGGGCCACCGGGATCAGGGCAACCTGCAACGGCACCACGAGCAGTCCGACGACGACCAGGAAGAGCACGTCGCGTCCGCGGAAACGCATCCAGGCGAAGGCGTAGGCGGCGAGCGATGCGATCACCACGATGAGCGCCGACGACGGGATCGTGATCAGCACCGTGTTGACGAATGCGCTCACGATGGTCGGGTCGTCGAGCAGGGCCAGGTAGGGCTGCAGGGTGAGCTCGGTGGGGGCGGTGAGCGCCGTCCACCACCCGCTGTCGGCATTGTCGGCCGCGGTGCGGAACGACGAGACGAGCAGGCCGACGGTCGGCACCAGCCACAGGACGGCCACGATCGCCAGCAGCGCGGCCGCGGGCCCACGGGTGAGCACACCGACGAGTCGCGAGGAGCGACGAGCCGTCGCGGTGCGGCCCGGGGTTCGCTGCCACCGCGCTCACGACTGCTCCGTCCTGAACCGCCTGATGTTGAACGCCATCGCGGGCACCACGAGCAGCAGCAGGAACACCGCGAGCGCGCTCCCCAGGCCGAAGTCGCGGATGCCGAAGGCCGTCTTCCAGAGCTGGAGCGCGATCACGTTCGCGTCCCGCTGGGCCGAGCCCGGCGCGATCACGAGCACGAGGTCGAAGATCTTCAGCACGTTGATCACGAGGGTCACGAAGACGACGGCGAGGACCGGCGCCAGCAACGGCACCGTGACCCGCCGGAACACCTGCCATTCGTTGCCGCCGTCGACCCTCGAGGCCTCCAGCGTCTCCCGGGGGATCGCCGCCAGCCCGGCCGCGATGACCACCATCGCGAATCCGGCCCAGATCCAGATGTACGACACGATGATCGCGGGGGTGACGAGCGTCGGGCCGAGCCAGCTGATGCCGCCGAACGCTTGTCTGAAGTTCGAGGCGGGCAGCCGGAGCTCGTAGCTCCCGGCTCGAGCCCTTCGAACGACGAAGGTGCCGTCGGGGCCGGTCGTCGCGGATGCGGCGACCTCCCCGTCCGCGAGCGCTTCCACCTCGACGCCGGGAAGGCCGCGCTCCTCGGGATCGATGCTGCCGGCTTCCCCTCCGCCCCCCGGTGCGAAGTCGAGCCACACGGTCCCCGCGATGCCGCTATCGCTGGCCGGCGGGTCGACGGCTTGCACGGCATCGGCGGGCACCGACTCGGGGGGGATCGCCACGAACCCGAAGGTCGCCGTCTCCCCGATGCCACCGCGTCCGGCGTCGCCACGCCACCGTCGTCGGTGCGCTCGAGGCTCTGCCCCTCCGACGGGCGGGCTCCCGGCAGCTCGCCGGGCGCCCTGACGACGTTGACCACCGCGCCGGCAGCGGCGTTCGCGAGGCCGAGATCCGGATCCTGCTCGTAGATCAGTCGCCAGGTCACCCCCGCCGACAAGAAGGAGATGGCCATCGGCATGAAGATGGCCACCTTGAACGCCGTGCTCCACGCGATCCGCTCGGTCAGCACCGCGAAGACCAATCCCGAGGGCGGTCACGATGCTCGGCGCGAACACGACCCAGATCAGATTGTTCTTGATCGCCGTGCAGCGTGGCAGGCGCCGTGAACATCTCCTGGTAGTTCTCGACGCCGACGAAGCGGGACGCCGTTGGCGTCGAACAGGCTCCTCACGACCGAGAAGAAGATGGGATAGACGACGATGGCGCCCAGCAGCACGAGGGCCGGGGCGAGGAACAGCAGCACCGCCCACGACCGCCCACGCTGCCGGACGTCACCGTCCACGCGACTATGCCCCGTACGCCTTCTTCGCCGCCGCCTCGAGGGCCTGCGCCGTGCCGTCGACGTCGCTCGGATCGCGAAGGAAGTCGATCAGGATGCCCCAGATGCCCTGCCCGGTGGTGGCGCCGAACTCGGTCGGCTGCAGGTCGGACAGGTCGTATCGCACGCTCTCACCTGCGTCGACCAGAGCCTGCGCCGCGCGCTGACTCACCTCGTCGGGGTAGGCCGAGGTATCCACCTGCGTGTTCGGGGAGATGAATCCCCCCTCGGCGACCCAGACCTCGGCGGCCTCCGGCGTGGCCAGATACTCGATGAGAGCCTTGCCGCCTTCGGTGTCCTCCAGGAGCACGGCGAAGTCCCCGCCCCCGAGCACTGCGGGCTCTGAGCCGTCGATGGAGGGGAACTCGAAGAAGTCGGCATCGGTGCCCACCTCGGCCTTCGTCTCCCCGCTGATGATCCCGCCGACGAAGTCACCCTCGAAGATGATGGCGCCCTTCGGAGGGTCGGCGAAGACCTGCGTGACCGAGCCGTTGAAGTCGGTCTGCTCGGCCCCGGTCGACCCACCTGCAAGCAGCGACTCGTCACCGATGATGTCGGCCATGACCGTGAGGGCGTCCTTCACCGACTGATCGGTCCATGGGATCTCGTGGGCCGCGAGCTGGTCGTACATCTCGGGGCCGGCGGTGCGCAGGTAGATGTTCTCGAACAGGTCCGAGAGCGGCCAGCCCACGTCGGCACCGATGGAATACGGCTCGACCCCATAATCGGAGATGGTCTGGGCAACCTGCTGCAGCTCGTCGATCGTCGTCGGCGGCTCGACCCCGGCTCCCTCGAAGACGTCGACGTTGTACCAGACGGTCGACTTCTGCGCAGCCCTGAACCAGACCCCGTACAGGGTGCCGTCGACGGATCCGGCCTCGCGAGCTCCCGTGCCGTAGTTGGCATCGATCTCGTCGCCGACGATCTCTTCCAGTTCGATCAGGTCCCCTTGCTCCGCGAAGCTCTGCACCACTCCCGGCTGCGGGAAGATCGCGACATCCGGTGGGTCACCGCCCTCGATGCGGGGACCTACGTACGCCGCGACGTCGTCGCCCGCCGACCGGAACCGAACCGTGGCTCCGGTCTGCTCGGCGAACGCGTCGAGCACCATCTGGAATCGATCTTGCTCGGAGCCTGTCCAGGTCGCCGCCACCTCGATGGTCTGTCCGCTCAGATCGACAGAGCCGGCGGCCCCACTCGTCTCCGTCCCGCCACCGTCCGCATCGAGATCTTCACCACCGCCACACGCGGTGGCGATGAGCCCTACCGCAGCGAGTATCACGATCGGGCGCACGGCCCAGGTCTTCGTCACTCTCATCACTGCTCCTTCCTCGGGGGACCGGCTCCTGCCGCTCCCTCGATGCTCGAACCAGTTGCCGGATCGAAGAAGTGCATGCGGCTCGTGTCGACGACGAGCTCGATGTCGGCTCTCGCGCGAGCCTCGGTACGGGGGCTCAGCCGAGCCACGAACGTGGACCTGCCTTCGTCGCGCTCGCGCTCGAGCTCCCCGGCGCCGGCGTCGCGTGCGAGCTCACGTGTGTCATCGGTGATCACCGGGGGCACGTCCACCGTGAAGTGCACGAGCACGTCGGAGCCGAGCGCTTCCCGCAGGGCGACGTTCGTGCGTATACGGCGGTTCACCGGCGAGTCGTCGTGGACCGCCGCGTCTTCGATGTCCTCCGGCCTGATGCCCACGATCAGCGGCTCGTTCTCGTACGACGGAAGCGCCGGTCGTGCGGCGACCGCCTCGCGGTCCAAGGCGAGGCTGAAGCCCCCGAACCCGACGCGCCAGTCGTCGCCGTCACGCTCCAGTCGGGCTTCCACCATGTTCATCGCCGGCGAGCCGATGAACCCGGCTACGAACAGGTTCGTCGGGTGGTCGTAGAGGACCTGCGGCTCGTCGACCTGCTGCAGCCTGCCCTTCTTGATGACCGCCACCCGGTCGCCCATCGTCATGGCCTCGGTCTGGTCGTGGGTCACGTAGATCGTGGTGACACCGAGCTCATCCTGCAGGCGGGCGATCTCAGCACGGGTCTGCACGCGGAGCTTCGCGTCGAGGTTCGACAGCGGCTCGTCCATGAGGAACACACGAGGCTCTCGCACGATGGCCCGGCCCATCGCGACGCGCTGCCGCTGGCCCCCGGAAAGGTTCCTCGGCTTGCGATCGAGGAGCTCCTCCAGGCCGAGGATGCCTGCGGCCTGCCGCACACGGCGGTCGATCTCGGACTTGTCCACCTTGCGCAGACGCAACCCGAACGCCATGTTGTCGTAGACCTTGAGGTGGGGGTAGAGCGCGTAGTTCTGGAAGACCATCGCCACGTCTCGGTCCTTCGATGGAAGATCGTTCACGATCTGGTCGCCGATCGAGATCGTGCCGCTCGACAGATCCTCGAGACCAGCGACCATGCGCAACGCGGTGGTCTTGCCGCACCCAGACGGCCCCACGAACACCATGAACTCGCCGTCGTCGATGGCGAGATCGAGCTGAGAGACGGCCTCCGTCCCATCGGGATAGACCTTCGTGACGGCGTCGAGCGCGACCTGAGCCACGACGCGCAACCCCCCTCCACCGGAACTCACGATGGTGTCCGGTATCGAGCCTGTTCCCGGCGAGGGCAGCCCTCAAACCGATATCTGGGCCGGGGAGTTCGGGCGGTTCAGGGGGCGGCAGTGGCGTCGGGAAGCCTCTGCCCGTGGTCGCGATCGAGCGACTCCTCCTCGAGCACGATGCGAGTGGTCACGTGCCCGCAGGTGAAGAGCGTCCAGCGCACGATGCCGGCGTCACCGGGGTGGAGCCCCGACATCCTCGAACCGACCCGCCCACACTCCTCGCAGAAGGGAACCTCGATGTCCATGGCTCGAGAGTGTGCCTTCGCCTCGCCCTGCACACCATGCGTCGGAGGTCCAGAGTCGCACCCCCCGATACCTCCTCTCGAGTACGACCTGTGCCTTCACCGAAGGCCCGATGACAGGATCCTCGGTCCGTGACTCCGTCGGGCTGCCGCATGACCGGGTAGCGTGCAGCCATGGCGAACCAACGAGCGCCGGTCGCGGCACACGTCACCCCCCGAGACGTGCTCGCTGTGCTCGGCCTCCCGTTCGCGTTCCTGCTCGCACTGTGGGTCGGCGTCGCCGACCTGGTGCCGTTGATCGGCGTCGAGCTGGCGGGATTCATCTGGGCGGTGGTCGCGCTGCCGATCGCCGGCGTGGCCCAGGTCGCGGTCGAGGAGCTCTGGGGCCCGACGATCGCACCGGCCGAAGGATCCGTGGAGGCAGACGCCATCGGCGACTGACACGACAGGAGGTGCCATGTCCGATCGAGCGCACACCGACGACTCGGCTCCGCTTCCCCGAACGGAGCAGGAGTGGAAGCAGCGTCTCACCCCGCAACAGTTCGACGTGCTCCGCAACAAGGGCACCGAACGCGCCTTCAGCGGCGCCTACGCGTCGAGCAAGGAACCCGGTGTGTACCGCTGCGCTGGGTGTCACGCACCCTTGTTCAGCTCGGAGACCAAGTTCGAGTCGGGCACGGGGTGGCCGAGCTTCTGGCAACCGATCGAGCCGGGCGCGGTCGAGTTGCACGACGACGACAGCCTCGGCATGCGCCGCACCGAGGTGACGTGCGCACGGTGCGGCGGTCACCTCGGCCATCTCTTCCCGGACGGTCCGCGCCCGACCGGCGATCGCTTCTGCATGAACTCGGTGGCCCTGGAGCTGGAGGGTGAGGGCACCACCGAGCAGGACATCCAGGAAGCCTTCGAGTAGGCGCTATCGGGCGTCGGCCTCGGCCGGTATCGTCAGACCATGCCCACGCTGAGCGCACGCGAGCGGGCGAGCCTGCCCGACCGGGCCTTCGCCTACATCGACTCGCAGGGGAACCGCCGGCTCCCGATGCACGACGAGCCGCATGTGCGGAACGCGCTCGCTCGGTTCGGCAGGGTCAGGTTCGAGAACGACGCCGCTCGCGAACGAGCTCGTCGCAGGCTGTTGCAGGCGGCGAAGCGGTACGGCATCGTTCCGGTCGGCTTCATCGACGGGCAGCTCCGATCGGAGCGCAGCGCTCGAACGCCCGACTTCTCCACCTTCCCGACCGGAGCGGTCACGTTCCTCATGACCGACATCGAAGGCTCGACGGGGCTGCTGCACCGGCTCGAAGACCGCTACGCCGGCGTGCTCCGTGACGTGCGATCGGTGATCCGTGACGCGGGCCGCCGATGCGGCGGCCGTCTGGTCGATGCGCACGGCGACGAGTCGCTCACCGTCTTCGAGCGGGGCGCGGCGGCGGTCGAGGCGGCGATCGACATCCAGCGCGAGATGCGCGCCCGGCGGTGGTCCGACGATCTTCCCGTGCGCGTGCGCGCGGGCGTTCACGGCGGACGGCCGACGCTCACCGATGCCGGCTACGTTGGCCTGGCCGTGAACACCGTGGCCCGCGTGTGCTTCGTCGGGCACGGCGGTCAGATCCTGCTCACGGGCAAGACCAAGGCGGCGGCGGAACGCACCCTGCCCGCCGGTGCCCGGGCCCGCAGCCTGGGCCGATTCCGGCTGGCAGGTCTGCCCCATCCTCAGCCGCTGTTCCAGGTGGAAGCGAAGGGGCTGCTCACGCGCTTCCCTCCGCTGCGCACCGGCGGCTAGCTCAGGTCGTCGCCCTCTCCGCGTCGTCCTCATCCGTCTCGTCGTCCTCATCCGTCTCGTCGTCCTCATCCGTCTCGTCGTCGTCCTCCGTCTCGTCCCCATGCGACGGGTCGTCGGAGGGGCTGTCGTCGTGCGACGGCGCGTCGGACGGGTCGTCACCATCGTGCGAAGGGTCGTCGGAGGGACTGTCGCCGTGCGACGGCGCGTCGGAGCGGTCGTCGTCGTGTGAGGGTTCATCCGACGGGCTGCCCTGGCCCGAGGGGTCGTCCGACGGGCTGTCCTCGCCGCTCGAGGGGTCGTCAGACGGGCTGTCCGACGAACTCGGGGCGAGGGTGGGAGCAGCGCTCGTGCTCACCGACGCCGTCGCGGGCGACGGCGAACCTCCGGCCAGGGCCACCGCACCACCTACGGCCAATGCGGTCAGCGCGATGGCGGCGAAGATCGCGATCCTGCGAGCGGTTGGCTGCATCTCGGCTCTCCTTCCCGTTCGTGACCGGCTCCGGTGAGCCGACCGGTGCCACGTTACGGAGGGCCGGGTTGTGGGCTGCCCAGACGGGCGTTAAGGCGGGGGAAAATCTCAGTCGTCGTCGTGCTCGTCGGATCCGCCCGAGCCCGAGTCGTCCGATCCCGAGCCCGAGCTGTCCGATCCGCTGTCGTCAGGCTCCGTGTCGTCGGAGCCCGACCCACTCGAAGCATCATCGGACGGCCCGCTCGTCGCGCCCGTGCCCGACGGTCTCGACGAGGGTGTCCACGAACCGGTCGACCGGTCGTCGGTGCCTCGATCGGGATCGCGGCTCGTGGTCGCCGATGCGCTCGGCGCGAGCGACGGGCCGCCTCGATCGTCGCTCAGGCGAGGTCGCAACACGCTTCCGACCTCGTCACCGGCCACGGCGAGCGCGCCGAGCGTGAGCGAGGTGGCGGCGACGAGCCCGGCGAGACCGAGCAGCGCAACGACGAGGACCCTCTTCATGGTGCCCAAAGGTACGTCAGGCCGCGTTAAGGCCCGGCTAAGGGTTCGAGGGCACGTCGTCGCCTCGCGACGATGTCACGGCCACCCCGCGGAGACGGATCGCGATGCTCGTCCCGCCGCCCTCGGCGGACTCGACGTCGATGGAGCCGTTCCATCGCTCGACGAGCTCACGCGCGATCGCGAGCCCGAGACCAGAGCCCTCACCCTCGGATCCCCGCCCGCGATAGAACCGTTCCGTGACGCGAGCGCGCTCATCGAGCGGGATGCCAGGCCCGTGATCGCGCACACTGACCACGATGCGGCCGTGCTCGCGGTGATGGCCGAGCTGGATCGGCCCCGCCCCGTACGCGATCGCGTTGTCGATCAGGTTGTCGAGCACCTGATCGAGATCGTCGGGGCCGATGAGGGCCACGGGAACATCGTCGCCGGGAGGCTCAGCCGACGGCATCACGACCACCGACGACCCGGCCTGAGCCGCCCGCTCCCGCCAGCGTTGCGCCGCGCTCGACATCGACGCACCGACGTCGGCGTGCGTCTCCTTGCCTTCCTCGATCTCGCGGGCCATGGTGAGCAGGCGCTGCACGATCTCCGCGAGACGATCGACCTCCGTGTCGGCCGCCCGAAGCTCCGAGGTCACGCGCTCGTCCGAGGACTCGGCGATCGCGGATTCGATGCGCAGCTTCATGCCGGTGAGCGGCGTGCGCAGCTGATGCGAGGCGTTCGCGACGAACTCGCGCTGGGCGCGCACGGTGCGCTCGACGCGGTCGGCCATCTCGTCGAACGACCCGGCGAGATCCTGCACCTCGCTCGCACCCTCGATGGCGCCGGCTCTGGTCGACAGATCACCCCGCCCGAGCTGCCTCGCCACGGCGGCCAGCCGTGTGAGCGGACGAGCGAGCGAGCCGGCGAGCGCTACGGCGAGCGCCAGGCCGGCGACGAGCCCGGCGACGGCGACGATCACGATCGCCAGCGTCGCGCGCCATACGTTGTCCTGCACCCGTTCCACGCCCTGCGAGACCCGAACGGCCCCGACGAGCCGCTGCTCGTCGATGACGGGAGCGGCAGCGACCACGATCTCGCCGCCCTCGTCGAGGCTCACGCGGGTCTCCACGGAAGGCCGTGAGTCGAGAGCCGCGACCACCTCGGGACGCCCGGAGGTCGCGAAGTCCTCCCCGAGGTCCTCGCCCTGGGAGTCGGCGATGACGGTGCCGTCGACCCCCATGACGACCACGCGCCCGCCGACGTCGTCCGCATATCGACGAACGCTGGCCGTGAGGGCCCGCCGTTCGGGCCGGCTCGACCCGACGCGATTGTCATCGAGGAGCACCGCGATGGTCTGCGCGTTCGTGAGCACGAGCGCCTCGAGCTCGGATCTCGCTCGATCGCGCAACACGATGCCCAGAGGGATCGTGAGCGCCACGATGACCACGAGCAGGATGTAGACGAACGAGACGACCAGCCTCGTGCGGACCTTCATATCTCCGAGGCGAATCGGAATCCCACGCCACGCACCGTCGTGATGTACACCGGGTTGGAGGGGTCGTCCTCGACCTTCTTGCGGAGCCACGAGATGTGCACATCGAGGGTCTTCGTCGATCCGAACCAGTGGGGATCCCAGACCTCGTCCATGATCTCCTCACGGCCGACCACCTCACCGGCGCGTGACATCAGCAGCCGCAGCAGATCGAACTCCTTGGCCGCGAGCTCGATCGGCTCCCCGTGCTTGGTGACGGTGCGCGATGCCGGGTCGAGCTCGATCGCCCCGACCACGATGGGTGAGCGCGTCCTCGTCGAAGGGCGGCCACGGCGCTGGATCGCGCGGATCCGCGCGACGAGCTCGCCGACCGAGAACGGCTTCACCACGTAGTCGTCGGCTCCGAGCTCGAGGCCCACGATGCGGTCGACTTCCTCGCCGCGCGCGGTCAGCATCACGATGGGCACGTCAGAGGACCTGCGCAGCTCGCGACAGAAGTCCCGGCCGTCGCCGTCGGGAAGCATCACGTCGAGCAGGATCAGGTCGGGTTCGGCTCGTCCGAAGGCCTTCCGGGCCTCGTCGATGGTTCCCGCGACCTCGGTGTCGAAGCCTTCCCTCGCCAAGTGGTCGGCGAGCGGTGCGGAGATCGCCGCTTCGTCCTCCACGACGAGCACCCGGGTCGTCATGTCCCGATGGTAGCCGTGGCGGCGGCGGACTCGGGCGCCCCTGCCCGGCGAAGGTTCGGGATGCGGTACGCGCGGGTATGACACTTTCCATCGGATCGGTCGGAACCACGCAGCGAGGGAGGCCCGCATGAGCGGTCATGAAGTGCCAGGTGGAGTCGTGAAGGTCGTCGAGCTGGTCGGCAGCTCGGAGTCCTCGTTCAGCGACGCGGTGCGCAGCGCCGTTCGGGTCGCGTCGAAGTCTCTGCGCAACATCCAAGGGGTCGACGTGATCGGCAGCAGCGCGACGGTCGGCGACGGCGGGGAACTCACCCTCTACAAGGTGCAGTGCAAGGTGGCGTTCCTCGTCGAGCACGGCGACGACGCCGGGTCGGCCTCCAGCGGTAGCACGGCGCAGAGCGGTCATCCGACCGACGAGCCCCCCGCCGGCATCACCGCCGAGACCATCCCCTCGGTGGATGACGGCCTCGGCTCCTGAATCCTCGGCCGGCGTCTCGTCGACGTGACGCCGGCACGTCGGGGCGAGAAGCCCTAGGCCGAAGGTCTCGATCTGCGCGCTCGGCGCGTATCGGCGAGCGCATGGGGTAACCGAGGTTCACGAGAAAGGAGGGATGACATGCCCTACTACGAACCAGAGACGCACGACCACGCTGCTGACGTCCGCGACCCGGAGCGCAGCGGCGGCATCGTCGGCTACGCGGCGATCAAGTACACGGCGGTCGTGGTGATCGTGCTCGCGATCCTCGGTTTCCTCGCGCTGTACGTGCTTCCTCGCATCGGTTGATCGCTCGGCTCGCGCGCCGTTCGAGCTGTATCCGGCGCGACCACCAGCGCGTTTGCGGGCGCCGCTCCGTTGATGCACCGTTCGGATGGGCGGGGGCCATCTTCCAGCTCGGCAGGTTCCGCGCCGCGCGGCGCTCCGTGTGACCGGCGCCGTTCAGCCGGGTCGTGCCGTTCGTGCCCCCGCCCATCCTCCGCACGACCGGCGGAGCCCGACCGCCTGAGCGGACGCTCGGGTGCCAGCGCGACCGACCTCCTTCGCCGATGACGGCCGACCGGCCGCCGCGTGACGAGCTATCACCCGACCCCTTCGGGCGGCGGCTCCTCGTCGGCCTGGGCCGGAGGCGCCGGCACCGAATCGGGCCATGACGTCGTGATCGTGCGTGCGGCGGCGGCGTCGACGCCGAGCACGAGCGGCGTGACCTTACCCGACACGGCGACGGCGCTCACGTCGAGCCCCTCGCCACAGCCGCCGGCTCCCACCAGCACCGTCGATCGGTCGAGCCAGCCGAGGATCGTCGTCGGCTCGGAGGCGCCGGGCAATGCCGGCCGTGCGGCCGTGGGGCTCAGCACGATCGTCGCGGTTCGATCGGTGCACCCGCCCCCCTGGTCGAACGCCATCAGGCGGCCCGTCGGCGCCAGATGCAGGTTGGAGGCCTCCTGCCCCTGGTCGCCTCGCCACCCGTCGGTGAAGCCCGTCCGGTCGGCGAGATCCATCGAGTGGATCTGCGGATAGCCACCTGCATGCTGCGCGCTCCAGACGAGATGCCGTCCATCGGGGGTGAACGCGATGGACGTGAACCGCGTCCCCCCCTCGGAGAACACGAGCCTCGCGGGATCGGTTCCTTCGTTCGTCGAGAGCCAGATCGACTGATCGCCCTGCCGATCGATCACGAAGGCGAGGGCGAGCCCGCTGGGGTGGTAGGCGATGTCGACGTAGCGCCCACCCGGCAACGAGTCGAGCGCATCGACCCGGCCGTCGGCGATGAATCGCTTCGACGGGATGCGATCGCCGCGCTGCGAGAAGACGAGTGCGAGACCGATCGGATGTCCCCAGTCCGAGGCGAGGGCTCGCACGCCGACGGGTGGCAACGAGGGGGCGTCACGCGTCACCCCGCGCACCTCGAGATCCTCGAGGAGCACGCGGTCCCCCTGCGGCCCCCACGCGAACGGGCCGGCGTCGTCGACCTCGAACAGACACGTCGGCCGGTCTCCGTCGGGGTCGAGCGCCCATGCCCGCCCGCCGGCGACGAACGTCACCGTCTGCGCGGGTCTCGGCGGCCGTTCAGCGCACCCGCCCGGTAGCGGGGCACCGGACGCCATCGATACGCTCGGTGCAGGCGCCGGCGACGACCGGGAAGGCTGGGGAGCGGGCGCCACGTCGTCGCGGGCGGGCTCCGTCTGCTGCGTGCACGAGGACGAGACGAGCACGCAGGGCCGTCACGAGCCGGATCCATCGCATGTCGCGCATCGGTCTCCGCCGCAACGCTACACCCCGCCGGCGAGGTTTCTGGTCGCGAGCCCAGGGTAGGGTTCAGCCGACGCCGGGCACGAGCCGAGCGCCGGCGCCGTTCGAAGGGAGACCTCCGTGATGCGAAGAGCAGCGTTCCTGGCCGTATCCGCCCTCGCCGCCGTGACGTTGCTCGGCGGGCCGGCAACCTCGATCACCGGCAACTACGTTGCCGACGTCCAGCATCCGTTCGTGGGACTCGTGGTGTTCTACGACGACGAGGGTGCGTTCAGCCATCGCTGTACGGGCTCCCTGCTCACGCCGATCGTCTTGCTGACCGCCGGGCACTGCACGGAGGGTGTGGGGTCGGCTCGTGCGTACTTCCAGCAGGATGCCGGGGCCCACTTCGACGAGGAGACCGGCATCGACCCGGTCACGGGCTATCCAGGGTCGTGCGCACCGGGAACCGCAGCCCTCTGCACCACGTCGAGCGAGCTCTACAACTACGGGTTCCACGACTTCGTGGGTTTCCCGAACACGAGGGACGTAGGGCTCGTGATCCTCGACGACCCGATCGACTTGCCGGAGTACGCGAAGCTCGCGTCGCCCGGATCGCTCGACCGGCTCGCGGATCGGCTCGCGAAGAAGGACGTCACCTTCACCGTCAGTGGCTACGGCCTCAGCAGGACCAACCCGGCGTTCACGCTGTCGTTCCGGTCGCGCCTGATGGCGCGCACCAGGCTCGTCAACCTGCACAACGCGCTCACCAGCGGCTTCAACCTGCAGACCACCGCCAACCCCGGCGGAGGCAAGGGCGGCACCTGCTTCGGCGACTCGGGTGGCCCCGTCTTCTACGGTGGGTTCGACTCGAACACGATCGTCGGTGTGACGTCGTTCGGGCTGAGCCCGACATGCCGAGGGGTCGACTTCGCCTACCGCACGGACCGGCGAGCGGTGCTCCGCTGGATCTTCGGCCACGTGCCGGTGAGCGCACGCAACGACATCGAGGTGGTCCGGCTCTGACCCGCGCCGAGCGCGATCGCGACGACGACGTCGAACCGGCCAAGGGTGCGCTGACGGCCCTGCTGGCCGCGAAGCTCGCGCCTTGGCTGATCCGCATCGCGTCCTACCTCGCGCTCGCCGGGGCCGCAGGTGGGTACGGCTGGTGGGCATGGCGCCGTGCCCGCAAGCTCGAGGCCGCGGGGGTCGAGCCGCCCCCGGCCCCCGATCCCCCGCCCCCCGGACCGATACCGCCCGCCAGCCTCCGGCCGCGTCGCGGCTGAGCGTCGGTGCGGCGCTCCCGAGCTTCAGGTTCACGCGCGAGGCGCCGAACATCGCATCGAGGGTGCAGGCAGGATATCGCCCACGAGGAGGGCTGAGTGGGTCTCGGCTCCGGAGGGAAAGTCCGCGTCACCCATGGATGCTGAACACTCGTCTCCGATGATCGCTGATCGCTACATGCTGCGCCGGGTGATCGGCCGTGGGGGCATGGGCGAGGTCTACGCCGCATGGGACCACCAGCTCCAGCGTGAGGTCGCGCTGAAACGACTCCGCGGAGACGTGGCCCATCATCCGGCGATGCGCACGCGAGTCGAAGCCGAGGCTCGGGCAGCCGCTCAGGTGATCCACCCGAACGTCGTCACCGTCTTCGACAGTGGCGTCGACGGCGGACACCCCTTCATCGTGATGGAGCTCCTCGAAGGGAGGAGCCTCGCCGACGAGCTCGAGGGAGGTGCGATGAGCGTCGCACGCCGTCCGCACGATGGCCTGCCAGGTGCTCGAGGGGCTCGGCGCCGCGCACCGCATCGGCCTGATCCATCGCGACGTGAAGCCGAGCAACGTGCTGTCGACGGCCCAGGGCGACTGGAAGGTCGCCGACTTCGGCATCGCGAAGGTGGTGGACTCCGACCTGGCGCTGACCGCCACGAACGATGTCCTCGGCAGCCCCGGCTACATGGCCCCCGAGCGCGTGACGGGTGAACCCGCGACCGTACGGAGCGATCTGTACTCCGTGGGCGTGCTGATGTACGAGGCCCTCACGGGTCGTAGACCGTTCGACGACGAGCATCCCGTCGCGGTGGCGATGCGGGTCCGCGAAGGCGACCACGAGGCGTTGACCTCGGTGCTGCCGGACACGGTGCGTCCGTTCGCCGAGCTCGTGGAACGAGCGATGTCGCTCGATCCCCTCGATCGGTTCAGCTCCGCGCAGGAGATGGGCGACGCGGTGGCCCGACATGCGCCCGAGGTCGATGTCGCCGAGACGCAGCCGATCGATCGATCCTCGACCCAACGCATGGAACCTGCCACGGCAACGCTCCCGCTGCCTGCAGTGGGGGATCGGCTGAGCGGACCCGGATCGCCACCGGATGGAGCGCTCGCTCGATACGCCGATCCCCCCGGCCGACGACCCTTCGCCCGACCGCGTGGACAGCCCCCGCTGGCAGCCGCGCACGGTGCTCGGCGTCGTGCTGGGCGCCGCGGTCCTCACGATCGTGGTGCTGACGATCGCGGTCTTCGCGCTGCTCCCGGGCGACGATCCCCGGACACCGCGGTCCGACCGAACGGTGAGCTCGGCGACCACCCGGATAGCCGACGTGCCTGCTCCACTGGAGGAAGCGCTCGACCGCCTCGAGGAGGCCATCTCGCCGTGATACGCCGACGGTTCCTCGGTCGCGCCGCCCTCTTCGTGCTCGTCACCGTGGTGGCCCTCGCGTCGGCGTGTGCTGACCCGGGCGAGGTGATCGCACCCTCGGCCGCCCGCCAGATGCGCATGCAGCTCGACGACGTGCGTGCCGCGGTCGACGCCGAAGACGTGCGGACGGCGAGACGAGCCTTGCGCGGCCTCGAGCGCGACACCGTGCGACTGCGCGACGAGGGACTGATCGATCCGGCGCGGGCCGACAGCATCCTGGCAGCCGCTCGGGAGGCCGCCGTGCAGCTCTCGCTGCTCCCGGATCCGAGCGTCGTCCCGAGCCCGACCGTCAGCCCGAGCTTCGATCCCGGATCCTGGGAAGACGAGGAGGGTGACGGCGAGGGCGAGGAGCACAGCAACGGGAACGGCAAGGGGAACGGTAAGGACAAGGGCAAAGGGCACGGCCACGACAAGTGAGCGGCGGTCGCGACTGCCGCAGACCTGAGGCGGGTGGTCCAGGGACCGGCGGTCCGGCCAGCCCATCGCTCTACGACGTGCGAGCCCGGAGACGAGACGTTCGGCCGGCGTGGCGCGGTGCCGTCTCGGGAACATACGGAGCATGTTCCGACGCTGCATCGCCATCGTGGCCGCGCTCGCCGCGTGGGCCGTCGGAGGGCTCCTGCTCGCCGGATGTGCCGGATTCCTCTTCTCCGCGGCGGTGCACCCGTTCGCGACGAGCGGCTGGATCACCTCGGCGTGGTTCGTCCTCGGCCTGGGGGCGCCCGGAGCGCTGATCGTCGGCACGGGTTGCTGGCTCGCATCTCACGTCTGGTCATCGCAGCTCGATGCAACCCTGATCGACGACGTGCCCGTCAACGACGACGCCATGTGGTGCTCGTGATCGGGGACGTACGATAGCCCGGTCTACCCGGAAGGAGCGATCGTGCGCCGGAGCTCGGTGATCGTCTGGTCCGTCATCAGCGCTTGCCTGTTCGGGCCGGGCCCGATCGCGAACGCGGCGTTCCCGGGCAGGAACGGCGACATCGCGTTCGGTCGCAACACGAACGGGCAGACCGACATCTGGGTGGTCCGCGCGGGGGTGACCGGCACGAACCGGCTCACCCACACGCCGAACGTGAACGAGTCGATGCCCGACTGGAACGCTTCCGGAACGCGGGTCGCGTTCGTGCGCTGCACCGCCGGCGGATCGTTCAACTGCGACCTCTGGGTGATGGACGCCGACGGTGCCGACAGGACGCGGCTCACATCCACCCCCGGCGCTCAGGAGACCTGGCCGGCCTGGTCTCCCGACGGCACTCGCATCGCGTACACCTCGAACGCCGCCGATACGTTCCAGGACGTCTGGGTCATGGACGCCGACGGATCGAACCGGACCCGTCTCACCACGACCACGGCCTTCGACGCGTTCCCCGAGTGGTCGCCCGACGGCGGGTCCATCGTGTTCACGAGCGATCGGGCTGCGGTCGACGACATCTGGGTGATGCACGCCGACGGTTCGGGTCGCCTGCGACTCACGAGCGGCCGGCGTGCGGACGAGCGACCGGATTGGTCGCCCGACGGCACGCACATCGTCTTCTCGAGGAGCGGCAACATCTGGTTGATGGATGCGGACGGTCGGAACGAGACCCGGCTCACCGACACCGAGCAGGACGAGTTCGCGCCCGCCTTCTCACCCAACGGACGGCGGATCGCGTTCAGCCGCCTCGGGAACGATGGCCGCATCGGCGTCTGGGTCATGCGACGCGATGGGTCGGTCCGGGTCCAGAAGACGTTCGGTCGCATCGACTTCTTCCCGGACTGGCAGCCCCGCTGACGTCGGTCAGCGTCGCTGGTCCGTGCGGGCGGCGCGGAACGCCTGCCAGCCGGGCACGCCGTTGACACCGCCGCCCGCATGGGTTGCCGACGATCCGTGGTAGAGACCACGGATGGGCGTCCGGTAATCCGCATAGCCCGGCGAAGGCCGCATGTGGAAGAGCTGATCGACCGTGAGCTCCCCGTGGAAGATGTTGCCTCCGATCAGCCCGAGCTCCTGCTCCATGTCGTAGGGACCGATGATCTGGCGATCGATCACCGCATCGCGGAAGTTCGGAGCGAGCTGCGTGTAGCCGTCGATGCAACGGTCGGCGTAGGCCTCGAGCTCGTCGCGGTGAGGCTGCTCGCTCCACTCGTGGGGCACCCACTGGCTGAACATCGAGAACACGTGCACCCCCTCGGGCGCGAGCTCGGTGTCGATCGTCGTGGGGATCGCCCCGTCGACGAACGGCGCCGTCGCCGCCCGATGCTCGAGATGCGCGTCCTGGAACGCTCGCTCGGCGTACTCGCGTGACAGGCAGAGCTCGACCGACCCCGCGTGATGGGCCTGCAGCTCGGTGCCCGGGTCCGCGACGAAGTCGGGCAGCTCGCTCATCGCCACGTTGATCTTCACGACGCCCGACCGCGTCTTCCATCGCTCGATGTCGAAGACGAAGTCGGAAGGAAGCTCGTCGCGCTCGACCAGATCGAGGAACGCCACCTTCGGATGCACGCAGCTCACGACGACCGGCGCTCGCAGCTCTTCGCCGGTGTCGAGCGCGACGCCCACCGCTCGTCCGTGCTCGACGAGGATGCGGACCACCCGCGCGCCGGTGCGGATCTCACACCCGAACGATCGTGCCGCGTCGCGGATCGACGCTGCGACCGATCCCATGCCGCCCTGAGGGAACCCCCAGTTGACGGTATGGCTGTCGCCGCCGCCGACGCCACCGATCGCATGATGCAGCAGCACGTACGCGGTGCCCGGCTCGTCGGGCCCCGACCACTGACCGATCAATCCGTCGACCATCATGATGGTCTTCATCTGCTCGGATTCGAACCACCGATCCAGCAGTTCCGACAGGCTCATCGTGAACAGCCGGGTGACGTCGGCGACGCCACGGGTCCCGAGCCGGCGCATCGTCCAGGCGGCTTTCGATTGCGCCAGCAGGTCACCGATGGTCATCGAGCCGACGTTCGGCGGCACCTGGTGCAACAGTGGCCCGACCACCTCGGTGACCCCGTGGAGCCAGGCTTCGTACTCCGGCAGCGAGTCGGCATCCTTCGTCGAGAAGCGAGAGACGGACTCGTGGGTCTTCGCTGCGTCGTCGCCGTAGATCGTGATCGAGCGGCCGTCGGGAAAGGCCTGGTAGTAGGGCCCGAACGGCGTCACCCGGTAACCGTGGTTCGCGAGCCCGAGCTCCTCGATGATGAATGCCGGCATCAGCGACATCACGTAGGAGTAAGTGGATACCTGGATCTCCGGGTGGTTCGGGAACGGCGCGCTCGTGTCGACCGCGCCACCGGTCCTGCTCCGCGCTTCGAGCACGACCGTGCGAGCGCCCGCCCTGGAAAGGTAGGCGCCCGCGACGAGCCCGTTGTGCCCGCCCCCGACGACGATCGCGTGGTACGAGCTCGCCATCAGATGCCGTGGAGCTTCCGGACGTTCTCGGCGAGCACTCCCCGACCGATCGACTCCGCATCGGTCACCGACAGGAAGTCGCGATCGACGAACGTGCCGAGCACCCGCTCGAGCGCCTCGCGCACCAGCCGGGCCGACACCGGGAACATCTCGGGCTCCGACGACTCGTCGCACCCGTGCAGGATCTTCACGGCAGGCACCGCGCCCAGCAGCATCTCGAGCGACCAATCGATCTGGCCCCATCCCCACGGCACGAGCTCGGAGAGGTCGAAGGAGATGTTGGGCAGCACCGTCCCGAGGTACGTGGCCTCGGCGACCCAGGGCCACCCCGAGTGGATCATCACGATCGGGATGTCCTGGTGCGAGACGAGGAACGCGAACGCGTCCTGGGGCTTGGCGTGCAGCAGGTTCACATCCGGGTCACCGGCCCCGACGTGCACGTGGAACACCCGGTCGTGGCGCTTGGCGAGCACGAACGCCCGTTGCAGCAGGAAGTCACGCACGGGTTTCGCGTGCTCGCGGGTCTCGCGCCACTCGTCCGCCCGCCACCGGTCGTAGGCAGCAGCCGCCTCGCCCGACGTCGGGTCGGTGACGTCGAGACCGGTGCGGTAGGCGATGATCGTCTTGTAGGCGATCAGTCGCGGGTCCGCGGCAGCGGTGCTCACCGCATCCTCGAACCGCTGCACGGTGGCGTCGAACGTTCCCTCTTCGCGGGCATCCACGATCCACGGCTCGACCCGCCCCACCCGATGCACCGGCACTCCACCGAGCGCCGCCTCGAACTCGTCGCGTGCGATCGTGGGCTGGGGGTAGCCCTCGTCGGCCACCACGGCCACGATGTTCTCTGATCGGAGCAGCTCTCGTACGTAGCCGGGCGGGTCTGCGCGCAGGGCGGCGTCGCGGGCCGCGACGACGGCTTCCTTGGTCGGCTCGCACCCCAGATGCCGGGCGATCCACCGGCGCAGGGCGATCCCGAACATCGTGGTCTCGGTCAGCTCCTCGACGAGCGCCGCGGCCTCGTGGTGGGCGTGACCGGAGGACAGCAGCGCCGTCCCCAGGAACATGCACCTCGTCTCGAACGTCCTCGGCTCCCGGTCCAGCAGATCCTGCGTGCGGAACGGATGGCAGTGCGCGTCGACCACGTCGGCGCCCGTGAGATCGACTCGTGCCATGTCGCGCTCGCTTCCTGAGGCCCTGAGCCTCGATCAGAACCGCCACCGCAGGCGACGGATCAACTCGTCGTCGTCGAGCCCCGCGTACTGCTCGACCTCGCCTCTCTTGGTCGCGAGGAACGTCTCGAACAGGAAATCTCCCATCGCCTCACGGAGCACCCCTGACTCGGCGAGTCGGTCGACCGCCTCCGGCAGCGTCGCTGGGAGACGTCGAACACCGCGGGCCGACTTCACCTCGTCGGGAAGGCCGTCCGGGTCCTCCTCCGTCGAGGGCGGCAACCGATCGTCGTGCTCGAGCCCGTGGAGCGCCGCGGCGAGCAGGGCGCCGATCGCGAGGTAGGGGTTCGCGGTGCCGTCGACCGGCTTGATCTCGACGTTCGCCGCGCCGGCCGCCTCGGGCGTCGTGCCGGCGACGAACCTGACGGCTGCCTCGCGATTCTCCGTGCCCCAGCATTGCATCGCGCCCGACCAGTGATGCGGCTGGAGCCTGAGGTAGCCGAGGCACGTCGGCACCGTCACCGCCACGATCGCCGGCAGCTCGTGCAGCATGCCGGCGACGAACGATTCACCTCGCCGATGCATGCCGGCCGGGCCCTCACCGCCGGCGAGCAAGGGCTCCTCTCCGTCCCACAGGCTCAGATGCGCGTGCGCTCCGTTGCCGGTGTCGGGGCCGACCTGCGGCGCGAACGAGACGACGAGGCCGTGTCGCCGCGCGACGGCGCGGACGGTCTGCCGCACGACCATGGCGGCATCGGCCGCCGCCACCGGATCGCGAGGGGCGATCGACATCTCGAACTGCCCGTCGGCGTACTCGGGGTGGAACTGTTGCAGGTCGAGGCTCTGCGCTTCCACGGTGGAGATGAGGTCGAGCGCGAAGTCATGGTTGGCGACGAGCGCGATGTCGCTGTATCCGGGCCCGTGGTGCGCCGGAAGGAACCCGCCGTCGTCGCTCCGGATGCCGACCGAGAACTCGAACTCGAACACCGCTTGCACCGAGAGACCTCGTCGGGTGAAGGCCTCCGCCATGCGACGCGTGAACGCGCGGGGACACGCGGGGTACGGTTCCCCGGTCTGCGTGTACTGGTCGACGGGCGCCCAGGCCCACCCGGGCATCGCGGCGAGCGGCTCCGTCGCGCCGGGATCGGGCCGGAGCCGGAGGTCCCCCGATGGTCCGTCGATGTAGCCGGGCAGCAACGCGAACTGGTCGTTCGACATCGCGACGTTGAACAGCGTCGACAGCCCCACACCGGACCTGGCGACCGCGGCGAACCGATCGACGGGCACGCACTTGGCACGCACGATCATCGCGGGATCGACGAACCCCAGGATCACGGCCCGGACTCCCGTCTCCGCGAGCCGCGACTGCGTCCCGGCTGGGTCGGCGCGGCGAGGGTCCTGCGACGAACGGTTCATGCCGTCCGCGCTCCTCCCGTGCTCTCCGCCACCGACACGGTCTCCCCACGCACCCGTTCATGGATCGTTTCGAGCTCGGCCACCCGTGCCTGACCATCGGCGCCGGATGCGACCACCGCCTTCGCCGCGATCAGCTCGGTGAGCGCGAATGCGCCGAGGAGCGAGTCGAACGGCGAGGCAGAGTCGGCGTGCGAGATCAACACGTGCCTCGCCGATTCCACCGCGGGCGAGAGCCACGGGTCGGTGAAGACGATGACGACGACCCCTCGTTCCGCAGCGATCCGGCCCGCCGCGATCGTGTCCTGCTGGTACCTGCGGTAGTCGAACAGACAGAGCACGTCTCGCCGCGAGAGCTCGGCGCTGTCGAGCACCCGGCGATCCGGTGACTCGGCCACCATCGCGCAGCCAGGTCGCAACATGCGCATGTGCAGGCAGAGGTAACTCGCGACGAGCTGACTGAAACGGCCACCCACGAAACGGAGGCGACGCTTGCGGTCGCACAGCAGCGTCACCACGCTCGTGAGCTCGTCGTCGAGCGAGCTCGAGGCGAGGGTCGCATCGAGCGCTCGCGCGAAGGCCTCTTGGCTCCGGCGGAGCAGTTCGTCGTCGTGGGCGGAGCCCTTCGTTCGGTACAGCGACGGCAGCCCCTCGGAGCGCGCCTGCACCTCCTCACGTAACGACCGCTGGAAGTCCGGGTACCCGTCGAATCCGATCTTGCGGACGAACCGCAGGACCGTCGGACCCGTGACCCCTGCGCCGTCGGCCAGTTGCGGCAAGCTCTCGAGTCCTGCCGTGGGGTAGGTGGCCAGCAGCGCCCGAGCCACGCGCCGCTCCGCGGGGGTCATCTCGCCCAGCCGCTCACGGACCTCCTCGCCGATCGTCTCGCTCGTGTGCGTCGCCCGCCTCCCCTCGAAGGTCAGGATTCTTACGCATACCGCGACTTAGGGGAAGACGGTAACGAGCTTGACAGGTTCCCCAACCGAGCGTACGAATGCCTCGATACGGTGGCGACGTAGGGGGAGGCTTCTGATGCTTCGGAGATCGATCGCGCTCGTGTTCGTGTTGGGTCTGGTGAGCGCCGCCTGCAGCACATCGGACACCGGTGGGAACGACGATGCGGGGACCGAGTCCGGCGGCGCTGCTTCGGGTGATCCGATCGTGCTCGGCTTCCCTGCCGACCTCACGACCGACTGGGCCTACTACGACTCCCCGATGGACGAGGGTGCGCAGTTCGCGGTCGACCAGATCAACGAGGCCGGAGGCGTGCTCGGGCGCCCGCTGGAGCTGAAGACCGTCGACATGCGCAACGACGTCGCCGAGGCGGCCAAGGTCACGCAGCAGCTGATCGACGACGGCGCCGTCTACCTGATCGGAACGGTCGGCGACGGCATCCTCGCCGAAGGCCAGGTCGCCTGTGCCGCGGGTGTGCCGATCTCGACGGGCCTCGGAACCGCCCCCTCCCTCGTCGGTGACATGGGCGAGTGCGCCTATCAGGTCGTGATGAGCGACAACATCCAGGCGGCCGTGCTGGCGGAGTACGGCCTCGCCCAGGGATACCGCAACGCCTACGTGCTCGGCTCGAACGAGATCCCCTACACCAAGGACCTGCCGTTGTTCTTCGCCGACGCCTTCGAGAACGGCGGCGGCACGGTGGTGGCCACCGATCAATACAAGCTCGGTGCCGGCGACTACTCGGCGGTCGTGACGAAGATCGCGAACGTCGATCCGGCGCCCGACGTGATCTTCACGCCGATGTACATCCCCGACAGCGTGGTGTTCCTGCGCCAGCTCCGCCAGGCGGGGCTCGAGATGCCGGTGCTCTCCACCGACGGGAACGCCGATGCTGCGTTGCTCGACGCGGGCGTCAAGGCGATCGACGGCCTGACGTTCTCCAACTCCGTCTGCACGGCCGAGGGGGATCCCGACGTGCAGGCCTTCTACGACGACTACAACGCGGCGAACGGCAGTGACCCGAGCTCCTACGTCGCGGTGATCGGCTACGACGAGGTCAACCTGGTAGCGGCGGCGATCGAGGCGGCGGGCAGCACCGAGCCGGCGGCGATCATGGAGCAGCTCGCTCAGGCCGACTACACCGGGATCTCGGGGCATGTCGTGATGGACCCGGCGACACGGCGGGCGAACAAGCCTGCCGCGCTCGTGCAGATGGACGGCGACGAGTTCACGTGCCTCGAGCAGCCCGACTTCCCGGATTACGTACCGGCCGTCTAGGACGTGACCGTCGAGCACGGGCACGATCGAACGGCAAGCGCTGCAGCCGGTCCCGCCCTGCTCGCCGTCGAGGCGCTGACGGTCGCCTACGGTGCGGTCGTCGCCGTTCGCGATGTCTCCCTGCAGGTCGCGCCCGGTGAGATCGTCGCGGCGCTCGGGCCGAACGGTGCCGGCAAGACGACGTTGCTCCGAACGCTCGCGGGAGCGTTGAAGCCCCAGCGCGGCTCGGTCACGTTCGACGGCGCCCCCCTGACGGGCCTCGTGCCAGAGGTGGTCGTTCGTCGTGGGGTGGTGCTGGTGCCCGAGGGGCGTCACGTGTTCCCGAACCTCACGGTCGAAGAGAACCTCAGGATCGGCGGCATCGTTCGCTCCGACCGCGAGGAGCTCCGAGCCGAGACCGAACGGTGGCTGACACGCTTCCCCATCCTCGGGCAGCGCGCGGCACAGATGGCCGGCACCCTCTCGGGCGGCGAACAGCAACAGCTCGCGATCGCTCGCGCCCTGATGTCACGCCCTCGCTTGCTGCTGCTCGACGAACCCTCGCTCGGCCTGGCGCCGATCTTCGTGGACCGCATCTTCGAGCTGATCCAGGAGCTGCGGACAGACGGCATGACGGTGCTGCTCGTGGAACAGAACGTGCATCGGGCGCTCGAGATCGCCGACCGCGCCTACGTGCTCTCGGTCGGGTCGGTCGTGGCATCGGGCCCGACCGACCAGCTCGTGGAAGGTGAGCTCGAGCGCTCCTACCTCGGGATCGGTCAGGCCCCGTGAGGCGATGACGTGAGCCCGTCGGAGTTCGTGCAACAGCTCGTGAACGCGCTGTCGCTGGGCAGCATCTACGCCCTGCTCGCGCTCGGGCTCTCGATGGTCTACGGCGTGCTCGGCATGCTGAACTTCGCCTACGGCGAGCTCGTCACGATCGCCGGGTACTCCATGCTCGCCGCCACGTACCTCGGCGCGCCGTTCATCGTGGTCGCGCTCGTCGGCGTGGTCGCGGCCGGTCTCGCCTCGGTGCTGATGGAGCTCATCGCGTTCCGGCCACTGCGCAACGCGAGCTTCGTGTCGCTGCTGTTCACCTCGTTCGCCGTGGCGCAGCTGGTCCAGGGCGCCTTCCGACAGGCGGTCTCGGTGCGATCGCGCGGCATCCCGGTCCCGGAGCTGTTCGACGAGGCGGTGCGGCTCGGGCCGGTGCGCATCAGCGTGCTGTCGATCATCACCGCATCGATCGGTGCGCTTTCCCTCATGGTGCTCACGGCGTTCATGCGCCGTTCGCGATCGGGCCTCGCGATGCGCGCGGCCTCACAGGACTTCACCACCGCGCGACTGCTCGGGGTGCGCGCGAACCGCGTGATCTCGCTGGCGTTCCTGCTCTCTGGACTGCTCGCGGGCATCGCGGGCGTGCTCTGGATCGCCCGCACCACGTCGGTGAACCCCGCGACCGGCTTCGTGCCGGTGATCCAGGCGTTCATCGCATCGGTGATCGGCGGGTTGGGGAACCTGCGCGGCGCCGTGATCGGAGGCTTCTTCCTCGGAACGCTCGAAGTGTTCCTGCAAGCCCTGCTGCCGGGTTCCCTGCTGCCGTTCGCCCAGGCGGGGTCGCTGCTCATCGTGGTGGCGATCCTCTACGTGCGACCGCAGGGCCTGTTCGGAGCGAGGGCGGAGGCGGTGTGAGCCCGATTCCCGCCAACCGGCTCCGCCCCGCACTCTGGGGGACCGGGATCCTCTCGATGCTGCTGATCGGCGGCATGGCGCTCGTGCAGGCGTTCGGGTCCTCGTCGTCGAGCCGCACGTTCGTGATGTTCCTCGTGAACGTGATGCTCGTCGTCTCGATCCAGGCCTTCATCGGGAACAGCGGCATCGTGTCGTTCGGTCACGTGGCGTTCATGGGCATCGGCGCCTACACGACCGCGCTCACGACGATCCCTGAGGCGGTGAAGGGCGCCCAGCTCCCGGAGCTCCCGTCGGTGCTCGGCACGGCCGACCTCGGTCTCGTGCCTGCGATCGCACTGTCGGCGTTGGCCGCGGTCGTCGTCGCGGCCATCTTCGGAGGCGCCATCATCCGCATGACCGAGTCGACCATGGCGATGGCGACGCTGGCGCTGCTGGTCATGGTGCACACGTTCTTCCAGAACGCCACCACATACACGCGAGGGTCACTCGGCCTCGCCGGCATCCCGGTGAGGACCACGCTCGGCGTGGCGACGGTGAGCGCCGTGCTGTTCCTGGTGGTCGGCCGCATCTACAAGGAATCGGGGCCGGGACTTCGCCTGCGAGCCACGCGAGAGGATCCGCTCTCCTCGGCGTCGGTCGGCACGAGCATCGCTCGCACCCGATACGGCGGGTGGCTGCTCAGCGCGGCGATGATGGGAGCAGCAGGGTCGCTGTGGGCCCAGAGCGTGATCGCGTTCAACGCGAACCAGTTCTACTTCGCGATCACGTTCGCGCTGCTCGCGATGCTCGTCATCGGCGGACGGCATCCATTGCTGCGCTCACCTGGCGTCCCGTCTCTCTAATCAGCGCCTGCACAAACAAACCACCACTCATGCCGATTTGCCTATGAATGCGCCAGACAGCGAGTTCGATTCCGGCCTGCTCGAACGCTTCCCGCCACGCCAATACGTGCTCGTAGACATTATCCACGAGCGTCCCGTCCAGATCGAACAGGAGTCCTGTCGGATGTGCAAGTGTTCGGGTTTGAGCTGGTGATTTGATCATCGAGACTCCTGAGAGGTATCAGCCAAGGTTAGCACACTCCGACACCGAGAGATCGTTATAGCCTCTTAGGATACCGTGGTCATCACTTACGGTCGCGGTAACTGCTCGTGTCGTATCTCAAGGGATTCAAATCATGACCCACTAGATACAAATCCTAGGGATTAAACGCTCCTTCATCTGCCGGACATTCTCTACTATTCGCGGCAAGCGCAGGATAAACAAACACATTCCTGCGTCGTGGTTTTCCAAGCAGCATCATCTCAGTATTGGCACGCGCGATGCTTATGTTCATGAGATAGCAACATCCCGCGGATGAAGCGAGGTGCACTCAGTAGGAACGAACGCCATTTCACAAGGAGGAAGAAAATGGATACATCAAAACGACTCTCAAGATGGTTTATTCCCCTGCTCATTGCGGTGACGTTGGGTGTGTTCCCAATGACCGCGAGCGCCGAGTTGGAAGATCACGGGGCATGGATCGACAACATTACTCAAGCCGTCACGACCACCGACGTCACGGAGGGGAGCCTCCAGCCATACCTGGGGCAGCTGCAGATTGTCCGAGCGGCGTTTCGGTTCGGGGATGACGCTTCCGTTGTCAGGGCCATGAACCGCTTCATGGACATGTTAGGGCAGCAAGAAAATGGCATCCCAGCCGGGACGGCGAGCTATTTGCTCGACTACTGCTACAGAACTATCCCAGCCAAGTATCATGATGCCACCCGGCACCAAGAGTACCGTGACCACATCGATCGGGTAAATGGCGAAAATGGGTTTGGAGCAGAAGGTGGATGAGAGTGAAAATTGGGGTCAGAGTCACAGCACGGCCGCCGGCGAGCGGCTATCTGACTCTGGCCCCAGTTACTACGCGCTTCCGAATGCTGCTTTAACGCCGACTCTCGCGATAGCGCTTCTCTCCACGCTTGATGAGGCTCCTCGCCGGGCCGGGGCCGAACCGGCCAATTGGCCGAAATTTTCTTCCGCGCTCTTTGTTGTAGGAGACGAAATAGTGCTCGATCTCCGCAAGCCGTCGAGCCGGTAGGTCCTCCAGGGTCCGGATGGTCTCGTAAAGGCGTGAAGCGACCGCCACGCCAATCAATCTGTCGTTACGCTCGGTCTTGTCGTCCTGCGTCTGTTCGGCTTCGATGACGCCGATAAGGCGCACCTCCACCAGGCACCCTGCAAACGAAGGCTGCTCCATCAGGATAAGTAGATCCAACGGATCACCATCCTCGGCCAGTGTCGAGGGAACGGACCCGAAGTCAAAGGGAAACATGGTGCCGGGAGGCAGGAGGTGGGAAATCTTGTATATTTTATTTGAACTATCGTACTTGAATTTGACTGCGCTCCCTTGTGGCGTGTCCACGATTACGTTCAAATGTCCGGAATCCGGATTCCACACCGGCATCTCCTCAGTCTGTCTGGACTGAGCTGCGCGCGAAGTTGTCCGTTTCCCTATTCCGCGGCTCTTCCTTCTGTCTTTCTTTGTGCGACTCGCCATGGCTATCCGACTCTGATCCGTTTCGCTCTCAGATCCATTACAATTGAAGAATGGAAAAGCAAAGTCATAGGCTGACCGACGGATTCAGAAACATCAATCCCGCGTTTGTTGAACCCAGCGAGTGGCAGCGGATCAAATTTATTGCTTCCAGGATCTGGTCCACCTCTCTTCATCCCCGAACAAGTCCTCTCATTGGAACAGCGAATGATGGAGCTCTGTTGCGCTCCAATGAGACCACGCCCACGGTGACCTGGATTGGTCATGCAACACTTTTCATTCAGCTTGACGGCCTCAATATTCTCACGGATCCTCACTGGTCAGAGCGCGCAAGTCCGGTTTCTTTCGCCGGACCGAAGCGGTTGGTGCCACCCGGGCTGCGCTTCGACGACCTGCCTCCAATTCATCTCATCCTGATTTCTCACGATCATTACGACCATTTAGACCTTGAGACAGTCCGTCGCCTCGAAGAAAGGCATCGCCCGCGGTTTCTTGTGCCGTTGGGCATCAAAGGATGGCTGGAAAAAGTCGGAATTCGGAATGTTGAGGAACTCGATTGGTGGGACAGCCGCAAGATACAGGATTGTCTCGTGACCTGTACGCCGGTCCAGCATTTCTCAGGCCGGACCCTTTGGGATCGCAATCGACGCCTGTGGTCGGGGTGGAGCGTCCAGGGAACGCGCAGGCACGTTTTCTTCGCCGGAGATACCGGCTACTATCCAGAACTGTTTAAGGAAATCGGCCGGCGACTTGGGACGTTCGACCTTGCCGCCATTCCGATCGGCGCGTATCTCCCGGCTTACATGATGAAGTTCGTCCACAGTACGCCGGAACAAGCACTCCAAATCTTTTCCGACATCCACGCGGAGCGATTTCTGGCAATGCACTGGGGTACATTCGACCTTGCGGATGAGCCGATCGACGATCCGCCGAAGCGGTTGGAAGCAGAGACCCATCGCCTCGGATTAGACTCGACCCGTATCTGGATCATGAAGCCCGGCGAGACACGTCCCTGGTGACAATCGGATCAGATCCTACCAGCCCCGCCGGCGCCTTACGCTATATCCATGCCCGGCTGAGTTGAAACAGGGGAGCGCTCCTCTCTTTTTGTTCCCGCAAAATTTGCCTGTACCGTCCAAACATGATAATGGTGATTATACTTAAATATAAAAAACAGCCCCAAGTTCCGACTCCGAGCCGCTATGGCCTCCATCGATGATGAAGAGGAACGCTCCGATGACGCGCTTACGACCCACCCTACTACTGGCCATCAGTGTTATATTAACCTTACCTCTCCTGGCGAAAGAAGCCCTCGCAAGCCGTGCATTGCCTCAAAATGAAGCTCAACCAATACCGTCCCTGCCTTTAGCAACCGATGGCGATCCCGGTGATCTAAGTACTGGTCTATATGTTCTGGACGAAACAGATGTTTTCTTACCTGATGTGATCCCAATTACCTTCATACGGACGTACCGGCCGGGAGATCCGGCATCTCGTCCGCTAGGCATTGGGACAATGCACTCATATGAGCTTTATCTGCAGCGCAACGGTCTATGTAGTGAAATGCGGTTGATCCTGCCGGACGGCGGGCGCATCAGATATCTGCGAACCGCGGGAACGAACTGCTATGACTCCACGCTGGTGCATACCAGCACCCCTACGCGCTTCAACGAGTCGTCGCTCAGATGGGAGAAGAACGAGCAAAAATGGGTGCTGCGACGTAAAGATGGCAGTATTTATCGATTCGCATCGGGTGGCTTAGATCGAGCCATGACCCCCTTCATGAGTGTCGTTGACGTTCAGGACGCCTCTGGGAACATTTTGACAATCGCCCGTGACAAGCTCGGCCGCATAACGAGCATGACATCTCCATGTGGTCTATGGGCGAGGTTTTCGTACGATCAGGGAAACCGAATTACTAAGATCAGCGATATTTTGGGTCGAGAGACTATGTATGAATATGATGCTGCAGGGCGCCTCTTAAGCGTTCGCTATCCGGATGGACAAGCATCGCGATATACCTACGACGACGCTCACCAAATGCTTACCATTGACGACAAGAGCGGGCTGAGTTTTTCACATCGCTATGATGTCAATGGTCGGGTTATTGAACAGGCATATCCAGATGGCGGGACCTATCAATTTCGATATGTCACAGATGATAAAGGCAATATCAGGATTACGCTGGTAAAAAATCTCCGTGGGCATGTACGGATAGTCACCTTCAACGATACGGGGTATGCAGTAAGAGATACCCGTGCTCTAGGGCGTCCCGAAGAACACACAACCATCTATGAATGGCAGGAGGGGACGGATAGATTACTACAGACCCTCGAATATGACGCATCGACGCCTTCTTATGATGGGAATGATCCCAAGAAAAAAACCCCTCCTGCACAAGGCGAAACTTCGGCCCGAGTCGGGGGTCAGGACCCTATCGCAGGCAACGATCCGTCAGCAGGAAACTCTGAAACGATAGGTCAGCAAGTCAAGTTGGTGCCGTTGGAAAATATTCCCACAGACGAGCGCGGCGAACTCACAACTCCTTTGCCTTCCCAACGGTTCGCTTTGTGTCGAGGGAAAAAAGCTCTCTCCCGCGTTAACACTGAAAACCCGTGGAATCGTAAAGAGCTTGACAACGTGTGGGAGCAACTAATTCGTTATGAGCAATATGAGATCATTCAATTCCTAGACAGGCACTCATCGAACCCAACAACGCATGCTCAATCACGGAGCAATACGCTCTTGCTCGAAGACAGACGAGAGTCATATCTATGGGGAGGGCTCAGAGGAGGTGGATGGACGGTCGAAGGTCGATTAGAGTCAGAGCTGCCGGTCGAGGGCGGAATTTGGCAATTGTACGCCAAAGCAGTAACAAGATGGTTTCCAGGCTTGGCGAATCTCTTGCAGCCGTGGCACAAAGACCGGTTTTGGGAATTCCAGCTCATACTTCGCAATGCCGTGAATCGACAGGAGATAACGCAGTTAAAATCAGTCAGTGTATTGGAATCCGACATCATTAGTGGAGTGACATCGACTCAATCCACGGTTGAGCGAGTTCCGCGAGGGCAGTTACTCTACGATGAAGCCCAGGGCGTCGTGAGTATTTTAATCCTGGGAGTTAAAAAGCCGGTTGAGGTTGAAGTCGCAGTTGTATCGTCTTTTACATTATTCCCATCTAAGCCTCATGACGGCGACGAAACTGCCTCGCCAAGCAGCCTGGATCTTTTTCGATCCGGTAGCAAGTATTACATTCAAAATAAATTTGCAGAAGCGATTGGACCCTATCAACGGGCTGTTGATCTAGAGAAACAAGACCCCAAACTGGACAAGATACTCTGGCGAGTCCTCGTCGATAATCTCGGTATGGCCTATGGGGTCACAGGGGATCTGAAACGAGCGAAAGAAACACTCGAGCATGGCCTAAGCAAGGACCCAACATATTCGATGTTTCACTACAATTTAGCTTGCACCTATGCAGAGATGGGCGATCTGGACGGTACTATGAACTCATTGAAGAACGCTTACACATATCGGGCTAATCATAATCCAGGTGAGCACATGCCGGACCCGCGAACCGATTCTTCTTTCCAAAGATTCATGAAGAACGATACGTTTCTCAAGTTTTCTTGATTCTATTACTGCCATACGAACCTAGTAACCGGCAGCTGTTTTGTCGGGTTACCTTGCTCTCCTCCACCACACAAGACTCCCGAGGCCAGTCAAAAGCAGCAGCACGGTAGAGGGTTCGGGCACCGGTGCGAACGTGACATTGTCCACGGTGATGAAAAATGGGTTCGTCGTCCCATCCAACGTCTCAGTAATTCGAACAGCCCCTATCCCGGGTTCCTTCACACCAAAAAAGAACGCCTGGCCATTTGCCCCCGAAAATGATCCGAAGCAGGAATCAGCGTAGAGGAATTGAACGGTGCAGCAACGTCTACAGAACCTGTGCCGCCCAAATTAATCCCCTGAAAATTCTCCGTAACGGCACTTGGACCCAATAGGGCATTCAACGTCGCCCGATCGGGAACCACTAGTCCGGCATGAACCGGTGCGGCCATCGTCACAACGAGCACCACGACTCCTAGTTTGCCTCTCATGGCGTCCTCCTCGTATTTGATTCCCGTTGCGGCATACCAACATCATGATCTTGCGCGCTGTGTCAAGAGAAACATTAGCGGGTGCTATCCGACTCTGACCCAATTGCCGCTGAGGGCCAGGTCTTGTCATCCGGCCTGGGTTTTGCTCACAACCAGCCGACGGTGCTGCACCAGTCATCAATTTCTTTTTGTCGTGCCGCGTAACTGGCCGGCGGTACGGCTCCTTCACGGCTGGTCATTTCTCGGATCTTCTGTATCTGGTCGGCCAACGGTGGTAAGCCTACGTCGGCTCGGCGTGCATCGACAGTCTCCGGCTTTTCGATTCTCCAAGGACTCATCTCTCCATGCTCATCCCAATCGAAAATGGTGCCATATATCTGTGGCTGTCGTTCATTGAAGCGGATGCGGTCCACAAGGTGAGCTTCGTGGCGTGCGAGGACATCACCGATCTGGACAGCAGAAGAAATCAGCGCGAGGCACTTTCTTTGAAAGGCCGGTTTGCTGATGGCATGGTTGGCTATTGTGAAAGCTGCCTCGGCTCCTTCTTTTCCGCCAAGCGAAACGCCCGGCCAGCCGAACTTATTAATGATCGTTTCGAGCCGCTCGGCGTTCTGAAGATGCACCGCCTCCATTTCCTTGTTATAGCCCTGGTACAAGAGGCCGGAGGCGACGAGGCGAGTCCGGGTGTCGTCGTCACGTCGCTTTAAATCCAACAGCTCCGCCTGAATATCCTTATTCACGCGTTAACTCAGCAATAAGCGCAGTTCTGACGAGAAGACAGTGTCCAATAGCTGCTCCGACGCAGCCTTTGCTGAGCCTTTGGTCCCCCGGCGGCATTGCTTCGCTTCTAATAGAGGATTTGATGTCTCAGGAAACAGTCAAGTGATTATGACATGGAAAATGTCTTTATCAGAACGCCCGTTATCATCTTTTTCGAAACTCTGGCGGAATCGCTGCGGGCGGACGTAGTGAATAGCGTGGTTGGTGAGACCTGAATGACGGAGAAAGGTTTCTATAGCCGTCCCTGTGATTACCACGCCAGTAACCTCCCCGGTATCCACTCCACGGACGGTTAAAGGGACGGAAGTAGCTTCGCGGGTAGGGATAGACATAGTACGGAGACGGTGTCGCATAGGCATACGACTCAGTCGCCCAGTAGTCCTCGCCGTACAGCACGCCTACAGAACCGGCGCATCCAACCAGGATAAGTCCACAGAGTAAAACCGCCATTAGGAGCATTGCCCTCATGTTGGTTTCCCCCACGTTTTCCGTAAAAGCGGATCGGTCACCGAACTATAGTGCCTCCCAACAGGCCTGATCTGATCAGAGGCTTCCCGCGGCTGCCATTGCCCCGGCAAACCCGAGCTCTGCGTAAGCAATCGCTACGAATACTGCACATGCTCCAGTCATCTGAGATTGTCCTTTTGATACTTTCTTCCGAGCTGTCTCTACTCTGTTAGACAGTCAGAATGGAGAAAAGTAAAATGAGGCATGACTGTGTGACAGCCATGTGTGTTCCGTCCACGCATCGCCGAATAGGATTACGATTCCTGACTTGCCTGGATGATGGGGGAGGCTGTACCCCATGCCTTGCCGCTCTGCGGCTGCGGATGCTATAGTCGCGCCGTGGCGGCCGAGATCACGACGAAGGCTCTACTGATTGCACTCCATACGAACCCGTCTGCATGCGTGGCGACTATCAATCGCATGTCGCCCGAGCATTTATGCTTTTTCATCCCTGAATCAGTGCGACCCCAAATTGACACCTCCGTTCAACCGAACCTCCTGAAGCTTCCGAAAAAGTGGGACTGGGTGATCACGCCCGATCCCCACGGATTTCGGGGCCTCGTACAAGGCTCTCAATCAACCTCTGAATGAACTCCTGAAGGTGTGGGGGCTCGGCCCGGGCGAGCTGACTGTCGATCTTGGCGGGGCAACCGCGGCGATGGCAGCCGCCGTGGCGCTGGCGACGCTGCAACACTCCTCTCAGTTCCTGTCCTTGAAACCGGCGTTGATCGCCGGGGACGGCCCGGTCGAGGAGTTGGTGATCGTCAACGGCACTGCACATACCTGGCAGCAGGATAATCCCTGGGCGGAAGCCGCGTTGACCGCTCGCCGGCACGCAGCTGACCTTTTCAATCGCGGCGCCTACCAGGGCGCCGCCGACGCCTTTCGGAATATCGAGGCCCGCGTGAGCGGAGGGCAAAAGCCGTTGTATCACGCCTTCGCCGATCTGGCTGTCGCCTACGGGTGTTGGGACCGGTTCCAGTATAAAGCCGCATGGGAATCCCTAAAGACCGCAGTGAAGGCCCTCGATATGGCCTCTGTCTTCGGCGGCCCCCCGGCCCTCAAGAACCTCGTGCCGCATTTCAAGCAGAATCTGGGTTTTCTCGAAAAGCTGGTCATGGACCCGGCCGAGATCAAGTCGGCGCTGCCGCTGGATCTTCTGGCAAATGCCAGGCGCCGCGGCGAACAGGATCACGCCTTCGATGCTGCGGTGGCGACGGCAGTACGCGCGCTTGAAGGTTTCGCACAAGTCCAGTTGTTCAAACACAAAATCAAGACCAGTGACGTGCAGCCGGATCAACTTCCGGCGGCGATGCAAGAGACCTGTAAGATGTGTTGCTTGGATGACGTGGATGGTAAATACAAGCTGCCGCTCGTGATGCAGTTTCGCGCACTCGCCGGGCTGGGCGATCAGATGGGACAGAACTATCTAGCCCAGTGGCCCCAAATGAAACCATTGCTCGACGCCGCGCATCGCTCGCCGCTCGGGCATGGCTTCGAGTCCGCCACAGCCGAGCGCTATCATCAACTGCTCACAATGATCGTCAAGGTCACCGGCGTCACAGACTCAGCATTGCCGAAATTCCCGCTCCTGTCGCTATGACTGCCGCTTGACAGATGCCGAATATTGGAACGTGGCTTGCAATCGCGGGCGTGGCAGTAGGGTTTCGTGATACTTCTCTTCCTGCTTTTCAAGGAGCCCCCAGCCAGGAAGAAATAAATCGCGTTTCATTGACAGCTAATTACCCGGGAGTCACACATGGATGTATTCGGCGGCAAAGAAGAGCTGGTTGACATCAAGATTCAGATCAGCCGTGATCAAAAAGAATGGCTCGAGAAGATGGTAAAAGAGGGGAAGATCGCCGTGCCTCCCGGCGGCACGTTAGCGATGGGATCCGTTGTGTCGATGTTCATCAGGGCATTGCTTCACAACGCCATGGAGCAGCAGGCGGCCATGGCGCGCGAAGAGGACGATGACGACGCATAGCAATCATAAAATGGGACACTCTGAGGTAGCCCCGGTTTCGCGGACACTTGAAAAAGGGGACAATAGGCCCCGGGAGGTGTCCGATGGAGAAGCGGCAACGTTTTACGAAGGAGTTTAAGGTGGATGCGGTGCAACTCTGGAAATCCTCCGGCCGGCCAGCCGCCGCGGTGGCCCGGGAGTTGGGATTGCGGCGCAACCATCTGTATAAATGGCAAGCCGAACTTGACAAAGGCGAGGCGGCCTTTCCGGGATCAGGACGACGCGCCGATGATGAAATGGCTCGCCTGAAGCGGGAGCTGGCCCGGGTCACCGAGGAGCGCGATATTTTAAAAAAAGCCGCCATGTACTTTGCCAAGGCGTCGCCGTGAAATACCCGTTCGTGCAGACGCAGGCGCGTTGTCACCGGATCCGGCGACTGTGTGTGGCGCTGGGCGTGAGTCGTAGCGGCTACTACGCCTGGCGGCGTCGGCCGGAGAGCGGGCGGCAGCAGGCGAATCGGGTTCTGCTGGCGGCGATCCGTCAGGCCCATCAGCGTAGCAAGGCCCGCTACGGGGCAGTGAAACTGTGGCACGCCCTGGTGGCCAGCGGGATTCCCTGCGGGCGGCATCGGGTGGCCCGGCTGAGGCGTCTGCATGGCATCGAGACACAGCGGATGCGGCGCTTCCGTCGACTGCTCGAGCATGACCAGCTGCCGCCCCCCGCTCCCAACCGACTGGCGCAACACTTCGTGGCGCCCGCCATCAATCGGATCTGGATGGGCGATGTGACCGCCATTGCGACGCGAGGCGGCTGGCTCTACTTGGCTGTCGTGCTGGATTTGTATTCGCGCTCCGTCTGCTCGGCGGGCCATGAGCGCCAAGCCTGATCACAGGAAGCGCGCCGAGGATGCGCTCCCGGTAGTCGAGCGCCTGCGCCGTGGTGCGCACAGCGGGCTTGAGGTTGGGCATCACGATCGCGCGCGCAAAGCGCCGCGCCGAATCGGCGAGCACGGCGGCGAGCGCCGCGCCGTCTCGAAGATGCAGGTGCCAGTCGTCGGGACGGCGCAGCGTCAGGCGATCCATGAAGCTAGGATTTTAGGGCCTTGCGGTAGAGCAGGTTCTTCGGTGCGCCGGTGATTCGCGCCGCGAGCCGGGCCGCTTCGCTCGGCGACACCGCTTCTAGGAGGACGGCGAGGACCGTTTCGGGATCGAGCGATGCAAAGCCTTCTCGCCAGCACCGGGTTCGACCGACCAGGACGAACTCCCCCTTGGCTTGCTCGGTGCGCGCCGCGAGCCATGCCGGCAGCCTCGCCGAGCGGCAGGCGTGCGACTTCCTCGAACTTCTT
>CAWBOB010000005.1:0-211395 GCA_963790335.1 uncultured Actinomycetes bacterium | reverse complement strand
CTCGTCGCCACCGGCCTCGGGATGCTCGCGTTCCGCTCACATCGTCAGGGCACGCTCCCGGCGACGGGGCTCGCGCTGATCGTGGGGGTGACGATCGCCACCTACTCCGTCGTCGACGCGAGGGCCGTGCGCGACGGAGCGGAGCCGCTCGCCTACCTCGCCGGGAGCCTCGGGATCGAAGGCGTGCTCATGGCTGCGACCACGCGGTTCGACGTGCCTCGCCTGCGCCGGTCGATACGGCCCGGCATCGCCATCGCGCTCGGCAGTGTCGGCGCGTACGCGCTCGTGCTGTTCGCGTTCCGGCTGGCCCCCGTGGGCCGGGTCGCCACGGTGCGCGAGATCTCGGTCGTGATCGCCGTGCTCGCTGGCCCGAGAGCAACCGGGTGTGATCGGGTGGGTGGGCATCGGGGCGGTCGCGACCGGGGCGGGTCTCGCGGCGCTCTGACGGTGCGGCTATGCTGATGCCCGCGTACCTATCGGATCACCCACGCGAGGGGCTCGCATGTCCGACGAGCACATCGAAGCGCTCAAGCGCGTTCCGCTGTTCACCGGCATGTCCGACCGAGAGCTGGCCCGCGTCGTCGCGATCGCCAAGGAGGTCACACATCCCGACGGCAAGGCCGTGCGTCGAGCAGGACCAGTCGGCGGTGGGCTTCCACATGATCCTGTCCGGAGAGGCCGAGGCCAGCCAGGGCGGCCGGCCCATCGGCACCATGGGGCCCGGTGAGTATTTCGGCGAGATGTCGTTGATCGACGGCAAGCCTCGCTCGGCCTCCGTGACGGCCAAGGGTGAGCTGCGCACGCTCGCCATCCCCGCCTGGAGCTTCAACCGGCTGCTCGACGAACACCCCGAGATGATGCGCGTGCTGCTCGTCGCGTTGTCGGAGCGCATCCGCCGATCTCGCTCCGACCCCTGAGCGTCGTCAGACCACGGGTTCCTCGCCGGCGGCCTCGTGCAGGGTGACCACGAGGTCGTGCAGCCCGGTTCCCTTGGCGAGGAAGCCGCGAGCCCCCGCCTCGAGCGCCTCGCGCTCGACCCCCGCATCGGCGTGCGCGGTGAGGATGACCACCGGCAGCTCCGGCCGCGACTCGTGGATCTTCTTCATGGCGTCGATGCCGGAGAGGTCGGGCATCGACAGATCCATGAGCACCACGTCTGGGCGCAGCGCCTCGGCCTGGTCGCACGCGGCGACTCCGCCCCCGGCCTCGCCGGCGACCTCGATGTTGCCGACCAGTCGCAGGGCCGACGTCAGGGCCTTGCGGAACGCGGGGTGGTCGTCGACCACGAGCACTCGCACGCGCATCTCTCCTTCGAGCATCTGGGCGTTCTGCACGTGGATCCCCTGGTCGCGACGCCGTCCTCGGTGCCCCGTTCGGGCTGGCCCATCCTGGCACCCGCCGCACTCGCCCCACAACGGGCCGGAAGGAGGACATTGTGTGGTCCGAACGGGGGATGAAGGCATCCGTCGAAAGGCACCTCGTCTCGCGCCCCCGAACGTCCGAACACACCGTGTAGGGAACGCGAGAGGAGATGCGGTTGCTGTTCTGGGCTTACGAAGGGGCACGGGTATACTTCCTCTCGATGGGCGTCGCGACCGGAGACCGGGGGCGACGCCCGAGGCGCCTCGGGGGTAGGACGGGGTCCGTAGATCCTCGAGCGAAGACAGGAACATGCGGGTCGTGGCCCGGAGGACGCTGACATGTTCGAACGGTTCACCGACAGAGCGAGACGAGTCGTCGTCCTGGCGCAAGAAGAAGCCAGGATGCTCAACCACAACTACATCGGGACCGAGCACATCCTGCTCGGCCTGATCCACGAAGGTGAGGGCGTCGCAGCCAAGGCGCTCGAGTCGCTGAACATCTCGCTCGAGGCGGTCCGTCAGCAGGTCGAGGAGATCATCGGCCAGGGGCAGGCGGCACCCACCGGACACATCCCGTTCACCCCCCGAGCCAAGAAGGTGCTCGAGCTCTCCTTGCGCGAGGCGCTGCAGCTCGGTCACAACTACATCGGCACCGAGCACATCCTGCTCGGGTTGATCCGCGAGGGCGAAGGCGTCGCCGCCCAGGTGCTGCAGAAGCTCGGCGCAGACCTCAACCGCGTGCGTCAGACCGTGATCCAGCTGCTGTCGGGCTACACCGGTGGCAAGGGCGAGACCACGCCGGGCGGTCCCCAAGGCGAGGGGCAGCCGGGCGGATCCATGGTGCTCGACCAGTTCGGTCGCAACCTCACGCAGCTCGCTCGCGACGGCAAGCTCGACCCGGTCATCGGGCGCGAGAAGGAGATCGAGCGCGTCATGCAGGTGCTCAGCCGGCGCACCAAGAACAACCCGGTGCTGATCGGCGAGCCTGGCGTCGGCAAGACCGCCGTCGTCGAGGGCCTCAGCCAGGACATCATCCGCGGCGAGGTGCCCGAGACGCTCAAGGACAAGCAGATCTACACGCTGGATCTCGGCGCGCTGGTGGCGGGATCCCGCTACCGCGGCGACTTCGAGGAGCGCCTCAAGAAGGTGCTGAAGGAGATCAAGACCCGAGGCGACATCGTGCTGTTCATCGACGAGCTGCACACGCTCGTGGGTGCCGGCGCGGCCGAAGGCGCGATCGACGCCGCGTCGATCCTCAAGCCCATGCTCGCTCGCGGCGAGCTGCAGACGATCGGCGCGACGACCCGTGACGAGTACCGCAAGCACCTCGAGAAGGACGCCGCGCTCGAGCGCCGCTTCCAGCCGATCGAGGTCAAGGAACCCAACGTCGCGCACACGATCGAGATCCTCAAGGGCTTGCGCGACCGGTACGAGGCCCACCACCGCGTGAACTTCACCGACGACGCGTTGGTCGCCGCCGCGAACCTCGCCGACCGCTACATCAGCGACCGGTTCCTGCCCGACAAGGCCATCGACCTGATCGACGAGGCCGGCTCGCGCATGCGCATCCGCCGCATGACGGCGCCGCCCGACGTGCGCGAGGTCGACGAGAAGATCGCCGACGTGCGTCTGCGCAAGGAGTCGGCGATCGACGGCCAGGACTTCGAGAAGGCCGCGAGCCTGCGTGACGAAGAGCGTCAACTGCAGGAAGAGCGACTCCGCCGCGAGCAGGCGTGGAAGTCCGGCGAGATGGACATCCTGAGCGAGGTCGACGAGGAGGAGATCGCCGAGGTCCTCAGCATCTGGACCGGCATCCCCGTCTTCAAGCTCACCGAGGAGGAGACCGAGAAGCTGCTGCGCATGGAGGACGAGCTGCACAAGCGCATCGTCACCCAGAACGAGGCCATCTCGGCCGTCTCACGCGCGATGCGCCGCACGCGCTCGGGCCTCAAGGACCCACGTCGCCCGGCCGGGTCGTTCATCTTCCTCGGACCCAGCGGTGTGGGTAAGACCGAGCTCTCGAAGGCGCTCGCCGAGTTCCTGTTCGGCGACGAGGACGCGCTGATCCAGCTCGACATGTCGGAGTACATGGAGAAGCACACGGTCAGCCGTCTGATCGGGTCGCCTCCCGGCTACGTCGGCTACGAGGAAGGCGGACAGCTCACCGAGGCGGTTCGGCGCAAGCCGTTCAGCGTCGTGCTCTTCGACGAGATCGAGAAGGCCCACCCCGACGTGTTCAACACGCTGCTGCAGATCCTCGAGGACGGCCACCTGACCGACTCGCAGGGTCACAAGGTCGATTTCAAGAACACGATCATCATCATGACCTCGAACCTGGGCACCCGTGACATCCAGAAGGGCCCGGGCATCGGGTTCGCCGCGGCGGGCAACGAAGAGGTCACCTACGAGAAGATGAAGGACCGGGTCACCGAGGAGCTCAAGAAGAGCTTCCGGCCGGAGTTCATCAACCGCATCGACGAGGTCATCGTCTTCCGCTCACTCACCCAGGAAGACGTGAAGAACATCGTCGACCTGATGATGAAGCGGGTGACCGAGCAGCTCAAGGCCAAGGATCTCGAGATCGAGCTGACGGAATCGGCCAAGGTGCTGCTGGCCCGCGAGGGCTACGACCAGTCGCTCGGCGCCAGGCCGCTCCGCCGTACGATCCAGCGTCTGGTCGAGGACCCGCTGGCAGAGAAGCTGCTGTACAAGGAGTTCCGGGCAGGCGAGACGATCATCGTCGATGCAGCCGACGGTGAGATCGCGTTCCACCGCACCGGAGGCATGATGCCGCCCGACGTGCCACCGGTCGAGCTCGCCGGCTCACCCGAGTGATTCATGTCGGATTGGGGTAGCCCGATCTATACCCGCCGCCTCCGGGTGGCAGCAAGGCCGACGCCCGGACCTTTCAAGGCCCGGGCTTCTCGGCGTCTGCGCCGCCTCAAGGCCCCAACGGGCTGAGGTAATTGCCGGGCTGCGCATTCGGATGGGTGGTACCGGTCTCCGGCTCGAATTGGAGCCACCCGAAGCGGGGGAACAGCACCTCGACCCAGACGTGGGCGTCCGTGGTGTGGACCAGGTGGCTGCCGTCCTTCTGCCGGGTACCGGACCGGTACCCGACCGCGATGCGAGCCGGTAGGCCCAGCGCCCGCACCATGACCACCATCGCGGCCGTGTACTGCTGACAGAAGCCGGCCCTGGTCTGCGTGAGGAACTCGAGCAGGTCGTCGGCGTCGTCGGATGTCTCGATGTCGGTGCTGTAGACGAAGCCTCCCCTGTGAAAGTGCTGCTGGATCGCCAGGACCTTCCGATAGTCCGACGTGGCGTCTGCGGTCCATCGCTCGGCCATCCGTTCGAACCGCGGATCGAGGTCCGCAGGGAGTTGAGTCCACCGTCCGTACGCCCGAGGAGCAAGGTGGTCGACCCGATCCAGCTCCTCGGGCGTCGGGACCACGATCCATGAGCGGACGGTGTACTCCATGCCCGCCTCGAGGTCGCCGTCGATCAACGCCTGGCTTCGCGCAGGGTCCCAGATGATGTCCCCGATCGGTCCTGCGATCTCCTCCGCCGTCTGCGCCATCGGGAGCGTGTGCACGCTGTCGAAGTCGCTGAGGACCCGAAAGGTCTGGTTCAGGGTCTCCGCGCCGGGCGGCAAACTGCCACCGGATTGTGGCAGGGTCGCCGGGATCGACAAGGGCACGCCTCCGTGGGATCCGGCCGAGTCGGTGCTCGTCCACGTTTCGCCGTCGAACCGGTCCAGCGCGAGCATGCGCCAGTACTGGCCGTGGTCTGCCTCGACCTCGAACAGGTTGCGCTCCTGCTCGGTGGTCAGCGGGTCGAGGAAAGACGGACCCGACGGGGTCTCCCGGACCATCGTGGGCGATTCGTTCGCGGGTTCGGCCTCGTTCGGTCGCGTCCCGCTACCCCTTTCGCCACCCTCGCAAGCCGCCGCGCCCAGGGCGATCGCCGCCGCCAGGGCGGATGAAGTGAGCCTCGTTCGGTGCTTCACACGGAGTCGACCTCCGGCAAGTCGGGCGAAGGCGTGGGGTCGAAGAGGATCGAGTCGACGATCCGCTGGATCTCCCGCTCGAGACCGGACCCGGCGTCCGTGTTCGTCTCGCCTGCGATGAACAGAAGCGTCCCGTCAACATCGACGATCCATACCCTGATCGTGTCGCCCACGTTCGTCTTCGGCCAGAGGGCACCTCCGACGATGTCGTTCCAGGTGTAGAAGTATCCAGGGTCGCAACCGACGTCTTTGCGAACGGTGAGCACGACGTGCTTCGCGGATTGCCCGCCTACGCTGACTTCCGCGGGCCCCGTGACGAGGTCGGTTCTGGGCGCCGTCGCCACGACGGCCGCGAGATCGGCGGCCGATGGACGAACAGGCAGAGCCAGGGCGGCACACGGATCGGCGTAGTCGCCGTCGGGGAAGCCTGTCCAATAGATGATGGCCTCCGCACCTTGTGGACCCACCGTGCTCTTGTTGATCGAGATGCTGCCGTTGTTCTTGCCCCTTGGTGTCGAGACTCCTCCCAGCCATCGGTCGGCGGCCTGTACGAGAATGGGACGCGCCTCGCACGGTCATCGAGCGTCTGGGTCGACTGCGTCGCTGAGGGGGAGGGAGAGATTGATCAGTAGCGTCGGTCGACGCCGTTGGGGCCGAGGGTTCCTCGTCCGCCGTGAGCCAGGTGCCGCCCAGGGTGACGGTCAGCACGAAAGCTGCCAGAACGAACGTGACCGTCGAACGGGTGGATCGGCTGGACGACTCGGCCGCATCCGTCGGGGACGGTGATGGGCTCGACGATAGGGGGCGGGGCCATACTCGCGGTGCTGGCCGCTTCGCGGCTTCGCTCCTCGGGTCGGCTCCCGACCGGCATCGCCGCTCCCCCTGACGGAGAAGCACCGACCACGTAGAGCGGCTGTACCCCGCAGTTCGGGCACCGTGGTTCCTTCGTCTCGCCTTGCCAGTCACAGCGGAGACAGATCTTGAAGCGTTACGGCAGGACTGTGATGCTCGCTGGGGGTGCGAGGCACCACGGGGCGAGCAGGCGCCTGTTGGTCACGGCCCTGCTCGCCCTGTGACGATGCCGCCATGGGATCGTCTCGTTCGTCAGGGGTTGGCGATGTCACTGCCCCAGATCCGCGCTATCGAACGTCGATCGGACCGACGATCCCGAACGGCAGCATTCGCGAACGCCCAGTGAGCGACTTCGAACGGCTGGAGGCAGGCGATCGCGTGTCTGCCCGACGACATCGTCGCGACGATGATCCCGAGCTGTTGGCCGGGATGACGTCGCTCTTCAGGTACGGCACTTCGGTCTCGCTTCGGGGAAGGGTCCTCCCTCTCAGCTGCCCGGTTCTCGGCGCGCCGTCGCATCGCGCTCGATAGCGGTCTCGAACGCCCGGAAGGTGTATCCCTCCAGTAGCTGCCACGAGTCGAACATCACACGCTGCTCGGAGGTGTTGACGGCTCTCGAAGAGCACGACGCCCGGCTCGATCCGGTCGGCTGTGATCTCCATCGAACATGTCGACCCGTCGATCGTCACGGTGCCGACCGCCCCTGCCTCCGGCATCCGTCGGGTTCACCGTCGGCGGCGCTCGTCGGCCGGGGTCGTCGTGTTCTCTCCCAGGCCGCATCGCCAGGACCAGCACGACCGCCGCCACACCCGATCGCGGCGGCGACTGCGAACGCGCCGATCCTGCGACGCCGGCGCGTCTGCTCCTGCCTGCGCTCCTGGTCCTTCCACGAAGTCCAGATCGGGTTCCACCTGCTTGGTCGTCATCTCGAAGACCTCCTTCAGCTCAGCCATGCGGGCCTCCAGCGGTTCGCAGCACGGCTCGGCCCTGGGTGGCGAGCGCTCGCACGGTGGAGGGACGGATCCGCATGATCGCGGCCGCATCCTCCGAGCCGTAGCCGTACTGGTCGAGCAGGACGAGGGCGGCGCGTTGGCGCGGGGACAGGCGAGCGGAGCATGTTGCGGACGTCCTCCCGCAGGTCGACCTCGTCGAACGGGTCGTACGACGGGTCGATCGGCGACCAACCTCCGCGCGGCCCGGCGTGCGGCGCGCGCCCGCATCCGGAACCCGTTGAGCGCCACGCGGAAGAGGTAGCCGGTGGGGTCGTCGATCCGGTCGATCGTGTCCCACCGTTCCCACAACGTGAGGAACGCCTCCTGCATCAGCTCCTGGGCGTCGGCCCGGTTCCCGGTCACGAAGTAGAAGAGCCTTGAAGAGCGCCCGGTGCTCCTCGGCGAAGAACGCCGTGAAGTCGGGCGGGGCTTCGGCCTCGCGAGGGAATCGGACGACGTCGCCCTCTGCCTGCATCACCCTCCTAGATGCCGCGCGAGACCGGATCGCTTAGTGACACCGCGATATCACATCGAACGAGTTCGTGGAAGCCGGACACCCGCGGCCCGCGATGGCCTCACATGGTCAGGCCACGGAGCTCCTCCGGTACGAGGTCGGCGAGCTCCCAGCCCGTCCACAGATCCGCGGCGATGCGCGCGGCCGGCCGCTGCACGCCGTGGCGTGCCGCCCACTCGCAGATGCGCTCGACGTCACGTTCGAGGAACGCCCTCGCGTGCCGGTTCTTGCGCGGATCCACCGCCTGCGGAAGGTCGATCACCGTTACGAGTCCGCTCCCAGACCAGAACGTTGTACGGGGAGAGGTCGCCGTGCACGACGTTCAGGAAGAGCATGCGCTCGATCGCGCGGAGCACCTGGTCGGTCAGCTCCTCGGCCTCGCCGGCACCGTCGGGTCGAAACGAGCGGAGCTGCGGCGCAGCGACCGCCGGGTCGCCGATGTAGGTCATGAGGATCGCGTCACCCGTGCGCTCGATCGGCCGTGGCACCGGGGCCCCGCCGGCCGAGAGCGCACCGAGCGTCTCCCACTCACGGTCGACCCAGATCATGCCCTGTACCTCGCGGCCGAAGCGCGTCTTCTGCTCGAGCGCGACGCGCACCCGGCGTTCCTTGATCCACTCCCCGTCGCGGTACATCGACTCATCGCGGAAGTCCCGCCGGTCCAGCGGGTGATAGGCCTTGAGCGCGACGAGCTCCTCGCCGTCGGTGGTGCGCGGGTTCGCACGGCAGAGATGCACCGAGGCTTCCTTGCCGCTCTTGATCGGTCTGAGCACGGCGTCGATGAGGCCCTCGTCGAAGAAGTGCTCGAACTGGTTCGCGTCGGTCAACGCTGGCTCCCTTCCATCCTGGGGGTTCCAGGGGTTCGTGGCAGAGTGATGCCACGTCCCGGAAGGGGCCGAGGTGTGTCGCGCGCGAGCCCTCGAGAGGGCGCTACGCGGAAGCGTCGGCGGGCCGAGTGGGACGCGGCGAGGCTGATGCGTGGTTCACCGAGACCACGGTCATGCTCATCGCCTCCTTCTCGTGTCCACACCCTCGCGCCGTGCGAGCAGGGTCAGGGTAGCACTCGTGGGTCTGCCGGTGTCGGAGGCCGTGGCTACCGTGGACGCATGGCCAAGACGCGAACGGTGCTCACCTGCCGCGATTGCGGCCAGCAGGTCTCGCGATGGGTCGGGCGGTGTCCTTCGTGCGGTGCATGGGGCACCATCGAGCAGGGGCCGGTTCGAGGCGCCACGCACATCGGGGCAGCGAGCGTTCCGCCCGCTGCCCCGCTCGTCGATGGCGAGATCGCACCCGACCACGAGCGGGTGTCGACCGGCTTCCCTGGAGTCGATCGAGTGCTGGGCGGTGGCCTCATGCCGGCCTCGGTGGCCCTGCTCGCCGGTGAGCCCGGCATCGGCAAGTCCACGCTGATGCTGCATCTGGTCGCGCATCTCGCGTCGGAGGGCAGGCGGTGTCTGCTGGTCAGCGGTGAGGAGTCGCATGCGCAGGTCGCGTCACGCGCTCGCCGGCTCGGCATCTCGGGCGACGCCGTGCGGTTCGCGCCCGGGCGCGACCTCGAGCACGTCGTACAGACTGCGCTCACCGAGCGACCCTTCCTGCTGGCCGTCGACTCGATCCAAGCCATCCGCGATACGAGCGGCCCGCAGATGCCGGGTGGGGTCTCACAGGTGCGATCCTGCGCCGACGCGCTCGTCGGGCTCGCGAAAGCTGAGGGCATCGCCGTGATCTTCACCGGCCATGTCACGAAGGATGGCGACCTCGCGGGGCCGCGCTCACTCGAGCATTCCGTCGACACTGTGCTGACGTTCGACGGTGAGGTGCGCTCCGGGCTCCGCGTGCTCGCCGGCGGCAAGAACCGGTTCGGCGCCGAGGGAGAGACGGCGTGGTTCGAGATGCGTCCCGACGGGCTCCGCGAGATCGACCCGACCGGCCTCTTGATGAGCGGCGAGCACGTGCCGGGAGCCGCGACCGCCCTGGCGCGATCGGGACGCCGAGCCCTCGCGGTCGAGGTGCAGGCGCTCGTCGGTTCGTCCGACAGCTCCGGCGCGCCGGCAGTCGACCGGTCTCGATGCTCGTCGGTTCCAGCTCGTCGCCGCGGTGCTCGATCGGGTGGCCGGCCTCGGCCTCGGCCGATCGGAGCTCTTCGGGGCATCGTCGGGGGGAGTCAGGGTCGACGATCCGGCGTGCGACCTGGCGGTTGCCGCCGCCCTGGCATCGGCTGCGACCGGGTTCTCGCCGCCCCGTGATGCGGCATTCGTCGGCGAGGTGTCGCTCACCGGGCTGGTGCGACCCGTGCCGGCTATGGCGCAGCGTCTCGCAGCCGCCCGAGCCGCGGGTGTGACCAGGGTGTTCGCGCCGACGGGCGGCGACCATGTCGCCGGCGTCGAGGTGCACCCCATCCGGCATCTGGTCGATGCCCTGCCCTGGATCTCGGCCGCGCATGACCACGTCACATCGGGTCAGAGCCGACCTTCTCCCTAGGCCGAACGAGTCATCCGACCGATGGAATCAGCCCTCTGACCTGCGGATTTGGGTTGCGCCGCAAGACCCCCTCGTGCTACCCTTCCTCGGCGAGTCATCGCGATCCCGACTGCCGATCCTTGGAGGTTCCGTGTTCCGCAAGGGCGATACCGTTGTGCATCCGGAGCATGGAGCAGCAGTGATCGAGGAGCTGCGAGAGAAGGAGTTCCTGGGCGAGACGCGCACATATCTGGTGTTGCGGGTGGCGTACGGCGACCTCACGCTCATGATCCCGACCGACTCGACCGATCAGGTCGGACTGCGTTCGGTGGTGAGCAAGAGCGAGGTCAAGAAGGTCCTGAAGGTGCTCACCGAAGAGGAATCCTCGATGGCCGCCAACTGGAGCCGCCGCTTCAAGAACAACATGGAGAAGCTCCACTCCGGTGATCCCTATCAGGTGGCCGAAGTGCTGCGGAACCTGTCGATCCGCGACCGTGAGAAGGGTCTGTCGGCGGGTGAGAAGCGCATGATCACCAAGGCCCGTCAGATCTTGATCTCCGAGCTGTCGCACGCGACCGGAAAGTCCGAGGATGCCGCCGAGGTCATGATCGACGAGGTCCTCGACGACGCCCACGGCGAGAAGATCGCGGCCGTCTGAGGGTCGGGCCGCCGCCCCGCCTCCTTCCACGCCTCACCCCAGCTTCAGGCCTCCATCGCCTGCGCCGATGCCTCTTTGTGCAGCAGGAGTTCGTTCAGCCTGCCCGTCGGCACGTCGGACGCGAGCGAAGGATGGTGCGCGAGCCCATGAGCGACCAAGATCCCCGGGGAGGCGCCATGCGCGGCTACCTCGTGGAGGGCGTACGCCTGATCTTCATCGCCCTGCTCGCGACCGGTGGCTTCCTCCTCGGAGGCACCGTGGCGGCGGAGAGCACCAGCCGCGCCCTCGCGTTCATCTTCCTCGGCGCCGGTGTCGGGTTCGTGATCGGCGGCGTGGCCGGGCGCCTGACGCTCCGTGCCGTGGGTGGGCTCGAGCGCGAGCTGCGACGCAAGCCTGCGCCCGAGCTCGCGGGGGGTGTCGTGGGTCTCATCGTCGGTCTGGTGGTGGCCGGGCTGGTCATGATCCCACTGCTGCTCGTGCCGGGCGGTGCGGCATGGCCGGCCATCGTGTTCGTCTACATGGTCTGTGGGTCACTCGGCTTCCGAGTCGGGGAGGCCAAGCACGAGGACATCTTCGGGCTGGTGGGCATGAAGCCGCGTGCTTCGGTGGCCAGTCGTGGAGACCTGCACGTGCTCGACACGAGCGCCCTGATCGACGGGCGAGTCCTCGATCTCGTCGCGACGGGATTCGTGAGCGGCACCGTGCTCCTGCACGAAGGGGTGCTGCGCGAGCTGCAGGCGATCAGTGACTCGGGCGATCCCCGACGACGCAACCGGGGGCGCCGAGGACTGGACGTGCTGGTCGAGCTCCAGAAGGCACCGACGATCCAGTTCCAGCTCGTGGAGGAGGCCGGAGTCAGCGACGTCGACGCGGCCCTCGTCCGTCTCGCCCGTGAGCGCGGGGCGTCGCTCGTGACCGTCGACCACAACCTCGCGAAGGTCGCGGAAGCCCTCCGGGTGCCCGTCGCCCAGATCAACGCGCTGGCGTCGAAGTTCCGGGTGCCCTACACGGCCGGTGACGAGATCTCGGTGCGCCTCGTGAAGGAAGGTCGCGAGCACGGCCAGGCCGTGGGCTACCTCGACGACGGCACCATGGTGGTCGTGGAGAAGGCAGTGGACCAGATCGGCTCGTCCCCAGACATCCGCGTGACGAACGTCATCCAGACGACCACAGGACGCATGGTCTTCGCGGCGCTCGTGGAGAGCGTGGCCTCCCCGAGCTGAACGGCTCGCGGGCGCGCGCAGAGAGCCTGCGCGCGCCCGCTGATGGTCTGGCATGCTTGCGCGCATGCAACCTGCCCGCGTCCGCCGTCGCGATCGTGCTCGCAGCGGGGGTGGGACGTCGGGTCGGAGCCGAGGAGCCGAAGGCCTTCCTCACGATCGGCGGACGGCCCATCCTCGCTGTGGCCACGGGCGCCGCCGCCGCGTCACCGGCCGTGAGCTCGCTGGTGGTGACCGCGCCCCCCGGGTGGGAAGACCGCGCACGGGAGTGCATCGACCACGATGGTGTGCCCGTGGTCGTCGTCACGGGTGGTGCGACCCGGCGGGCCTCGGTGCTCGCGGCCCTCGAGGCTGTGCCTCCCGCCACGGGCGTGGTGGCGATCCACGACGCAGCCCGGCCGTTCGCGCCGCCGGACCTGTTCACGGCGGTGATCGAGCGCGTGAGCGAGCGCACGCCGGGCGTGGTGCCGGTGGCTCCCGTCACCGACACGGTCAAGCACGTGGTCGACGGGTTCGTCGTGCGCACGATCGACCGGGAGCGGCTGGGACTCGCACAGACCCCCCAGGCGTTCGACGTCGGCGTCCTTCGCTCGGCGCACGAGCGAGCGGGCGCGTCCGACGGGGCCCTGACCGACGACGCGGTGGCACTCGAGCATCTCGGCGTCGCGATCGCAGCGATACCCGGCGATCCCAGCAACGTGAAGATCACCACACTGTTCGACCTCGCCAGCGCCGACGCCCGCATGGGTGGAAGCGGTGGCTGAGCCGATCTCCAGGGTAGGTCTCGGGTTCGACGTGCATGCGTGGGCCGACGATGGCCGTCCCCTGATGCTCGCGGGGCTGCACGTCGCCGGCGAACGAGGGTTGCAGGGCCACTCCGACGGAGACGTCGTCTGCCATGCGCTCGCCGACGCCGTGCTCGGCGCGGCGGCCCTCGGTGACGTGGGCCTGCATTTCCCCGATGACGAGCCGGATCACGCCGGCGTGCCGGGCGGCACGATCATCCGACGCACCCTGGATCTGATCCGGGCGGACGGGCTCGGGTTCCGCTCGTGCGACCTGACGGTGATCTGTGAACGGCCCGCCATCACGCCGATGCGCGAGGCGATGCGGGAGAGCCTCGCCGAGATGCTCGGCGTGCGGGTGGGCTCTGTCTCGGTGAAGGCGACGCGGCCCGAGGGTCTCGGCCTCGTGGGCGAGGGTGTCGGGTGCCTCGCCGTGGCACTGGTCGGCTGACCCGTGGGTGCGATCGGATGACGAACCGTTCGCCGCGAGCGAGGCGGTCCCTAACCCGCCGATACCGGCCTCGTCGTCGGCAGACGCGCTGTGGCAGAGGCCATCAGGGGTGGCTCCGTCACTGAGGTGATGATCGCACCGTCGCCGGCCGCGACGCAGGGGCTTCGGGCGGTGCTCGACGCCGCCGAGCAGCGGGGCGTGCTCGTGCGCACCGTTCCTCGGGCCGCGCTGGACGCGCTCGCCGACGATCACCGGGGTGTGGTGGGCCGGATGGGTGACACGCCCAGGGAGCTCTCCGAGCGTGACCTCGCAACCTTCCCGTTCGGCGCCGACGCGGTGGTCGTGCTGCTCGACGGCATCGTGGACCCGCAGAACCTGGGTGCCGCGGCGAGGTCGGCCGAGGCGGCCGGGGCCGAGATGCTGGTCACGCGCACCCGTCGAGCTGCCACCGTGACGGCGGCGGCCGTTCGCGCCTCGGCCGGGGCGCTCGTGCACCTGCCCCACGCGCGCGTGGCCAACATCGCGCGCGCCGTCGAGCGCCTGCACGACGTGGGGTTCTGGGTCGTCGGCCTCGACGAGCGAGCCGGCGCGTCGGTCTACGACGACGCGTGTCCGGCCGGCAAGGTCGCGGTCGTGATCGGGGGGGAGGGGTCGGGCATGTCCCGGCTGACCCGGGAACGATGCGATCAGGTGCTGTCGTTGCCGATGCGAGGAACGGTCGGGTCGCTGAACGCCGCGGCGTCGCTGGCGGCGGTCCTGTACGCATACGTGCTGCCCACACGCGATTGACCCTCACGTGCAGGCTCGGACCTGCCGATACCTGGGCGATGGACCGACAGATGCCACCTCCGCCTTCCCGGCCACCGTCCCTGGAGTCGTGGGAGCACGTCGTGGAAACGCGCGCGGCCGGCTCGCCGCGTCGTCCGGTGGCGGTCACGATCGCCGGGGTGCTGCTCGTGGTCGCGGGTGTCTTCGCGGGCTTCGCGAGCCTGCTGATCCTCACGACCGGCGACGGCGCGACGATCGAAGGCGTCGGAGGCGGCGGGGTCACGCTCCCCGTGGTGGTGACATTGGTGCTGGCCTTGGGTGAGATCGCGTCGGGGGTACTCGTGCTTCGGGGTTCGAGGCTCGGACGGCCCGTGGGCTTGGTGGTCGCCGGGCTGGGCGTCGCCGGTGGGTTCGCCGACATCGGGTCGCCCAGGAGCCTCGTCACCATGGCGATCTTCGGATTCGTCGTGTTCGTGCTGGCCACGAACTCCGAGGCATTCCGTCGAACGGTCGAGGGGTAGACTCCTCGACGCAGATCGCCGGCGTGGCGCAGTCCGGTAGCGCAACCGACTTGTAATCGGTAGGTCGTCGGTTCGAATCCGACCGCCGGCTCCGCAGCCCACCCCGTGCTCGATCGTCGCTCGACAGTGGGCGCCCCTGCCTTCGTCAGCCTCGCACCCGAAGGGCGGTGAGGCCTCTGATGATGTAGCCGGGCTTCCAACGCGGCTCCTCGATGAGCTCCAGGTGAGGGAGTCGGCGAAGCACGGTCGCGAACGATGTCTGGAGCTCCAATCTGGCGAGCGCAGCCCCCAAGCAGAAGTGCACGCCGGCCCCGAAGGTCAGGTGAGGGTTGGGTTCGCGGTCCAGCCGCAGTTCATCGGGCCGGTCGAACGTCGCCGGGTCGCGGTTGGCCGAGCCGAAGACCAGCCCGAGCTCCGCACCTCGTGGTACGTGCACGCCGTGGAGCTCGACGTCTTCGAGCACCCATCGCTCGAAGAGTTGGAGGGGCGTGTCCCAGCGCATCAGCTCCTCGACCGCCGGCGCCACGAGCCGGGGATCGTCGCGGAGCCGGGCGAGCGACCCGGGGTTGCGGAACAAGGCCCACCATCCGTTGCCGGTGACGTTGACGGTCGCCTCGTGCCCGGCGTTCAGCAACAGCACGCAGGTGCCGATGAGCTCGCTCTCGGTAAGCCGCTCCCCGTCGTCGACGACGAGGGCCATCTCGCTGATGAGGTCCCCTTGAGGATCGGCGCGGCGCTCGCGTGAGAGCGCCCTGAGGTACTCGGTGAACTCCACGCTCGCGGCGACCGCCACCCTCGCGTCCTCGTCGCTCGGGTGGAGCTCGTACATACGGCAGATGTCGGCCGACCACGGCCGCAGGAGCGGCCGGTCGCTGCCCGGGATGCCGAGCAGCTCGGCGATCACGGCGACCGGCAGCGGCTCTGCGATCGCCGGCAGCAGGTCGAACTCGCCCGCGCCGGCGACGGCATCGACCAGGTCGTCGGTGAGGTGCTGCACCGGCTCGCGCATGGACTCGACCATGCGAGGCGTGAACGCCTTCGACACCAGTCGCCGGACCCGGGTGTGGTCGGGCGGCTCCATGTCGAGGATCCCGTGCGCGATCAGGTGCCAGAAGGGGTCGAGCGAGGAAGGCGGCGGCTCACGTCCCATCTCCTCGTGGGTGGCCAGGTGCAGGTAGGTCCGACCGAACCGGCGGTCCCGGAGCAGGGCGCCGACGTCGGCGAACCGTGTGACGAGCCAATGATCGGTTGCGTCGTCGTACATGATCGGTGCGGACCTGCGCAGGCGCCCGTACACGGGGTAGGGGTCGGCGACGAAACCCGGGTCGGACGGGTCGAAGCCGAGTCCGAGCGGCGTCGCAGCGGCGAGATCGTGGTCTGCTGACATGACGGCTACCGTGATCTAGGGGTCCCCACGGCGGAGCACCCGTCCTCGTCGTTCGATCGAGTCGGAGCCTCGCCGCCACGCGACGACCCCCTCGACGATGACCGATCCGATGCCGTCGGGAAAGGTGTGCGGCTGCTCGAACGTCGAACGGTCGGCCACCGTGGCAGCATCGAACAGCACCAGGTCCGCCCACGACCCTTCGGTGACACGTCCGCGGTCCCTGAGCCCGAATCGATCGGCCGGGAGCGACGTCATCTTCCGTACGGCGCTCTCGAGCGTGAGCACGCCCTCGCGCACGTTCGCACCCAGCACGCGCGGGAACGTGCCATAGGTGCGTGGGTGCACCGGCACCGAAGCCATCGGTCCGTCTGGTGCCACCGCTGCGCCGTCGGAGGCGACCATCACGTCCGGGTCCGACGTGATGGCGCGCACATCGTCGTCGCGCATGGCATGTCCGATGCACGAGGTGCCCGGCTCCTCGAGCAGCAGCTCGAGGCAGGCCTCGATGGGCTCGATGCCGCGCCGTTCGGCGATCTGGGCGATCGTTCTCCCACCGGCCGAGGCGTCGGCGCTCGTTTCGATCACGATGCGATCCCACCCGACGCCCTCGACCGACGATTGGAACACCTCGCCTTCGCCCCGTTCCACCGACGAGACCAGGCGGGCGAGGGTGCCCGCGTCGCTCACCAGCTCGCGAAGCTCGCCCACGGGCGCCCACGGCGGAAGCAGCGAGGACAGCGTCGAAGCCCACGCCGCGTACGGGTACTGATCGCCGGTTGCGCCGGAGTCGCGCAGCCGCGCGAGGAGCTCCGAAGCCCGGCCCCAGACGAAGGATGTCTCGCACTTCAGGTGGCTCACGTGCACCCCGATGTCGGCTCGTCTGCCGATCTCGATCGCCTCGTCCACCGCGCGGAACAGGTGGGTGCCCTCGCCCCGGATGTGCGACGCGTAGATGCCGCCAGCGCGCGCGGCCTCCCCTGCCAGCGCGACGATCTCGCCGATCTCGGCGTGCATGCCGGGCACGTAGATGAGACCGGTCGACAGGCCGAGGGCTCCGGCATCCATCGCGTCGGAGACGAGCCCGCGCATCACCATCAGCTCGCCCGCGGTCGGTGGGCGCCGCTCGAGCCCCATCGCGAGCTCACGGACCGAGCCGTGACCGATGAGTGAAGCGATGTGCACGGCTGGCCGGGCCCCATCGACCTGCGCCAGGAACTCGCCGAACGAGTCGAACGCTCGGCCGCGCGGATGTTCCTGATCGCCCCCGGCCCACGAAGCCAGCTCGGCCGCGGACGACGACGGGAAGGGCGAGGCGCCGCAGTTACCGATCACCACCGTGGTCACGCCCTGGCGGATGGTCGACGGCATGTCGGGTACGACGAAGGGCGCCATGTCGGAATGGTTGTGCACGTCGATGAACCCGGGTGCGAGGGTGAGGCCATCTGCTGCGATCGTGGCGGCGGCGTGGGGTGGTTCCGCGAGGTGGGGAGCACCGCGCCGGATGACCGCCACGCGACCAGCGTCGATGCCCACCGAAGCCCGGTAGCTCGCGGCTCCGGTGCCGTCGACGATCGTGGCATCGGAGATCCACAGGTCGAGCACGAGCGCATCGTGTCACGTGGAGCTCGCGCGGGTGCTTGCACCGTCGGTGCCCGTCGGTACGCTCCCACCGTGGATGCGATGACCCATGACCTCGACGACCGTTCACGGGCGCTGCTCGATTTCGAGCGCGAGAGCTGGAAGCTCGAGATGCCCAAGGAGCGAGCGATCCGTGAGCGCTTCGGCTTCTCGGCGACCCGCTACCACCAGCTGCTCAATCGCCTCATCGAGGAGCCGGCGTCGCTGGCGTACGACCCGATGCTCGTCCGCAGGCTCCAGCGTGTGCGTGAGGCGCGCCGGCAGCGCCGTGTCGCTCGGCAGCTCGGCGTGCGGGTCTGAAACTCACCCTGGGGTACCATGGGCCCCGTGAACCTCAGTCCCGGACGGCTCGCGGTGCTCGTCGCGCTCGTCGTCGGCGGCGTGGCCGTCATGGTCAACGGGTTCGGCGACGGCGGCTCGGCGGTCGCTTCGGGCCCGAGCGATGTGGTCGAGACCACCCCCGATCAGACGACGGGACCGACGGGCGCGTCCACGACGACCACGACCCCGGACCCGCCTGCGCCCGAGCCACTGATCGAGGGTGTCGTGGTGCAGGTGCTGAACGGCACCAACGCCACGGGGCTCGCGGGCCAGGTCGATCAGCTCCTCGAAGGCAAGGGCTACCAGATGGACCCTGAGCCCGGCGATCTCCAGAACAAGCCGATCTCGGACACGACGGTGTACTTCCTGGCAGGCGACGACAGCGCGCAGAGCAGGGCCAACGCGGCCAACCTCGCGAGGCGTTACCTGAAGGGAGTCGACGCCGTCGTCAAGTCCCTCAACACGGCGCTCGAGGGAGAGACGGCCGTCGACGATGCCGCCCAGATCGTCGTGGTGCTGGGTGAGGATTACGCAGAGGCTCACCCGGTCACGTAGGCCGCCCGTTCCGGCCTCAGCCGAACATCGTCCTCGCGGCTTCCTCCGCTGATCGTCGCGCCGACACCCGTTCCTCGAGGCTCATCGAGATCAACCGAGCGACACCGTCGGTCAGCGACTCCGGCATGAACGGCTTCGTGACCACGGCGTCGGCCCCGAGCGCGTAGCACGCGCGGTGGCTGTCGATGCGGCCATCGGCCGTGAGCACGAGGACCGGCACCTCGGCCGAGGCGGGCGTGGCTCGCAGGCGCCGCAGCACCTCGTGTCCATCGAACCGGGGCATCATGAGGTCGAGGATCACCGCATCGGGGGTACGCTCGTTCGCGAGGGCGACGCCATGCTCACCGCCATCGGCCTCCAGCACCTCGTACCCGGCATGGCGAAGGTTCATCCGGCAGAGCAGCCTCACGTCGGCCTCGTCGTCGATCACCAATACCAGCTGCATCGCGAGCTGTGTCCTCCTCATGGGGGAGGGGCGGATCCCCTACGGTGCATATCGGACATGGTTTCGTGTCATTGATACCCTGAATCCGGCAAGCTCCACGTCCCGCCGCCTCTCGACGCCGTTGACGGGCTCGCCGGGCGCTCCTACCCTGCCTTCAGCGTCGCGCGCCCCGCGTCGATGAGGGAGATGCTTCCCGAGGAAGGTTCGTGCCGTGCTCAAGGTCTCCCAGAAGCTCGAATACGCCATGCGGGCGATGATCGACCTCGCTCAGCGGCGGGGCGAGGACGAAGGCATCGTCGTTCCCGCCCGCGCCATCGCGGAGCGTCAGCAGATCCCGGTGCGCTTCCTCGAGCAGCAGCTGGGGGCCCTGTCGAAAGCCGGTCTCGTGGAGAGCTTCCGGGGGGCCGGCGGGGGCTGCCGCCTGTCGCGTGACGCGCGCGACATCACCATGGCCGAGATCGCCGATGCGATCGAAGGGCAGATCTTCCCGATGTTCTGCCTGGAACCGAGCGACCACACGTGCTTCCAGGATTCACGCTGTGGGCTTCAGGGGTTCTGGGCCGACGTCGCCCGAGCTGTCCAGCAGGTGTTCCAAGAGACGACGGTGGCGGACCTCGCGGCCCGCCACCAAGGCGTCGCGCCCGGGCCGACGCTGATCACGCCCGAACACCTGCTGTCGCGCCTGAACTGATCGCGCGGTTCGAGCGGATGCCCGACCCCGGGCGGAAGGGTCAGGCCGACCAGCCGCGAGCCTTCGCCGCATCCATGCCGAGGATCTTCGTCAGCTTCGTGCCGCACACCGAGCACGTGCCCTGGGCGGCCGGGCGCCCGTTCTTCAGGGTCACGACCTGGCCCTCGAACTCGCGCTTGGCCCGGCACTTCATGCAATAGCCTTCGTCGGCCATCGCCTGCCTCCTTTCGCCCGAGGCGGCCCCTGGGCAACCTCGCGGACCCGATGGTGGCCCCGAGAACCCCTCGGTGCAAGCACATTCCCTGCGTGTCCGCGCCGCTCGATCCACGCTGATGCCCGGCCGCTCCCGGGTTCGAGCCCCCCGTCGCGGCTCGCACGGCCGGGGCCGCGCGCGTACGATGCTGGCTCGCCCCGCACCCGGAGGTTCGATGAGCGACACCGAGCAGAACATCGAGGCGCTCCTGTCGGAGCTGCGAGTGTTCGAGCCGCCAGAGGCGTTCGTCGATCGAGCGATCGCCTCCGACCCCGAGATCTACGAGCGAGCCGGCGCCGACCACGAGGCGTTCTGGGCCGAGCAGGCAGACCGGCTCACCTGGTTCAAGCGGTGGGACACCGTGATGGACTGGAACCCTCCATGGGTGACCTGGTTCGACGGTGGACAGCTCAACGCCTCGTACAACTGCCTCGACCGACACGTGGAGGCCGGCGGTGGCGACAAGGTCGCGTTCCATTGGGAGGGTGAGCCGGGCGATACCCGCACCATCACGTATGGGCAGCTGCTCGATGACGTGAGCCGGCTCGCCAACGGCCTGCGGTCACTGGGCGTCGGCAGAGGCGACCGCGTCAACATCTACCTCGGCATGGTTCCGGAGCTTCCCATCGCCATGCTCGCCTGCGCTCGGATCGGCGCGGCCCACTCCGTCGTGTTCGGAGGGTTCAGCGCCGAGTCGCTGCGCGATCGCATCAACGACGCCGAGGCCAAGGTGCTCATCACTGCGGACGGCGCGTGGAGGCGAGGTGCGATCGTGCCCCTCAAGGACAACGCCGACGAGGCTGTCGCCGAGTGCCCGTCGATCGAGCATGTCGTCACCGTGCGCCGGTGTGAGAACGAGCACGCGTTCACCGCGGGCCGCGACATCTGGTACCACGAGCTCGTGGCCGACCAGAGCACGGTGTGCGAAGCCGAGCCGATGGAGGCCGAAGATCTGCTGTACCTGCTGTACACGAGCGGGACCACCGGCAAGCCCAAGGGCATCGCCCACACCACGGGTGGCTACATGACCCAGGTGGCGGCCACCCACCGCACGATCTTCGACATCCACGATGACGACGTGTACTGGTGCGCTGCCGACTGCGGATGGGTCACGGGTCACTCCTACATCGTCTACGGACCGCTGGCGAACCACACCACGGGCGTGCTGTACGAGGGAGCTCCCGACTGGCCCGACCAGGACCGTTGGTGGAGCATCGTCGAGCGATACGGGGTGACGATCCTGTACACCGCGCCGACCGCGATCCGCGCATTCATGCGATGGGGCACCGAGCATCCCGCCGCGCACGACCTCTCGTCGCTGCGTCTGCTGGGATCGGTCGGCGAGCCCATCAACCCCGAGGCGTGGATCTGGTACTGGAAGTTCATCGGCACCGAACGGTGTCCCATCGTCGACACCTGGTGGCAGACGGAGACCGGGGCGATCATGATCTCGCCCCTGCCGGGCATCACGAAGCTGAAGCCGGGTTCGGCGACCTTCCCGTTCCCGGGCATCGAGGCCGACGTGGTCGACGAAGCAGGCACCAGCGTCGGTCTGGGGGGAGGTGGCTACCTCGTGCTCCGTCACCCTTGGCCCTCGATCGCCAGGACCATCTGGGGGGACCCGGAACGCTACGTGCAGACGTACTTCTCCCAGTACGGCCCGGAGGTCTACGTCGCCGGCGACGGCGCGCGTCGCGACGAGGACGGGTACCTGTGGCTGCTCGGACGCATCGACGACGTGATGAACGTCGCGGGCCACAGGCTCTCGACCTTCGAGATCGAGTCGGCACTGGTCGATGACGCGAAGGTCGCCGAGGCTGCGGTCGTCTCCAAGCCGCACGAGATCAAGGGCGAGGGCATCGTCGCCTTCGTGACGCTGAAGGGTGGGTTCGAAGGCGACGCCGCGATGCTCGCCGAGCTGCGTGAGCACGTCTCGAAGGTCATCGGGCCGATCGCGAAGCCCGACGAGATCATCTTCACGCCCGATCTACCGAAGACGCGGTCGGGCAAGATCATGCGGCGTCTGCTCCGCGACGTGGCGCGCGGCAACGTGCTGGGCGACGTCACGACGCTCGCGAACGCCGAGATCGTCGATCAGATCCGCGACCGGTCCGCCGCCGGTGAGGGCTGAGGTGGGTCGGTCATGACCGTCGGGGGTCCGGTGTTCACCGGAGCCGAAGCCGCGTTCGTCAGCCAGGCCCGCACGGGCGCCCTCGCGACGACCTATCCCGACGGGCGTCCGCACGTCGTGCCCATCTCCACGGTGCTCGACCTCGATCGCCTCGTCTTCGCGACCGATCGCGACGCGCAGAAGGTCCGCAACATCGATTCGGACCCGAACGTCGCGATCTCCTTCGACGAGTACCACGAGGATTGGTCACAGCTCCGGCAGGTCGTGGCGCACGGCGAGGCATACCTCGTCGACTCCGGCCCCGAGTTCGAGCGCGACCGCGCGTTGCTCTACGAGAAGTTCCCGCAGTACGAGTCGTCGGCGCCGATCGACGAAGGAACGTCGACGATCGTCGAGGTGAGGGTCGATCGGGTGGTGAGCTCGGGGCTCGACAGCTGAGCCGCGAGGTCACCGATGGCGGTGCAAGAACTCCAGCATCAGCTCGACGTGGCGGATGCGCTCGTGAACGTCGTTGGCGTGATGCCCGCCTGGGTACAGATGCACGTCGACCTCGCGCCCGCGGACGCGAAGCGCATGGGCGTAGGTCATGATCTGTCCGAGAGGACACCGGCTGTCGTGCTCCCCGGCGATGATCAGCATCGGCGCCCGCACCCGATCCACGTAGGTCATCGGGTTCCGCTCGTGGAAGAGCTCGGGCACCTCCATCGGTGTGCCGCCCATGACGGCGATCTCCCAGGCTCGCAGTGACGGCGCGCTCTCGTAGTGTGCGGCGACCGAGTCCCCCACCGGGATCCCGGCGATCACGCCGGCCCAGCGATCGGGGTGCAGGCCGGCGTTGAGGGTCGCGAGGTACCCACCCCAGGACCATCCCTCGATGAAGACGCGTGCGGGGTCGACGAGACCGGCGTCGATCACGTGGTCGAGTCCGGCGTTGATGTCCTCCGACTCCGGGAACCCGACGTCGCCGTACAGAGCCTGCCGGAACGCACGGCCATACCCCGTCGAGCCTCGGTAGTTCACGAGCAGCACCGCGAATCCCTCGTCGGCGAACGCCTGGCTCCGCGGCTCGAACGCATCGGTGTTGTGGTAGTTCGGGCCGCCGTGCACCGAGAGCACGCACGGGTGGGGGGGTGCGCCGTCGGGTCGCATGAACCACCCGTGGACGAGCTGCCCGTTCGCGCCCGGGAACCGGATCGGTTCCCAGGCTCGACCGGCGGGGGGTGTCTCCCCGATCGTCAGGACCGTTGCGCCGGTCGATCCATCGCGCCACGTGGGAGGATGCTCGCCGCTCTCGTGCCGGTACCAGACGGCGCCGTCGGGTCGCACCCCGGCGTCGTCGATGGTGCCTGCCGGCTCGACGATCACACCCAGTTCACCGCGCTCCAGGTCGAGCCGCACGAGTCCGTTCACAGCCTCGTGGTCGTGGAGCAGCAGCAGGGCATCGCCATGGGGGTACCACCCCGCCAACGTCACCGCACCCGGCAGGTCGACGGGCACCTTCGCCAGGTCACCGGTGCGCGGAGACCAGATCCAGGGGCGGGCGAAGCCGTCGATCTCCCGGTGCAGGACCAGCCGGTCGTCGCCGAGCACGGGCGACCAGCCGGCGGCCACCACCGCCATGCCGTCGTCGGCGACTTCGCCGATGGTCTCCCCGGTGCGCGCGTCGATCACGCGGACGGCGGGGTTCTCGATGTCCGAACGCTCCGCGTGCCAGATCGCGAGCAGCGTGGCATCGGCAGCCAGGCCCCCCGCGCCCTGCGGCCAGTCGCGGCCCACTCCCGCCGGCTGTGGATGTCGGTAGAGCTCGAGCAACGGTTCGGCCGAGCCGTGGCGCACCACCGCGCGATAGCCCTCGTCGTCTGAGAACCCGGCCGCCGCCGAGTCGCCGGCGAGCGAGAGTCCCGACATCCACATGTCTGGGAGCTCCGCGAATAGGGGGGTCGCGCCTGCTCCGTCGAACGGGCTGAGCATCCAACGCCCTCGCTCGTCACCGGAGGGGTCGAGCCACCAGATGACCCCCGACCCGTCGGGCGTGATGTGGGCTTCCTCGGCGCCGACACCCGACGTGGATACCCGCCGGCGGTCGCCGGTGTCGCGATCCCACGACCACGCCTGCGACGAGCCACCCTCGGTCGAGACGATCGCCAGGCGATGCGGGCGCGTCTCGGCCCACCGAACGCCGGCGACCGCCGGCGCGGTGAACCGGCGTCTCCAATCCGTCTCGCCCACCAGCCTCACTCCTCTCGAGCGGAGGCGAGCCTACCTCTGCCTCCGGGAGCGGGTTCGCGACGTTGTCACGGAGCGGGTGATTGCGGCTACAATCGTTAGCACTCGGCACTCCCGAGTGCTAGCAGTCGGGCACCGAGGCTGAGAACGCCACGGACCATCCACCGGGCATGAGCCAGGAAAGGAGAGGGGATGGCAGCGAAGATCATCTCATTCGACGAGGTCGCACGACGGGCGCTCGAGCGGGGCATGGACCAGCTCGCCAACGCCGTCAAGATCACGCTCGGACCCAAGGGCCGCAACGTGGTCCTCGAGAAGAAGTGGGGCGCTCCCACGATCACCAACGACGGGGTATCGATCGCCAAGGAGATCGAGCTCGACGATCCCGAGGAGAAGATCGGGGCCGAGCTCGTCAAGGAGGTCGCCAAGAAGACCGACGACGTCGCCGGCGACGGCACGACCACGGCGACGGTGCTGGCCCAGGCCATCGTGAAGGAGGGCCTTCGCAACGTCGCGGCCGGCGCCAACCCGATGAGCCTCAAGCGGGGCATCGAACGGGCGACCGAGCTCGCCGTCGAGGCCATCAAGAACCAGTCCAAGGAGGTCGACGACAAGGCGCAGATCGCCAACGTCGGCGCCATCTCGGCCGCGGACCCGCTGATCGGTGAGACCATCGCCGAGGCCGTCGACAAGGTCGGCAAGGACGGCGTGATCACGGTCGAGGAATCCAACACGTTCGGCATGGAGCTCGACTTCGTCGAAGGCATGCGCTTCGACAAGGGCTACATCTCGCCGTACTTCGTCACCGACTCCGAGCGGATGGAAGCGGTGCTCGAGGATCCCTACGTCCTCATCGCCAACTCGAAGATCTCGGCGGTCAAGGATCTGCTTCCCGTGTTGGAGAAGGTCATGCAGGCGGGCAAGCCGGTGCTGGTGCTCGCCGAGGACGTCGAAGGCGAGGCGCTGGCGACCTTGGTGGTCAACAAGATCCGCGGCACGTTCCGCAGCGCCTCGGTCAAGGCCCCTGGATTCGGCGATCGTCGCAAGGCCATGCTGCAGGACATCGCGGTGCTCACCGGGGGCACGGTGATCTCCGAGGAGGTTGGTCTCAAGCTCGAGAACGCCACGCTGGATCTGCTGGGCACGGCCCGCAAGATCATCGTCACCAAGGACGAGACCACGATCGTGGAAGGCGCGGGCAAGGACGAGGACGTGCAGGGCCGCATCAACCAGATCAAGGGTGAGATCGAGAAGACCGACTCCGACTACGACCGCGAGAAGCTCCAAGAGCGGCTCGCGAAGCTCTCCGGCGGCGTGGCCGTGATCAAGGTCGGCGCGGCCACCGAGGTCGAGCTCAAGGAGAAGAAGCACCGCATCGAGGACGCGGTGCAGTCGACCAAGGCGGCGGTCGAGGAGGGCATCGTGCCGGGCGGAGGCGTCGCGCTGCTGAACGCCCAGACCGCGCTCGACAAGGTCGATCTCGACGGTGACGAGCTCACGGGCGCCAACATCGTGCGTCGCGCGCTCGAGGAGCCGATCAAGCAGATCGCCGTGAATGCCGGTCTCGAGGGCGGCGTCATCGTCGAGAAGGTGCGCGCACTCGATCCGGGCAACGGATTGAACGCCGCGACCGGCGAGTACGGCGACATGGTGAAGTTCGGCGTCATCGACCCGACCAAGGTCACGCGCTCCGCGCTGCAGAACGCAGCCTCGATCGCGGCGCTGTTCCTCACGACTGAGGCGATCGTCGCCGAGAAGCCCGAGAAGGCGCCGGCCATGCCCGCAGGTGGCATGCCGGGTGGAGACATGGACTTCTGAGCTTCACGAGGCACGGTTCGGTCGGCCACGGGGCCCCTTCGGGGGCCCCGTTCGACGTCCGGGTTCCGCGAGATCTCCGCTGCGGGCGGCGAGACGTGGCACGATGAGCGTCGTGCAGGAGATCCGTCTTCGCATCCGGTGGCGTGACATGGACGGCTATGGCCACGTCAACAACGCGGTCTACCTCAACTACCTCGAGGAATGCCGTGACCGGCTCGTGGAGTCGCTCTTCGGCTCAGAGGAGGCGTGGGACTTCGTGCTCGCGCACGTCGGCATCGACTTCCGCAACGAGCTCACCCAGGCGGACGGCGAGGTTGTCGTTCGCTGCGAGGTGTCGAGCGTCGGACGGTCGAGCATCCGTACGCGGGAGCGGATCGAGAAGCTCGACGGCAGCCTCGCAGCCGAAGCCGAGTCGGTGATCGTTCCTCGCGCGCCGGATCGACAGGCGAGCCGGACTCTGACCGCCGAAGAACGCGCCGTCCTGCAGGCGGCCATCGTTCCCTGAGGAAGGCTCAGCGAGCGGGCAGCACCCGCCGGCCATGCACGAAGTGGTCGCGGTACCAACCGTCGCCCACCCACATGATGGTCACGCCCCCGGGCGTGTTCGACGAGTCGAGCGCGTACCCGTTCCCGATGTAGACGTCGACGTGGTCGACCCTGCCGTCATCATCGCCGTCGTAAAACATGAGATCGCCTGGCTGGAGCCGGTCGAACGTGAGGTTGCCCGCACGGGCCATGTCCGCCGAGGTGCGTTGCGCGAGGGGCCAGCCCGCATACGGCCGTGGGGGGTGCACCCGCCATGCGCCGCCGTCGTTCGCACGCAGCGCCCACCACACGAGGCCGGAGCAGTCGAACCCGGGCACCGGCTGGCCGCCGAGCCCGGCGGGGGCGTTCCGCAGCCCCCACTCACCGCCCCAGACGTACGGGTAGCCGACGTACCGCACACCCCAGCGAACGATCGAACGTCGGCTCGGACCCATCGTGGGGAGCTCGATGCCGTCGTACTGCTCGCCCACCCAGGTGGTGGTGCCGGACGGAAGCGTGGCCGCTCGATGCAGCGAGTAGGCGACCTGTGCTCGGCTCAAGGGGGTCCTGGGCCCCACGTCCATCGCTTCGTCGCTGTTGTTGAACCGAAGCCCCAGGCGCATACCGAGCATCAGCGCGCCGAAGCGCGGCGGGGTGGGGAATCGCACGCCGTCGCGCGTGTGTAGGCGATCGAGTTGGCGTGCGATGGGTTCCATGCCCAGCACGTCGATCAGGACCGAGTGCAGCATGCCCGTCGTCACGGCGCGGTCGGGTTGGAAGCGCCCGTCGGCGGATCGGGTCATCCACCCGCGTTGCACCGCCACGTTCGCCCATCGGTAGAACGTCTGGGTGGGATCGAGGTCGGTGAATGTGATCGTGGGGTCCACCGTCTCCCGCGGGGCGAAGGCCTTCACCACCGCGCGGGCGAGGTACTTGCGCGTCTCGATCATGTCCGGCCTGAACGGCACGGTGCCATCGGCCCTCGCCGCGAAGTCGCGCATCCAGTCGTTGATCTTGCCCACGTGATCGATCGCATCCTTGGCCCAGGCGTGTGATCGATCGAGGTCGCTCCACCGGAAGGTGCGCCGAGCAAGGGTCGCCGCAGGCATCTCGACGGCCAACGGTGCCGGGCCCGAACCCGGCTCCCCGACGAGCGGCGACGAGGGGTCGGTGACCGCAACACCGGCGTCGGCCGCGGCGCCGCCGGGCATCACCGAGATCGCCAGGATGCCGGCCGTCACGAGCTCCATGACGCGTCGAAGGCGCTGTGTTCCCCCGCGGACCATGCGGTGAGGTTCGGCAGCCCGTTCTCGCGCCTTGAATGGGCGAGCATCGGGCCGCGCCGGGTACGCTCGTCCTGTGCTCGGTGAGAAGCAGGCGATCGTGGTCGACGTGCGGCCGTTCGACGTGCACGGCGTCGCCTACGTCGACGTCACCCTGACCTACCGAGACCGGTCGGTGGAGATGGCCCGGCTCGGCCGGGAGAGCGTTCCCGACGGGGTGGGGGCGGGTGACGAGGTGGTGGTTCGAACCGCCGCGAACATGGTCGTGGCGATCGAGCGTTCACCCGCGTGACCCCGACGTTCACCCGCGGGGGTGCCTCGATCGCTCGTCAATCGCTCGGGCCTTCCGATCTCACCTGCTCGACCTTCGTGAGCGCATCGCGCAGGTCGCCGAGCCAGTCCTCCTGGCGTTCGGCGACGAGTCGCACGCACCAGGCGAGCGCGTGGCTGCGGCTCCGCGCGACCCCCGCATCGACCAGGGTGTCGAGCACACGGCGCTCCGGCTGACGGAGCCGGGTCATGGCCGGCACGCTGAGCGTGGTGAACGGCGCGAGTTGGTCGGCGCAGCGCACACCCCAGCTCACGGTCCGCGCGAAGCGGCGCTGAGCCTCGTCGGCGATCTTCATGCGCCGAGCCCGCGAGTCCTCGCGGAAGCCGCCGATGCGCGCCGAGAGCGCAGCCCCGCGGGCTTCGGGTGACGCCTCGTCCGTGAGACCGGGAGCCTCGATCGTGCCGATCACCATGATCTCGTCCCGGTCGACCGTGACCTCCACGGGGCCGGTGAACCAGTCGTCGGGGAGTCGTCCCGCGAACCAGCCTCGGATCTCGTCGTCGGATGCGTACGGTGTGGTCGAGCGCTCTTTGGTCATGGGCGAAGATTACATGATTACATCATTTCGTCAACGTACCTCCTGGACCACCATCTAGGGTGCATGATCATGGAGAGCCAGATCGTTACGGTCGAGACGCGCGGGCGGCGCGTCCACGATCTGACGGATCGCGTCCGACGTTTCGCGCAACTGGTAGGAGCGGACGGATTGGTGCACGTCTTCGTGCCCCATGCGACCGCCGGCATCGCGATGATGGAGACGGGAAGCGGGTCCGAGGCCGATCTCGATGAGCTGCTCGCGCGCATCTTCCCGCGGGACGATCGCTACGGACATCGCCACGGATCGGTTGGCCACGGAGGCGACCACCTCGTGCCAGTGTTCGTCTCGAGCTCACTGGTGCTGCCGCTGGTGTCGGGCGTGCTGCAGCTCGGCACGTGGCAGTCGGTGGTGTTGGTCGACCCGAACCGCGAGAACGACGTCCGCACGGTTCGGCTGAGCTTCGTCGCGGGCTGAGGGTTCGAGTTAGAGGTACTGACCGGGCGGGCGGTCCTCGGCCGGAGACGATGCCACGGCCTGCACGTCGCGCTCACGGAGCAAGACGAGATCGTCGCCGTCGAGCTCGACCTCGAGCCCCGACGAGGGCAGGAAGAGCACACGGTCGCCTTCCTTGGCCACCCGGACGTCGGGACCGACCAGTGCCACATCGCCCCAGGCGAGTCGACGCGGAGCCGGTGCCGCGGTCGCGGGGATCAGCAGCCCGCCGGCGCTGCGCCGCTCCGCATCGTCGGGGGTCCGCACCACGAGGCGGTCACCGGTGAGCCGGATCGACGTGCCGGCCGCCGTCCTCTTCGAGCGCGACGTGCGCGTGAGCGGCTTCGTCGCCGGCTTCTTCGGCTTGGTCGAGGCCTCGGTCATGTGCAGGGGAGTCTAGCGAGCGCCACCCGGTACGATGCCTCGCCATGGACGCCCGCCGAGTGCTCGCGCACGCTGTGGAGCAGCTGCAGGCATCGGAGGCGATCGACCACTGGCAGCGAGGCCGGGAGCGCATCGAGGCCGAGGACCTCCTCGGCCACGTGGTCGGTCACGAGCCGGAGCCGGGCGACGATGTGTCGGGCGCGAACCTGCGCAGGTTCCGCGAGCTCGTCGCCCGGCGGGTGACCGGCGAGCCCATCGCCTTCATCAAGGGATTCGCGGACTTCCGCGGGCTGGAGCTGATCGCGACCCCCGGGGTGTTCGTGCAGCGTGATTCGTCGGAGTTCCTCGCCGAGCAGGCGATCCGGCGCCTCCGGGGCCGGCGGCGCGCGGTGCACGTCGATCTCGCCACCGGTGGGGGTGCGATCGCGCTGTCCGTTGCCGACGAAGCGTCCGGCACCGAGGTGTGGGGCGTCGACGTCGCGCACGACGCCGTGCGGCTCGCACGCCGCAACGCGAGAGCCCTGGGGCTCGACGCGAGCTTCCGGGTCGGCGATCTGTTCGGCGGTCTGCCGGCACGTCTGCGGGGCTCGGTCGACGTCATCACGCTGCACCCGCCGTACGTGCCCGCGGGCGAGCTCGAGGACCTGCCCGGTGAGATCCGTGACTGGGAGCCGCCGCATACCCTGACCGACGAGAGTGCCGACGGTATGGGGCTGATCACGCGAACCGTGATCGAGGCGCCGCAGTGGCTCCGGTCGTCCGGCTGGTTGCTCGTCGAGGTGAGTCCCGATCGTGCGAGGAGCGTGAAGGGAGTGCTGACGGCCGGGTGTTTCCGCGATGTGCGGAGCACGAGGGGCGGAGCGCTCCAGGTGACCCGTGTGATCGTCGGTCGGCGGCCGCGATGAGCGCCGGCGAGAAGCGCGTCGCAGCCTACGGCGCGTGGGGCTCGCCGGTGACACCCCACATGGTCGCCGGGTCGAGCGTGATGCTGTCGGAGCCGTGGATCGATGACGGCGTCGTCTACTGGCTCGAGCACCGAGCCGCCGAGGGTGGACGGGGCGTGGTCGTGCGTGGTGGGCCGTGGCGGTCGCCGGTCGACGTGACCCCGCAGGGCGTCGATGTGCGCACCCGCGTGCACGAGTACGGGGGTGGCGCGTGGTGCGTGCACGCAGGCACCCTGGTCTACTCGAACGACGACGATCGCCGCCTCTACCGGCTCGAGCCCGACGGTGATCCGGTGCCCATCACACCCGCCAGCGAGGGCCTGCATCGGTTCGCCGACGGACGTGTCACGGCCGGCGGGGCGCTCTGGATCGGGGTGCGCGAGCGCCACGACGCATCGGGCCGGATGGCCGACGTCGTGAACGAGCTCGTCGCGGTGCCGCTCGACGGCTCCACGGAGCCGCGCATCGTGGCCGGCGGGCGCGACTTCTACTCCACGCCTCGCATCGCCCCCGACGGATCGATGCTGTCCTGGCTCACGTGGGATCTCCCGTTCATGCCCTGGGACGGATGCGAGCTGTGGGTCGGCGACCTCGCGGGCGATGGATCGCTCTCGAACGAGCGACAGATCGCGGGCGCGTGCGGAGACGAGTCGATCTGGCAGCCGACCTGGGGGCCCGGCGGCGCGCTCGTCTTCGCGAGCGACCGCTCGGGCTGGTGGAACCTCGAGCGCATGCGGGTCGCCGACGTGCCGCCGGGTGCCGACGTCGATCGTGTACCCCTGCACGCGCGCGAGGCGGAGTTCGGATACCCCCAATGGGTCATGGGGGAAGCATCGTTCGCGGTCCTGGACGACGGTCGAATCGCGTGCTGGTACGGGGAGCGCGGGGTGCAGCACCTCGGGCTGCTCGATGGGGCCACGGGCGAGCTGATCGATCTCGACCTGCCGTTCACGTCGTTCGAGTGGGGGCCCGGCATCGCCGCGTCCGGCGACGGCCTGGCGTTCGTCGCCGGCGCTCCCGACCTCCCCTCGCAGGTCGTGTGGCTCGACCTGGGCGCTCGAGCGGTCGAGGTGCTGCGTGAGAGCGTCGACGTGCCGATCGACACGTCGTTCGTGTCGGTGCCGCGTCAGATCGAGTTCCCGACCGACGGCGGAGTGACCGCGTTCGCCCACGTGTACGACCCGGTGAACCCGGGCTACACCGCGCCCGAAGGCTCGTTGCCTCCGCTGATCGTCATGAGCCACGGTGGCCCGACGAGCGAAGCCACCTCCACCCTCGACCTCGCGAAGCAGTTCTGGACCACCCGCGGGTTCGCGGTCGTCGACGTGAACTACGGGGGCTCGACCGGGTTCGGCCGCGACTATCGTGAGCGTCTCGTTGGCAACTGGGGGGTGGTCGACACCGCCGACTGCATCAACGCGGCGCGCTTCCTCGTCGAGGCCGGTGACGTCGACGGCGATCGGCTGCTGATCCGTGGGGGAAGCGCCGGTGGGTACACGACGCTGTGCGCGCTCACCTTCCACGACGACTTCGCCGCCGGCACGAGCCTGTACGGCATCAGCGACCTCGAGCCGTTCGCGACGGGCGATACGCACAAGTTCGAATCCCGCTACGAACACACGCTGGTGGGACCGTGGCCGCAGGCAGCCGATCTGTACCGGGCGAGGAGCCCGATCCACGCCGTGGACCTGCTCTCCGCACCGATGTTGCTGCTCCAGGGCGACGAGGACGTCGTGGTGCCGCCGTCGCAGTCCGAGATCATGGTCGAAGCCCTGCGGGCCAAGGGGCTCCCGTACGCGTACCTGCTGTTCGATGGCGAGCAGCACGGGTTCCGCAAGGCGGAGACGATCGAGCGCGCCTACGAGGCGGAGCTCTCCTTCTACGGGCAGATCCTCGGGTTCGAGCCTGCGGGAGACGTGCCGCGGCTCGCGATCGAGAACCTGGTGTGAAGGGGGTCCGCGGGGGCCGGGCGAAGCCCGGCCCCCGCGCCGGAGAGGGGGCGCAACCTCTCGGCAGCCTCAGGCTCGCATCCCGAGGTGAACACCCGATGGCTCCCGGGGGTCGGGGAGCGGAACGCTCGTGCCGCGGAACGACGAACGTGGTGGACCGTCAGCCGCCGATCATCGACATGCTGCGGGCGGGCTGCACGAAGTCGGCGTGGTTGATGCGATGGCCCGACCACTTGGCCCACATGGCGGTGCGGATCGCCGACTCGAGCTCGTCGTCGCCGGCTCCGGCCCGCATGGGTCCTCGCAGGTCGGTCTCGTCGAGCGAGAACAGGCAGCTGCGGAACTGACCCTCGGCGGTGAGCCGCATCCTGTTGCAGGAATCGCAGAACGGCTCCGTGACGCTCGGGATCACACCGATGCGTCCCGGGGCTCCGTCGGCGAAGGAGTACGTCGTCGCCGGCTGACCCACGCCGTCGTCGGCGACGAGCGGGAAGGTCTCGGCGATGCGCTCCAGCACCGTGCGTGCCGGCACGACCTTGCGGCGCTCCCAGGCGTGCTGCGCGTCGAGCGGCATGTACTCGATGAACCGCACCTCGTACGCCGTCTCGCGGGCCCATCGCGCGAACCCGACCACCTCGTCGTCGTTCGTGCCGCCGATGACGACGCAGTTGATCTTGATGGGTGTGAGCCCCGCTGCCTCCGCGGCCTGCAGTCCGCGCATCACCTTGTCGAGGGCGTCACGGCGGGTCATCTCGACGAACCGGTGACGCAGCAAGGAATCGCACGAGACGGTCGCCCGATCGATGCCGGCGTCGGCGAGCGGTGCCGCGAGCGACTCGAGCAGCACCCCGTTGGTCGTGAGCGAGATGTCGAGGCCGGGTCCCGCCTCTCGGAACATGCCCTACGAGGGTCGGCAGGTCGGCGCGGACGGTCGGTTCGCCGCCGGTCACCTTCAGCGAGCGCACGCCGAGGTTCACGAACAAGCGCAGCAGGCGGGTGAGTTCCTCGAACGTCAGGATCTCGTCCTTCGGGAGCCAGTCGAGCCCCTCCGCCGGCATGCAGTAGGTGCACCGGAAGTTGCACCGATCGGTCACCGAGATGCGCAGGTCGCTGCCGATCCGTCCGAAGGTGTCGACGAGAGGACCGGCGACCGGGGCGCCGACGGGGGTGGGAGAGGGCATCGTCGAACCAGCGTACTGCCCGCGACCCCGAACGTGCCAGGCCGCGACGGCTCCGCGGTCGAGCTGCGAGGATGATGACGATGGCGACGGGAGCGAAGGCTGCGGTCCTCACGGTGTCGGACGGTGTCACGCACGGCACACGAGCCGACGCTTCCGGCGATCTGGCGGATTCCATGCTGCGAGACGCCGGATACGAGGTCGCAGCGAGGCTCGTCGTTCCCGACGAACGGGACGCGATCGAGGAGGCGCTCCGGGCGCTGGCTGCCGAGCACGCGTTGATCGTGACGACGGGAGGTACGGGCTTCGGCCCGCGCGACGTGACCCCCGAGGCGACCGGAGCGGTGATCGATCGCGAGGCTCCGGGTCTGGCCGAGCTGATGCGAGCCGAAGGCCTCGCGCACACGCCGATGGCAGCGCTCTCCAGGGGCAGGGCGGGAGTCCTCGGGTCATCGCTCGTGGTCAACCTTCCCGGCTCGCCGAACGGTGTGCGCGAGGGATTGAGCGCGATCATGTCGGTGATGCCGCATGCGATCGAGCTGCTCGGCGGCACGACCGGCGAGCATCCACCCCGGCCCGGCGCGCCCGACACCCAGCCGACCCCCGAGCTTCGGCCCCCTCGGCGGGCCCAGGATCGCGTGTCGCCATCGGCGACCGTGGAGGCGAAGGCGGTGCGCGTGCATGGCTCACCGCCCTGCGTCGTCGGGGCGTCGATGTCGATCGTCGTGGGAGGCGAGGTACACGGCACGCTCGGGTGCGCCGAGTTCGACGCCGCAGCGGTCGAGGCGTCGTCGTCGGTGGCCGCCTCGGGGGCGCCCGAGACACGCACCCTGCGTCACGAGCTCGGCGAGATCGAGGTCTACTTCGAACCGCATGGCCGACGTCCGACGGCCGTCGTCGTCTCCGCCACCGACGTGGCCAGGGTCCTCCGGAGGCACCTCGAGCTGCTGGGGTACGCGACCGTGCTCGTCGAACCTCGCCCCGAGCGGATCACAGCGGATGACGGCGGCGCGGCCGAGCGTGTCGAGGACATCGAGATCGGGCCGCGCGACGTCGTGGTGATGACCGATCACGACGCACCGGATCTCGTGCAGTCACTGGCCGTCGCTGTGCGTTCCCCGGCTCGGTTCGTCGGTGTGATGGGAAGCCGGCGACACGTCGGCCTTCACGTCGAAGCACTCCGCGAGATCGGCCTCGGCGAGGACGAGATCGCTCGGATCCGATCACCGCTGGGCCTCGATCTCGGTGGCCGTGGGCCCGAGGAGATCGCGTTGTCGATCGCGGCGGGTATCGTCGCCGACGCGCACGATCGTCGCGGCGGATGGCTCGACCGTTGATCGTGCCGCTCCGCCATGGGCGGGCCCTCCCCGCCTTGATCCGGTCGCCTCGACGATAAGCTGCGGCATCGTGCAACCGCCGTCGGGTCCCCTCATCCGTGCCGCGGGGCCGCGCCGTCCGACGCGCAGCCAGGTCGTCCGCCGCCGGACGCTGGTCGCGGTCGTGCTGGTGTCGATCGTGTCGGTGGCCTGGTTCGCCTGGCCGGATCAAGGAGGCACCGGATCGGCGTCACGGACCGAGCCGCCGAGCTCCGCCCCGACGCATCAGCCGGGGGGCGCGGACCCCCCCGACGATGCAGGTGTGGTCGTGCCCGGCGAGAACCCGATCGAGCACGTGATCTTCCTGATCAAGGAGAACCGGAGCTTCGACCACTACTTCGGGCGGTATCCGGGGGTGGAGGGGACCACGACGGGCGAGACCCTCGACTGCTCGACCCTACGCGCCGCCGGCTCGGTCCAGCTGCGTGACGCACCGCTGGTGCAACCTCACGACCTCGGCCACGCGTTCTATCCGGGACTGCTCGCGATCAACGGCGGCAAGATGAACGGCTTCAACTGCATCGCGCTCGGTGAAGACCTCGCCGGGTACTCCCAGTACGACCGCGACGCACTGCCGGCATATTGGGCGTACGCCGACCGGTTCGTGATCGCGGACCACTTCTTCACATCGATGTACGGGCCGACGTTCCCGGAGCATCTGTACACCGTCGCCGCGCAGAGCTATGGGGTGGTCGACAACAAGTCCACGACCAACGTCGAGGGCAACTACTGCGACGACAACACCGAGTTCACGCAGCGCTTCCCGCTGGAAGATCTCACCGACCGTGACGTGAAGCGCATCATGCGGCTCGAGCGGAACATCACCGCGACGCCTGGGGCGCTGCTCAGGATCGCCGAGTACTGGGAGAGCACCCGGACCTGCTTCAACATCGACGTGTTGCCCGACCAGCTGCAGCGGCGTGGCATCAGCTGGAAGTACTACGCCCTTCCCGACAAGTGGATGAACGCCTTGCAGGCGATCAGGCACGTGCGCTTCGGTCCCATGTGGAACAAGGTGCAGGACCCTGAGACGATCCTGCGCGATCTCAAGCAGGACACGCTCCCAGCCGTCTCATGGCTGATCCCGCCCGAAGGGAACCCCAACGAGCATCCCGGCTCGGGCACGAACGTCTGTGAGGGCGAGAACTGGACCGTCGAGTACCTCAACGCGATCCAGCGCAGCGACGCGTGGCCCAACACAGCCGTGGTCGTCGTCTGGGACGACTTCGGCGGCTTCTACGATCACGTGCCGCCGCCGCACTACGACGTCATGGGGCTCGGTCCGCGTACCCCCGCGCTGATCATCTCGCCGTACACACGCTCCGGTGAGAACCCGGATGGTGGCGCGGTCGACGACAACGTGTACGAGTTCTCCTCGGTGCTCCGCTTCATCGAGGACCTGCACGAGCTCGAGCCGATGACCGACCGCGACGAACGCGCCGATCCGCTCAGCGGGGCGTTCGACTTCACGAGCAGGCCTCGGCTCGATCCGCTGATCCTCGAGCCCCGGGCGTGTCCCGACTCGTGAGCCGCAGGCGGGCACCGGCGCTGGTGCTCGCGCTGGTCACGCCGTTCCTGCTCGCGCGCGACCGACCCGGCTCGTGACGTGCGGCGTTGTCCCGGCATCGATCGGGCCCCGGGGCGATGCGCCCGACCTGCTCGCTGCGAGCGGCGAGATCGTGGAGCTCGGCACATCGGCGCTCTTCACGCTGCGGTTCGCGGAGCCACTGGCGACCCCCGACCGTGAAGGCACCCCGTTCCGGGTCGACGTGGTGCTGCGTGATCCGGCCGTGCCCGTCGTCGACGTGGGTCTGTATCACGGGGTCAATCGGGTGCTCCGTTACGACGCCGTGCGAGAGCCGCTCACGACCATCCTGCTGCTGCCCGAAGCGGGGCAGAGCCGCTTCCTGGCACCCGAGGTCGACGGCCGCACCGTGGTGATGCAGGTTCCGGGTCGCACCTTGTCGGCAGACGACGACGACGCCGGCACGTCGCCCGGCCTCGGCAGCGCTCCGATGGAGCGTCGTCGTTCGTGACGAGGGTGCGTGCGACCTGTTGGGGAACGGTCGCCCCACCTACCGCCTCGTCGAATCCAGCGACACCCCAGCGGTGGCGTCGGGGTCGGTGGAGCCCCATGCCCGGTCGTCGACGCCGTGGACCTGCTGGCGTTCGCCCTCGCCGGCGGCGTGGCGGGTCTCGTCGCGCTGCGTCGCGGTCGGCGAGCGCGGAACGTCCGCTCGACCGGAGAGCGCGCCTATCGCCGGCCGATCAGACCGATGGAGGCAGCGGCGCCCGACGTCGTCGTTCGCGAGCTCGGCTCCGGCCGGTTCCACCGGGGCCGCCGGTTCCACCCAGCGCGCATCCGGAAGCCCAGCGGCCACCTGGTCGCGCCACCAGCGTTGACCGGCCTCCGGCAGCGTGTAGATCGGGTCGAAGTACACGTACTCGCGGGTCAGTGCCTCGGGGTCGTCGAACTCGATGCCGGTACGGTAGTTCTTCGTCCAGTACGAGATGCCCTTGTCGCGGTCGTAGCTCTTCAGCATGTGCACCCACCGCTTCCCGACGAACGGCACGTCGCAGATCACCCGTGGGGTCGCGAACCCGGGCATGAATCCGAGCAGCTCGTACTGCAGCTCCTGCGCCTCGGCCACCGACGTGCGCCAGTGCTCGGCGTTCGGGATCATGTCGCACATGTAGAAGTAGTAGGGCATGATCTTCGCGTGATCGAGGAGCATGAAGCAGAGCTCCAGCAGATCGCCGGGCGAGGTGTTGACCCCCCGCAGCAGGACGCCTTGGTTGCGCACGTCGCGGAAGCCCGCGTCGAGCACCATGCGTGCCGCGTCGCCCACGAGCGGGGTCACCTGCTGCGCGCAGTTCACGTGGGTGTGCAGGGCGATGTCGACCCCTCGTTCCGCCGCGCGAGCGCCCATGCGCCCGAAAGCCGCCTTCACGTCATCCTGCAGGAAGTGCTGCGGGATGCCCATGAGCCCCTTGGTCGCGAGCCGGATGTCGCGGATGTTCTCGATGTCGAGCAGCTTCATGACGAAGTCCTCGAGGCGTTTCGCGGGCACGTTCGCCATGTCGCCGCCGCTCACCACCACGTCGCGCACCTGGGGTGTGGTGCGCAGGTACTCGAGCATCAGATCCCAGCGTTCCTGCTGCTTGACCTCGAACTTGTACTTCAGCACCTGCAAGGTGTCGTTGCCGACCAGGTCCATGCGCGTGCAATGGCCGCAGTACTGCGGGCACGTGGGGATGAGCTCGGCCAGCACCTTCGTCGGATAGCGATGGGTGAGTCCCTCGACCGCCCACATGTCGGCCTCGTGGAGCGAGTCGCGTGAGGCCATGGGATGCGACGCCCACTCGCGCTCGCCGGTCGCTCATCGCGGGCGCCATGTAGCGACGCACGCGGTCGCTGCGAAGGTCCTCGACCTCCATCGTGTTGATCATCTGCGGCGGGATCAGCATCGACATCGTCGCCCGCTCTTCCTGGTCGCGCCGGATGTCGTCGAGCAGGTCGTCGCTCAGGTGGTCGCCGAGGGCGAGCTTGAATTCCTTGAGGTTCTTCACGGAGTGAGCACGCTGCCACTGCGCTGAATGCCACTGCTCACGGGTGACGTCTCGATACGCAGGGAGCCGGGTCCAGTCGGGTTCCACGTACTCCCGCTGCAACGGGGTAGTGGAAGGGCTGATCCTCCGCGGCGTGGGCGAGCGCCGGCGGTGCGCGGGCCGGAGATCGGATCGGCGCACAGATTCGTCGGTCGTGGCGTCCATGGTCACCTCGGGTCGGGCTCGGCCGGATGGGCGTCGACCGGCATTCGTCCATCAGAGAAACGATGATAGCCGAAGAACATCCGGATCAAACGGCTCGATGACCGAAGGATATCCGGCCACCGGACCGGATGATGACGGACCGGCTCGCAGGCCTAGCGGCGCCGGCCGCCGCCGCGACCCTCGTCACGCCTGGGGCGTCGCTCGACTGCGGACCTCCGGCGATTCCTTGGGCAGCCGGGCCTTCATCGGTGCGTGGCCGGTGCGTTCGAACGTCACCATCACGTGATCGGTTCGTCGCTGCCGCTCGAGCTCGCGCCATCCATTGGCCAGGAGATGCTTCTGGCGGTGTGCAGCCGTCTTCCTGAGCGTGTCGGAGCCGGGCACCTTCACGTACAGGCGCTCGTGCAGGATCTCGCGGTAATCAGCCATGTCGGCACAGGGTAGCAGGCGTAAAGCAGGCCCTGACCCGGGTCGATACGGCGTAGGACATGCGAGATCCCGCGGCTCGGGGTGAGGCCGTGCTCGGCGCTGTCGCGCTCTCGTCGGAGCGATTGCTTCGAGGGGAAGGTGACAGCGCGAGCAGGCTGCAAGAGGTGCTGGAGCACCTGGGCGCCGCCGCGGGCGCCGACCGCGCGTACCTGTTCCAGAACGTGCGCGACCCGCAAGGGCGCCTCTGGATGGACCTGAAGGCGGAGTGGGACGCCCCCGGTATCCGGCAGATCTTCGACGATCCCGCCGACCACCTGCACCCCTACGCTCCGGCGTTCGCCCGTCTCATCGACCTGTTCTGGAGAGGGGACGTGCTCACCCAACTGGTGCGCGAGGCGCCCGAGCAGGAGCGTGCGGTGCTCCGGTCGGAGGGTGTATTGTCGATGGTCGCGGCGCCGGTGTTCGTGCGCGACGAATGGTGGGGTTACGTCGGGTTCGACGACTGCACCGACGAGCGTGTCTGGAGCGATGTCGAGGTCGACGCGCTTCGAGCGGTCGCCGGCCACGTCGGAGCCATGGTGGGGGACGAGATCGCCGAGCGCACGCGAGCGCTCGAGCGACGACCGGTATCGGTCGATGGTCGAGCACGGGCCGGCGGTCAGCTACATCGACGCCACCGACGAGGCCGCGTCGACGATCTACATCAGTCCGCAGGTCGAGGAACTGACGGGGTATCAGCCCTCGGAATGGATCGAGGGCGTCGACTTCTGGCCGAACGTGCTCCATCCGGATGACCGCGCCCGAGCCCTCGCCGAGAACGAGCGTCACAACGAGACGGGCGAGCCGTTCCGCATGGAGTACCGGATGATCCACAAGGACGGGCACATCGTGTGGGTCCACGACGAGGCGACGATGGTGCGCGACGAGAACGGCCAGGCCTGCTACTCGCACGGCGTGATGATGGACATCTCAGAACGCAAGAGGTCAGAGGAGAACGTCGCGTTCCTCGCCTATCACGACGAGCTCACCGGGATTCCGAGCAGGGCGATGTTCGATGAGCTGCTCGAGCTGTCGATCGCTCGGGCGCGCCGGCACGACGGTGCGGTCGCGATGATCGTGGTCGACGTCGACGACTTCCGGCTCGTCAACGACTCGCTCGGGCGAGCAGCAGGCGACGAGGTGTTGAAAGAGGTCGCCGACCGGCTGCGGGAAGCCTCGCGCGAGACGGATCTGGTGGCCCGGCGAGGGGGTGACCAGTTCCTGCTGCTGATCGCCGACCTGCACCGGCCCACCGGCGGGGAGGTGGAGACCGCGGTCGTGCGCGCTGAAGCGGCGGCGGGGCGCGTGACCGATGCCATGCTCGCTCCGATCCACGTGAACGGGACCGAGATCTACGTGTCGGTGAGCATGGGCATCAGCCTCTTCCCACAGGACGCTGACGACGCCAACGGCCTGCAGCGCAACGCTGATGCGGCGATGCACGACTCGAAGAAGGCGGGGCCAGCGGGCTATCAGATCTCCGCACGTGGCGCGTTCGACTCCAGCGCGAAGCTGCAGTTCGTGACGCGCCTCCGCAAGGCCGTCGACAGCCAGCGGTGGACCCTGCACTACCAGCCCGTCGTGGAGCTGGCGACGGGCCGCATGGTCGGCGTCGAGGCCCTGATCCGTTGGATCGAGCCCGACGGCACGATGGTGCCTCCCGGCGAGTTCATCCCGCTCGCCGAGGAGCTCGGACTGATCGAGCTCATCGGCGACTGGGTGGTGCGCGAGCTCGTGTATCAGGCGCAGGCGTGGCGCGAGCTCGACATCGGACTCGATATCGGCTTCAACCTGTCACCCCGGCAGTTCTGGCAGCCGGACCTCGCCGATCGCATCCTGCACCGCATCGTCGACGGCGGCATCGATCCGGCCCAGGTTCTCGTCGAGATCACCGAGACCTCGGCGATGATGGATCCCGACCGGGCGGCAGGGATCCTGTGGGATCTGCATCGCGGCGGTCTGCGCATCGCCATCGACGACTTCGGCACCGGCTATTCGTCCCTGTCCAGGCTCCGAGAGATGCCCGTGGACGTGCTCAAGATCGATCGGACGTTCGTGAGCAACGTGGGCTCCGACGAGCAATCGGCGAGCATCGTCGGCGCCTTCTTGGACCTGGCGCGCGGCCTCGGCATGACGACGCTGGCCGAGGGCATCGAGACCGGTGATGAGCTCGACTTCCTGCGGGAACGTGGCTGCATGCTGGGGCAGGGATTCCTGTTCTCCAGGCCCGTGCCGCCCGAGGAGATCATCGCGTTCGCGTACGCCGGTGTGCCCGGAGCGACGGTGCAAGCCGAGCGCTGACCGGCACCGCCCGGGTGCCTATCCGATCTCTCGACGGACCCGGTCGATGATCGAAGCTGCGTCGATGCCGGCCCAGGCCCGCATCTCGTCGGGGGTGCCCGAACCTGGCATGTCGTGCACGCCCAGCTTCACGACCCGGCCTGTGAGTGGACCGGAGCCGGCGAGGGAATCCAGCACCGCGTCGCCCAGGCCACCTTCGATCCGGTGATCCTCGACGATCACCAGGAGCCCGGTTCGCTCGAGCGCCTCGCGCATGGCGGGGGCGTCGATCGGCTTCACGCTGTATGCGTCGATCACGCCGACCTCGATCGCGTCGGCGGCGAGCACATCCGCGGCCGTGAGGCATTCCCGCACGGTGACGCCGGCACCGATGAGCGTCGCAACGTCGGCATCGCCCCGCCGAAGCACCTTGGATCCTCCGATGGCGAAGTCCTCGTCCGCGCCGTACAGGGCCGGCGTCGCCTCGCGCGTCGTGCGCAGGTACGAGATCCCCGGAAGGTCGCACATGGCGGTGACGAGCTTCACCGTGGCGTTGCCGTCGGCGGGATAGAGCACGGTCGACGAATGGAGCGCCCGGAAGACGGCGAGGTCCTCGAGAGCCATCTGTGACGGTCCGTCCTCGCCGATCGACACGCCGGCATGGGACCCGCACAGGCGCAGGGCGGCCCGACCGATCGACCCCATGCGCACCTGGTCGACCGCGCGGGTCCAGAAGGCGCCGAACGTGGCGGCGAAGGCCGTCTTGCCGAGCGCCTGCAGACCCGTCTGCGCCCCCACCATCGTCTGTTCGGCGATGTACAGCTGAACGAAGCGCTCTGGTGCGACGGCCTGGACATCGTCGGCGTACGTGGAGTTGCCGACCTCGCCGTCGAGCACCACCAGGTCGCGGCGGTGGCCGGCGAGCCACGCGAGGGCTTCCCCGAACACCTTCCGGGTCGCGACCGGCTCGTGATAGCTCGGCGCTGCTTCGGCTCGGAGCTCGCCGAGCACGAGCGGCTTGAACTCCGGTGGCGAGGGAGGCGTGATCGTCAACGACCGGATGCCTCCGAGCTCTTCGATCGCTTGCGAGGCCTGCTCCTGGCTCATCGCCTTGCCGTGCCATCCGTCGACGTCGGAAGCGAACGACACGCCGTGACCCTTCTGGGTCCGAGCGACGATGAACGCCGGAGCCTCGACGGCGGCAGCTTCCGAGTACGCGGCGTCGATCGCGGCGACGTCGTGCCCGTCGACCTCGATCGCGTGCCACCCGTACGCGCGCGCACGGTCGAGGAACGACCCGGCGTTCCATCCGTGCATCGTCGGACCTCGCTGTCCGAGCCGGTTCATGTCGAGGATCGCCACGAGGTCGCCGAGTTCATGGAACGCGGCCGCTTCCACCGCCTCCCACACGGAGCCCTCCGCCGCTTCGGAGTCGCCCAGCAGCACGTAGATCCTGGCTCCGCTGCCGTCGAGCCGCGTCGCGAGCGCCATGCCGACACCGACGGCGAGTCCTTGGCCCAGTGAGCCGGTGGCGACGTCGATCCAGGGCAGTTCGGGAACCGGCGCTGGATGTCCTTGGATCGGGGAGCCGAAGCGTCGCAGGCTCATCAGCTGCTCGTCGGAGATGGCGCCGATGGCCTTCAAGGTCGAATACAGCGCCGGCGCGGCATGTCCCTTCGACAGCACGAATCGGTCGTTGGCGAGCGATCGTGGGTCACCGACATCGGTCCGCAGGTGGGTCGCGTACAACACCGCGAGCAGGTGCGCGCACGACAGCGAGGAGGTCGGGTGTCCCGAGCCCGCCTCGGTCGTGCACCTGATGCTGTCCACACCGATCTGTGCGGCCAGGTCGTTCCAGCGTTGGATCCGGTCGTCCATGGTCTCCTCGAGGGCGGTCCGACGGGGCGTGTGAACGCAGCCTACCCGGCTGCGGTAGCGTGGAACGACCATGGAGGCACAGCCCGCCGGACGCGCGACCGGCCTCCGCGCTTCCGGTGGACCGATGTTCCTGGGGCTCGCGGGCGACAGCGCGTCCGGCAAGAGCACGCTCTCGCGCGGTATCGAGTACGTGCTCGGAGTCGGGCGGGTCGGCCGTGTCTGCACCGACGACTACCACCGCTATGACCGCGACGAGCGCGCCAGACTCGGCGTGACCCCGCTCGCACCGGCCGCGAACCGTATCGACCTCATGGCCGAGCATCTGCGGGCGCTCTCGCAGGGGCACGGCGGTGCGCAAACCCACCTACAGCCACGTCACGGGCACCTTCGGCCCCGATGAGTCGGTCGAGCCACGGGAGGTCGTGATCGTCGAAGGACTGCTGCCCCTCTGCGATCCGGGGGCACGCCGCGTGATCGACGTGGCCGTCTTCCTCGAACCCGACGAGAGGCTGCGACGGCGATGGAAGCTCGAGCGCGACGTCTTCGAGCGCGGCTACTCGCCACAGCAGGTCGTCGACGAGATCAAGCGCAGGGAAGCCGATGCCGCCGCCTTCGTGCGTCCGCAGCGTGCGTTCGCCGACATCATCGTGTCGTTCGGTGGCGGACCCGGCGCCGACGACGATCGGCGGCGCTCCGCGCGATTGATCGTGCGTCCGACGCTTCCGTATCAAGGGTTGCGCGAGGTCGTCGGTTCCCTGCGTGGCGCAGCCGAACCTCCCATCCGCTGGAGCACGCGGACCGACGACCGAGGGCCGATGAGCGTGCTCGACATCGACGGTGACTGCCCGCCGCCATCGGCGCGGAGATCGAGGACGTGCTCTGGTCGTCGCTGCATCCCGACGACCGCCTGATGCGCGATCGCATCGGCGTGGTGCGGGTCCCCGGGCAGGGAGCGATCAGGAGCGAGGCCCTTGCTCTCACGCAGCTGCTGATCGTGACGTCGCTCATCGGTGCGCTCGACGCTGCGTTCGACCTCTGACGGACCCGCTACGATTGGCGGTCGATGACCGCGTTGCCCTCGTTGCCCTCCTTCCGCGATCTGGGTGTATCCGACGCCGTGATCGAGACCCTGGCCTCGCGCGGCATCGGGCTGCCGTTCCCGATCCAGGTGATGGTGATCGAGGACGCCACGGCGGGGCGTGACACGCTCGCGAGATCCAAGACCGGATCCGGCAAGACGCTCGGGTTCGCGATCCCCATCGTCGACCAGCTCGATCCTGACGACCAGGCCCGGCCTGCCGCGCTCGTGCTCGTGCCCACCCGCGAGCTCGCGACCCAGGTGCGCGGCGAGTTCGCCGACATCGCCAAGGCCAGGGGACTGCGGGTGAAGGCCGTCTACGGCGGCACCAGCGTGAGCGAGCAGTCCAAGGGCGTCGGCGACGCGCACATCTTGATCGCCACCCCCGGACGTCTCGACGACCTCGCCCAGCGGAAGATGGTCCGGCTCGACGGCGTGCGCATCTTCGTGCTCGATGAGGCCGACCGCATGCTCGACATGGGCTTCCAGCCGCAGGTCGACCGCATCGTGCGGCGTCTGCCGCGGGATCGGCAGACGATGTTCTTCTCGGCGACCCTCGACGGTGCCGTCGGCCGCATCGCGGAGGTGTACACGCGCGACCCGGTTCGCCACGAGGTCGAGTTCGAAGGTAAGACGGTCGAGGAGGCCGATCACCGGTTCGTGCCTGCCACCTCCCACGAGAAGCTGGCCAAGTTGATCGAGCTCGCCCACGCCGAGGAGCCCGACGGCCTCACCTTGGTGTTCGTCAACACCAAGCGCGCGGTCGACGCTCTCGCTCGCCGTCTGCGGGCCGAGGGCGTGCCGGCAGTGGCGATGCACGGCGACATGACGCAGCAGGCCCGCGAGAAGGCGCTCCGCCGGTTCGAGGAGAAGCACGTCGGTGTGCTGATCGCGACCGACGTGGCCGCGAGGGGCCTCGATCTCGACGACATCACCCTGGTCGTGAACTACGACCCTCCACAGGATGACAAGGGGTACGTCCACCGGGTCGGGCGCACCGCCAGGGCAGGCCGAACCGGCACGAGCGTGACGTTCGTCACCCCCGAGCAGCTCGGCGACGTCAGCCGCATGGCGGCCCGCCTCGACCTGCACGAGGAGTTCGAGCAGGAAGGCATGAAGGTCGCGCCTCCTCGAACGGTCTTCAGCGGCAGCGTACGTGGGCGCCGGTCCGGCTTGCGCGGGCCGCGTCGGCGACGCTAGTCCTGCTAGGACTCGTTGGCCCCCTCGACCATCCTCAGCGACGCCCGTCGATGCATCGCCAAGATGTCGGAAGCGGGAACCGGCCGGGAGAAGAAGTAGCCCTGGCCGAGCGGACAGCCCCGGTCGGCGAGGAACCGCCACTCGCCCTCGGTCTCGATACCCTCCGCCAACGGCGTCATGCCGAGGTTGTGGGCGAGTGAGATCATCGCCGACACCATGCTGGCTGCGTCACGGTCGAGGTCGACGTCGCGCACGAACGACCGGTCGATCTTGAGGATGTCGACCGGCATGTGCTTGAGCCGCGCGAGCGACGAGTAGCCGGTGCCGAAGTCGTCGATCGCGAGCTTGAGGCCGCGATCGTGCATCTCGTGCAGGAGTTCGATCGTGCGATCCGGGTCGGTCATGGCGGTCGACTCCGTGATCTCGACGGTGACGCGCGCCGGGTCCATGCCGGCGACGACGATCGGCGCCGCGACCTTCGCGACGAGCTCCGGTTGCCACAGCTGCCTTGGAGAGAGGTTGAACCCGATCTCGAGCTCGAGATCCTCGGCCCGCCACTGCGCGTCCTGACGACAGATCTCCTCCACCACCCAGTCGCCGATCGCCTCGATCAATCCCATCTCTTCGGCGAGCGGGATGAACTCGCCGGGGGGGACGAGGCCCCCATTCGGCCCCGGCCACCGGATCAGGGCCTCGACCCCGTACATGCGTCCGGAGTCGAGCTCGATCAGCGGCTGGTAGTGCAGCATCCACTGCTTCTGTTCGACCGCCTTGCGCAGCCGGGTCGACATCGACAGGCGCGTCATCGCGTCTCCGGTGTCGGTCGAGTGGACAACGAACCCGCCGGGTCCCATCCGTTTCGACTGGAACATCGCCGTCTCGGCGTTGGCCAGGAGCGCGGTGACGTCTTTGGCGTCCTCGGGGAAGACGCTGATGCCCTGGCTGGCCGTGAGGTAGAGCTCGGTACCGGCGATCTCGAACGGCTCGCGCATGGCTTCCTGGATGCGCATCGCGACCGCCTCGGCGGAGATCGATGCTCCGTCCTGCCCGCCGGGTACGGGCGCCGACGTGTCCAGATCCGCGAGGAGCACCAGGAATTCGTCTCCTCCCGGGCGCGCGACGAGGTCGGTATCTCTCGTGGCCTCACGCAGGCGTTCGGCGAAGGCCGTGATGAGCTCGTCGCCGCGCTCGTGACCCAGCGAGTCGTTCACGAGCTTGAAGTCGTCGATGTCGACGGAGATCACCGCCACGCCGCCCCCGTTCCTGCGCGCCCGGGTGAGCGAGAGTTCGATCAGCTCGTCGAACATCGCTCGGTTCGCCATGCCCGTGAGCTTGTCGTGGTAGGCGAGGTAAGCGATCTGTTCCTCGGCCGCCTTCCGCTCGGTGATGTCGAGCATGACCCCTTGGATCAGCGTGGGGCGCCCGTCGGCATCGGTCAGCACGATCGCGGAGTCGCGGAACCACAGCACCCGCCCGTCCTTCGCGACGAGCCGGTACTCGTAGACGAACGGTTGGCCGAGTTCCCGCCCGCGCAGGTAGGTCTCGATGGCAGCCTCCCGATCGTCGGCATGCAGCATGCGAGCCCACAGGTCGGGATCGGACACGTACTCCTCTGGCGTGCAGCCGAGCAACGGATGGATCTGCGGACTCACGTACGTCGTGGTCATCTGATCGTCGGCGACGTCGACGTAGACGATCGCCGGGATCTGTTCGACCAGGGCTCCGTACTTCGATCGCTCCTCGCGGAGCTCGTCGCGGGTCGTGGCGTCGTCGGTGACGTCGAGCATCAGACCGACCCAGTACATCGGCGTGCCGTGCTCGTCACGGATCAACACGCAGTCGTCCTTGATCCACACCTCACGGCCGTCGGGGTGGACGGCGCGGTACTCCACACGGAAGGGCTCGCCCGTCTCGACCGCATGGTCGCTCGCCGCCGCGATCCGATCGCGATCGTCCGGATGCACGCGCTCGAACCAGGCGTCGGGACTGGCGAGCAGGTCCTCCCGCGTCACGCCGAGCATCGCTGAGACACCGGGACTCACATCGATCACGTCACCGCCGGCGCCGGGGCCTTCGACATAGATCACGGCGGGCAGGTCGTGGATGACGCCTCGGTAGCGGATCTCGAGATCGCGGAGTTGGGCTTGGAGGTCGGCGATCGCCCCCTCGATCGAGTGGTCCGTCTCCGACCCCTCGGACCCCGGTGGACGGGGTGCGCTCGAGCCCACGGCTGTCTCACGTGTCGGTCGCACGGTCGGGTCGCTCACGCTCACGCTGCCTGCCGTCTCCTCACACGCCGAGCTGCCGGGCACGATGTCCGACGCTTCCTCATCGGCATACCGATGTGCTGGCTTGAGGTGGCGCTGCGGGTGGGATCGGGGTGACGGAGGATCAGCAGGTGGACTCGTCGGGAAGCAACGGACGGAACGCGACCGCGTACCTGCGTTCCTCACTCGTCCACGGGGTGAGCTGCGAGGCCGTCGAGGCCGCAGGTTGCAGCACCTGGATCCAATCCTGACCGGTCACGGCGACGCACCGGAAGCCCGCGCCGGCATGCGCACCGATGTCACCGAGCGGTGTGGCGAGGGGCCACGCGATGGGCTCCTGGGGCAGGTCGGGCTGGCCTCGGTATCGGGTGACGAACGCTCGGGTTCCGGACGGCTCGAAGACCGTGGACCCGGAGACCGAGCCCTCGGGGAGCCAGGTTTCGAGGGAGCTCAGCTGCTCCACGAACGCGAGCAGCCGGTTCCGGGCTCGGAACTCCTCGTCGGACATGCCCGGCATCTGGCCTCCGAGCTCCGCGAGAGCGTAGATGCGCACGCTGCGGTCGATCTCGCCGAACCTCAGCGTGAACACGGTCTCGGCGGCGTCGGCGATGCCCACCGAGCCCATGTCGGTGAGGTCGGTGACCGTAGCGAGGTCGGCGTCGAGTGCCGCTTGCAGGATCGCCTGGATGCCCCGCTCGTCGAGCCGCATGGTCTCGAGCGCGGGCAGGGCCGGTCCGGGGTAGATCTCCATCTGCGGCCCCGGGCGCACGATCGTGCCGTCGCCGTAGAGGCTGAACGACGGAAGGTTGGTGAGCTGGAACTCGGGCGGAGTGAAGCCCCCTTCGTACCCCCATCGCAGCAGCAGGTCGGTCGGTGCCTGGGCGTGCGGGATTCCACGCGGTGAGGTGTCGCCTGGCTCGGGGGCGTCGGCGCACGCCGCGGTGATGGTTGCCACGAGCAGCAGGAGGGCGATGTGTCGCGATGTCGGCCGCGAAGTCATGGCACGATCCTTCCGGGTCGGATGCACACTGGTCGGGTCTGACGCCCGCAGTCCGCCGAAAGGTTCCCGCTTCCGGACGCAGGGTACGCTTCGGTCGTGAGGGCAACGATGCGAGCGCTGCGGAAGACGACCCGCGGTCCGGGCGCCGAGCTCGTCGAGATCGCGGTGCCCTCGCCCGGTGACGACGAGATCCTGGTGCGTGTGCACGGCGCCTCGATCTGCGGGACCGACCTGCACATGCTCGAGTGGAACGAGTGGGCCGACCGGCGGATCGGGTCGGTGCCGATGACCTTCGGCCACGAGGTGGCTGGCACGGTGCACGCGGTCGGCGGCGAGGTGCATCACGTGCAGCCGGGCACCTTCGTCGCGGCCGAGACGCACATCGCGTGTGGACACTGTTCCACGTGCCAGACCGGGCGCGCCCACATCTGCGAGAACCTGCGCATCCTCGGTGTCGACACCGAGGGCGCGTTCGCCGAGTACGTCGTGGTGCCCGCGCAGAACGCGTGGGTGGTTGGGGAGGGCATCGATCCCGACGTCGCATCGATCATGGAACCCTTCGGGAACGCCGTGCACGCCGCGTTCGGCACGGGGGGCGGCGAGGACATCGCGACCAACGTCGTCGCGGTGATCGGGTGTGGGCCGATCGGCATGTTCGCCGTCGGTGTCGTGCGCTCGCTGGGCGCGTTCGAGGTGATCGCGATCGAGCCCAACGACTATCGACGCGATAAGGCCCGAGAGATGGGTGCCGACGTGCTCGTCGACCCGGCTGAGGAGGATCCTGTGGCCGCCGTGATGGGGCGGACGAAAGGCGTGGGCGCCGAGGTCGTGCTCGAGATGAGCGGCAACCCGACCGCGATCGATCAGGGAACGCGCATGCTCGCGCGCGGAGGCCGCATGTCGCTCCTGGGCCTTCCCGACGCGTCGGTCAAGCTCGACCTGAACGACCAGGTCATCTTCAAGGAGGCGCGCCTGCAGGGCATCACCGGCCGGGAGATGTTCCGCACGTGGCAGCAGACCACGACGTTGCTGTCGACCGGACGTGTCGATGTCTCACCCGTCATCACGCATCGATTCGCTTTCGAGCAGTGGCAGGAAGCCTTCGAGACCACGGCATCCGGCCGCTCGGGGAAGGTGATCCTCGTTCCGAACGGAGGAGCTCGATCGTGACCGACGCCCTCGGCTTCCTGCGTGACGAGGTTGCCTCGCTTCGGAGCGAAGGGCTGCTGTTGCATCCACGGACGCTCGGGGGCCCACAGGGGGCTCGGGCCCGCTACGACGGCCGCGACGTGATCAACCTCGCGTCGAACAACTACCTGGGGCTCGCGAACCATCCTCGACTGAACGCCGCGGCGAGCCGGGCCGCCGAAGAGCTGGGGTCCGGATCGGGCGCGGTACGCACGATCGCCGGTCAGATGACCATGCACCGGGAGCTCGAGGCGCGGTTCGCCGCGTTCAAGCACGCGGAAGCGGCGCTGATGTTCCAGTCGGGCTTCACGGCGAACGCGGGCACGGTCGCAGCGATCCTCGCGAAGGACGACGTGATCGTCTCGGACCGGCTGAACCACGCGTCGATCATCGACGGTGCGAGGTTGTCGCGAGCCGAGATCGCCGTCTTCGACCACCGTGACGTCGATCACGCGGACCGGCTACTCGCGGAGACTTCCAGACCCGGTCGCCGGCAGCTGTTGATCACCGACGGTGTGTTCTCGATGGATGGCGACATCGCACCGTTGCCCGATCTCGTGGAGGTCGCCGAACGGCACGGGGCCGTGATGATGCTCGACGACGCACATGCCACCGGTGTGCTCGGGCCGGGAGGCTCCGGGTCGGTCGAGCACTTCGGGTTGCGCGGACGGGTCGATGTGCAGGTGGGCACGCTCTCGAAGGCGATCGGCGTGCTGGGAGGGTTCATCGCCGGGGCGCCCCACCTCGTCGAGTGGCTCGAGAACCGGGGGCGACCCTACCTCTTCTCGACCAGCGCGCCGCCCGCCGTGGTCGCGGCGTGCATCGCGGCCCTCGACGTCATCGCCGACGAGCCCGAGCGGCTCACCCGGCTCTGGTCGAACGCCGAGCAGCTGAAGGCCGGCCTGCGCGAGCTGGGGTTCGACACGGGCGCGAGCCAGACCCCCATCACGCCGGTCATCACGGGCGACGAGGAACGCACGCAGGCCTTCGCACGCCGCCTCTTCGACGAAGGGGTGTTCTGTCCCGCGATCGTGTTCCCGACGGTCGGCCGGGGCTCGGCTCGTGTTCGCACGATCGTCACCGCCGACCACACCGAGCAGGACCTGCGTGAGGCGCTCGACATCTTCGCAGCGGTCGGGTCCGAGCTCGGGCTGCGCTGACCGATCGCCGCTCAGCCGCGTCCGATCGCCCGCGCCTCGATGCCGGCGAGCAGCAGATCGAGACCGTATTCGAACTGCTCGTCGGGGTCGCACTCGGCGAGGTGCGGCAGCGCCTCCACGAGGCAGGGCAGTCGGTCGAGCGGTAGCAACCGTGCGCCGTCGTCGTCGGGCATCTTCGCGTGCACCGCGGAGAGGTCGGGCGCCTTCATCTTCGGCGCGGTGCCCGCTGAGAACATCGCGCCGACCTCCATCATGACCACACCCATGATGAAGCCTCCGATCACGTTGAAGACCCGTACGCCCTCGCGGGCATCCATGCCCGAGCGCGAGATCACCCGGAGGGCGAACTCCATCGGCATCAGCGCGTCGAGGTCGGTCATCGGACGCTGGCGGTCTGCCCACAACGCGATCACGTTTGGGTGCTCGCGCAGCACCCGCCGCCACTCACGGGCGCCCTCACGCGCGACATCGACCCATGGCCGGTCCTCGGGAGGGAAGCGGAAGTCTCGCATCACCCGGGCGCAGACGCCATCGAGGAGGTCCTCCTTGTCGCGCACGTGGTGGTAGAGCGACATCGCCTCGACGCCGACCTCTCGAGCCACCCGTCGCATCGAGACCGCGTCGAGACCCTCGGCATCCATGATGACCAGGGCAGCCTCGACGATGCGGTCACGGCTGAGCCGTTCCTTGATCGGAACGGCCGAGGTGTCGTGGTTGCGGGTCCGTGTGGGCATCGGGATCGTTCTCCGAACGTTCGCCTCGAGGAACCGGGATCGGGGTTGACAGGCTTACGGTGTATACCTATGCTCCCGTACGCCGTAAGCATACACCGTACGTCAACGGTCGGCGAGAGCGCCGAGAGAACAGGGGGGATCCGAAGTGCGCGTCAATCCCGAATCACTCGCCACGGCGAGCAGCCGGCACCCGTGGAGGACGGTCGGCATCTGGCTGGTGCTCTTGGTCGCCGGCATCGCGTCGGCCGCCACGCTCCTCGGCCCGGCGCTGACGACGGACTTCGACTTCACGAACGTTCCCGAAGCCAAGCGCGCGCAGCAGATCCTCGAGCAGGGCGCCCTTGCCGACGACGCGATCTCGGAGACCTTCGTGGTAGCGGGAGAACCGGGTGCGATCGAGGACCCGGCGTTCGCCGAACGCGTGAACGGACTCATCACCGCGTTGCAGGATCTGGGGCCCGACGTGTTCGCGGCGCTGCCGGCAGGGTTCCCCCTCACCGAAGAGCAGGCCGCCGACCCGCAGGTCGCTGCGCTCGGCCCGATCCCCTCTGACGACGCATCGGCCGTGCTGTTCACGGGCGTCTATACGGGCGACATCGATGAGGCGACCGATCACTTCGAGGATGTGGAAGCCGCGCGCGAACAGGCGTCGAGCGACGGCGTCGAGGCCTACATGTTGGGCGCCGTGAGTTCGTCGGAGGACTTCAAGGTGATCTCCGAGGAGGACCTCGCCTTCGGCGAGGGCATCGGCATCACCGCAGCCATCATCGTCCTGCTGATCGTGTTCGGCGCGATCGTGGCAGGTCTGCTTCCCCTGCTCAAGACCGTCCTGTTCACGCTGCCGATCACGCTCGGCATCGTGGGGCTGCTGGGCACGCTCTGGGACTTCAGCTTCTTCACGCCGAACCTGATCACGATGATGGGTATCGCGGTCGGGGTGGACTACGCCCTGTTCATCGTCTCCCGCTACCGCGAGGAACGGCACGCCGGGCGTGTGAAGGACGATGCGATCCGGGCTTCGGGCGCCACCGCCTCACGTGCCGTGTTCTTCAGCGGCATGACCGTGGTGCTGGCGCTCGCCGGCATGCTGCTCGTGCCGACGACGATCTTCCGCAGCCTCGCCGGCGGCGCCATCGTGGTCGTCCTGGTCTCGGTGGCATCGTCGATGACCTTGCTGCCGGCGGTGCTCGCGCTGTTGGGTGACCGGGTCAATTGGCCGTACCTGTCTCGTATCCCCACGATCGGGGTGTTCATCGCGATGCTCGCGGGCGGTGCGGCGCTGGCGATCCCCGTCTCCCTCGCCGTGCCCGCGGCCGCCCCCCTCGCCGGCCTCGCAGGCTTCGTGGGCGCCGGGCTGCTGCTCAGCCGGCTGCTGAAGGGAGGGGCCCTTGCCCGGTATGCACGCCCGGAAGGCTCCAGCCTCAGCAGCGAGGGTGGGTTCTGGGACCGCTTGACCCGTGTGGTCATGGCTCGCCCCGTCGTGTGGCTGGCGCTCGCCGGCGCGTTCATGGTGGCGCTCTCCATGCCCTACTGGCTCCAGGGTCACCCCGAGGACGACGGCCGTGGCATCAAGACCGGCCTCGCGGGCATCGGCACGCTTCCCGACGGTGTGCAGTCGAAGGAAGCCTTCGACATCATCGTCGAGCGGTTCCCGAAGCGGGATCGCAGGCTTCCGTCGATCTCGTGATCAGCGACGGCGCGGTCGGCACCGCAGGGGCCGAGCCCGGCGCGCCTGGTGAGCTGGCGCCCGAGTACGCGACCGCCGTGGCCGAGCTCGAGTCCACGATCGCCGACGATCCCACGCTCGGAACCCCCGCCCCGGCGACGGTGAGCCCCGACGGTTCGGTCGCGCTGATCCGGATCCCTCTGGCTGGGCCCGCGACCGATCCTCAGGGCGAGGCGGCCGTGGCGACGATCGCGAGCCTTCGCGAGACCTACGTGCCCCAGGCGTTCGAGGGCACATCGGCGACCGTGCTGGTCGGCGGCGACACGGCATTCGTGAAGGACTTCTTCGACATCTCCGACACGTACACGCCGCTGATCATCCTGGTGGTGCTCGGGTTGTCGTTCCTGCTCCTCACCGTCGTGTTCCGCTCGATCGTGGTGCCGGTGAAAGCGATCGTCATGAACCTGCTCTCGGTGGGCGCCGCGTACGGTCTCATCGTGCTCGTCTTCCAGAAGGGAGGACCCGGCGTCGGCGAGTCGATCGCGAACGCGTTCGGGTTCCAGCAGGTCGACGCCATCGAGTCGTGGCTGCCGTTGTTCCTGTTCTCGATCCTGTTCGGGTTGTCGATGGACTACCACGTGTTCCTGCTCACGCGCATCCGGGAGCAGTACGACAAGACGCACGACAACGCAGGAGCGGTGGCGTACGGTCTGCGCACGACGGGCGGCATCATCACCGGCGCCGCGATCATCATGGTCGCCGTGTTCGCCGGGTTCGCTGCCGGGCGGCTGACATCGCTGGAGCAGATGGGCTTCGGTCTGGCCGTGGCCGTGTTCCTCGACGCGACGGTCGTGCGGTCGATCCTGGTTCCGTCGACCATGCGGCTCCTCGGCGATCGCAACTGGTACCTGCCTCGCTGGCTGCAGTGGTTGCCGAACATCGACGTGGAAGGGCACGATGCCGCGGTCGACATCGCGGTCAGGGTGCCCGACTCGCCGGCTGAGCTCGTCGAGGCCGACGCCACGGAATGACCCAGGAGCACGCGGCGGTCAGGGCCGCCGTCGGCGTCGTCGGAGCGTGGACGTTCGCGTTCGACTCGTTGCCGGTGGCCCGGATCGGCGAGCACGCCAGGGAGCTCGAGTCGCTCGGCTACACGGCCCTGTGGGTGCCGGAGGGCTCGAGCTCCCGCGACGTCTTCGCGCACCTGTCGGTGCTGGCATCGGCTGCGCCGTCCCTCGCCGTCTGCTCGGGCATCGCGAACATCACCGCCAGGGCGCCCGACGTCATGGCGAGCGGAGCGCGAACGCTCACCGATGCCTTCCCCGGCCGGGTGGTGCTGGGCGTCGGTGTCGGGCACAGCTACTCGACCGAGGGCCGGGGTCTCGGTTGGGACCGGCCGCTGGCGCGCATGCGCGAGTACCTCGATCGCATGGACCAGGCGCCGTGGTCGGCGCCGGAGCCCACGGGGGTGCGCCGGCTGCTCGCAGCGCTCGGTGACGGCATGCTGCGCCTGTCCGCTGAGCGCGCGCTCGGCGCACACACCTACTTCGTGCCGGTCGAGCACACGGCACGTGCTCGATCGGTGCTGGGACCCGACCCCGTGCTGGCGGTCGAGCTCACGGCTGTGCTCGAGTCAGATGCCGGCCGAGCGCGGTCGATCGCGCGAGGATGGACCGCCGGATACCTCGAGTTGCCGAACTACGCGCGCAACCTGCAGCGGATGGGCTTCGACGACGAGGAGCTCGTCGGCGGGGGCAGCGACCGTCTCGTCGACGCGACGGTGGCATGGGGCGACGAGCATGCGATCGCCGCTCGCGTGCATGAGCATCTCGACGCCGGCGCGGACCACGTCTGCGTGCAGTTCGTGAACGGCGATGACGCCGACGTCTGCATGGTCGGCTACAGGGCGTTGGCTCCGCTGTTGCTGGGGGCGTAGCGCACCCGTCGCTCCTCAGGCTCGCGGCGCCGGGCCACGGGTCTCACGGGAAGGGTCGACCGCGCACGCCCGGCGGCCGAGGAGCCGGCCGAGCATCGATCGGTGGCGCGCCGCCGCCGCGTAGAGCCCGTCCGTCACGCCGGGAGCGAGCTCGGCAGCGAGCGCGAGTGGTCTCCCCCACGGAAGCAGTCGAAGGATGCGGGCAACGGCCTGGCCCGCCGACCACACCCGTCCGTCGCGCTCCACGACGTGCCAGGAGTCGAGCCGGCGCTCGACGGGTACCGCATGCAGGAGCCGGTCGCCATGCGTGGTTCCGATCGGTTCGAACCGCAGGACCTGGTGACGATCCCACGCGCGCAGACGGTCGGCGCACCAGCGGCAGGCCCCGCAGTCGGCGTCGTAGAGCACGGTCATCGCATCCACAGGCCTGAGGGTACGGCGTGCCGTCGTGCGCGCTCCTCCTGGGAGGATGGCGTCATGGCCGGCATCGACGACGCGACGAGGAACGTTCCGCGAGCGAGCGTATCGCCTCGACCGGGGGGCGCGGCGGCGCTCGTCGTCGCCGATGCGCTCGCACTGTGCGCGTTCGTCGCGGTCGGCCTGCGTTCCCACCACCTCGGTGCGATCGCCGAGGTCGCTGCGCGCAACGCGATCCCGCTCGCGGGAGCCTGGATCGGGGTGGCGCTCGCCATCGGCACCTATCGCCGGCGAGATCTCTCCTCGCTCACGCTCACCTGGGCGATCGCGATCCCCGTGGCCTTGCTCGTTCGCACGTGGTGGGTCGGTGCTCCACGAGGCGACCGCATCGTCGTGTTCCTCGTCGTCGGCGTGGTGTTCACCGGTCTGTTCCTGGCGATCGGGCGATGCGTGGCATGGGCCGGAACCCGGTCACGTCCGGTGTGGCGGCGTCGGCGTGTGAGCTCGCGCGTTCCCGCTCCGGGGGCGGCGCGCAGCTACTGGCTGCAGGAAGCGCTCGCACACGACCCTGGTGAGGAGTGTTCGCCGCTCACCACCCACGTGGTGGCCGACGTCTGCATCGTAGGCGGAGGGTTCGCCGGCCTCTGGACGGCGATCGAGCTCTCCGCGAGGGACCCGTCGCTGCGCATCGCCCTCATCGAACAGGACATCTGCGGAGGCGGGGCGAGCGGCCGCAACGGGGGCTTCTTCTCCTCGTCGTGGTGGGATGCGCCGGCGATCTGCTCGGCGTTCGGCGACCACCACGGCATGCGGTACCTGCGGGCGGTGGCGAGCACCGTCGAGGAGGTCGGCAGCTGGCTCGAGCAGCACGGGATCGATGCCTGGTATCACCACGAAGGAGCGCTTCAGGTCGCGACCGGCCGCTGGCAGATCGAACCGGAAGGCTCGTCCGCAGCCGCGTTCCTGGCCGCCCGCGGCGAGGGAGCGCGGCTGCGCGAGGTCGGTCTCGACGCCGCGCGGGCGATCGCGGATTCCCCCCGCTTCGTCGCCGGCTGGTTCGGTCGCGATGGTGCGGTGGTGCACCCGGGACGGCTCGCGCGCGGCCTCCGGCGGGTCGCGTTGCACCGCGGCGTCCGGATCTTCGAACGAACCCCGATGACGGCACTCGAGCGCTCCCGCCCCGCCGTGGTGCGGACCCCGCACGGCGCGGTGCGTGCCGGCCAGGTGGTGCTCACGACCGGGGCGTGGGCGGCCGGATGGCCCGGCCTGCGTCGTAGTTTCGGCGTGATCGTCGATCACGTGGTCGCCACCGAGCCGATCCCGGCGTTGTTGCGGGAGATCGGGTGGACGTCGCAGGTGGGCATCGTCGACGGCCGCGAGCTCCTCTACTACCTGCGGCCGACCGACGACGGCCGCATCGTGATCGGCGGCGGCGCGCTCGGTGTGGTCTTGGGCGGGCGCGCAGGGGGCGTGCGGCGACCCACGACCGGCGTGCCGCCGACGTCGCTGCCCGGGGCCTCACGTGGATGTTCCCGCAGCTCGACGGCGTGCGGTTCACGCACGCGTGGGGAGGGCCGATCGACCAGACGGCGACCTTCCTGCCCTTCTTCCGCTCGATGGAGCCGGGCAACGTGCATGTCGGGCTGGGGTTCTCGGGGCACGGGCTGTCGCAGACGATGCTGGGAGGGCGCATCCTCGCTTCGCTCGTGCAGGGGCTCGACGACGAGTGGACGTCGATGCCGGTCGTGGGGACCGAGGCGAAGACGCCACCCGAGCCGCTGCGCTACGCCGGCATCCGGCTGTCGGCGATGGCGCTCGAGCTCGGTGACCGCCGCGAGGACGCCGGACACCCCCGCGGCCGGCTGCTGCGGATGCTCGGCGACGCCCCGCTCGCATACCGCGGGAGACTGATTCGTCGAGCCGGCCAGCACACGTGAGCTTCCACGCGGTGCCTCAGTAGCGATCGTCCCGAGGCGGAAGCGTCCGAGGCTCCCGCTGCGCTTCGTTCACGCGGTAACCGGTCACGCGCTGCTGCGCGAACTGGCGGTCGAGATCGGCGCTCAGCTCACGGGCCTTCCGTGTCAACGCCCACCAGGCGATCGCGCCGAGCACGCGTGACCGTGAGCACCACCGTGACGACGAGGAAGGCGACCGCCTTGAGCACCGCGCCGAGCACCCCGAACGCTGTGGCGAGGAGCAGCAGGATCATCACGAACAGGAACATCGCGCTCCTAGCCTACGGCTGACTGCGCGAATCGTTCGAGGCGCCGAGCCAGCGCGATGGGATGTTGCAACGGCAGATCGTGGATGCCGTCCATCCACTCGATCGCGACGGGCCGTTCGCGCGTCAGCGCTCGCACGTTGGCGACGGCCTCGCGCATGCGCTCGTGTCGGGCCGGATCGGCCCGGTCGCGCGCGACGATCGAGAGCGTCGGCACGTGCAGGCGTGCCCAGAGTTCGTCCGGGGCTTGTTCCCAGATGGCCCGCAGGATGCGGAAGTGGTTGGATCGCGCGAGCCGCGGGGCGATGGTGCCGTCGCGGCGCACGCGCATGACCGACACGACCTGCGCCTCGAGATCGGGTGTGACGTCGACCGCCTCACCGAGGAACGTCCGCATCAGTCCCCGGAACTCGTCGAGCGGCATGCCGGTCAGGTGCGGTGGAGCCAGCATCTCCTTGGTCGTCGGCCAGTCCATCTCGGCGCCGACCGGATGCATGCCGCCGTCGACGAGCACGGCGCCGGCGATCGACTCGGGGTGTCGCGCGGCGAGCTCCAACGTGACCATCGCTCCCCAGGAATGACCCACGACGATCGGGGCGCCCCAACCCGGCAGCTCGCGACACCGCGAGGGCGTCGCCCACCACGTGCTCGAACCCGTAGCCACGGTTCGGCTTGTCGCTCACGCCGTGACCGCGGGCGTCGAAGGTGACCACCCGCATGCGCCGGCTGAGCCGAGGAAGCATGCGGTCCCAGATGTGCTGTGACGACGCGAGGCCATGGTGCAGGAGCAATCCGCGCGCCCGCGGCGGCCCGTCGAACAGCCGTGCCGAGAGGCGCACGCCGCCGCTCCCTTCGATCCTGATGACGTGCTCCTCGGGCATACTGCGCAGCATGGTAGACGGCTTCCACTCCCCGCTCGCCCCGGCGGCGAACGCCGGCAGGACCGCGATCGTGACCGGGGGCGGCACCGGCATCGGGCGTGCCACCGCGCTCGAACTCGCGCGCACCGGCGCGCGCGTCGCGATCTGCGGTCGGCGTGCGGAACCGATCGAGGCCGTCGCCGCAGAGCTCGAGGGAGCCGGACACGCGGTGGTCGCACGCACCTGTGACGTGCGTGAGCCCGAGCAGGTGGCCCGCTTCCTCGACGACGTCGATGCCGCATTCGGTGTCGTCGACGTGCTCGTGAACAATGCCGGCGGTCAGTTCGCCGCCGCGGCCGAGGACATCTCGCTCAAGGGCCTGCGAGCCGTGCATCGCCTGAACGTCGACGCCGTCTGGCACCTGACCCACCAGGTGGCGACCCGGTGGATGATCCCGCGGCGAGGGGGAGCCATCTTCTTCATCGGATTCAGCCCCCGCAGAGGCATCCCGATGATGGCGCACTCGTCGATGGCCAGGTCGGCGCTCGAAACGATGGCGGCGTCACTGTCGAACGAGTGGTCTCGCTACGGGGTGCGGGCGGTCTGCGTCGCGGCGGGACTCATCGAGACCGAAGGGCTGCAGCAGTACGGGGGTGACGAGGTCGTGGCCGAGTATGCCGCTCAGGTGCCGATGCGCCGAGCCGGCCTGCCCGAGGAGGTCGCCGCGACGATCGCCTTCCTCGCCTCCGCGGGCGGGGCCTACATCACCGGATCGACGGTGCTGGTCGACGGCGGGGCCGACGCCTGGGGGCAGGGCGTGCCGCCCCCAGAGCTCGAGTCGGCCGGGTGAGCCCACGCTCGCTTGCGATCCTCGGGGGCGGTCGCGGAAGATGATCGCATGAGGCTCGCAGGAGGCGTCGGGAGACCGGACCATCCGTCGCTCGACCGACGGGCGTTCCTGCGCGGCATGGCCGGTGCCGGGCTGATCCTGCCGTCCGTGCTCGCCGCGGCGTGCGACCGGGCCTCGCGGTCGCCTCGACAGCCCGACGCCGCCGCATCACGAGCGGTCGGGCCGACCTTCGCGAGCAGCAAGCCAACCGAGCGCGACGCGGTGCTCAGGGTCTACGAGTGGCGCGATTACCTGTCCAAGGGCACCCTGTCGTCGTTCGAGCGATCCTTCCCTGAGGGCGCGGTGCGCGTCGAGGTGGAGAGCTTCATGCACATGGACGAGGCCATCGCCAGGCTGCAGGATCCCGGTGCGAGGTTCGACGTGTTCTTCCCGACGATCGATGCGCTGCCGGGCCTCGTCGACGCGGGCATCGTGCGGGCGCTCGACCACGATCGGCTGCCGAACCTTCGCAACCTCTGGCCGTGGTTCCGCGACGACGGCGGACCCTTCTACGATCCGGGCCAGCGCTACTCCCTTCCGTACACGGTCTACGTGAGCGGCGTGGCCTGGCGAGCCGACATGGTCGAGGCGCCCGACGCGCCCGACGCTGCGACCGACCCCTGGGGCGTCTTCTGGAACCCGCGCTACCGCGGCCGGGTGGGCATGTACGACGGCTTCCTCGAGGCGATGTCGCTCGCGCTGTTGCGCGCGGGCGTCACCGACGTTCGCTCGGCCACCGACGATCAGCTCGGGGCGGCAGCGGGTGCGCTCTCCGACGCCATCGCGGCGACCGCCGTCAGGTTCACCAACGACGGTGTCGAGGAAGGCCTGCCCGAGGGCGAGTTCGCCGCGCATCAGGCGTGGTCGGGCGACGTGCTCTCCGCGCCCGGATACGCCGCCGCCGAGGGCGACTTCGACCTGGGCACGAAGCTGCGCTTCTGGTCGCCGGCCGGCTCGGAGAAGATCGTCGGCTGCGACCTGATGGCGGTGTGCGAGCAGGGTCGCCATCCCGATCTCGCCCACGCCTTCCTGAACCACCTGCTCGATACGCGGGTGGGTGTCGACAACTTCTGCTGGAACGGCTACCAGCCCCCGCTCGAAGGGGTCACCCGCGAAGCCTTCGCGGCGCCCGACTCGCCGTGGCACATGGAGGTGCCCCCGAACCTGCTCGGCACGCTGCTCGACAACGACTCGTTCGCCGACGCGCAGATGCTCGTGGGCTTCGGCCCGAGCGAACGCGCGCGCTGGCTCGGCTACTGGAAGCGGGTCGCCTCCGCCACCTGAGCGGGCGTGCCGACACGGGTGGGCGCCCAGGTGAGGTAAGCGTCGTAGGCCTCGAACACCGCCGTGAACTCGCCGGAGGTGGCGTCGACGACCTGCACGAGCACGTTCTGACGTGTGCATCCGTCGGTCTTGCCGGCACGCGACGGCGAGACGAAATCACCCTTGGCGGTGAAGTAGCAGAGATCGTTCGTGAAGTAGACCCACGATGGGCCCCAATCGACCCCCTCGCCTGGGTGCTCGAGGTCGGCCAGGGTGACCGAGACCGCGGAGCCGTCACCGGCCCCGGGAAGCCCGGGCCAGACGCTGCTCGGGTCGACCTCGCCGCGGAACCCCTCGAGCGGCACCAGCACGTACCCGAACGTGCCCGGGATCTCCTGTCGCGCCGACTGGTGCAACGGTTCGTACGGGCTCACGTCGTCACCGCCGCATGCAGTCGACATCGTGGCCACGATCGTGAACAAGAGCGTAGCGTGTCGCACCCCGCGAGCGTACCCTGACCTCAGCCGGCGGCACGACCGGGGCTCTGGCCGCGAGGCGCGAGGAGCCCGGCGCCGACGATGCCGAGCGTGGCGATCACGATCACGGCCATCGCGGCGCGCAGGTCCATGGTCTGCGCGACGTAGCCGAGCACGGGAGGGCTCCATATGAAGCCGGTGTACCCCACGGTGGTGACCGCAGCGATCGCGCTGGTCGCATCCTCGTCGATGTGCTCGGTCAGGCTGAACCCCGCGGGCGCGGCCGCGCTGATCATGAAACCGAGGATCAGGTAGGCCACCCCCACGACCGCGAGGTTGCTCGTCAACGTCGCGAGCAGTCCTCCCGCTAGCGACCCTACGCCCGCCACGATGATCGTGCTTCGCGCTCCCAGGCCGAAGAGCACGCGGCCCGCGAACAGGCGGCCGAGGAAGATCGCTCCCGAGAACGCGATGAACGCCAGGGCCGTGACGCCCGCCGAGGCTCCGAGCTCCTCGCGCAGGTAGAGCCCCGACCACGTATCCATCGATCCCTCGACGAGGAAGGCGAAGAGCACGACGAGCGCCGGTACCCACAAGGCGGGGGTCCTGAACAGCGCCGAGATGGAGAAGACGGTCTGGGCACCCTCGGGGCTGCGTTCGGCGGGCGCGGTGCGCACGTTCCACACCGCCGTCGCGACGAGGGCGGCACCGGCGTAGGCGAATCCCAACCGGAAGTCCGCTCCGAACACGAGCAGGCCACCGGCCGCGGCAGCACCCATCACGCCGCCGAGGGCATACGAAGCGTGCAGCCACTGGAGAACCGGGCGCTGCGTCGCCACCTCGACCCGCTGGGCGGCAACGTTGAGGTAGACATCGATCAGGCCGTTGCCCGCTCCGACCAGCAGGAAGCCGGCGGCCACCACGGCCGTCGGCTGGTACGCGATCGTCAGCGAACCCACGGCGAGCAGGGTGAGTGAAGCCGGCACCGTGAACGTCAGCGGCCGCCGCTGCAGCCGGGGTGCGACCACCAGCATCACCGCCACGGCGGTGGCCGACAGCACCGTGTACATCGCGCCGAGGCGGCTCTCCGACAGCCGATGGAGCCGCTGGAAGTCGTAGACCACGATCACCCAGACGCCCCAGAACTGACCGAACGCGAGGTACCCGGCCAGCAGGGGGAGCACCGCGCGTCGGGCCACCGACGGCTCGAGGGGGTCGACGGCTCCGATGCTCGTGGCGTCGGGTGGCCGGGCGAGCTCGTCCATCGCGGCATGATGACACGTCGTCAGCCGTCGACAGCCGAGCTCTCCCGTTCGCTTGACCGGTCATGGCTCGCCTGGACTAGACTCCGCGACCATGGCAGGAGGACAGGTTCAGCTCGTCGACCTGGTGAAGCGGTTCGGCGATTTCACGGCGGTCGCCGGCATCAACCTCGACATGCCCTCGGGCGAGTTCTTCTCGTTGCTCGGACCCTCGGGCTGCGGCAAGACGACGACCCTGCGCATGATCGCCGGGTTCGAGCGGCCCTCCGAGGGGCAGATCCTGCTCGACGGCGTCGACATGGCGCAGACGCCGCCGCACAAGCGCAACGTGAACACCGTGTTCCAGAACTACGCGCTGTTCCCGCATCTCACGGTCGAGGAGAACGTCGCGTTCGGATTGAAGTACAAGGACGTGTCCAAGCAGGAGATGCGCGAGCAGGTCGGCCGGGCCCTCGATCTGGTGGCGCTCACCGGCTTCGGAGCGAGGCGTCCCACGCAGCTCTCCGGGGGTCAGCAGCAGCGCGTGGCGCTCGCTCGCGCCCTGATCCTCAACCCCGCGGTGCTGTTGCTCGACGAGCCGCTCGGCGCGCTCGACGCGAAACTGCGCAAGCGTCTGCAGATCGAGCTCAAGGCGTTGCAGGAAGAGGTCGGCATCACGTTCATCTACGTCACGCACGACCAGGAAGAAGCCCTCACGATGTCGGATCGCATCGCCGTCATGTCGCAGGGGCGGGTCGAGCAGGTGGGTGCGCCCAAGGAGATCTACGAGGAGCCGGCGACCGCGTACGTGGCCGACTTCCTCGGGGTGTCGAACCTGATGGATGCGACGGCGCTCGGGCAGACGGCCGGGGGGTGCTCGCTCTCGATCGGGGAGTTCATCGTGACGGCCGGCCAGGGCGACGAGGACACCAGGGGCGCAGCCAAGGTCACGATCCGACCCGAGCGCGTGAACCTCGAGCCGCAGGACACGCCCGGTGAGAACCGGGTTCCCGCGATGGTGGAACGGGTCGTCTACGTCGGCTCGGTGCTGCAGGTCATCGTGAACCTCGCGCCGGGTCAGCGGATCCAGGCCTGGGTGCAGAACGAGGGTGGCGCCATGCCGTTCGACTCCGGCGCGCCGATCACGGTGCACCTGCCGGTCGAGGCGCTGCGGGTGCTGCCCGACGCCGGCACCGCGGTGATGGAGAGCGGCGAGCTCGACGACGCGCCGCAAGGCTAGCGCGAACGCGCCGCCTGGATCTCGCTCCAGGCTTCGAGCCACAGCAGGTCGACCTCGGCGGAGAGCTGTCCCTGCATGAACGGCGTCGAGTACATCGCTTCGGTGACGACGGCGTCGCGCAGCTTCGAGGTCACGATCCCGCGGTCGATGAGCGACGCGGCGTCGATCGACGTCAATGGGGGCTGGTAGTCGTTCCAGCGGGCGAAGTTGCGGTAGCCCCAGTTGGCGTCGAGCAGGAAGTTCACGAACTCGTGCGCCAGCCGGGGGCTGGGGGCGCTCGCCGGGATGACGATGGTGTCGTTCGCGATCAGGCCACCGTCGGCCGGGTACCAGAAGCCCAGCACGCTCGCATCGGTCTTCCCGGGTAGGTACCGCTGGGCGCCGACGATGTCACCCGACCATGCTTGCGACACCGTGACCTGACCTCGGGGAAGCCTCGCGTACGTGCCGTCGACGCCGAGCCGTCCGTCGAGCTCGGCGAGGATCTCGAGGATCGAGTCCTTGGCGGCGGTGATCTCGGCGGGATCGCTCGAGTTCGGGTCCGTGCCACCGTTACGGATCATCGCCATGCCGAGCGCGTCTCGGTAGGAGTCGTAGTACGCGATCTCACCCCGGAAGGCGGGGTTCCAGAGCATCTCGTAGCCCTGGGCAGCAGCGTCCGCGTCGTCGATGCGGTCTCGCCTGTAGGCCACCCCGGTGGTGTAGATCGTGTACGGCACGCTGTAGCGCGCGCCCAGGTCGTAGAACGGGCCGGGATCGGAGAAGCTCGGCCAGACCGCGCTCGCGAGATTCGGGATGAGCTCGTGGTTCAGCGGCTGGATGAGTGAACCGCTCTCACCCCCCTGCACGAGCCGCGAGACGTAGTCGACGGTGGGGAAGAACACGTCGGCGGCCACCTCGCCCTCGTTGAGCTGGCGGATCGCGTCTTCCAGGTTGGTGAACGTCGTCCACCGCACCGTGACGTCGAACTCCGATTCGAAGGCGGCCAGCACCTCCTTCGAGATGTACCCATCCCAGTTGAAGACCTGCAGCGTGGCCCCCTGCTCGAGAGGCGTGTCGGTCGCGATGGGCTCGGAGGAGAGCGGAAGCGCGAGGGGACTCGTGGGCCTGGCGAGCGGCAGGTCCGGGGACGCGGTCGCGGTGTCGACGCCATCTCGAGGTCCGTCACATGCCGAGAGCAGAGCCGCGAGTGAGGGCAACGAGAGCGCACCCGCAACCGACCGACTCAGGAAGCGTCGCCGCGACCACGCATCGTTGCCCGGATACCTGCCTGTCATCGGGTGGGTCCTCTCCCTCATCGACCTGGAGCGAACCGGAAGGCTACAACTGCATGAAGTCGGAGGCGCCGCCACCGCCCTGCACGCGCCCGATCCGCCGGTAGAGCAGCAGCCCGACGGCAACGACGAACAGGGTCGTCACCAGCATCATCGTCGCGGCGGCGTTCACCTCTGGCGTGGGTGAGGAGCGCGACGCCGCGTAGATCTTCTGGGCGAGCGTCTCACTGCTCGCCGGACCCGAGAGCGCAGCCACGGTGACGAAATCGTCGACGACGTCGGCGAACACCAGCGCGACGCTCGCGAGGATCGCCGGGGAGATCAGCGGCATCAGGATCCGCCTGATGGCCCGGCTCGGCGTTGCCCCGAGATCCATGGCGGCTTCCTCGTACTCTGGCCCGATCGAGAGCAGCCGGGCTCGCACGATGATGACCGGGTAGCTCAGTTGGAAGCTGATGAGCCCCAAGAGTTGCCCGGGTGTGCCGAGTGGCACGAACCCGCTGAACAGATTCGTGAACAAGATGTAGAGCGAGACCCCGAGGATGATCTCGGGCACGACGAACGAGAGCAGCATCGTGAAGTTGGCGATGCGCGCCGGGCGGGCATGCCAGCGGTCGATCCCGATCGCGAACAGCGTGCCGAGCGGGACCACGACGAGCACCGTGAGGAACGCCAGCTTGTACGTCTGAGTCATCGCCTGGCGCATGGCGGCGTCGTGCAGGAGGGAATCGGTCGGATCCTGGGTCCACCACCGCAAGGAGAAGCCCTGCCAGGAGATCCGGGAGCGTCCGCCGTTGAACGAGAAGATGACCGCGATCACGACCGGCAGGAGCGACCAGAGCAGGTACGCGAGCGTGACGCCCTGGAGCACGCGGGGTCTGCGCCATGGGTTCCTGAAGTAGCCACGGCTCGGCGCGAGACGTCCGGAGTCGATCGCGGTGCTCACGCCTGCTCCGCCGCGCGCTTCGTTTCGCGCAGGTAGTAGAGCATAGGGATGAAGACGATCACCGCGAGGATCAGCACGAGCGACGCCATGCGTGTCGAGCCGCCTGTCTGCTCCCTCTGCGCCGAGATCAGGTTGCCGAACATGGACGTCTTCGTGGTCCCGAGCAGATCGTTCGTGTAGTAGTCGCCGAACATCGGGAGCGTCACGATCACGATGCCGGCCAGGATCGCCGGCCGTGACAACGGAAGCGTCACCCTCCAGAACGTCTGCCGTCCGCTCGCACCGAGGTCGCGCCCCGCTTCCAGCACGCTCTCCTGGATGCGGTCGAGCGACGCGTAGATGGGGAGGATCATGAACGGGATGTAGCCGTAGACCAGCCCCATGATCACCGTCACGTGCAGGCCTTCGAGCCAGTTCGTGTCACCCAGTCCGAAGGGGCTGAGCAGGAAGCTGATTGGGCCGTCAGAACCGAGCAGTCCCTGCCAGGCATAGATGCGCATCAGGTAGCTGATCCACAGCGGGGAGACCAGCAGCACGAGGATGAGGCCCTTGTACTTGCTGGTGCCTCGCGCAGCGAAGTAGGCGACCGTGTACCCGAGCACGAGACAGATGACCGTGGCTGCGAACACGTAGACGAAGGTGCGGATCAGCGGAGCCTGGTAGATGGCGCTGCCTGTGTAGAACTTGCTGAGCGTCTCGTTGAAGGTGTCGAACGACCACCACCATGGGGCGTAATACGGGACGGACACACCGAAGTTGGCGAAATCGACCGCGCCGAACGCCACGGCGAACACCACGTAGAACGGCAGCACGAACAGGACGGTGAGCCAGATGCTGCCCGGCGCCATGAAGGAAGGCCAGTACCAGGGCGGATACCAGACCCCGCCCTCCGTGGCCTGCTGGTCTGCTCGAGGTGCGCGTCCCCCGATCTCAGGCACCCGCCTTGATCTCGGTCCACGCTTCCAGCCACATCTGGTCGACCTCCGGAGCGAGCTCCACCGGGGTGAGATCGAGCTTGAACATCTCCTCGGTCACCACGGCATCGGACAGGTTCTCGGGCACCACGCCTTGGTCGATCAACGCGCCCGGATCGATCGAGGTGAACGGAGGCTGGTACCCGTTCCAGTTGACGAAGTTGTCGGTGCCGTGCTTCTCGTCGAGCATGAAGTTGATGAACTCGTGGGCGAGGCGGGGTCGCGCCGCGGCCGCCGGTACCACGATGGCGTCGTTGCCGATCATCGTCTGACCGGTCTCGGGTCGCCAGTACCCCAGCACGTCGGTGCCGGTGCCCTTCGGCAGGTACCACTGGGCGCCCACGATGTCGCCGGACCAGGCTTCCGCGACGGTGAACTCGCCGGCCGGAAGCTTCGCGTAGACGCCGTTGATGGTGAGCCGAGCCTCGTTCTCGTTGATCGTCTGCAGCACCGCTTCCTTGGCGGCCTCGATCAACGCGGGGTCGCCCGTGTTCACGTCGAGGCTGCCGTTGCGCAGGATCGCGACGGCGAGCGTGTCACCGTAGGAGTCGTAGAGGCTGATCTGCCCCGCGAACTCGGGGTTCCACAGTGCTTCCCACCCCTGCGCGGCCAGGTCTTCGTCGCTCACGCGGTCGCGGCGGTACGCCACCCCCCACGTGTAGATCGTGTACGGCACGCTGTATTTCCAGCCGAGGTCGTAATAGGGACCGGGGTCGGAGTAGATGGGCCAGACGCTCGAGACCATGTTGGGGATGAGCTCCTGCTGGAGCGGCAGCACCAGATCGCGGGCCACGAGCTTGCGCAGGTTCCCAACGGTCGGGAAGAAGACGTCGGGAACGACCTGGCCGTTGGCGACCTTCTGGATGCCCTCTTCCATGTTGTTGAACGTGGTGATCTCGACGGAGACGCCGAACTCCTCCTCGAACTCGGCGACCACCTTCTTGTGGATGTAGTCGGCCCAGTTGTAGATCACCAGCGGGCCCGACTCGATCGGCGTGTCGGCCGCGATGGTGTCCATGGTGACCGGCAGCTCGACGGGGTTCTCCAGCGTCGCGAGCGGGATGGTCGTGTCCGCCGGTCCCGACGCCGTGCCTCCGGTGGAGTCTTCCGGTTTCGAGCATGCGGCCAGGACGGCGGCGAGCGATGGTACGGCGACCGCGCCACCTGCCGCACGGGTCAGGAACTGCCGCCGCGACCAACTCCGGTCCATCGGGTGCCTGCCTGCCATGCGAACCCTCCTCGCTCCCGTGCCCCATCCAAGGGATTGAGCGGTCGTTCAATCCCGAAGGGGCTGAGTACCATAGGCGCGCCGTGCCATGCAAGTCCCGCCCATGTGCACCACCTGCCCGTAGTCCGTTCGGACCCCGGTACTGATGCATACGCATGTCCGCGCGGTCGTGGTTGGCGCCGGGCTGTCCGGGTTGTCGGCGGCCCGGCACCTGACCGATCTCGGCGTGGCGGTCACCGTGCTCGAGGCCCGGGAACGGGTGGGCGGGCGGGTCTGGTCGACGACCCTCGCCAACGGGGCGATCGCCGAGCTGGGCGCCGAATGGATCATGCAGGACGACGCCGCCGTGCACGAGACGGCCGCGAGGTTCGGCCTGGAGCTCGTTGAGACCGGGGCGTCGTACGGACGCAGGGAGCCTTGGGGCGACGGTTCTGTCTCGCTCCAGGCGCAGGATGCGTTCATCGACGCGGCCAACCAGGCGGCGGCTCGGTCTTCCGCGGCCGGCGTGGCGGCGATGAGCGTCGGAGCGTTGCTGGACGCGGTCGACGGCGACGCGGCAGCGCGGGCGATCGTGATGCTGCGACTCGCCGGCACCTCGGCCCAGGACCTGCACCGGGTCGCGCTCGCATCCTTCACCGGCGATCGGCCGTTCTCTGCGCATGGGGATCGCTACTTCCGGATCGGATCGGGCAACCAGTCACTCGCGATCGAGCTCGCAGCGTCGCTGCACGACGTGCGCACCGGCCACCCTGTGCATGCGATCGAGCACGATGTGCGCGAGGTCACGGTGCACGTTGGTCCTCGTGCTGAGCGCGCCGACGCGGTGGTGGTCGCGGCGCCGGCGCCGATCGTGGCACGGCTGTCGTTCACGCCCGCCCTGCCCGGCGATCTCGCAACCGCGCTCGCCGGGTTGCCGATGGGCGTGGCGTCGAAGCTCGCCGTGGCCACGAGGCGCCGGCCCCCCGCGCGATCGCGTCAGGCATCGGATCGCTCGATGTGGTGCTGGACCGCGAACGGCGCCGACGGCAAGCCTCGGAAGTGCGTGGCGTCGTTCGCGGGGTCGCCGGCGGCCCACGACTCGCTCGGCCTCACCCGCGGCGACCCCACCCGCTGGCTCGAGGCCGTTCGCGAGATGAACCCGGACGTCACGCTCGTCGACGAGCCCGTCGTCTACACCTGGTCCGACGACCCGTTCACCCTCGGCGCCTACGCGAGCTGGGACCCCGTGTCGTGGGCGAGGCGTGACCTGCTCGCGCGCACGGTGGGCCGCGTCGCGTTCGCCGGAGAGCACACCGCCGGTGATCACCACGGCACGATGGAGGGTGCGATCCGCTCGGGACGACGGGCAGCGGAGCAGGTCCTCGGCTTCCTGTCCCCCGGCTGACCCCCGACGGTCCTGGATCGGCGCCCGAGATCGGTCCGGCCGTTGCTAGCATCGCGGCCACTCGTCGACTCCGAGGAGAGGGGACCCCAGTGACCGACGCCACCGCCGACGAACCAGTGCTGCTCGTCGAGGACACCGGTCCCGTGCGGCGCCTGACGATGAACCGGCCTGATTCCCTGAACGCCCTGAACGGCGAGCTGCTCGATGCGCTGTCGGTCGCGGTGCGCGACGCGGGTCGCGACGATTCGGTGAGCGTGGTGATCCTGAGCGGAGCCGGACGTGCGTTCTGTGCGGGCTACGACCTGAACGAGGACGCCGAAGGTGGCCAGCACGACGCCCGCTACTGGCACGAGGAGCTCGCGCTCTCGACGGAACGCATGCTCGAGCTCACCGAGTGCCCCAAGCCCACGATCGCGCAGGTGCAGTCGTATTGCCTGGCCGGCGGCACGGACCTCATGCTCGCGTGCGATCTCGCGGTGGTCGCCGACGACGCGAAGTTCGGCTACGTCGACATCCGGTTCGGCTCGGGCGTGGTGTCGATGTTCCTGCCGTGGGTGGTCGGGGTGCGCAGGGCAAAGGAGCTGCTGTTCACCGGCGAGGACCGCGTGAGCGCCGACGAAGCGCTGCGCATCGGCATGGTGAATCGAGTGGTGCCGGTCGACGATCTCGCCGAGGCCACGCTGGCGCTCGCGAACGAGATCGCCAAGAACGAGCCGTTCGTCGTGCAGACGACGAAGCGAGCCGTGAACCGAACGTGGGACGTCGCCGGGTTCCGGGCGGCGATGGCCTCGAACACCGAGCTCGACGTGATGATCGAGACGGCGAACCTTCCGGCGCGCGACGAGTTCCGTCGCATCACGCAGGAACGAGGCCTCAAGGCCGCGATCGCATGGCGTGACGCCCGCTTCCGCGGGGAAGGCGGGTGAGCCCACGGCGTCGAGCGGCGCGCCCCCGCTACGATCTGACCCCGCTGCTCGCGCCACGCTCGATCGCCGTCGTCGGGGCGTCGGAGTCCCCCGACTCCTGGGCGCCCGAGATCGAGCGGTCGCTCCGCCACATCGGCTACGACGGTGAGCTGTACCCGGTCAACCCCAAGTACGACGAGGTGTGGGGGCGGCCGTGCCTGCATTCGATCGGCGAGCTGCCGCGCGGTGTCGACCTCGTCGTGTTCGTGGTGCCGGCCCGCGTCGTGGTGCGCATGATCGACGACTGCGGCAGGCGGGGGGTCAACGGCATCATGGTGGTCTCGTCGGGGTTCGCCGAGGCCGGACCCGATGGTGTCGCGTTGCAGCACGAGCTTCGTGAGGCGGCGCTTCGCACCGGCATCCCCGTGCTCGGCCCCAACGTCGAAGGCTTCGTGAACTACGTCGAGCGTGCCGCGCCGTACGGCACGACCCCTCCGCCGGAACCGCGCCCCGGCTCGATCAGCGTGATCAGCCAGAGCGGAACGGTGGCCTGGTCGATGAACCAGCAGGCATCGGATCGCGGCGTAGGGCTCCGCATCATCCTCGGCGTGGGCAACGAGGCCGTGCTGGGTCTCGGCGACATGTTCGAGTGGGCGGCCGGCGACACGAAGACCAAGGTCGTGACGAGCTACATCGAGACGATGCGCGACGTGGAGAGCATCGGGCGCGGGCTCGACGCGTTGCGCGCGGCGGGCAAGCCGGTGCTGATCTGCGCTCCCGAAGGGCGCAGCGTCGCCGCCCGCCGATCCATCGTGGCCCACACGGGCGCGCTCGCCGGCAACACGACGCTGCGCGACGCCTGGCTCCGAGCTCAGGGGGTGATCCTCGTCGAGGATCCCGTCACGATGTTCGAGGCGGCGGTGCTCCTGTCCCACGTGCGCCGGCTGCGCCCGTCCGGCGTCGCCGCCGCGTTGCAGTCCGGCGGTGCCTGCACGCTGTTCGCCGAGGCCGCCGGCGCCGCGGGGCTCGACCTTCCCGAGCTGGCGCCGGCGACGCGACGGAGGCTGAAGAGGGTGCTGCCGGGCTACGCGTCGCAGAACAATCCTCTCGACGTGACCGGGCAGGCCGCGGTCGAGACCGCCATGTACGAAGGCGCGTTGGAAGCGCTCGCCAACGATCCTGCGGTCGGCCTGATCGCGTTCGACGCGTTCCCGCCGCGCCTCGAGGGCGAGACGCCGTGGGCCGATCCCGTGCTTCGGAAGGTGACCCAGCTCCGGCGCGACACCGGCGTGGCGTTCGTGAGCGTCGCGATGAGCCCGCTCGCCTACATCTCCTCGGCGAAGCGATTCACCGATGCGCACCGGCTTCCCTTCTTGCAGGGCCATCACGCGTCGGCGGGCGCGATCAAGGCGCTCGTCGAGTTGCAGGGGTCGAAGCGCCGCGCGACCGTCGACGACCTGGCTCCGCACAGCAACCGCGTGAAGGCGCTTCGGGTGCTCCGGGGTCATGCAGGGCCGATCGACGAAGAGTCCGGCGCGCGCATCCTCGGGTTGTACGGCGTCGACCGCCCCCGCGAGCGCACGGTGTCATCACCCGGCGAGGCGGCCGCCTTCGCCCGCGCGATCGGGTTCCCGGTCGTCGTGAAGGCGCAGGCTCCTGAGATCCCGCACAAGGCGAAGCTCGGCGGGGTTCGGTTCGATCTTCGCAACGCCACCGACGTGGAGGTCGCGGCGGCCGAGGTGCTCGAGGCGGCCCGTCGCGCGGGCGCGCGCGCGCCCAAGGTGCTCGTGCAGCAGATGGTGCGCGGCACCGAAGTACTCGTCGGCGCGGTCGTCGACGAACGCTTCGGGCCGATGATCACGATCCGACCCGGCGGCGCACTGGCCGAGCAGGGGGACGCGACATTCGTGCCCTGCCCGCTGACCCCGGCGCAGGCCCGCGCCTACGTCGCCGAGCAGGCCGGGCACTGCGGGCTCGACGCCACCACGCACGACCTGGGTGCGACGGCAGCGGCGGTCGCGGCGATCGCCCGCATCGCCCACGATCTGCGGAGCCGGCTGACCTCGTTCGAGGCCAACCCGCTGCTCGTCGGCGAGCGGGGCGCCGTGGCGGTCGACGCCCTCGCGGAAGTCCTCCCCGAGTGATCTTCGGCCTCGCGGCCGCGCTCGGCTGGGGCCTCGCCGACTACACCGGCGCGGTCGGTGGTCGGCGCATGGGAAGCCTCCCCACCGTGGCGGTCGCTCAGCTGTTCAGCGCCGCGGTCATGACGGCCATCATGATCGCCGGCGGTCACAGTCCTCGCGTGATCGCGCCCTACGCCGGGTTCGTGGTGTTGAACGGGCTCGCGTCGGGCGGCGCGTACCTGTCGCACTACCGGGCGCTGCAGCTCGGACCCGTGGCGGTGGTCTCACCGATCGGCGCGACGTATGCGGTGGTCGGCGTGACCTTGGCGGTCGTCTTCCTCGGTGAGCGTCCCGGACCTCCGGCGATCCTCGGAGGCGTGCTGACGGTGGTCGGCGTCATGCTCACCTCGACCGATCTCGCGAAGCTGCGCGCCGGCACCCACACCCGGGCCCCGGGACTTCCATGGGCCGTCGTGTCGTCGGTGCTGTTCGGCGTCGGCGGCTTCCTGCTCGGCTACTTCGCCCAGGAAGTCGGATGGGTCCCAGGTCTCTGGGCGTCACGATGTGCCCAGCTCGGCATGTTCGCAGCGCTGTCGTTCGTCCGGCGCCGGGAGTTCGGTGGCCTCGGGTGGAACCTCGCACTCGTCTGGGCGCTGGCGTCGGGCGCCGCGGACCTGCTCGGTGTGGTGACCTACTCGATGGGCGCCTCTCGCGGTCTCGTCTCGATCGTGCTGATCGCCTCGGCGGTGTTCCCCTTGATCGCCGTCGGGTTGTCGGTCGCGTTCCTGCACGAACGACCGGTGGTGAACCAGTACGCGGGCATCGCCTTGGTCGTGGCGGGCCTGGTCTCGTTGGGGCTCGGCTGAGCGGCGGCCGCGCCCACCGTTGCCGGCTGCGCAACCCTTGACTTGCGCGCTTCCGCGTGCGGGCCGACTATCTGGCGATCCGGACGATGGGGTCCGCCGAGGACCCGACCCGGGAGGGGGTGCACGCCTTGGCCGAGACGACGACCTCGACGGTCTCGTGTCGCAACGTGTGGAAGGTCTACGGGCCGAAGGCCGATCGCATCGTGGGCACATCCGATGCGGATCTGCCGCGCCAGGAACTGCTCGCCAAGACCGGGTGCGTGGTCGCGGTCCGTGACGTGTCGTTCGACGTCGCGCAAGGCGAGGTCTTCGTGGTGATGGGCCTCTCGGGTTCGGGCAAGTCCACGCTCGTGCGCATGATCAACCGCATCGCACGACCCGACGCGGGCGAGGTGCTGATCGACGGCGACGATGTCGTGCACTCGACGAAGACGGCTGCGCGAGGTTCGCCGGCCAAGGTCAGCATGGTCTTCCAGCATTTCGGTCTCCTCCCACACCGCACGATCGCTGGACAACGTCGCGTTCGGGCTCGAGGTGCAAGGCAAGGTCGACAAGGACGTGCGCACAGCGAAGGCGGAGGAGGTGCTCGACGAAGGTCGGGCTCGAGGGATGGGGAGACTCGTATCCGGATGAGCTTTCAGGTGGCATGCAACAACGAGTCGGTCTCGCGCGAGCCCTGGCCAACGATCCCGAGATCATGCTGTTCGACGAACCCTTCAGCGCGCTCGATCCCGTTGATCCGCCGCGACATGCAGGACCAGATCGGTCGCTCCTGAACGTGATCTGAAGAAGACGATGATCTTCATCACCCACGACCTCGCTGAGGCGCTGAAGCTCGGGGATCGCATCGCGATCATGAAGGACGGCGTGTTCGTGCAGGTAGGCACGCCTGAGGAGGTCGTCGCGCACACCGGCCGACGACTACGTGGCCGACTTCACGAAGGACGTGCCTCGTGCCCATGTGCTGACCGCGCGGGCGATCATCGCGCCCGGTCCGAACGGGCGACGGACGCGAGTACGCGGGCCGACGTCGCAGCCGACACCGTCGTGCAGGAGTTGATCCCGGGCCTGGCCGCATCCGACCGGCCGCTTCGGGTGGTCGACGAAGGCGAGGATGTGCTCGGGCGGATCGACCGCGCGGCCGTGATGGCGGCGCTCGTCGAGGGCAGGTATGCCGTGGCGATCGCGCCACCTGAGCGATCGACGTCGTCGGCCGCGAGGCCCGCGCCCGCCGTGGCTCCACGCGGCGCCGAATCGGCTGGCCCGCACGCATCACGTGGATCGTCGCTGGCGGCGGTCATCGCGGCGATCGGCATGCTGTGGCTCTCGCCCGGCTTCCCCGACCGGATGGGCTGGTCATCTGACGACTGGTTCGCTCGACGTCGAGCTGGGATCGATCGCACAACCGCGCGACCCACTGGCTGTTCGTCGTACATCCTCAACCCGATCGAAACGCATCGATGCACGTCGCTCGTGCAGGCGGTGAGCCGGTCTCGACCCGGATCACCTGGCTCGGCTTCCTCACCGCTGGGACCGCGCCCTCGCCGGCATGTTCGCCGGGTGGCGGATGGCCGTGTTGACCGCGGCCGGGATCGCGACGTTCGGCGTGCTCGGCGTGTGGGAGGACAGCATCGAAACCCTGTCGCTCGTGCTCGTCTCGGTGGGCGTGTCGTCGATCGGATCGGGGTGCCGCTCGGCATCTGGGCCGGTCGCAAGCCGCGGGTGGAGCGCGTCCTCCGTGGCTTCCTCGACGCCATGCAGACGATCCCCGCGTACTCATATTTGTTGCCCTGCGTACTGCTGCTCGGCATCGGCGCTCCGCCCGCGCTGATCGCCACTGTCATCTTCGCCCTTCCGCCGGCGGTACGCCTCACTGCTCTGGGTATCCGCAACGTGTCGCCGGTCGCGCTCGAGGTCTCGGAAGCCTACGGATCGACACCACGCCAAACGCTCCGCAAGGTGCAGATCCCGCTCGCGAAGCCGTCGATCATGCTCGGCGTCAACCAGACCATCATGATGGCCCTCGGCATGGTCGTGATCGCCGCCTTCGTCGGGGGCCGGGCCTCGGCAGGCAGGTGTTGGACGGTCTGAAGACCTTCGACGTCGGCCAGGCGCTGAACGGCGGGCATCGCCATCGTCGTCATGGCCATCGTGCTGGATCGTGTGACTACGGCCTGGAGCATTCGCGATCGCAAGGCCGATGCCGGCATCCGCACTCGGCGGACGGCGCGTCTCGCGGCGCGCCATGTGGGCCGCGGCCTCGCCGCGTCGACCGTGGCGGCGGTGGTGATCGGCCGCGAGGTCCTGCGCCAACAGGACTTCCCCGAGGCGTTGGACGTTCTCGGTCGCCGCGCCGGCGAACGCGGTCGTGACCTGGTCACAAGAGACACCTCGATGGCATCGCCGGAGGCATCGTCGAGGTTCCTGCTCACATGGCTGCTTGACCCGCTCCAAGAGCTGTTGGTCGGGCTTGCCCTGGTGGATGGTGGCTGGAGCTGCGGCAGCCGTCGCCTTGCGCGTCAGTGGCGCCCGCTTGGCCATCGGCGCGTTCGCCTGCGTGCTCGGCATCGGGCTGCTCGGGACGTGGGACGTGTCGATGATCACGCTCACCCAAGTGCTGGCGTCGGTCGCGCTGACGGTCGCGATCGCGATCCCGATCGGTGTGCTGACGGCGCGCAACGATCGGCTCGAGGGTGCGATCAGGCCGGTACTCGACGCGATGCAGACGATGCCCGCCTTCGTCTACCTGGTGCCGGTGTTCTTGCTGTTCGCGCCGGGGCGAGTCCCCGGCGTGATCGCTTCGGTCATCTACGCGCTTCCGGTCGGCATCCGCCTCACGAGTCACGGCATCAGAAGCGTGCCGAAAGAGACGGTCGAGGCCGCCGAGTCGCTACGGCGCGACGCCACGTCAGCTCCTGTGGAAGGTGCAGTTCCCCTTGGCCCGCCCATCGATCCTGCTCGGGGTGAACCAGACGATCATGATGGCGCTCGTCCGTGTGATCATCGCCGGGCTGATCGGAGGGGGCGGCCTCGGTTTCGAGGTCCTGGTGGCACTCTCGAAGCGGAACGATCGGCCGCGGGCTCGTGGCGGGGTCTATCGATCCTGCTCCTCGCGGTCGTCCTCGACCGTATAACTCAATCGATGGGAACTGCGCCCAGCACGCTGCGCGGTCCGGTCGGGCTGATGGGCCGACTGGTGGCCCCGCCTGCGGGCGATCGTTCGATCCGACGGAAGGGAAGGGGGAAGCATGAGGATCCCAGGCTGGAAGCGTGCTCGTCGCTGGTCTCGGGGTGACCGCGTTGTTCGCGGCAGCCTGCAGCGACGTTCAGGAGGGGACCGATGCCGGTGGCGACACCGGCGGCGGGACCACTGCCGCCCAGTGCGGAAGCGAGCCGATCAACCTCGCGGTCAATGCATGGGTAGGCGCGGAGGCCAACGCCGCGGTGGCGGCAGCCGTGATGCAGCAGGAGATGGGGTGTGAGGTCGAACTGGTCAAGATCGACGAGTTCGCCTCAGTTCTCGGCGATGCAGACCGGTGACATCGACGCGTCGCTGGAGGTGTGGCCGTCGGTGCACCCGAAGGACTACAAGCAGTACATCGAGAACCCGAGCGGCGGAGTAGTCGACGGGGGTGAGCTGGGCATTACTCGCCAACATCGGTTGGTTCATGCCGTCGTACGTGGTCGATGAGCACCCCGAGTTCGCTTCCTGACCAGGGCATCAAGGGCAACGAGGAAGTCTTCGCGACCGACGAGACCGGCGACAAGGGGCAGTTCCTCGGTTCCGACCCGAACTTCGGCTTCTACGATGAGGAGATCGCCCAGAACCTCGGTCTCGATTTCGAGTTCGTTTACTCAGGTTCGGAAACGGGATCGCTGGCGGCCCTCGACAAGGCGTTCGCCAACCAGGATCCGTTGCTGATGTACTTCTGGGCTCCCCACTGGGCCCAGCAGAAGTACGACCTGGTCGAGGTCGAGCTTCCGCCCGTACGAGGGCAACGCCCAATGCGCCGCGCGATCGCGAAGCCGGACGCCGACGGGTACGCCTGTGACTACGCCGACGACGTGCTGTACAAGGCGTTCAGTGCGCAGCTCGAGGACGAAGGACCCGGCGGCGTTCGAGTTCCTGTCCAATTTCCGTGGACCGAGGAGGATCAGAACTCGGTCGCGCTTGCCATCAACGACGGCACCGATCCCCGTCGAAGCGGCCCAGGCATGGGTCGACGCGAATCCAGATGTGTGGGAGGCATGGCTGCCTGCAGCCTCGCTAACGACCCATCAGCGGTACCGGCCCTGACCTGAGGGCGGCCCTGCGGGCCGCCCTCGGTGCTCCCATGGGACTGGTCTACGCTACATGACCGTGATGATCGATGGAAGCTCGCTCGCCCTGGATGACCTCGTTCGTGTCGCGCGCAGCGGCGAGCACGTCACGCTCGCTCCCTCAGCCGTCGAGCGCATGTCGAAGGGGCGAGCCGTGGTGGAGGAGGCCCTCGCCCGGGGCGACGAGGTGTACGGCCTCACGACCGGCGTCGGCGAGCGCAAGTCCGTGCGCCTCGATCCCGCCGAGATCGACGCGTACAACCGGCTGCTGATCCTCAACCACCGGGTCGGGAGCCCGCCGATGGCCGAGCACGATGTCGTGCGCGCCACGATGCTTCGGCTCCTGAACGGTCTCGCTGCCGGGACCGTCGGCGTACGCCCGGCGCTCGCGCACCTCGTCATCGACGCCCTGAACCACGACCGGATGCCCATCGTGCGCTCCCGCGGCTCGATCGGCCAGGCCGACCTCGCGCCGATGGCCGACCTCGCCCACGGGCTGCTCGAGGGAGCCGACGTCCGGCTGGGTGCCGGCGAGGGCCTGGCCTTGATCGACAACAACGCGTTCTCGACCGGCATGGCATCGCTCGCTATCTGGGACGGCGGTCGGCTGTTCGACAGCCTCGACGTGGCGGGCGCGCTGAGCCTCGAAGCCTTCCGGGGGAACCTCTCGATCCTGGACGCGTCGGTGGCCGAGAGCAGGCCGTTCCCCGGTGTGGTGGCGACGATCGGGCGGTTGCGCGGCCTGCTCGACGGGAGCGACCTGCTGACGCCGGGTGCGGCACGCAACCTGCAGGACCCTCTCTGCTTCAGGACGATGCCCCAGGTGCACGGCGCGGCGCGTGACACGTACGGCTTCGTGCTGACCCAGCTCGAGACGGAGCTCAACGCCTCGCAGGGCAACCCCGTGGTCGATCCGGATCGCGGCACGATCACGGGCGCCGGCAACTTCGACGCGTTCGCCCTGTCGGCGGCGCTCGACCAGATCCGGATCGTGCTGGCCACCGTGCTCACGGCCGCTGCGGAGCGGTGCCTCAAGCTCGTGCACGCCCCGTTCTCGGGGTTGCCTCATGGGCTGGCCGCACGCGACGGGCTCGCCGAAGACGCCCTCAACATGTTCGGGGTCTCGGTGCAGGCCCTCGTGGCCGACGCCCGCGCGCTGGCGGCGCCCGTGTCGTACGAGGTAGTCAGCTCCACGCAGGCCGCCGGCATCGAGGATCGAGCGACGATGGCCCCGCTCGCCGCTCGCCGGCTCGTGGAGATGGTCACGATCGGCCACGTCGTCGTCGCGATCGAGCTCTGCATCGGAGCGCAGGGCGTCGATCTGCGAACGGGCCACACGCTCGGGGGAGGCACGACTCGAGCGAAGGACCGGGTGCGGAGCGTCGTCGCTCGGCTCAGCGAAGGGGAGCCCGCACCGCAGGATCTCGAGCCGCTCGTCGACCTGGTCCGCGAGGGTGCGTTCGCAGAGATCGCCTCCGGCGAGCCGGGCTGAGCCTCAGGCCTTGGCCGCCACGTCGTACGGCTCGAACCGGAGCTCGCGGGCTCCAGCGGGCGTGACGAGACGGTGGAACTCCAGCTCGTATCGTTCGTACATCTGGTCCACGAGCGCGATGGCCTCGATGTGGCGTGGACCCCGCGAGGCCGAACGCGCATGCTCGCGCGAGTCCCAGATGCAGAAGGACAGGCAGGAGCGGGTGCTCGTGAGGGGTCCTCGGAAGTAGTGCACGAATCCGGGGGCCTGGGCGGCTTCCTCGGCGGCGCGGAGGTCGTACTCCTCGAGCAGGCGCTCGTCGGCGTCGGCTCGGTGGATGGACCGGAAGGCGACCAGGTACCACTCGCCGCCGGCCTCGATGCGTGGGGAGCAGTCCGCCCACGTGAAGGCCTGCGGCAACGGCAGGCTCGCGTAGTCGGCCGCCGTCGGCATCAAGGCGTCGAACGTCCCGGTCGTGATCTCCATGTTCGGTCTCATCACGGTATCGGAAGCCACCGGAGATTCCTATAGCACAAGAGCGCCATCTACCGGAGCATGAGAACCGAGCAAGTGCCGCGGAGCCACGGCAGGGGTGTTCCGGGGAATATGGAACGAGGCCCTTCCTTGCTGCGGGAAATTCAGAGGCCCTCTGCGTTCAGCTCGGCCGTGAGCGAGCGAGCGGCGCGTTCGAGCTGAACGGATGCCAGCTCCCTCCAGTCCTGACCGCATCGCGCGTACGGACCCCACAGGGCGAGGGCTCCCACGATGCCATCGCCGCGGAAGACGGGAACGGCGACCGAGACCGAGCCGTCGATGAGCTCTCCCTCGCTGAAGGCGATGCGGCGATGCCTGATCTCGTCGAGGCTCGCACGCAGCGGTGTCTCCGACGGGGTCGTGGGCGTGAGCGCTTCGAGTCCTTGCGCGACGACCTCATCGAGCACGCCGACGGGGGCGAACGACAGCAGCACCCTGGCTCCCGCGCCGGCGTGCAACGGGTACGTGCCGCCGGGCTCGAGTGCGACCCTGATGCCGTGGCGTGATTCGTGCTGGCGCAGGCACATCGCCTCGAGGCCCACGCGGCGGAGCACGACGGCGGTCTCGCCCGTTGCGTCGACCAGCGAGCCCAGGACCGGTTCGGACAGGCGGATCAGCAGGTCGCTCGTCACGTGAGAGCCCGAACCGATGACGAGCTTCGGGCCGAGCCGGTAGCGGCCCTCGTGGCGGTCGACGAAACCGAACTCCGTCAGCGTCCGCAGGTATCGGTACGCGGTCGACTGCGGCATGTCGAGCAGCGTCGCGAGCTCGTCGGCCCTGATGGCGCCGCGATCGGCGACCGCCAGCAGCAGACGAAGACCTCGCGCGAACGAAGAGTCTTCTGCGGCTTCCTCGGGGGGGTGGTCGCGAGCGGTGGACACACGGTCATTCTGCCCGACCGACGCGGTCACGGCACGATCGGTGCGTCACCGCGCGTCACCGCGCGTTGCCGCAGCCGCAACGTACCCGTTGTGCCCGCAACCGTCGTTCCGTACCGTTCCTGCGAGCGGTCCACACTGCCTGTGAGAACGACGGGGAACAGCGGATCATGCGCGATCGCGCCAAGACGGTCATCATCGGCGCCGGCATCGTCGGCACGTCGGCTGCGTTCCACCTGACCGAGCTCGGCGAGTCCGACGTGCTCGTGCTCGACCAGGGCCCGCTGTTCGAGACGGGCGGATCGACGAGTCACGCGCCGGGCATCATCTTCCAGACGAACGGGTCGCGCACCATGTGCCGCATCGCGCAGGACTCGGTGGGCCTGTACGACACGCTCGACGTCGACGGCGAACGCTGCTGGTACGGCGTCGGCGGGCTCGAGGTCGCGACCACGCCCGAGCGCATGCAGGAGCTCACGCGCCGTCAGGGGTTCGCGCGCTCGTACGGACTCGAGGGCACGGAGATGCTCACGCCCGCCGAGGCGGCCGAGCGTTCGCCGATGCTCGACCCCGCGACGATCCTCGGTGCGTACTGGGTGCCGAGTGACGGAGCTGGCAAGGGCGTGAAGATCGTCGAGGCGCTCGCACGTCGGGCGGAGGCTGCGGGGGCTGCGTTCGAGGGCGACGTGCGGGTGACCGGATTCGACATCTTCCGCGGGCGCGTGGTCGGCGTCGAGACCGACCGAGGCGTCGTGGAGTGCGAGCGGGTGCTGCTGTGTGCCGGCATCTGGGGCCCGACGGTGGGAGCGCTCGCGGGGGTCCCCATCCCGCTCGTGGCGGTGCAGCATCAGCTGGTGTGGACCGATCCGGTACCCGAGCTCGCCGGACTCGCCGGTGACACCTGGGCGCAGCGACCCGTCGTGCGCCACCAGGACATGTCGCTCTACTTCCGCCAACGAGACGATCACTTCGGTGTGGGCAACTACCGGCACGAGCCGATCGTCACATCCCAGACATCGATCCCACAGCCCGGTGCTTCGATGCAGCCCTCGCTCATGCCCTTCACGCCCCGTGACTTCGATCTGTGCGAGGCCGAGGCAGCGCGCCTGTTCCCGGCCCTCGAAGGTCGCATGCGGCCGAGTGATCCCGCACGCACCTTGAACGGCATGTTCTCGTTCACGCCCGACGCCGGATCGATCGTGGGGGAGAGCGCCACGGTTCGTGGGTTCTGGGTGTGCGAAGCGGTGTGGGTGACCCATGCGGCAGGCATGGCACGGCAGGCCGTCGAATGGATGATCGGGGGCTCGCCGAGTTACGACCTGGCCGAGGCCGACGCGAACCGCTTCTATCCGTTCCAGACCTCAGCGCCGTACGTGCTCGAGCGAGGGAAGCAGCAGTACCGCGAGGTCTACGACATCATCCATCCGCTGCAGCAGCCGACGAAGCCACGCGGACTGAAGCTCTCGCCGTTCCACGAGCGGCATCGGGCGCTCGGTGCCGAGTGCTTCCAGGGCGCCGGGTGGGAGCGGCCGCAGTGGTTCGCTGCGAACCGGGAGCTCGTGGGCGGGGTGACCCACGAGTGGGCTCGGCGCACCGGGTGGGCGGCGCGCGGATGGTCGCCCGAGGTCGGCGCCGAGCATCTGGCGACCCGCGAACGGGCGGCGCTGTTCGACATCACACCGTTCGCGAAGTTCGACGTGACCGGACCCGATGCCCTCGCCTATCTCGAGCGGGTCTTCGCGAACCGCATCGACCGCCCGGTCGGCTCGATCGTCTACACGGCGGGGCTGACCGAGCGTGGCGGCATCCGCCTGGACCTCACCGTCACGCGCAAGGCCGAGGATCGGTTCCGTGTCGTCACGGGGGGAGGCTCGGGCCACCACGACGAGGCGTTCCTGCGCGCACAGATCCGCGACGGCGAACGGGTGCAGATCGTGGTGCGGACCGGCTCGCTCTTCGCGCTCGGGCTCTGGGGGCCGGAGGCCCGCGACGTGCTGCAGGCGGTCACCGACGTCGACGTGTCGAACGACGCCTTCCCGTACATGACGGCGCGCTACCTCGGCATCGGCGAGGTCACGCCTGTGTGGGCCCAGCGCATCAGCTACGCCGGCGAGCTCGGCTGGGAGCTGTACGGACAGATCGCGATGGGCCAACGCGCATGGGACGTGCTCTGGGAAGCCGGCCGAGCCCACGGCCTCATCGCGGCCGGCGGTGGCGCGTTCGATTCGCTCAGGCTCGAGAAGGGCTACCGCCTCTGGGGACAGGACATCGACACCGAGCACGACCCGCTGGCGGCGGGGCTGGGGTTCGCGCTGCGCTGGGACAAGGAGTTCACGGGGAGAGCCGCGCTGGAGGCGATCCGTGATGCGGGTGGCCCGGCGACGCGACTCACGTGCATGACCCTCGACGACGAGCGCGCCGTGGTCATGGGCAAGGAACCCGTCTGGCACGACGGCCGCGTCGTGTCGTACGTGACGAGTGCGAACGTCGGGTACTCGATCGGGCGGAGCATCGCCTACGCGTACCTGCCGGTGGCGATCGCGCACGAGGGCGTCGAGGTCGAGGTCGAGTACTTCGGCGAGCGACTCGCGGCGACGGTGACGAACGATCCGTTGTGGGACCCGAAGGGCGAGCGACAGAAGGCGTGAAGGAGGGTGACATGGCCGACGAGGAAGAGATCGATCTCTCGACGCTTCCCGACGACGAACTCGTCAAGCAGATGCACGACGATCTCTACGACGGGCTCGCCGACGAGATCTTCGAGGGCACCAACATCCTGCTGGGTCGGGGGTGGGCCGCCGACAGGGTGCTCAACGAGGCGCTCGTCGAGGGCATGCGCATCGTGGGCATCGACTTCCGCGACGGCATCCTGTTCGTGCCCGAGGTGTTGCTCGCCGCCAACGCGATGAAGGCTGGCATGGAGGTGCTGCGGCCGCTCCTCGCCGAGACGGGCGCCGAGCGCATGGGCACCGTGGTGATCGGCACCGTCAAGGGCGACATCCACGACATCGGCAAGAACCTCGTGGCGATGATGCTCGAAGGTGCCGGGTTCGACGTGTTCGACCTCGGCATCAACAACCCGGTCGAGAACTACCTCGCCGCGCTCGAGGAGCACCAGCCCGACATCCTGGGCATGAGCGCGCTGCTCACGACCACGATGCCCTACATGAAGGTCGTGATCGACGAGCTCGAGGCCAAGGGGCTGCGCGAGCAGGTCATCGTGCTCGTCGGCGGCGCGCCGCTGAACGAGGAGTTCGGCAAGGCGGTCGGCGCCGATGCCTACTGCCGCGACGCCGCGGTGGCGGCCGAGACCGCGCAGGCGCTCGTGATGGCCAAGCGTGCCGCGGCGACGGCGTCGTGACGGCCCGGGGAGTCCTCGATCGTGGCTGAGCTCACGGTGATCCGGTGGCGCGACATCCCGATGCAGGTGGTCGCGCGAGACGCGGGCGGAGCCAGCGCCCGGGCCCTGTTGCCAGATCGCTTCCAGGAAGCGGTGGACGCCGCTGCGATGGTGGCAGGACTGATCGGCTCGGACGACTACACGGAGCAGATGCGCATGGACGCCCGGGCATGCGGCGACGACCTGCAGCACGAGGTCGACACCGAGACCGTGGCGATCCTCTCGGAATGGGACGAGCAGGTGCTGCGGGAGACGATCCGGTCCGGCGGCGTGCGCGGCGGCGAGCCGATCGCCGGCGGCGGGGGGCGGTGATCCGCATGGCCGAGACCGTCGTGAGCTCCGCGACCCGTGAGGTGGTCATCGGCACCGGACGGCCGTTCGTGATCATCGGGGAGCGCATCAATCCGACCGGTCGTGCCAAGCTCGCCGAGGAGATGAAGGCGGGCGACTTCAGCACCGTGATCGCCGACACGCAGGCCCAGGTCGCGGCCGGCGCCCACATGCTCGACGTGAACGCCGGCATCCCGCTCGCCGACGAACCCGCGATCCTCGCCGAGACGGTCAGGCTCGTGCAATCGCTCACCGACGTGCCGCTCTCGATCGACTCCTCGATCGTCGCTGCCCTGGAAGCGGGCCTCGCCGCGTACCGGGGCAAGCCACTCGTGAACTCCGTGACGGGGGAGGACGACCGCATCGAGTCGGTGCTGCCGCTCGTGGCGAAACACGGCGCTGCGGTCGTCGCGATCACGAACGACGAGACCGGCATCAGCGAGGACCCCGATGTGCGGTTCGCGGTCGCGGAGAAGATCGTGCACGCCGCCGCCGACCACGGCATCGCCGCGCACGACATCGTCGTCGATCCGCTCGTGATGCCGGTCGGGGCCATGGGCACCGCGGGTCGGCAGGTCTTCGCGTTGGTACGCCGGCTGCACGACGAGCTCGGTGTGAACACGACCTGCGGCGCCTCGAACGTGTCGTTCGGGCTCCCCAACCGCAACGGGCTGAACGGCGCGTTCCTGGCGATGGCGATCGCCAACGGCATGACGAGTGCGATCACGAGCCCGCTGCACGACGAGGTGCGTCAGGCGGTCATGGCCGCCGACGTGCTGATGGGTGTCGACGCGCACGCCGAAGCGTGGATCCGCCGATTCGGAGAGGGGCGGAGTCAGGGCGAGGCCCCCGGCGGGCGAAGGCGCGGAGGCCGCGCGGGCAGGCGCACGACCACGGCGCCCGAGGGGCTCGACACCGTCGGCACGCCCGAGGCGGCGCAGGAGCCGTGACCGAGGGCCGGGATTCGCTGGTCGTCTTCACCCCGTCGGGCAGACGCGGACGGTTCTCGGACGACACGAACCTGCTCGACGCCGCCCGCTCCCTCGGCGTCGATCTCGACTCGGTATGCGGCGGTCGCGGCATCTGCGGCCGCTGCCAGGTCGTCGTGGCCGAGGGCGAGTTCGCCAAGCACGGCATCAGCTCGCGCGCCGACCATCTCACGCCGTTCAGCGAGCCGGAGACACGCTTCCGAACGCTGAAGGGCCTCGCCGCCGACCGCCGTCTCGGGTGCCATGCGCGCGTGTGCGGTGACCTCGTCGTCGACGTGCCACCCGAGAGCCAGCTCCATCGCCAGGTCATCCGCAAGGAAGCCGACGCCCACCCAATCGAGGTCGACCCGGTGTTCCGGCTGCACTACGTGGAAGTCCGCGAGCCCGACCTCGCCGATCCGAGCGGTGACCTCCAGCGGCTCACCGAGGCCCTCGGACGCGACTGGCAGCTCACGGGGCTCGTGGCCGACCCGCATGTGCTCGCGACCCTGCAGCGCACCCTCCGAACCGGCGGCTGGACCGCCACCGTCGGTGTGCACGATGGTTCGACGATCACCGCGGTATGGCCCGGCTTCCATGACATCGCGCTCGGCGTGGCCTTCGACGTCGGCTCGACGACGGTGGCGGGACATCTGTGCGATCTGCATACGGGCGAGGTGCTCGCGAGCGCGGGCGCGATGAACCCGCAGATCCGCTTCGGCGAGGACCTGATGAGCCGTGTGAGCTACGTCATGATGCACCCGGGCTCGGAGGCCGAGCTCACGGCTGCGATCCGCGGGTGCGCCGACGGGCTGATCGCCGAGCTCTGTGGAGCTGCCGGCGCCGATGCGAACGACGTGCTGGAGCTCACGGTCGTCGGCAACCCGATCATGCACCACCTGTTCCTGGGTCTCGATCCGACCGAGCTCGGCGGCGCGCCCTTCGCGCTCACGACCGACGAGGCGGTGCATCGAACCGCCCTCGATCTGGAGCTCACCGCGACGAACCGAGGAGCCCGGGTTTACCTGCTTCCGTGCATCGCTGGGCACGTGGGCGCCGACACCGCAGGCGTGATCCTGAGTGAGGCGCCGCACGACCAGGAGACGGTGAACCTGATCGTCGACGTCGGAACGAACGCCGAGATCGTGCTCGGCAACCGCGACCGGTTGCTCGCGGCCTCGAGTCCGACCGGCCCGGCGTTCGAGGGCGCACAGATCTCGTGCGGTCAGCGCGCCGCACCCGGTGCGATCGAGCGCGTCCGCATCGACCGCGGCACGCTCGAACCGCGTGTGCGGGTGATCGGTGACGAGCGGTGGAGCGACGAGCCGGGGTTCGACGCGTCGGCGGTGACCGGGGTCGCGGGCAGCGGCATCATCGAGGCGATCGCCGAGCTGTTCCTGGCCGGGGTGATCTCCGCCGACGGGGTGATCGACGGATCGCTCGCCGCCCGCAGCGGCCGAGTGATCGCGGATGACCGAACCTTCTCCTACGTGCTGCATGATGTGCCAGGCGCTCCGCGGCTCGTGATCACGCAGAACGACGTGCGTCAGATCCAGCTCGCCAAGGGAGCTCTCTACGCCGGCTGCCGTCTGCTCATGGACGCGTTCGGCATCGAGAGCGTCGACCGCATCAGGCTCGCCGGCGCCTTCGGAGCACACATCGATCCGGTGCACGCGATGGTGCTCGGGCTCGTGCCCGACTGCGACCCGTCGCAGGTCACGAGCGCCGGGAACGCCGCTGGAACCGGCGCTCGCATCGCCCTGTTGAACCGCGCAGCGCGCGGCGAGATCGAGCAGGTCGTGCGCCGGGTCGAGAAGCTCGAGACCGCGGTGGAGCCACGGTTCCAGGAGCATTTCGTCGGCGCGATGGGCATCCCGCACGCCGCCGACGCCTTCCCACGGCTTGCCGCCGCGGTCGATCTTCCGGAGCGGCGTGTGCCGGCCGCGCCCGAACGACGACGTCGCCGCTCCCGGAGCACGTCCCGATGATCGCCCTAGGACGGGTCGATCCGAGGATCGAATCGCACCTCGGGCTGCGGGGGATCGCCCTCCGTCCCAGGCGCCGGGTTCCGCTCCAGGTACGTGAAGTCGAGCACTCGCGACGGATACATCGCGTGGATCCGCATCGGCTCCGGCCCGTCGTTCACGGTTCCGTGCGGCGTGCCAGCGGGGATGAAGATCACCGAGCCGTCGCGGACCGCGATCGCTTCGTCGCCCAGCCGGTAGGAGCCTTCGCCCTCGTCCACGATCACCACCTCGCTGATCGTGTGCGTGTGCAGAGGGATCGCATCGCCCGGGGCGATCCGCTCGAACAGGCATGTGATGTCAGCCACGTACGGAGCGCCGTCGCGCGGCGGGTCGAACACGAGCGTCCACTCGGTGTCGGGTCGGTGGTCGTCCGGGTCTCCCACCATGGGCCGGTACTCGAACCCGTCGATCACGCCCATCCGCTCCACCTCTTTCCGATCGGGACCTTGATGGAGGATGCCCACCATGGATGAAGGATCGCAACCTCGCCGACGTACCGGGGGCCGCGCCGGCCGCGCCGCTGCCCGACTCGCATCGGTCGCCGAACGGGTGCCGTTCATCACCCGGGCGCTGACGCCCGTCGAGCTGCTGAGCGACGAGGGTCTCGCGACGATCGAGCACAATGCCGACTCGATCCTCGAGCGGGTCGGCATCGAGTTCCGCGAGGCGCCTGACGCCCTCGAGCTGATGAAGGGCGCCGGGTGCGAGATCGAGGGCGAGCGGGTGCGCTTCCCGCGGGGCTTGGCGCGTCAGCTCGTGCAGGCCACCGCGCCGCGCGAGTTCGACCAGATCGCACGCAACCCCGCCAACACCGTGCACATCGGCGGCGACGCCACGGTACTCGCACCTGCCTATGGCTCGCCGTTCGTGCGCGATCTCGACGGCGGGCGGCGCTACGGCACGATCGAGGACTTCCGCAACTTCGTGAAGCTCGCGTACACGACGCCGTACCTGCACCACTCGGGGGGCACGGTGTGCGAGCCGGTCGACCTTCCCGTGAACAAGCGGCACTACGACATGGTCTACGCGCACATGCGGTACTCGGACAAGCCGTTCATGGGTTCGGTGACCCATCCGCAACGGGCCCAGGACACGGTCGAGATGGCGCGCATCCTGTTCGGCGCCGATGCGCTCGAGGCGCAGCCGCACGTGCTGAGCCTGATCAACGCCAACTCGCCGCTGGTGTGGGACACGATCATGTTGGGAGCGGCCAAGGCATACGCCGAGGCGAACCAGGCCGTGATCATGACGCCGTTCATCTTGGCCGGAGCGATGAGTCCCGCGACCGCGGCGGGTGCGGCGACGCAGACGCTCGCCGAGGCGCTCGCCGGCATGGCCTACGTGCAGCTCGTTCGCCCGGGTGCGCCGGTCGTCTTCGGCTCGTTCGCCTCGTCGATGTCGATGCAATCGGGCGCCCCGACGTTCGGCACACCGGAGCCGGCGCTCGTGCTCTATGCGCTCGCAGCGTGCGCGCGGCGCCTCGGCGTTCCGTTCCGAAGCGGAGGTTCGCTCACCGCGTCCAAGGTCGCCGATGCCCAGGCCGCGTACGAGTCGGCCAACACCCTGCAGCCGACGATCCTCGCCGGCGTCAACTTCGTGCTGCACGCCGCCGGCTGGCTCGAGGGGGGACTTGCGATGGGCTACGAGAAGTTCGTGCTCGACCTCGACCAGTGCGGGCAGATGCACGCGCTCGCGAAGGGCATGGATCTGTCGCCCAACGGCCAGGCGCTCGACGCGATCGTCGAGAACGGCCCTGGCCAGCACTTCCTCGGCACGGCACACACCCTGGCGAACTTCGAGACGGCGTTCTACCGGTCGGAGATCGCCGACAACAACTCGTTCGAGCAGTGGGAGCTCGAGGGGTCGCTCGACGCGTCGATGCGGGCCAACGCGGTGTGGAAGCGCATGCTCGCCGACTACGAGGCGCCGCCGATCGACGAGGCCAGAGACGAGGAACTCCGGGAATGGATCGAGCGGAAGAAGGCGAGCTTCCCCGATTCGAACGTCTGACCCACGGTCCGCTCCGGTTCACGGCGCGAGCTGCCGATGGGGCATCATGTCGCACGGCTCGGCGGTGATCCACGCCGTCGAGGAAGGTGACCCACGTGGCGTTGAGGATCGGCAAGCGGAAGACGGAAGCGCTGCCCGACGAGCAGCGCATCGCGTTGCGCGAGTTGGTCGCCGCGCCCAAGTTCGAGCTGATCCCGTTGAAGAACGCGCTCGATGCCGCGTCGTCGTTGCCCCCGGGGGCGCGGGTGACGATCACGGCGTCTCCGAGCCACGGTATCGAGTCGACCATCGAGCTGGCCGAGCAGATGACCGCGGCCGGTCACGACGCGGTGCCGCACCTGTCGGCGCACATGATCCGAGACCGGGCGCATCTGGGCGAGGTGCTCGACCGGTGCCGGGCTGCCGGGTTCCGGGAAGCGTTCGTGGTCGGCGGCGACGCCAAGGACCGCGGCGAGCTGCACGACGGGCTCGCGTTGCTTCGCGCGATGCACGAGCTCGATCATCCCTTCGAGACCATCGGGGTACCGGGCTATCCGGACGGACATCCCGACATCGCCGACGAGCGTCTGCTCGAGGTGCTCGTCGAGAAACAACGGACTCGCCTCGTACATGGCGACCCAGATGTGCTTCGATCCCGACTGCCATCGTGCGATGGATCGCCGAGATGCGTCGCGTGGGCGTGACGCTTCCGGTGCATCTCGGCACACCCGGCGTCGCCGACATCGCGAAGCTCATGACCATCAGCGCCCGCATCGGCATCGCCGACAGCGCGCGGTACCTCAAGAAGAACAAGCGCATGGTGGGCCACCTGCTCACCCCCGGCAAGTTCGGTCCCGACGCCCTGCTCGAAGGCGTGGCGCCGGCGATGGCCGACCCCAGCGCGAGGATCGAGGCGCTGCACCTGTTCACGTTCAACCAGGTGAGCGCGACCGTCGAGTGGCAGCAGCGCATGCTGGCCGCGCTCGACGCCTGACCTGCCGCCGAGCCCAAGCCTCGCAGCCCGTAGGGACACCACCGGATCCCGCCGGACCTGGGGTCACGTTCCAGCGGTGTTCACCCATGAGCGCCGTGCCAGACTGCGCTTCCGACCGACATGAACGGGGGTCATGCATTGGGGATCGAGGTGCCGTGTGGGCACTGTGGGTCGAGACCGTCCACGGAGTTCTCGTTCGGGGGTGAGTGGCGCGAGACCGACGCGCCCGACGCCGATGCCGACTTCGCCCGCGTCTACCTCGCGGAGAATCCCGAAGGCCCACAGCGGGAGCGGTGGTTCCACGTCATGGGGTGTCGAACATGGACCACGGTCACCCGTGACACCCGCACGAACGTGATCGGCTGAGGCCGCCTGGCGATGGCGTCGATCCGCTTCGAAGGGCGCGAGGTGCCGACGGGCGACGGCGACACGGTGGCCGCGGCGCTGTACCGCGCCGGCGTGCGCACGTTCTCGCGCTCGGTCAAGTACCACCGGCGCCGCGGGCTCTACTGCGGCACGGGGGACTGCCCGAACTGTCTGATGACGGTCGACGGGCAACCGGCGGTGCGAACGTGTATCACCGAGTGCCGCGACGGCATGTCGGTAGAGCGCTCCGCCGGGTGGCCGAATGCCGAACACGACCTGCTCCACGTGACCGACTCGCTGCATCGCCTCATGCCGGTCGGCTTCTACTACAAGACCTTCATCCGCCCGCGGTTCGCGTGGACCGTCGCCGAACGCGTGATCCGCCGCGCGACCGGGCTCGGCTCGACTGCCCCCGACCACGGCCGCCGAGCGGAAGGTCGTGCGGCACCTGCACGCCGACGTGCTGGTCGTCGGCGCCGGCATCGCCGGGCTGGAGGTGGCGCTCGACGACGGCTCGGTCGGGCGCGGGTTCGGTGCTCGTCTGCGACGAAGGCCGCATCGGCGCCGGCATCGCGCCCGGGCGTACGCTCGACGCGATCCGTGCGCTCGAAGCGCAGGTGCGGGAGCACGGGTCGGTGACCGTGCTCGAGGACCACACGGCGCTGGGCGTCTACGACGGTCCTCACGTTCCGATCGCATCGCCCGACGAGCTCGTGCACGTGCATCCCACGCGCGTCGTCGTGGCCACCGGCGCCGCCGAGGAGCATGCCGTCTTCGCGGGGAACGATCTGCCGGGCGTGATGCTCGGTCGCGCCGCGGCGGCGCTCGGCGGCGTGCACCGCGTGCGTCCCGGAGAGCGAGCGGTCGTCGCCGTCGCCACCGAGGAAGGTCTCGACCACGTGCGATCCTTGCTCGACGCCGGGGTCGAGATCGTCGCGACGGCGGTGCCTGCGCACGTTGGCCGCGCGGCTTCCGTCGTCAGGGGTCGGTGAGATCGTCGTCGACGGCGTCGTGCACGAGGCACGGGGCGCCTCGTCGCTGCGCTCGGTGGTACTCGCCCGTGACGGCCGAGCCAAGCGGTTCCAGTGCGACCTGCTCGTGCTCTCGCTCGGGTTCGCACCGCGCGACGGGCTCGCGCGGATGGCGCTGCCGCACGAGCCGGTGACCTGCGTCGGCGATGCCGCTCTCGAGGCCCGCGCCGGCGCCTCAGGTCATGAGGGCACGGTCTGCCTGTGCGAGGACGTCTCGGCGCACGACCTCGGGCAGGCGTGGAACGAGGGCTACCGCAACGCCGAGATCCTGAAGCGGTACACCACCACGACGATGGGCCCGTGTCAGGGAGCCATGTGCGGCGGGGCGATGGCGTGCTTCGTGCGCGAGCGCGCCGAGCCGAGCCCGGCCGCTCGAGTCCACATCCCGCGCCGCCCCGTACCACCGCTCGCCCTCCGGCTCGTCCGGTCACGCTGGAGACGCTCGCGGCCGGCGTGCACGAGATCGTCGACAAGCGCACCTCGTTGCACGATCTGCACGTGGCGGCCGGGGCGAGGCTCGACCGCTCCGGAGGCTGGCTTCGTCCGTTCACCTACGGTGACTGGCGCGAGGAGTACCGTGCCGTGCGCGAGCGGGTGAGCATCATGGACGTGGGCACCCTCGGGAAGTTCACGCTCGCCGGCGCCGGCGCCGGTGAGCTGGTCGAGCGCTTCTTCCCCTGCCGCACGGGTGATCTGGCTCCGGGCCGAACCCGCTACGTCGTCGCCCTCGACGATGCCGGCTACGTGATGGACGACGGCTTGGTGGCTCGTGTCGGCGAGCACGAATGGTTCCTGACCACGACCTCGGGTGGTGCCGCACGCACCGACGCGAGGCTCCGCGATCATGTCGACCGAGCTGCCCTCGACGTGCACGTGCTCGACCGCACGGCGCAGTGGGGCGCGATCAACGTGGCCGGCCCGCACGCGCGGGATCTGCTCGAGCAGCTGAGCGACGACGTCCTCGACGCGTCGGCGGTGCCGTACGCGGGGTTCGCCGACCTCAGGGTGGCGGGGGTGCCCTGCCGGGTGATGCGCACCGGGTTCGTGGGAGAGCTCGCGTTCGAGCTGCACCACCCCCGCCGTCGTGGCGTCGACCTGTGGACCGCGCTCGCCGAGGCGGGCCGCCGGTGGGATCTCAGCCCGCACGGTCTCGACGCGCTCGAGCTGCTGCGCCTCGAGAAGGGGCACATCTACCTCGGGCAGGACACGATGCCCGACGACACGCCCACCAAGCTGGGGTTGTCGTGGGCGGTCGACATGAGCAAGCCGTGGTTCGTGGGCAAGCGTGCGCTCGAGCGCATGGCCACCCTTCCGCTCGCGAGACGGCACGTGGGTCTCGAGTTCACCGGCGGTCCTGCGGATACGGCCGATCTGCGAGGGGAACCGTTGGTCGCCTCGGGCGAGGTCGTGGGCCGGATCACGTCGGCGGAACGGTCGATCGTGCTCGACCGGGCGATCGGCCTCGGGTGGATCCGAGCGGTCGACGCCCGGTTCCCGAGCGACCTGGTCACCGGCTCCGGCGCCACCGCGACCGTCGTGCCGACACCGTTCTACGACCCCGACGGCGAGCGGCTGCGTGGCTGAGCTGCGGTCGATCTCGCCGACGATCGTCACCGTGCTCGCGTCGAGTGACGCATGCGACCGGGTCGAGGCGCCCGAGGGCACCACGGCCATGCGGATCGCCCCGCGCGAGCTGCTGCTCGTCGGTCTCGCGGATCCGGACGCGGTGCGCACCGGGGTCGGCGAGCCCGGAGCGATCGTCGAGGACGTGTCCGATGCCTGGACGGCGTTCGAGCTCGAAGGCGACGACGTTCGCGACGTCGTCGAACGGGTGTCCGAGCTCGAGCTTCCCGAGGCAGGGTGGATCCAAGGCGAGGTGACGCACGCAGCCGCCAAGCTGATCGTGCGACCCGGCGCGATCACCCTGCTCGTGCCGGCGATGCTCGGCGCGCACGTCGAGCAGCGCATCCGTGTCGACGCCGCGGAGCTGCTCGCCCCATGACCGGGCTGCTGAGGCATCGCGAGTTCATCGCCCGGCGTGAGCTGAAGCCTCGCTACGACGTCGTGATCGTCGGAGGAGGCGTCAACGGTCTCTCGTTGGCGTTCCATCTCGCCGAGTACCACGGCATCACCGACGTGGCGGTGCTCGAGCGTTCCTACATCGGAAGCGGCGGCAGCGGCCGCAACACCCAGGTGCTACGGGCCACGTACAACACGCCCGAGACCGTGCCGCTGTACGCGGCGAGCCTCGACATGTATCGCACGCTCAGCCAGGAGCTCGACTTCAACGTGCTCTTCAGCACGCAAGGCAATCTCGATCTCTGCCACTCGATCGACACGCTGCAGGTCGAGCGCGAGAAGGTCTCGCTGCATCGGCGGTACGGCGTCGAGACCGAGATGCTCACGCCCGATCGCGTGCTCGAGGTCTGTCCGCTCGTCGATCTCACGGCCGGGGGCGAGCTGCCCGTGATCGGCGCGAGCTACCACCCGCCCGGCGCGTTCGCCCGCCACGACTCGGTGGTCTGGGGGTACGCGAGCGCGGCGAACCGTCGCGGGGTCGACGTGCACCAAGGCGTCGAGGTCGTCGGCGTCGACGTCGTCGACGGGGTCTGCCGGGGCGTCGTCACCGACCCGGGGAGCGGTGCAGGCGGGTCGCGTCGTGAGCGCCGTCGCCGGATGGTCGAGCGAGCTCGCGCGCATGGCGGGCGTGCGGCTTCCGATCGAGACGATGGCGCTGCAGGCGTTCGTGACCGAGGCCTACCGGCCGGTGCTCTGGGGCCTGGTGTCGTCGATGGATCTCTACGTCTACACGCAGCAGACCGCGCGGGGCGAGCTCGTCGTCGGGGCGGAGACGCTTCCGTACACCACGTACTCGACGCGCTCGACGTTCGAGTTCGCGGCGGAAGCCGCGAAGCGCACGATCCAGCTGCTGCCGTTCATGGCGAAGGCCAGGCTCATGCGTCAGTGGACCGGCCTGTGCGACATGACGCCCGACTCGTCACCGTTGCTCGGGGAGTCGGAGGTTCGGAACTTCTTCCTGATGTCGGGCATGGGAACGTGGGGGTTCAAAGGAGCGCCGATCTTCGGCAAGACGATGGCCTCGATGCTCGCGACGGGAAGGGTCGATCCGTTGATCGCTCCGTTCGCGCCCGACCGCTTCCGCACCGACCGCATGGTGCCCGATGCCGCGAGCGCCGGCACCCACCGCTAGTCTTGCCAAGACTAGCCGGGAACTCGACGGCTGGTGCTGATATCGATTTCGGTATCAGGAGGGTTTCGGCGCACCCGGGCGTCGTTGGATACCGATTCCGGTATCGGCTGTCTGCGCGGTCACGTCGAGAGCCCGGCGAGCAGGCGGTCGACGAGGTAGCCGGCGAACGAGGGGCGCACGAGCACCCTCGTCGTCTCGTCGCGCTCGTGCAGGATCACCTGGGTCCGCGCGAAGAGCGTCTGCGCGCACATGCCCGCGTGCCACGAGCGCGGGTGCAGGTCGAGCGAGCATCCGCTCGCGAGTAGCTCGTGCCGGCCGAGCCCTCCGAGCTCGATCGCGGTCCGGTTCGCGCTGACGTCGACGATCGAGCGGTGCTCCCCGTCGAGCGCTCCGTCGAGCTCGGCGACGATCTCGGGCGCCGCATGCGCCGGGCCGAGCACGAGCCACTCGTCCGGTCCGAGCCACAGGGCGGCGCGAGGACCGGCTTCCCATGCGGTGTTGGGGTCGAGGGGAAGCGCGTACGGCGCACGCTCGGCGAGCGACGCATCGAGCCGGACCGAGACCTGCGCGAGGAACGGCACATGCTCGAGCGTGACCTGACCGCCGGTTCGCTCGGCCACCGACGCGAGCTCGTCGCCCCGCGCGGCGAGTGCATCGCGCGCCGACGACTCAGCCGTCACGTCGCGCTCCTTCCGAGTCATAGAAGACGGGAGCGGTCACCTCGGCCTCGATCGGACCTTCGAGGGTGGGTGCGACGACGTGCCCGCCGATGCGCTCACGGCCTCCGGCGACCATGGCGAGCGCGAACGTTCGGTCGAGCACGGCGCTCCGGTAGCTCGACGTGACGTGGCCGAGCATCGGCACGGGCGGCGCGGCGTCGGCATGCTCGGGAGACACGACCTGCGAGCCCTCGGGGAGCCAGCGGCCGGGGTCGACCGGCACCAGGCCGACGAGCTGCTTGCGACCGGCGCGCACGATGTCTGGTCTGCGCAGAGAGCGCTTGCCGATGAAGTCGGAGTCGTCCGTGCGCACGATCCACGACATGCCCAGATCGTGCGGGGTGACGGTGCCGTCGGTGTCCTGGCCGACGATGACGAACCCCTTCTCCGCGCGCAGCACGTGCATCGCCTCCGTGCCGTACGGCGTGAGGCCGAGCGGCGCGCCGGCGGCGAGCACGGCTTCCCACATCGGGGCGCCCAGGTATCCGGCGACGTTGATCTCGTAGGCGAGCTCACCGCTGAAGCTCACGCGCGCGACGCGCGCCGGCATGCCGGCGACCTCACCCTCGCGCCAGGTCATGAACGGGAACACCTCGGGGCCGAGCGCGATGTCGGTGTCGGCGGCAGTGAGCACCTCGCGCGCCTTCGGACCGTTCACCGCGATCGTCGCCCACTGCTCGGTCACGCTCGTTGCGTACACGCGGAGCTCCGGCCACTCGGTCTGCAGCCACTCCTCGACGTGGTCCATGACCTTCGCGGCCCCGCCGGTGGTCGTCGTGACGAGGAATCGGTCCTCGGCCAGGCGCATCGCGACGCCGTCGTCGAAGACCATGCCGTCGAGCCCGAGCATGAGCCCGTATCGGATCGAGCCCACAGCGAGGGTCGACATGCGGTTCGTGTAGAGCCGGTCGAGGAAGGTCGCCGTGTCAGGGCCGACGAGCTCGATCTTGCCGAGCGTGGAAGCGTCCATGACCCCGGCGGCACGCCGCACGGCGATGCACTCTCGCTCGACCGCGTCGTCGATCGACTCGGCCTCGATCGGGAAGTACCACGGGCGCTTCCACTGGCCGACGTTCTCGAACACCGCGCCTCGCTCGACGTGATGCGCGTGCATCGGCGTCGTGCGGATCGGATCGAGCAGCGCCGGTCCGCGATCGACCCCGGCCAGCACCGAGTAGGGAACGGGGGTGTACGGGGGCCGAGCGTTCGTCGGGCCCTGCGCGCCCGGCCCCTCGCCCCACGCCTGGTTCACGAGCGCCGCGGTGAGCGCGCCGCTCGTGCGGCCCTGGTCGATCGCGGTGCCGATGTAGGTGGCGCGCTTCACGTGCTCGGTCGAGCGCAGGTCGTGCCCGACGGCGTCGAGCACGTCGGCGACCGTCGAGTCGCGCTGCAGGTCGACGAAGTGTTCCGAGAGATCGTCGGCCGGTGTGGACCAGTAGGCCGCGCTCGTCGGAACCTCACCCGCCGCGGCGCCGGCCACCGTGAGCCACGGCGGCCCGTGTCCATCGGGAACGAAGGTCGCGAGGTCGTCGTGCCACCGCATCCCTCCACCGATGCCGCGCCAGAGCTGCGCCGTGGGGTTCCAACCACCCGAGACCAGCACGAGGTCGGCGTCGACGGTCTCGGTCGCGCCGCCGGGTCCTGCGATCGTGACCATCTGCACGCGACCGTCGCCGTCGGCGGCCGAGACCGCGCTCTGGGTGCGCACCTCGATGCCTGCGGCCCGGGCTGCGTCGGTCGCGCCGCCGCCCTCGCCCGGGTCGACGATCGCCACGACCTCGAGCCCGGCTCGAGCGAGCGCCGTCGCCGTCTCGTGGCCCGCGTGGTTCGTGCTGAAGACCACCGCTCGCTCGCCCACCAGGACGCCGAATCGCTCGGCGTAGAGTCGGGCGGCCGACGCGAGCATCACGCCGGGAAGGTCGTTCCGGGCGAATGCGATCGGCCGCTCGTGCGCGCCGGTCGCGAGCACGACGCGCACTCGCCCGCACGTGGTGCACGACCTCGACGGGCCTCGAGCGTTCGTACACCACCACGTATCCGTCGTCGTAGACGCCGAGCGCGGTGGCGTCGCCGAGCACCGAGACCTCCGACGCGCTCGCGAGGGCGCCGGCGGTGGTGGCGATCCACGCGAGGGCCGGCTCGCCGTCGACCGTCTCGTCGCTCGACGCGGTACCGCCCGCCCACGAGCGCTCGTCGACGAGCATCACGCGATCACCCGCGCGGGCGGCCTCGAGCGCCGCCCGCAGGCCCGTGACTCCGGCGCCGACCACGAGCGTCTCGACGTGGACGTGACGGTGTCGTGCCGCGGGAGCCCCGGCGTCGTCCGGCGGGAAGCCGCCCGACGCCCGCCCGTGGCGCGGCGACGAGCCCCTCGACGAGCGGCACCGTCGTCGCCGGCACGATCGGTTCGCGCCGACCGGTGCCGAGAGCTCGACGAACGCGTTCGGCTCCTCGACGCCGGCGGAGAACACCCCTCGAGGCCGGCCTTGCAGGGGCGAGCGCGCGACCACGTCGAGCCCGTTCGCGAGCAGCGCGCTCGCCAGGGTGTCGCCCGCGAACCCCTCGTAGGGCCGGCCGTCGAACGTGAACGGGAGCTGGCCGGGAGCGGTCGATGCCGTGCCCCGCCGGTGGCGCGAGCCTGCGCCCGCTCACGGCGCCGGACCTTCCGGCGGCTCGTCGCCGACCGCGTACGACGCGCCGATCTCGTTGGTGGCGGTGTTGCGGGTGAGGTTGAACCAGCGGCGGCAGCCGGCGGCGTGCATCCAGCGCTCGGACCACCACCCACGGGGGTTGTCGCGCATGAACAGGTAGTCGGCCCATCGCTCGTCGGAGAGCGACTCGGGGTCGGACGGGTAGGCGAGGTGCGCCTGGCCGCCGTATCGGAACTCCACCTCGTCGCGAGGGCCGCACCACGGGCAGGGGATCAGCAGCATGCGATCACGCCTCTCCGTCGTCGAACGACGCGACCAGTCGCTTCGGAGCGGTCAGGCGCCAGGCTTCCACGATCAGCTCGCGCACCTCGTCGCCGTCGGCCTTCGACAGCACCGCGCCGACCCATCCGCTCGGACCGACGTAGGGGGGAGCGAACCACGCATCGGCATCCATCGCGACGAGCGCCCGCTGTTCGTCGTGCACCGACTTGATCCACGCGTGCCGCTCACGCTCGCTGAACATCATGAAGATCTTGCCCCGCACGCGGAACGTGGCCGTCTCCCATGTCTCCCGCTCCTCGGCATCGGGAAGCGAGAGGGCGAACCTGCGAACGGTCGAGGCCCGGATGCCCATGGCTCGTTCAATGCGCGACCGCAGCGGCGCCGTGCTCGTCGATCAGCGCGCCGGTCGTGAATCTGTCGAGCGAGAACGGCGCGCCGAGCCGGCCGGGCTCGCCGTCGGCGATCGTCTCGGCGTAGATCCAGCCTGAGCCCGGCGTGCCCTTGAAGCCGCCGGTTCCCCATCCGCAGTTGATGAACAGCCCGTCGATGGGCGCGCGATCGACGATCGGAGACGCGTCGGGACACACATCGACGATGCCGCCCCAGGTGCGCAGCACCGATGCGTGCGCGAACATCGGGAAGAGCTCGAGGGCCGCCGCCATCTGGTGCTCGATCACGTGGAACGAACCTCGCTGGCCATACCCGTTGTACGCGTCGATGCCGGCGCCCATCACGAGCTCCCCCTTGTCGGCCTGGCTACACGTAGACGTGCACGGCGTTCGACATGACCACACAGTCGAGCACCGGTTCGTAGAGCGCGCTCACGAGCGCCTGCAGCGGATGCGATTGCACGGGAAGGCGCAGTCCCACCATCGACGCCAGCACGCTCGTATGCCCGGCCGCGGCGAGCGCCACCTTCTGAGCCCGGATCGTGCCGCGCGTCGTCTCCACGCCCTCGACCCGTCCGCCGTCGCCCCGTAGGAAGCCGTTCACCTCCGCGTGCTCGACGATGTCGACCCCGAGCCGGTCGGCGCCGCGCGCGTATCCCCAGGCGACCTTGTCGTGACGGGCCACACCGCCGCGGCGCTGCAGCGTGGCCCCGAGCACGGGGTACCGCACATCGGGCGAGGTGTTCACGAGCGGGCAGAACTCCTTGACGCCGGCGGCGTCGAGCCACTCGGCGTCGACGCCGTTCAGCCTGTTCGCCTCGACCCGGCGCATGCTCGCCCGAACGTCACCGAGGTCGTGGGCAAGGTTCAGCACGCCGCGCTGACTGAACTGCATGTCGAAGCTCAGTGTCTCTTCGAGCCCTTCCCAGAGCTTGAGGGAATGCTCGTAGATCGCGGCCGACTCGTCCCACAGGTAGTTCGAGCGGATGATCGTGGTGTTGCGCGCCATGTTGCCCCCGCCGAGCCACCCCTTCTCGACCACGCACACGTCGGTGATGCCGTGGTTCGCGGCGAGGTAGTAGGCGGTGGCAAGCCCATGCCCGCCGGCGCCCACGATGACGACGTCGTAGGAAGCCTTGGGATCCGCGGCACGCCAGTAGCGCTCGCCCATCGCCGCACAGCGTATGGGTTCGAATCATGGGCTGTCCGGCTCCCATCTGACGGCGGGTCGTGGGGTCGCACGATGCGCGCTCCACGACTCGGATATGGTCGGGCGAACTCGCTCGAGGCCGAGACGATCGGGAAGCGGAAAGGGGGAGACGATGCGAGAGCTTCCCACCGGGACCGTCACGTTCCTGTTCACCGACATCGAAGGGTCGACGAGGCTCCTGGAGGAGCTCGGTGAGGGATTCCGGGTGCTTCAGGACGACCACGCCATGATCCTGCGTGCGGCCATCGCGCACGGCGACGGGGTGGAGGTCCGCACCGAGGGGGACTCGTTCTTCGCGGTCTTCCGGACGCCGGGCGGCGCCGTCAGAGCCGCCGTGCATGCCCAGCGATCCTTCGCCGAGCACGGTTGGCCCCAAGAGCGAGCGGTGAAGGTCCGGATAGGCGTGCACGTCGGTGAAGGGGTCCTCGGGGGCGACGACTATCTCGGGCTCGACGTCAACCGCGCGGCCCGCATCGCCGCCACCGGCTGGGGAGGCCAGGTCGTGATCTCCGATGCCGTGCGTGGCATGGTCGAGCATGACCTGCCGGAGGGTGTGACCGTACGGAGCCTCGGCATGCATCGGCTCAAGGATCTGGCCCACCCCGAGCATCTGTTCGATCTCGTGATCGCGGGGCTTCCATCGGAGTTCCCGCCGATCCGGACCCTCGAAGCCCCCATCGATCTGCCCGAGCAGCTCACATCGTTCGTCGGCCGCCGCGCGGAGATCGCCATGGTCAGGCGGCTCCTGGCGGCGAATCGTCTGCTCACGCTGACCGGACCCGGTGGCACCGGGAAGACGAGGCTCGCCGTCCATGTGGCCGCGCAGGTCGCGCCCGAGTTCCCCGACGGCGTCTTCTTCGTCGACCTGTCGCAGGTCTCCGATGGTGGTCTCGTGGTCCCGACCGTCGCTGCCTCGCTCGGGCTCCGCGAGGAAGGGTGGGAGCGCCCCGTGCAGGAGGTGCTCGAGAACCACCTGTCGCAACGACATCTCCTGCTCGTGCTCGACAACTTCGAGCAGGTGCTCGACGCCGCCGACGATGTCGCCCGCCTGCTCGCCGTGTCCCGGCGCTCGAAGATCATCGTGACCAGCCGTGCGGTGCTTCGTCTGAGGGGAGAGCAGACCCTTTCCGTGAAGCCGCTGCCGGTCCCCGAGACAGGGTCGCCTGGCCCGCTCGACGACCTCTCCCGGAACGAAGCCGTGACGCTCTTCGCGGACCGCGCGTCCGCCGTCGCTCCGGAGTTCGCCCTCACCCACGACAACGTCGCCGACGTCGTCGCGATCTGTGCTCGCGTGGATGGATTGCCATTGGCGATCGAGCTCGCAGCATCGAGGGTCGCGCTCCTCGGCCCGAAGGCGATGCTGCAACTCATGGAACGCCGGTTGCCGCTGCTGATCCGCGGTCCGCAGGATCTTCCGGCCCGCCAGCGCACCCTCCGCGATGCGATCTCATGGAGCTACGAGCTGCTGTCCGAGCCCGAGCGGCTCGTGTTCCGCAGGCTGGCCTGTCTGGCCGGCGGGGCGACGCTGGAAGCGGCCACCGCGGTGTGTGATCCCGACGGCGATGCCGGGCTGGACATGCTCGAGAGCCTCGCGACGCTGGTCGACGTCAGCCTCGTCCGGGCGGTGACCGGGGAGGCCGACGCGCGGTTCGACATGCTGCAGACCGTTCGGGAGTTCGGCGCCGAGCGACTCGAGGAGGAAGACGACCGGATGGCGGCCCAGTGTCGTCACGCAAGCTGGTTCCTGGAGCTCGCCGAGGAGGCAGAGCGCCACTTCCGGGGCCCCGAGGTCGTGCAGTGGCTGCAGACCCTCGAGATCGAGCACGACAATCTCCGCACCGCACTCGGCTGGGCGCTCGCGAACGACGAGGGTGACCTCGCGCTCCGGATGGTCGGAGCCATGTGGCGCCTGTGGCACCTCGGCGGGTACCTGTCTGAGGGAAGGCATTGGGTGAGCGCCGCTCTCGCGCTCCCCTCCGCATCGGATCGTTCCCTTGCGAGGGCCCGAGGTCTGACGGCGCTGGGCGGCATCGCCTACTGGCAGAACGATGTGCTGACCGTGCGCGGTGCCTACGAGGAGGCGCTCGCGATCTGCTCGGAGCTGGGCGACGACGCGGGCGTCGCCGATGGCACGTACAACCTGGCGTTCGCCTTCGGCCTGGAGCAGGATCACGACACCGCGAGCACCATGTTCGAGCGGAGCCGGGCGCTCTTCGGCCAGCTCGGTGACCGGCGCGGAGAGGCGGACGCGATGTGGGCGCTGTCGCTCATCGCGCGTCTCGAGGGCGATCTTCCGCGGGCGCTCGCTCTCTCGCAGGGAAGCGTGTCCCGGCACCGAGCGCTCGGCGATTGGTTCGGGATGACCGACTCGCTGCACGAGCTGGGGCGAGCCGCGTTGGACTTGGGAGATCTCGACACCGCGCGGTCGAGCATCCTCGAAGTGTTGGAGACCGTGGCGTCGTTCGGCTATCGCACCGGGGCCGCCATCTCACTCGACAACCTCGCCGCCGAGGAGAGCGGCCGCGGGCACCATGCTCGGGCGGTTCGGCTCCGCGGCGCGTCGCAAGCGCTCAAGGATGCGTCGGGCGGCCGGCCTCCTCCGGAGTTCGTCGACCAACGCGATCCACGGATCGATGCCCGTTCCACGATGAGCGAAGTCGTGGATCGACGCGGAGTGGAACGAAGGCATGGCGATGAGCCTGGAGGAGGTCGTGGCCTATGCCCGCGAGGGAGCCGTCACGATCGAGCGAGATGCCTGAACCCCGATCGTTTGACAGGGCGGAGAGGCGCCGCGTAGCGTCGCTCGCGGTTGCGCACGGAACCGAGGCGTTGCGACATGCGAAACGACAACGAGAGTGGCGGGAACCTCCAGTCGGTGCGCCGGGCGATCCGGGCGCTCGAGCTGATCAGCGAGCACGGAGCCCTCGGCGTCACCGAGCTCAGCCGCAAGCTCGACGTGCACAAGGCGACCGCGTCCCGGCTGATGACGACGCTCGCCGAGCGTGGCTTCGTGGAGCGTGATCCGATCAGCGAGAAGTTCCGGCTCGGCTTCGGTCTGATCTCGCTCGCCGGGGCAGCCGTCGGCGGCAACGACCTCGTCCGCGCGGCACGTCCGATCCTCGACGCGCTCGCCGAGCGCACGCGCGAGACGGTGAACCTCGGCGTGCTCTCGGGCGAGTCGGTCGTCTACGTCGACCAGGTCACCGGAACGCGCTCGATCGTGAGCGTGAGCTGGGTCGGACAGCGCACACCGCTGCACTGCACGTCGAACGGCAAGGTGCTGCTGGCGTTCGCCACCGAGGCCGAGCGCGATCGCCTGCTGCGCGCACCGCTTCCTCGGCTCACGCCGCGCACGATCACCGACGTGCGCAAGCTGCGCGCGCAGCTCTCGGAGATCCGCGCTCGCGGGTACTCCCAGACGATGGAAGAGCTCGAGGAAGGCCTGAACGCCGTCGCGGCGCCGGTGCGCGGGCTCGGCGGCGACCTCGTCGCCGCGCTCAGCGTCTCCGGGCCGGCCTTCCGTATGCGGGCGGTCGACCTTCCACGGTTCGGACGGTTCGCGGCGGACTCGGCACTCGCGATCTCGAGACGGCTCGGCTACGTCGACCGGGGAGCGCGGGCGGTATGAGCGACGGACCGATCGATTGGGCTACGCAGCGAGCAGAGATCCCGACCCTGCTCGACGCCATCGGACGGACCCCCCTCGTGCGGCTTCAGCGCGTCGCGCCGCCGGGGATCGACGTGCTCGCGAAGGTCGAGTGGTACGGCCCGACGGGATCGGTGAAGGACCGGATCTACGCGGCGATGCTCACCAAGGCCGAGGAGCGCGGCGACCTCAAGCCCGGCATGACGATCATCGAGTGCACGACGGGAAACGCCGGCATCGCGTGTTCCGCCGTCGCTGCGATCAAGGGGTACCGGTGCACGATCGTGATGCCCGAGGGCATGAGCAACGAGCGCAAGACGATGATCCGCGCCTACGGTGCCGACCTCGTGCTCACGCCGGGGGCGGGCACCGATATCGATCTCGCGATCGAACGCATGCGTGAGATCGTGGCCGACGATCCCGACCGCTACTTCTTCCCGGGGGAGTTCGAGAATCCCGACAACCCCGACGCGCAGCGGGTGAGTGGCGAGGAGATCTGGGAGCAGAGCGGGGGCCGTGTCGACGCGGTGGTCGGCGCGCAGGGCACGGGCGGATGGATCAGCGGGGTCGCGCATGCGCTCAAGGAGCGCAACCCGTCGCTGCTCGCGTTCGCGGTCGAGCCGGCCGAGTGTCCGCTCATCACCGACCACATGTGGGGCACGCACGGCGTGCCGGGCATCGCCGACGGCATCGTGCCGGCGAACCTCGACCTCTCGGCGATGGACGGCATCGTCACCGTCTCGACCGACGAGGCGCTCGTGACCGCCCGGCGGCTCGCCCGTGAGGAAGGCCTGCTCTGCGGCCCCTCGTCGGGCATCAACGTCGCAGCCGTGCACAAGGTGATCGAGCATCATCCCGAGCTCCGGCGTGTCGTGACCGCGATCTGTGATACGGGTCAGCGCTACCTGTCGGGCGAGCTCTACGGCGAGCGGCTCGAGGTCGAGGAGCCGGAGCGCGACCACACGCTCGACGCCGACACGGTCGCAGCGATCGAGGCGCACCGCGACCGACTCGAGTTCATCTCGTGACGAGGCCCGTCGCTAGAGGGGGTCGGCCTGGAACGTGTCGCAGTCCTTCGGGTCGCCCGAGTCGAAGCCGACCTGGAACCACTTCGCGCGCTGCTCCGACGAGCCGTGGGTCCAGCTCTCCGGGTCGATGCGGCCGGTCGTCGTCTCCTGGATGCGGTCGTCGCCGACCGACTCCGCGGCACCGAGACCCTCCTGCAGGTCGCCGGGTGAGAGCTCCTCGTCGGCGAACGCGACATGACCCCAGACGCCGGCCAGGCAATCGGCCTGCAGCTCGAGCCGGATCGAGAGATCGTTCGCGCGGCCCGGATCCTGCTGCGACATGCGCTGCACCTCGGCGTTGATGCCGAGCAGGTTCTGCACGTGATGGCCGTACTCGTGCGCGATCACGTACGCCTGCGCGAAGTCGCCGGGCGCCCCGAACTGCGTGCGCAGCTCCCGGAAGAACGACAGGTCGATGTAGATCTTGCTGTCGGCGGGGCAGTAGAAGGGACCGGTAGCGGCGCTTCCCTGACCGCAGGCGGTCTGCGTGCTTCCGTCGAAGACCACGGTGGTCGCTTCCGTCGTAACGCCGGTCGGACTCGGCGAAGATCTCGGTCCACGTCGCGTTCACGTCGTCGACGACGGCGTTCACGAAGCCGAAGAGCTTGTCGTCGGGGTCGAGCGGGGTCGTGGTGTCGCCCTGCTCTGCCTCGTTCAGACCCGAGAAGACGTCGCCGCCGAGCACGTCTCCGAGCCCTCCACTCCCTTCGTCGCCGAAGATCTGGGGCCCGGCGCAGACGGCGAGCACGATCAGCACCACGATGAGCCCGAGGCCTCCGCCCTTGCCCATCGGGATCGGGAGGCCGCCTCCACCCCCTCCGCCGAGCCCCGGGAAGCTCATGCCGCCGCCGGAGCCCATGCCGCGGCGGTCTTCCACGTTCGCGCTTCGTCTGCGTCGCAGCTTCATGTCGACATCGTCCCTTCCCATCATGGGCGTCGTCGAACCATCTTCCAACGGTTCGCTCGGCGACGCTGGCTCCGGTACGGTGCCCGGCATGAGTGAGCCGTGGGAGATGACGGCGGCCGACGCTCTGGTGGCGATGCGCGCCCGTGACCTGTCGCCGCTCGAGCTGCTCGAGAGCGTCGAGCGGCGGGCCGACGAGGTCGAGCCGGTCGTGAACGCGCTCTGCGAGCGCCGTCGTGACGAGGCTCGGCTCGCCGCCGCGGCGAGCGCGGACCGATACGCCGCCGGAGAGCGCATCCGCGCGCTCGAAGGCCTTCCCGTCGCTCTCAAGGAAGAAGTGCCCGTCGACGGGTTCCGCATGCGGTACGGGTCGCACGCGATCGACGAGGTCGCGACCGAGACCGCGCCGATCGCCGAGCGCATCCTGAAGGCCGGTGCGGTCGTGCATGCCCGCGCCACGACCCCGGAGTTCAGCTGCGTCGGGTACACACACTCGAAGCTCTGGGGTGTGACGCGCAACCCGTGGAACCCGGCGTTCGCGGTCGGTGGATCGAGCGGTGGCTCGGGAGCGTCGCTCGCGAGCGGCACGTCGCTGCTTGCGAGCGGCTCCGACATCGGAGGCTCGATCCGCATCCCGGCCTCGATCAACGGCGTGGTGGGGTTCAAGCCGCCCCACGGACGGGTCCCCACCGGAGCGCCGTTCAACCTCGACCGGTACTGCCACGACGGACCGCTCGCGCGCACGGTTGCCGATTGCGCGCTCTTCGAGAACGTGCTCGCCGGCCCCCACCCCGCCGACGTCACCTCGTTGCGGCCGAAGGTGCGCATCCCCTCGGTGCTGAAAGGCATCGAAGGCTGGCGTATCGGCCTGTCGGTGGACCTCGGCTGCTGGAAGGTCGATCCCGAGGTCGAGGCGAACACGCGTGCGGCGGCCGCGGCCCTCGAGCAGGCCGGCGCGATCGTCGAGGAGGTCGCGATCCCCTGGGAGTTCGAGCAGGTGCTCGCGACCGCCCGGCGGCATTTCGCGGCGATCTTCGGCGCCGAGATCTCGGCGGCGGTGGACGAGCACGGCGAACTCTTGAACGACTACGCCCACGCCTGGGCCGAGGAAGCCCGCATGTACATGTCGGAGCCGCGATCCTTCCTCGCGGGTCTCGAAGGCGAGCAGGCGATGTGGGAACCGGTCGGGAAACTGCTGCAGCGCTACCGCGCGATCGTCTGCCCGACGTGGGCCGTCACCGGCATCACGGCGGGCGACAGCTACCTCGGAACCCTCTTCGACGGGGGCGGGCCGAACGACCTGCAGTTCACGGCGTACATGACGACCCCGTTCAACGTGCTGTCGCCGTGTCCGGTGCTCGCTGTGCCGAGCGGCGTGGCGTCGAACGGGGTGCCGACCGGCGTGCAGATCGTGGCGCGGACGTTCGACGATGTGAGCGCGTTCCGCATCGGAGCGGCGCTCGAGCGTGTGCGTCCGTGGCCGGGCGTGACGCGCTAGGTGCCGTCGTTCCCGTGAGTGAGCTCGAGCCAGCGTTGCAGTCGCTCGTCGATCGCGACGTCGACGCGTGGCCGGCCATGCCTGGGCGGATCCTGCATGTGCTGGCCCCCGACTCGGGGATCGATGTCGAGGTGGCCGCCGGCGTGGCCGATCGGATCACCGGCGTGCCGCTCGAGCCCGGTTCGCGTTTCCGCATCGCGAGCGTGACGAAGCCGTTCGTTGCGGTGAGCGCATTGCGGCTCGTCGAACTCGGGGCGCTGCAGCTCGACGCGGTGCTCGATCGGCTGCTCGCTCACGAGTACCTCGAGGTCCTGCGCTCCGGCGGCTACGACACGAGCGCCATCACGCTGAGGCACCTGCTGACCCACACGAGCGGCATCTACGACTTCGCCGCCTCGGCGTACGACGCGTCGATCACCGACGGCTTCGATCAAGCGATCGCGGCGGACCCCTCGCACCGCTGGACCCGCCTCGAGCAGGTGCGATTCGCGATCGACCACGGGAAGCCCTACGGCGCGCCAGGTGAGGTGTACGGCTACTCGGACACGAACGCCTGCCTCGTCGGGGAGCTGCTCGAACAGGCGACCGGGCTCGGCATGGGCGAGGCGATCGCGGGGCTCGTCGGCTTCGGCCGTCTCGGTCTCCGTCAGACCTACCTGGAATCGGTCGACGCCGAGCCTCCAGGCGCGCCGCCGTGGTCACATCAGTACGAGCGGGACGTCGATATCGCGACCATCGATCCGTCGGTCGATCTGTGGGGCGGGGGTGGGCTCGTCTCGACCTGCCGCGACCTCGCGCGCTTCTTCCGAGCGCTGCTGCGCGGCGAGATCTTCGACCGGCCCGAGACGCTCGCGACGATGACGACCAGGCTCGACGGCGTGCGCGCTGCTGGGGAGATGGAGATCGACCAGGATCCACGTGATCATGCGATGTACCTCTTCCACGTGGAGATCGCCGGCGAGGAATGGTGGGGCCACGGCGGATGGTGGGGGACCGCGGCCTACACCTGCCCGCGCCTCGACGTCACGATCGTGGCCGGACACCAACAGGCGTACATGCCCGAGGAGTTCGATCGCACGGCGCTGATCGGTGAAGCGTTGCAGGTCTCGACCGGCCACATCGACGCTCGGTGATCGAACTTCCACCGGAACGGGTCACGACCTCTTCCTCGTCGACGGTTCTCCGTTCACGGCCGAGACTGGGGCTGGCCTAGACTTCCGCGCCATGACGACCTACCCGCTTTCCGATGAGGACCGGGCGATCCAGCAGCGCGCGCGCTCGTTCGTCGACGACGAGCTGATCCCCTGGGAAGAGCACGCCGAGGCCAACGGCGGCCGCATCCCCGACGATGCACGCCACGGGCACCACGACCGGGCGGTCGAGCTCGGTCTGTTCGCGATGAACATGCCGACCGAGCTTGGCGGCACCGGCATGACGACGCTGCAGCAGGTACTCGTGAGCGAGCAGATCGGGCGCGTCACCAACGCACTCGGTTGGTGCGTGCACACACCGCCAGCATGGGCGCCCGCGGTGGTGAGCGAGCACCAGATGCGAACGTGGATCCTGCCCTCGATCCGGGGGGAGCTGCACGAGTGCTACGCGATCACCGAGGCGGGCGCCGGCAGCGACGTCGATGCGATCGAGGCCACCGCCCGTCGCGACGGCGACGAGTACGTGCTCGCGGGCGAGAAGATGCACGTGACCTCGTACAACAACGCCAGCTACTGCTTCTTCCAGGCGAAGATCGTCGGAGGGCCGAACGAGGGCGCCCACGCGATGTTCTTCGTCGACAAGGACACGCCCGGCGTGCGACTCGTGCGCGAGCCGGCGTACACCCACACGTACCCCGATACGCATGCCGTGGTGGCGTTCGACGATGTGCGAGTGCCGGCCGCGAACCTGGTCGGCGACGAGGGCGACGGCATGGCGTTCACGTACGAGTGGTTCCGCTACGAGCGTCTCATGATCGCCGCGCGATGCTGCGGGGCGGCCGAACGTCTGATCGACGAAGCGACGAGGTTCGCGCAGGAACGTGTGCAGTTCGGCCGACCTATCGTCGAGAACCAGGCGATCTCGCACATGCTCGCCGACTCGCTCACCGAGCTCTGGGCCGCGCGGCTCATGACCTACCGGCTCGCCGAGAACATCGACGCCGGCGTCGACGTGAAGATCCAGCACGGCCAATGCTCGATGGCGAAGCTCTACGCGAGCGAGATGGCCGGGCGCGTCGCGGACCGTTCCGTGCAGATCTTCGGAGGCCGGGGGTACATGCGCGAGAACGTCGCCGAGCGGTTCTGGCGGGAGCTGCGCGTCGATCGCATCTGGGAAGGCACGAGCGAGGTGCAGCGCAACATCATCGCGGACCAGCTCCAGAAGCGAGGCAGCCGAACGCTCGTCGGGTAAGCCGTCCCAAGGGAGGTCGCTGCAACGCTGAACCGTCGAAGGGTCGTTGTGGTCGCGATCGTCCTGCTCGGCGGTGCGTGCACCGACGACGACCCAACGGTGCCCATGTCGCAGCCGCAGAACGGGCGGGCCGATGTCGGCGGGTACGAGCTCTCGTGGCAGTGTCGAGGCCAGGGCTCGCCGACCGTGATCCTCGACGCCGGGCTCGACACCGCCGGCTCGAGTGAGTGGTTCGACTTCCTTCCGCTGCTCGATCCGATCGGCACGCGCGTCTGCACCTACGACCGGGCCGGCACGGGTAGCAGCGATCCGAGGCCCGATGGGAAGTCGCCCACAGCAGCGACCCAGGCCGAGGAGCTGCACAAGCTGCTCCGGGAAGTGGGCATCGCACCGCCCCTCGTCCTCGTGCCGCACTCGTATGCAGGCCTGATCGCCCGCGTCTACGCCGACCGCTATCCGGAGGATGTCGCAGGCTTCGTCTTCGAGGACGTCTCGACGCCGTGGGAGATCGATCTGTGGCCGAAGTGGGACGACAGCCCGTGGATCGACGGCGGGCAACGGATCGACATCCAGGGGACCGAGCGCGAGGTGCTCGACGCAGCCCCATTCGGCGACGCGCCGACGATCGTCGTCTCACAAGCCACCTACGACGAGGAAGGCGTTCCGACGTGGGCCGCACCGATCTTCGCCAGGCACCAGGTGAAGCTCGCCGCGCTCGGCGACGACGTCATCCATGTCCGTGCCGAAGGCTCCGGGCACTGGATCCATCGCGACGAGCCCTCCGTGATGCTGACTGCGATCGAGATCACGGTCGCTGCCATCCGAGAGGCAAGGCCACTCGCGAGGTGCGCAGCGGCCTTCTCGGGTGATTCGGCCGAGTGCCTTGACTTAGCTAGATGAACTGAGCTAATCTCGGTCATCGCGTCGGCAGAAGAGATCGCGCACCTCGACACGGTGAACGTGCATGAGGCCAAGACACATCTCTCCAGGCTGCTCGAACGGGTCGAGCGAGGTCAGGAGATCGTGATCGCTCGGGCCGGCAAGCCGGTCGCCAGGCTCGTTCCGATCGACGACACGCCGAGGCAGCGGCCCTTGGGTATCGACAAGGGCAAGATCTGGACGTCGGACGACTTCGACGACCCACTGCCGTGGCAGATCTTCCCGGGATTCGAGTACGAGTGAGGGTCCTGGTCGACGCCCACACGTTCCTGTGGATGGCGCAGGACGACGATCGTCTGCCACCGGCGGTTCGTGCTCTCTTGCTCGATGGACGGAACCATGCCTCGTTGAGCGTCGCCACCACCTGGGAGCTGAGCATCAAGGCGCTCAAGGGGAGGCTTCGACTCCCGATGAGCCCACCGGAGTACTTCGAGGCCAGGCGCGACGCGCTCTCGCTGGATCTGCTGCCGGTTCATCAGCGACACGTCGATGCGCTCCCGGAGCTACCGGAGATCCATGCCGACCCATTCGACCGCATGCTGGTCGCGCAGGCGATCGTCGAGGATCTCGAGATCGTGACGGGCGACGTCGCCATCACGCAGTACCCGGTACGAACCATCTGGTGAGGGCGCATCGAGGATCTGGTCCTACGGATCTCGCGTGACCCCTGCGCGCCTCATGAGATCGCTCGCAGAGCGATCGGCTCGGTACCATGCGCCAGAGGGGAGCTGATAGGGCATGGAACGGCTCGGACATTGGATCGGCGGCAAGCTCGTCGACGGCGAGAGCGGTCGCACGGGCCCGGTCTACAACCCGGCGACCGGGGAGCAGACGCACGAGGTCGACTTCGCGAGCGTCGACGAGGTCGACGAGGCGATCGAGACCGCGCGCGATGCGTTCGTCGCCTGGCGGCAGACGTCGCTGTCCAAGCGGGCCGACATCATGTTCCGCATCCGCGAGGCGATCCACGAGCATCGGGCCGACATCGGCCGCATCATCACCGAGCAGCACGGCAAGGTGCTCTCCGACGCGATGGGTGAAGTCGCCCGTGGTCTCGAGAACGTGGAGTTCGCGACCGGGGTGCCGCACCTGCTCAAGGGTGGTTTCACCGAGCAGGCGTCGACCGGTGTCGACGTCTACTCGATCCGCCAGCCCCTCGGCGTCGTCGCCGGCATCACGCCGTTCAACTTCCCGGCGATGGTTCCGATGTGGATGTTCTCCAACGCCATCGCGTGCGGGAACACGTTCATCCTGAAGCCCAGCGAGAAGGATCCGGGAGCCTCGCTCTACATCGCCGAGCTCCTGAAGGAAGCCGGCCTGCCCGACGGCGTGTTCAACGTCGTGCAGGGCGACAAGGTCGTCGTGGATCGCTTGCTCGAGCATCCATCGGTCCAGGCCGTGTCGTTCGTTGGCTCGACGCCGATCGCGCGCTACATCTACGCGACCGGCACTGCGAACGGGAAGCGCGTGCAGGCCCTGGGCGGGGCGAAGAACCACATGGTCGTGCTTCCCGACGCCGACATCGACATGGCCGCCGACGCAGCGGTGAGCGCCGCGTATGGCTCGGCGGGCGAGCGATGCATGGCGATCAGCGTGGCGGTCGCTGTGGGCGATGCCGGCGACCGGCTCGTCGACGCGATCAAGCAGCGTCTGCCCAACGTGAGGATCGGCAACGGGCTCGAGCCCGAGTCGGAGATGGGCCCCCTCGTCACCCGCGAGCACCGCGACACGGTCGCGAGCTATCTCGATTCCGCCGAGGAGCAGGGCGCCACCATCGTCGAGGACGGTCGCGAGCACGGACTGTTCCGCGAGAGCGACGGGTTCTTCCTCGGCGTGTCGTTGATCGACCACGTCACGACCGAGATGGACGCCTACCGCGACGAGATCTTCGGGCCCGTGCTCGAGGTGATGCGCGTCGATACCTATGACGAGGCCCTCGCACTCGTCAACGACAACCCCTACGGCAACGGCACCGCGATCTTCACGCGCGACGGTGGAGCCGCGCGCGCGTTCCAGTTCGACGTGCAGGCGGGCATGGTGGGTGTCAACGTGCCGATCCCGGTGCCGGTCGGCTACTACTCGTTCGGCGGCTGGAAGGACTCGCTGTTCGGCGACAACCACATGTACGGACCGGAAGGCATCAACTTCTACACGAAGGGCAAGGTCGTGACCGAGCGCTGGCCCGACCCGGGCACATCCAGCGTCGATCTGGGCTTCCCACGCACGCGCTGACCGCGAGGCGGCGCCGTCTCACGAAAGGAAGCGACGCATGAGCATGGATCGCGAGCAGCTGCTGAAGAAGGAAGCCGACGCGTGGAAGGCATTCCTCGACGCGGCCGATCGGGTGCCCGACGAGATGCGCACGGTGCCTGAGGTCGTGCCGGGGTGGTCGGTCGTCGATCTCGCGTTCCACAACGGGAAGTGGGCAGAGCTCGCCGGTACGCATCTCGAGGCGATGGCAGCGGGCACGTTCGTCGACGACGAGCAGCCCGAGGAGGTCTGGCAGGCGTTGAACGACGAGTACGCGGCTGAGTCGAAGGCTCTCTCGTGGGAACAGGCCGTGGCCACCGCCGAAGCCGCCCGCATGAAGGCGCGGACCGCGCTCGAGGCACTCAGCGAGGTCGATGATGCGGCCGCGACCTGGTTCACCGACGAGACCTTCGACCACTACGTGCAGCACACCGAGGAGGTCGCTCGGTTCGCTGAGGGTCGCACGTAGGCGCTCCTGGCTACGGGTCAAGCCGCATGAACCACACATGTGGTCCGTCGGCGGCCGGCTCGCCCTGGTCCACGACCCGGAAGCCGAACCGTTCGTAGTAGCCGACGGTGCGCCTGTTGCCGGTCTCGAGGAACGCAGGCACGCCTTCCGTGGTGGCGTGGTCGAGGCCCCACCGGATCAGCGCCGAACCCATGCCCTCGGAACGGCGATCCGGCTCGACCGCGATCGCATCGAGGAACCAGTGCGGCTCATCGGGCAGGTGCGACTCGATCCAATCCCACAGGACTCCGTAGCGAGCGCCGTCGTCGAAGGTCAGCGTCGCCAGCCGCGCCCGTACCGCTCGGTCCGACGCGACGAGCATCTCGCTGCCTCCGGGAGGCACCCACACCGCGACCCCCGAGCCGTCTGCCGTCTCCCACACCATGCCGAGGTCGGCGAGGTCTTCGTAGGCCCACGTGAACATCGATCGGACGCGATCCTCGAGATCATCGACCTCATCGGGAAGAGGCCATCGGATGATGGGATCATCGACGAACGCCCGCGCCAGCACGGCGGCCAGGGCAGGCATGCGCCCACGCGAGGCGCGGGTGATCTCCCCTCCCTCCGTCATCGGCTCGGGGGCTCGCCGGCCCGGCCCAGGTCGGTGTAGCGGAACGTTCCCTTGGCGATGCGAAGTCCCACGAACGAATCGACCTCGACCACGCCCGGCACCGCCCGCACCTCCTCGTGCATCACCCGCAGCAGATCGTCGCCGTCCTGCGCGACGATCTCAACGAGCACGTCGTAGTGCCCCGTGCATTCGATCACGTAGACCGCTTCGGGGATCGCACAGAGCCCGTCGATCGCCGCGGGCACATCGCGGCCCCCGAGCCGCACGCCCAGATAGGCGAAGAGCAATCCGAGCTCGTGCGGCTTCACGTCGGTCACGAACCGGATGGCATCGATGCGCTGGAGCCTCGCCACCCGTGATCGGATCGTGGCCTCCGCGACGTCGAGCTCGGCTGCGACCGATGTGAACGGGCGGCGGCCGTCCTCGGCGAGTGCATCGATGATGCGCAGATCGAGCTCGTCGAACCTGGCCGCCGGCATGGTCTGCGATTCTCGCAGACGCACGGGGTCTTGTGTGCGATTTCCGCAACCGAGTGTCCGGTCTCCGACTACCGTCCAGGCGTGGCCGGGCCTATCCTTACGGTATCCGTAGCGTGAGATGCGTCACGAGTTGGAGGACCGATGGCCAAGACCGAGCAGGAGATCAAGATCCGCAACGACGAGGTGGAATGGGTACCGCGTCCCACCCTCGGCAGCGCCGACTACGCGAGCCTCGGTGTGTGGGAGCAGGAGCGTGAGCGCATCTGGTTCGGCGAGTGGATCTGCGCCGGTCGCGCCGAAGAGATCCCGAACCCCGGTGATCACATCGTGCGCGACATCGCCGGCGAGTCGATCTTCATCGTGCGGAACGACGCCGGCGAGATCCACGCGTTCTACAACGTGTGCAGCCACCGAGGCACGAAGTTCCTCGATGACGTCGCCGGCACGCAGCATGTGCGCAAAGCGTTCGTCTGCCCCTACCACGCGTGGACCTTCGACCTGAACGGACGGCTGATCGGCTCGCCGAACGTCAAGGAAGACGAGCACTTCGATCGCTCGGAACACCCGCTCTACGACATCGCGGTCGACACGTACGCCGGATTCCTGTTCGTGAACCTCACGACCGGGGGGCCCTCGAGAACGCTGCTCGAGTCGCTCACCGACGGCGCCGAGACCATCACGGCGTTCGAGCGCTTCAAGATGGACGAGCTGCGCATCGGCGTCCGTCTCACCTACGAGGTCAAGGCGAACTGGAAGATCATCGTCGAGAACTACAACGAGTGCCTGCACTGCCCGCAGGTGCATCCCGAGCTCGTACAGGTGATCCCGCTCTTCCGCTTCGGGGAGGTCTGGGACGAAGAGATCCCCGACGACGGCAACCGCATGATGGCGGGCGCGACGTCGTTCACGCCGACCGGGAGGAGCGAACTGCCCACGTTCCCAGGGCTCGAGCCCGAGGACCTCGAGATGTACTACGGCACCTATCAGTTCCCGAACCTGCTGCTGAACCTGCACCCCGATTGCGCGATGTACTACATCGGCTACCCCAAAGGCCCGAACCACACGACCGTCGTGAGCGAGTTCATGTTCCGCCCCGAGACGATCGCCGACCCCGAGCTGTTCAAGCCCGAGCCCACGGTCGAGTTCTGGGACCAGATCTCGAAACAGGACTGGGACGTCTGTGAGCGAGCGCAGACCGGCGTGTCATCGCGTGCCTTCACCAGAGGGGTGTATCCGCGGCAGGACCGCTTCCTCTACTGGTTCAACGAGGAATGGCGCCGCGCGATGGGCCGTGAGGTGCTCGGCTGATCTCAGCGGCGGCGGCCGACGCCGAGGAACAGCACGACCGCCAGCGCGGTCAGCACGGCCGCAGCGGCGAGCAACGGCGTCGCTGAGCTGCCCACGGCAAGATCCGACGTGAGGCGAGCCCCGAGCCGGTCATAGACCTGGCCGAGCTCTCCGGCACTCGCGGCGGTCGAGAGCGCTCCACCCGTCGTGGCGGCGATCGACCGCAGCAGCTCGGTGTCCCCTCCCTTCTTGCCCGTGTCGTCCTCGACGTCGCCGACGATGGCGACGGTGAAGACCGGCACGGCCATCTCGCGGGCGCGCGCCGCCGCCTCGCCGGGCGCGACGGCGCTTCCGGTGTCGGCGCCGTCGGACAGAAGCACCACGGCTGCCGGCAGGTCGGGCTCTGATGCACGCTCGGCATCCACCACGTCGAGTGCCTCGGTGAGACCGTCACCGATCACCGTGCCTCGGCTCGGCGTGAGGCCTTCGATCGTGTCGGCGACGGCCGCTCCGATCTTCCCCCGGTTCGGCGGCGGTGTCGGCCTCGCCCGCGAACGTGACGACGCCGACCCGGAACCCTTCGGGGACCTCGCCGAGGAACGACGTGGCGGCCGCCTTGGCGGCGGTGAATCGATCGGGCTGCACATCGGTCGCGAGCATCGAATCCGAGACGTCGATCGCGAGCACGACCGTGGCGGTCCGCTGGCTGCGATCGAGTCGCACCTGGGCGAACAGCAGCACCAGACACGTCGAGGCGCCGAAGAGCAGCACGAACGGAGCAGTCTTGCGGATGGCTCCGGCGGTATCGGTCGACATCGCGGCGCCGCCGTAGCGCCGCCGTAGCAGCTGGCGACGCACGACGACCCGCGCGAGCACGGCGACGACGACGAGCGCCCACACGGCCAGCCACGCAGCCAGGAGCGTCTCGCTTCGCATGTTGGGGACATCGGCCACCGGTGGGCGGCGCTCAAGCCCCGCGGCGTATCCTTCGGCGATGGTGATCGCCGAGCACCTCGCGAACCGCGACATCGATACGTCGGTGCTGCCGGTCTCCGGTCTTCCGCGGCGAGCTCAGGTCGTGATCGTGGGAGGCGGCATCATCGGCTCGTCGATCGCGTACCACCTCACGCGAGAGGGCGTGACCGACATCGCGCTGATCGAGCGGGGGCGGCTCACCAACGGCACGACATGGCACGCCGCGGGCCTCGTGTCGCAGGTTCGCGGCACGCATGCGCTCACCGCACTCACGCGCATCAACGCCGAGACCTACGAGCGACTGCCGGCCGAGACGGGCATCGAAACGGGGCTGCGTCGCAACGGCGCGGTCACCCTCGCGCGCACCGAGGCGCGCATGCAGGAGACCCTCTACGGGGTCTCGATGGCCCGTGATGCGGGCGTCGACGTCGAAGTGCTCGAGCCCGACGAGGTGAAGGACCTCTGGCCGGCGGCAGTCGTCGACGACCTCGTGGGAGCGGTGCTGTTCCCCACCGACGGCACGGTGAATCCGGGTGACGCCGCGCTGGCGTTCGCGAAGGGAGCGGTCGATCGTGGCGCTCGGTACGTGCCCGAGACCGCGGTCACGGGCTTCGTCGTCGCCGACGGCGGCCGGGTGACCGGGCTCGAGACCACTCGAGGACCGATCGAGGCGGAGACCGTGGTACTCGCGGCCGGACTCTGGACGAGCGAGCTCGCGCGTGCCGCCGGGGCGAGCGTGGCGCTCTATCCGGCCGAGCACGTCTGGGTCATGACCGAGGAAGCCCAGGGCGCCCGCGAGGAAGCCCCCTTCCTGCGGGACCTCGACGCCTTCCTCTACATCAGGCACTACCGTGGCCGCTACCTGATCGGCGCGTTCGAGCCCAACGGCAAGCCGAAGCGTCCCGGTGAGATCGCGACCGACGGGTTCGCCGAGTTCGGGCCCGACTGGGATCACTTCGCCCCGGTGCTGCGGGGCGCCCGCGAACGGGTGCCCGAGATCGAGACGATCGGGTTCTCGCACTATCTGCGGGCGCCCGAGAGCTTCACGCCGGACTCCAATTTCCAGCTCGGGTTCGTGCCGGAAGTGCCCGGGCTCTTCGTCGCCGCCGGCTTCAACTCCCAGGGCATCATCTTCGGGCCCGGAGCGGGCATGGCTGCTGCCCAGTGGATCGTCGCCGGGCACCCGACCATGGATCTCGCCGAGGTCGACGTGGCGCGTACGGGGCGGTGGGCGAACCAGCGAGCCTGGTTGCACGAGCGCACCGTCGAGTCGCTCGGCGGCCTGTACGAGATGCACTGGCCCGGCAAGCAACCACGCACCGCTCGCGGGGTGCGGCGCATCCCGCTGTACGGGGCGTTCCGTGAGGCCGGTGCCTCGTTCGGACAGGCTGCTGGATGGGAGCGCGCGAACTGGTTCTCGCCCGGCGAGGTCGACCCCCCGACCGACTATTCCTTCGATGCGCCGTCGTGGTTCTCGGCGGTGCGTGACGAGGTGCGAGCGACGCGTGAGGCGGTCGCGCTCTACGACCTGTCCACGTACTCGAAGTTCGTGGTGCAGGGGCCGGGCGCACTCGCCGGGCTGCAACGGCTCGTCACCTCGGACCTCGACGTGGCGACCGGTCGCGTCGTCTACACGATGCTCTGCAACGAGCGGGGTGGCATCGAGATGGATCCGACGGTGACGCGCCTCGGCGACGACCGGTTCCTGGTGCTCGCGCCGACGCTCGCGCAGCGCCACACCGAGATGCTGCTGCGCTCGGGTCTGCCGGCGGATGCGACGGTCGCCGACGTGACGAGCGGATGGGCGACGTTGCACCTGGCGGGTCCGTCGTCGCGGGAGCTACTCGCCCGCCTGACCGACGAGGACCTCTCGAACGACGGATGGCCGTTCCTCACCGCTCGTGAGATCGACGTGGCCCGAGCGCGCGCGTGGGCGTTCCGCGTCTCGTTCACCGGAGAGCTCGGGTGGGAGCTGAGCGTGCCGACCGAGTTCGTCGCGGACCTGTACGAGCATGTCGTGGCGGCCGGCGACTCGCTCGGCCTGCGTCACGCGGGTGCGTTCGCGTTCGATGCAGCGCGGGTGGAGCGCGGCTTCCGCTCGTGGGGCCATGACATCGGTCCGCTCGACGACCCGTTCGCGGCCGGGCTCGGCTTCGCGGTCTCGAGGAAGAAGGCGGCAGACTTCGTGGGCCGTGACGCGCTCGAGGCGCTGCGCGACGCGTCGCGTGAGCGCAGGTTGGTATCGGTGCACGTGCCGGATGCGGTGCTCTGGCACGGCGAGTCGGTGGTACGCGGCGAGGAACGCATGGGGCACCTCACGAGCGCGGGCATCGCGCCGACCCTTGGAGGGTCGACGGGCCTGGCCTGGATCCACGGCGAGCCCTCAGGCGAAGGGTGGGGCGTCGAGATCCGCGGCGAGGTCGTGCCGGCGGTGGTGCAGGCCGAGCCGTTCTACGACCCGCGCGGGGAGCGGTTGCGGACATAGCGCCAGGGGGAGCTCGGCTCGGGCCAGCCGAAAGAGGTATCGAGCGACGTCCCCCGGCCCTTCCTCCTGAGGGTCCGAGAAGCTCGACGAAGTCGCGGAGAGGGATCCGTCACGGCGCAGCGTGGTCGATCGCTGCTCGGGAGGGCATGCCTTCACGGGCGCCGGCGACGCCGACCGAGATCGCAGCCGCGGTCACGGCTCGGTGCAGGGCATCGGTGAGCGTGAGGCCCTCGAGCACTCCGGCTGCGAGCACGCCGTTCAGCGTGTCACCGGCTCCCGTCGTATCCACCGTTCTGATCTTCGGTGGCGCCACCTTCGCCTCGCCGTGCGGTCCGTAAGCGATCGCGCCCTCGTCACCGAGTGTGACCACGACGTTCAGGCGCGGGTAGCCGGCCGCAAGGCGTTTCGCGCCACCGCGAGGTTCCTCGGCCTGCGCGGCGAGGATCGCGAGCTCGCCCGCGTTCGGGGTCACGACATCTGTGAACGGAAGCAGATCGTGCGCTTCCGTGCGGGCGGGTGCGGGGTTCAGCACGAACGGCAGGCCGCGTGTGTGGCTCCACCTGGCGGCAGCCTCGACCGCCTCGAGCGGCACTTCGAGGCTCGCAAGCACTGCGCCCGCCGATGGCCCGATAGCGTCGAGTGCCTCGACGAGTCGTGCCGGAGTCAGGCGAGCGTTCGCTCCCGGCGCGACGCTGATCTGGTTCTCCCCGCGCGCGTCGACCGTGATCAGCGCGACGCCGGTTGCCGCAGAGCGGTCGACGAGCACATGCGAGACGTCGACTCCTTCGAGCGCCAACAGTTCGCGCGCCGGCTCCCCGAACGCGTCGGCTCCCACTGCTCCGATCATCGCGACGCGTCCGTGGGTGTCGAGCGCGCGCGAAGCGGCGACGGCCTGGTTCCCCCCCTTGCCGCCCTGATGCTGGGAGAACTCGCCTCCGACCACGGTCTCTCCCGCCGACGGAAGCCGCGACCCGCGCACGACGAGATCCACGTTGATCGCGCCGATCACGACGAGCGTGTCGCCCCCTCCTCGATTCACGCGGGGGCTTCCACCAGCATGCCGAGCCGGTGGGTGAAGCGCGAGAGGAAGCCACCCCCGTCGACGTCGAGCGCGACCCGGGCGTTCTCCTCGGGCTCCCACCCGACCGGCCAGGGGCTGTGACGCACGCCGTGAAGATCGGCCACGGTCATGCCGCGCGTCCACAGGCCGTCGGTCTCGACCTCGACCCGCGTCGTCTGGAACGTGCCGAGCGACTCGTCGATCGCCATGGCCAGGGCGAGCGGATCGTGCATCGCGGCGCCGCCGGTCACGCCGGTCCGCTCGTAGAACTCGATGTAGTACGGCACCGCGTCCTGCAGGAATCGTGACACCGGTGAGCCGGCGGCGGCCTCACAGATCGCGTCGAGCGCGACGCGGGAGAGCTGCACACGATCGGTCACATCGAGGCCGACGCAGAGCGGAAGCCGCGCGGGCTCCCGCCCCGAGAATCCACGGAACACCGCCTGCGCGGCGTCGGGGTCGAACCAGATGTTCGCCTCGGCGGCCGGTGTGGCGTTGCCGCCGCGCGCGAAGGCACCGCCCATGATCGCGAACCCGCCGAGCAGCTCGGGCAGGTGGGGTTCGTCGGCGAGGGCGAGTGCGACGTTGGTCAGCGGTCCGGTCGACACGAGCAGCACCTCGCCGGGTCGATCGCGCGCGGTCTCGACCAGTAGCTGAGCCGCCGTGCGCGACGAGGGCTCGCTCGTGGGCGGTGGCAGCTCGGCGTTGCCGAGCCCGCGCTCACCGTGCACGACCGGGAAAGGCTCGTGGTCACGCACGATGGGGCGGGCCGCCCCGCGTGCGACCTCGACGTCACCGAGTCCGACGAGCTCCAGCACCGCGAGCGTGTTCTCGGTCGCATGGTCGACGGTGACGTTGCCCATGACGCTGGTGGCCGCGATGAGCTCGACCTCGGGCGATGCGGCCGCGTAGAGCAGGGCGAGCGCGTCGTCGACCCCGGTGTCGACATCGAGGATCAGCGGTCGCGGCGTCACAGGCGAAGGGTACCGGCATCGGGGTCCGGCACGTGGTCGAGCCACCGCGAGAGCTCGTCGACGATGCGGATCGCGACGCGTCCGTCGGGGTCGAGATCGGGGTTGTAGGTGCCGGCGTCCATGCCGATGCAGCGAGCGTCGGACAGCGCCGTGGTCATGACCGTTCGGAGCTCGTTCCAGCCGAGCCCACCCTCCTTCGGGAAGATCACGGCGGGCATCTCGTCGTTCGACAGCACGTCCCAATCGAGGTGCAGCCAGAAGCCACCGGGGGCGGAGGCCGCCCGGTCGATGGCGTCGCGAGTCGCGACCGGGTCATCGCGGAGGGCGTGGGGCGTCAGGACGAGCACGCGTGCGCCGATCGAGGCCACCGAGTGCCTGGCGATCTCGTCCGAGTCTCGAGGGCCGATCGCGGCGAGATGCTCGTCTTCGACCAGAGGCTGCTCGCGCAGGAGCTCCCGATCCCAGGCGAACGCGGCGAGTCCGAGCGCGAAGGCGATCTCGCTGTCCGCCCAGTCGCCGGTCGGAGACGCCGGCGGCGGGTACGCGTCCTCGTGACCGTCGACGTGCACGAGTCCCGTTGCGCCGCGAGCGCGTCGCGCCGCTCGCAGGCACCCCAGCAGGATCGGACAATCGCCGCCGAGCACGAGCGGGAAGTGACCGGAGGCCAGGGCCGCGGCGACGTACCGATCCACGCTGCGGATCATGCGCGAGAGCCCCTCGGGATCGATGAGTCCCGAGGCTGCGTCGCGGTCGCCTCCCGACGCGCGATCAAGCGCAACGTCGCCCGCGTCGGACACGTCGTGATGCGATCGAAGCTCGGCGATCAACCCAGCTGCTCGCAGGGCGCCGACCCCACGCGCCGTTCCGTACGGACGGTGCCCGGAATGGCTGGGTACCCCGATCACCTCGACCGCCGTCACATGCCCCCCACCACTACCTCACTCGATGCATGGTGGCATGCGCGGACCTTCGTGGTCCGTCGACTCGCCGGTCGAACGAGCAGGAGGCTACGCCGAGGCAGCCGGTTCGAGCTCGAATCCGATGAGGCTCGCAGCGACCTCCTGACACATGCGCTGCATGTGTTCGGGACCCACCTCGCTATCGTTCATCAGCACCTGGATCGCGAGGCCGTCGATCAGCGCGCCGAGCTTCATGCCGATCTCCTCGGCGTCCTCACCGTGCGAGAACTCACCCGTCGAGCGGCCGTGTCGAACGATGTCGGCGATCGACTGGCGCCAGCGCCGGTCGAGCACTTCGCGTTCCTTGGCGAGCGCGGGGTCGCGCAGGGCGCGCACCCAGATCTCGATCCACAACGCCCACTCCTCGAGACGCTCGAAGTCGGGCAGCAGCCCGGGGACCGAGAGGTCGATGAGACGGGCGAGTTGCTCGCGCGCCGAGTCGAGTCGGCGAAGGTCGCGCGCCTGCGCCACGTAGTACTTGTCGTTGGCGTAGGTCAGTGCCTCGACCAACAGGCGGTCCTTCGACTCGAAGTAGTAGAGGATCAGTCCCGGGGAGACGCCGCAGCGCTCGGCGATGTCCTGGATGCGCGTCTCGGCGAGTCCGCGATCGGTGATGACGCGCGCGGCGGCTTCGAGGATCTCCTGGTGCCGAGCCTTCCCGTTCTTCTGTCGTACGCGAGCCAATCCGAGCCTCCATCGGTCCTGAACGCCATACAGCTAGGGGCCGAAGGCGCTCGTTCCTTGCATGATCGTTCAGGGCACTGTACTGGCATGACCTGCGAAGTCAAAACCCGATCGCACGGTACCGGAGTTGACTGGTGATTCAAACTCAGGCCATACTGCTCGGGTTCCGGACCGTCACGACTCGGAGGGAAGAGCGGGCCATGGCTTCGAACGTCTACGACGCGATCATCATCGGCGGCGGCCACAACGGGCTCACGAGCGGGGCGTACTTCGCCCGTCACGGAGCTCGCACGGTGGTCCTCGAGGGTCGCCACAAGACCGGCGGGGCTGCCGACACGAGCGCCCCCTTCGCCGACCACCCGGAGATCAACGTCACGACCTACAGCTACGTCATGTCGTTGATGCCGCCGACGATCATCCGCGAGCTGAACCTCAAGCGCCATGGCTACGACGTCACCCCGTTCGGGCCCTACTTCCAGGCGTTCCCCGATGGGCGTGCGATCACCGTGTACGCCGACGACGCGAAGAAGAGCTACGACTCGATCGCCCAGTTCTCCAAGCGCGACGCCGACACGCTTCCCAAGTGGGAAGCCTGGATGAAGGGCGTCAGCGACGTGCTCGGCCCGCTGCTGCTGAGCGTGCCCCCGCACGTGGGCTCGCTCAAGCTCGGCGACCTGATCCCGCAGCTCCAGACCGCATGGAACATGCGCAAGCTCGGCCAGCGCGGGGTGGCCGACGTGACGAGGCTGTTCACGATGAGCGTGAGCGACCTGCTCGATGACTGGTTCGAGTCCGACGCGATCAAGGCGATGCTCACGGTCAACGGGGTGATCGGCACGTGGGCCGGCCCCGACGAGCCCGGCACGGCGTACGTGATGCTGCACCACTCGATCGGTGACGTGGGTGACGGTCACCTCGGGAGCTGGGGCTTCCAGCAGGGCGGCATGGGCGCGGTGAGTGACTCGATCCGCAGCAGCGCAGAGTCGTTCGGATGCGAGGTGCGCACCGAGGCTCGCGTGCAGAAGATCCTGACGCGTGGTGGACGCGCGGTGGGTGTGGCTCTCGAGAACGGCGAGGAGCTGCGCGCGCCGGTCGTCGTGAGCTGTGTGCATCCCAAGATCGGTTTCCTCGATCTGCTCGAGCGCAACGAGCTGCCCGCCGACTTCGTCTGGGACATCGAGCGATTCAAGACCCGCTCGGGCACCGTGAAGATCAACGTCGCGATCTCGGAGCTTCCCGACTTCACGTCGATGCCGGGCAGCGAGCAGCAGGATCACCACACCGGCTCGGTCGAGCTCTGCCTGTCGCCGCAGTACGCCGAGCGCGCGTTCCAGGATGCGCACATCGACCGGAAGGCGGCGACCGCTCCCTTCGTCGACGGCACGATCCCGACGACGCTCGATCGCAAGCTCGCGCCCGAGGGCGTGCACGTGTTCTCGATGTTCACGCAATGGGTGCCCGACGACTGGGTGAACGAGCCGCATCGCGAGGAGCTCGACGCGTACGCGCAGCGCATCTTCGACGGGTACAACGACCTCGCGCCGAACTTCAAGAGCTCGATCATCGACTACCAGGTGATCGGCCCGTACGACATGGAACAGGATCTCGGTTTGATCGGCGGCAACATCTTCCACGGCGAGCTGAGCGTCGATCAGCTCTTCCACATGCGACCGGCGCCGGGATACGCCGACTTCCGCACGCCGATCAAGGGGCTCTATCACGGCTCGTGCGCGACCCACGGCGGTGGCGGCGTCAACGGCATCCCCGGGTGGCAGGCATACAAGGCGGCCGTGAAGGACAAGGCCCTGCCCAAGCGGTAGGTGCCGGCCGCCGACCACGTGATGCGTACGAGGCCCGGCCTGGAGCCGATGCTCGAGGCCAGATCCGTCGCGGTCGTGGGCGCCTCGATCAAGGAAGGCTCGCTCGGCCGCGCCATGATCGAGGAGCTGGTGCGGGGCGGGTACGAGGGTTCGATCTACCCCGTGAACCCCGGATACGACGAGGTGCTCGGGATCGAGTGTTACCCCGGCGTCGCCGAGACTACCGGGCGACGGGGTCGATCTCGCCATACTCGGCGTGGCGAACCAGCGCATCGAGCAGGCCGCGCGTGACGCCGTCGCCGCCGGCGCCCGATCGCTCGTGACGTTCTCGTCGCTGTACGAGGAGCCCACACCGGGGGTCGTGCCCCTGTCGGAGCGGGTCGGTGCGATCGCTCGCGATGCGGGCGTGCCGATGTGCGGCGGCAACGGCATGGGGTTCTGCCACGAGACGTTCAAGCTGCGAGCGACCGGGTTCCCCACGCCCGACCACCTGCGCCACGGGCCGGTGACGTTCATCTCTCATTCGGGCTCGGCGTTCGCGGCGCTCGCCTTCAACGACCGCGGCATCGGTTTCAACCTGCTGGTCTCGAGCGGACAAGAGCTCGGGGCGACGATGGACGACTACATGGCGTATGCCCTCGGGCGAGGCGAGACCCGCGTGCTCGCGTTGCTCCTCGAGACCGTGCGCGACCCGGCGGGGTTCCGGGCCCAACTGGCGCGGGCTCACGAGCTCGACGTGCCCGTGATCGCGCTCAAGGTCGGGCGGACCGAGCGGTCGAAGGCCATGGTCACCGCGCACTCCGGCGCGCTCGCTGGGGAGCACGGCGCGTACGAGGCGCTGTTCGATGCCCACGGCGTGCACGAGGTGCTCACGCTCGAGGAGATGGCCGACGCGATGGAGCTGTTCTCCTCGCACTCGGCGGGTCGTCGGCGCGGCCCGCGGCATCGCGAGCGTGCACGACTCCGGAGGGGAGCGCGCCCTGTTCGTCGACCGGGCGCACGACCTCGGCGTGGCGTTCGCCGACGTCAACGACGAAACGCTTCAGAAGGATCGCCGCAGACGCTCGATCCCGGACTCGAAGCAGCGAATCCGCTCGACGCGTGGGGCACGGGCATCGACGCCGATCGCATCTTCCGCGACGTCGTTCATGGCGCTGCACGATGACCCCGACACCGCCGCGATGGCCTTCGTGGTCGACCTCACCCGCCAGGGCGAGCCGTACGACGAGGGATACCTGCAGGTCGCCCGCGACGTGTGGACCGCGACCGACGAAGCCCTTCTGCGTGCTGTCGAACCTCGCGAGCGCCGTCGCGATCGAGGAAGCCGCCCAGCTCCGCGATGCGGGTATCCCGGTGCTCGAGGGCACGTCGTCGGGACTCGTCGCGCTGCGCGCGCTCATCGAACACCGGGACGTGCAGGCCCGGGCGTCGACGGTCGTTCCCCAGCCGGTGACCGATGAGGTCCGTGAGCGCTGGCGGCATCGTCTGTCGAACGGCCCCGAGATCGGCGAGCTTGAAGGGCTCGCGCTGCTCGCCGACTACGGCATCACGGTGGTCGACGCCAGAGGGGCGTCGACTCTCGACGAGGCCGTCGCGGCAGCGGCCGCGATCGGATTCCCGGTCGTGCTCAAGACCGCGGCGCCCGGCGTGCAGCACAAGTCCGACGTCGGCGGCGTGAAGCTCGGCCTCGCCGACGCCGACGCCCTGGGCGATGCGTATGCCGAGGTGGCCGGCCGCCTCGGGCCACACGTGGTGGTCGCCGCGATGGCTCCCGACGGTGTGGAAGCTCGCGCTCGGCCTGGTGCTCGACCCGACCTTCGGCCCGCTCGTGCTCGCGGCGGCCGGCGGCGTGCTCGTGGAGGTGCTGCACGATCGAGCCTTGGCCTTCCCGCCCTTGGACGAGGCCGGGGGGCGCCGGCTCATCGACCGCCTGGCGATGCGGCCGCTGCTCGACGGGGTGCGCGGCGCCCCCGCCGCAGACGTCGACGCCCTCGCGTTCGCGGTGTCGAGGCTCTCGCTGCTCGCCCAGGACCTCGGGGACGTGATCGGTGCGCTCGACGTGAATCCGGTGATCGTGTCGCCCGACGGGTGCGTCGCGGTCGATGCCCTCGTGATCGCGCGCTGAGCCTGATCCTGTCCGTTCACGCGAACCGCAGGAGCACCTTGCCCCACTTCCCCCGCGACGCGAGACGATCGAAGGCGGCCGACACCTCGTCGACGTCGAACACGGAGTCGATCGCCGGCCGCACCCGGCCGTCGGCCAGCATCGGCACCACCTCGTTCGCGAACCACGCGACCGCATCGGCCTTCTCGTCGACCGACCGCGCCCGGAGCACGGTCCCTCGGATCGTCGCTCGACGGACCATGAGCTGGAGCAGGTCGAGCTCGGCCCTCGTTCCCGAGGCCACGCTCACGACCACGATCCGACCCTTCGATGCGAGCACTGCGAGATCCCCGGCGAGGTTCGAGGCCCCGACGAGCTCGAGCACCACGTCGGCCCCTCGCTGCTCCGTCAACGACGAGACCGTAGACGTCACATCGGCTGCCTGGACCGGTTCGGCGCCGAGGGCGCTTACCGCTCGAGAGGCTTTCTCATTCCCGACCACGCCGAGCACGCGCGCGCCCAGCACGCCAGCGATCTGCACCGCTGCGGATCCGACCGCGCCCGAAGCACCGTGCACGAGCACGGTCTCGCCGCTGCGGACCGATCCTTGCGTCGTGAGCGCGTCGTGTGCGGTGATGAAGACCTCGGGTACGGCCGCGGCTTCCTCGTCGGAGAGCCGCTCGGGAACGCGAGTGAGGCAGCCCTCGTGCACCGCAACCCTGGACGCGAGGCCCCCGCCGGCGACGAGCCCGAACACCCTGTCGCCCATCGACCAACGAGCGGCGACATCGGCTCCGATCGCCGCGACCGTTCCCGAGACCTCGAGTCCTGGAACGTCATGCACGGTGCCGGGAGGGGGCGGGTAGCGCCCTTCCCGCTGCTGCAGATCGGCCGGGTTCAACCCGGCGAACGTGACGTCGACGAGTACCTCGTTCGCGCCGGGCACCGGACCGGGCCGTTCCTCGACGCGCAGGACCTCGTTGCCGCCGGCTCCGGAGAACGATACGACCTTCATGGGTGAACCCCGCGACGACGTGGGCTTGGCATCGCGCGAGCGTATCCGACGAGCACGCGCGTCGAGGTTTGACCGTACTGCGCGCCGGGAATCCTCATGCGGTCGGCACGCGCTGGGCGGGCCGGTCAGAGGAGGGATCTCCATGGTTGGCATGCTGGCGTTCCTCGCGCAGGCGGGGGAGAACAACGGAGGCGGGGGCGACGTGGACGTCATGTCGATCCTCGGATACATCGTGGTCGGTGCGATCGTGGGTGTGCTCGCCAGGTTCCTGGTGCCGGGCGACGACCCGATGGGCATCGTCGGCACGATCCTGCTCGGCATCGTCGGCGCCGTGATCGGTGGCTGGCTGGCCGGCGCCGTGTTCGAGGACACGAGCGGCGTCGACTGGATCGCCTCGATCATCGTCGCGGTGCTGCTGGTGATCGGGTACCGTGCGATGGCCGGCAACCGCGGGCGTCGCATCAACACCTGACACTCGTTCGTACGTCGCTTGGCAGGAGGCCGGGGGTTCGCCCCCGGCCTTCTGCGTGTGCGACGTCGACGCGGGTAGCCTCCTGCGCGTGATCGCCGGATCCGATCTGTGCTACCTGCCCGCGACGGAGCTCGTGCGCCGGCTGCGTGACGGCGTCATCTCGGCGCGCGAGGTCGTCGGGGCGCATCTCGCTCGCATCGAGCACGTGAACCCGGCCGTCAACGCGATCGTGACGCTCGTCGCCGATCGGGCGCTCGAGCGGGCGGCCGCATGCCGACGAGGCGATGGCACACGGGGAACCGACGGGAAGCCTGCACGGCGTGCCCATCGCGCACAAGGACCTCGTGGCGACCGCCGGCATCCGAACCACGTCGGGCTCGCCGGTCTTCGCGGAGACCGTGCCCGACGCCGACGACCTGCTCGTCGAACGCGCTCGGGCGGCCGGCGCCATCGTGCTGGGCAAGACGAACACACCCGAGTTCGGAGCGGGCTCGCAGACCTTCAACCCGGTCTTCGGCGCCACGCGCAACCCGTACGACCTCACGAAGACGTGCGGCGGTTCGTCGGGAGGCGCTGCGGTCGCGCTCGCCTGCGGCATGGTGCCGATCGCGGACGGGAGCGACCTCGGCGGATCGCTGCGGAACCCGGCGAGCTTCTGCAACGTGGTCGGGTTCCGGCCCACGCCGGGTCGCGTGCCCTCATGGCCGTCGTCGAACGCCTGGCAGGACCTGTCCGTCGAGGGACCGATGGCGCGGACCGTCGAGGACGTTGCCGTGCTCCTCTCGGTGCTCGCCGGCCCGGATCCACGGGTTCCGATCTCGCTGGTAGAGCCGGGCGACGGCTTCGCCCCGCCGCTCGACACCGACCTCGGTCGACCGCTCGTGGCATGGGCGCCGGCGGCCGACGGGGTGATGCCGTTCGACCCTCGCATCCCCGAGGTCATCGACGGCGCGCGCGGCGTCTTCGAGTCACTCGGCTGCCGAACCGACGACGCCTTCCCCGACCTCCGAGGCGCTCGAGAGGTATTCCTGACGCTGCGCGCTCACATGTACGCGGGAGATCTGGGCGAGCTGCTCGAGGAGCATCGGCGCGACATCAAGCCCACGGTCGTGTGGAACATCGAGCAGGGGTTGGGGCTCACCGGAACCGATCTCGCTCGGGCCGAGCGCACGCGTACCGAGCTCGTGGAGCGGGCGGCGACGTTCTTCGCCCGTTTCGACTTCCTGGTGATGCCGGTGACCCAGGTGCTTCCCTTCGACGTGCGGGTCGAGTACCCGAGCGAGATCGAGGGGGTGGCGATGCCGACCTACCTCGACTGGATGGAGTCGTGCTGGTGCATCACGGTGTTGGGCTCGCCCGCCATCTCGGTGCCGTGCGGGTTCACCCACGATGGCCTGCCGGTGGGCCTGCAGATCGTCGGGCGCCGTGGCGACGATCTCGGGTCCTGCAGCTCGCGCACGCGTTCGAGCGGGCGACACGCGTGGGCGACGGCGGCCGCCGGAGCCGGAGCTCACATGAGGCACGAGGTCGATCTCGAGCGGCTTCGCCTCGGACGGCTCGACAGACTGCAGCGCGCGATGCGAGATCACGACGTCGAGGTTCTGGTGCTCATGAACGAGCCCAACGTCCGCTACGCGACGGGTGCCACGGCCATGCCCGTCTACGCCATGAGCACCTTCGCACGGTGCGCGGTGGTCGCGCACGAGGGCACACCCATCCTGTTCGAGCACGCCAACTCGGTCCATCGGTCGGCGCTCCGCGCTCCCGATGTCCGCCCCATGCACGCGTGGGAGTTCTACGACGATCCGGCGGCGCAGGCGGCGATCTGGGCCGACGAGACGCTCGCGGCCGTGCGTGAACTCGGTGCAAGCGGAGCAGCGCATCGCGGTCGATCGTCTCGGCACGCCGGCCTTCCTGGCCTTGCTGGAACGAGGCCTACGTCTGCAGGACTCCGCACCGGTCACCCAGCAGGCACGAGGCGTGAAGACGCCCGAGGAGATCGCCCTGTTCGATCGTAACGCCGACGCTGGTCATGGAGATGCTCGGGGCGTTCGAGCAGGCGATCGCGCCCGGCGTGAGTGAGCGCGAGCTGCTCGCCGTGCTGAGCGACGTCATGGTCCGCGGCGGCGGCGAGTACCTCGCCACGACCACGGTCTGCTCCGGACCGAACACGAACCCATGGCGCGCGGAGGCTACCGACCGGCGGCTCGAGACGGGCGACCTCGTCTTCGTCGACACCGACACGGTCGGCATCGAAGGTTGCTTCTACTGCGTCTCGCGCACGTTCCCGGTCGGAACGCCGAGCGCCGAGCAGCGCGCGATCTACCGGGCATCGCACGAGTGGCTCGCCGAGATGACATCGCTCGTGCGACCGGGCGCGACGGTCGGCGAGCTCGAGGACGCGGCACCGCCGTTCCCGGCACGGTTCGCCGCGCAACGGTACGAGTGCTTCTTCCACGGCATCGGGCTCGAGGAGGAGAACCCGAGCCTGTGCCACCCCGACGATGTGCAGCCGAACCCCGGCTCCGTGCTCGAGGAGGGCTCGGCCCTCGTGGTCGAGCTCTACGCGGGGGAGGTCGGTGCTCGCGACGGCGTGAAGCTCGGCGACCAGGTACTCGTCACAGCCGGGGGGCACCGGGTGCTCGCGCCCTACCCGTACTCCGACCGGCTGCTGGCCTGAGCCGCTACAGCAGCCTGTTGAACCAGATGCCACCGGGGCCGGTCGAGAAGCTCACGCCCTCGCCCCAGACCGCCACCGCCTTGCCCGTGGTGGTGATGTCGATCGCTCCGTAGTCGCCGTACTCGGAGGCGAAGCCGGCCGCCGTCTTGTACGACGCGCCCGAGTCGGCATCGGAGATGTCGGCCTCGGCGCTCCAGGTCTGACCGCCGTCGGTGGATGAGCGGTAGAACGTGTTCCACGCACCGGTGCGATCGTCGCCGTAGTGGATGCGGAACTGTCCTGCCGCGCCGCCGGCGATGGCAGGGAAGCTCGCATTGGCCGCGCCGTTGCCGAGCTCGATCGCAGGTGCCCAGCTCACGCCTCCATCGGTGGATCGGCGTGTCCAGATGTGACCGTTGCCTCCTTGACTGGTCGCGCCGGAGTACAGCGCGACCAACGTGCCGGCGCCGTCGCTGCCGAGCGCCGTGGTCGAGGACGTCTCGAAGTTGACTCCGGTGAACACCTGGCCGAGCACGGTGCGTGTCCACGAGACGCCGCCGTTCGTGGTGCGCCAGGTCTCGATGTTGACGGCTCCAGCCGACTGTTGGCTGCTCCCCGGATAGTCCGATGCCGAGAGCACCGCGGTACCGTTCGCGAGCACCTCGAGCCCGTTGGGATAGCGGTAGCGGCCGGTGTCGTTGTTGAGCTTCACCGCGGCGGAGAACGACGAGCCCGAGTTGTGCGATGCGGCCACCCACACGTCGGAGCTGGTCGCGTAGGCGATGTAGACGTGCACGCCGTCGGGACTGACGCCGATCCACGGCTTGTCCCCCCAGGGTGCGCCGGAGACCTCGATCGGTGCGGTCCAGGTCGCACCGTGGTTCGTGGACTTGCTGAACACCATGTCGTACTTGTTCATCCACGTGGCGTAGACGACTCCGTTCGAGGCCACCTTCACGACGGGGTCGTATTGGAACTGTTTCACCCCCGGACAGGGGCACGGATATGTCTCGGCGCCCCACGTGGCTCCGTTGTCGCTCGAGACCCGCAGCAGCATCGGGATCGGGGGACACGTCTTGCACGCCTTGGCACCCCCGAACCGGTTGTACATGACGTAGACGTACGGCCCGCTGGGGTCGGCAGCGATCGACGGCTCCCACGTGTCCTCGGTGCCGAGCTTGATCTCCCCGGCCCAGCCCGGCGCGGGTGCGAGCGGCGCCATCACGCGCACCTCCCGGCGCGTGAGCGCGCCGGTGTCGGCCCGGCTCGCCACCACCCCCGGGCGTCCGAGCCCGTCGGCTGCCCGAAGCGCCCGGTGACCCGTTCCACGTCCGGGTGCGATGGCGAAGATCGTCGCACCGACGAGCGCGACGAGGGCGATCGTGGTGAACGCAGCGGTTCTGATCTTCAACATGGGCGCGACCTCCGTTCGACCGTGGACCGGACCGTATGCCCATCGCGCGCAGTGGTCGACTCCGACGATGACCATCGGTCAGCGCCTCCGCGACGGTTCCGGACAGACCGTCGGTCGGTGGCCGCGGGTAGGGTGCTGATGCATCCGACAGGAAGGTGGTGCGATGCACGAGGCGAGCTCAGCGGCGACCGGTACTCCCGGGGCGTCGGCGGCGCCGACCTTCCGTGGGGAGACGGCCGATGACGACGGGCCGTACCGGCTCATCGACGGTCCACGCCACGTGACGCACGAGGATCGAACCGAGCTTCCCGGACATCATGAAGCGACGTTCGAGACCGCTGCGGGGGAGCGCGTCGACCGGTACGTGACCGACAAGGGCCGGGCCGAGCTGCTGCGCCTGGTCGACGCCGGTCAGGAGACGTTCACCGGCGAGGAGGTACGATGGCTCACGACCGAGGCGTCGCTCGAGGCGCTGCTGGCGAGCATGGCCGGCGAGGGTGCTGAAGGAGCCTAGAGGCTGCGGGAACGCAGGTCGGCCGACCAGGCGACCACCTCGTCGGCCGTGCGGTAGTTGAGGACCCGGTCCCTCGGGATACCGGCGAGCGCCGCGGTCGCCATGCCGAACGGCAGGAACTCGAGCTCCATGGCACTGTGCGCGTCGCTTCCGAACGAGAACCATCGCACACCCGCGGCGACCGCGGCGCGAGCGAGCTCCACGCTGAGATCCTGGCGTGATGGCGTGGCGTCGAGCTCGATCGCCTTGCCCAGCCGCGCGGCTTCGTCGAACACCTTCGGCCAGTCGGCGACGAGGCCGACCCGTCTGGCGTACATGCGAGCCTTCGGATGCGCGAGCACGTGCACGGAGGGGTTGCGGAGCGCGGCGACGTAGCGATCGGTCCGATCGTCGGTCTCCCGCAGCTTCGTGTGGAAGGCACCGAGCACCAGGTCGAGGGGGGCGAGGTCAGCGGCATCCATGTCGCACGATCCGTCGGAGAAGACATCCATCTCGATGGACCGCAGGACCCTGAAACCGTCTCCGGCGTCGGCCCAGGAGGCGTTCAGCGACTCGATGCGGCGACCCTGTGACGCGAGCTCCTCGGGTGTCATGCCGCGCGCGATCGTGAGGCTCGTCGAATGATCGGTGCTCGCGATGAACGTTCGTCCGAGCGAACGCGCGACCGCCGCCATCTCGTCGAGGGGAAGCGCGCCGTCGCTGTCGGTGCTGTGGACCTGCAGGTCGGCGTGTGGCGTCGACTCCCAGGTGGGTTCCGCGTCGAGCACCCGGCGCACCTGCGCGTACGTGAGGTAACCACGTCTCGTCTCATCGGGTTCGGGGACCGATGGAGGAGCGTCGAGCCACCCGTGGATACGCGCGGCGATCCACGGGCCGACTCCGCGGAGCTCCGTGAGGGATCGCCCCGCCGAGGCGACGTCGGCGGCCTCCTCGGGCCAGAAGCGGGAGGCTCGCGACGCACGCTCGAGCGCGCGCTTGCGGTGGCTCGTCTCGTCGGCTCCTGCGCGCACCAGCAGCTCACCGATGCCCGCGTTGTCGGGGACCGGGCGGCTCACCACAGCGACATCTGCGTCGCCGGCTCGGGCCCGGCACCATGCTCGCCCCGCGAACGCCTGCGGAACCGAAGGGCGGTCGCGTCGTCGTCGCGAGACGGCCAGCGGCGGCGGCCGTCACGCACCATCGCCGCGACCCGGCGACCGAGCCGCTCGCGCTCGCGCGGCGAGGCGTAAGGCCGCGGATAGAGCGCGCGGTATCGCGACACCAGGTCTGGATGGTGCTGTTCGAGCCACGGCATGAACTCCTCACGCACGCCGGGCCGAAGATGCAGCAGGATCGGCGAGACGTGCGTTGCACCTGCCTCGAGGGCTGCGTCGACGACCGCGCGCATCTGTTCGGGCCCATCGCTGATGCCCGGGAGCACGGGTGCCATGAGCACGCCTGTCGAGATGCCAGCTTGCGTCAGCGCGGCGACCGCCTCGATGCGAGCCTTGGGGTGGGGCGTGCCGGGCTCGGTCTCACGCCACACGCGCTCGTCGAGTGTGCCGATCGAGAACGCGGCGCTCACGCTCGTGAGGCGGGCGGCGGCCCGCAGCAGATCGATGTCGCGTGTGATCAACGTTCCCTTCGTGAGGATGGAGAACGGGTTCCGCTTCTCGGTCAGCGCCTCGATGATGCCGCGCATGAGCCGGTAGCGTCCCTCGACGCGCTGGTACGGATCGGTGCCAGTGCCCAACGCGATGTGCTCGCCTTTCCACCGAGGCGCGGCGAGCTGTCGCCTCAGCACGTCGGGGGCGTTCACCTTGACGACGATCTTCGACTCGAAGTCGCGACCCGAGTCCATCTCGAGGAAGGTGTGGGTCGGCCTGGCGAAGCAGTAGGAGCAGGCATGGCTGCATCCCCTGTACGGGTTGATGGTCCAATCGAAGGGGAGCCCGCCTCCCGGCACACGGTTGATGATGGACTTCGCCTCGACCTCGATGCACTCGATGCCCCGGAACTCGGGCGTCTCGAACGAGCGGCGCGCGATCTCGAACAGCTGGCCCGACATCGCACGAGGATAGAACATACGTTCGACACTGGGTCGATGCGGGATCCGACGTCGAGCGGCCCGCCAGGGCGACAGTGCTCCTGAGTGTCTAGCATCCCGACGTCCGTTCGATCCGAGCAGGAGGAGGAGACCGTGGAAGAGACCACGAACGAGCTGCGCGACGAGGACATGCAGACGGAGATGCCAGGGGCGACCGCATCGACGGAGACGGGTCCGCGCGACGCCGACGGCACCGACGCCGACGGCACCGACGGTGACGCGACGGACGGCACCGATGGCGACGGCACCGATGCCGATGGCACCGACGGGGACGCCGCCGACGCCGACGGGACCGACGCCGCCACCTCGTGACGGTCGCGACGGCTCGCGTCGAACAGGCAGAGCTGGGAACGCTCGCTCGCTGCGCCGGTGACGTCGGCCGCTTCTTGGCCGAGGACTGGGGGCGGCGGGCGAGCGTCACCAAGCGCAGCGAGCACGCCGGGTTCGACGACCTGCTCACGCTCGATGACATCGACCGCTTCCTCACCACGACCGCATTGCGGACGCCGTTCTTCCGTCTGGTGAGGGCTGGCGAGCGCATCCCGGAGACCGAGTACACGCGCTCGGGGCGTGCCGGGTCGCGCGACGTCGCGGGCATCGCCGACCCTGCCGCGATCGCCGCGCTCTTCGAGGGCGGCGCGACCATCGTGCTGCAGGGCCTGCATCGGTGGTCCGAGCCGGTCATGCGCTTCAACCGGGGACTCGAGATCGAGCTCGGCCACGCCTGTCAGGTGAACGCGTACATCACGCCGTCGGGGGCGCAGGGGCTCGAGCTGCACGAGGACCCCCATGACGTGTTCGTGTTGCAGGCGTTCGGGAGCAAGCGGTGGCAGGTGCACGAGGCCCCCGGTGAAGGGGAGCGGGAGCCGCTCGACGTCGAGGTGGCATCGGGCGACACGATCTACATGCCCCGCGGCACCCCCCATGCTGCGACGGCCCAGCGAACCGTCTCGGGGCATCTGACGGTCGGCGTCCACGTCACGAGCTGGCGCGACGTGCTCGCGAGCGTCTGGCGCGCGGCCGTCGCCGACCCATCGTTCGACGAGGCGGTGCCCGCAGGGTGGACGCGCGACCGCGCCGGACTCGCCGCCGAGCTGCACGCACGGGTGCAGGAGGCGACCGAGCGATCTGCTCGCGGTCGACGCCGGCGAGATCGTCGCCGCCCGAGCTGAGCGGTTCCTGTCGACGCGGGCGCAGCTCGCCCGAGGCTCGATCGCGGAGCGCGCCGCGCCGATCCGGATCGATGACGACACCCTGCTGATGCGTCGCCCCGACTCCATGTGCGAGCTCGCTCCGGATGACGACGGTCTCGTCGTGCTCCTCGGCGACCGGCGGCTCCGGCTCCCGAGGTGGCTCACGTCCGCGATGGAACGGATCGCCGGCACCGACATGCTCCGCCTCGGCGATCTCGCCGACGTCGTGCCGGACGCGACGAGCAGGGCGGTGCTCGCCCGGCGCCTCGTCCGCGAGGGGCTGCTGACCACCGCTCGCATCGACCGCGCCGACGCCGTGTGAGCTCGCCGACCGATCGCTGCGCGCTGCGGAGCGAGGCTGCCGGCGAGGACCTGGACGGCACGGCTTCCACGATCAGGCGCTGGCTCCTGATCGAGCATGCGGGTCCCTGGGGGCGCGACGGGCTCGTCGACGCGCGGCTGCCCGGGGGACTCGGCCTGGCGCTGCGGGCGACCTCGAGACGCACCCGCAGCCGCGTGCTCCTGATCCGTCGGCCCGGCCGGGTGCGTGGGGGGAGCGGCACGGCCTGCTTCGCCGTCGACACGGCCGATGCGTGGATCGGATCCCGCACGATCGCACGCATCGAGGAGGCGACCGATCTCGACCCCGGCGATCGGCTGGACTTCCCGGAACGGGTGAGCGCGCCGGTCGTGGTGGTCTGCACGCACGGCCGCCGCGATGTCTGCTGCGCCGAGCGCGGTCGTCCGCTCGCCGCAGCAACGGCGTCCGTACACCCCGACGCGGTCTGGGAGAGCACGCACGTGGGTGGCGATCGGTTCGCCGCAAACCTCGTCGCCTTCCCGCACGGGCTCGTGTTCGGGCGGGTCGAGCCCGACCGAGGGGCCGAGGTCGTCGGAGCCTACGCGCAGGGCCGGATCGTGCTCGACCGCTACCGCGGCCGCACGAGCCATCCGATGCATGCCCAGGCTGCCGAGATCGCCGTGCGCCGACGAGAGGGTCTCGACCGTATCGACGACGTCGGACTCATCGACGCGCACCGGACCGGCGACACCGCGACCGCGCGGTTCTCCCTACCCGGTGTCGAAGCCGTCGTGCGGCTCGTGCGCCGCCCGCTTCCACCCATGCGGCTCACCTGCGGCTCGCACGCCGACGAGGCGGCCGTCACCTGGATCGCCGAGTCGATCGAGACCCAGGTCGCGGGGAGGTTGGATCAGCGCGGCACCTCCTCGTCGCCCTGACCGGGCACCGGGGTCGCCTGTTCCAGCGCGTCGGCCTCGGAGGCATCGTCGGGAACGCCGTGCGGCAGCTCGATCTCCTCGTCCGCCGGCTCGGTCTCGAGCGGCGTCTCCTGTTCGATGGCATCGGCCTCGGGAACGGGCTCGGTCGAGTCGTGGTCCTGCTGGTCACTCACGGGTTCCTCCTCGTGCTGCTCCGACGGACGGTCGTGGTTGCGGGCCGCATCCGTAGGGTATGCCTCTTCATCATCCACCGACCCGAGGAGACGCCGATGCGCTACCGAACGATCGCGAGCGCCGCGATGGGCGCGCTGCTCGCCGCGGGCGCCCTGTCCGCGTGCTCAGAGGCTCAGCAGCAGGAGATCGTCGACGACACGGTGGAGGTCGCCGTGAGGAACGCCGCGGCCGCCGCTGGCACGGCGGCCTTCGAGCAGCAAGGCCTCGAGGTCTCCGATGTCTTGGCGTGCACGTCGAACTCGACGGGAGGAGCCGAGACCGTGAGCGTCAGCTGCAGCGGCAGGAGCGACGACGGACGTGAGCTCGCCATCGAGGGCGAGGTCGCCGCGCGCGAGCAGGACATCAGCGTCGACGCGGTCCGTGGATCCTTCGTCGGAACGGTCGACGGCGACGAGGTGTTCTCCGAGGACTGCCTCGGCGATCGCTGCTGACGCTCAGGCTCGCCGTGCACCTAGGCTGTGGGCATGTCGGCTCCTCGTGACCGCATCGTCGAGCTGCTGCGATCCGCTCCGCTGATCGACGGGCACAACGATCTGTTGTGGGCGATGCGTGAGGCGAGGCACGCCGACCCCCCCGTCGCGCTCGATCCGAGCGGGTCGTGTCCCACCCTGCAGACCGACTTCCCACGGCTGGGCGCCGGCGGCGTCGGGGGGCAGTTCTGGTCCGTCTACGTGCCGTCGGATCTGTCCGAGCACGAGGCCGCGGTGCGAACGTTCGAGCAGATCGAGGCGCTGTACGAGCTCGTGGCTCGCCATCCCGATCGACTTGGGCTCGCCCGCACCGCGGACGACGTCGAGCGCGTGGCCTCGAGCGGCCGGATCGCATCGATGATCGGGGTCGAGGGGGGCCATTGCATCGCGAGCTCCCTCGGCGTGTTGCGCGCCTTCGCGCGAGCAGGTGCGGGCTACCTGACGCTCACGCACAACGACGACACCCCGTGGGCCGACGCCGCAACCGGGGAACATCCCCACGGCGGGCTCACGACGTTCGGGGAGCAGGTCGTCCGCGAGCTGAACCGGCTCGGCGTGCTCGTCGACCTGAGTCACGTCTCGCCCGACACCATGCGCCAGGCCATCGAAGTGAGCGAGGCTCCCGTCGTGTTCAGTCACTCGTCGGCTCGGGCGATCGCAGACGTGACCCGCAACGTGCCCGACGACGTGCTCGAGGTGGTCGGGCGCACCCGAGGCGTCGTGATGGTGACGTTCGTGCCCGAGTTCCTGACCGCCGAAGGGGCGTCGGTCAACCGTGAGGGCTGGGAACTCGCCGGTCGTCTGAGGGCCGAGCATCCCGACGATCCCGCACGGGTGAGCGCCGCCGTCGACGCGTGGTTCGACGAGCACGACGTCGCCGCCACCGTCGGCGACGTCGCCGACCACATCGATCACGTGCGCGACATCGCGGGCATCGAGGCGATCGGGGTCGGAGGCGACTTCGACGGTGTCGGAACCATGCCCGACGGCCTCGCCGACGTGTCGGGCTACCCTGCGCTGTTCGGTGAGCTGGAGGCCCGTGGCTACAGCGACGAGGATCTCGCGATGATCGCCGGGCGGAACGTGCTGAGGCTCATGCGAGACGCAGAACGCGTGGCCGCGCCGTACGCTTGACGCCGTGAGCCCCCTGCAGCCCGGTGACCCCGCACCCGAGGTTCCCGGTGTGCCGTTCGGCGGCTCACCTCGGGGCTTGTTCTTCTACAAGGTCACCTGCCCGACCTGCCAGCTCGCGGCGCCGGTGATGCAGCACTTCGAGCGAGCGTTCCCCGGGCTGGTCGTCGGGGTCGGGCAGGACCCCGTGTCGGAGCTCGAGCGCTTCACGCACGAGCACGACATGGGCATCGCCTCGATCGAGGATGCCCCGCCCTACCCGATCTCCGCCGCCTACGCCGTCGAGTCGGTCCCCACGCTGTACCTCGTCGGTGTCGACGGACGCGTGGCCGAGTCGGTGGGCGCCTGGGATCGCGACGGGTTCAACGGGGTGGCCTCGTCGCTCGCCGCGCACACGGGGGCCGAGCCGGTGCTCGTGTCCACGCCCGACGACGCCCGGCCACCTTTCAAGCCTGGCTGAGGTTCGCGCAACGTGCGCTCGGTCTGAGCGCCTTCCGAGCCAGCCGGGGGTGGGTCAGCGCTGGCGACCGACGAGGGTGCGATGCAGCAGCAAGGTGGCGATCGCCAGGAGCCCCAGACCGTACGCGGCAAGCACGGAGAGGTTCGTGGAAACTTCACCGGGGTCGGCCCCCGACGCGATGGACTCGTTCAACGCTTCGATCGCCCAGGCGTGTGGAAGCAGGTGCGCGATGCGGTACATCGATGGCGGGAAGATCTCGAGCGGCACCATGCTGCCGCCCAACGCGGCGAGCACCAGGCCGAGGAACACGCCCAGCGCGCCGGCTTGTGCAGCGTTCTGCAGCACGGAGCCCATCACCATCGCCGCGCCCGTGGCCGCGAGGGCGAACAGCAGCACGACCAGCCCGGTCGTGAGCGGGTTCCCCCAGTCCACCCGGAACAGGAGCACCGTGCCCAGCACGATGAGGAGGCCTTGTACCAACGCGACGGCGTAGCGACCGAGGGTCTCGCCGACCAGGATCGTGGACACCCCCGTCGGTGAGACGAGCATGCGGGCGCTGATCCCGAGTCGCCGTGTCTCGATCAGCATCGACGATGCGGACAGGGACGTGAGGAACATGAACAGGACCAGCTCCTGGGCAGCGCCCGCCTCGAACGTGCCCGTGATCGCGCCGCCGACGGTTCGCGTCGTCACGTCGACCGTGGGCAGGCTCTGCCGAACCGAGTCGGCCCGGGAGAGTCCCTGCTCGAAGGTGCTCGCGACCCCTTCCGCCACCGCGAACCGCGCTCCTCGCACCAGCACGGACTGGGCGTCGACGACCGCACTCAGCGTGCTGCGAAGCTCCAGGCTCGCACCCGCCGGCCTCGTGATCGCGGTGAGTACTACCGTCTCTCCTGCCCGGACTCGCCGGTCGTAGCCGGCGGGGATCACCAACCCACCCTCGAGCAGGCCGCGCTCGACCGCGGTGCGGAGTGATGCCTCGTCTGGGTACGCCTGCACGTCGATGCCGTCGGTCGTTTCGACCCGTGTCCGAAGGTCCTGTCCCAGCGGCCCCGACCCCGTCGAGACGACGCCGACCTGCGGTGTGAAGCCGGCCCCGAACGCCGCGCCGATCGCCAGGATGATCAGGAACGGGAAGACGAACACGAAGAATGCCCCCGTGCGGTCGCGCGTGAGCCGCCGCAGGTTGACGGCGGCGATCACGACAGCCTTCCGTGCGCTCATCGAGCCACCAGCGTCCGTGATCGCACCCAGGCGAGCGTGCCCGTCACGGCGGCGATCGCGAGCACTCCACCGAGCGGCCACGCGACTCCGGAGAGCGAGGATCCGCCGGCCAGCGCCTGGAACCCCTCCATCAGCCATCCCTGTGGTGACAGGAACCGGATCGTGCCGAGCCACCCCGCCTGCGAGATGGGGAAGAAGGTCCCCCCGACCAATCCTCCGACGACGGCGACGATCGACACGTAGGCCCCTGCCTGCGCCGTGGTCGTGGCGAGGGTCGCGACGAGGGCGGTGACGCCGACCGCAGAGAGCACGCCCCCGAGCACGAGCAGGGTGACGCCGAACGGGTCACCCCATCGCGCGTCGAGCAGCACGGTGGTCGCGATGACCAACAGGGCGGTGCTCACGAGACCGACGACGAGACTCGCGAGCACCTTCCCACCGATCACCGAGCTCGGCGAGATCGGAGCGACGAGGAGACGGGAGAGCGTGCCTTCCTCTCGCTCCTCCAGCAGCCCGCGCACGCCGAACTCGACCGCGAAGAACAGGAAGAACACCGCCATGCCGATGGCGAAGAAGGTCGAGGGCGACGTCGATCGATCGTCGGCGTCGGTCGCCCGGATCTCCCCACCCGCCGGTACGGACCCTGCTCGCGCGATGAGATCCTCATCGGCGCTCGTCCCGGGTTCCACGATCGTCGCCAGGGAGAGCCCGATGGCATCGAGGTTCGAGGCGAACGATGTGACGATCGACCTCGCCACCACCCCCGCGATCGGCGCGTCGGGGCCGGTGATCACCTCGATCGACCCTCCCCGGCCTGCCTGGACGCCGTCGGTGAACCCGTCCGGGATCACGATCGCGGCGTCGATCGCACCGTCGCTGATGAGCGCCTGCGCTGAGCCGCCCGTCGCAGCGTCCCGCAGGGTCACGAACTCGAGGCGTTCCAGCAGCCCGATGAGTTCGGCCGGGAGGTGTCCGGTCTCATCCATGTTCACCACCGCGTAGGTGGCTTCGAAGGCCTGGTCGTCCACATCGCCGAGCGTCAGGCTGAAGATGTACGCGAGACCGAGCGGCAGCACCAGCGCGACGAGGACCGCCGTCCGGTCGCGGATGCGTCGCCGCAGGTCCTTCGCCGCGATCGTCCACGCATCGCGCATCGCATCAACCTTCGTCGCGCAGGGCCTTGCCGGTCAGGTGGAGGAATACCGCCTCGAGGTTCGGTTCGTGCACCTCCATCGAGCCGATGCTCGCGCCGGTGTGGTCGATGGTGCGCACGATCTCCGCGAGCGAGGCGCGCGCATCGACAGCGAGCAGGTCGATGCCTCCGTCCCGAGCGACCGCCTCCTCCACCCCCGGCACCGAGGCCGCTGCGAGGGCCGCAGCTTCCAGATCCCCCCGGGCATCGATGTGCAGGCGATCGTGCTCGCCCACCAGCGAGATGAGCTCGCGACGCGTGCCCTCGGCCTTCAGCACCCCTTCGTCGAGGATGCCGACCCGGTCGCACAGCCGCTCTGCCTCTTCCATGTAGTGGGTCGTGTACAGGACGGCCATCCCCTCGGTCGCGAGCGCCTCGACCGAGTCCAGGATGGCGTTGCGGCTCTGCGGATCGACGCCCACGGTGGGCTCGTCGAGGATCAGCAGCGACGGGTCGTTCAGCATGCCGAGGCCGATGTTCAGCCTGCGCTTCATGCCGCCGGAGAATTCCCCTGTTCGCTCGTTGGCACGATCGTCCAGCCCGATCGTTTTCAGGATGCGATCGATGCGATCGTCGAGAGCGCGCCCCGAGAGGTCGTACAGCTTCCCGAAGAAGCGGAGGTTCTCACGGGCGGTGAGATCGGGGTAGATCGCGATCTCTTGGGGGACGAACCCGATACCGGCCTTGACCTCGACCGTACGGGTGTCGAGCTCTCGTCCGAGCAGCGACACATGTCCGTCGTCGCGGGTGAGCAGGCCACACACCATCGAGATGGTGGTCGTCTTGCCGGCGCCGTTCGGGCCCAGCAGGCCGTAGGTCTCGCCGGCAGCGATCGAGAAACTCACGCCGTCGACCGCGACCCGGTCGCCGAACGACTTCCGGAGCCCCTCGCATCCGAGAACCACGACCGATCCCATCAGGGCACGCTAGCGGGCAGGCGAAGGGTGCATCGGGGTCGTCGGGCCGGGTGTCATGTGGCCACCGGGGGCGAGGGAAGGGGCGACGGGGCGCCAGGTGCGTGATCCCAGATGCGGTTCATATGGTCCTGCATGTACGGAGGGTTGACGAGCGACACGAAGAGTCCGAACAGCACCACGAGGACCGGCTCGATCTGCTGGCGTGTGCCCACCCGCTCCTCAGCGCGCTCGATGTGCCTCGCCGTGTTGTAGAGCGCGATGAACGGCGGCACGATCAGGATCCAGCCGAACAACATCGCCATGAGCGAACGCGTCGGACTGATCGTCTCGTCGTGCTCGAAGCGACGGAGTTCGTCGTTGACCTGGTAGTACCAGTAGAGGAAGTAGATCCCCAGGGTGATGACGCTGAGGCCGAGCACTCCGAACGGGTTCCGCCTCAGGAACGACTGGCCCTCGATCGTGATCGTCTCGGCCACGAGCCGAGTCTATCGGCGTGATGCGAGGCCGACCCCTCTGGAGGCTCCGTGCCGTGATCGGACCGGTGGCCACGCTCATCCCGGCCCGGGCCGGGTCTAGACTGGCGCGATGGCCGAGACACGCCGACCCTCGAAGCTCTCCGCGGTGCAGGCGGGCGCTGGCTCGATCATGCTGATCGGTGGCGCCGAGGACAAGCTGCGGGGTCGGCAGATCCTCAAGCGATTCGTCAAGCTCGCGGGTGGCACCGAGGCCCGGGTCGCGGTGATCGCGACCGCCTCGGAGATCAGCGAGCAGGCGCTGCAGCTCTACGAGGCGCTCTTCCTCGAGCTCGGTGTCGGAAGCATCACCGGCCTGCGGCCCCAGGAGCGAACCGAGGCCGATACCTCCGACGCCGCGAGCAAGCTGAGCGACGCGACGGCGGTGTTCCTCACAGGGGGGAACCAGCTCCGGCTCACGTCGATCGTGGCAGGCACCCGGTTGCATCACGGGCTGCACCTCGCGCAGGACCGGGGCGCCGTGATCGCGGGCACCTCGGCGGGCGCGAGCGCTCTCGCCTCGCACATGATGGCGTTCGGGCAGACGGGGGCGACGCCGCGCCACGGCAACGTGCAGACCGCCGCCGGCCTCGGGCTCGTCGAGGGAACGATCGTCGACCAGCATTTCGAGCAGCGCACACGGCTCGGACGGCTGCTGAGCGCCATCGCCCAGTCGCCGTCGCTGATCGGTCTCGGCCTCGACGAGGACACGTGCGCGATCGTGCATCCGGACCGCTCGATGGAGGTGATCGGCCGAGGATCGGTCACCGTGGTCGATGGCTCGCACATGCAGACCGATGCCTACCGCCTGCGGGGGCGGCGCCCGATGATGGTGTCGGGGGCGATGCTGCACTCCATCCCGTCCGGCTACCGCTTCGACCTGCGCTCACGCACGCTGATGCACGCCGGGGCGTCGTCTCCGGCCGTGCGCGAGGCGTCGGAGTGACCGCCACCGCCGGCCGTCGCTCCTCCGCTCCCCGGCCGAAACGCGAGGGGCCGGCGAAGAAGGCCCCGGTGAAGGAGGCGCCCGCGAAGCGAACGCGCGCCTCGTCGCGCCCACGGCCAGATCTGCGCATCGTGCAGACGCAGGTCTTCCGTGGCCCCAACTACTTCTCGTACGAACCGGCGATCCGGCTGGTGGTCGACCTCGGCTCCCTCGAGCGCTGGCCGTCGAACACGCTTCCCGGGTTCACCGAGACGTTGCTCGAGCTGCTCCCCGGGGTCGGGGAGCACTCCTGTTCGCGAGGTCACGCGGGCGGGTTCCGGGAGCGGCTCGAGGAAGGCACATGGGCCGGCCACGTCGCCGAGCACATCGCGATCGAGCTCCAGCGCGAGTCGGGGGCGCAGGTCTATCGGGGCAAGACCCGCAGCACCGGCAGGCCCGGCGAGTACAACGTGACCTACGGCTACTGGGAGGAGCAGGTCGGCCTCGCGGCGGGCGCGCTCGCCGTGCGCCTCGTGAACCATCTCGTGAAGCGCGAGCGCGGCTTCGAGTTCGTCGACGAGCTCGAGCGGTTGATCCTGCTCGCCGAACGACGAGCGTTCGGCCCCTCGACCCAGGCGCTCCTCGATGAGGCAGAGGCGCGCGACATCCCGTACATCCGTCTCAACGATCAGAGCTTCGTGCAGCTCGGCCAAGGCATGTACCAGCAGCGCATCAGGGCCACCATGACCTCGCTGACGTCGGCGCTCGCCGTCGATGTCGCAGGCGACAAGCAGCTCACCAGGCAGCTGCTGGAGTCGGCCGGTCTGCCGGTGCCGATGGGCAAGGTCGTCCGCACCGTCGACGAAGCCGTGGACGCCGCGAAGCGCATCGGGTTCCCCGTGGTGGTGAAGCCGCTCGACGGCAACCACGGAAGGGGGGTCGCCCTCGATCTCACGACGCTGCGCGCCGTGCGCGGCGCGTTCTCGCGCGCGCTCAAGCAGAGCCGGGGTGGGCGTGTGGTGGTCGAGGGCATGGTGACCGGCCGCGACTACCGCCTGCTCGTGATCGGCGGCACCATGGTCGCGGTGGCCGAACGCGTGCCCGCCCACGTGGTCGGCGACGGCACGCTCACCGTTCGTCAGCTCGTCGATCTGGCCAACGCCGATCCGCGGCGGGGCGTGGGGCACGAGAAGGTGCTCACGCGCATCCGCATCGACGAGGTGGCCGAGACGCTGGTTGGCTCGCAGGGGCACGGGCTCGACGACGTCCCCGAGGCCGGCGAGATGGTGCTGCTCGCGGCCACCGGCAACATGTCGACCGGCGGGAGCTCGATCGACCGCACATGGGAGGCGCACGAGGACAACGTCGACATCGCCGAGGAAGCCGCACGTGTCGTGGGTCTCGACGTCGCGGGCATCGACTTCATCGCCCCCGACATCACGGTGCCGGTGCGCGAGACCGGCGGCGCGATCGTCGAGGTGAACGCGGCGCCCGGGTTCCGCATGCACACCCACCCGACCGAGGGGGAGCCGCAGTACGTGGCGCGCCCGGTGATCGACATGCTGTTCCCGGCCGGCTCGCCCTCACGCATCCCGATCGTGGCGGTGACGGGCTCCAACGGCAAGACCACGACGGTGCGCATGATCGCGCACGTCATGAAGAACATGGGCCGCAAGGTGGGTCTCACCTCGACCGACGGCATCATCATCGACGGGCGGCTCACGAAGCGTGTCGACGCGAGCGGTCCGCGATCGGCGCTGACCGTGCTGCAGAATCCCCGCGTCGACTTCGCGGTGTTCGAGGTCGCCCGCGGCGGCATCCTGCGCGAAGGCCTGGGGTACGGGCGCAACGACGTCGCGGTCGTATTGAACGTCACCGGTGACCACCTCGGCCTGCGTGACATCGACACGATCGAGCAACTCGCGGCCGTGAAGCGCGTGATCGTCGAGGCCGTGCCGCGCGACGGCTACGCGGTGCTGAACGCCGACGACGAGCTCGTGCTCGCGATGCGCAAGCACTGTCCCGGCAACGTGATCCTGTTCACGATGAACCAGGACCACGAGCTGATCGAGCGCTGGGTCCGGCGAGGACGCAAGGCTGTGGTGCTCGTCCGCGATCCGAAGGGCGAGCAGATCGTGCTGCGCGACGGCAGGCGGTCGATGCCGGTCGGGTACACGCATCAGTTCCCGGCGACGTTCGACGGGCGCGCGCGCATGAACGTGCAGAACCTGCTGGCGGCCGTGGCGGCCGCCCACGTCTCGGGTGCGCACCTGCACGACATCCGCCACGGGCTTCGCACGTTCACGACCGACTTCTTCCAGGCGCCGGGTCGCCTGAACCTCGTGGATCTCAAGGGCGTGACGGTGCTGCTCGACTACGCGCACAACGCCGCGGGACTGCAGACCGTGGGCGACTTCGTCGAGCGCATGACCGCGAGCTCACCCGTCGAGCACCCGAGCGCGCCGTCGTGGTCGGCCAACCTGCGCGTCGCGGTGGTGGCCACCGCGGGAGACCGTCGTGACGACGACATGCGCGAGCTCGGCCGTGTCGCCGCCCGGTACTTCGACGAGGTCATCGTCCGGGAGGACGTGCACACCAGGGGGCGTGAGCGCGGCGAGACCGGAGCGCTCGTGATGCAGGGCCTCGACGAGGCACGCGCGCAGGGCGCCCGGGTGGGCGCCGCGGAGATCATCACCGACGAGCTCGAGGCCTGTCGGTCGGCACTCGATCGCAGCCGTCCGGGCGATCTGGTGGTGCTCTGCGTCGACCAGGCTGCGGAGGTGTGGGACGAGATCGAGTCCCGGCGTTCGGCGGCGCGCCCCTTCGACGCGGATCGCGCTACCGACGGTTGAGCCGTCGGCCGGGCCGAGCGCGGCGGACGAGCGCTCGCACGGCCTCGGGGTCGGCCCGCCGCGCGCCGAGCTCGTCGTCGAGCAACGCGAACATCTCCGGGCGCTGCGCGAGCGCGGTGATCGCCAACACGTCACGGGACCTCGAGCGATCGAGCATGAATCGGAGCGCCGACACCTCGTCGGGCCGAGCCGGCACGTCGTCGGCGCCGCCGTCGAGCGCGCCGGCCCGGAGCCGGCTCACGAGGTCGTCGGGGTCGCGCCCGCGCAGGTAGCGATGGAGTTCCGCGATGACCACGTGGTCGGCCCCGCGGGCCGCTCGGTAGCCGAGTCCGTGCAGGAGCTCGTCGTCGCGGTCCCCGGCCGTGCCGAAGGCGAGCCACGTCTCGCCTCCCGGCGCGCAGAGCCCTCGAGCGATCTCGGCGAGCCCGTCGATGCCGGCTTCGTTGTGCGCGTAGTCGAGCACGATCACGCGTTCACCGAGCTCGTACACGTTGGCACGGCCGGGGTTCGCCTCGGCATCGGGCAGGAAGGTCCGCAGCCCCTCGACGATGGAGTGCCGTGGGAGTCCGATCGCGAGCGCCGCCGCCGTGGCCGACATCGCGTTGTGCACGTGCTGCGACGCGATGCCGGCGAGCGTCATCGGCACCTGCTCGAGGTCGACGAACCTCCGCGAGCCGCGGCGGCCGAGCTCGGCGAGGCTCCGGTCGAGCACGGTGAGGGCTCGCCCCCCGTCGGCGAGCGCCTCACGCAACGCCGGATGATGCGGGTCGAGCGAGCACATGAACGGCCGGCCTCCGGCCCGGCGGTTCATGGCCAGCACGCGCGGGTCGTCCGCGTTCAGCACGTGGAAGCCGGAGGGTCTCGTGATCGTGGTGATCGCGGCCTTGACCTCGGCGAGCTGATCGAGCGTCTCGATGCCGTGCAGCCCCAGGTGGTCGGCCGAGACGTTCGTGACGACCGAAACGTCGTTGTGCGACGTGCCGATGCCGCGCAGCAGGATGCCCCCCCGAGCGGTCTCGAGGATCGCGATGTCGATGCCCGGTTGTGACAGCGCCATCTGCGCGCCCCCGAAGCCGGAGTAGTCGCCTGCCTCCACGAGCACCCCGTCGCGGAAGACGCCGTCGGTCGAGGAGTACGCGACGCTCTGCCCGCTCGTGCGAACGATGTGGGCGAGCAGCCGCACCGTCGTGGTCTTGCCGTTCGTGCCCGTCACGGCGACGACGGGGATCGTCGGGTCGGTCACCGTTCGGCGTCTCTCCCGGCTCGACGGCCTCGATGCGCTCGGCCGCCTCGTCGACCAGGCCGGCGAGCGACCGACGCGTGCCCAGCAGATCGCGCATCGTCGCGGCGACCTGACGGGCGAGCGCCTCGGCCACGTCGCGTCGCCGCCACGGGAACGCGACCACGATCGCGTCGGTACCCGGCCCCGGGCGGACGCGCACGGCCAGGTGCACGTGGGCGGCCCGGGCGATCGACCGCGTGACGTGCGCTGCCACCCGAGCGGTGAAGCGGCGGCGCTGCTCGCTCGACCGCGAACCTGGCTGCGCGCGTCCCGTGAGCTGCATGTCGGTCGCCATGCGCGCGAGACGCGGCTCGGTCGCCCGCAGCCACCCGGGTACGGCGAGGGAGAGCTTCACCGCGGGCCGCGGGAAGTACAGGTTCGGCCCGTCCAGCACGCGCAGCTCGATGATCTCGACGAGGACGGCCATGGCCGGGCCAGCCTAGCCGCGACCGGCTCTCGGCGCGGGCCGGGAGGCGGGTGCCCGATCGCCGGACGATGACGGCACGACGGCCGCCGTGTGTGGCATGGTAGGGAGCGACACGGGCGAACCGAACCGGACCAGGAAAGGAGCGGTCATGGCCAGCAAGGACAAGGGCGGTGGCAAGGGCTCGAAGACGGCGGCGAGCAAGACGCTGAAGGAGAAGCGCGCGGCCAAGAAGGCCAAGGGCAGCAAGTAGCCCGCGACCTCGACACCGCCTGCCGCGCAGGGGGCGGGTTTCGCCCGCCGAGGGAGCGGTTACCCTCGCATGGCGATGTCCGCTTCCGACGCTTCAGCTCGACCCCTCACCTGGCGTGAGCTTCGCGTGGCGATGCTCGCGCCCATCTCGTGGCGCGTGCCTCCGCGTCACTACGGACCGTGGGAGCAGTTCGTCTCGCTCCTCACCGAGGGTCTGGTCCAGCGAGGCGTCGACGTGACCCTGTTCGCGACGGCCGATTCGATCACCTCCGCCCGGCACGTCGCCACTGCGCCCACCGGCTACTCCGAGGATGCGAGCCTCGATCCCAAGGTCTGGGAAGGCCTGCACATCGCCTCGGTGTTCGAGCGAGCCGACGAGTTCGACCTGATCCACAACAACTTCGATTTCCTGCCGCTGACATACAGCGGCCTCGTCGAGACGCCCGTCGTGACGACGATCCACGGTTTCTCGTCGGACCGCATCGTGCCGGTGTTCGAGCGCTACGCGCACCGGAGCCACTACGTCGCGATCAGCGACGCCGACCGCGACGAGCGTCTCGACTACGCCGCGACGATCCATCACGGCATCGACACGGCCGCCTTCCCGCTGGGAGCACCGACGGTCGACTCCTTGCTCGTGTTCGGACGCATCCACCCCGACAAGGGAGTGGCCGAGGCGATCGAGGTGGCACGGCGCTCCAACCTTCCGCTCACGATCGCCGGCATCGTGCAGGACGCCGAGTACTTCGCCGAACGTGTCGAGCCCCATATCGACGGGGAACGCGTCGCCTACGTCGGCTCGGTCGGTCCGTCCGATCGCGCCGAGCTCCTCGGCGGCGCCGCGGCCCTGCTGCACCTGGTGAACTTCGAGGAGCCGTTCGGATTCAGCGTCGTCGAGGCGATGGCGTGCGGCACGCCGGTCGTGGCGAACCGCCGCGGCTCCATGCCCGAGATCGTGCGCGACGGCGTCAACGGGTTCCTGGTCGACACGATCGACGACGCGGTGCGGGCCGTCGGCGAGGCGCGCCTGATGGAGCGGGAGGCGGTCCGGGCGTCGATGCACCCGCGGTTCGATGTCTCGCGCATGGTCGAGGACTACCTCGCGCTCTACCGGCGCATCGTCGATCCGAGCACCACGCACGCGCCCGTCCGCCGTGCGAGCTGATCCGCCGGGCGAAGCGTTCCGGCTCGGCGTCAACTACTGGCCGGCACGCACGGCCATGGCATGGTGGTCGAGCTTCGACCTCGGCGAGGTCTCGCGCGACCTCGCGGTCATCGCCGCGAGCGGTCTGGACTCGGTACGCATCTTCCTGCTGTGGGAAACCTTCCAGCCAGAGCCCGGCAGGGTCGATCGCGGTGCGCTCCGGCGGCTCGTGCAGGTGGCCGACGCCGCCGCGGACGCGGGGCTGAGCCTCATGCCCACCCTGTTCACGGGCCACATGAGCGGTGTCAACTGGATCCCCGGGTGGGCGCTCGGGGGCATCGCACGAGACCCTCGCTTCCGGGTCGTGAGCGGCGGCCGCATCGTCGCCGAGGGTCTGCGCTCGTGGTACGCCGATCCGGGCATGGTGCGTGCGCAGGCGGTGCTCGCGCGGGAAGCCGCGGGCGCGCTCGCAGGCCATCGCGCGCTCTGGGCGTGGGATCTCGGCAACGAGAACTCGAACTGCGTCGTGCCCCCCGACCGCGAGCACGGCCGAGGGCTGGCTCGGCCGCATGACGCAGGCGATCAGGACCGCCGATCCCGGGACCGAGATCACCATCGGGCTGCACATGGAAGACCTGGAACAGGACCGCATGATCGGTCCGGGGGAGGCCGCCGAGGTGTGCGACTTCCTCACGATGCACGGCTACCCGATCTACGCGCCGTGGGCCGGCGGCGCCACCGATGAGCACCTCGTGCCGTTCCTGGCTCACGTGACCCGGTGGCTGGGCGGCGGCGCAGACGTGCTGTTCAGCGAGTTCGGACTGCCGACCGCGCCGGTCGGCGTTCCGGCAGACGTCGACGATGATCCACATGGTCCGGCGCTGGTCGGGGAAGCCGAGGCCGCCCGCTACACGGGGCTCGTGCTGGAAGGCCTTCGCCTCGCCGGGTGCACGGGAGCCATGGTCTGGTGCCACGCGGACTACGTGTCCGAGCGCTGGGCCGAGCCTCCCCTGGACGAGGCGACGCACGAGCGGTCCTTCGGGTTGTGGCGTTCGGACGGATCGGCCAAGCCGGCCCTCGCCCAGATCTCGGCCCTCGCCGGACGGCCACGGGTGGACGCCGGTGCCGGTCATGGCCCCGACGCGTTCATCGACATCGATCAGGCGGCGTACTGGCTCGATCCACCGACCGAGCTCACCCGTCTGTACGGGCGCTACCGGGAGATGCGCTCTTCCAACACGTGATCGGCGCAGAACCGATGACGAACGCCGTCGGTTTCGACCGAGCCGATCGACGGCCTGCCGCAGGCCTCGCCGATCGCCACCGTGGCCGGGAAGCCGCCGCGCGCGGTCTCGCGCTCCCGGATCATCTGTTGCAGGGAGAGCGCGACATCGACGTGCTGACAGGTAAGCCGGGTCGTTCATGAGACGAGTGTGCGCCTCGCCGGGCAGCGACGCATCGGCCATCGGTCCCCGGCACCTCGGCACAGGTCTCCGACCACGCTCTCGCGGGGGAGGCCGTGTGCGCGTGCTCAGGCGGGCGCGAGCGTGCGGAGCTTGTAGTAGGCGCGCTCCACCATGAACTTGGAATCGGCCGATGTGGGGTCGGCGATCGCCTCGCGGAGCCAGCCCTTGACCTCGTCGACCTCGACCGACTCGGCGTTCAGACGGCTCGGACGCGTGAAGCGTTTCCCTCGCACCATGGAACCGAGCACCTTCGCGGCGTCACCGAGCTGATCGCTTTCGACCAGCCGGAGCGCCTCTGCGATCTTGTCGACGTCGATGGTTCGTACCTCCGTTCGGCTTGCGGGTCTGCGCGTTGCCTCGCTGGTGCTGCGGCGCCTTCGAGAGTCCAGCCTGCACGAACTGGGCGTTCAGGTCGAGTGTCTTCGCGATGCGACCCACCTCGAGGCGCTGTTCGGGTGTGACGAACGTCACGCCTTCACCGCCGCGGCCGGCGCGCGCGGTGCGTCCCACCCGGTGAACGTACGCCTTCTCGTCGGCCGGCGCATCGAAGTTGATCACGTGGGTGATGTCCTCCAGGTCGAGCCCCCGGGCCGCCACGTCGGTGGCCACCAGCACGTCGTTGGCGCCGGTCGCGAACCGCCCGAGCGACCGTTCGCGCTGGGGCTGCGACATGCCTCCGTGCAGCTCACCGGCCCTGAACCCCTCCTTGCGCAGGTTGCGCGCAAGGCGGTCGGCGCCCCGCTGGGTGCGCACGAAGATCAGCGTGAGGCCGCGGTCGGCGGCGAGTTCGCGCACGAGCGCCTTGGTCTTCAGCGGATGCTCCACCGCGATGAAGCGGTGCGTCGCGTGGTCGATGTTCGGGCCGGCCTCGCCGTTCTCGTGCAGCACCGCGTCGCGCGTGAACCGCTTCGCGAGGCGTCCGACCTCGCCGTCGAGGGTCGCCGAGAACAGCATCGTCTGCCGGTCGGGCCGCAGCATCTCGAGGATGCGGGTCACATCGGGCAGGAATCCCATGTCCAGCATGCGGTCGGCTTCGTCGAGCACGCAGGCGCGGACCCGGTCGAGGCGCAGGACCTTGCGGGCCACCAGATCGAGCAGCCTGCCCGGCGTCGCGATCACGATGTCGCAGTGACGCGCGCGTTTGGCCTGCGGTCCGATGCCGACGCCTCCGTACACCGCGGCGACCTGCAGGTGCTTCACGTCGGCGATCGCCCGGAACTCCTCGGTGACCTGGCTCGCCAGCTCCCGGGTCGGCGTGAGGATCAGGCCGGTCGGGCTCTTGCCGCTGGGGTGCAGGCGCTCGACGAGCGGCACGGCGAACGCGAGCGTCTTGCCCGAGCCCGTGCGAGAGCGGGCGAGCACGTCGCGGCCGTCGAGCGCATCGGGCAGCACGAGTGACTGGATGGCGAACGGCCGCTCGATGCCGCGCATGCGCAGCGCCTCGGCGACCGGTTGCGACACCCCGAGCGTCGTGAACGTGGGTCGCTCGCGCTCGTGCTCGAGGGGTCGTGCGGCGGCAGCATCGGTATGCACGGTTCGGTGTGTCCTCTCCCGTTCGGTGACCCTCGTCGAGGGCCGGCAGTCGTTCGGTGCGCGTCGAGGGCTGGCGCCTGTGCGCAAGGAACGCCCGGGAACGGGCGGATCGAGCGGAGATCGCGAGACTTCGTCGCGCGCGCGTCCCGTGACGACACGAGATCGGCGCGTTCCACACGAGGATACCCGATGGAGCGTCGCTCCCGTCGCTCCTCCCGAGATCCGGCGGAGGGGAGCGGCTCGTGGTCCCCGGCCGAGCCGCGCTCGACTTGCGCGGACCGAGCCCGCGGCGCGACGATGTCTCGTCCACGAGCGGGAGGGGAATCATGCGCAGGACGAGGGTGATGCGTGTTCGTCGTGGCCGCATCGGTCGCCGCGAGCTTCGCGGTGGGGCTCGCGTCGGGGAGGCGCGGCGGCGGTGGTGACGACTCGACGACCCTTCCCGGCTTCTCACGCGTGGTGAGCCTGAGCCACACGAACGCCCCGGCGCGCACGCCGTTGTTCCCAGGCGACCCGGCGTTCCGGCTCACGACGGTCGCGACCGTCGCCGACGACGGGTTCTACATGCAGTACGTGCGGGAAGGCGAGCACACCGGCACGCACTACAGCGCGCCGTGCCACTTCCGCGAGGACAAGCTCTGCGCCGAGGATCTCGACGCGGCCGACTACGTGTTGCCGGCGGTCGTCGTCGACGTGCGTGACGAGGTGGCGGCCGACGCCGAGTACGAGGTCACCAAGGCTGACCTGCAGGCGTGGGAGACGACCCACGGGCAGATGCCCGCAGGCTCGGCCGTGCTGCTGTGGACGGGGTGCGGCCGATTCTGGGGTCCCGAGATCGGGCGCAACGCACGCACCTACTACAACTGCGGACAACGCGGCGCCAGGTTCAGCCAGCCGGGATTCTCGCGGTTCGCGGTGCGGTGGCTGATCGACACCGGCGTGCTCGCGAAGCGGGGGGCGCTCGGCACCGATACGTTCGGCCCCGACCCGTCGAGTGACGCCTCGTTCATGGAATCGTGGCTCACGCTCAACCGCCACCGGTTCACCCTCGAGAACCTCACCAACCTCGGTGAGATGCCGCCGACCGGGGGCTGGATCGTGATCGGGGGGCCACGCAACGGGCACGGCTCCGGCGCGGCGAGCACCGTGTTCGGCCTCGTGCCCTAGGCCCGCTCGTTCCGCGACCCGCCCGCTGTGCGGAGGGGTGCGCTCAGCGCTCGACGGCGTCGCGCTCGATCGGGCACGACATGCAGCGGGGGCCGCCGCGCCCCCGTCCGAGCTCCTCGCCGTCGATCGTGATCACGTCGATGCCGCCGTCGCGGAGCTTCTGGTTCGTGTCGACGTTGCGCTCGTAGGCCACGACCACGCCCGGGCGCGATCGCGAGCACGTTGTTGCCGTCGTCCCACTGTTCGCGCTCCGCCTGGAATCGATCGCCGCCGGTCTCGAACTGCCGGATCGCCGGAACGTCGAGTGCGCGCGCGATCGCCGCGAAGAGATCGTCGTCCTCCTCGATCGAGAGGCCGTGCGCTCCCGGGGTGACCACGTAGGTGGTCATGGTCTCGCGCACGTCGGGGAAGATCGTGAACGCGTCGACGTCGAGCATCGTGAGCACCGTGTCGAGGTGCATGCTCGAGCGTTGCGCCGGGATCTCCACCGCGATCACGCGGGTCGCAGCGCCGGCCGCGAACAATCGGGTCGCCAGGATCTCGACCGCGGCCGGATCGGTCCGCTCGCCCATGCCGATCAGCACGGCGCCGTTGCCGATCACGAGGATGTCGCCCCCCTCCAGGTACATGGGCGCGTGGGCTTCGTCGCTCCAGACCTCGAACGACGATGCGGTGAACATCGGGTGGTTGCGGTAGACGGCCGACAGGTGCAGGGACTCCCGGGTGCGGGCGGGCATCGCCATGGAGCTGATCGAGACGCCGTCGTAGATCCACGCGGAGGTGTCGCGCATGAACAGCGTGTTGGGCAGCGGCGTCGCGACGAACCCTCGCCCCATGCGCCGCACGATGCTGTCGCTCGTGAACGGAAGGTCGTCGAAGGTCACGCCGGCGATCAGGTGCTCGGCGAGCTCGGCCGAGCCGAGCGCCATGAGCCACTCCCGGACCTCGGGGCCCAGGGTCGGGCCGAGCAGCGCCGGATCGAGGCTCTGGATCAGCTCGGCCCGAACGTCTGGCTGCGTGAGCACGTCGGCCAGCAGATCGTCGAGGTAGACGATCTCGACCCCTCGCGCCGCGAGCGCGCCTGCGAACGCGTCGTGCTCCTCTTGTGCCCGGTTCACCCAGAGCACGCCGTCGAACAGCAGCTCACGGGCCGTCGACGGTGTGAGGCGCTTCAGCTCGAGCCCGGGCCGGTGCAGCATGACGCGCCGGAGCGTGCCGACTTCCGAGCCGACGAAGCATCGTTCGGCGCCGGCGGGTGTCATCAGGATGCCCTGGGACGCAGCGCGCGCCGGGTGCGCCACCCCGAAGAAGAACTCGGAGCCGGTCGTGCGGATGTCGGCGGTGAACCCGAGCTCGGCGAGCGAATCGGCGAGCTCCGCCGGCGAGTAGAAGATCTTCACGATCGTGTACTCGCGGCCGTCGGAGAGGCGGCGCCGATGCGCGAACGAGGGTCCGCTCGCGCTCTGCTCACCCGGGTTCGAACGGCGGTGCTCGGCCCCTGCGAGGTCGTCACAGAAGAACATGCGCCCTCCCGGGGCGAGCCATCCCCCGACCCGGCGCCAGAACTCCTCGGTTCGAGCCGGGGGGATGTGCGAGATCAAGAAGGCGAACACGATGACGTCGAACCGCACGCCGTCGGGCGGAGACCACGTGAACAGATCGGCGTGCACGTACTCGACCGAGGGATCGGAGACGCGCTCGCGGTTGATGGCGAGGACCGGCTCGGCGGCGTCGATCGCGATCAGGCGGTCGGCGCGAGGAGCGAGGCGCTGGGTGATCAGACCCGTGCCGCACGCCAGCTCGAGCACGGCACCGGAGACATCGAGATCGTCGATCGCGGCTTCCAGTTGGGCGGTCTCTTCGAACCAGCGACGGTTCCCCTCGGGTCCCAGATCGTAGGTGCCGCGCCGGAACCAGATGTCGTCGTATTCGGGAGCTCGGTCTTCGTAGTACCGGCCCTGTTCCGCCAGGATGTGCTCGACCTCTCGCTCCATGGTCGCGAGAGTCTACGAGGCCCGTCCGCACGGCTACCGTGCAGGGGTGCGAGACGCCCCGTCGCTGCGAGGAAGCCTGCCCGTGCGTCTCGTCGCGCTCTTCGCCGGCCTCGTGCTCGTCTCGACCGCGATCGTCTCGTTGCTCGAGTCAGGGCTCGGCCTGCCCCCGTGGGACGTGCTGCACATGGGCATCGCCGAGCACTCGCCGCTCACGCTCGGCATGGCAGGGGTGGTCGTCGGCCTCGCGATCATCGTGGTCGCGTGGGTGGCCGGGGCGCCGCCCGGGTTCGGCACGGTCGCCAACGCCGTCGTGATCGGTCTCGCCATCGACGTGATGAGTTCGATCGACGCGGTCCGGCGGCTCTCCGAGGGTCCGCTCATCCTGCGGGTCGGGCTCGTGGCCCTCGGGGTGTGGTTGTTCGGGGCGGGGTCGGCGCTGTACATCGGCGCCGGCATGGGTGCGGGACCCCGCGACTCCCTCATGCTGGCGCTGACGCGACGCACAGGATGGCGCATCGGGCTGGTCCGGGGCTCGATCGAGGTCGCGGTGCTCGCTGCCGGGCTGGCGCTCGGTGGCGTGGCCGGTGTCGGCACCCTGGTCCTCGCGCTGCTGGTAGGACCTTCGGTCGAGCTGTCGTTCTGGCTGTTGGTGCGGCTCGGCCTGGCCGACCCTCGGCTGCGTGTGCCCGAGTTCGGGCCGCTCGACGTGGGCTGACGTCCGCCCGTGCCGGGCGTGACCGGTGACGCCGGCCCGCCCCTTGAAACGCTCGGGCGGGCGCGTCTAGGCTGGGTTCTCTCGACGGGAAGGATCGGACGCGTGGCTCGTTCTGGAGCCATGAAGAGGCCGACCGGCATCATCGTCATCGCGATGATCTGCCTCTCGGGCGTCACGGCGTCCCCGAGCGTGGCCGTTCCGGGCCCGAACCCCCGCTGGCCGGTGTGCGGCGAGTGGCGCGGGGTCCCGCTACGACCACCGGGCTTGGGTTCCGTCATGGACGTGGCCGTCGTGTCGCCCACCGACGCCTGGGCCATCTCCGATCACGGGTACGAATCATGGAACGAGTCCCACGTCTACCGGTGGGAGGGGCAACGATGGTCGGAGGTTCCGTTCCCGATCGAGCCCGATCCGTCGCGGTTCTGGGTCCTCACCGCGATCGAAGCGATCACCCCGTCGGAGATCTGGGTGGTCGGCCATGAGTTCATCGGCCCCAGGCGGTCTCGGGCGATCTCGGCGCGGTGGGACGGTGGCCGATGGCGGCTGGTCCGCGTCGGACAGGCCGACCGAGGGCTGACGATCGACGGGCTCGCGGCGACACCCGGAACGCACCGATTGTGGGCCGTCGGATCGTCGTCCGGCCGGGGCGACGGTTCGACGCAGACCCCGCTCGTGCTCCGTTGGAACGGCCGAGCGTGGCGCCGCATCCACGGTCCGAGCTCCGGGCAGATCGAGTGCGTTCGCCGACGTGGTGACGGTCGCGAACTCGGCCTGGGCGGTGGGGTACGTGAAGCGCCGAGGTGAGGCGGCGCACGCCCTGGCCTCGCGTCTCACCGGGTCGGGATGGACCGTCCGCTCCGGACCCCGCGGTCGCCTCGAGGCGGTCGACGGCCTGAGCGGTGACACCCTGTGGGCCGTGGGCACGTCACCGGGGCGCCACGGCTACGGCCGGGGTCTGATCGTGCGGTGGAACGGATCCCGCTGGTCGCTCGCCCGCCGATTCGATCGCGCCTCGAACCTGCGCGACGTGGTGGTCACGTCGGGCAACGACGCGTGGGCGGTGGGCCAGCACGGCAGGACCGCGAGACCGTTCGTCGTTCGCCGCCACGCCGGGCCCTGGGCGGTGGATGCCGCTCCCGACGTGCGGGGCTGGCTGACGGCGATCGACGGCACACCCCACAACCTGTGGACCTTCCGCACCCACTTCCCCGGCGGCGAGCCGTCGGAAGTCGTCGCCTTCGACTCCTACCACCGTTGTTGATCACGGCCCACCCCGACCCGAGCGGATCGTGTCGGCGCTAGCTCGTCACGGTGGGCATCGGTGGAGGCGCCGGGGACACGACGGGTGCCGAGTCCTGCGTCACCCGCCTGGCGGCCACCACGAGCGCGCCGAGACCGACGATCGTGGTGATCGCCCACACGATGCCGCCGACCACGGGCACGAGCGCGAGCAGACGCACGATGCCGAGCCCTGCGAGGAACGCCACGTAGCGTGATGCCGGTGGCTTCACGACCATGCGACCGACCGCATGCGCGCCTGCGACGTAGCCCACCGTGTAGAGCAGCGCGAGCGCGAGCAGCAGGAACAGGCCCAGCGGGATGCCCACCACCGTCGCGAGCAGCACGACCGCGACGATCGGCAGCAGGAAGAAGACCGCGACGCCCGCGATGATCGACGGGCCGCGGCGGTCCCGGGCGACGCGCACGATCGCCTCGTCGAGCCGCGGGCGCGAGGGCCAGCAGGATCAGCCCGAGCGCGAGCGCCGACAACGAGTACGCGATCCACCATGCGAAGCGGCTCGCGAGCCCCACGTCGGTGAGGTCGACCTCGGTGCTGACCGATCGCTGTTCGCCCGTGACCGTCGCGCCGGGCTCCACCGTCGGGTCGCTCTGCGTGACGAGGTTGCCCCCGATCGTGGCGCCCGAACGCACGACCACGTCGCCGTTGAAGACCACCACGTCCTTGCGCACCTCGCCGGCGATCTCGACCGGGCCGTTGAACACGACGAGCGACTCCCGGACGGTGCCGTCGATGATCGCGGGGCCGTCGAAGATCACGGCAGCGCCGGCCGTTTCCCCTTCGGCGACCCGCAGGCTGCCGTGCAGCACGATCTGGTCGTCGTCATCGGATCCGCTCCCGGCCGTCTGTGCGGTCGCAGGTGCGGCGAACACGGCCGCCATCACCAGGAAGCCGCACACGATCGTCGCCCCGCGGGCGATGGTCCGGTTCATGGTCCCCCCTCTGCCTCCGCGGAGCCGCGTCAGCCCCGCTCTGTGAGCGTGCGTCGAGTGCCTCTCAGGGCCGTGGGATCGATGTGATCCAGTAGCGGGTCTCGGGCGTCGCCGGCGTGGTGAACCTCGCGTTCACGAGGAGCAGATGGCCCTCGAACAGGTCGGCCGAGGTCGGCACGTCGAATGCCGGATGGGTCGTGCGGCTCACGACGCGGCCGCTGCCGAGGTCCGCGGAGAGTCGCACCTTCGCCACCTTGTCCAGGAAGTTCTGCACGACGTAGACGTCATGACCGCGCACCACGACGCCGTCGCCCGACGACACCTTCGCGCTGCCGAGATCGATCGCGCTTCGTGCGCCCGGAAGGGCGCACCCGGAAGAGCATGCCGGTGTTCGACTGCACCATCACCATGCTGCCCGTGCCGCGCACGACATCGATGCCGTTGGCGTTGAAGCCTTCCTGGTAGGTGATGTCACCCGACAGCGGCCTCGCTTCGACGCTCCCCGGGCCCAGCGGCCGACCGTCGCACGATCGGCACCCGATAGAGGGTGGGCGAGAACGAGTCCGTGAAGTACGCGGCCCGGTGGGTGACAACCACGTCGTTCACGAACCCGCCGGGCTCGAGCACGTAGGTCCGCACGAGCTGGCCGTCGCGGCGGAACACCCAGGCTCGACCGGTGGCCCCGCCCGCGACCCAGAGGTACGCACCACGCACCTCCACGCCGACCGCCGATCGGCCCGGCGCACCCGGCACCAGCACCGTGACGCTGCCGGTCTCCACGTCGCCGGCGTAGATCGTGCCGTCCGCGAGCGACCCGGTGTAGAAGGTGCCGGCGTTGGAGATCGCGAGCCCTTCGGGCTGCGACCCGTCGGGCAGCCGGATGCGCTCGGGCACACTCGCAGCGGCCACCGAGCCGAGCGACGTGCCCATCACGAGCACCGTCACCACGGAGCAGAGCAGGAAGCGTCGATCGCGCATTGACCTCTCCTTACCGTCGACTCGATCCGTCGTCGTCGACCCTACTCGGAACGTCCCGGCCGTGATCGGCTCAGTTGAACAGGTCGAGACCGCCGAACCCGAAGCCTCCCGTGTCGTCCTGCTTCAGGGCGGTGTCGACCCCCGCCGCGGCCGCCACCATCAGCAGACGCAGGTCGGGCGAGGGCGCTCCGCTCACCTGGAGCACGTAGTGATCGGCGGTGGTGAACCCTTCGCGCAGGATGCCCGCCCACCGCTTCGTGATGCGCCCCACCTCCGCGCCGCTGCCGTCGTGGATCGCGAAATCCCAGGAACGCCAGTTCTCGGCGTCGATCGAGCCGAGCTCGCTGCCCGAGGCGCTCTGCAGCGAGAACCGCTTCTTGCCCACGACGTTCTGCTGCACGAGGCGACCCCGCTCGGCGCCGCTTCCATCGAAGATCTGCAGGGTGGACTTCAGGAATCTTGCGCGGGCGCACCATCTCCACCACCTTGGTGCCCGTCGCGTCGTAGACCGCGAGGCGATGCGTGAGGAACTGGTCGACGTCGCTCAACAGTCGCAGCGCCTTCTTGAGCTTCGACTGGCCTTCCTGCCTGATGACCCCGATCTCGGCTCCATCGGCGTCGAGGATGCGGTACTCGTTGGTCATCTCGATCAGCTTGGCCTTCTGGCTGATGACCATCACGTCACGCTGCAAGAGATCCGACACGGCCATGCGCTCCTTCGGCGGTCGCTGCGCCGCGCCCACCCTAGCGCGACCGCGCGGCCGAGCGCTATCGCCAGCTGAAGCCGGGAGGTGCGGGTCTGCAGAGCTGCTTCGTGCGGGCTCGCAAGGCGCTGAGCTCCTCGCGACGTTCGGGCAGGGACGCCAGGTTCTCGAGCTGCCACGGGTCGCGGTCGAGGTCGTAGAGCTCTTCCTCGCCGGTGGCGTAGTGCACGAACAGCCGGTCGCGCGTGCGGACGGCGCAGTACGTCGGGGCATCGGGCATCCCGCGATCCGAGCGGTACTCCATGTGTTCGATCAGGAAGTCGGTGCGAACCTCGGCTGGCGCTTCCATCGAGGATCGGCAGCAGCGACGTTCCCTCGACGCCCGGTGCCCGCGCACCTGCGATCGCGGCGATGGTCGGCGCGATGTCGACGTTGACCGCGAGGGCGTCGGTGCTGCCGCCGTCGGTGAGCGGGTCGTACCGCATGATGAGCGGCACACGGATCGACTCCTCGTACGGGGTGAGCTTGTAGGTCCAGCCGTGCTCACCGATGGCGAGGCCGTTGTCGGAGGTGAAGACGATCAGCGTGTCGTCGAGCCGTCCGGTCTCCCTGAGGGCTCGCACGACGAGCGTGACCAGGGTGTCGACCGATCGCAGCGCAGCCACCTGTTCCGCCCAGGCTCGGCGTGCCTGGATGACGCGGCTCTCACCCGCGTGCGGCAGCGTGCGGATGTACTCGGGCTTGTCGGAGACGTCGGTCTCGCGAAGGTTCGGGCCCGGGTGCCAGCGGCCCGTCTCGGCGGTCGTCGGACCGGGCGGCGGCGTGCGAGGAGCGTGGGGAGCGAACGTGGAGAGCATCAGGAACATGGGATCGTCGCCGGGCGCCTTGCGGATGAAGCGATCGGCGTAGCCCGCCAGCACGTTCGTGGAGTACGAACCGTCGTTGGACCCGAATCGGCGGGGCCTGCCGTCGACGAGCAGGTCGTAGTCGTAGTAGAGGTCGCCGGCGTTGCGGAACGCGGCCCACCGGTCCCACCCCGGCGGCACGTAGGCGGCAGGCCAGGCGCCGTTGAAGTACTTGCCGATGAACGCGGTCTCGTACCCCGCTCGGTCGAGCCAGGTGGCGACCGTCGAGCGATCGTCGAAGGCGCTCAGGCCGTGGTCACCCTCGTTCGTGTACACGCCCGTGGTGTGCGAGTGGGTCCCGGTCAGGATCGCCGATCGTGATGGACAACACAGGGGATTGGTCACGAACGCGTTCTCGAAGGTGAGCCCTCGATCAGCCAGCAGCCGCTGCACGCCCGGCATCTGCGCCAAGGTGTCCCAGCGTTGATCGTCGGTGACGATGAGCACGATGTTGGGCCGGGCGGGCCCGCCGTCGATGCTGTCCGCGAGGATCGCACTCGCCCCGATGCTCGCCGGGGCGAGCGCCGCGATCGACAGGAACCAGATCGTGACTCGCTTGAACATGCCGCCGTTCGTCCTGTCTCGAGGGGGGGACATCGTCCGACGGATGGCTCGATGGCGCATCAGCCGAATGGGTGAGGCGCCAGGAGCCCTTCGGAGGGAGCCGGACGCCGTACGCATCGACGGCTTCGGATGCCTCGCTCCCCGTCGTTCGCGCCTAGGCTTGGGGGTGATGGACGACTACCCCGAGTGCCCCTGCCGGGGATACCGCGAGTGCCCGATGTGCCACGACGTCAGGCCGTGCGGCCATTTCGGCACGAGCCGCTGGTGCCCGCCGTGCCAACGGCTGCGGCGGCAGCGTCTCAGCGCCTCGCCGAGGCGACGCGCGCCGATGCCCGCGGGGCGCACGTGCGCGGGCGCCGGATGCACCACACGGCTGAGCGTGTACAACTACGCCGACCGGTGCTCGCTCTGCGCATGAGCCGTCGGCTCACGCCGGACGACGTCAGTCCAGCAGCGCGTCGAAGGCTCGCATCGTGTCGGTCATGCGTTCCGACAGGGTCGTCGCGAGCCAGCGGTGCAACGCCGCGGCGAGCTCCGGCTGATCCGCTTCCAGCTGGGCGATCGATCGGCCGCTGAGTCGCAGCACCACGCTCGCTGTCTCGGCCACCACGTCGGCCGTGCGGGGCACGCCCGTGTACATCGCGATCTCGCCGACCACCACGCCGGGGCGCACCACGCGCAGCCGCATGCGCGTGCCTTCGGGCGTCACCATCTCCACGCTCAACCTGCCCGATTCCAGCACGAACACGTCGTCGGGCGGATCGCCCTGACGCATGAGCGAGTCGCCTTCGGCGAGCGGCATGCGCTCGAGGTAGGTCCACAGCTGCGGGGGCATGCCGGCGAGCGCTTCGGCCGACGCGTCGTCCTGGGGCGTCGCCGAGGCGGGATCGGCGAGCAGCTCGTCCTCACAACGCTGAAGGCCACGGTCGAGGTCGGGTTCGAAGCGAACCACGCCGTCGAGCGCGGCGATGCCACCCCGACTGAGCTGCCTGGCCACCGACTCGGACGCATCGGTGAACACGAGCTCGAAGCGGTTCGCCTCGGCGAGCTGCACCACCTTGCGGAGCGACGTGACCGCCGAGGAGTCGACGCCCGAGACGCGCCGCAGGTCGACGAGCAGGAACCGGAGCCCTCCGGCTTCCACCCGCTTGCGGATGCGCTCGAGCAGACTGGTCGCCGTTCCGAAGAACACGAAGCCGTGCAGGCGCAGGATCTGTGCCCGATCGCCCACCGATCGCAGGGCCTCGCGCTCGCCGGCCGGACGGTCGACGTTGCTGTGGTACGTCTCGCCCAGGTGCACCTCGCCGACCTGCTCCACCCGGCTGTAGTTCACGGCGAACAACGCCACCGCGAGCACCAGTCCGACGGCGACGCCGGGCAGCAGGCCGCGGGTGATGACCGTCGCCAGGATCGCGATCACGACGACGTACTCGCTCACCGGCAGCGACCGACGCTTGTCCCAGACCCACTCGACGATGAACCCGAGCCCCACGAAGACCAGCACACCCCCGACGATCACCCGGGGGATCACCTCGATGACCGTCGCCCCGAACACCACCGCCGCGAGCGGCACGAGCGCGGCGACGAGCCCCGCGGCCCTCGCGTCGACGCCCATCTGCCTGCCGAGCGCACTCAGGCTGAGCGCGTGGTACCCGGGGATGCCGCCGAAGGCGCCGGAGACGACGTTCAACGCTCCGGCGTCGCGCAGCTCGCGGTTCGTGTCGAGATCGGTGTGCAGCACGAGCTCGATGCCGCTGATGTTGAACAAGGCCGCGATCACGGCGACGAAGATCGTCGTGGCGATGCCCGCGACCTGGCCGAGCACCGCCGACCAGTCGGCGCCCGAGACGGCATCGGTGATCGTGCTCGCTTCCCACAGTGCGCCCGAAGGGAAGGGGCCGAGCAGCCAGAGCGCGTCCTCCGCTTCCTGCAGGGTCGACCCGCTGAGGGGGATCGCGATGGCGAACACCGCGAGGCCGATCGCGATGATCGCCGGGATCACGAGCGGGCGGCGCACCACCCGGGTCGCGACGAGCAGCACGATGCCGAAGGCCAGGGCAGGCAGCCAGCGGAGCAGATCGTCGCGACGCATGAGGTCCTCGATCGTGCGCATGTACGGCTGGGTGCTCGCCGCGACGCCGATCCCACCCTTGAACAGCAGCCATCCCGTGCCCGCGAGGAAGCCGCCCACGACCGGATAGGGCACGAACCGCACCAGGTTGCCCAGACGGAAGACGCCGAGCAGCGCGAAGGTGATGCCCGTCAGGACCGTCACGATCATCGTTGCGGCGACCACCGTGAGGAACGCTCGGCCGAGACTCCCGAAGGCGTCGAGCGCGGTCGTGGTGGCGACGAGCGCGAGCACCGCGGCCGCGGCGTCCTGCACGCTCCCGACCACCCCGCGTGTGCCTCCTCGCAGGGCGAGGATCGTCAAGGTGATGGTTGCGGCGACCAGGTACATGCCGATGCCGTTGGGCAGGTAGTACGCGAGGTAGCCTCCGAACACCAACGCGGCGAACGAGATCGCGAGCACGACCTCGACGGCGCCGATCACCACGCCGCCGGCGAGCGCGGCCGCCAGCCCAGCCGATCGTCGTTCTCCCGCCACAGTCCCTCCCCGTGCGAACCCCCGAGCGGGCACGACCCTATGCCGAAGGGCGCCGGTCGCGCTAGGGCTCGGGGGAGCGTCGTTCCGTCTCGGCGAGAAGCCTCCTCAGCACCGGGAGGACGAGACGATCCTTGTCGCGGTCCGCGGCTTCCTTGGATCGGATCACGTCGGCGAGCGAGGCGACGTCGACATCGACCCCCAGGATCACGAGGTGGGTCGCGTCGCGCGAGAGGTCCCCGTACCCCGCCGTGCCGCTCGGCTCGAACGTGATGTCGAGTCGCCCGAAGTCGGTCACGAGGTTCCACACGCGGCCCGATGCGAGCGATGTCGCATCGTGGTCGAACCGCACGCCCTCGGGCTCCGACGACGTCCACACCCTCGCATGAAGTTCGTCGAGCGCTCTCGAGAGACGTTCGAGGTTCGCCGCACGAGGGTCGGGCACCACGTCGACGTCGGTCGTCACGTAAGGGGAACCGTGGATCACGCCCGCGAACCCCCCGATCAACACGTGACGTACGCCGTGCCGAGCCAGGACCTCCAGCACGAGCTCGGGGCGGAACTCAGGCTCGGGCATCTGCCATCGCCCGGCGTCCCGCCTCGGCGAACCGCAGCGCCGCTCGGTGGCGGCGAACCCGCGTGTCGTGGTCGACCGACAGGTTCGCCGAGGCGACCGACCAATCGGAGTCGTCGGCGGGAAGCAGCCGCGCGTGCAGATCGAACCCGCACGCTCGGATCGCACGGGCGACGCGTTCGAAGGAGGGTTCCGTGCCGCCCGTCTCCAGGCGTGCGATCGCGGACTGGGTGGTGTCGAGCCGCGCAGCGAGGTCGCTCTGCGTGAGCTGCGCCCGTCTGCGCGCTTCCCGGATCAGATCGCCCCCTCGCATGGAGGCGAGTATAGCAGAAACGCTATAGAAAGGGGACGCGGTGTCTGCCCTATCCTGGGGCCTCATGTCGACGTCGGTGCTCGTGCTCGGAGCAGGGTTCGGCGGTCTGGAGCTCTCGACCCGTCTGTCGGAAGCGCTCGGCGACGGCGTCGAGGTCACCCTGATCGACCGGGCCGACGCGTTCGTCTTCGGGTTCTCGAAGCTCGACGTGATGTTCGGCATGCGCGAGCCCGACGCGGTGCGCCTGCGCTACGCCGACATCACCACAGCCGAACGTGCGGTTCCGACAGGAGACCATCACCGCGATCGATCCGGAGACCCGCCGGGTCACGACCGACCTCGACACCTACGAGGCCGATGTGCTCGTGGTCGCGCTCGGCGCCGACTACGACCTCGATGCGACGCCGGGGCTCACGGAGGCCGGCAACGAGTTCTACTCCGTCGAGGGCGCCGAGGCCGTGCGCGACGTGCTGCCGTCGTTCGTGTCCGGCACGGCGATCGTCGGCGTCTGCGGCGCGCCGTTCAAGTGCCCGCCGGCACCGAGCGAAGCCGCGCTCCTGCTCGACGAGCACCTGCGCGAGCGCGGCATCCGCGACGACGTGACGCATCAAGGTCGTGATGCCGTTCGGCACGCCGATCCCGCCTTCGCCCGACACCTCCCGGGCGATCCTCGAGCGCTTCGCGGAACGGGGGATCGAGTTCGTGCCGATCGCAGGGTGGCGGCCCTCGATCCCGCGACCCGCGAGGCCGTGCTCGACGATGGATCGCGGCTTCCCTACGACCTGTTCCTCGGCATCCCGGTGCACCGCGCGCCGCGAGCCGTCGACGCCATGACGGACGACGGGTGGATCCCCGTGGATCAACGCACGCTCGCGACCCGTTTCCCGGGCGTATACGCCGTCGGCGACGTGACGAGCGTGGGCACGCCCAAGGCCGGTGTCTTCGCCGAGCGCGCCGCGCGTGTGGTCGCAGACCAACTGATCGCGCGCCTGCGCGGTGAGGCCGAGCCGGCCGGCTTCGATGGCACCGGCGCGTGCTGGATCGAATTCGGCGGCCACGAGGTCGGCCGCGTCGACGTGGACTTCTTCTCGACGCCGGGTCGCCCGACCGGCACCTTCAGCGAGCCGTCGGAGGCACTCGCCGCCGAGAAGGCCGAGTTCGGTTCGAGCCGGCGCCGGCGCTGGTTCGGCGACTGACGCGGCGACCATCCACCGATCCCGACGGTCGTCATCGAACCAGGAGGTTCACCAGCACCGTCAGCACGACCGAGGCCAAGATCGAGACGAGGAGCATCACGAGGCAGCCCATGCCGCCTCCCAGGGGCCGGACCTCCCATCTTCCGATCCTCACGAACACTCCTCGATGTCGAGCCGCAGCCGGGGGCCGACCGGTGCATAGGTTACGGCGAGTGGTCCGGAGCACATCGGGGTAAGTCCCCTGGAGCCAACGAGAGAGGGAGGATGACATGGCAGAGATCACAGAATCGGTTGATGTGGCCGTGCCGGTGCGCACCGCGTACGACCAATGGACCCAGTTCGAGGAGTTCCCCCGGTTCATGGACGGTGTGCGAGCAGATCACGCAGACCGACGACACCCATCTGCACTGGGTCGCCGAGTTCGGTGGCAAGCGTGAGGAGTGGGACGCCGAGATCACCGAGCAGACGCCCGGATCAGCGCGTCGCCTGGGCCGCGAGGAGTGGCAAGGGCAACGCCGGCGTCGTGACGTTCCATCGTCTCAACGACGACGAGACGCGGGTGACGGTGCAGATGGACTGGCAGCCCGAAGGCATCGTCGAGAACGTCGGGACCGCACTCGGGTTCGACGATCGCCAGGTGTCGAAGGACCTCGGTCGCTTCAAGGAGATGATCGAGAGCCAGGGGCAGGAGACCGGAGCATGGCGGGGCGAGGTTCCTGCGGGGCAGTGACCCGGATCCGTCGTCCGGTGACGGAGCACCTCCTCTCCGAACGTGCTTGCCGAATCGCGACGTCTGCGGCAGCATGTGCGGTACGAGAGGAAGGAGGTGGTCCCGCTTGCATGAACAGCTCGAGACCCTCGAGGTGACTGGCTGCTGAGCCGTCCCTCGCGGGCCGGGGTCACCTCCCCGCCCGCATGCCGGGCGACCGGCAGAATCCAAACCAGCTCACCGACCTCACGGTTCCGGCTGGTCTACCGGACGAAGGCCTCGTCGAGAGGCCGGGAACGCACCGGTGAGGCGCACCGCGAACGGACGACGGGCCGGACCCTCTGGGTCCGGCCGCCGTGTTCCGTCGTCACAAGGCCGTCTCGCTACTCGTGGCTGCCGTCGTCTCGGTTCCCAGCAGCGTTCGGGAGGTTCGAGCCCGCCCGGGTCTTGGCCGACTCGGGCTCGGTCTCCCGGTCTTCGCCCGACGCGTCGTCGTCGGCATCGTCCCGCTGATCCTGCGGATCCTCATGGCCGTTCGGCATCTGCCAGCTCCCGTCACTCGTGGACGTTCCAGGCTTACCCCTCGCCTCGGCATCCGACACCGACGTAGCATGGGCCGGGACATGGGCGAACGAGCGAGCAGGACGATGTCGATCGTGATCGTCGCCTGGGTCGTGGCGACGATCACGCTCGCGCAACCGGCAGTGGCCGCCCCCGAGGTCGTGTTCTCACGCCGCGGCGACATCTTCACCGTGGCACCCGACGGCTCGGGCGTGCGGCGCATCGCGAACCGACCGGCCGCCGAGCACATGCCGACGTGGTCTCCCGGGCACGATCGCGTCGCCTTCCTGTCGTGGAGCCGTCGGATCGTGATCGTCGACGCCGACGGTGCTCGACCGCCGGGTGATCTACCGGCTCCCGCGCCGGTTCGAGGCCATCACGGGCCTCGCCTGGTCGCCCGACGGAACGCGTATCGCGTTCGCGGTCGCGCGCGAGAAGGGCCGAGACCACCCAGCTGGCCCGAAGGACTGCGGCCAGGTCCGGTGGATCCGTCGACCGGGGGATCCACGCATGTCGTGATCAACGGCGAGCCGCACATCACGGGCATCTCCTGGAGCCCCGACGGGGAGTGGCTCGCCGTCGGGTTCGAGCATCAGAACATGACGCGAGCGTGCGGCGACGACCGGCCGCTCGGCATCGCACGGGTGCGCCTCGACGGTTCGGGCCTGCGGGGACTCGGCCCCGACCTCGCGACCGATCCCGACTGGTCGCCCGACGGGCGCTGGATCGCCTATCGGGACTGGCGACGAACGTGCCATGCCTGCGGAGAGATCTGGGTCGTGCGTCCCGACGGGACCCGCGACCACGTGCTCACACCGGTGCCGGCGTCCGAAGGCGGTCTGCGCCAGCCGCGATACTCGCCGAGCGGCAGGCGGCTGATCGCCCTCGGCGACGGCATCTGGGTGATCGACGGCGACGGCACGTTGCGCCGGCGCATCGTGGCGCATGCCACCTCGATCGACTGGTGAGCGCGTCGCCGTCTGCTTCAGCGTCGTCCGGCGTCAGCCGGTGACGGTCACCCACATCAGCGCGAGCATCGCGGCCACGATGACGGTGAGTGCGAGGAGTGCGGCTCGGCGCTGTGATGGACCCTCGCCGATGGGAGATGACTCCGGCATCATGAACGGGTCGTCGAGATGACCCGGCCCGTGCCACGGACTCGTGCGTCCTTGCCGGTACGCCATGTCGCCGCCCATGATAGCCCTGAGGCGCACATGAGAGAAGGTCTGGAACGCGCTCACCAGAGTGGGAGGGAATGTGGTCGCTTCGCGCGCACCTGAAAGAGATCGGCGCACCGAGCCCATCTCCGGACTCGTCCGGTCGCTCGTGGCCGATCTCGTGCTACTCGCCCGTCGAGAGGCGGAGCTCGTCGCGATCGAGCTGAAGCAGAAGGCGTCGACGGTCGGTGTCGGGGTGGGGCTGTTCGTCGTCGCCGCGATGATCGCCTGGTTCGCGGTCGCGACCCTGATCGCGGCCTCGGTACTGGCGCTCGCGATCGTGCTGCCGGCGTGGGCCGCGGCGCTGATCGTAGCGGTCGTGCTGCTCGCCGCCGCCGCGGCCCTGATCCTGGCGGGGCGCGCGAAGATCCGCGCCGGCACCCCGCTCTCGCCGGAGCGCTCGTTGGAGACAGCACAGGAGGACGTCGCATGGATCCGTCAGAAGACCGAAGAGCTGAAGACCGCGGAGTAGCCGAGATCAGGCGCGAGATAGAGGGCATCCGCCTGCGCATCGCCGAGACGATCGACGCGCTCGAGTACAAGGCCGACGTCGGTTCGCGGCTCGGCGAAAGACTGAGCGCGACGGCGTCGAGCGTGAGTGCGACGGCATCGAGCGTGAGCGCGACGGTACGCAAGCGGGCGCCATGGGGCTCGCGGAGCTCGGCCCCGCCACCGGACGGCCCAGGCATGGAAGGGGACCAGTGATGACGTCCAAGGAAGGATTCACCGACGATGAGTGGGCGAGGATGCGACGCGCGCCCTTCGTGGCAGGCATGGCCATCTCGCTCGCCGACCCGGGCGGTCCGATCGAGCTGACGAAGGAGACGATCGCCACGCTCAAGGCTGCATCGGAGCCTGCCGGGCAGCAAGAGTTGCTCGTCGCCCTCTCCCAGGACATCCGGACGTCGCTCGAGAACAAGCAGAAGCCGCTCGAGGGCTTCAAGGTCGAGAACGCGGCGCTCGCAAGCGAGCAGATTCTCGGTGAACTCCGAGAGGTTGCCGGCATCGTCCGCGCCAAGGCCTCGCCGGACGAGGCCGATGGCTTCGGCGAGTGGATGGTCGCCGTTGCGCAGGCCGCTGCCGACGCCGCGAAGGAAGGCGGTTTCCTGGGCTTCGGGGCCGAGCAGGTGAGCGCCGGGGAGTCCTCGATGCTCTCGAGGCTCCGTGAGGCCGTGGGAACCCAGTCGGGCGCGTAGGCGGCGGCGACCACAGTCAGCAGCACACGTAGCTGCCTCACACGCCAACGGCCGTCGCGAGCGCGAACGGGAACACGGGCCCGCTGCCGGCCGACCGGAGCGAACGCCCGATGACCGTCATCGTCCATCTCGAGTCCGAGATGTCGTCGACCAGGAGGACCGGCTCCGCGGGGAGCACCTCGCCGGCGATCTCGAAGGCCGTCAGCACGTTTCGAAGCTGCTGCGCGCTGTTCTCCATGCGCGTCTGCGGCTGGTTCTCGGCGACCTTCGTCACGAGGCCGAGGAACGGCAACCCGAGTTCGGCAGCGAGACGGGCCGCGAAGTCCGGCACGAGGTCCGGGTGGACCATCGAAGGCACGCACGTCACCCACGTCGGCCGCGGCTCGGGCTGCCACGAGTCGCCGATCATCTTCGCGGCGGCCGCGACGAGCTCATCGTCGAAGTGCTCGTGCTCCTGCCTGCCTTCGCGGACGAGACGCCCCCACCCTCCGTCGCCGTAAACCGAGAGGGCACGGCCGGTCTCGAGGCGTTCTTCCTCGGGGATCCGACCCTTCGGCTCGCCGAGGTTCGATGGCCACTGCAGCCGGGGCTCGATGAACAGGGTCGATCCGCGCAGGTGCTCGAGTGCTTCGAGTCGGACTCGATCGTCGACGAGGATCTCGAGCGGGTCGCGCCGTGCAGTTCATGCGCATCGTCCGCATGGCTCGGCCTCAGGGTCGTCGAGCTCCCGTCGAAGGAACTCCATCAGGCAGCCCTTGGTCTCGGCGTACCGGCGCATCGCACGCTGCTCGTCGCGCCGGAGCCGGGTGATGCCTTCTACGCGTTCGGCCGGGTAGGTCCACGGTGCGAGCGCGCGCAGGTAGCTGCCGCCTTGCTTCTGCAACGCGCCGTCGACCTCGAGGATCTTGAGCATCTGGGTGAGCCGGCCGTGACGGATGTTGACCTCCGCTTCGATCGCGGACACCGACATCGGCTCGCCGCGATCCTCGAGCAGCGTGACCACGCGCTCGGCCTGCTCCCTCGGCGGGAACGCCGTGTTGATGAAGTAGTCCTGGATGTCACGGTCCTCGAGACCGCGGAGCAGCACGACCGGCGCGTGGTCGACCGCTCGGCCGGCCCGCCCCACCTGCTGGTAGTAGGCGATCGGTGAGCCGGGGGACTGGTAGTGGATCACGAACCCGAGGTCGGGCTTGTCGAAGCCCATACCGAGCGCCGAGGTCGCGACGAGCACCTTCACCTCGTTGGCGAGCAAGGCCTGCTCGAGCCGCAGCCGGTCGTCGTTGTCGGTCGCCCCGCTGTAGGACTCCGCGTCGATGCCTCGCCGCCGAAGGAACGAGGCGACCCTCTCGGTGTCGGCCACGGTGAGCGTGTACACGATGCCGGAACCGTCCAGCTCGGGGATGGTCCGGGCGAGCCAAGCCAAGCGCTCGGCCTGGCTCGGCACGTCGGCCGACGGCCAGCGCGAGGCTCTCCCGCTCGAGCGAGCCCCTCAGCGTGCGGAGCTCGTGCCCGAGCTGCTCGGTCACGTCGGCGATCACGCGATCGTTGGCGGTCGCGGTCGTGCAGAGCACTGGAACGCCACGAGGAAGCTGCTCGAGCACCCGCACGATCCGTCTGTAGTCGGGTCGGAAGTCGTGGCCCCAGTCGCTGATGCAGTGCGCCTCGTCGACCACGAGCATGCCGACCCGCTGCGCGACGACCGAGAGCATCTCGTCACGGAAGCGATCGTTGGCGAACCGCTCGGGCGAGACGAGCAGCAGGTCGATCTCGTCCGCCACGAGTCGGCCGACGATCGGCTCGAAGTCATCGGGATTCGTCGAGTTGATGGTCTCGGCTCGAACACCGAGCCGCGCCGCCATCTCGATCTGGTTGCGCATGAGCGCCAAGAGCGGCGACACGAGGAGCGTCGGACCGGCGCCCTGCTCGCGCAGCATCCTCGTCGCGATGAAGTAGACGGCCGACTTGCCCCAGCCGGTGCGCTGCACGAGCAAGACACGGCCCCTGTCACGCGCGACGGCCTCGATCGCCTCGAGCTGTCCAGGCCGGAAGTCGGCGTCGGGCCCGAGCATCCGTTGCAGATGTGCGAGGGCCGTGGGGTCGTCAGCCATGCACGCACGGTACCGAGCCCGACCGACTTCCCGAGCTCAGATGCGGATGCCCAAGGCGAACCGGAGCGCCCGGTCGAGCACGGGAAGCTCGTCCGTCGTGAGGTGGCCGATCGGACGACGGCGGATCGCGTGCTTCGGGATGGTCTGCAGCGAGTCGCAGTTGGCCACCGAGCGAGCCTTGAGGCCGTGAGCGCGGTCGAGCGGCACCTCCGACGCGATGTCGCGGACCGTTCTGGTCACGGGAGCGACGGTGACGGCGTTTCGAACGGCTATCGCGGGGGTGCGGGTGACGATGAGCACCGGCCGCGACCCGACCGGCTCGGGCAGGCGGGCGATGAAGATGTCGCCACGTCGCATGGCTCAGCGATCGGGCCAGGCCTCGGCGGAGACCGTCCGCAGGCCGGCGAACTCCTCGAGGTCTTCAGGAACGCGCTCGTATGCCTCGGCGTATCGGATGTCGGCTACCGCTTCCCCGACGGCCTCGACGTAGCGGTCGATCGCTCGGCGGATCAGCTCGCTGCGGCTGTCGTCGGATGCGATCGCGAGACGGTCGAGGGCAGCGACCTGCGCGTCGTCGAGCTGTACCAGCACCTGCCTGCGAGCCATGTCCCTCATCATGCCATATGAGATAGCATATGGCCGCGCCTACAACCGTGACGTTCGTCACATCAGGCAGAAGGATGGAGGTGCCGACGCGTCCGTTCGCGTCGCAAGAGGAGGACTCCGATGACCGAGGATCAACTGATCGAGCTGCTCCGCGAACGTCAGACCAACGGCAGGACCGCGTACCTCACGTTCGGCGATCTCGTGGCGATGGTGCCCTCCGACCAGGTGGACGAGTGGCGAGCCGTGCTCGCCAAGTCCAGGGCGACGGATGCGGCGCGCGACGCCGCCGACGAGTCGGACTAGCGGGAGTCGGAGCCAGTCGCTCACGGAGAGTGCTCCAAGACTTCGTCCCTCGCGAGCGGCTCGAGGCGCACGCCTTCGTCGGTGTAGGTGACTCGATAGAGCTGGCGGGTTGGACCCGCGGCGACCCCCCAGAACCATTCGGGTGTGATGAGCTGGAGGCCCTCGCATTTCTTGTGGTCTGTCGGCGGGTGTCCAGGTGATGGCGTTCCTTGACAAGAGTTCATACCAGCCACGAGTCGCGCGAGCTTCGTCGCGTCGCCCTTCGCCTCGACAGCGATGAACGCTTCCCGTCCGTCCTCGTTCTGTCGAAATAACACTAGATCCAGTGACCCATCGGTTACGCTCCCAAGCCGGGGTTCGCTCTCCACCTGCCTGGTCGGCCACCCCCATTCCCAGATCAGTTCGGTGGCGACGCCGTAGTGCACGATCGTCTCGTCCCGGATGGTGACGCGGCGCTGACCCTGCCGTTCCATCAGGTTGAACTGCTTCTCCTGACCATTGGCGAGTCGCGGCAACAGGGGCGAATACAGCTTGTAGCCATCGTCGATCCTGAAGACTGGGGGCTTGGCGTCGAGCCCCTTGATGAAGCTCCTCGCGTCGAGCTCGGTGATGTGCGTCGAGATCTCGGGACACTCGAATGGAAGGAAGTCTTCGCGGGCTACTCTTGCGAGCGGCCACCAGTCACGCACGCGCTTCCGTAGATCCTCAAGGTGGCTCATGACCTGCATCGTATCCGTGCGGTGTCGCGACAACGATTGGGGGACAGGCCAAGGCGATTCTCGCCAGGTCCGGTTGTCATGAGACGACCGGGAGTGACAGTTGGTCGCCCGGGCTTGGGTCGGATGTCAGCGGTTCCGCTTCTAAGGAACTCTCCCGTGCGGGTCGATGACGTCAGGGTGGACAGTGTCAACGGACGTCGCAAGGTTGCTGCCGTAGTTTCGCTCGCTCTCGTGGGCGCGCTCGTTGGTGCTCCGGCCAACGCGACCTATCCGGGCGCGAATGGCATGATTGCCCTGGTCAACGGCGGGATCCAGACAGTGGATGACGGAGGAACTGGGCTTACCACGATCGTTCCCGCGGGTGCAGGATTTACGCACCGAGATCCATCTTGGTCGCCGACCGGCTCGCGGGTCGCGTATTCGAGACTGGACGGTGGCGACTGGGACGTGTTCGTCGTGCATGCAGATGGCTCGGATGTCGTGCGACTCGCTGACCTGTACCAGGAACATGCCGAACAACCGGGTTGGACGCCCGATGGCGCGCAGATCGTCTACCGATGTTCCGGCCAGGCATTGGGGTACGGAGGCGGGGACATATGCCGAATCAGCTTGGACGGCACGGGAAGAGTCAATCTGACCAGCACGAACAACGACGACGAATATTATCCGGCCTACTCCCCGGACGGGTCGAAGCTCGCCGTCTCCAAGTCATTCCAGTTCAGTGGCCACAGCAACGGCCCCGGAGGCGGACGTCTAACGGATACGGCGGTGGACAACACACACCCCTTGTGGTCACCGGATGGCTTGAAGATCGCGTTCGAACGTGCAGGAGACATCTGGGTGATGAACGCCGATGGCTCTATGGAGACACCGTTAACAGGCGCAGGAGCAATCGAGAGTGATCCTTCCTGGTCACCGGGCGGTTCGAGGATCACGTATGTTCGCGAGGGTGCGGTGTGGATCATGGACGGCGACGGCACCGACCAGGCTGTCATCCCCGGCCTGCCTGCAGGTGCCTATCCAGACTGGGGCCCCGTCATCGATACCGACTCGGATCAAGTTCCTGACGATGGAGACAACTGCCCCACCATGGCCAACCCCAGTCAAGCGGATAACGACCTGGATGGACAAGGGGACGCATGCGACTCGGATGACGACAACGATGGTGCTGCTGATGCTGAGGATGCCTGTCCACTCTCCGCTGGGAGCGGCCCCGATGGCTGCACGCCATCCAGCCTGAAGGTGACGGTACACCTGCGCGTTCACAAGGTTCGCATCGCCGGTGCACTTCTTCCACGCCACCCGGGAAGGACCGTGGCAGTGACCCTCTCTCGGCTACGTCGAGGGCGATATGTGACGGTGGCCGGGCGGTCCCCGACGCTGAACTCAAGGAGCCGCTATCGGGCCTCATTCGTCAGACCTTCAGCCCGCTGGTGCCGAGTCATCGTCAAGTTCGGCCGTGACGCGGACCACAGCGCTGCCATCGCCAGGCGAGTCTTCCGTTGCTGAGCGGTCGCATGGGTTTCCGGAGTTGAGGCTGCAGTCGCGGGGGAGCATCGGATCAGGGTGAGCATCTCACCGCCTGCGCCACTCGAGAGTGACCGGCGCACCCGGGATCACGTTGACCGGTTCGACAACTTCGGGTTAGCCTCAGCGCGACGCGCGTGGCCCCCCGCATCGCGCCTGGTGGGAGGGAGAGACGGTGCGGGCCTGGCGCATGATGACGCTCGTTGCGCTCGTCGCAGCATCCCTCGTCGTCCCCACGACCGCCGTCCGGGCTGCTCCTGGGTTCATCGAAGCGCAGGGGACGCAGCTCACCCTCGATGGCGAACCCTTCCGCTTCACCGGCCTGAATGTTTACAACGCCAACAGCGATGGCTGGTGTTGGTTCGAGTACAGCGATACCGAGTTCGCGCAAGCGCTCATCGACATGGGCCCAGGCGTGAACGTCATCAGGGCATGGTTCTTCCAGCCCCTTGCCACCACGCCCGCTGGTGTGCGCGATTGGACGCGATTCGATCGGACCTTGCAGATCGCGGGGCAACACGGGATCCGGGTGATCGTCACGCTCACGGATCAGTGGGGGGAGTGCGGCTCCACCGGTGCCAACCCCTTCAAGGATCGAGCGTGGTACGAGGGTGGATACGAGACCGAGGTCCTGCCCGACGCGACCGTCCCGTACCGGGACTGGGTATCTGAGGTCGTTACCCGATACAAGGACGACCCGAACGTCGCGTTCTGGCAGCTGATCAACGAGGCGGAGGTCAACGAGGTCATCGGCGGTGTCCAGCAGGCATGCCCGCCGGGGAACGAACCCGCCGACATCCTGCGCAACTGGGCGCAAGACGTGGGTGGCCTCGTGAAGTCGATCGACGCCAACCATCTCGTCAGTCTCGGCACGATCGGAAACGGACAGTGCGGGGCGCAGGGCGCGCAGTACCAGTCCGTGCACGACATCCCCGAGATCGATCTCTGCGAGTACCACGACTACGGGTCACCGAGCGTCGGTATCCCCGGAGACCAGTTCAACGGACTGCAGGTGCGGCTCGACCAGTGCGCTGCGATCGACAAGCCATTGTTCGTCGGTGAGGCGGGCATCGATCCTGACGAGGTCGGCGGAACGCTGCAGGCTCGAGCCGACGCCTTCGCCGCGAAGATCGATGCGCAGTTCGACGCCGGGGTGGTCGGGTTCCTCGCGTGGGCGTGGAGTTCGATGGGCTCCACGACGGACAACTACGACATCGGCCCGAACGACCCGACGCTCGACGTCCTCGCGACCTCGACCACCGGACGAGCCATCGTGCAACTAGCGACGGGAAGCGAGCACACGTGTGCGCTGACCAGCGACGGCGGGGTCTGGTGCTGGGGCAACAACAGCAACGGTCAACTCGGTGACGGGACGACGGCGCACAGACAGGTGCCCACCCAGGTGTCCGGCATCCCCGGCGACATCGTCAGCATCTCGGCCGGAGGGGAGCACTCGTGTGCCGTGACGGGCAGTGGCGCGGCATGGTGCTGGGGAACGAACCAGAATGCCCAGCTCGGCTCCGGCGGAGGATCCCCGTTCCAAGGGCCAACGCTCGTTCCAGGGATCCCGAGCGATGTCGTCACCATCGATACGGGTGGCGCTCACACATGTGTTCTTACCGGCACCGGTTCGGTGTGGTGCTGGGGATACAACCTCTCAGGCCAGACGGGCAACGGGTCGACGTCCTCGTCCGCTCCTCCGGCGCAGGTCGTCGGCATGTCGGGAGGCGTCAACGAGATCGCGATCGGGGGCTACCACTCATGCGCCCGCGTTGGGAGTGAGGTGAAGTGCTGGGGCTCCGATCAGCGCGGCCAGGCTGGCGACGGCGGATCGATGGAGTTCAGCATCGCGACACCCGTCGATGTGGTCGGCCTTGCGAGTGACACACGCGCGATCGCTTCGGGCACGTACCAGTCGTGCGCTCTCGCTATTGGTGGTGGGGTCTCATGTTGGGGACACGGCGAGTTCGGAGAGCTCGGCAACGGCCAAGTCGTAAACCAAGCCGGCGCGGTTCCCGTGTCCGGCCTCACTGACGCCGACGACATCACCGGCGGGATGAACCGAGGGGGGGGATCCGGCCACACCTGTGCGCTCACAGGTGGTGGTGCCAGATGTTGGGGAAGCAACGGGTCGGGCCAGCTCGGTGACGGAACCATCGCGATGCGGAGCGAGCCGGTCCCGGTGCTCGGTTTGCCCGGTCAACTCCAGAGCATCGAGGCGGGCGGGAATCACACATGCGTGATCGTGACCGCGTGGTCGGTCAAGTGCTGGGGAGCCAACTCGTATGGACAGTTGGGGGACGGCACGACGACCGACCGGCACGCTCCGGTCGACGTGATCTGGGTGGCAGCCTCCGACGAGCCAGATGCTCCGACGAACGTGCAGGCGACCGCCGGCGACAGCGAGGCCACGGTCACCTGGACGCCTCCCAGCTCCGACGGCGGCAGCCCCATCACGGGCTACACGATCACCTCGGAACCCGATGGCATCAGTGTCAGTGTCGGTCCGGGGGTGACGCAGGCGGTCGTGCCCAGCTTGACCAACGGTACCCCGTACACGTTCACCGTCGTTGCGACGAATGCCGTCGGCGATAGCCAGGCGTCAGCCCCGTCGAACTCGGTGACTCCGCACGCCATCGATCCTCCAACGGAGCCGCGCACCCCCGTCGCGACGGCGGGCGACCAGAGCGCGACCGTGACGTGGCTGGCTCCCATCTCCGATGGCGGCGACCCGATCGACAGCTACACCGTGACGTCGAACGTCGGCGGCTTCAGTCAGACCGTCGTCGGCACCCAGCTCAGCGCGACGATCACGGGTCTTACGAACGGCACCCCGTATCGCTTCCGCGTCTATGCCACCAACGCTGCGGGCGACGGGCCGGCCTCCGTGCTGTCGAATGCGGTGACGCCGAGGGCGGTGCCTGGACCGCCGAGGAACGTGACAGCCACACCCGGCCCGGCACGCGTGACCGTGTCGTGGACACCACCCGCGTCGAACGGCGGTGGCGCGATCAACGGCTACATCGTGACGGCCACCTCTTCGTCGGGGACCGTGACGAAGACGGTCGCGGGCGGCACGACCAGCACGAACATCACGGGCCTGACGAACGGCGTCACCTACGCGATCACAGTCGCCGCGAGGAACGTCGTGGGCACCGGCCCCGCTTCCAGTCCGGTCGACGTCACACCGATCGGGGTGCCCGGTGCACCGACCGGAGTGACCGCCGTCGCGGGGAACGGCAGCGCCTCGATCACGTGGACGCCGCCGGCATCGACGGGTGGCAGTCCGATCACCGGCTACACCGTCACGTCGAACGTCGGTGGCTTCTCGATCACCGTCGGCGGGTCCGAGACCAGCGTTTTGATCAGCGGTCTCACCAATGGGGTCGCGTACCGGTTCCGCGTCTTCGCGACGAACGCCGTCGGCAATGGGCCTCCCTCGGCCTACTCGATCGCCGTCACGCCGCGAGGCGTTCCCGGCACCCCGACGGGCGTCGCAGCCACCCCGGGCAACGCCAGCGCGACGGTGGGCTGGGCCGCGCCGCCTACCGGCGGAAGCCCGATCACCGCGTACATCGTGACCTCGTCCGGTGGTCAGTCCACGACGGTGCCGGGAAATGCTCGCAGCGCGCTCGTGGGTGGGCTGACCAACGGCGTCGGCTACACCTTCACCGTGGTCGCCCGCAACGCGATCGGCGACGGTCCGCCCGGATCCACATCGACCCCGGTGACGCCCTCGTCGTCGGTGACCCCGATCGTGTTCAGCTCGAACCGACCCGGCAGCGACGGCCAGGATATCTACGTGATGAACTCCGATGGATCAGGTGTCGTTCGCATCGTCGGCCGCGCGGGCCCCGACCTCCTGCCAGCGCTCTCGCCTGATGGGACGCGCGTGGTCTTCGCGTCGGGCGTGGACACCGCGCTCGAGATCTGGATGGTCAACATCGACGGCAGCGGACTCACGCAGCTCACCTGCAATGCGGTCGCCGATTCCGATCCGGACTGGTCTCCCGATGGCACACGGATCGCCTTCCTTTCGTTGCGCGCTGGGCCGTCCCGACTACGAGATCTATTCGATGGCTCCGCAGCCGTGTGGCTCGGGCACCAGGCTGACGAACAACGCCGCTGCGGACACCGGTCCGTCCTACTCACCCGATGGGTCGAAGATCGTGTTCTCGTCGGACATGATCGGCAGCCAGGAGATCTTGGGTCATGAACGCCGACGGCAGCTTGCCGACCCGCCTGACGACGCGGGCAGGCGGCGACCTGACGCCTCGGTCGTCCCCCGATGGGTCCCGGATCGCGTGGACAGCGATCCTTCCGGGCAGCGACTACCACCTCTGGGCCATGCACGCGAACGGCCAGAACCAGGTCGACCTCACGGCCGTGACGTTCTCGGGGGCGATCAAGGAGAGCGGGCCTTCCTGGTCACCCGATGGCTCGCAGATCGTGGTCTCGTCCACTCGATTCCAGAGCCCGAACTACGACATCGTGAAGATGCAGGCCGACGGCACGGGGGTCGTCAGGCTCTCTTCGGCCGCGGGGAACGACGCCTCTCCAGATTGGTAGATCGCCCACCATGTTCGGAACGGGGCAGGTACCCCCGGACCAGAAGAAGCGTGTCTTGTCCGATGGACCCAAGGCACTGGCGGACGCTACGGTGGAGGTCCACGAAGTCTGGAGGCTGACCATGGCCGCCAAGAAGGCCACCGCCAAGAAGGCCACCGCCAAGAAGGCCACCGCCAAGAAGGCCACCGCGGCGCGTCGAGGGGACGTGATTGTGGTCGATTCTCCCCAGGTCGGCTCGCCGCCTCGGGAGGGAGAGGTCTTGAGCGTGATCCACGGCTCGGTGACGGTTAGCTACCGGGTCAGGTGGACGGACGGGCACGAGTCCCTCATCATGCCTTCGGCAGGAACGGTTACCGTCGTCCGAACCTAGCTGTCAGGTCTCAGTAGGGATCCTGACTGAGTACATCGCAGGCGGTCAAGGCGTAAGGCATTCTCGAGTCGGGTGATACCGAGCCGCCTTCATCACTTCGAGGGATTGATACGTCTCCGGTCAGGGTAGCCCCATGGCTCCCGACGAGAGGAGCCCGCCCGTGACCAAAACAACGCCACCCCCTGAGGATGAGCTTCCTGACACATCAGGAGGGGAGCTGATTCCGCCTGCGGGCCCCCATGAGATGAGACCCCAAGACCCGACCGAAGAGGGTCTGCCCGAAGACGAGCAAGGCGGGGACCAGACCGTCGAGGAATCGCAGCAGGGCGGCTCGAGCGACGATTCAGGGGAGGGCGGCGGCCCCGCGTAGCCCAACCCACGCCACAATCTCGTCCCGAGCCTGATCCTGCTTGGACCGAGATCAATGCATCGAATCTCTCCGACGGCTACCCGAAGGCTCGGCTAGGGTGCGTCGGCCGCCCGCTGGAGTTCGGCGACATCGATCTTGCCCATCTTGAGCATCGCCTCCATGGCGCGGCGCGCACGCTCCGGATCCGGATCCTCGACCAGCTCGTTCAGCTGGCGCGGCACGATCTGCCAGGAGAGTCCGAATCGGTCCTTGAGCCATCCGCACGGGCCCGGCTCGCCCCCGTTCGCTGTCAGCGCATCCCACAGCCGGTCGACTTCGGCCTGGTCCTCGCACTCGATAACGAACGAAACCGCCTCGTTGAAGCTGAAATCCGGCCCGCCGTTGAGACCCTGGAACTGCTGGCCGTTGAGCGTGAAGTCGACAGTCAGGACCATGCCGGCCGGCCCGCTGGGCGTCTCGGCGGGGGATCGCCAGACCTTGTCGACGCGGCTGTCGGGCAGCAGGCTCGTGTAGAACTCGGCCGCTTCTTCCGCGTTGCCGTCGAACCAGAGGCATGGGAAGGGCTTCCGCATCTTGTCCTCCTTCAACGAGCGCTGTCTTGCTATCAAGGATAGGCAGGAACCGCCCGTCGGACAGAGGAAGCATCGACCCCGACTGTCGTGACGGGGGGCTACGATGGTTGTGTGCGAGGCGACCGGGTCGAGGTGACGGTCGACGTCGGCAGCGGCGTGCAGAAGTTCGACGTGACGGCCACACGAGCGGGCAGACGCGTCGAGGTCACAACCGGCCGCACGATCATCGAAGTGGCGGAGGTCACCCGCGGCGGCACCCCGGTGCGCACGGCTCGGTTCATGGCCTCTCGCGTCGTGGCGCTCGTCGAGCACCCAGCGGAGCGCAACGCGACGGCCTCCGTCTCCCCAGGGCCGATCGCGTTGCACTGAGTTCCCGGTAGCGAGGTTCGATAGGCTGCCGCTCGATCCCGGCTCACGCACATCCATAGGAGGACGATTCGTGTTCGCCACGCTAGGACGTTGGTGTTTCCGCAACCGAGGCAAGGTCGCCCTGATGTGGCTGGCTGCCCTGATCGTGCTCGGAGCCGTCAGCGGCATGATCGGCACCGCGTACAGCACGGAGTTCGAGCTGCCCGACGTGGAGAGCCGTCGCGGCTTCGACATCCTCGACGAGCACTTCGCCGACTCGAGCGCCGGCGGCGAGGGCGGCACGATCGTCTTCCGCGCGGAGCAGGGCGTCGACGACCCCGAGGTGCAGCAGGCGATGACCGCCTACTTCGAGGAGGCGGCCCAGATCGAGGGGATCACCCTCGTCAGCCCGTACTCGGAGGAGGGAGCCCAGCAGATCGCCGCGCAGGGTCCCGAGGCAGGGAAGATCGCCTACGCGCAGATCGGGGTGCCTCGCGACACGACGATCGAGGAGGCAACGGTGATCGGCGCGGAGCTGCGGGAGCTGATGCCCCAGATCGACGGCGTGCAGGTCGAGCTCGGCGGCGCGCTGCTCGCCGAGTTCGAGGTGCCGAGCTCGGAGCTGCTCGGCCTCGCCTTCGCGATCATCGTGCTGATCCTCGCCTTCGGGTCGGTGCTCGCGATGGGCCTGCCGATCGGCATCGCGCTCGCCGGCATCGGCGTGGGCACGATCCTCGCGGGCCTGCTGAGCCACATCCTGTCGATCCCGGACTTCGCCACCACGGTGGCCGTGATGCTCGGACTGGGTGTCGGCATCGACTACGCGCTCTTCATCGTGACCCGCTACCGCGAGAACCTGCACAAGGGGGCCGGCGTCGAGGACGCGACGGTCGTGGCGCTCGACACCGCCGGCCGGGCCGTCGCGTTCGCCGGCACCACCGTCGTGATCTCGCTGCTCGGCATGGTGCTGATGGGCCTGTCGTTCATCACCGGCCTCGCCGGCGCGGCGGCCACCGTCGTCGCCGTCACGGCGGTCGCGTCCCTCACGCTGCTGCCCGCGCTCATCGGCTTCGCGGGCAAGCGGGTCGAGGTCACCCGGTGGCGCGGCCTGATCGCCGCGCTCCTGGTGGCCGTGGGGCTCGCGGGCCTCGCCCTCGCGTTCCAGCCGCTCGCGATCGTCGGGCTCGCGCTCGCCGCCGTGGTGCTCGTGGCGAGCTTCGCCGTCGCGCCGCTGCGCCGGGAGGTGCCGAGTCGCCGAGTCAAGCCGTTGCAGGAGACCACCGCCTACCGGTGGAGCCGAGTGATCCAGCGGCACCCGGTGGTCGCGGCGCTCGCCGGCGTGGTGATCCTGCTCGCGCTGGCCGTGCCGTTCTTCAGCCTGCGCCTCGCGTTCAGTGACGAGGGCAACTACCCGGAGGACACGACCACACGCCAGGCCTACGACCTGCTGGCGTTGGGATTCGGACCGGGCTTCAACGGCCCGATGCTGCTCGCCACCGAGATTCCCGAGGGCACCGACCCCGCGGCGCTCGAAGGCGTCACGGACGCCCTGGCCGCCGATGAGGGCGTGGCCTTCGTGACCCCCGCGTTCCCGAACGATCCCGAGCAGCCCACCGCGGCGCTGTGGCGGCTGTTCCCGACGACCGCCCCGCAGGACGAGGCCACGACCGAGCTCGTCGGCCGGCTGCGCGACGATGTGCTGCCGGCCGCGGAGCAGGACACCGAGCTCGATGTCGCCGTCTCGGGCGGGGTGGCCGCGTCGGTCGACTTCTCGGAGTACCTGACCGAGCGCATGCCGCTGTTCATCGGCGTGGTGCTGTTGCTGTCGTTCTTGCTGCTGATGCTGGTGTTCCGGTCGCTGCTGGTGCCGCTGAAGGCCGTGGTGATGAACCTGCTGTCGATCGCCGCAGCGTATGGCGTGGCGACGGCCGTCTTCCAGTGGGGGTGGCTCGGCAGCGTGCTCAACATCGAGCCGGCGCCGATCGAGCCGTTCGTGCCGATGATGATGTTCGCGATCGTGTTCGGCTTGTCGATGGATTACGAGGTGTTCCTCCTGTCGCGGATCCGTGAGGAGTACCTGCGCACTGGCGACAGCCGCATCTCGGTCGCCGACGGCCTGGCGGCCACCGCCCGCGTGATCACGGCGGCCGCTGCGATCATGGTCGTGGTGTTCGGCAGTTTCATCGGCGAGAGCGACCGGATCATCAAGTTGTTCGGCGTCGGCCTCGCGAGCGCGGTGCTGCTCGATGCGACGGTGGTACGGATGCTGCTCGTGCCGGCCACGATGGAGCTGCTCGGTGACGCGAACTGGTGGCTACCGAAGTGGCTCGACCGGGCCCTGCCGAAAGTTGCCGTGGAGGGCGAGGACCTGCAGCTACAGCCGGAGCTCGAGACGGCCTGAGCTGAGCGGGCGAGCCCCGGCGAAGGTGACGCGCTCGATCGCGCGCGGTCAGGATCGAGCGAGAACCGGACAGCACGCTCGGGGGGGTGGGCATGGTTGTCTCCCAGAGTCTGCGAGCCATGGTGAAGGGGACCGCCTTGCTCCGGCGAGCCGCTGAGGTCATCACCGTGGTGTCACCCTCGATTGTCCGGTTGGCCCACGTCCGCCGGAACGGATCGTGCAATGCAGGAACGCGCCACTCGGCCCAGAAACGCGTCATCCAGCCACGGGCTACGCCTGCTTTCACCACGTAACGCCCCCTTGCGTGTTCACATCGACTACACCGTTTGGCCCAGGCACTCTCCAGTGAAGGGGGCGATGCTCTATGGGTGTCGGCCTTTCTAGATGGAGGAAGAGCATGTGAGACAGCCACGCATGCGAACGGACGGCAGGCCACCGTCGGGCCCTTCCCTCCGTTGGTTCGAAGGATCTCGACGCGGGTGAGCCGTGCCAGCTCGATCGTCACGACGCTTGGCCTGATCGCAGCGACGCTCGGGTTCGCTCCCGGCGCTGGGGCGACATCCGTCAACGGTTCGATCGCGTTCAGGAGCAACCGGGACGGCAACAACGAGATCTATGTTATGAACGCCGACGGGTCGGGACAATCGCGCCTCACGAACAACGCTGCCAATGACTTCGACCCCGCGTTCTCGCCCGACGGCACGAAGATCGCGTTCGCCAGCAGCATCCGAAACAGCGGCCCTGACGCCAAGATCTACGTCATGAACGCCGACGGCACCGATCCGACGAACCTCACGACCGCGGCCGACGATCGCGACCCAGCGTTCTCGCCCGACGGCAGGAAGATCGCATTCACTCGCGGACTCTTTGGCTCCAACGCCGACATCTACGTGATGAATGCCGACGGATCTGGCCAGACGCGGCTCACGAACGTCCGCGCGAACGACACAAGCCCAGCGTTCTCGCCCGACGGCACGAAGATCGCGTTCAGCAGCCTACGCGGCCCCGGGGGTTCCGAGATCTACCTGATGAATGCCGACGGATCTGGCCAGACGCGGCTCACGAACAACCCGGCAACAAGAGACACCAACCCCGTGTTCTCGCCCGACGGCTTGAAGATCGCGTTCGTGAGTGAGCGGAGAGATCTACGTGATGAACGCCGACGGGTCGGGACAGACCAACCTCACGAACAACTCCGCCAAGGACACCCACCCCGTCTTCTCACCCGACGGCACGAAGATCGCCTTCAGGAGCAACCGGGACGGCAACAGCGAGATCTATGTGATGAACCGTGACGGATCGGGACAGACACGGCTCACGTACAACCCGGCCAATGACTACTCTCCGTCGTGGGGATCGGCGGCCGAGACGAACGTGGCACGGACTGTCTAGGTCGCGGTCGGAGGCGCCTGTTCGCTCTCACGCGGCACGATGAACTTGGCTGTAGACGACGCCGAGGGGGAGCGGTCACGCTTGTTGCTTCGTCGTCCAACATCACGCTCCCCTGGCATCGATACGGTGACCGACTTCAACGCCGGGGAGGGCGACACGAAGTTGACCGTCCCGTAGACGCGTGCCGGAAGCGAGTGCCAGTGGTCAGCATGAAACGGGTCGCCCCCTGGCTCCGCGACGATCATGGATGTGACCCTTGTTCGGTACCCACGGCAATCGACTCAGTCCGCAGTGGCATCGACCCAGGATGCTTCCTGGATGCTCCACGGACGGGGCCAAAGGCCTTATTGAGGTCGATCCTCGGGGAGGATAGCGTGCGATTATGATGGTTGGTCGGGCAACTTGAGCAGCGGGCTGTCTCGCGACATACGAAGGCAAGCAGTCGATGGGAGGAACATGCGGATGGTCCGGTTGGCTAGTGCGTTCTCGCTGGCAGCGATCCTCGCTCTTGTCGCCGCTGGCGGCTCCTCAGCCGGACCGACCGTAGAACTAGTGAGCGTGACGGCGAACGGAGAGCAGGCGGACAACGGGAGCTTCAACATCCCCACGACTTCTGCGAATGGGCGTTTCGTCGCGTTCGAGTCTGCTGCCTCCAACCTGGCGGACAAGGACGGCCTGGGCTGGGACGTCTTCGTAAAGGATATGACCACGGGAGCGGTCACCCTTGCGAGTGCCGCTGCTACCGCTGAACCGAACGGATCAAGCTCATGGGCTCGCATTTCCGCCGATGGACACTTTGTCGCGTTCGCCTCGAACGCAAGCAATCTCGTTTCGAATGACCTGAACGGCGTGGACGACATCTTTGTCCGTGACCTGGTCCGCGACAAGACGATACGGGTCAGCGTCTACTCAGACGGCAGAGAGGGCAGCGGAGAGAGCATCAGCCCTTCGATCTCGCGGACCGGCCGCTTTATCGCGTTCTACTCGCTGACGTCGTTTTCACCCCTTGACACCAACCGCTTCTACAACATCTACCTCCACGACTTCAAGACGGGCAGAACTCGGCTCGCCAGTCGTGCGCTCGATGGCGGTGCAGCGAATGGCCACAGCGATGACCCATCGCTCTCAGCCAGTGGGCGTTACGTGTCCTTCGGATCCTCCGCGTCCAACCTCGTCGAGGGTGATACGAACAGCGAGCCGGACTCGGCGGACGACAGGCCATTCGATGTTTTCGTCTTCGATCGTCGAACCGGCAGCGTCAGGCGCGCCAGCGTGGCATCGGACGGCACCCAGAGTGATGGCTACTCTGACGGCTCGTCGCTCTCGGCCAGCGGCTCTTGGGTCGTGTTTGCGTCCACCGCCACCAACCTCGTCGATGACGATACGAATGGCCGTCAAGACGTGTTCCTGCACAACTTGAAGACCGCTAAGACCGTGCGCGTCAGTGTGGCAGCCGACGGCAGTGAAGCGTCTAACGGCGCAGACGCCGCCAACGCTCCGGCCATCTCCCAGCGTGGCGCGGTAATCGTGTTCTTCTCGACGAGTCGATTGATCCCGAGCGACACAGATGACTTGGGCGACGCATACGCCCTGTTGCGCGGGCGTACACTTGTCAGGCTGTCTGCTGACGAGGCTGGGGGAAATTCAGACTTGGGCGGTGGCTACCCAAGCATCTCGACCCGGGGCGGATTTGCCGTCTTCACATCAGGATCATCAGAACTGGTGAGCGACGATACCAACGGCACGTCGGACGTGTTCAGGGCAACGATTCTTGACCGCTAGGCCCCTACGACAGGAACCGCGTCCTGGGAGAGAACCTAGGCGGATGACAGCTGAGGGCCGAACCGGCTAGTGCGCCAAACGCGAAGAAGGTTGTCTCTCTCGCCACCGCTCGAATGACGCGAGCCACGCCGAAGGGGCCCGCGTGTCACCTTGGAAGCTCACGACTGGCTGACTGGAGCTTCCCCTCATCGAGCCGCTGACGGTGAGACCCGTTCATAGGAGATCCCCATGCTTGACGATCGTGCGTAGCTCGGACCCGACTGTCGTGCGGAGGGCTACGATGGCCGCGTGCGAGGCGACTGAGTCGAGGTGACGGTCGACGTCGGCAGTGGCGTGCAGACGTTCGAGGTGACAGCCACGCGCGCGGGCCGACGGGTCGAGGTCACAACCGGCCGCACGATCATCGAGGTGGCGGAGGTCACCCGCGGCGGCACCCCGGTGCGCACCGCGCGGTTCATGGCCTCTCGCGTCGTGGCGCTCGTCGAGCACCCCCGGCTGAGCGCAACGCGACTGCCCCCGTCTTGCCGGGTCCCACCGCGTTGCGATGATCAGGGCCCACTACTGGCGGCCGTGGTCGCCCAAGCGGCGTCAGTCGACGGAAGCCGCGTCGCGGCTGACCTAAGTGGCTCCGGCGAGCCACCTGGGTCATCACCGTGGTGTCGCGTCGGCTCTCACTTGCTTGATGAGGGGCGATGCCGAGCCGCTGCCTTCATCGTTCGAGGATTGAAACGTTCCCGTCCGGGTAGCCTCACTAGGTCTTCGACGAGAGGAGCGGGTTGTGACGGAGACAACGCCACCGCCAGAGGATGAGCTGCCTGACACATCAGGCGGGGAGCTGATCCCGCCCGCCGGCCCCGACGAGGTGAGGCCCCAAGACCCAACGGAGGAGGGCCTGCCCGAGGACGAGCAAGGCGGGGACCAGACCGTCGAGGAATTGCAGCAGGGCGGCTCGAGCTACGATTCAGGTGAGGGCGGCGGTCCCGCGTAGCTCACCAACGCGCTCCGGCTTGTCCCACCCGGCGCGTAGATTCATCTGCCTATGCAGTCGTATAACCCTCCCCGCACACGTGGCGGTGACTTCGACCACCTCGACGAGTGTGACCGGGCCATCGCTTTCGGTTCGAGCTGCGCATCGCTACGTTGCCGTGGCGTCCGTCGACCGTGGAGGCTCGGTCCTAAGGCGCATCGGCGGCCTGCTGTAGCTCGGCGACATCGATCTTGCCCATCTTGAGCATCGCCTCCATGGCACGGCGCGCACGCTCCGGATCCGGATCTGCGACCAGCTCGTTCAGTTGACGCGGGACGATCTGCCAGGAGAGTCCGAACCGGTCTTTGAGCCATCCGCATGGGCCTGGCTCGCCTCCGTTCGCTGTCAGGCATCCCACAGCCGGTCGACTTCGGTCGATCCTGCAGGCGCGGGTACCAGTTCCAGGGCAGGGCCCCGAAGTCATCGACAGGTGGGTTTCGTTCTGCGTATACTGCGGCCAGGACACGAACCCGAAGCGACGGGAGCAAAGAAACCACGGGTTCCGCCTTCAAGTCGGCGTCGACTGCTCCGCACTCGAGCCGGCCTTTCTGAGACGACGCATCCGTGTACTAGGCGTGTCGTCGCACGTCCAAGGAACGAAGGGACAGACATGAGACCCAAGAACCTCTTCGGCGCCTCCTCGGCGCTCGGAACAGGCAAGAAGCGAGTCGCCGCCACGATCTCCCTCGCGATGATCGCCGCAGCGTTCTCGCTCGGAGCACCCACGGCGGCGCTCGCAGCACCAGCGCCGGCTCCATACTCGAACGGCTTCGAGGACGTGAATGACACGTCGCCACCGGCGCCGTCCACCTCCCCCGAGGCCGTGATCGGGGCCACACGTGTGGCCTCAGGCACCGGCGGCATCACAGCGGCGGACGGCAGTTGGTACGGGTATGCCGCCACGGGTGCGGCGCCGTTCACGCGCCTCGGTGGCTACAGCGCCACCTTCCCGACCGGTGGATATACCACCTCCGTCGACATCTACCTCGACGGAACAACGCTGCCTGCCGACCTTCGATTCGACTGGAGCTCGGCGATCAACACGTCGACTGTCAATCCCATTACGGGTCTGCCAGTTCACCTGCGTGACTTCGTATTCAACGTGGGGACCGATGGCGCTGGCGGGTTCGTGGTTTCGGCCAGCAACAACGCAACTCGAAGCGGCGCTAACCCGTACATCGCAGCCAACCGGGGCACGATTGCAACCACCGCCGGCTGGTACACCTTCGAGCACCGGTTCTACGACAGCTCAGGGATCCTGGCTGTCGACATGACGGTCCGTGACTCGCTGGGAGCGTCCGTGTACACCGCGACGCTAAGCAACCCTGCCGACGTCATCGCCACCGTCGGCGGCAACCGGTACGGATGGATCGTGTTCAACGAGCTCCCCACTCGCGCTCGACGACGTCAAGCGCTCGGGAGTCGCCTCGGCGGACCTGAGCGTGTTGAAGACGGACACGCCGGACCCTGCTCACGTGGGACAGCCGCTCACTTACACCATCCCCGTGACGAACAACGGACCATCTAGCGCCACCGGAGTGTCTCTGACGGACACGCTTCCCAAGAACACCGGGAACGGGTCGGTCACGACCACCCAGGGCACATGCACGATCTCGAAGAAGATGGTCGTGAGCTGTAGCCTCGGTACGTTGAACAGTGGCGACACCGCCACTGTCGAGATCACGATCAAGCCCACCAAGAAGGGCACCATCACGAACACGGTGACGGTCTCCGCGACATCACCGACGGATCCGAACACGGCGAACAACACCGCCACCCAGAGCACGACCGTTCTTCCGTAACGTCGAACGGAACAGCTCTACAGCACAACGTGAGGGGCCCATGAGGCCCCTCACTCACGTTCCGGCTCCGGCAGCTTCAGTTTCGTGTCGTGGGTTGCTTCAAGGGGTCACCATGAGCAGGACTCGGGTCAAGCCTCCTAGGAGCTCCCGGGCGAGGTAGCCGATTGGCCCGATCCGCTGTGCGGCAGCCTTGCCGGCAGCGAGATGCAGATAGGTGGCACGACACGTCGCCCACGCGACATCAGCGTGTTGTGCCGCCCCACCGGCGACCAGTCCAGCGAGGACGTCACCGGAGCTGCCCATGCCGAGGCCCGACACCCGCTCGTCGTTCAACCACCGCCGGCCGTCTGTGGCAGCCACACGGCCCTCCATCGTGACCCCGGCACCGTAGCGTTCGGCGGCGGAGGTCACTACCTCCCTCGGGTCTGCGTGAAAGGCGGTCGTCGGGGCAAGGTCGGTCGCCTCAGGTCGGTGGGGTATATCCAGCGCCTCCGCGTCCTGCGCCGCCGCTGCGCGGATCACGTTGCCCTGGCTCTGGCCATGGCGCAGAAGCCACAACCCGGTGACGTCACTGCGTCGCTCGCCCACGTGCGGCTGATGCCCTTCGGGGCCATCGAGCAACCTGACAACGCGACGTCAGTCAAAGAGGACCGGGAGAAGCGCAAGCCCGCGTCGCCTCCACGAGGCAAGGGACACGCCGCCGCCGCCAGCGGGCAAGTCGACGAGGGGCAACGTCTTCTTGGTGGGACGCATCATGGAGACTCCTCGAGGGCAACCGTGTGTCACGCCGAGGAGACGAGTGAAGCGGCGGTCATCACCGTAAGGCAGCATCGGCGTGACGCACCAACATTGTGACCGGGCCTCTGGGTCAGTCCCGCCGGCACCCGCAATCGTCCTGCAGCGTCTTTTTGGTGTCCCGCCACAGCGTCGCGATCGGGCCCGCGACCGTAGTCGGCTGTCTGCCCGTTGTCTGCTCCTCCCTCGTCTCGGGATACGATTCGTCGCGTGGATCGTGCGCCCGAGCGGAAAGGGGACGACTGGGAAACCGGAATGGGGCTGCTATGCATGGTCGGCACTATTGCCTATCTCGTCGTCACGATGCGGCCTTGGGATGCGCCCTTGACCTCCGACTTCCTATGGGGGCGCTTCCTAGTGCTCTCTCTCTTGGTCCTGGTCATGGGAATAGCGTTTGGTGCCATCCTCACGTCGATCATGATCCACCTGGTGCCAGCCATAGGCGGAGTAGCGAACGCTGCGTTCGAGCGACTACGGCGTCGGCGGGATTAGCTCCGCGTTGACCAAGCAAGGTGCTATCAGCTCGCCTAGCCGAGCGTCAGCTCGCCAATGAAGGGAGAGGTGGATGAGCAGCGAGTCCAGACAGATCCTCATGCCGACAGAGGTATCCGAGCTGCAGCGCGCCAGACAGCTGATTTCGAAGACCGCAGGTTAGTCGCGTGAGGGGCGCATGTTTTCTCAAGAGCACTTGCTAGCACGCCGACACCATACGCATGCGAAGTTGTTCCCGAAGTCGATCCTTCTGTTCGAGGACTCGACGCGCGTTCGGGCTCGCTCAGAGTCCAACTCGTCGCAGGGTGATTGTCGCGTTGACTGGTGTGTTGCTCTCGATGGTGCTGCAGACGACTCCAGCTCAGGCGGCTGAGCCTATCGTCCAGGTCTCGGCTGGCAACGACCACACCTGCGCGCTCACGATGGGGGGCGGCGTGAAGTGCTGGGGCTTCAACGAGCACGGGGAGCTCGGCGACGGCACCACGACGGACTCAGCCGATCCGGTCGACGTCGTGGGGCTCTCAAGCGGCGTTGCCTCCATCTCGGCCGGCGCGCACGACACGTGCGCGGTTACGACCGAGGGCGCCGTGAAGTGCTGGGGCTACAACGGAAACGGGGAGCTCGGAGACGGCTCGGGGAACAACTCCAGCACCCCTGTTGACGTCTCGGGTCTCTCGAGCGGGGTCGTTACCGTCTCGGCCGGCGTCATCCACACGTGCGCCGTCACGACCGGGGGGGGCGTGAAGTGCTGGGGCGATAACCAATTTGGAGAGTTCGGGGATGGCACGGGCGCTAGTTCCACGACACCCGTCGACGTGCCCGAGCTCTCGAACGGGGTCGCAGCCGTTTCGGGCGGAAGTTACATGGGATGCGCGCTTGCGACTGGGGGAGCAGTGAAGTGCTCCGGTATCAACACGGTCGGCCAGCTCGGAGATGGCACCACCACTACTTCACTGACGCCGGTCAACGTCTCCGGTCTCTCGAGTGGTGTCGCCGCCGTCTCTACTGGGTATGGGCATACATGCGCCGTCATGACCGCAGGTGGCGTGAAGTGCTGGGGCGTCGGGACCAGCGGCCAGCTCGGGAACGGGACCACTACCGACTCAACCACGCCGGTCGACGTTTCCGGCCTCGCTAGCGGCGCCGCAGCGATCTCATCGGGCTCGTATGCGTCATGCGCCGTCACGACCGGCGGGGGAGTGAAGTGCTGGGGCATGAACCAGTACTACCCGTCACTAACGTCCACCACCCCTTTCGATGTTTCCGGCCTCACGAGCGGGGTCGAAGCGGTCTCGGTCGGAGACAACCACGCATGTGCCCTCATGACGTGGGGGGGCGTGCGGTGCTGGGGCTGGAACGGGCATGGCCAACTCGGCGACGGGACGACGACGGACTCGACCTATCCGGTCGACGCCGTCGCCATCCCGCCTGAGACCACCATCGACTCCGGTCCCTCGGGGACGGTGACCGCCGTGGATGCCACCTTCTCGTTCAGTTCCGACCAGCCCGGCTCGCTATTCGAGTGCAACCTAGATGCAGGCGGCTGGACGCAATGCGATTCAGGAACGGTGACCTATCTTGACCTGACGGACGGAGCTCATACCTTCCTCGTGCGGGCCATGAGCGGCGGATCGAACGTTGACGTGACGCCCGCATCCACGAGTTGGACGATCCAGAGTCACTTCGACCTCGACGTAGTCCGAACGGGGACCGGGAGAGGTGTCGTTACGTCCTCGCCCGCCGGGATCGACTGCCCCGACACCTGCGCGGCGAGCTTCGATGCTTCCGTCTCGGTCACCCTGACGGCCGGATCCGATCCGACCTCGGTGTTCACGGGGTGGACTGGGTCAGGATGTTCCGGAACTGGCCCTTGCTCCGTCACCATGGATCAGGCGCGTTCGGTAGGTGCATCGTTCACCAAGACCTACCGGCCCGACGGGAAGATCTCCGTACCCTCGAAGTTGGCGCCTGTGGGCAACGACATCTACAACCTCACGGGTGGTCGCCAGACCGCGACCTCGAGGTTGCGAGAGGGTCGTTCGATCGCATTCGTCGTGAGGATGGAGAACGACGGTGCAGCGACCGACTCTCTTCTCGTGACGGGTCCGGGCTCGGGTAGGCGTTTTGCCGTTCGCTACGTGCTTGACACTCAGGACGTAACCAAGGAAGTGACGACGCGCGGTCTTCGGGTGAGCAGCATAACTCCCGGAGCAACACGGACCCTCCGACTCGTCGTCAGGGCGAAGGTGGGCGGTGACTTTGGTAAGGCGTGGCTGGTGGTGGTGTCTTCTCGATCGGTTCAGATGGCGGATGCCGTCCGCGCACGAGTGAGAACCGTCTAGCTGCCCCTAAAGCGAGTCGCTTGGCGGGGCTCGGTGGAAGACCTGCCGCCGACGCAAGTCGATGCCCTCGCTATAGCGGCCAACATGCCACGTAGCCGCGCCCCAGGTGGTGCAGGCGCGAGTGTCAGGCGGTATCGAGGGCCCCGCCTAGGAACCGATTGCACGATGAGCTGGCCCTGTATGTCTGCTGCGGCGGTTGGGTAGCTGGCAGTCAGGTGATCCCGCAGCACTGCAAGGAATATCGTGATCGTGGCCAAACGCTGCTGCCCATCGATGCGTGTGAGTTCCTTGGCATCCCGATCACGGACGACGACGATCGAGCCCATTAGTAGTCAAACCGATCCAGGGAGTCGCCGGGATGTGACGATGAGAACGTGGTCAGGTCTTCCCAAAGTTCGGCAACCTCAGTACCGAGCGTTTCGAGCGCGGACACAACTGCGTTGTCGAAATCCGTCTCGGCGTACTTCCGAGCGTTCGCGACGTCGTCGCGAGCATCTTGCAGGCTCATCGGCTTCCCCTCCGGTGATTCGTCGGAGGGTACCGCCGCACCCCGACATCGAGGAACCCCCAGATGTCCTACGTGCGCTTGCGCAGCCGAGAAGGCGGAACGCCAAGGGTCACCGTCAAGGGGGAATGGCCAGGAAGTCTCGCTCATCGAGGGTTCCCGGGGAAAGGACCACGACGTGGATCCAGGGTTCTGCCTCAACCCGACTGTGCCGAGCGGTCAGGCTCTGATTCGGGAAGCACGACCAGCGTGGTGGCCTGGTCATCTCGCGAAGACGCTGAGCTGTCTTCCCTAGGTTCGGAGCCATCCGCCCGCAAGGCGTCGCTCTCTTCCCTGATCGACGAAGCCAAGCTGCCGATCGTTTCGAGGGACCGGGCGAAGGAGAGCCGAAGATCGGCGACCATCGAGTCCCGGTGGGCCGTCAGATCAGCCACCGACCGCTCTGCTTCCTGACGCATCTGTGCCGCCGCCAGCTCGGTCGCCGCGCGGAGCTCCTCGGCTTCGCTCAGCATGCGCGTGGCCTTACCTCTGGCGTGATCCAAGATGTGCTCCGCTTCGACTTCGGCTTCTCTTTGCGCTTCTCCTCGAAGTTTTTCGACGCCTCGATTCAGGGCCGCCATCAGCTCCAATACGCGACTGGACATCTGCTCGTCGGTATCCTCAGTCGCTATCGGCCGCTCTCGCAGCGCTGCGTCCCGTTCCTCGAGGGCAGCGTCCCGTTCCTCGAGGGCAGCGTCCCGCTCCGTAAGCCACTACCTCCAGTTGTCGCCTCGCCTCATCCAACTCGGACTGCAGCCTGCGCACCCCTGCCTTGGCGCTGTGCAAGAGCCTAGTCTCGCGAGCCAGGTGGTCGTTCACTTGAGTCTGGTCGTAGCCGCGCCTCGTATCTTGAACTCAGGCTTGGCCGTCTCCGAATCTTGCGGGGCGGCCGCTGGCGAGATGCCTGACCACAGATCCAGGTCTCTCTTGCTCGGGTCCATCGGACTGCTCCTGAGCTAGTCGGGGAGGGGAGATAGTCCACACGTAGGGACCCATTATCCCTCCGCACTCCCTAGGGAGCAAGAGCTACAGCACTTACTGCGTATCAGGCGAAGGCGACCCGCGGAGACGATCGGCTTCAGCCCAGAGCCGTCGTAGAACGTCGACGCGCCGAAGCCGACGATCCCGGATCTCCAGGGTGCCACGCCACCCGAACGTCAAGACACCTTGGCCAAGTCTTAACCGCCCTCTGGCCTGCCTCTCACTTATGCCGCTCTAGCGTGGAGGGTGTGGGAACCGACCAGCATCCGATCCAAAGGGAGAAGGGCACTCATCATGGTGGCGAGAGTCAAGTGATCCGTCGGGGCATAGCGCTGGTGTCCGCCGTACTCCTCGTCGCATGTTCTTCTGGCGACACCGCTCCACCACGTGAAGCCGTCCGGGAGCGTCGCCCGCAGACAACGGATGCCGCCACACCCGCCTCGGCGCCCGAACGCGCCGACGTCTCCAGCCGCCGCGTCGACCCGAGGAAGGGTGGCCTCGAGGTCGGGTTCGGCGAGTTCGCGATCACGCTCGAAGCCGACGAGATCCGCCCCGGCCCGGTGACGTTCGTGATCCGCAACGGCGGCGCCCTCATCCACGGATTCGAGATCAAGGGAGAGGAAAACGACCACGACGACGACCACAGCGGACCCGGGAACGGCGAGCTGGAGCTTGAAGGACCGGAGTTCGGTCCGAACGATGTGCTGAGGATTCGGGCGGATCTTCCACCCGGCATCTACGAGATCGAGTGCTTCGTCGCCGAACACGACGACCGCGGTATGCGAACAACGTTGAGGGTCACCGACGACGCCCCGCTCGTGCGGGAGGAAGGAGGCGACACCGCGCCCGACGAGGTTGAGATCGCGGATTTCGCGTTCGCGCCGCCCGAGATCCACGTGCGAGCCGGCACGGAGGTGACCTGGACGAACAACGATCCCGCGCCGCACACCGTCTCGGCCGATCGGTGCGTTCGATTCAGGCACCCTCGATCCGAAGGATGCCTTTTCCTTCCGCTTCGACACGCCAGGCACCTTCAGTTACTCATGCCTGATCCACCCCACGATGCGCGGCACCGTGCACGTGGCCTGACGAAGGAGGTACGGATGCACCGAACGATCACGAGGAAGCGACTGCTCGGCATCGTGCTGGTCGCGTCGCTGTCGCTCGCCGCATGCGGCGGCGGTGATGGCGATGCGGCCGGTGACCCCGCGAACGGCGGCTCGACCGACACCGGCTCCGCCACGTCGACGGTCACCATGACCGACAACGAATACGCGCCCGCCGAGCCCGTCATCGTCGCGGGCGACGTCGAGCTAGTGAACGAGGGCGCGAGCCCACACACGTTCACGATCGACGGCGAAGACGTCGACGTGGAGGTCGCTCCAGCTGAGACTGCCACCGCGACGGTTGACCTCGAGGCGGGTACCTACACCTTGTTCTGTCAGTTCCACCGGGCCCAGGGGATGGAGACGACCCTGACTGTCGAGTGATGGCGCTCGGCCCGTTTGCCCCAGATCCCCGCGGCAGATATCGTCATCGCTCCGGCGGTGCTTCAGCTGGTGCACATCGAGCGGGACGGTCGGAGTCTCGACGCTGAGCAAGGTCGTCGTGTCGCATTTCGTGAACGGGAAGATCACCGAGATTTGGCCGAGCTTCCTCGACCAGCAGGCCGTCGAAGGCATGCTGGCCTGACACGCTCAAAGACCCGTTCTGGCGCTCCTGTCGACCACCGTCTATCGTTCGGCGGATCGCGATCTGAGCGAAAGGGCTGTCGATGACCGGGACCAGTCTGTTGATGATCTTCCTGCGCTTCCTGCACATCGTCCTGGGGGCAGCGTGGTTCGGGGCAGCGTTCCTGTTCGTGGGCTTCATCGGGCCCTCCGCGGCCGAGGTTGGTCCATCCGCGGGGCCGCTGCTGAGCGTCGCCGTGAAGAAGCGGAAGGTCGCGAAGATCATCACGTGGCTCGGCATGATTACCGTCACGGCGGGATGGATCATGTGGCTTCGGAACATGGACCTGTATGGATCGTTCGGAGACTGGGTCACCAGTCGATTCGGCCTCGGGCTCACCATCGGAGGTGTGCTCGCCACGATCGCAGCGTTCACCGGCTCCATCGGTGTCGGTCGCAACGTCGAGCGGATGGTGGACTTGGGGGACCGGATCGCCGCGTCGGGCGGGCCGCCCTCTCCCGAACAGCAGCAGCAGATGGCTCACCTGGGGGCGGAGCTCGAGAAGCACGGCAAACTTGATCTGATGCTCTTGTTTCTCGCCGTTACCGCCATGGCCACGGCTCGCTATTGGTAGTTCGACAGTGTCAACGGGGGAGCGCGGCGCAGCCCTGACACACGGTCGAGCTCACCGACGGTCGGCTGGGAGGACGGTCTCGACGGTAACGCGCTTGATCGACCCCCTGCGATGATGGCGGCATGGCCCGAGATGTGGTGGTGATCGGTGGCGGGATCGCCGGCTTGTCCGCAGCTTGGCGACTCCGCCATCGCGACGTGGTACTCCTCGAGGCAGGCGATCGCCTCGGAGGGAGGATGCGCTCCGACCGGCGCGGCGGCTACTGGCTGAACTACGGCGCGCATCTGTTTCCGGCGCCCGGCTCCCTCGTCGACGGGATGGCGAGGGCGTGTGGCTTGGAGACGGTACCGGTCACCGGCAGCATGATGGGGCTCTCGGTGGGCTCCACGAAGCTCACGAGCGGCCCCGTCGAGTCGTACCCGCTCCGGCTGCCGCTGTCGGCGCGCGATCGGATCGCGTTCGCGAGGGCAGGTATCAGGATCAGGCGCGGCGTCGCGCGGTACCACCGGGCGGAACGTCGCTATGCGTTCGAGGACCACCGCACGTTCGGCGAATTCCTCGGCCCGCTTCCGCCGGCGGTCGAACAGATCCTCTCCTGCGCGGCGCATCGGGCCACTGCAGAGCTGACGGAGCTGTCAGCGGGCGCGGGGATCGCGCTCTTCGCTCTCGTGTGGGGCGGCCGGGGCTCGCTGATCGCCCGCAACCTGGTCGGCGGATCGGGGGAGCTCCCGAGGGCGCTCGCCGATGCGCTCGGGAATCGTGCTCGCACGCACTGCCGCGTGCGCGAGATCACGCCGGCCGCAGAGGAGATGCTCGTGCGACACGATGGCGGCGAGGAACGCACGCGTCATGTGATCCTCGCTGCGCAGGCCCCCCATGCGGCGCCGCTCGTGGCGGTGATCGCGGAGCAGGCGGCCGACGCGCTCTCGCGACTGACCTACGGCGCGTTCTTGAGCGTGGCGGTGGAGACGAGCGAGACCACGGCGATGCCTTACGACGACGTCTACGCGATGGCCACGCCCGGGCGCGTGTTCGACATGTTCACGAACCAGGCCCAGGCGCTGCGCCGTGACGGCCCCCGACTGCCCGGCGGCAGTCTCATGCTGTTCGCCGGCGCGCAGGGGGCGGCGGCGCTGATGCGTCAGCCGAACGATGAGATCGTCGAGCGATTCCTCGAAGATCTGCACGACCTGTATCCCCAGACCCGAGGCCTGATCGCCGACGCCACGGTGCAGCGCTGGGAGCTCGGCAATGTCTACGCGCGGCCCGGCCGTGCTCCCTTGCAGCCGATGCTCGAGGGAGGGCTCGGCCCTCACGGAAACCTCCACCTGGCCGGCGACTACTTCGCCGAGCTCGGGAACATCGAGGCCGCCGCGCGGACCGGGCTCGCGGCCGCCGATCGTGCCGAGGCCCGGATGCGAGAGGTGAGCCATGGCTGAGCCGTTCCACGGCGTGTTGCCAGCACTGATCACGCCGTTCACAGGCGACGGCACCGCCATCGACACGGACGCGCTCGCAGCGATCGTGGACCGCATGGTCGGTGCCGGCGTTGCTGGGCTCGTACCCGGCGGCAGCACCGGGGAGTTCACGACCCTGACCCACGACGAGCGTGTGCTGTTGATCGAGACGACGTGCGAGGCGGCATCGGGGCGCGTGCCGGTCGTCGCCGGCACGGGTGCGCTGTCGACGAGTGAGGCGATCGAGCTGAGCACGCGCGCAGCGGCCGCGGGCGCCACCGCGGTGATGGTCGTGCCCCCGTTCTACGAGGCGCTCCCGTGGCGCGAGCTCCTGGCGCACTACAGGGCCGTCTCGGCGGCGATCGACGTGCCGGTCATGTACTACAACCTGCCGGGCGCCACGGGCGTCAGGCTGACGGCCGAGCAGTTCCGCGAGCTGCAGGGTGCCGGCGTCACGTCGCTCAAGGACACCGGTGGAGACGCGGTCGCGGCCACCGAGCTGATCCAGACGGGCCGCCCAACGCTTTTGAACGGGTGGGACACGCTCACGTTCGCGGCGCTCGCCGCCGGCGTCGAGGCGGTGGTCTGGGGCACGGCCTCGATCATCCCGGAACAGTGCGTCGCTCTGCACCGGCTGCTGATCGACGATCTCGATCTGTCGGCGGCGCGGCATCTCTGGGCTCGCCTGTGGCCGCTCTGTGCGTTTCTGGAAGGCCATAGCTACGGCTGCAGTCAAGACCGCATGCGGGCTCGTCGGTGATACGACCGGCCCGGTGAGACCGCCGCTCTTGCCGCTCGATGAGGTGGATGTCGCCGAGCTGAAGGCCCTCCTGAAAGATGCCAGGGGGGACAGCGACGGACGCGGATAGGAGTCGGCCGCCTGTCGCGGTGTCACCGGTCTCGAATCCAAGGATGGACCTTCTCGACCTCCGGTGTGCCGAGATCGTAGATGTCGTAGGCGCGATACTGGGTCATGCCGACGCGTCTCGTACAGCGCGACGGCGCCGGTCGGATTCTGCGCGTCGACACCGAGCCGCACCTCTCGGTGACCTCGCCGGGCGAGCTCGGCGAAGGCACGGCGCAACAGCGCCTTCGCGATGCCGCGCCCACGCCATGCGGGAATCACCCCCAGGACCGCGACGTTCCCCTCTCCCTCGAACGAGAAGGCAACGACGAGACCGACGACCGCGGCGTCGACCCGAGCGAGGAACGCCAGCGACGGATCCCAGTCGTCGGGTCCGTACATCTCTTGCTCGAACAGCTCGAAGGGAACCGGGCGGAAGCCCCAGTGATCCGCGAACGACGCCTCCTCCACCTCGTGAAGAGGGCGCTCGTCCTTGCCGGTCTCGAACGGCCGGATCGTCACGCCTTCCGGCGCCGCGCCCGGGTCCTCGTCGGGGGCGAGCGTCTTGCCCATCGTGTAGGACGACCGCACCTGGGTGTAGCCGCGCGCCGTCAGCAGCGCGCGCCCCGCCTCGTCACGGTCGACCGCCTGGGCGCGGATGCCTTCCGAACCGCGCTCTGCCGCGAGAGCCTCACCCCACGCCAGGGCCCAGGACCCGATCTCCCGTCCAAGATGATCCGGATGTGTCCGGATGAGGGTGTCGAGCGGGCCGCCCTCGTCGGGGCGCCAGATGCCCTGCGCGAAGCCGGCGATCTCCGTGTCATGCATGACGAGCCGGGTGTCACGCTCGAGGTCCGTCGACGGAACGTGCCAGATCCAGGTGAGGTACTCCCGGATCGGATCGGCCTCGAGGCCTAGGGCCCGGTCGGCGTCGTCCACGAGGCGGATGACGCCGTCGAGGTCGGCATCGGTCGCGGCTCGCACGGTGTACTCCGCAGGAAGCGTGTGAGGCTCGGTCATGGGCAGCGCCGAGCATAGTGCTCCGATGTCAGACGTCAGCAGGCCTGACCGGGGAACGGGGCGGCCGATGCGTGGCTCGGCCGCCCCTGGCCCGCGCTATGCCGGCTGGAACCAGTTGGCGAGCGCCCGACGTGCCACCAGCGTGCCGATGTCGACGGCGACGCGGTCGGCCGTGCGGAAGTGGAGGCCCGACCAGACCCGGGCGTCGATCGCATCGCGCAGCAGATCCGCCTTCGACGTGTAGTGGCGCGTCTGGCCCGCAGCGACAGACGTCATGGTGACGTCGATCCTGCCGCGACCGATGTCGAGCACGCCGGCCATCGCCCGGCTCGCGGCTGCCATCGCTCCGCAGAGCCCGCTCGGGTAGTCCGGGTAGGGCGGAGTCACGACGAGTGGTGTCCAGTCCGAGTCGCGTGTCGTGTCGGGGTTCCCGTCGGTGTTCGCGAGCTGGATCGCCGTGATCGGCCGCCACCAGGCGTAGTAGAGCTTGGCGTCCCACACCGCGATCGCCGCGTCGATGATCGAGAGGTCGACCGCGGCGAAGAGGCGCGCGGCCTCGCTGATGTCGAGGTCTCGCCTCGCCACCGTGTCACGCATGCCGGCCTGGAACCCACCGATCCCGACGTCGGAGAAGAACAATGCCGTCTTCGTCTGCCCCGGGCTGCGCGCCGTCGAGTCGACGGAGCCGAGCCGCTTCACCTCGCGGAACTCGCGGGTGTAGACGTCGCTCCGCAGCCCTGGCGGCGGGCCGGGCCGGAACCCGCTGGGCGACTGGGTGACGAACGGATCGAGCTTGGCCAACCACGTTCCGAAGAACGGTGTGAGCGTCGGCGGCGTCGGTCGCCACACGCCTGGCGCGGGTGGCTCGTCGAAGGGCACGTTCGCGAACCGGCCGTCGTCGGCCCGCAACCCGATGATCCGGAGGGCGGCCCGCGCGCCGTACTCGATGCCGGCGTCCTTGGCGTCGCCGTCGGGGATCGCGTCCAGCGACGCGGTCAGCGCGTCGGACAGGCGAGTTTCCGAGGCTGGGAAGTACTTCATCAGGATGTCGTGGGCCGCGGTCGCCGCCGCCGCCTCGGGTGAGGCCCATCGCGGGCCGAGCGAGTTCCACCGGTAGAGCTCGTAGCGACGCGTGATGCCGACGACCGCGTTGTAGACGGCAGCCTGCTCGTACGCGAACCACATGAACGCTTCGACGCTGGCCTTGCCGGCATCGGTCACGATCGTGGCGACGGCGACCTCGTTCCAATCCCCGATCACCGCAGGATCGGCGGATGCGGCAGCGGCCGGGGAGCCGGGCAGCGCCACGAGGGTCGTCGACGCGATCATCGAGATCACGGCGAGTGCCACGATCCGGCTTCGTGGCGTCGCGGGGATCGCCTGACGAGAGGACATGGTGTACCTCCACTCCAGGCGGGCAGGACCACGGCTTACCACCTGATCCGCCAGCGGTCAAATCCGACGCGACGGAGGGGAACCGGCGCGTATCCCTCAATCGGGGAGCAGCGGGACCCGAAGCCCCTCGTGCCGTCCGAGGAGCACACCTCTCGTGACCGCCGACGACCCGAACCGATCGCGCAGGCTGTCGAGGGTCGCGTCGATCGCTGACGCCGGCACGCCGTCGAAGGGCAGCGCCAGCTGGACCGCGTCGTCACCGAACAGGTTGCTGAACGTGATGCCGATCAGCGTGATGCCTCGGCGCTCGATCTCGGGGAGGGCGTTGGCGAGCAGTGTGCGGCCGGCCGACAGCAGCGTCACCGTGTCGGCCGTCGCCTCGGGCACGGTGTGTGAACGCGTCGCCCGCGTGAAGTCGTCGAACCGAAGCCGCAGCGTGACCGTTCGACAGACGCGGTGCGCGCCCCGCAGACGGCGGGCGAGCCGGTCGACCAACGCGAGAAGGTCGGCATCGAGCGCCTCGGGTGACCGCCGACGGCGGCCGAGCGCGCGCTGGGTGCCGATCGAACGACGACGGCGACCGACCTCCACCCGGCGTGGATCGCGGTTGTGCGCGAGGGCGTCGAGGTGCCGCCCGGCCCCCCGGCCCACGATGCGGACCAGTGCGGGCTCGCCGAGCTCCGCCACCTGTGCGACGGTGGTGATCGAGCGCTCCCGGAGCTTCCTCGCCGTCACGGGTCCGACGCCCCACAGTCGCTCGACCGGCAGTGCGTGCAAGAACGCGAGCTCGTCGTCGACCGGAACGACGAGGAGACCGTCGGGTTTGGCGACGCCACTGGCCACCTTCGCCAGGAACTTGGTTCGTGCCACCCCCACCGTGACGCGGATCCCGACCCGCTCGAGCACGTTCCGACGCAGGCGCACCGCGATCTCGGTCGGCGTGCCCGAGATGCGGCGCAGCCCGCCGACGTCGAGGAACGCCTCGTCGATGGAGAGGCCTTCCACGAGGGGCGTGGTGTCGTGGAAGACCGCGAACATCGCTGTGCTCGCGTCGCTGTAGGCCTGCATGCGAGGTCTGACGACGATCGCCTGCGGGCACAGGCGTCGCGCCTGCGTCTCGCCCATCGGGGTTCGCACACCGAACGCCTTGGCCTCGTAGCTGGCCGCGAGCACGACGCCGCCTCCGACGATGACGGGGCGACCCCGCAGCGCGGGGTCGTCGCGCTGCTCGACCGACGCGTAGAAGGAGTCGGCGTCGGCGTGCAGGATCGTGCCCTCGCGAGCCACCGGTCGATGCTCGCATCGACCACCGACATGCCTGGGGTTCGGCTCAGCTCGACAGCGATCGTCCGTTCAGCGGTCGGGCTCCCAGCGCAGCAGGTCCCCGGGTTGGCACCCGAGCGCGGCGCAGAGTGCGGCGAGCGTGGTGAAGCGCACCGCCTTGGCACGGCCGTTCTTGAGCACGGCGAGGTTGGCAGGCGTGATGCCGACCCGTTCGGCGAGCGTTCCCACCGACATCTTGCGCCTGGCCAGCATCACGTCGATGTCGACGACGATCGGCATCAGATCACCTCGTCCAGCTCGGCCTGCAGGTGGTGCGCCTCGGCGTCGCGGGCGACCGCCTGCACGAGCAACATCCGCATCACGAGCACGATCAGGGCGATCCCGGCGACCAGCACGCCCGCCCCGCCGATCAGGAGCACGATGCCCGGAGCAACGGCCTCGCCCGGCGCGAGGACGACGCCGAGCCCGAACGTGAGCAGGGAAGCCGCCGAGACCGCGCCGATCACGACGTCCACGTACCGGAAGGCGGCATCGGAGAACACCGTGCCCCGCCGCACCATCGTGAGCAGCCGCCACACGCAGACCAGGACGACCTGGATGGTCACGATGCCGAGGACCGCGATGACCAAGAGCGGGGTGCGCAGGTAGGCGTAGTCGGGGTCCAGCTCGTTCAGGTCGGTGGCCAGCAGCGGCACCATCACTCCCTGTACGAACAACGAGCCTGCGAGCAGCATCGCGAGCACGATGCGCAACGTGAGGACGGTCAGATCTCCCATGAGCGCTCCTTCGATAGATCGATACTCGGTGACTATACATCGATAATCGATAGACACGGAAGGACGCGCGGGAGGGGGCGCCTGCGTCATGATGACCCCGTGCACGATGTGACCGCACTCCCGACGGGAACCGTGACGTTCCTGTTCAGCGACATCGAGGGAAGCACGCGCCTGGTTCAGCGATCCGGCGACGCGTATCCGGGCCTCCTCGAGCAACACCACGCGATCGTGCGCTCGGCCGTAGACGACCACGGAGGGCTGGTCGTCGGCACCGAGGGCGATTCCTTCTTCGTCGTCTTCCGCACCGCGTCCGAGGCGCTGCGCGCCGCGGTCGACGCCCAGGTCGCGCTCGAGCGGCATGCGTGGCCCGACGACGGGCGCATCCGTGTGCGGATGGGCCTGCACACGGGCGAGGGGCGGATCGGCGGCGGGTCGTACGTCGGGGTCGACGTGCATCGCGCCGCCAGGGTCGCCGCGGCCGGACACGGGGGCCAGGTGCTGGTCTCCGCGAACGTCGCGCAGCTCACCGATCGAGGCTTGCCCGACGACGTGGCGCTGCTCGACCTCGGCGAGCATCGGCTGAAGGATCTGCTGCAGGCGGAACGGATCTTCCAGGTCACGCATCCGGGGCTCGAGCGTGACTTCCCGCCGCTGTCGACGCTGTCCGGACGCCCGACGAACCTGCCGACGCAGACGTCGGAGTTCGTCGGGCGGGAGGCGGAGCTCCGGATGGTCGGCGACCTGCTCGCCGACGCCGCCGTACGCCTGGTGACCCTGATCGGGCCGGGCGGCATCGGCAAGACGCGGCTCGCGCTGCAGGCAGCCGCCGAGCAGGCCGACCGTTGGACCGACGGCCTCTACTTCGTCGACCTCGCTCCCGTGACTGACGCGGACGCTGCGTTCGACGCCATCGCCCGGGTCGTGGGGGTCACCGGCGACGCCTCGGACGGACCCCTCGCGACGCTCCGTGACCATCTCGCGACCCGACGCTTGCTGCTCGTGCTCGACAACCTCGAGCAGGTGATCGACGCGGCGGGGGGAGTCGCCGAGCTGATGCAGGCATGCGGTGAGCTCACGATCCTCGTGACCACCAGGGAAGGCCTCAGGATCCGGGGAGAGCGCCTCGTGCCGGTGCCGCCCCTCGGCCTCCCGCAGGCAGGGCTCGCCCCCAGGGAGGCGGTGGCCGGGTCAGAGGCCGGCCGGTTGTTCGTCGAGCGAGCGCGCGACGTGCGCCCCGGGCTCGAGCTGACCGATGACGATGCCGTGGCCGTCGCCGAGATCTGCGGCCGGCTCGACGGCCTTCCGCTCGCGATCGAGCTCGCGACCGCCCGTCTCGCGCTGTTCTCGCCGCAGGAGCTCCGGGACCGGTTGCGCGACCATGTCGGCGTGCTGGGCGCATCGGGAACCCGCGACCTCCCGGCGCGCCAGCAGACGTTGCGGAGCACGATCGAGTGGAGCGAGCGCCTGCTCGACGACGACGAGCGGGCGATCTTCGTGCTCTTCTCGGTCTTCGAGTCGGCGCGCATCGAGTCGGTGGAGGCGGTCGCCGCCCGCATCGCGAGCCTCGACGGGATCGCGGTGCTCGATCGCCTCGTCTCCCTCGTCGACAAGAGCCTCATCCGCAGCCTCGACGAGCAGGGTCACCGGCGGCTCGCGATGCTCGGCACGATCCGCGAGTACGCGACCGGGCGAGCCGACGAGGAGCCGGCGCTGCGCGAGGCCATGCGCACGGCCCACGCCGAGCACTACGCCGACATGGCGCGAGAGCATCGTGCACGGCTCTCGGGACCCGACCGGGCCTCGGCGCTCGCCGAGCTGGAAGCCGACCTCGGCAACCTGCGCGAGGCATGGCGCACCTGGGTCGAAGCCGGCGACCTCGAGCGGCTCGACGCGATGCTCGACGCGCTGTGGGCGTTGCACGACGACCGGGGTTGGTACCACGGGGCGATCGAGCTCACGAACGATCTGTTGGGGGTGCTGTCGAAGGCGCCGTCGACCGTGGAGCGTGCCCGGGAGGAGATCACGCTGCGCACGAGCCTCGCCCGGGGGCTCATGGCGATCCGCGGCTACACCCCGGAGGTCGAGGAGACCTACGCGAGCGCGCTCGCCCAACTCGATGAGACCGGTGCGCCGTCGGAGGCGTTGCCGCTGCTGCGGAGCCTGGCGAGCTTCCACCTGTACCGAGGCGAGTTCGACAAGGGCCTCGCGGTCGGGCGCAAGCTCCTCGACCTCGCCGAGCGCCAGCGCGATGCCGCGCTCCAGGCCGAAGGACACCTGCGCATCGGCACGAACCTCGTCTCGCTCGGGCAGGTGGATGAGGGGCTCGAGCACCTCGACCGGGCGATCGGGCTCTTCGATCCTGGTCAGCGCGCCTCCGGCCGGCTGCGGCTGGGCGCGAGCCCCGGCATCGTGCCCTGTACGACCTCGGCGTTCGTGCTGTGGTCGATCGGTCGCCCCGACCAGGCGGTCGAGCGGGGTGCGAGGGCGCTGCAGATCGCCGAGGAGCTGGGCCATCCGTACAGCGCCGCATACGCGCTCTTCCACGTGGCGTTCCTCGACATGTGGCGCCGCGACTGGCAGCGCGTGCACGAGCGCGCCTCTGCGGTGCTCGAGATCGCCGAGGAGCACGACTACCAGGTGTGGAAGGCGCTCGCGCAGATCTTCCTGGGGGTGGCGGAGGCCGCCGGCGGCCGTCCGGAGCAGGGCATGGCGCTCAGCGACCAGGGCTTCGGGCGCTACCAGGACCTCACGACGCCGCCGGTGTTCTGGCCGCTGTTGCTCTCCGTTCGGGCGAGGGGGCTCGGCATGGCGGACCGGGCGGAGGAAGCGCTCGACCCCATCGACGAGGCGATCGAGCTCATGCGGGGTCGCGACAACGTGCTGTACCCGCAGCTCCCGTTGGTCAAGGGCGATCTCCTCGTCGAGGCGCCGGCAAGCGGCGATGCCGGGGGGTGGTTCCGCCACGCGTTCGACGCTGCGGACGCGGCGGGGGCTCGCATGTGGCAGCTCCGTGCCGCCACGCGGCTCGCCGAGCTCCGTCGCGCGGCCGGCGAACCGTCGGAGTCGGAGCACGAGGCGCTGCGTGCGGTGTTCGGCTCGGTCACCGGCGGATCCGACACGCCCGACGTCGTCGAGGCTCGCGGGATCCTCGAGGCGCTCCCCCGGGCGAACGAACCTCAATGACGAGCCACTGACCTCGAGTGTAGTCCGGCGCTTGGAGCGTCGACCTGGGGTCGATGATCTAGTCGCGATCCCAGGCCACCGAGGCGACGCTCACTGGTTCGGTCACGCCCTTGAGTGGGATCTCCCGAGGTTCCGATGCGGCCACGCCATCGGCCTCTTCCAGGGTGCTGGCGGTGACGACGATCTCCCCTTCCCCGCCCAGCGCCGCTACCCTCGCTGCCACGTGCACGCCCATGCCGCTGTAGTCGTCGCCTCGGCGATTGGCATCGGCGGCGTGTATGCCGATCCGCACGGAGGGAGCGAACCCGCTCGTTCGGCGATGCTCTCCGAGGGCCCGCTGGATCGCGATCGCGCAGTCGATCCCCCGCTGGGCGGAGTCGAACGCCACGAAGAACCCGTCGCCGGTGGAGCTCACGACCTCGCCGCCGCTGCGTGCGAAGAGGGTCCGCAGCGTGTCGTCGTGCCATCGAAGCAGGCGTTCCCACGACGCGTCGCCCAGGAGCTCAGCAAGGTTCGTCGATCCGACGATGTCGGTGAACAAGAGGGTCTTCCTGATCTGGGTGGGGGCGGCTCGCCGCTCGGCGGCCGTCCGTATCGCCCGCTCGGCATCCGCCGCGTCCAGCCGGGCGCCCAATCGGACGAACTCGTCGCGGGCAACGCCGAGCTCGAGGTCGGCTGCCTCTTCGTCGCGCATCGCTCGCAGCGCGGCAGAGAGCAGGACTCGCACCCTCGCGACCTCATATGGGGCCGACACCTCCCGCCAATCGCGGATCGCGGTCCGCAGTTCCTGGGCGGCCGTGGCATGGTCGCCCTCGGCGTGGAGCACGCGTCCGAACGCTTCGTGCTTGTTGGCGTGCAGCGCGGGCGACTCGTAGGTCTGGACGAGCCGTGCCAGCTCCTCGGCCGCCGACCGCGCACGCGCCAGGTCACCGACGGCGACCGTGATCTGAATCTGAGCCGGAAGCAGTCGCGCCCTCGTCCACTGGTCCCACGTCTGCTGCTCCACCGCCGAGTTGATCGATGCGAGGGCCGCCCGGTCTTTGCCTTCGACCAGTCGGATCAGCGACATCACCGGCTCAGGAGATCGGCCGAGAGCGTGCGCTTCCCGGACAGCTTCCTCGGCACCCTGCAGGTCTCCCATGCGCAGCCTGATCTCCCCGATGGCGTAGAAGCCGTCGGCGAGGGGAGGGGTCGCATCGAATAGGGCGAGCTCGTCGGTCGCGCGCAGGAGCTCTCGTTCGGCACGCTCCCAGGCGCCGCTCAGCGCGACGATCTCGGCTCGATGCACGCGGCAGACGCCGGGGAAACCTGACACCGACTGGCGTTCACACCAACGCTCGGTGGCCTCGGTCCACTCGCTGGCGCGGCGATAGTCGGTGAGGTCCCGGCACGCCGAGATCATCGTGCAGTACGTGACGCCGGTGACCCAGGGGGAGAGCTCGCCGTTCACGGCGGCGATCGTGGCCTCTTCCATGAGCGCGAAGCCGTCGGACGTCTGACCTGTGGCGATCCGAAGGGAGCCGAGGGCGGTCAGCGCGTGTGCCTGCAGGTCGGCGTCACCGGTCCTGCCGCCGATCTGGACGGCCTCTTCGGCCAGACCGATCGCGGTGTCGACATCGCCGGCCTCCCTCGCTCCCTCGCTCCGACACAGCGCGAAGTAGCCGTGCGCGTAGCTCTCGGGCTCGCCCTCGAGGAGCCGCTCACCACGGCGCACCCACGCCGAGGCGATCGATGTCTTCCCCCGGTATGCGTACCACTGCGTGAGGTTGAGGGCGAGATAGGCGGCTCGGATCTTGTCGCCATCGGCGAGGTAGATCTTGAACGCCCGCTCTTTCGCTTCGGTGCCGATGTCGGCGTGCGCCGTGAACCAGGCAGTCTCCGCCAGGGATTCGAGATCGGGACCCGAGAGGTCTCCCAGACGATCGGCACGCATGAAGAGCTCGAACGCCTCGTCCCACGCGTGCCGTTCCAGGGCGTCGCGCGCGGCATGCGTGAGGTCCGATGTCGCGGGGTCGACCGGCACTCCTGGCTCCTTCGTGTCGATCGAGGCTAACGCACTCCGGGGAGATGGGATCCCTGCATCCCGGATCGACACATACTGACAGGCCGAGCCAATCGGCTGACCCGGCGAGGAACAAGAGATCAGGACGGCCAGTCGGGCTTCTTGGGAGGCTCGGCTAGCATGTCGTCGAGCGAGGGCTTGCTCCCGCTGAGGCGTTCGGCGTCCGCCACCTCGTCCTCCAGATTGCGCGAGCCCGGTTCGTCCGCCGCCTCGAGCAACGCGTCGAGCGAGGACAGGTCGCTTCCCTTCAGCCGGATGCGCAGCGCGGCCAACACGCTCGCATGCCGCTCCGACAACCCTTGGTTCACCTTGATCTCCGTCAGGGCCTGCTCCGCCAGGGCCAACAGCTCCGCGTCGTCCATCGTCACAGTCTGCCCGCCCGGAGCCCGACGTGCACGCGGTCA
>CAWBOB010000004.1:0-14082 GCA_963790335.1 uncultured Actinomycetes bacterium | reverse complement strand
GCAGGTCGAGCCGCGTAGCCGCGACCGTGGAGATGAACGACGTCTCCGGCAGGATGAACTCGATCGGATGGATCTCGAGCTGCTGGTCGGTGTAGCCCGTCGACACGAAACGGCCACCCTTGGCCAGCGACCGGATGCCGGCGGCCATGGTCTGCGTCGTGCCGACCAGCTCGAAGAACACGTCGGCCCCACGCCCGTCGGTGATCGCTCGCACGCGTTCGGCCACCGTCTCGTAGCTCTCAGGCGTGTCGACGAGCACACCGTCGCTCGCGCCGTGCTGCTTCGCCAGGTCGAGCTTGTCATCGGAGTCGCCGATCGCGATCACACGGGCGCCCGCGTGAGCGGCCGCCTGCACGACGATGATGCCGACGCCGCCGATGCCGTCGACCACCGCCGTGTCACCCATGCGCAGGTGCGACAGCTTCGTGGCGTGCATCGCGGTCATGCCGGCGCAGGTGAGCACCGACGCCGTCGCCATGTCGACCCCCGGGGGCACCGGCACCGCGTTCTCTTCGGGAACGACGACGTACTCGGCATCGCCGCCGTCGCGGTTGAACCCGAGCTGATCGGGCTCCTCGTCACAGATGTTCGTGCGGCCCTTGAGGCATTGCTCGCAGTGGCCGCAGAAGATCTTGTTGTAGATGGCGACCTGCGTGCCGTTGGCAAGCGACACACGGTCGCCCACAGCCTCCACGACGCCGGCCGCCTCGTGCCCGAGGGTCATCGGATACGGGTCGGGCTTGATCATGCCGTCGAGGATGTGCAGGTCGGTCCCGCACACGCCGGCTGCGTGGATCCTGACCAGCACCTCGCCGGGCCCCGGCCGCAGGTCCCCGATGTCGTCCACCCGCAGCGTCAGGTCTTCGTGGATCCGCACGGCTCGCATCTAGGCTCCTCCCCTTCCGTCGGTCATCGGTTGGCCGGCATCTCCTCGGGAAGCGGCCGCTCGCGTGTCGCCGTAGGCCATGTCCCAGAACGCCGCTTCGTATCGGGTCGAGCGCTCGAAGATCGTCGAGAGCGCCGACATGCGCCCCTCGTCGCGCGGATCGACGAGTCGGTCGAGCAGGGCCGTCGTGCGCGCGACGAGCCCGTCGTAGTCGTCGTTGCCGAACATGCCGATCCAGTCCGCGTAGATCGGGTCGTCGGGTGGGTGCGCCGTGAGTGGACGAGCCAGTTCCCCGTAGCTCCACTGGCACGGCAGCACGGCCGTCAGCCCTTCGGCGCAGTCGCCGAGCGCGCAGGCCGACAGCAAGTGTCGCGTGTACCCGTATGTCGCGGGCAACATCGTTCCGCGCCCCGCGACCGTGTCGGCATCGCCCCCCAGGCGCCTGAGGAACGCGAGGTTCGCGGGGATCTCATGCTCCACGATCTGCGCGAGGAACCTCGTGAGCGTCGTGACCGCATCACGGTCGGGCGCCTTGCCCACGATGATGCCGATCGCCCGCGCGTAGTCCTCGAGGTAGAGCACGTTCTGCGTGAAGTAGCGCCGGAACGCTTCGTGGGGCAGCGTTCCGTCGGCGATGCCGATCACCATCGGGTGGTGGACCGCGGCGTCCCATGCCTCGGAGCCCTGCTCGTGGAGGATCGAGGCGACGCTGAGCCCAGCACGCGGCCCGGTCATCCGGCGCCCCCCTGATGCGACGCCTCGCGTGCCAACTGGTCAGCGAGCACGCTGCTGATGTGCACGCGCATCAGCCGCTCGGCCTCGTCGGGGTCGCGCGCCACGATCGCGTCCACGATCGCGGCGTGCTCCTCCACCGAGGCTTCGACCCGCCCGGGGATCGCCTCGGTGAGCTTGCCGATCCTCGTGAGGTGGGCTCGCAGGTTCTCGATCAACGCGGCGATGCGCTGGTTCGTGACCTGCGAGTACACGATCAGGTCGAAGTGCCCGAGCAGGTCGGCGAGCCCGGCGAGGTCGCCCATGTCGCGGAGCTCGCGACTGCGCACCACGACGTCGCGCAACTCGTCGAGCGTCTCGGCGCTCGAGCGCTCCGCGGCTGCCCTGGCGGCGGCGCCCTCGAGCAAGGTCCGCAGCTCATAGATCTCGTTGAGGTCTCGCTCGGAGTAGCCGGTCACGACGGCCCCCTTGAACGAGGTCGTCTCGACGAGTCCTTCCTGCTCGAGGCGGGCGAACGCCTCGCGCAGGGGGGTCTTGCTGACCCCGAGCTGTTCGGCCAGGGCGACCTCGCGCAACGGCTCGCCCGGGCGCAGGCGGAGCTCGATGATGGCCTCGCGCAGCTCCTCCCAGACCCAGTCGGTCATCTTCCGGCGGTCCGGGCGAGCCGTGAACACCGGCTGCGCCTCGGCCGTGGCGTCGTCGTGGCGATCGCTCATCGATCGGGTCCCGCGATCGTTGACGATCCCGCATCCGGGGGCGTCGGCTCGACGAGCTCAACCAACACCCCGCCGAACGCCGAAGGATGCAGGAAGGCGATGCGGGTGCCCTGGCCGCCCGGCACGCGCGTGGCGATCGATGAGCCGCACGTCGCGCCCGGCCAGATCGTCTAGCGCGGCGTCGATGGCATCAACCTCGAAGGCGAGGTGGTGCAGCCCGGGGCCTCGCCGGTCGAGGAAGCGCTGCACGACTCCCTCGCCGGTCGCCTGCAGCGTCTGCACGTACGACCCACCCACCTCGTACATGCGCTCGAGGAAACCAGGTCCATCCTCCTGGTGGCCCGGTGCACCGATCATCGCGGTCAGGGCGTCCTCACAGACCGGCTCGTCGCCGTGGGCGATCGCGACATGATGCAGCCCGGTCACCCGCCAGGCCGCGGTCGTCATCGGGTGACTCCTTCCGATACGTCGTCGAAGCACGCCGCGAACGCCTCGACCGTCTGCATACGGTTGCCCCCGAGCGGGAACACGTGGATCGAATCGGCTCCCGCGGCGGTGACCGCCTCGATGCGCTCACGCGCCGCGACCGCGTCGCCGGCGAGGGCGACCTTGCGCACGAACTCGTCCGGCAGCAGGTTCGCGGCATCCGCCGCTTCCTGGAACTCACCGCCCGCGTAGCGCTCACGTACCTGGTCGATCAGGGTTACGGGCAGTCCGCCGAGCTCGCAGATGACGGGCGCCGTCTGCGGGAACCACGCGGCGATCGGCTTCGCAGCCGCAAGGGCGGCCGACTCGTCGTCGTCGATGGCTCCGTAGGCGAACACCGCGATGTGAGGGCGCGGCCGGTTCGCCTTCGCCGCCCCCCGGTCCACTTGCTCAAGCGCCCAAGCGAGCGCCTCGGGAAACAATCCGACGAGCAGGATGACACCGTCGGCGACCTCGCCCGCCAACTCGAGCATCCTGGGGCCGCTCGCCGAGATGTAGATCGGGATGTCGGGGCGAGCCCCGAACCGCAAGTGCGCCTCGTCGAGCCGAAAGGCCGCATCGTCGACCGTGACCTTGTCGCCGGACCACAGGGCACGGATGGCGGAGATCGACGAGCGAACCGACGCGAGCCGGGCGGGGTGCAGGCCGAGGGCCAGGAGCGGGCGATCACCGGCGCCGAGGCCGAGGATCATGCGACCCTCGGAGATCTCGTCCACCGTCGCGGCCGCGACCGCCGTGATCGCCGGGTGGCGCGTGAGCGGATTCGTGACGGCGGTGCCGAGCAGCAAGCGCGCGCGAGACCGTCGCGGCGAGCGTCAGGTACGCATAGGAGTTCCGAGCGTGCAACGAGGAGTCGGTGAGCCACAGGTTCGAGAAGCCGAGGGCGTCGATCCGGCCGACCATGGAGCGGAACTCCTCCGGCGGATACGCCCCTTGCAGCACGACCCCCGAACGCATGGTCATCTCGTCAGCTCCTCGAATCGCTCGACGGTGCGCGCCAACGCACGCACCCCGTGCTCGATCGGGCCGGTCTCGATCCACTCGGTCTGGGTGTGCTCTCCGGACCCCGTCGTGACGCCGACAGCGATCGCCGGCACCCCGCGGGCGTGAGCGGCGTTCGCGTCGGTGCTCGTGGCGGGCGAGCTGGGCGAGCGGCCGACCTCGACGAGGGCCTGCTCGGCTGCGCGCACGAGCGGATGGCCGGGGTCGACACGCCCTGCAGGCCGATCGCCAAGGGGACGCATGATCCACGGTGAGCGGAGGATCTATCTGCCGCAGGCGATCCTCGACCTCTCGATTCAGCGAGGCGAGCCGGCCGGCATCGTCGGCGCGCAGGTCGAGCTCGAACCACGCCTCACCCGCGCGAACATTGATGCCCTCGCCGCCGCCGATTCGCCCGACGTTCACCGAGGTGGCGCGCGGCCGGGGGATCGAGGCGATCGAGGCGACCACGGGTGCGATCGCGTGGATCGCGCTCGGGGAGTCGGCGGCCTCCCACGCGTGGCCCCCGGGCCCGCGGACCACGACCCGCCGGCGCACCGACCCGACACCGACCGTCGAGACGCGACCGAGGTAGTTCCCTTCGACGGCGATGAAGGCCATGACCGGCCCGGGCGGGTGCATCGAGGGCGGCGTGGACCCCGCGAAGGTTGCCGAACCCTTCCTCGCCAACGGTCGCGAGCAGCCACACCGGCACACCGTGCGGACCGAGCAACGCGGCGGCCGCGCGAGCGCGGCCAACCCGACGGAGTCGTCGCCTACGCTCGGGCCGACGAGCCGATCGCCCTCGATGCGCACGGCGTGGGGCACGTCGATGTCGAACACCGTGTCGAGATGGGCGCAGAGCACCACGATCGGTCCGTCGCCGCCGCGCACCAGCGCCCAGACGTTGCCGGTCGGGTCGGTCCGCACGTCGCGCAGCCCGTCGGCCTCCCACCACGATCGCGACCACGGCCGCCCGGGCCGCCTCCGCTCCGGTCGGAGCGGGAACGCGCGGCGATCTCGACCGTGCGCGTCACGCACGGTGTCAGCGATGTCGCTCACGACGCGAGCGCCACCCCCTCGGCGACCAGGGCCTCGACGTCCGCGCGGCCGTACCCGAGCTCGGCGAGTACGTCGAACGTGTGCTCCCCGAGCGCTGGGGCCGGCGCGGCGTAGGGCAGCGGCTCCAGATCGAACCGCACCGGCGGACCGACGCGTCGATAATCACCGGCCGTGCGATGGTGCAGCTCCTGCACCGCGCCGAGCGCCTGCGTCTGCTCGTCGGCGAACACCTCAGCGATGTCGCGCACTTCGGCGGCCGGCACGCCTTCCGCATCGAGCAGCTCGAGCCAATGCGCGCTCGGCTGCCCGCGCAGGATGTCCTCGAACGCCGCGGTCAGCTCGTCACGGTGTCGCACCCGCGACGCGTTGTCGGCGAAGCGGGGGTCCTCGAGCAGATGCTCGGCGCCGAGCACGTCGCAGCACCGCACCCACAGGTCCTCGGAACCAGCACCCGCCAGCACGATCCAGCCGTCCGCGGTGCGGAAGCCGCCGTAGGGCGCGAACGTCGGCGAGTGGCGTGCCGAGCAGCCCGGGCACCTGCCCCGAGACGAACGTGCTCGCCGCGAGCGATGCCGAGCGCGCGCGAGCGCGAACTCCATCAGCGACGACGACACGTGGGTGCCGACGCCGGTGCGCTCGCGCTCGATGTGCGCGGCCATCAGCCCGAACGCGCAGCTGAGGCCGGCGCCCACGTCGAGCACGGGCGCCCCGACCTTCACCGGCCCCGACCCCTCGCTGCCCGTGACGCTCATCACCCCGCTCTCGGCCTGCAGGATGAGGTCGAAGCCCCCGCGCGCGGCGTCGGGCCCGACGTCGCCGTAGCCCGAGATCGAGCCGTAGACGATCGACGGGTAGCGCTCGTGCACCGCCTCCCAGTCGAGGCCGTAGGCGCGCGAGGCTCCCGGGCCGCGAGTTCTCCACGAGGAAGTCGCGACGAGGCGAGGAGCCGATCGACCGCCTCGGCCGCCGACGGCGAACGGAAGTCGAGCGCGAGGCTGCGCTTGCCCGAGTTCAACGACAGGAACAGCACCGACTGGTCGCCGAGCCGCTCGGTGCCCTGCACCCGGTACGGGTCACCGCCCGGCGGGACCTCGAGCTTCACGACGTCGGCGCCCAGCGCCGCCAGCAGGGCGGTCGTCTGCGAGCCCGCCACGAAGCGAGTGAGGTCGAGCACGCGCAACCCCTCGAGCGGCCGGCTCACCACGGGTGCGGCTCCCTGAACTCGCCGAACACCGAGCGGAACACGTCGGACAGCTCCCCGAGCGTCGCGCCGGCGCGCACGGCGTCGATGCAGCGCGGGCATCACGTTGTCGCCCGCGCGCGCGGCGGCCTCGACGGCGGCCGTGGCGGCGGCGCACGCAGGCCGCGTCGCGGGCGGCGACCCGCTCGGCCGTGCGCGCCACCTGCCGCTCGGCGATCGAGGGGTCGAGCGCGAACAGCGCCGGCATGCCGCCGGCATCCTCGCTCGGGTCCACGTGCACGTTCACGCCCGACCCGCGGCCGCGTGCCGTCGGCGATCTCGCGCTCGATGCCGGTACGCCGACGCGGCGACCCAGCGCTGCGAGACGCCCTGTTCGAGCGCCGCCACCGCTCCCCCGAGCGCCTCGATCTCATCGAGCACCTCGCCGGCCCGGGCCTCCAGCTCGTCGGTCAGCGCCTCCACGTAGTACGACCCGCCGAGCGGGTCCACGGTGCGCGGCACGCCCGACTCGAGGGCCACGATCTGCTGCGTCCGCAGCGAGAGCGTCACCGCTTCCTCCGACGGGATCTCGTAGCGCCTCGTCGTAGCCCATCACGTGGATCGACTGCGCGCCGCCGAGCACCGCGCCGAGGCACTGGATCGTCGAGCGCACGACGTTGTTGAGGGGCTGCTGCGCGGTGAGCGTGGTGCCGGAGTTCCCCGAGAAGAACCGCAGCCGTCCGGAGTTCAGGTCCTCGGCGCCGAACCGATCCGTGGCGATGCGGGCCCACATGCGGCGAGCGGCGCGCAGCTTCGCGACCTCCTCGAACAGATCCATCGTCGTGGCGAAGTGGAACGACAGCCGCGGAGCGAACGAGTCGAAGTCGAGCCCCCGGGCGACGAGCGCGTCCGAGTACGCGATCGCCGACGCGAGCGTGAGCGCCAGCTCCTGGATCGCGTCGCAGCCGGCCTCGCGAGCGTGGTAGCCCGGTGATCGAGATCGGGTTGAACCGCGGCAGCCGGCCCGACGCGAACTCGATCACGTCGCACGACAGCCGCATCGAGGGCTCGGGCGGGAACACGAACGTCTTGCGGGCGAGGAACTCCTTCAGGATGTCGTTCTGCAGCGTGCCGGCGAGCGACGCCTCGGCGACCCCCTGGCGCTCCGCCGCGACCAGGTACATCGCCAGGATGATCGGGGCCGTGGCGTTGATCGTGAAGTTCACCGACACCTGGTCGAGCGGCAGGCCCGTCGAACAGCTCGACCATGTCGTCGGCCGTGTCGATCGCGACGCCGACCCGCCCGACCTCCGGCCCGGCCACCGGGTGATCGGAGTCGTACCCGAGCTGCGTCGGCAGGTCGAAGGCGACCGAGAGCGCCGTCTGGCCCCGGTGCGAGCAGGAAATGGAACCGCTCGTTCGCGTCCTCGGGCGAACCGAACCCGGCGAACTGGCGCATCGTCCACGTCTGACCCCGGTACATCGTCGGATACGGCCCGCGCGTGAACGGCGGCCGGCCGGGCGCCCCCAGCCGCTGCGGCCAGCCCCGATGCGAGGTCGCCTTCCGTGTACACCTCGCGCACCGGGATGCCCGCGTCGGTGGTGGGCCCCCGCACGTCGCTCACGGCCGAACCCCCGCTCGGGCGCGCCAGAGCCAGCACCCGTCGACCACCTCCTGCAGCCCCGCGCCGACCGGGTAGACGGCCGCCACGCCAGCCCGCCGCAGAGCGACGGCATCGGCCTCGGGGATCGTCCCCCCCACCGCGACGGGCACGTCGACGCCCTCTGCAGCCAGCGTCCGCAGGAGGTCGTCGGCGAGCGCCAGGTGCGCGCCGGAGAGCACCGAGATCCCGATCACGTCGGCGTCGTCCTCAACCGCCGCGGCCACGATCTCGGGAACGGAGCGCCGCAGGCCGAGGTAGATGACCTCGGCACCCGCATCGCGCAAGGCCATCGCGATGACCTTGATGCCCCGGTCGTGGCCGTCGAGCCCGGGCTTGGCGAGCACGATGCGCGGGCTCACACGAGCTCCCCGGCGATCATCACGGGCCGCCCGTCGAGCTCCAGCGTCGCCTCGCGCATGACGCAGTCGAGGTGGGCGACCGCGTCCACGGTGCCGCCGTAGGCGATCGAGTTGCCGAGCGCGATGTGCGCCGTGCCTCGGGACGATTCCGTCTCCATCGCCACCCCGCAGACCCGCCCCGACGGGTTGAACGCCATCGAGACCTCGGCGAGGTTCGACATGCGGTCATCGGCGCAGCGCCCGAGCATCTCGCTCGAGACGGCCGGCCTCGGCGCCTTCCATCGCGACGAGCTCGCCGGCCTCGAACCGCAGCACGACCGGCGACGGCAGCGGGCCTTGGCCCATGAACAACAGGTCGGCGTCGACCACGACCACACCGTCACTCGAGGCCTCGACCGGGGCGGTGCCCGCCTCGATGTCGGGTGGGGCCATGTAGTCGCCGTCGTCGCGAGCGAGGCCGTGCAACACGCGCCCGGGCCGGCCCTGCACGGACCCACGCAGGTCGGTGCCCGCCGGGGTCGTGAGCCGGAAGGTCGACGCGCTCCCCCATGCGTCGCCGATCAGCTCCGCATCGCCACGGATGGCGTCGAAGTCGACGGCGAGCGGCCCGTCGTCACGGAACGTCTCGAGGCGCACTCCCGGCATCGCCAGGTACCGCACGCCCGCGACGGTGGCCTCGCGTCGGGCCGCGCTCGACCCGATGAACAGACTCGTCAGCTCGATCACGGCGCCCGCCGCTCGCATCGCCGCGGCCACCGTGCTCGGAGGCTCGGACCCCGGCAGATGCGGCATGGGCATCACAGACACCACTGGCACACCTCTGCGGGCCTCGATGCCCTCGACGAGACCCGCGACGACTTCGGCGTCTGTGCCGTCGTCGGTCAGCAGCAGGACCTGCTCCCCGGGACGCACCGCGAGGCACCGGTCGAGCACGTTGCCGAAACCGCTGGGGGCATCCACCCGCTCAGGCACCTTCGGGTCGGGTCATCGCGAGCGCGGCGAAGACGGCGTACACCTTCGTCGCCTCGTGGATCTCCTCGAGCGAGAGATGCTCGTCGGGGCAGTACACCGGCGGGCCACCGGGGCCGAAGATCACGGTCGGCACCTTCTCCCCGAAGCTCGCCGTGTCGCCGAGCCAGTTCTCGACGACCAGCGGCGGCTCCTGCCCTCGAACCTCACGCACCGCCGTTCGCATCAGCTGCACGACCTCGTCGTCGGGCGCGGCGAGGTACCCCGACTTCACGTCGACCAGTTCCACGTCGACGCGCAGTCGCGGGTCGGCCTCGGCCGCTCGCTCGAGGCAGCGGTCGATCTCAGCCCGGGCCTGTTCGATCGTCACCCCCGGTTGCGGCCGGCAGTCGACACGGACCACGCACTCATCGGGGATCATCGATGGTCCCCCAGGTGCGAGTCCCCCGTAGATGCGACCGGGCACGATGTAGGTCTCGGGACCGAACAGGTCGACGACCCAGGCCTCGAGCTCAGGCTCGAGCTTCGAGGCATCGAGCGCGAGCACCGCCTGCGCCGCGAGCACGTTCGCGTTGATCGCCTGGGGCTTGTGGCACGTGTGGGCCGAACGCCCGAGCGTGGTGACGTCGAAGTAGTACCTGCCACGATGGCCGAGGCAGACCTGGTTGTCGGTCAACTCCCCCAGAACGCACAGGTCGGCCTCGAAGGCATCGAAGTACGCGATCGACCCGAGCTGGTCGCCCATGTGGTCGGCGACCGCGGCCATGCTGAGGGTGCCCGACACCGGCAGCCCCGACGCGCGCACCGCCTCCATCGCGACGATCTGGCAGGCCAGCGCAGCCTTCATGTCCATCACGCCATGGCCGTAGACCGATCCGTCGATGAGCGCGCCGGAGAACGGCTCCGTCGCGCTCCACCCGTGCGAGACGGGCTTCGTGTCCATGTGCCCGGTCATCACCACCCTTGGGCCATCACCGAACGACAGGTGCCCGACCGCGTTGGGCCGATCGGGCAGCACCGGCTGCAACTCGACGTCGTCGAAACCCGAGTCCGACATCACCGAGGCGAGGAACGACGCGAGCTCACCCTCCTCGCCGAGGATGGACGGGATCGTGCACACCTCCTGCACGAGCTGCACCGCCCGGTCCAGGTCGAGCGCGTCGATGACGCTGGCTGCCCGGTCCGTCACCATCGAGGCGCCCGCCGCCTCATCACCATCGCCCATCAGCTCTGCCCCGCCTTTCCCGAACATGCACGGGGTGACGCCCGTGAGCCGCCTCCACGCGTGGTATCTGATATCTCACGCATCGGGGCGAACGTTACGTCCACACGGCGCAGCGGTCAAACGCGGCATCCCTGCGCAACTCCGTCGGTTTGACAACGATTCGCATCTCGTATCTCATATGCCACATGTCGTCGGTGGTGGCTCAACCTCCAGGGCGCTTCATGCCGCCGTGTGCCTGTGGGTGAACCCGGCATGGCCTCGCCCTCGGCTCAGGCATCGACGGCGGCGATCGACCTGCGCGGCATCCACCACCGCTTCGACGAGCTCGTGGTGCTCGAAGGCGTGGACTTCACGATCAATCGGCACGAGCGGCTCGGCGTCGTGGGACCCAGCGGCTGCGGCAAGTCCACCCTGCTGTCGGCGATCGCGGGGCTGATCCAGCCCGACGAGGGCACGGTCGCGATCGACGAGGCGACGACCGCCGAGCAACGACTCCGGCGGTGCGCGCTCATGCCGCAGCGAGACCTGCTGCTGCCCTGGCGCACTGCCATCGACAACGCGGCGATCGCACTCGAGAACCGGGGCATGAAACGGGAGCAGGCCCGCGAGCGCACACGCCCCTTGTTCGAGCGCTTCGGGCTCGCCGAGTTCGAGGAACGCATGCCGGCGCAGCTCTCCGGCGGTATGCGCCAGCGCGTAGCCTTCCTGCGGACCTTGATGGCCGAGAAGGACATCTTGCTGCTCGACGAGCCATTCGCAGCCCTCGACTCGATCACCCGGTCCGGCATGCAGGAGTGGCTGCTCTCCGCGCTCGAGCAGGAGCCTCGCACCGTCCTGCTCGTGACCCACGACGTCGACGAAGCGCTGCTGCTCACCCACCGGGTCATCGTGATGTCGTCTCGTCCAGGGCGCATCGTTCGCACGCTCGAGACCGATCTCCCGCGCGACCGTCCGCGGCGCGAGGTCGTCACCTCCCCCGAGTTCGCTCATCTCAAGGAATCCGCACTCGAGGCGCTGGAGCTATGAGCGAGCGGCCATCTCGTTCGACGCAGGGCGGCACTGCGGCGGTTCTTCGACCGGTACGGCCCGCCGGCCATCGTGGTGGTCATCACGATCGCCGTGTGGGAGCTCATCATCCGGGTCTTCGACGTGCCCACCTACATCTGGTCGTCCCCGTCCCTGATCGCCGAGACGATCCAGGAGGAGTTCTCCGACCTGCTGGGCCACGCTTGGGTCACGCTCTCGGAAGCGCTGCTCGGATTCTTCTTCGCGGTCGTGCTCGGTCTGGCCTTCGGCTTCCTCGTGCACTTCTCGACGATCGCTCGGCGAGGTCTCTATCCCCTCCTGATCGCCTCCCAAAGCATCCCGACGGTGGTGCTCGCACCCGTGTTCGTGCTCGTGCTCGGGTTCGGCATCTGGCCGAAGGTCGCGGTCGTCGCGCTCTTCTGCTTCTTCCCCATCGTCGTCGGCACGATCGACGGCCTCTCGGGCGTGGACCGCGAGTACGTGCGCATGATGCTCACCCTGGACGCGACCCGGATGGGCATCTTCCGTCGGGTTGAGTTCCCTTCCGCACTGCCGCAGATCTTCACCGGCGTTCGGGTAGGCGCCACGTACGCGGCGATCGGCGCGGTGTTCGGCGAATGGGCCGGATCGCAGGCCGGGCTCGGATGGCAGATGCTGCAGGCGAAAGGTCGGCTCGACACAGCCCTCGTCTTCGCCGACATCGTATTCATCACCGTGATGGCGCTCGGATTGTTCGGCCTCGTGTCGCTCGTCGAGCGCCTCACGATCCCCTGGGCGAGGAAGGGGGGGCTGACATAGGTGCAGCGGTTGCCGGGCCTCATGCGCGGCGGATCACGGTCACGAGACATCGGAACGAATGGAGGAACCTTGTGAGTCCCAAGAAGTGGAAGTCCGGTTCCCGCCTGCTCGCCCTGTTCACCGTAGGCGTCTTGGTGCTGGCGGCCTGTGGGAGCGACACGGAAGACGACCCATCTGCGACGGGGGCCGCCGACGGCGACACCACCGCCGAGCCCGCGACCCTCACGGTGGCCCTGGACTGGTTCCCGAACCCGGACCACGTCGGCCTGTACTACGCGCTCGACAACGGGTACTTCGACGACCAGAACCTCACGGTCGAGTTCCAGACCCCGTCCGACGTCACCGCGGGGCTGAAGCTCGTCGCGAGAAATCAGTTCGACCTGTCGGTCTTCTATCAGGGCGACATGTTCTTCGCCGCGCAGGAGGGACTGCCGGTGATCGCCGTCGGTTCCCTCGTGCCACAGCCTCTCAACTCGCTGATGGCTCTCGCCGACTCGAAGGTGCAGGGAGTCGACACGGTGGCGGGCGCTACGATCGGGGTCGCCGGCCTGCCCTTCGACGACGCCATCCTCGACACGATTCGCAAGAGTCAGGGTCTCGACGAAGACGACGTCGAGAGCGTGAACGTCGGGTTCGACCTCGTGCCCGCCTTGCTCTCCGGAGCAGGTTGATGCGGCGATCGGCACGTACTTCAACATCGAGGGCATCCATATCGAATCGGAGACGGGCGAGGCGCCGGTCATCGTGAAGATGTCGGAGCTCGGCGTGCCGACCTACGACGAGCTCATCGTCGTCGGCAACAGTGAGCGACTGCAGGACGACGCGGCCTACGCCGACGCCGTCAGTCGCTTCCTCACGGCGATGACCGAAGCGACCGAGGCCGCGCAGGCCGACGAAGCTGGCTCGATCCAGTCGATGAAGGACAACACCGAGTACACCGACGAGGAGATCGAGGCGATGGTGCCCGACACGTTGCCGCTCCTGTCCTCACCCGAGGGTCTGCCGACGGGTTGTTTCAACCTCGACAACTGGGCGACGTTCGGTGACTGGATGCTCGAGAACGAGCTGCTGGAGACAGAGGTCGACCCCGCGACCATCGCAACGAACGAATACCTGCCCGGCTGCTGAAGCACACGGATGACGGCGGAGGCCCACGCCTCCGCCGTCATCTCCTCGCCTCATCGCTTCGAGCAGATCGGGCCAGCGCTCGAGGTTGTAGGCCATCTCCCAGAACCCGACGCTCCAGTCGCGAGCTCGTGGCGAAGATCTGCCCCACCTCTCGACGGCGTGCCTCGGTCGTGACTTCCTGCTCCACGAGTGCGTCGAAATCTCGGCGCATGTCGGCGATCATGTCGACGGTCTCGGGAAGCGAGAAGTAGGAGATCCAGCCGCCGTAGACGGGGTGGGACGCATCGGTGCGCTCCCGTAACGCCATCGCGATCTCCACGTAGCTCCACGAGCACGGCAGCAGCGACGCCATGATCTCGAGGGGACCTCCCGCGCAGCGACAGCGAATGCATGTAGCTGGTGTACGCCACGTTGGCCGGCGCCATCGAGAGGGCGCCGCCTCGATCCTCCGCACCCATCGCGATCACCTGCTCGAGGAGCGCCCGATTGTTGGGGATCTCCGCATCGAGCACCTTGTTCAGATCTGCGGTGAAGTACCGGAGCTCCCGTTCCGTCCGCGACTTCGCGGCCCCCATCGCCAGACATCGGGCATGCTCCTGCAGGTAGAAGACATCCTGCTCGAGGAAGAACCGGAACTTGTCGAGGGGCAGCGTGCCCTCAGCGAGCTCGGTGATGAACGGGTGCTGGTGCAGCGAGGCCCAGATCGAGGAGCTCTCCTCCCGGAACACGTCGGAGGGAGGAATGGCCGAGGTCGTCGGATACTGCCCGTCGCTCACGGCGCTCAGTGTAGGCGGTCGGCGATCTCCGGTGGCGACTTCGGCTGCCCGTGCGCCGGCCTTCTCAGGACCATCGTGCCGGGACAGCTCACGG
>CAWBOB010000003.1:0-288956 GCA_963790335.1 uncultured Actinomycetes bacterium | reverse complement strand
GCCGCCCGGCGTCTCGGGGGACCCGGTCACCTCTTCCACCGGCGTGACCGTGAGGCCGGCATCGGCGAGCGCGCGAGCCGTCCCGCCCGATGCGACGAGCTCCACGCCCCGGGCGGCCAGTGCCGTGGCGAACGAAGCCAGCCCGGCCTTGTCGTAGGGCGCCAGCAATGCCCTGCGCACCGGCGTGACGGCTCCCGGCTTCATCGAGGCTCCTCGACGACCGTGACGTGGCGCCCCGTCACTTCGAGCCGGTCCTCGACCAGCGCCCGTAACGCCGCGGGCAACAGCCGGTGCTCGACCTCGAGGATCCTCGACTCGAGGGAATCCCAGTCGTCGTCCTCGCGCACCTCGACCGCTTCCTGCAGCACGATGGGGCCGGTATCGATGCCCTCGTCCACGAGGAAGACGCTCACCCCGGTCACCTTCACTCCGTAGGCGAGCGCGTCGCGCACCCCGTGCATACCCGGGAACGACGGCAGGAGCGCGGGGTGGGTGTTCAGCCACCGGCCCTCGTAGCGATCGAGCACGGCGCGTCCGAGCAGCCGCATGTAGCCCGCCGAGACGATGATGTCGGCGCCGTGACCCTGCAGGACGGCGGCGACGGCATCGTCGAACGACCCCGGTCTTCGTACGACGCGGGCTCGATCACGGCCGTCTCCACGCCGTGCGCCGCGGCGCGCTCCACGGCACGGGTGCCTCGCCGGTCGGCGAGCACGAGGGAGATGCGGCGACCGCAGAAGGGATCGTCGAGCAGCGCTTGCAGGTTGGTGCCGTTGCCCGACACCAACACCGCGATGCGCTCCCCCATGCCGTGGGCATGCTACCGAACGGCCTGCGGGCGACGGCCGGAGGGCTCCGTCGCGTGCTTCGGGTAGCCTGCCTGGGTCACGATCCGTGTTGCCGACCATGAGGGGACCGCCGTGAAGAAGTGTCCGTACTGCGCAGAGATGATCCAGGACGAGGCGATCAAGTGCCGGTACTGCCACAGCGACCTGACCGTGCAGGCGCCGACGGCCTCATCGTCGTCGCCGGAGTCCCCGAGCCGGCCTCTCCGACCGTGGACGTGGCGACCGGCCCTCCTGCTACCGCGGCTCCGGGCTCCGCGGCGCCGCAGGATGCCACCGCGCCCGGCCCTGTGGCCACCCCCGGCACCGACGTTCGCTACACGCACTCGGGATACCGGTACGTGCTCGGCTACACCGCAGACGACTTCGGGATCTGGGACCGTCAGTCACCGGCCCAGCCTTCGGAACGGTTCCCGCGCACCGATGACGGATGGCGGCAGGCATGGCTCCGATTCGTCGCCCTCGAGCCCAACAACGCAACCGTCGACGGCGGCGGCGCTGCAGGCTCGGGCCCCACACCGGCCGGGGGCGTCGCCGTCGATCCCGACGATGTGTCGGCGGTGCAATACACCCACTCGGGCTCGCGCTACCTGCTCGGATACGGCCGCACGTTCTTCGGCATCTGGGATCGGCAGGCACCCGCGACGCCGATCGAGAAGTATCCGCGCGACGACGCAGGGTGGGCAGCGGCATGGGGCCGGTTCACCCAGATCGAGACGAACTTCACCGACGTCAGCCCCGGCGGTTGATCCTGCGCGGCAGGTAGCTCGCCACGCTCACGGCGGCGCCGCCCAACGAGCCCCAAGCGAGCGCGAGCAGTGCGGTCGAGACCGGATCGGGTCCGAGCGCGACGGAGCGCGCCGACGTCCCGGCTCCCACACGCAACCAGACCGTCGCTGCGAGCGAGGCCGCCGTCACGAGCGCGGCGAACACGACGCCGGCGAGCAACCCGCGTGCGGCCGCCCCTGCGAGACTCGGGGCCCACCGCCCGAGCCGATGGAAACCGAGCAGGATCGCCGCCGTGGGCACGGCGACGAAGAGCCAGGCCGACCACGGCATGGGAGCGACCGGCGGCGATCCGTCGACCCGTCCGAGCTCGGACAACAGCCACGTGGCCGGGTCGCGGGCGCGCGGGATGCGGTCGAGGCAGAGCACGTCGTGCGCGCCGTCGTCGACGCGGGCCGACACGCATCCTCCCATCGACGGCGTCAGCACCCACATCGCCTGATCGGGAAGCAGCAGCGTCTGGTGACCGATGTAGAGCGCCGCGCGCTGGGCCCCGCCCGACCACATCTCGACCGAGTAGCGTTCGAGCCCCTCGGGGCGAAGCGTCGCGAAGGTGAGCACGCCGATGAAGCTGAGCGCGATGGTCCAGCCGAAGGCCCGCACGCCGGCCCGCACCACCCTGCCCGAGGGCCACATCCACCGCTCGGAGACGGACCACCCTCCGATCGCGCCGGCGGCGAGGGCCATGGCTCCGGGGATCACGAACCCTTCCCAGGTCGGGGAGGCGAACCTGGTCGCCTCGGGCCAGAACCCTCCTCCGGTATCGAGTCGCAGGCTCACAGCGGTGTTCACGCCTCCGATCAGCGCGGCGTACGGCAGCGCGAGCGAGGCTCCCGCCACGATCCGCCTGACCCCGGCGTCGTCGACCCGCCGCGCGGCGGCTCGCGCGCCCACGGCGATCATGGCGATCGCGACCGCCGCGATCGTGAGCATGCCGAGCCGCACGCTGACCAGGCCGGCGACGAGCCCGCCCTCCGACGTGGTTCCCGATGCGCCGACGGCGCTGACCGAGACGGCGTGTCCGGCCATGGTGTAGAGCCATCCGATGCGCAGCTGGGTCTCGACCGCCAGTCCGCCTCCGGCGACGTTGACGAGCGACGGTGCCACCTGTCCGAGCGCGGCGACCGCGAGCGCCGCCGCCGTGGCGCGGAGCACCACGATGGGTGCGGCGGCAACGAGATCGTGCGCACGTGAGGTCTGCCGCACGCTGACGACCCCGGTGGCGGTCATGGCGCCGCGGATCCCGTCATGCGAGCGCCGCCCGGGTGAGCTCGGCGACCTCGCCGGGCGTGCGAGCGACACGCACGCCCGCGGCTTGCAACGCGTCGGCTTTCGCAGCCGCCGTTCCCGTCGAACCGGTCACGATCGCCCCTGCGTGACCCATGCGTTTGCCCGGAGGTGCCTCGAACCCGGCGATGTAGGCCACCACCGGTTTCGTGACGTGCTCGTCGACGTAGGCCGCGGCACGCTCCTCGTCGTCTCCCCGATCTCACCGGTCATGATGATCAGGTCGGTCCCCGGGTCGGCTTCGAACGCGGTCAGCGCCTCGATGAACCCTAGGCCGTGAACCGGGTCGCCGCCCATGCCGACGCACGTCGACTGACCGATGCCGTGCTGGGTGAGCTCGTGCACGATCTGGTAGACGAGCGTGCCCGAGCGGCTCACGAACCCGACCCGTCCGGGCATGCAGACCTCGGGCGGGATGATGCCGACGTTCGCCTGACCGGGCGAGATGACGCCGGGACAGTTGGGGCCGACGAGCGTCGTACCGCGCCCCTTCAGGAAGCCGTGCACGTACGCCATGTCCTTGACCGGGATGCCCTCGGTGATGCAGACGACGAGCGCGACGCCGGCGTCCGCGGCCTCGAGGATGGCCTCGGCCGCGAACCGAGGAGGCACGAAGATCACGCTCGTGTTCGCGCCCGCCTCACGGACCGCGTCGGCGACCGTGTCGAACACGGGGATGCCTTCGACCTCGTGCCCGGCCTTGCCGGGCGTGACGCCCGCGACGACGTTCGTGCCGTAGGCGCGGTTCCGCAGGCTGTGGAACGTGCCCTCCTTGCCCGTGAGCCCCTGCACCGCGAGCCGGGTCTGCTCGCCGACGAGGATGCTCACGCCGCCCGTCCGTTCGCCGAGGAAGCCGCCAGCTCGGCCGCCTCGGGCATGGTCGCCGCCGACACGATGCGCGGGTGCGCGGCGGCATCGAGGATCGCGCGCCCCTCGGCCGCGTTGGTGCCGTCGAGCCGCACGACGAGCGGTACCGAGGCCTCGACCCGTTCGAGCGCATCGAGCACGCCCCGGGCGACCAGGTCGCACCGGGTGATGCCCCCGAAGATGTTGATGAGCACCGCCGCACCGACGGATCCGAGAGCACCACCTCGAGCGAGGCCGCCATCTGGTCGGCGCTCGCCCCTCCCCCCACGTCGAGGAAGTTCGCCGCCTTCGCGCCCGCCTGTGCCACCAGGTCGAGCGTCGACATCACGAGGCCGGCGCCGTTGCCGATGATGCCGACGCTGCCCTCGAGCTTCACGTACTGCAAGCCCTCCTCGTTCGCCCGCGCCTGCACGGGATCGATCGGGAACGCGTCGGCGTACGCCTCGATCTCCGGGTGGCGGAACAGCGCGTTGTCGTCGACCGTGACCTTGGCGTCGAGCGCCACGACCGAGCCGTCGTCGAGCTGCACGAGGGGGTTGACCTCGACGAGCGTCGCGTCACGTGCCTGCACCAGGTCGTGCATGCGCCGCAGTACGTCGGCCGCTCCCTCGCGCGCGCCGGCTGGCAGCGTGCCGACGAGCTCGCGCACGTGGAAGGCGCGCAGCCCGAGGATCGCGTCGATGTGCACACGGCGAAGCGCCTGCGGCCGGGTGCGCGCGAGCTCCTCGATGTCGATGCCTCCTTCGGCGGTCATCATCGCGAGGTGATCGCCGGTGGAGCGATCGAGCAGCATCGACGTGTAGAACTCGTGCGCGATCGGCAGCAGCTCCTCGACCAGCACCTGGTTCACCCGGTGCCCCTTGAAGTCCGAGCCGAGCATGCGGGCCGCCTCCTCGGCGGCCCGCTCGGGCGAGTCGACCAGCACGACGCCGCCGCCCTTGCCGCGTCCGCCGACCTGCACCTGGACCTTCACGACGCTGCGGCCACCCAGCTCGCGGGTCGCATCGGCAGCCTGCTCGGCGGTCTCGGCCACGATGCCTTTCGGCGTCACGATGCCCTGGGAACGGAAGAGCTCCTTGCCTTGGTGCTCGTACAGGTCCATGGAGCCCCCGGGACGATGATCGGTAGTCTGAGCAGGACTAGTTGTCGGGTGACGGATCCTCGAGGTGCTCACGCAGCCACGATGCGATGTCGCCCGTGTTCGCGCCGGGCGTGAAGATCTCGGCGATGCCGGCTTCCTTCAGCGTGGGGATGTCGTCGACCGGGATCACGCCGCCCCCGAAGACCAGGATGTCAGCGGCTCCTCGCTCACGGAGCTGGGTGACGACCTTCGGGAAGAGCGTCATGTGCGCGCCGGAGTGACTCGACAGACCCACAGCGTCGGCGTCCTCCTGGATCGCGGTCTCAGCGATCTGCTCGGCGGTCTGGTGCAAGCCCGTGTAGATCACCTCGAACCCCGCATCGCGCAGGGCGCGCGCGACCACCTTCGCCCCGCGGTCATGCCCGTCGAGGCCGGGTTTCGCCACGACGATGCGATAGGTCGCCGCCATCGCGGCTGAGTCTAGCGACGGCGCCCGGGTCTCGGCTTGCGGCGCAGGGTGCCCCGGGCGGAGTATCCACGGATGCGCAGCCCCGAGACCCGGTACGCGAAGGCCGCCGACGGTGTGCACATCGCCTACCAGGTCGTCGGCGACGGGCCCGTCGACATGGTGTTCGTGATGGGGTGGCTCTCGAACGTCGAGGCCATGTGGGAAGAACCGGACTTCGCGAGGTTCCTCGACCGTCTCGCCACGATCTCGCGCTTGATCCTGTTCGACAAGCGTGGCGTCGGACTGTCCGATCGCGTGCCCGACGATCGCCTGCCGAACCTCGAGACGCGCATGGACGACGTGCGAGCCGTGATGGACGCCGTGGGGTCGGAGCGGGCGGTGGTCTTCGGAGTGTCCGAGGGCGGCCCGATGTCGATGCTCTTCGCTGCGACCTATCCGGAACGCACGGTGGCGCTCGCGCTCTACGGCACCGCAGCCGACTTCACGATCAGGTCGCCGGACTACAAGGATGACGACGCTGCCTACCTCGAGCGCCTGGAGCGCACCTGGGGCACCACCGAGTTCGCGCGCCACGAGACCGAGAACTGGGGGGCACCCGGGTTCGAGGGAGACGAACGGCTGATCACGTGGCTCGCCTCCTACATGCGTCGATCGGCGAGCCCCTCGGCCGCGATCACGCTCGAACGCATGAACCGTGAGATCAACGCCACGCACGCACTCGCGTCGATCCACGTGCCGACGCTCGTGATCGCGAGGACGGGCGACCTCGACTTCCCGATCGAGGAGAGCCGAGACACCGCCGAACGGATCGTCGGCGCCGAGTTCGTCGAGCTGCCGGGCAGCGTGCACTTCCCGTGGGTCGGTCCGCAGGACGAGATCCTCGACGAGGTCGAACGGTTCGTCCTGGAGCTCGGCGAGACGGAAGCCGGACTCGACCGCGCGCTCGCCACCGTGCTCTTCACCGACGTCGTCGGTTCGACCGAGAAGGCCGCCGAGCTCGGGGATCGAGCCTGGAAGGAGCTCCTCGAGACGCACCATCGTCGCGTGCGGGGACAGCTCGCCCGCTTCCGCGGGGTCGAGGTCGATACCGCTGGCGACGGGTTCTTCGCGACGTTCGACGGGCCCGCTCGAGCCGTGCGGTGCGCGGGCGCGATCGTCGCCGCGATCGCGCCGCTCGGCATCGAGGTGCGCACGGGCGTGCACACGGGCGAGGTCGAGTCGATCGACGGCAAGGTCGGCGGGATGGCCGTCGTGATCGGGGCGCGCGTCGGAGCGATGGCCGGCGCCTCGGAGGTGCTCGTCTCGCAGACCGTGAGGGATCTCGTGGCGGGATCCGGATTGACGTTCGAGGAAGCGGGCGAGCACGAGCTGAAGGGCGTGCCCGACCGCTGGCGCCTGTATCGGGTGGTGAGTTGAGGTGGACGCTCCGGAGACCCGATACGCGCTGACCGAGGACGGGGTGCACATCGCCTACCACGTGGTCGGTGACGGCCCGGTCGACGTCCTGTGGATCCACAGTTTCAATGGCGGACTGGAGCTGCAGTGGGAGCATCCGCTGATCCCGGCGTTGACGACGAAGCTCAACACCTTCTCCCGCGTGATCCGTCACGACATGCGCGGCACCGGTCTCTCCGATCGAAACGCCGGCCTTCCCGATCTCGAGACCGAGGCACGCGACATCCTGGCGGTGCTCGATGCGGTGGGTTCTCGTTCGACGGTCATCGTCGGTGCTGGGAACGTGGTGGCCCCCTTGTTCGCCGCGACCCATCCACGTCGCGTCCGCGCTCTCTGCCTCTTCGATCCGGCGGCTCGCGGGACCATCGCCGACGGCTACCCGTGGGGGGCGACGGAGGAAGAGGCGTTCGCCGACATCGAGGCCGTCCGTCGAAGCTGGGGAACCGACGGATATGCGGCCGCGTTCATGGAAGGCGTCGCGCCGTCGCTCGCCGGTGACCGAAGCCTGATCCGATGGTACGCCCGCCTCCAACGTCACTGGGCAGCACCGGGCGACGCAGTCGAGTTGCTTCGTCGCTTCTACGGGACCGACATCCGTGACGTTCTTCCCTCGATCTCGGTGCCGACGCTCTGCCTCGTCCGAGCGTTCGAGGAAGGGATCGAGGAGGCCGAGTACGTGACACGAGCCATCCCGGGAGCGAAGCTCGTCTCCCTGCCGGGCTCGGAGCGCTACTCGGCCGCCGGGGACCAGGCTCCCCTCGTCGCTGAGATCAGGGACTTCATCGGAGTCACTCCGCGAGCGGCACCGGCGGGCGGTGCGCTGAGGGCCGTGCTCTTCACCGACATCGTGGGGTCGACGGAGACCGCCTTCCGCCTCGGCATGGAACGATGGAAGGCGCTCCTCGAGCGACATCACGAGCTCGTGCGAGCCGAGCTCGTCTCGTTCGACGGCGCCGAAGTCGACACCGCGGGCGACGGCTTCTACGCAACGTTCGAGGGACCAGCCGCCGCCGTTAGGTGTGCCGAAGCCATCACGAGGCATGTGCGGGACCTCGACCTCGAGATCCGCGCCGGCGTGCACGTCGGCGAGTGTGAGGTGATCGACGGCCACCTGGGCGGGCCAACTGCGGCGATCGGTGCCCGGGTCGGAGCGATGGCGGCACCCTCGGAGGTCCTCGTCTCGCAGACCGTCAAGGATCTGGTTGCGGGATCGGGCCTCGCGTTCGAGGACGCCGGCGAGCACGAGTTGAAGGGCGTGCCCGACCGCTGGCGGCTCTTCCGGGTGACGTCATGACCCGGGCCCCCGAGACACGGTACGCGCGCGCGGCGGACGGGATCCACGTGGGCTACCAGGTGGTGGGTTCCGGTCCTGTGGACATCGTGTTCGTGCCCTACGACTACTCCAACATCGAAGCGGCGTGGGACTTCCCCCCGTTCGTCTCGTTCGTTCGGGGCTTGGCCTCGATCGGGCGCGTGTTGGTCTTCGATCGGCGTGGCAGCGGCACGTCGGACCGTTCGTGGACCGGCGAAGCGGCCACGATCGAAGCGCAGATGGACGACATCCGCGCCGTCATGGACGCGGCGTCATCGGAGCGTGCGTTCGTGTTCGGGATCGAGAGCGGCGCATCGCTCTGCTTCATGTTCGCTGCGACGCATCCTCATCGCACCTCGGGGGTGATCGTGCTGGCTCCGATGGTGCGTGGAACGCCGGCGCCTGACTACCCCGCGACGTGGAGCAGGGAGATGTACGAGGAGTACTTCGAGCGGATCGAGCAGGCGTGGGGCACCGACGCCCATGTCCGTGAGGTGGTCGAGATGCTGTCCCCGTCGCTCCTGCACGACGAGAACGCGGTGCGGGAGTACGGGCGCCAGCTCCGGCTCTCGGCCAGCCCGGGTGACGCGATCGCACGCGATCGCGCGGTGATGGAGACCGACGTCCGCCACATCCTGCCGTCCGTCCAGGCGCCGACACTCGTCCTGCATCGGACCGAAGAACAGATGACGAAGGTCGCCGAGGGGAGGTGGACCGCGGCGCACACGCCCGGCGCGCGCATCGTGGAACTCCCGGGAGAGGACCACGTCTACCCGCTCGACGATCTCGTCCCCCACATCGCGGCGTTCGTCGAGTCGCTCCGCGTCGAGCAGGCTGACTTCGATCGCGTCCTCGCGACGGTGCTGTTCACCGACGTGGTCGACTCCACCGTGCAGGCGGCCGCGCTCGGCGATGCCGGTTGGCGCGATGTGCGCGCCCGTCATGACCAGATCGTGCGCTCGCAGATCGCCCGGTACCGCGGAAGCGAGATCAAGACGATGGGCGATGGATTCCTCGCGACGTTCGACGGGCCGGCCCGCGGGGTGCGCTGCGCGACGGCGGTCGCCTCGGCGGTCGCGCCGCTCGGCATCGAGATACGGGCCGGACTGCACACAGGCGAGGTCGCCATCGAGGGCGATGACGTTGCCGGCCTCGGCGTCGTGATCGGCGCCCGCGTGGGCGCCCTCGCCGGTCCCTCGCAGGTGCTCGTCTCCCAGACGGTCAAGGATCTCGTTGCGGGGAGCGGCCTCATCTTCGAGGACGCAGGAGTACACGAGTTGAAAGGCGTCCCTGACCGATGGCATCTGTATGGGGTCGTGACATGAGCCTTACCGCCTCTGCGTCACGATGACCGCTCCGCGGGCCCGGTACGCCTTCAACGGAGACGTCGCCATCGCGTACGGCGTCGTGGGTGATGGGCCGGTCGATCTCGTATACGTCCAAGGCTTCGTCTCGCACGTCGAATTGCTGTGGGAGTGCCCGCAGGCCGCCGCGTTCTTCGATCGTATCGCCGGATGGGCTCGGCTGATCGTGATCGACCGTCGCGGCACCGGGATGTCGGATCGGTTCTCCGCCGATGACCTTCCCCCGCTCGAGGAAGGAGCGCGCGACATCCTCGCCGTGATGGACGACGCCGGTTCGGACAAGGCGTCGTTGTTCGGGCACCACGAAGGCGGGCAGCTCGCCGCCCTCCTCACCGCACTCCATCCTGAACGCGTGCGGACCTTGAGCCTGATGGAGACCGCGATCAACTGGCGGGCGACAGAAGGCGAAGGCGCGAGCGACGCCGAGATCGAGGAGTTCGTTCTCGGGTGGCGGCACACGTACGGCACCGTCGCGGAATCCCAGCGCCTCTACGAGGTCATGGCGCCGTCGCATACCGGCGACCGCGAGCTCTTCCGGTTCCTCGACCGCCTCCAGCGCTTCGCTGCGAGCCCGAACTCCGCAGTCGGGTTCCTTCGCCTCCTCTTCGAGACCGACATCGGCGGTGCGCTGTCGTCGATCACGGTTCCCACGCAGGTGCTCCACCGCATCGACGACCAGCTCCTCCCGGTGGGCGCTGGACGAGCCCTCGCGACAGGGATCCCCGGTTCCGAGCTCGTCGAGCTGCCGGGCGGGGACTGGTGGCCGTTCCTCGGCGACACCGAGCCCCTCTTGGCCGCAGTCGAGCGCCTCGTGCTCGGAACCACCACCGTGCGGCCCGGGCTCGCAGGGCGGGCGCTCGCGACCGTCCTGTTCACCGACATCGTCGATTCCACGGCGCACAGCGCCGCGATCGGCGACGCCGCGTGGGCAGCCCTACGACAGCAGCACGACGACGTCGTTCGGCAGGCGCTCGCCGATCACGGAGGCACGGAGGTGAAGACGATGGGCGACGGCTTCCTCGCGACCTTCGACGGCCCGGCGCGCGGCGTGGAGTGCGCCGTCAGGATCGTGCGAGAGGTTCATGCGCTCGGGATCGAGATCCGAACGGGGCTGCATACCGGCGAGATCGTGCGCGAACGCGGCGACATCAGTGGCATCGGCGTCGCCATCGCGGCCCGCATCGCGAGCTCGGCGGCGCCTTCCGAACTCCTGGTCTCCCAGACCGTGAAGGATCTCGTCGCAGGAAGTGGCCTCGCCTTCGAAGATGCCGGCGAGCATGAGCTGAAAGGAGTCCCCGACAAGTGGCGGCTCTATCGGGTGATCGCCTAACGCGTGGGTGCCGTGGGGAGTGGACCCCTCACGTCCAGGTAGCGCTCGTTGAAGGCTCTGATCCAGCGTTCCTGCCGGGGATAGAGCCCCGCGGTGTAGAACCGCGACGAGACGCCCCGCTGCACGGCTTCACACACCTGCCAGTCCTGGTTGGCGACTACGTCGCGGAACTCGACCAGCTCGCTCACGCCGGATCCGTCGGCCTCGATCGTCTCGGGTCGCAACAGGAACTCGCTCACCACGCGGGTGCGATCCGGGGCCTCCGGGATCAGGCGCACCGCGTTCACCGAGTCCGAGTGGTAGTTGATGATCAGGTTCGGGAACACGTAGACGCCGTAGAACGTACGCACGTCGACCTCGTCGATGCCCGGCAGGGTGGGAAGACGGGAGGTCCCGGAGAACGTGAACGACGTGAGACCCTCGCCCATCGAGTTGCCGAGCAGCTGGCCGCCTTCCTCGACCTCGCCGCTGCGATAGAGCGGCACGATCTTCACGAGCTCGGGATGCACGGTCGGACAGTGCAGGCACTCGTGGTAGTTCTCGACCACGATCTTCCAGTTGGCTTGAACGTCGTACTCGCGCCTCTCGGCAACGCGCAGCTCGCCGAGGCCGTAGCGAGCGAGCTCGAGCGGTGAGTCTGGCTGGGCGGCCAACGCGTCGCGGAGCGGCTCGGTATCCGGGTCGAGGCTGAGGAAGACGAAGCCATCGTGTTCGGCGATGGGCACGGGCCACAGCCCGATCGCGTCGCGGTCGATGCCGTCGTCGAGGCCGATGTTCGGCGAGCCCACGAGCCGTCCGTCGAGCGCGTACGTCCAGGCGTGGTACGGACACTTGATCACACGTCGCACCGAGCCCGAGCCCTGGAGCAGCTCGGTGCCACGATGGCGGCAGGCGTTCGCGAAGGCACGCAGCAGGCCGTCGTCGCCGCGGATCACGAGCGGCGATTCGGCTCCGACCTCGGCCGTGATGTAGTCGCCGGGTGCGGGGAGCTGCTCAGACCGGGCGACGCAGATCCACGAGCGAGCGAAGATGCGCTCACGCTCGATCGCGAATACGTCCGGCGAGTGATAGTCGGTGCCGGGAAGGGTCGGCCAGGGCGGCGGCCCGGCCTCATCCTGATCGATCCCATGAGCCGCGCGTTCGGATATCGACATTGGCCTCATGCTAGACCGCCCGCAGACAGGGCGGCGACTGTACCCGCCGTAGACTGGGCTCGTGGCTCGCAGGAAGCTCCAGATCCGACCGCCCGGCCTGAAACCGACGACCAAGGTCGGCACGTTGGGACCGTACCGAGGACGCCTCGGACTGGCATGGGTGGTCGCTCCCCTCGTGGCCGGCATGGTGATCCTGGTCGCGGGCTACTTCGCGCTGTTCCGGTAACCGCATGCTCGAGGCGTACTGCTTTCCACGATCGGCCACGCCCGGCGAGACGCTGCCGCTACACGTCTCGACCGATGCCACGACGTTCGACGCCGAGGTCGCGCGGGAAGGCGCAGATCGCGAGGTGGTCTGGCGCGCAGGGTCGATCGAAGGCACGGCGTTCGACACCCCGGCGGATGCAGCGGCGAACGGGTGCGGCTGGCCGGCGGCGCTCGAGATCCCGATCGGCGCGGACTGGAGGAGCGGCTACTACTCCGTGACGCTCACCGCGGGCGATGATCGCGCCGACGCGTTCTTCGTGGTGCGACCGGAGCCCGGGGCGACGCGCGCCCCGATCGTGCTCGTGCTCTCGACGTCCACGTGGAACGCCTACAACGACTGGGGCGGCCCGAGCCTCTACACGGGCGGGACGCAGGTCTCGTTCGAACGTCCGCTCGCGCGCGGCTTCCTCGACAAGCCGTCACCGGCGCGGCGCAAGATGCAACCGGAACCCGACCGGGAGGGCCTGTGGTACTTCCGGTGGGCGGAGCCGCTCGGGCTGTCGGTCTGGAGCGGCGGCTCCGGCTGGGCGACGTGGGAGCGCGACTTCGTCCGCTGGGCCGAGTCGAGCGGCTACGAGCGTCGACGTCGCGATCTCCGAGGACCTCGAGCAGCACCCCGAGGTGCTCGACGGCCACCGTCTGTACCTATCGGTGGGCCACGACGAGTACTGGTCGTGGGGCATGCGCGAGGCCCTCGACGCCTTCACCGACGCCGGCGGCAACGCGGCGATCCTTCAGCGGGAACACGTGCTTCTGGCAGGTGCGGTTCGACGACGACTCATCGCACGATGACCTGCTTCAAGTACCGGGCCGACGAGGATCCGGTCGTCGGCACCCCCGACGAGCGACTCGTGACCGGGCCGTGGAGCGATCGGCGCATCGCCTGGCCCGAGACGCGCACGATCGGCCTCACCTTCACCCGTGGCGGCTACTCGCGCTACGGCCTCGGCGTGCCCCGCGGATCGGGCGCGTACACGGTGTGGCGGCCCCGAGCACTGGGCGTTCGAGGGCACGGATCTGCGCTACGGCGACGAGCTCGGCCGCGCCGACTCGATCGTGGCCTACGAGGTCGACGGCGTGGAGCTCACGACCGGTCCCGACGGCCTCCCCGTCCCGACCGGGGCCGACGGCGCGCCCGACGGGCTCGAGATCCTGGCCACCGCCCCGGCGCGCCTCTGGAGTCAAGCCGAGCAGCCGAGCCGGTACGCGCACGAGCCGGGCGAGCTCGAGAACACCGCGATGGCCGTGTTCGGGCCGGGCTGGCGCGACCAGGTGCACCGGGTGACGAACAACCATGCCTGCATCGGCGTGTTCACGAAGCCCAACGGCGGCGGCACCGTCTTCAACGCCGGCGTCACCGACTGGACCTGCGGACTCGTGGGTCGGCGACCCCGATGTCGAGCGGGTCACCCGCAACGTGCTGGACGTCCTGTCGGCGAGATAGCCCCGCTTCACGCTTTCCTTAGCGGGGCGTAGGCGAGCAGCACGCGCTTCTCCCCCACCTCGGGGAACGAGATCGTGGCCTCGGCGCCGTCGCCGTTGCCGCTCACGGTGAGCACGATGCCCTCGCCCCATCGTTCGTGCACGACGGTGTCGCCCGGCACGATGACGGGCACCTCACGAGCGGGAACACCTCGTGGTCGCGGGGGGGTCCAGTCGGCGCTGGGCACGGTCGTCGTCGTCGTGCTCGCGGCGTCCGCCGATCACGCGTCCGCCGCCGCGGCCCGCGCCGGGGTACCCGCCGGCGCCTGAACCCGGACCTGGGCCGGCACCCGCTGTCACACGGCTTCCGCGACCTCCCGGTACCGCCCGCCGTATCCGGTCGCCGAGCCCTCGCTCTCACGCACGTCGAACAGGTGTTCCGGCATCTCGCCGAGGAACCGAGACGGCGGGTTGTACTGGCTCTGGCCGAAGAGCGTTCGGCTCCAGGCGTGCGTCAGATAGAGACGCTGTCGCGCCCGGGTGATGCCCACGTACGCGAGCCGGCGTTCTTCCTCGAGGGCGCGGCGTCGGTCATCGATCGGAAGTGCGGGAAGATGCCGTCCTCCATCCCGACGATGAACACGATCGGGAACTCGAGTCCCTTGGCGATGTGCAGTGTCATCAGCGTGACGCTCGATGCGTCCTCGTCGTACTCGTCCTGCTCGCCGATCAGCGACACCTGCTCGAGGAACTGCTCGAGGCCGGCGTCGGGCTCGCGCGTGAGCAGCTCGGCCGCGACACGCCCGCGAGCTCCTGGATGTTCTCGATACGGCCCTGCGCGTCGACCGTGCGCTCTTCTTCGAGCTCCACGATGTAGCCCGACTCGAGGCCGCGAACTCCACCATGCGCGCGGGCCCAGCGCCGTCGTCGTGATGGCGCCGGATCGCCTCCATGATCTGGTTGAACCCGGCCACCGCCCCCTTCGCCCGGGTCGCAACACCGCGATCTCGTCCACGCGGCGACCGCCTCGAGCACGTCGATGCCCTCGTCTCGGCGAACGACTCCAGGCCGCGACGGTCGCGTCGCCGATGCCACGCTTGGGCGTGTTCACCACGCGGCGGAACGAGATCACGTCCTGCGGGTTCAGCAGCAGGCGCAGGTACGCCGAGGACGTCCTTGATCTCCTTGCGCTGGTAGAACCGCACGCCACCGAACACGCGGTAGGGCGTGCCGACCCGCATCAGCACGTCCTCCAGCACGCGCGACTGCGCGTTCGTGCGATAGAAGACCGCGACGTCGGAGTAGCGGAAGCCCTCGGTCTCGCGCAGTCGTTCGATCTCGTCGACGACGAAGAATGCTTCCTCGTGCTCGTCCTCGGCGCTGAAACGCACGATCAGCTCGCCGTGACCCGGCCTCGGTCCACAGCGCCTTCGGCTTGCGCTGCTGGTTGTGCTCGATCAGCGCGTTGGCGATCTCCAGGATGTTCTGCGTGGAGCGGTAGTTCTGCTCCATCAGGAACACCTGCGCATCGGGATAGTCGCGCTCGAAGTCCAAGATGTTCTGGATCGTGGCGCCGCGCCAGCTGTACACGCCCTGGTCGGCGTCGCCCACGACGCACACGTTGCGGTAGCTTCGCGGCGAGCATGTTCACCAGCTCGTACTGCGCGCGGTTCGTGTCCTGGTACTCGTCGACCATCAGGTAGCGGAACCGCTCCTGGTAGTGGTCCAGCACCTCGGGGTGCTCGCGGAACAGCCGAACGGTCTCGCGTGATCAGGTCGTCGAAGTCGAGCGCCCCCGCGCCGCCTTGCGGGCTTCGTAGGCGGTGATACACCTTCGCGATCGTCTCCTCGTAGAAGTTGCGCGCCATGCTCGGCGAACTCGTCGGGCCCGATCACCTGGTCCTTCGCGCGCGAGATGCCGCTCGCCATCGCCCGCGGCGGGAACCGCTTGGGTCGAGGTCGAGGTCCTTCAGGATGCCGGCGATCAGCCGCTCGGTGTCGCCGTCGTCGTAGATCGTGAACCCGCTCGGCACCCCCAGGTGCGTGTGCTCACGGCGGAGCAGGCGCGCACAGGTCGAGTGGAACGTGAGGATCCACATGCCCCTGGTGACCCGCTCGCCCGAGCATGCCCTCCGACACGCTCAGCCATCTCGCGGGCGGCCTTGTTCGTGAACGTGATCGCGAGGATCTCGAACGGCGAGACCCCGTGTTCGCGGATCAGGTAGGCGATGCGATGGGTGAGCGCCCGGGTCTTGCCGCTTCCGGCCCCCGCCACGATCAGCACCGGACCCTCCGTGTGCAGGACGGCTTCGGTCTGGATGTCGTTCAGGCCCTCGATCAAGGGCGAGACCGCGTTCACGAGGCCAGTGTAGGTGGCATGCACGACGCAAGCCGAGCCTGAGGGTACCGTTGGACGATGACCGTCGAGCGGCAGGCGCGCGGAGGCTGGCGCACGTCGTGCACTGGTTCGGCATGGTCTGCCTGATGGCGGCGGCCGGCTTCGCCGGCTACGTCGGGTGGTCGCTCTGGGGCACGGGCCTGCACACCGCCGAGGCCCAGGAGCGCCTGCGCACGGCGTTCGAGCGCGATATCGGCGGTGCGCCGGCCGATCCCTCGACGGCTCCCGACCGCGTGCCGCTCGGCGACGCCTACGCCCAGATCGAGATCCCGGCGATCGACGTGAACTTCATGGTGGTGCAGGGCACGAGCTACGAGGACCTGAAGGACGGGCCGGGCCACTATCCCGACACGGCGGACCCCTGGGACGACGCGGGCCGCGTGGGCATCGCGGGACACCGCACCACCTACCAGGCGCCCGTTCTTCGACCTCGAAGAGCTGACCCGCGGTGACGAGATCATCGTGCGCACCGCTACGGCACCTACCGCTACGAGATCGACGATGTGTTCGTCATCCCGTCGGAAGGCTCGGGCCGGGTGCTCACGCAGACGCCGCGCCCCACGCTTGGTGCTCACGACCTGCCACCCGAAGTACTCGAGCAGCGAGCGCCTGATCGTGACCGCCCGCCGGATCGGCGGTCCCGCCTAGCGGTCGGGCGGCCCCTCGAAGACCGAAGGAGCGACGAGCGGAACGTCAGTCGGCGAGCCCGTCTTCGATGTTCGCGATGAGGGCCCCGAGCACGACCGGCTCCCGTGCGCCCGGGCGTCCGGAGCCCGACCATCAACTCCAAACCGGCTGCTTGCGCGAGCCGCATGGCCGTGCGCACGGTTGGGACGCGGTTCCCTGTCTCGATCGCGGTCACTGCCGCCTGCGATGTGCGAGCCCTCGCCGCCAGGTCGCGCTGGGACATGCCCGACAGTTCACGGGCCGAGAGGATCAGTTCGCCCAGACCCGAGGGGCGAAGTTCGAGATTGGCCGGAAGTCGCAACGGCCGCGGCGCCAGCGAGATCTGCCTCAAGCATCGCGGTGAAGTCAGGCAGGCCGCGGGCCGCCAGCGCCGGATCTCGGTAGCGGGACCCTCGACACCGCTATCGGTGTCGACGACGAGTCGCGCCTGTGATCGCGAGACCCACTATCGGTGTCGCCGATTAGCGTTGGGTGGCGGCCGACCGGCACATCGGCGAGTCTACGGTCAGGCACCGACAAGGCGAACGACACATCCGGGCAGGCCGGAACTACTCCCACTCGATCGTGCCGGGGGGCTTCGACGTGATGTCGTAGGCGACCCGGTTCACACCCGGCACCTCACGCACGATCCGCGACGAGATGCGGTCGAGCACGTCGTCGGGAAGCCGCGCCCAGTCGGCGGTCATCGCATCCTCGCTCGTGACCGCCCGCACGATCACCGGGTTCTCGTAGGTGCGGCCGTCGCCCATCACGCCCACCGACGCCACCTCGGCGAGCAGCACGCAGAACGCCTGCCACGTCTCGCGATCCAGCCCGGCGCGCCTGATCTCCTCGCGAACCACCGAATCGGCCCCGCGGACCTTCGCGAGGTTCTCGGCGGTCACCTCGCCCACGATGCGCACCGCGAGCCCCGGTCCCGGGAACGGCTGACGCTGCACGATCTCCTCCGGCAGCCCGAGCTCGGCACCCACCGAGCGCACCTCGTCCTTGAACAGGTCACGCAGCGGCTCGACGAGCTCGAACGTCATGTCCTCGGGCAGGCCGCCCACGTTGTGGTGGCTCTTGATGTTGGCAGCGGTCTTCGAGCCCGACTCGATCACGTCTGGATAGAGCGTGCCTTGCACGAGGAACGACGCGTCGGCGTGCTCGCGGGCGACTTCCTCGAAGACACGGATGAACTCCTCGCCGATCGTCTTGCGCTTCACCTCGGGATCGGTCACACCCGCCAGCCGGGCGAGGAACCGGTCGGCGGCCTTCACGTGCACGAGCGGCACCTGGAAGTGGCGGGCGAACGCTTCCTCGACCTGATCGGGCTCACCCTCGCGGTTCAGCCCGTGGTCGACGAAGACGCACGTGAGCTGGTCCCCCACCGCCCGATAGCACGAGCAGCGCCGCCACCGCGGAGTCGACCCCTCCGCTCAGCGCGCAGAGCACATGCGAATCACCGACCTGCTCGCGGATGCGCGCGACCTGGTCATCGATGATGTTCGTCGGCGTCCAGTCGGGAAGCAGGTCGCACCCGTCGTAGAGGAACCGCTTCATCACGTCCTGTCCGTGGGAGGTGTGGGTCACCTCCGGATGGAACTGCACGGCGTACAGGCCGCGCGCCGGGTCCTCCATCGCCGCGATCGGGATCCGGTCGGTCGCCGCGGTCACCCGGAAGCCTGAGGGCTCGCGCGTGACCGCATCACCGTGGCTCATCCAGACGATGTCGCGAGCCGGCAGATCCTGCAGCAGCACACCGCCGCCGCGCTCGTCGATCGCGAGCTCCGTCGCGCCGTACTCACGCTGCCCGGTGGCCGCCACCTCGCCGCCGAGGGCTCGCGCCATCAGCTGATGCCCGTAGCAGATGCCGAGCACCGGCACTCCGAGGTCGAACAGACCCGGGGTCCACCTGCGGAGCCCCTCGCCGTGTACACCGATGCGGGGCCACCGCTCAGGATCGATGCCGGCCGGCCGCCTAGCGCGCGAACCTCTTCTGCCGGCACATCGTGGGCGACGATCTCGGAGTAGACGTGCGCCTCGCGCACCCGCCGCGCGATCAGCTGCGCGTACTGCGCGCCCGAGATCGACGACCAGCACGGGGCGCGGGTCGGACACCACCGGTCAGTGCCCCATGCCCACGCGCTGTTGCGTCTGGTAGATCTTGCCTTCGGTCTTGATCGATGGGGCGATCACGAGCTCCGCCTTCTGGAACTCCTTGATCGTCTCGTAGCCGGTCGTGGCCATCGACGTCGCGAGGGCGCCGAACAGGTTGAAGGTGCCGTCGTTCTCGTGGGCCGGACCGGTGAGGATCTCCTCGATCGTCGCGACCTGTTCGGTCTTCACCCGAGCGCCACGGGGAAGCGTCGGGTGGAAGGTCGCCATGCCCCAGTGGTACCCGCGGCCGGGCGCCTCGTAGGCGCGCGTCATCGGCGAGCCGATCATCACAGCGTCGGCGCCGCACGCGATCGCCTTCGCGATATCGCCGCCGGTGCGCATGCCCCCATCGGCGATGACGTGGCAGTAGCGCCCGGTCTCGTGCTGGTGCTCACGTCGTGCTGCCGCCGCATCGGCGATCGCGGTCGCCTGCGGCACGCCGACCCCGAGCACGCCTCGGGTGGTGCAGGCGTTGCCGGGGCCGACGCCGACCAGCACCCCGACCGCGCCGGTGCGCATCAGGTGCAGGGCCGTCGCGTACGAGGCGCAGCCGCCCACGATCACCGGGATGTCGAAGGCAGGGATGAACTCCTTGAGGTTGAGCGGATCCTGCTGGCTCGACACGTGCTCACCCGAGACGACGGTGCCTTGGATCACCAGGATGTCGAGACCCGCGTCGAGCACGAGCTTCGAGTATCGCTCCACGCGCTGGGGGGTGATGGACGCGCTCGTCGTCACGCCACCCGCCTTGATCTCCTCGATACGGCGGCCGATCAGCTCTTCCTTGATGGGCTCGGCGTAGATCTCCTGCATGCGCCGGGTCGCCTTCTCGTCGGGCAGCGCGGCGATCTCCTCGTAGATCGGGTCGGGGTCCTCGTACCGCGTCCAGAGGCCCTCGAGGTTCAAGCAGGCGAGCCCGCCGAGCTTGCCGATGGCGACGGCGGTCGCCGGCGAGACCCCCGCATCCATGGCGCTCGCCATCATCGGGAGCCCGAACGTGTAGGCGTCGATCTCCCATTCGATGCTCACGTCTTGGGGGTCGCGCGTGCGCCGTGAGGGCACGATCGCGACCTCGTCGAAGCCGTACGCCCGTCTGGCGGTCTTGCCGATGCCGATCTCGAACTCCATGTCCACCCCTGTCTCGGCCCCGAACGCATGACGCCCACCGGTTCCCCGATGGGCGTCACCTCTCCATGGACGCAGGGTAACAGACGCCCTCCGGCGCCCCGATCAGGCCGGCGGTGATGCGATGAGACCCGCGGCGATCCGTTCCGCGACGACCACCGTCGGGACGTTCGTCGTGGCGCGCGGAACCACCGGCATGACCGAGGCGTCGGCAACCACGAGGCCCTCGACGCCGGGCACGTGCCCGGAGGGGTCGGTCACGGCGCCCATCGAGCACGTGCCGACCGGGTGCCAGTAGTGGATCACGCCGCGTCGCGCGGCCTCACGCAGGTCGTGGCGCGCGGGAGCGCTGGGACCCGGCTCGAGCTCACGATCGAGCATCGAGGCGAACGGCTCGGTCGAGGCGAACGTGCGCCCGAACTCGATGCCGTCGAGCAACGCTTCCACGTCATGGCCCTCGGCGTCGCTCAAGAGGGCGTGGTCGATGCGCGGCGCGGCCTCGGGGTCGAGATCTCCGATCGTGAGTGCGCCGCGGCTCAGCGGCGTGAGCATCGCCACGAAGACCCCGAGGCGGCCGTCGAGCGCGATCTCGGGGAACACGTGCAGGTCGAACGGCTCACCGTCGGCCTGCGCTCGGCCGCTCTCGGCCTTGGCGAACCCCTGCTCATCGGGCACGGTGCGCCCTGCGGCCTCGAACGCCCGGGTGCGTCGTTCCAGCTCGTCGCTCGGCGCGAAGATCAACTCGAAGCTCGGCTGATCGTGGAGGTTCCGCCCGACGGGAAGGTCCTCGATCACGTCGACCCCGAGACCCCTGAGCTCGTCGGCGGGACCGAGCCCGCTCCGCAGCAGGATCGCCGGCGATCCGTAGGTGCCGCCGCACACGACGATCATCTCGGCCCCGACCTCGAACGGGCCGCTCGGTCCGATCGCCCGGACCCCGACGGCACGGCCGCCCTCGATCAGCACCCGGTCGACGATCGTCTCGGCGCCGATCGTGAGCTCGGCCTTCGAGCGCACCGGATCGAGGTAGGCGAACGCGGCGTTCCATCGGATGCCTCCGGGACTGTTCGACGGCTCGGCGCAGACGCCCGGGCCTCCGTCGAGCGACTCGAGATCGTCGATCTCCGGCAGGTCCATCGCCGCGCCGGCCTCGATGAACGCCCGGTGGAACGGTGCGATCTCGTCGTCGTCGAACCGCCGCACCCGGAGCCGTGCCGAGGCCTCGCGGAACACCGGCTCGAGGTCTTCGGCCGACCATCCGACGAGCCCCATCGCGGCCCAGCCGTCGTAGTCGGCGCGGTGCCCCCAAGAGACGGTGCATCCGTTGTGAGCGGAGCACCCCCCGATCACCCTCGCCCGTTCGTAGTTGAGCGAGCGGCCGGGCAGCTCACGCCCGGAGGTGTAGCCCCAGTCGTGCGAGAAGGGAAGGGTCCGCGCGTCGATCAGATCCGCCGGCCAACGGCCCTCGCTGTATCCACCGTGATCAGGGCCGGCCTCGAGAACCAGTACGCGGCGACCGGACTCGACGAGGCGCCCGGCAAGCACGCAGCCCGCGGTGCCTCCGCCGCAGACGATCGCGTCGTACGTGTCAGTGCTCCTTGACCACGGTGCCGGCCTCGGTCACCCGCAGGTCGGTCATGCCCGAGTGCGCACGGTCGCCGGTCACGAGCACGGCGTCGTCGTCGATACGCCCGAGCTCCTTCAGCCGGGTGAGCACGTGCTGCAACGAGTCCTCGGGCGCCTGGCTCAACGTGTCGACCGTGATCTCCGGGTGCTCGGGCACCTCGTACGGGGCGTCCGGACTGACGCCGGTGAACTCCTTGATCTCACCCGCGAGTGCCTTCTTGTAGAGGCCCTTCGGGTCGCGGTGCGCCGCGATCTCGTCGACCGTCGCGTGCACGTAGACCTCGACGAACTCGCCGATCATCTCGCGGCAGGCGTCGCGCGTCTCCTTGTACGGGCTGATCGGGCAGCAGATCGTCGCGACACCGTTGCGAGTCAGCAGATCCGCCACGAACCCGATGCGCATGATGTTCGTGTCGCGGTCTTCCTTGGAGAACCCCAAGCCTTTGGAGAGGTTCTTGCGCACTTCGTCGCCGTCGAGGATCTCGGTCCTCAGCCCTCGAGCACGCAGCTCGTGGAAGAGCATCTCGGCGATCGTCGACTTCCCCGAACCCGAGAGTCCGGTGAACCAGATGGTGAAGCCGTCGTGGTCGGACGGTGACTGTTCGCTCACTGCAGGAAGCTCCTTCCGGCGGCGCCGGCCGGCGCCTCGATGTCGTAGAGGGACAGCACCGAAGGGCCGACATCGACGAGGTTCATGCCCTCGATCCGTCCCTTGGCCTGGCCCGGCAGGTTGACCATCGAGAAGAACGCGGTGCGATCGTGGTTGGCGCCGTCGGTTCCCGTGTCGTTCTCGAAGGTGTAGATGCTGCTGTTGCCGACCGCGCCCACCGAGCGCCAGTCGAGATCGCCGAAGTACACGATCAGGTCCGGCGCGACACCGCGGACCTCGGGATAGACGTCCTGCGGCTTGTGCACCTTGGTGCCCATGGGCGCGCCGTCGGGCCCCGGAAGCGCTTCGAGCTTCGTGATGATCTCGTTGCGCAACGCCTCGTACCCCGCGGGCTCGACGATGCCCTTCGGCTCCCGTCCCTTCACGTTGAGGAAGCACCGCCCGTAGTAGCCTCCATCGCCCCACGCCACCGTGCGACTCCAGTCGATGTCGGCCTTCGCGATCGGCGTGAGCTCGCGCACCGGGTCGGCGAGCACCAGGTAGCCCTCCTGGATCAGCCAGTCGTTGAAGCAGAGTCCACCCATCATCGGCCGGGCGCCGTGGTCGCTCATCGCGATGGTGACCACATCTTCGGGCAGCACCTCGAGGATCGTGCCGATCTCCTTGTCGAGGTAGCGGTAGTAGTCGTGGAAGACGGATTCGTACTTGTTGCCCGGCTCGTAGAGGGGGTGGCGTGGATCGTAGAACTGCCAGAAGCAGTGGTGGAGCCGGTCGAGGCCCATCTCGACCATCATGAAGAAGTCCCATGGCTTGGTCTTGAGCAGCCGGCGCGCGACCTTGAAGCGGCGCTCGGTCATCTTGAAGATCTGATCCATCACGAAATCGGCGCCCTGCTGGCGGAAGTTCGGGATGTCGAAGATGTAGTCGTCCTCGCCCAGCTCGTCTTCGATCTCGGTCTCGAGCTCGGCGGGGAACGCGTATCGCTCGGCGCTCGGGGGTGTGAGGAAGCAGGCCACCCGCCACCCCGGGAACTCCTTCGGGGGCGGGAATCCGGGCGGGACGCCGATGAGCAGCGAGCGCTTGCCCGCCGCGCCCAGCGAATCCCAGACCGCCGGCTCCTTCACGGAGAGCGACGTGGCCACCTGCAGCCCGTCGTAGCTCGTGTCCTTGCGGTTGCGGAACCCGTAGATGCCGAGCTGGCCGGGCGTCTTGCCCGTCATCGCGCACGCCCATGCGGGAACGGTGATCGGCGGGGTGATGCTCGCGAGATCGCCGTACATGCCGTTGGCGAAGATCTTCCGCAGGTTCGGCACCTCGTCGGCGAGATCTTCGAAGAGGAGCTGGGGAGCGCCGCAGTCGAGGCCGATGATCGCCACCCTGGGACCGTCGGTCATGCGCTACCCCTCCGGTCCTTGAGCGCTTTCCTCATGCGCTACCCCTCCGGTCCTTGAGCGCTTGCTGCATGCTGATTCCTCTCGCTGGATCGGGAACGATGCGCCGGGCCTCGATGCGCGTGCCCACCGACGCGCTGACGCGACGGGTGGCGCTGCGGTGTGCGTATCCTACCAATCGGCCGAAACCCGGCCCACCGGCTGAGGGGAGGCGATCCGTGAAGCTTCTGCGACGGCTGCTGAAGATCCAGGCCGGCTTGTGGGTCGTCTGGAGCCTCGCCGTCGGTCTCGTGCCTCGATGGGTGCTCGAAGACGTGTTCGGCCAGCCGGCGCTCGGCGACCACGTGTGGGTGCGAGCGGCAGCCGTGATGGGCTTCGTGCTCGCCCTGCTGATGGTGCTGGTGGCGCAGAAGATCGACGATCTCTGGTGGTGGTCGTGGGCGTTCGCGCTGCTCGAGGCCGGCACCGCCACGGTGTTCGCCCTCAACGCCCTCTTCGACGTGCCCCAAGGCGCTCCCGTCTGGCCCTTCTGGATGCTCGCCGCCGTCAACGGAGGCTTCGGCGCTGGGCTCCTGACGGGCATGGGCATCGCGGGCCAGGAGAAGCCACTGGTCTGAGGCGGCCCCGGTTCACACCGCCGCGGCGATGCGTTCCCTCGCGAGCCGGTCGGCGGTGGCGGCAGGCGTCGTGCCCTCGCCCGCGGCGCGCACGTAGATCTCGGTGAGCGTGTCGCCGATGGCTTCGAGCCTCGAGTTCATCCGGTCCTGGCTCCACCCGAGGCGTTCAGAGCCCACCAGGTGGATCACGCCGCCGGCGTTGATCACGTAGTCGGGCGCGTAGAGGATGCCTCTGGCGTGGAGCCGGTCGGCGTCCCACGGCGTGGCGAGCTGGTTGTTCGCCGCACCGGCAACGATGCGGCAGCGCAGCAGCGGGATCGTCTCCGCCGAGAGCACGCCGCCCGTCGCGCACGGAGCGAACACATCGCACTCCGTGTCGAACACCCGGTGGGCTGCGATCGCCGACGCACCCAGTTGCCGCGCGAGACTCGCCGGCACGAACGTCGTCGAGATCGGCCAGGATCAGCCGTGCGCCCGCGTCACGCAGGAGCTCGGCCAGCCGAGCACCGACGGCTCCCACCCCTTGGACCAGCACGCACCGATCGGCCATGTCGTCGTCGCCGAAGACCGCGCGCGAGGTCGCCAGGATGCCGTGGAACACGCCGGTCGCGGTCGCACCGGCCGAACTGCCCGAGCCCCCGCAGGCCACGGACCGACCCAACACGTGATCAGTCCGTTCGCCGACGATGTCGAGATCGTCCTCGCCGGTGTTGATGTCGGCGGCGGTCACGTATCTCCCGTCCATCGACTCGACCAGCTCCCCGTACCGCAGGAGCAGATCGCGCCGCTCGCGGGAACCCGGTTCCGGCACCCTCGGCACGGCGAGGACCGCCTTCCCGCCCCCGAGATCGAGGCCGGCCGCTGACTGCTTCATGGTCATGGCCTGCGACAGCCGCAGGACGTCGGCGAACGCGTCCTCGACCGATGGGTACTCCTTCATGCGGGTACCGCCGACCGCCGGACCGAGCACCGTCGAGTGCACACCGATGAGCATCCACGTTCCCGACGGCCGGTCATACCGGACGACGACGTGCTCGCCGTCCCAGTCTCGGAACGATCGCTCCAGCATCACCTGGAGTCTAGGCTCGCCCGCGCGTCGCGGGCGAGCCCCGTGACGGCGACCCCGACGCTGAGGGGCGGGCCGAAGGCCCGCCCCTCAGCACGGTGCGGTCGATCCGACCGACGGGATCGCGTCAGTGCGCGTGGCCGTGGCCGTCGGCGGCGGGCTCGTCTTCCTCGGGCTTCTCCACCACAGCCGACTCTGCCGTCAGCACGATCGCGGCGATCGACGCGGCGTTCTGCAGCGCCGACCGTGTGACCTTGGCCGGATCGATGATGCCGGCCTTGACCATGTCGACCCACTCACCGGTCGCGGCGTCGAATCCCTTGCCGTCGCCCTCGCTGCGCAGCTGCTGCACCACGACCGAGCCCTCGTAGCCGGCGTTCTGCGCGATACGCCGCGCCGGCTCGCTCAAGGCATTGCGCACGATGCGCCCCCCGGTCGCTTCGTCACCATCGAGGTCGAGCTTGTCGAGCCCGGCTTCGGCCCGGATCAGCGTGACGCCGCCGCCGGGCACGATGCCCTCTTCCACCGCTGCGCGGGTCGCGCTCACGGCATCCTCGATGCGGTGCTTCTTCTCCTTGAGCTCGACCTCGGTGGCCGCGCCGACCTTGATGACCGCAACGCCGCCCGAGAGCTTCGCGAGTCGCTCCTGGAGCTTCTCGCGGTCCCAGTCGGAGTCGGTCTTGTCGATCTCGGCCTTGATCTGGTTGATGCGCCCGCTCACAGCGTCTGCATCTCCCTGGCCCTCGACGATGGTCGTGTCGTCCTTGGTGATGACCACCTTGCGGGCCTGACCGAGCAGATTCACGTCGGCGTTCTCGAGCTTGAGGCCCACTTCCTCGGAGATCACCTCGGCGCCCGTGAGGATCGCGATGTCCTGCAGCATGGCCTTGCGACGGTCTCCGAACCCGGGGGCCTTGACGGCGGCCGCGTTGAACGTGCCGCGGATCTTGTTGACCACGAGGGTCGCGAGCGCTTCACCCTCGATGTCCTCGGCGATGATCACGAGCGGCTTGCCGCCCTGCATCACCTTCTCGAGCACGGGCACGAGCTCCTGCACGCTCGAGACCTTCTTGTTCACGACCAGGATGTACGGCTCCTCGAGCACGGCTTCCTGCCGGTCGGGGTCGGTGATGAAGTACGGCGAGATGTAGCCCTTGTCGAACTGCATGCCCTCGGTGAACTCGAGCTCGATGCCGAAGGTGTTCGACTCCTCGACCGTGATGACCCCGTCCTTGCCGACCTTGTCGAGCGCTTCCGCGATCGTCTCGCCGATCGCCGGGTCCGCGGCCGAGATCGAAGCGACCTGCGCGATCTCCTCCTTGGTCTCGACCTCCTTGGCCTCGTTCGCGATCGACTCGACCGCGCTCTCGACGGCCTTCTCGATCCCCCGCTTCAGCGCCATGGGGTTCGCCCCGGCCGCCACGTTCTTCATGCCGCCCTTGACCATCGCCCGGGCGAGCACCGTGGCCGTCGTGGTGCCGTCGCCCGCGACGTCGTTGGTCTTCGTCGCGACTTCCTTCGTGAGCTGGGCGCCCATGTTCTCCCACGGGTCGTCGAGCTCGATCTCTTTCGCGATCGTCACGCCGTCGTTCGTGATCGTGGGGGCTCCCCACTTCTTGTCGAGCACGACGTTCTGACCCTTGGGGCCGAGCGTGATCGCGACCGCGTCGGCGAGCTTGTCGACGCCGGCCTCGAGCCCGCGACGCGCTTCCTCACCGAACTTCAGCAGCTTGGACGCCACTGTGGACCTCCTTCGTCTGTGGTTCGAGATGGAACGGGACCCGTCGCTCGTCGGCGCGGGTCCCGGTCCTGATGGGTGTTACCTGGAGACCACGGCGAGCACGTCGCGCGCGGACAGGATGAGGTAGTCCTCGCCCTCGACCTTGACCTCGGTGCCGCCGTACTTCGAGTAGATGACCGTGTCGCCGGTGGCGACGTCCATCGGCACGCGCTCGTCGCCGTCCTCGTTGAACCGTCCCGGACCGACCGCGACAACGGTGCCCTCCTGGGGCTTCTCCTTGGCGGTGTCGGGGATGACCAGGCCCGACGCGGTGGTCTGGTCACCCTCGTTCGCCTGCACGATGATGCGATCGTCGAGGGGCTTCAGCTTGAAGTCCGCCATGATGCTCTGCTCCTCCTTGCGGTCGGTGGATCGTTCCCTGCCGGTTAGCACTCACGTGGGGTGAGTGCTAACAGGATAGCCATGAGAGTGCCAGGGGGTCAACGTGGCATGGCACGGCGGAACGAGCGCCGGAGGCCGAACGCGCGAAGGGCCCCCTGACGGGGACCCTTCGGCCTTCGGTGGAGCGACGGGATCGGGCGCTAGCTGGCCGCCTTCACCGGCAGCCGGCCCGCAGCGTCGAGCTGGCCCTCGATCCAGGCGTAGGTCTCCTTCAGGCCGTCTTCGAGGGTGACCTCCGGCGACCATCCGAGTGCGGCCTTGCACCGGTCGTTGTCGGAGTTGCGACCTCGCACCCCCTGCGGCTTGTCGAGGTCGTGCTGCTTCACGAGCGTCTTGCCGGCCACGTTGCTGACCAGATCGACCAGCTGATCGATCGTGACGAGGCGGTCCGAGCCCAGGTTCAACGGCTCCCAGTGATCGCTCTGCGCGATGCGGAAGATGCCCTCGACGCAGTCGTCGACGTAGGTGAACGACCGGGTCTGCTGACCATCACCCCAGATCTCGATGTCGTCGCCGTCGACCGAGAGCGCGACCTTCCGGCTGATCGCGGCTGGCGCCTTCTCACGGCCACCCTCGTAGGTGCCCAGGGGACCGTAGATGTTGTGGAAGCGGGCCACCCGCGTCTCGAGCTTGCCCTCCTCCTGGTAGTACTGACACAGCTTCTCGGAGTAAAGCTTCTCCCAGCCGTAGCCTTCCTCGGGATCGGCCGGGTAGGCGTCCTCCTCCTTGAGCGGCGTGACGTCCGGGTCGTGCTGCTTGTACATCGGGTAGATGCATGCGCTGGACGAGTAGAAGTGGCGCGTGACCCCGTTCTGGTACGCCGCCTCGAGCATGTGGGCGTTGATCAGCACGTTGTTGCGGGCGATCTCGACCCGGTTGCCGGTGATGTAGCCGATGCCGCCCATGTCGGCGGCGAGCTGGTAGACCTCCTCGACATCGGCCGTGGCGGCCAGGCAGTTCTCCCACTCGCGAAGGTCGAGCACCAGGAACTCATCGGCTGCCGAGGGCTCGTACTCGGGCTCCTTGATGTCGACGCCGCGGACCCAGTAGCCCTTGTCCTTGAGGTATCGGACCATGTGGTGTCCGATGAATCCGCCGGCCCCGCCGACGACCGCACGCTTCTGCATCGCTCGCTTCCTTTCGTTCGAACCCGATCCCCGGGGTGGGCGATCGGGACGCCACCGGTCTTTCGCGCTCGGTGGGGCGGACCCCGGGCGTCGCTTGCGTCCGTTGTACCCGAACCCGGAACCCTTGGCTACGGCAACGGTATTAGACCCTTCGGGCGGTTTCAGGCGATCGACGAACGCGGGTCTCCCCGATCGAAGCGCTCAGGCCCGTGCCAGCGAGCATACGCAGCCAGAGGCCCCTGCGTCCCGCGTCGTTCCGCGCCGGACCACGGTGCAGACACTCAGGGGCTGGCACGGCCAGCGGGATGGACCCTGACGGTCAGGTGCGCGACGCGTCGGCGGGCAGCGTGATCTGGAAGACCTTCCGCAACGCTTCGTGCACCGTCCATGTCGTGCGAGCGCCCCGTCGGAGCGTGCAGACGTCGCCGGGACCGACGGTGATGGTCGGTCCCCCTCGCACCTCGATCGTGGCGCGGCCCTCCAGGACGACGAACATCTCGTCCTGCTCGACGTCGGTCACCGTTCCCTCGGTGATGCGCCAGATGCCGCGCACCACCCGCCCGTCGGCCGACTCCGACAGGATCGTCTCCGTGATCGCCGGTTCGCCGGCGAGGATCTGCGACCGATCGAGGTCGCCGACGGCGAGCGGCACCTCGAGGGCACGCCAGACCATGGCGCCGGCGACCTCGGGCTGCGGGGTCGGTTCCATCGACGTCAGGCGACCCGGGGACGACACGGGGAGCCGTTCGCGGGCACGTCAGACCCCCTTGAGATAGGCGACGGTCTCGGCGAGACCGTCCTCGAGATGGGTCCACGGCTTCCACGCGATGGCGCTCGAGGCTGCCGAGATGTCGAGCGCGCTGCGCCGGAGCTCCCCCGATGGCAACGCCGCGGAGGCCGGTTCTTCCTCGTAGCCGACGATCTCGGCCAGCAGTCGGAAGAGGTGGTTCACGCTCGTCTCCAGACCGGTCCCGACGTTCACGAGCTTGCCCGACCCGCGATCGATCGCCTGCACGAAGGCATGGACCACGTCGTCGATGAAGACGTAGTCGCGCGTCTGATTCCCGTCGCCGAAGATCGTCACGGGCTCACGGGCCAGCATCCTCGACGCGAAGATCGCGATCACGCCCGCCTCGCCGTGAGGATCCTGCCGAGGCCCGTACACGTTGCCGAGTGCCAGGGCCGTGTGATCGAGCCCGCGGAACCGCTGGTAGAAGCCGAGGTAGTCGAGCACGACCTTCTTGGAGACGCCGTAGGGGCTGAGCGGACGCGAACCCTGCGCGCCCGACTCCTTGGTAGGCAGGCGCTTGGGTTCACCGTAGATCGTGCCCCCGCTCGCTGCGTACACCACCTTGCGCGCTCCCGCCCGCACCGCGCACTCCAGCACGTTGAGCGTGCCCATGATGTTGACCGAGGCGTCGAGCACCGGATCATCGAGCGAGGGGCGGACCCCTGACTGGGCGGCGAGGTGGAACACGACCTCGGGACGATGCCGCTCGAACAACGGCAGCAGCCCGTCGGCGCGCACGTCCATGTTGAAGAACGTGAACTCCTTGCCGTAGCCACGGGCGTCGACGAGGTTGGCGATGCGGCCGGTCGCGAGGTCGTCCACGCTGATCACGCGGTGGCCTTCGGCGAGCAGTCGATCCGCGAGGTGCGAGCCGATGAACCCGGCGCCTCCGGTCACCAGGATCGTGCTCACGCGCTCAGCCCGAGTTGCGGATCGGCAGCGACGTCGAGTGAGGCCCGGTCTCCACGCGCCCAGCGTGCCGCCCCGACGCAGGCGATCATCGCTGCGTTGTCGGTGCACAGGGGCATCGACGGGAACAGCACCCTCAGACCCGCATGCTCGCCGGCCGAGGCCAGGCGATCGCGCAGGCGCGTGTTGGCCACCACACCCCCGCCGAGCAGCACGGTGGAGACGGCGGCCTCCTTCGCCGCGCCGATCGTCTTCGACACCTGCACGTCGACGATCGCCTCCTGGAAGCTCGCCGCCAGGTCCGGCAGATGCAGATCCTGTCCGGCGGCCTGCGCGGCCTTCACGTGCCGCAGCACGGCGGTCTTCAGACCGCTCATCGAGAAGTCGTGATCGCCCGAATCCTCCATCGCCCTCGGGAACCTGATCGCGTGCGGATCGCCCTGGCGCGCCATCGCGTCGAGCGCCGGTCCACCCGGGAACCCGAGCCCGAGCAGCCTCGCGACCTTGTCGAAGGCCTCACCGGCGGCGTCGTCGAGGGTCTGGCCCATGACCACGTGGTGGAACATCTCGGGCACGTGGACGAGCATGGTGTGGCCGCCGCTCACGATGAGGGCGACGTACGGGCGGCTCCGGTGGGCCGTGTTCGAGGAAGTTGGCCCAGTAGTGACCCTCGAGGTGGTTCACCCCGACCAGGTCGGCTCCGGTCGCCAGCGCGATGGCCTTCGCACCGGCCAGACCCACGAGCAACGCTCCAGCGAGCCCTGGCCCCGTCGTGACGGCCACCGCGTCGATCTCACCGAACCCGACGTCGGCCTGCGCGAGCGCCTCCTCGAGCAGGGGGTTGAACGCTTCCACGTGAGCCCGTGCCGCGACCTCGGGCACGACACCCCCGAACCGTTCATGCAACGACACCTGCGAGGCGATCAGGTTGGCGCGCACGGCGTAGCCGTCGTCGACGACGGCGACAGCGGTCTCGTCGCAGGAAGTCTCGATGCCGAGCGTGATCACGAAGTCGACACCCGGCCCGCCATGGAGTTCGCGATCGTCCGCATCCGGTTCGCGTAGAGCTCGGTCCTGATGTCGTCGGTCCACATGATCAGCGCATCCTCGTGCAGCTCCTGGTAGTAGTTGCGCCGGATGCCGACCGGGCGGAAGCCGAACCGCCCGTAGAGTCGCTGTGCGCCCCAGTTCGTGACCCGGACCTCGAGCGACAACGCATGACCGCCGATCTCGATCGCCTGCGTCACGAGCTCGTGGAGCAGGCGCGTGCCGATGCCTGAGCGATGCTGCTGCGGATCGACCGCGATGTTCGTAACATGGGCCTCGTCTCCGTAGCGGATCAATCCTGCGTACCCCACGATCGTCTTGTCGAACCGAGCCACCAGGTAGCAACGGTCCCTCGGCTCCGACATCTCCGCGATGAACAGGTTGGGGCTCCAAGGACGCGAATAGACCTGGCGCTCGATCGCCATGACGCCACGGAGATGACGCCGGCGCATGCGCCCGATCTCGATCCTAGAGGCCCCGTGTTCGCCGATCCCACGCGATCTCAGCATCGGACTTCCTCAGGTAGAGCGGTACGACGTCGTACAAGCGGTCGTGCTCCTCTCGCATGAGCCTCGGCACGGCCAGCTCGACCAACGCGGCAGCGTTCGGGTGCGCCGCGATGGGCGATGCGAACTCGACACCACTGTCGATCTCTTCCAGCACATGCCGGTACAGCATCGCACCGTTGCCGACCGCCAACACCTCACCCGACATCGCCTGGATCTCGGCTCCGAGCCGGTCGGGGGCATGCACCTCGTAGTCGCGTTCCCGCACGATGCCGCCCGGCACCGCTCGATAGATCGCCGAGAAGATCTCACCTCGCCGTGCGTCGATCACCGCAGCGATGCGCCGCGGCGTGTGACGGACGACGTAGGCGAGCGCATCGAGACTGGTGATACCCACGAGCGGAACGTTGGCGACCTGCGCGATCGTCTTGGCTGTGGCGACCCCGACCCGCAGACCCGTGAACAACCCGGGCCCGACGCCGACGGCGACACCGCCGACCCGCGAGAGCGTGAGACCGCATCGACGCATGAGCTCCTGCAGCAGCGGCGTGACCGTCTCCTGCCGGGCGGCACCAGCGACCGACACGGCGGCCAGGATCTCGCTCTCGGTGCCGATCGCGACCGAGGTCTGTGGCGTCGAGGTGTCGATGCCGACGACGATCATGTCGGTCCCGTCCATGGAAGCAGGGCGGCTTCGAGCTCGGCGAACCGGTCGCCCCATCCAGCGCCGGCCGAGGCGATCGAGATCGTGCGCACGCTTTCCCCCGCCGCATCGTCGGTCATGAACTCGACCCGCAAGCGATCGTCGGGCAGCAGCTCCTCGATCGTGTCACCCCATTCGACGAGGAGCACGTCCTCGCCGCCGCCGAGCTCCTCGAGCCCGAGGTCGACGACCTGCTGCACCCGATCGAGCCGGTACACGTCGACGTGCGCGAGATCGAGGATGCCGGAGTACTCCTTGATGAGGGTGAACGTCGGCGAGGCGACCTGATCCTCGATGCCCAGGCCTCGCGCGACGCCTTGCACGAACGTCGTCTTGCCGGCGCCGAGCTCGCCGGTGAGCACGACGGCGTCGCGGGCCCGGAGCAGCGCCGCCAGAGCTTCCCCAACTTCACGCGTCTCCTCCGCCGAGGTCGTGCGGACCCTGATGCCCACCGTCAGAAGAGCTCCAGCTGATCGAGGTCGGGAACGGCGATCGCCGCGTCGCTAGCGGGGGCCGCACCGGGCACCTCGGCGCCAGGTCCCTCGGCCGGCGCCTCGTCGAGCGTTCGGCGGATGAGCTGGAAGTCGTCTCGGAGCAGCTCGAACTGGCGAGAGCGCTCGCCACCCCCGTGCAGGATCGCCGCAGGGTGGAAGGTCGGGATCACGGTGCGCCCGTGCCAGTCGTGGATCCGCCCCCGCATCCTGGTGATGCCCGACGGGGTGTCGAGCACGAACCGGGTCGCGAAGTTGCCGAGGGTCACGATCACCCGAGGTTGGATCAGCGAGAGCTGCTCGACGAGCCACGGGGTGCACGCGTCGATCTCGTCGGCCCGGGGGTCGCGGTTGCCTGGGGGGCGGCACTTGACGACATTGCAGATGTACACCTGGTCGCGGCGGAGCGCGATCCCCTCGAGCATGCGGGTGAGGAGTTGCCCCGCGGCACCCACGAAGGGCTCGCCCTGCCTGTCCTCGTGGAAGCCGGGTCCCTCACCGATGAAGACGAGATCGGCGTCCGGCGCGCCGACGCCGAACACGACCTGCGTACGGCCCTGCGCCAGCCGGCACTTGGTGCATCCCGATGCCTGCTCCGCCACCTGGGCGAGGCTGGTGGTCATCGCTTTCCCAGCGCGTTCGTCGGGGACCGCCGGGTCCGTCGAACGGGGTGGTTCGCCGGCGCCAGGGAACGCACGAACGCCCGGATCTCCCGGTCCACCATCGCCGGGAGCTCCATCATGGCGATGTGGCCTGCCCCCTCGGCCAGCACGAACCTGCCCGCAGGGAGCGCCGCAGCGAGCTGCACGCCGCTGGCCGGTGGTGTGACGCGGTCGTGCTCGCCCACGATGACGAGCGCCGGCATGGTTGCCCGCGTGAGCACGTGGCGCAGATCCGTCTCGAGCAGCTGTGCGAGGCCTTCGATCCACACCTCCGAGGAGGCGCGTTCCGCGAGCCGTACGACGTGCTCGACGACGTCGCGCGGCGCGTCGGGACCGAGCTGGGTGAGGCGCACGACCGCTCCACGCAGATCCGTGGGGCTCGCGAGGACGGCCTTGCGCAATCGGTCGACGCGGCGGGCCGCCGAGGTCAGTGAGCCGAGGCGCGGGCGCACGAGGTCGGTGATCGACCCCATCGCGCCACGGACCAGCTCCGATGCGGACGCCCCCACGAGCACGAGCCCCGCCACCGAGGTTGCCATCACGTCGGGGCGGACCTCGGCCATCGCCAGCGCCGCGATCGCGCCCATGCTGTGTCCGACGATCACCACCGTGCGGCCGGGCGCCACCGCGTCGATCACGGCCGCGATGTCACGACCCATCGATCGCACCGACAGATCGCCACTGGCGGGATGCTCGCTCGCGCCGTGCCCCCGGTGATCCATCAGCACGCATCGATGATCCGCCGACAGATCGGTCCACTGCTCGCGCCACGTGGTCATGTCGAGGCTGAATCCGTGCACGAAGAGGATCATGGGAGCGGCGGGATCGCCCGCTGCCCTGACCGCCAGCCGGGTGCCGTCGAACGAAGGCACCGGGCCGAGATCGTCGGGCGGCAGATCCCACCACGGGCCTGAGGGTTCCGCGTGCTCGTGCCGGCGGCGCGACACCGTGCGGCCGACGGCGCTCGCGACCGCGCCGAGGGCGACGCCTCCCGCGACCCCTCCTGCGATCAGCGCGGTGCGCTTCCTCATGACGCCCCGCGACCGATATGGCGCCGCGGCACCCGGGCGCCGATGCGAGCCACCATCTCGTAGGCGATGGTACCGGCGTGCGAAGCGAGCTCCCAGGCGGTCACCGTCTCGGAGCCCTGCGCGCCGATGAGCACGACGTCGTCCCCTGGCGCCGGCTCCGTCTCCCCGCAGTCGACCATCACCTGGTCCATCGTCACGCTCCCTGCCACCGGGCATCGTCGGCCGCCGATCAAGACGTCGGCGCGGGACGACAGCATGCGAGCGTAGCCGTCGGCGTAGCCCACCGGCACGGTCGCCACCCAGGCGTCGTGCGCGAGCTCGTGCCGATGGCCGTACGACAACCGCGTGCCTGCTGCGAGACGCTTCACGAACGACACCGCCGAACGCCACGTCAGCGCCGGACGGAGACCGAGATCGGCGCCCATGCCCGGCGCGGGCTCGATGCCGTAGATGCCGATGCCGGCCCGCACGAGGTCGAGCCGGGCGGCCGGGAAACCGATCGCCCCCGCCGTGTTCGCCGCGTGGAGCAGACGCGGCACGAACCCTGCTCCGCGCACCAGGTCCACGGCTCGCGAGAACATCTCCAGCTGGCGAACCGTCGTCACCTCATCGCTATCGGCACACGCCAGATGGGTCCACACCCCCTCGAGCTCCAGTCCGGCCGACCCGACCCGGTCGACGAAGGGCACGACGTCATCCGGTGGCCACACCCCCATCCGGTGCATGCCCGTGTCCACCTTCACGTGCACCCGGATCGCGGAGCCCAGGGTTCGCGCCACCTGCGCGAGCCGGTCGACGCCGGGCGCCGAACACACCGTGGGCGTGAGTCCGGCCGACACGGCCAGGATCTCGGAGCCGGCAGGGCATTCCGAGAGCACGAGCACCGGTGCCTCGATACCGGCGGCGCGCAGCGCGAGACCCTCCTCGACCAGGGCGACACCGAGCCAGGTCGCGCCAGCATCCAGCGCGATCTTGGCGACGGCGACGCCTCCGTGTCCATAGGCATCGGCCTTGACGACGGCCATCAGCTCGCTCCCGAACGACGACAGCACGCCGACGTTGTGCGCCACGGCGTCGAGGTCGACATCGACCCACGTGGGACGCAGGCGGCTCGAGCCCGCGGCCTCCGTCATGCCGAGGCTCCCGCCTGCGTCACCGACCGGATCGCCTCGGGGAGTCGGTCGACGATGTCACCCGCGAGCGCTCCGTCACCCCGGACGTCACCGGTCATCCGTCCTGCGACACCGTGCACGAAGGCGCCCGCGGTGGCGGCCTCGATGGGTTCGAGGCCCCGAGCCAGCAGCCCGCCGATGACGCCCGTGAGCACGTCACCCGTGCCCGCCGTGGCGAGGGCGCCGCTTCCGCTGGCATTGATCCGGATGGGACCGCCGCCGCCGGCAACGACGGTCCTCGGACCTTTGAGCAACGCGACGGTTCCGGTCGCCGACGCGATCGCGGCTGTCGCCGCGACGCGATCGATGGCCACCTCGTCGACGGGAGCGCCCATGAGGCGTGCGAACTCGCCGTCGTGCGGCGTGATGACGGTCGCTCCCGATCGCTGACGGAGACCGCCGGCTCGGCCCTCGTACGCGTTCAGACCGTCGGCGTCGAGCACGAGCGGCGTCGAGCTGCGGCCCACCACGTCGCGGATCACCTGGGCGGTCTCCTCGTGCCGCGAAAGCCCGGGGCCGATGGCGACGGCATCGGCTTCATCGGCTGCCTGCAGCAGCGCATCGATGGCCCCACGCCCGATGGTTCCACGATCGGTCTGGTCGAGCGGCATGAACACCGCTTCGACGGCTCCCACGCTCACGGTCGGCACCGCATCACTGACGGTCCCCACGGTCACGAGCCCTGCTCCGAGACGGCCAGCGGCCCGTGCGATCAAGACGGGAGCGCCGGCCATCGACCGTGAACCGGCGATGACGAGCAGCGTTCCCGAGCTCCTCTTGTGGGTCAGCACCCCTCGAACCGGCAGCACCGCCGCCACGTCGTGGGGCTCGGTCAGACCGATGGCCGGCGTGGGAGCGAGCAGGCCGATGTCGACGACACGGATGGTGCCGGCGTGTTCTGCACCGGGCAGGAGGACCGTGCCGAGCTTGAGGGCACCGAAGGCGATCGTCAGCGTCGCCGAGACGGCCTCGCCGGGCACGGCGCCAGTCGCACCGTCCACTCCCGACGGGATGTCCACCGCCACGACGGGCACCGTGGAGGCGTTCAGCGCGGCGATCGTCCCCGCCCACCCTGCATCGGGGCTGCCGCGGAACCCGGTCCCGAAGATCGCGTCGACGGCGACATCGGCTCGAGAGAGGGCCCGGGTGAGTGCCGACGGCGTCGCGGCGCGAGCGTCGAGACCCTGTTCGCCCAGGCGCGCCGCGTTGATGCCGCCAGCGCCTGCCACGCCGGGCGGCTGCGGGCAGAGCACGTCGACCCGCATGCCGGCACGCGAGAGGAGCCTCGCCGCCACGAACCCATCACCACCGTTGTTGCCGGCGCCGCAGCAGACCACGACTCGCCTGCCGTAGACCCCGCCGGCGAGCTCGATGGCCGCGTCGGCCACGGCGCGGCCCGCCCGCTCCATGAGCAGGGAAGCCGGCACGCCCTGCGCCTGGGTCCGGTGGTCGAGCTCGGCGGCTTGCTGCGGTGTCAGGACGGGCTTCACGCGCGACCCGCGACCGGCGCAACCCCGGCGATCATGCTCGCACCGCCACCGCGAAGGCCACGGCGTTGGTCTTCTCGTGGGTGAACGTGACCAGCACGCGCGTCACGCCGAGCGAATCGGCGCGGAGCTTGGCATGGCCGTCGAGCACGATGCTCGGAGCTCCCGACGGTGCCCGTCCGACGCTGATGTCGAGCCACCGTTTGCCGCGGTAGCCGCCGAGCGCCTTGATCGTGGCTTCCCGCGCGGCGAAGCGCCCGGCGTAGGACTCCGCGGGACGCGCCTTGGATTCGCAGTACGCGATCTCCGACGGCGTGAACACGCGCTCGCGCATCGTGGGGTGGCGGGAGAGCGCTCGCTCCATGCGCGCGATCTCGCAGATGTCGACCCCCAGTCCGACGATGTCCACGGGGCCAGCTTAGAGGCCCGTCCGGCGCCTGGGGCGCACGTTCGCGGACCCGAGCGAGCTACTCGACCGTGACGCTCTTCGCGAGGTTGCGGGGCTGGTCGACGTCGCACCCGCGCAGTGTGGCCACGTGGTAGGCCAGCAGCTGCAGCGGAACCGTCACCACCACGGGCGACAGCAGCTCGGGCGTCGCCGGCACCGCCAGCACGTGGTCCGCGAACTCGCCGATCTCGACGTCGCCCTCGGTCGCGACCGCGATCACCCGGGCACCACGGGCGCGCACCTCCTGGATGTTCGAGAGCATCTTCGGATACACGTGGCACTGCGTGGCGACCGCGACGACCGGCAGGCCGTCCTCGATCAACGCGATCGGCCCATGCTTGAGCTCCCCGGCCGGGTGGCCCTCGGCATGCATGTAGCTCAGCTCCTTCAGCTTGAGCGCACCTTCCAGGGCAGCGGGGTAGCCCGTGTGCCGGCCGATGAACAACATGTCACGCGCATCCCGGAAGCGCGTGGCGAGTTCCAGCACCTGGGCATCGAGACCGATGGCGCGCTCGACCTGGGCCGGCAGCTCATCGAGGTCGGCGAGCACCTCGGCGATCTCCTCGGGGAACTTGGTGCCCTTGATCTGCGCGAGGTAGAGCGCCACGAGGTACTGCGAGACCATCTGCGTCGCGAACGTCTTGGTCGCGGCGACACCGATCTCGGGACCCGCGTGCGTGTAGAGCACCCCGTCGGCTTCACGGGCGAGCGACGAGCCCACCGTGTTGGTCACGGCGATGACCTGCGACCCCTGCCGGCGGGCGTGCCGCGCCGCCTCGAGGGTGTCGATCGTCTCCCCCGACTGCGAGACGGCGAGCGTCAGGGTGTCGGGACCCAGCACGGGGTCGCGATAGCGGAACTCGCTCGCGATCTCGATCTCGACCGGAAGCCGTGTCCAGTGCTCGATGGCGTACTTCGCCACGAGACCCGAGTGGAAGGCGGTTCCGCAGGCGACCACGAACACCTTGCTCACCTCGCGCAGGGTGTCGTCGCTCACGTGCAGCTCGTCGAGTGCGAGCCGTCCGGCGACGGTCCTGCCGACGAGCGTGTCCCGGATCGCGGCCGGCTGCTCGTCGATCTCCTTGCGCATGAACGTGTCGTAGCCGCCCTTCTGGGCGCGCGCGACGTCCCAGTCGACCGTGATCGGCCGTGGGTCGAGCGGTGCCCCTTCGAGATCGCTGAACGTCGCGCCCGCTCGGCGAACCTCGACGATCATGCCCTCGTCGAGCGGGATCACGGTCGACGTGCGGTGCAGTACCGCGGGGATATCGGAAGCGAGCATCGTCTCGCCGTCGCCGACACCCACGATCAGCGGAGACGACACCTTCACGCCGACCAGCGTGTCGGGGTCGCTCACCGCACACACGACGAGCGAGTAGGCGCCCTCGAGCTGACCCACGGCGCGACGCACGGCGTCGGTGAGCGAACCACGAGCTTCGCGGAGCATCTCCTCGATCAGGTGGGAGACACACTCGGTGTCGGTCTCCGACGCGAAGGTGTGGCCACGCTTGTCGAGCCGCTCACGCAGCGACCGGAAGTTCTCGATGATGCCGTTGTGGATCACGGCGACGGCGCCCGTGCAGTCGAGGTGCGGATGCGCGTTGCGGTCGGTGGGCGCCCCATGGGTTGCCCACCGGGTGTGGCCCATGCCGGCGGTGCCGCGCGGCGTCTCGCTCACCGCCGTCGCATCGAGCGCGCCCTCGAGCTCGGCGAGCTTCCCGGCACGCTTGACGACGTGCAGCTCTCCGTCGGACACGGCCACGCCTGCCGAGTCGTAACCGCGATACTCGAGCCGGCGAAGGCCTTCCAGGATGATCGGAAGCGCCTCGTCGGGTCCGACATAGGCAACGATGCCGCACATGGCTTCACCCTACAGGTGGTGCCCGCCCGAGGAAGCCGGGTGGGTTGACTTCCGAGACCGACCTGCTCAGCCGGCCGCCGACCGAACGGCGGTGGCGATGCGCTCGGCGTGCTCGCTCGCGAGCTGCTCGGTCGCTGCCTCCACCATCACCCGCACGATCGGCTCCGTGCCGGACGGGCGTACCAGGACCCTGCCGTCGAGGCCGAGCGCCGCCTCCGCATCGGCGACGGCGCGGCGCACCGCTCCGCTGTCGGCGATCGACCGGTCCCCGACCTCGATGTTGATCAGGCGTTGCGGGTATCGATGCATCACGGAGGCGAGGTCGCGGACCGATCGCTCCGTAGCCGCGGCCAGCGCGAGGAAACGAACGGCGGTGAGCACACCGTCGCCGGTCTTGGACAGATCGCCGAAGATCACGTGTCCCGACTGCTCCCCGCCGATGACGGCTCCCGTGCGCTGCATGTCCTCCACCACGTAGCGATCACCGACCTTCGATGAGACCACGTCGATCGCTTCCTCCCGCATCGCATGATGGAAGCCGAGGTTGGCCATCACCGTGGTCACGACGGTGTTGCCGGTGAGCCGCGCGCGGTCGCGGAGCGCCACGGCACAGGCAGCGAGCACCTGGTCGCCGTCGACGATCGCCCCGGTGGCGTCGGCGAACAGCGCTCGGTCGGCGTCGCCGTCGAGCGAGACCCCGGCGTCGGCTGCGAGGCGCACGACCTCGGTGGCGACGACCTCCGGGTACAAGGCCCCACAGCCGTCGTTGATGTTCTTGCCGTCGGGGTCGGCGTGGATCGCGTGCACCTCGGCTCCGAGATCTTCGAGCACGGCGGGAGCCAGCTCCCACGCGGCACCGTTCGCACAGTCCACCACGACCCGCATGCCGTCGAGACGGCCGTCGGCGGCCGATCGCAGATGGTCGCGGTACCGGGCGCGACCGTCGCCGATCGGACGGGTCTCGCCCGCGCGCGTCGATGGCGCCGGCTCTCGGTCGAGCGCCGCTTCGATGCGATCCTCGATCGCGTCGTGGAGCTTGGCTCCGGCAGCATCGAAGAACTTGATCCCGTTGTACTCCGGCGGGTTGTGCGACGCGGAGATCACGACGCCGCTCGTCGCCCCGAGATCGGCCGTGAGGAAGGCGATCGCCGGCGTGGGTTCCACCCCCGCGATGAAGGCGTCGGCACCCGCTTCCCTGATGCCTTCGATGAGCGCGTCTTCGAGCCATTCCCCCGATGCCCGCGGATCGCGACCGACGACGAACGTCGGCGTCTCGCCTTCGCGTGCGAGCACGAGCACGGCGGCACGCCCCAGCCGATACGCCAGGTCCTCGGTCAGATCGGTGCCTGCGAGCCCCCGGACCCCGTCAGTGCCGAACAGCCGCTGCGTCACCGAGCGAGGCTACCCCAGGGGCGACGGCTCGCGCACGTCGGATCCGCCGGACCCGAGGCCGGCGGCCAGCACCCGAACGCGCCGGTCGATCTCGTCGCGGATCGCGCGCACCGCGTCGAGGCTCGCGCCGGCCGGGTCGTCGAGCTCCCAATCCTCGTATCGCCTCCCCGGGTAGACGGGACAGGCATCACCGCATCCCATCGTGACCACCACGTCCGCCGCCCGAACCGCATCGTCGCTCACACGGGCGGGGCGAGTGGCCGAGATGTCGATACCGACCTCGCTCATCGCCTCGACCACGGTCGGATCGACCTCGTCGGCCGGCGCGCTTCCGGCCGACCGGACATCGATGGTTCCACCCGCGAGCCGCTCGAGGAACGCGGCCGCCATCTTGCTCCGGCCGGCGTTGTGCACGCACACGAAGAGCACCACCGGCGTGTGATCCGTCACGACAGACGCTCGGACGATGTCATCGCGGGTGGCTTGGCCCCCCGCACGATGGCGCTGTGGATGCCGTCGGTGAGCTCGTGCGTAGGCTCGACCTCGATGTCGACGAAGCCCGCGCGTGCGAGCTCCGACCGGTACTCGGAGAACGACAGGGCGCCGGCGATACAGCCGACGTAGGAACCGCGTGCCGACCGTTCCGCGGGCGTGAGGCGATCGTCGGCGACGACGTCGCTGATGCCGAGTCGTCCCCCCGGCCGCACCACGCGGAACATCTCGTCGATGACGCGTGGCTTGTCGGTCGACAGGTTGATCACGCAATTCGAGATCACCACGTCGACGCTCGCGTCCGGCAGCGGCACCGACTCGATGAACCCCTGCAGGAACTCGACGTTGCTCGCCCCTGCCTCCGCAGCGTTGGCGCGCGCCAGCTCGAGCATCTCCTCGGTCATGTCCAGGCCGAACGCCATGCCCGAGGGACCGACCCGTCGAGCCGACAGCAGCACGTCGATGCCGCCCCCCGATCCGAGATCGAGCACCGTCTCACCCTCGTGGAGCTCGGCGATGACCGTCGGGTTGCCGCACCCGAGGCTTGCGAGCACCGCGTCCTGCGGAAGATCCGCGCGGGAGGCGGCATCGTAGAGCGCGAGCCCGAGACCGTGCTCCGGCGCGCAGCCGTCGAGGCACTCGGTCATGTCGGCCCCGTTGTCGTCGGCGGCGCGCCCCGTCGCCACGGCGTTCGCAGCGGCTGCATACCGCTCGCGCACCCGATCCCTCAGCTCGTTCATCGCCGTTCCCCTTCCGTTCGGACCGTGTCGGAACCGAGCACCGATCCGAGCCGTCGCAAGGCATCGTCGCGGAGCGAGTAGTACGCCCACACGCCCCGCTGCTCCCTGGCGAGCAGCCCCGCGTCGACCAGCTTGCGCATGTGATGGCTCACCGTGGGCTGCGAGAGCCCGAGGAAACCGGTGAGGTCGCAGACGCAGACGGCCTCCCTGGCCGTCGCGAGCATGTTCACGATGCGCACCCGATGCGGGTCGCCGAGCGCCTTGAAGACCGACGCGGTCGTCACCGCTTCCCGGAGCGTCATGCCGTCACGGTCGATCGGCACGCAACGCTGAGCCGGGGACCCGATCGCCGATGCTGTGGTCGTCACCGCCGCTCCTCGTCATCATCGATCGATGATCTTCTATGTTTCCGAGGGGAAGGATGGCAGAGGCCATCGATGGATGTCAATGCATACGTCCCCTGGCGTGCCTCATCGAGATCCGCCGGACGTGGGAAGATGGCTCGCATGCGCGATCATCTCGTCCGGGTCTACGCGAGCACCGACGCCGTCGCCGGGGAGATGATGCGCGGTCGCCTCGAGGCCGAGGGCATCGACGCCATGATCAACGGCGAGGGTGACGGGCCCTACCGGGCCGGGCCGGTGTACGTGTGGGTGCGGGCCGAGCACGAACAGGCCGCTCGGACGATCGTCGCCGAGGTCCAGTCGGGCCGCTACACGCTCGCGCCCGATGCCGATGTCGATGCCGTCGGCGAGGCTCAGCCCCGCGAGCCTCGCACCCGCTCGATCCCCTTGTAGTTCGCGAGCGCGCTGAGCTCGTGCTCCACCTCCACGAGATCTGCCTGATCACGCATGACCTGCTCGAGCGACTTGTAGGCGTCGGGGTGCTCGTCGAGCAGTGCCAGGGCGTCGCCTGCCTGCCAGGATCGCCCGGCCATCTGGTGCTCGAGGGTCTCGACCGACAGCGTCTTGCGTGCTTGGGTCCGGCTCATGCGCCGCCCCGCCCCGTGCGACGAGGATCGATAGGCGTCGTCGTTGCCCAAGCCCCTCACGACGTAGGAGCGCTGGCCCATGCTCCCCGGGATCAGCCCGCGAGCGCCGACGCCCGCATGGATCGCGCCCTTGCGGGTGATCCACAGCATGCGTCCGGCGAACTCCTCCAGCTCGGTGTAGTTGTGGTGGCAGTTGACCTCGTCGGTGGCGCGCAGTGCTCGCCCGAGCTCGGCCTCGAGCTGACGATGGGTGCCCGCCAGCAGCAGGCGCCGGTTCGCCCGCGCGTAGGACTGCGCCCAGCCCAGGTCTCTGATGTACGCCTCGAACTCGGGGGTGCCACGCTGCAGCCAGGCGAGCTCGGGGTCCTCGAGCTGCGTGCCCAGGCCCCGATGGAGCCGCTTGGCCACCTTGACGTGCCGGGTCGCGAGCCGGTTGCCGCCACCCCGCGAACCGGAATGCAGCAGGATCCAGATCGACCCCTCCTCGTCGTGCGCCAGCTCGATGAAGTGGTTCCCCGACCCGAGGGTGCCGAGCTGCGCAGCCACCCGAGCCGAATCGAGCCCGCTTGGAGGGTGATGGTCGGCGAGCCACGCCATCGCCTCCGGCGATGCCTCGCCGTGCCAGCGACCCAGTCCGGCGGGCACCGCCGCGCGCATCCGGTCCACCCACCCGTCGAGCCCTGCGTCGGGAAGATCCTCCACGCGGAGGTCCAGTCGTCGGGCCGCCATGCCGCAACCGATGTCGACACCGACGGCCGACGGGATCACCGCAGACTCCGTAGCGATCACCGAGCCGATCGTGGCGCCCATGCCCAGATGTGCGTCGGGCATAAGCGCGATCGGCCCAGCGAGGATCGGCAGACGAGCCGTGCGCGCTGCCTGCTCGAGGGTCGCCTCGTCGAGCTCGCTGGCCCAGCTCCGGACCCCGGGAGCGACCTCTCGAACCATCAGCGTGCCTCCTTCGTGGACGTGGCGCGGGCCGCAGGCCCGGCACGCCCGGAGGTCAGCGCTTCGAGTACTGCGGGGCCTTGCGGGCCTTCTTCAGGCCGTACTTGCGACGTTCCTTCTCCCGCGCGTCACGGGTGAGGAACCCCTCGGCCTTGAGTTGGGCTCGGAGCTCCGGGTCGAGATCGATCAACGCCCGTGCGATGCCGAGCCGGATCGCACCGGCCTGGCCGCTGATCCCGCCCCCTTTGATGGTGGCGATCACATCGAGGTCTCGGTCGCGACCGGCCGAGCGCAGCGGCGACTGGGCGACCATGCGGTGCACGCGCGTGGGGAAGTACTCGTCGAGAGGGCGCCCGTTGATGTCGAACGCTCCCGAGCCCGGCACGAGCCGGACCCTTGCGACGGCTTCCTTGCGGCGGCCGGTCGAGATCGTCGCGGTGGTCACGGCCAACGGTTCACTCCTCGGTCTCGTCGGCGGTCGGCGCGTTCGATGATCCGGCCGGCGCCTGCGTCGAACCCGGCAGACCCTGCCACATCGGGGGCTGACCGAGCGTGTACACGACCGGCTTCTGCGCCTCGTGCGGATGGTCGGGTCCCGGCACCACGTGGAGCTTGCGGATCATCGACCGCCCCAGCCGGGTCTTGGGAAGCATGCCCCTGACCGCCTTCTCGACCGCGAACACCGGCCGTGTGCGCATCAGCTCGTCGTAGCGGGTGGCGGTGATGCCGCCCGGATAGCCCGAATGCCGGTAGGCGAACTTCTTGAGCTCCTTGCCTCCCGTGAGCTCCACCTGGTCGGCGTTCACGATGATCACGTGATCGCCGGTGTCCATGTGGGGGGCGAAGATCGGCTTGTGCTTGCCGCGCAACAGCGCCGCGGCCTCGGAGGCGACCCTGCCCAGCACCTTTCCGCCGGCGTCGATGACGTACCAGCTGCGCTCGATGTGCTCAGGCTTCGGAGAGTAGGTCTTCATTGGGCGTGGAGATCGGCCAGGAGGATCCCGGGCGACGGGTCAGACTACCTGCGCTCTCCTCGGGTCGTCAAAGAGCGAGCCGCGCTCCGTGCCCGGTCAGCCTCGCGTGCGCCGGCCGTACACCACTCGTTCGAGGGTGAGGCCGTGAGGCGGCGCGATGTCACGCGCGGCCGCACGGTCCCGGGCGGCCAGGATCACCGGGATGTCATCCGCCTCGAGCCTGCCTCGGCCGACCGCGACGAGCGTGCCCGTGAGTGATCGCACCATCTGATGCAGGAACGCGTTCGCGCGGAACCCGAGCTCCAGGCGCTCACCGCGGCGCACCACGCTCACGCGCTGCAGATCCCGCACGGTGGGTCTGCCGGGTCCGGGATGGCGGCAGAACGAGGTGAAGTCGCGCTCTCCGATCAGGTGCTGCGCGGCAGCCCGCATGGCTCGAAGGTCCGGCTCGCACGGGAGGTGCCAGACCCACGAGGCGGTGAACGGGTCGGGGACGTCGCCGACGTCGACCCGGTACCGGTACTCGCGCGCCGACGCCGACGAACGCGCGTCGAAACCGGACGGCGCGCGTGCGATCGACCGCACCACCACCTCGGGCGCGAGCCGGCCGTTCAGCGCAGCTCTGATGGCCGGCATCGCTCGGGTCGCGGACGTCACGAACGATGCCACCTGCCCACGGGCGTGCACCCCGGCGTCGGTGCGCCCGGCAACCGAGAGCTTCACCGGCGAACCCAGCACGGCGGCGAGCACCTCGGTCACGACTCCTTCCACCGTGCGGAGGTGCCCGTCACGCTGAGCGGCCCACCCACGGAAACCCGACCCGTCGTAGGCGATGAGCATCCGGATCGTCCGTTCGGAGGGCATGGCAGGAGTATGCCCGGCGTAGACTCGCTCACGCATGCGACTCGGCCTGCGGATCCTCCTTGCCATCGCGAGCAGCGCGGCGGTGCTCGGCACGTTCTCGGTGTCGAGCCAGGCTTCGTGCGCTGCACCCGATGTTCGAGTCGCCCGGGTGGCTGCGCCAGGGGTTTCGCTCACCGTGCGAGGCCACTTCTGGGCCACCGAGTGCAACGATGTGATCTCGTGCAGCGTTGGATGCCTCGGGAAGCAGACATGCACCGGGGGCGGACCCTCGCCACCCGCGCGGAACCTGCGGATCGTGGTCGTGTCCGTGACGGAGGGCCCCCGCATCGAGCTGGCCTCCGGGGTCGATGCCTCCCCCGCGACGTTCGCCGTGAAGCACAGCGTGACGTTGCCGGTTGGTCTGGAACCGGGTCGCTACCGGGTGCTCATGGGCAGCGAGGCGATGGGCTGGTATCCCAGCGACGTCATCAGGGTTCGTGCAGGCCTCGGGAACGAGTGAGGCCGGGGCCATGCCCCGGCCTCACTCAGGCGTCGCTGGGTTCCGTCGGGCGCTCTACGCTTCCCGTTCCACGAGCTCGATGCGCGCCATCGGCGCCGCATCGCCCTTGCGGGGGCCGAGCTTCAGGATGCGCGTGTAGCCACCGTCGCGCCCTTCGAAACGAGGGCCGATCTCGTGGAAGAGCCGCGCCACCACGTCTCGATCGGTGATGACCTTGAGCACGTCACGACGAGCCGCGAGGTCACCCCGCTTCGCCTTGGTGATGAGCTTCTCGGCGTAGGGCCGGAGCGCCTTCGCCTTGGCCTCGGTGGTGTCGATCGCCTCGTGGGTGAACAGCTGCGCCGCCAGGGTCGAGAGCAGCAGCCGCTGATGCCCCGGATTCGAGCCGAGTCGAGGTCCCTTCTTGGGAGCCGGCACCGCTCACTCCTCCCGGAGTCCGAGGCCGAGCTCCTCGAGCTTGGCCTTCACCTCGTCGATCGACTTCTGGCCGAAGTTGCGGATGTCCATGAGCTCGGACTCGCTCTTCTGCACGAGATCGCCGACGGCGTTGATGCCCTCTCGCTTCAGGCAGTTGTAGGAGCGCACGGAGAGGTTCAGCTCCTCGATCGTGATGCCGAAGTCACCGGGCACCTCGTCGTCCTCGGCAGGCCCGACCGTCACGCTCGCCGCCTCGGCCAGCTCGCTGAAGAGCGTGACGAGCTCGAGCAGCGTGCCGCCCGCCGATGCCACCGCCTCGCGAGGCGTGATGGAACCGTTGGTCTCGACATCGAGGATGAGGCGGTCGCGGTCGGTCATCTGCTCGACGCGGGTGTTCTCCACCGCGTAGCTCACCTTGCGCACGGGAGAGAAGATCGAGTCGACCGGGATCACGCCGATGGGATCGCGGGGCTTCTTGTTCTTGTCGGCCATGCGATATCCGACGCCGCGCTCCACGGTCATCTCCATCTCGATGCTGGCACCCTTGCCGAGGGTCGCGATGTGCAGCTCGGGGTTCAGGATCTCCACACCGGCCGGGGGCGCGATGTCACCGGCCGTCACCTCGCCCGGCCCTTTGGCCTTGAGGTAGACCGTCGTCGGCTCCTCGAGCTCCGAACGGGCTACCAGCTCCTTGAGGTTCAGGATGATATCGGTGACGTCCTCGGTGACCTTCGGGATCGTCGAGAACTCGTGGAGCACTCCGTCGATGCGCACCGATGAGATGGCGGCGCCGGGGATCGACGAGAGCAGCGTGCGGCGGAGCGAGTTGCCGACCGTGTAGCCGAATCCCGGCTCGAGCGGCTCGATCGCGAACCGCGACCGGACCGGCGAGACGACGTCCTCGGAGATCTGAGGCCTCGCGACGATGAACATGCGGTGGTTCCCTCCTTCGGCGGGGGATCAACCATTCCTACCCCGCGTCGTTGTGCCACGGCGAGTTCGCCGTGGGTGATGACCTGCGTCAGACGCGCCGACGCTTCCGCGGCCGGCAGCCGTTGTGCGGCACCGGCGTGACGTCCTGGATGCCCGTGACCTCGAGCCCGGCCGCCGCGAGCGAACGGATCGCGGTCTCCCGGCCCGAACCCGGGCCTTTGACGAAGACGTCGACCTTCTGCAGACCGTGCTCCTGGGCGGAGCGCGCGGCCTTCTCGGCCGCCAGCTGGGCCGCGAACGGCGTCGACTTCCGCGAGCCCTTGAAGCCGACGTTGCCGGCGCTCGCCCACGAGACCGTGTTGCCCTGCAGATCGGTGATCGTCACGATCGTGTTGTTGAAGGTCGATGTGATGTGGGCCTGGCCGTGCACCACGTGCTTCTTCTCGCGGCGCTTCGTCTTCTTCACCTTGGGCTTCGCCATGCGTTCCGGCTCCCTGCTCGTTCGTCGGCGCTACTTCTTCGTCGCCTTCTTCTTGCCGGCGATCGCCTTCTTCGGACCCTTGCGGGTTCGGGCGTTCGTGTGCGTGCGCTGTCCTCGTACCGGCAGGGCCCTGCGATGGCGGATGCCCTGGTAGCAGCCGATCTCGACCTTGCGCTTGATGTCCTGCGCGACCTCACGACGGAGGTCGCCCTCGACCTTGTGGTTGGCGTCGATGTAGGCCCGGATCTTGAGCACCTCGTCCTCTGAGAGATCACGGACCTTGGTCGCCCCGTCGACCCCGCTTCCCTTCACGATCGCCCTCGCTCCGGGATCACCCACGCCATAGATGTAGGTCAACGCGATGTCGAGACGCTTGTCTCGCGGAAGGTCGACGCCTGCGATCCGAGCCATACGATTCGTGCTCCCTCGTGTTCGGGCTAGCCTTGACGCTGCTTGTGCCGTGGGTTCGTGCAGATCACCAGGATGGTGCCCCGACGCCGGATCACCCTGCATCGGTCGCAGATCCTCTTGACGCTCGGTCGCACCTTCATCTGCCGATCACCCGATCCCCGGCCCTACTTGTAGCGGTACACCACGCGGCCTCGCGTGAGGTCGTACGGTGACAGCTCCACGAGCACCCTGTCTCCGGGGAGGATGCGGATGTAGTGCATGCGCATCTTCCCCGAGATGTGTGCCAATACCTTGTGTCCGTTCTCGAGCTCCACGCGGAACATGGCGTTGGGCAACGGCTCGATCACCGTTCCCTCGACCTCGATCGCATCCTTCTTCGGCACGCTCCAGCGGTTCCCTCTCGAACGGGTGCTCGCCCGGGCACCCGGGGCGTGCAACGACACCCTCCGGGAGGGGCGAGGGGTCAGTATAGGCGGCGACCAGCGAGAACGTCCACGGACTCACCGATCGCGGGATGTGAGCACCTCCGGACCGTGCTCGGTGATGGCCACCGTGTGCTCGAAGTGGGCGGCCAACGAGCCGTCGGCGGTCACCACGGTCCATCCGTCGTCCATCAGGCGCGTGCGCTCGTCGCCGAGCATCAGCATCGGCTCGATCGCGACCACCAGACCGGGTCGCAGGCCGGGTCCGCGACCCGGGGGACCCCAGTTCTGGATGAACGGGTCCTCGTGCATCGCACGACCGATGCCGTGCCCCCCGTACTCCCGCACGATGCCGAGGCCGGCGGGTTCCGCGACGGATTCGATCGCATGACCGATGTCGGAGAGACGGCCCCCGGGCTGCACCGCGGCGATGCCGGCGTACATGGCTTCCTCGGTGGTCTTCATGAGCCTCGCGGCCTCGTCACTCGGGGAGACGCCGCCGACGAACACGCTCACCGCCGAGTCGGCGTGGAACCCTTCCCAGATGGCGCCGACGTCGAGTGAGAGGAGCTGACCCTCCCGAAGCGTGCGCTCGGCCGACGGGATGCCGTGCACGATCTCGTCGTCGATCGAGGCACAGATCGTTGCCGGGTACGTGCCCCGGTAGCCCTTGAACGACGGCACCGCCTGCTGGTCGCGGATCCATGACTCCGCCACGCGATCGAGGTCGGCCGTGGTCGCACCCGGGCGCACGGCCTCGAGCATCGTCGAGATCGTGCTCGCCACGATGCGTCCCGCGCGGCGCATGCGCTCGAGCTCCTGGGGCGATTTCCGGATGATCACGTCACCGTCTCCAGCGCGGCGACCGTGCGGTCGGCGACCTGCCCCTCGCGGGCCTCGGCGTCGATCTCGAGCAGGAGCTTCCGTTCGCGATAGAAGGCCTCGAGCGGTGCGGTCTGCTCGCGGTACAGCGCCAGCCGCCGGCGCACGGTGAGCTCGTCGTCGTCGGATCGCCGTTCGAGCGCCGTGCCGTCGGCGTCGCAGACACGATCGTTGAGAGGAGGCTTGAACTCCAGGTTGTAGGTTCGCTTGCACGCCGGGCAGGTCCACCGGTTCAGCAGGCGTCGCACGGCCATGTCGTCGCTGATCGCGAACTTCAGCACGGCCGTGAGGGGCCGCTCGACCTGCTCGAGGGCAGCTTCCAGGGCATCGGCCTGCGGCACCGTGCGCGGGAAGCCGTCGAGGATGAATCCGGGCTCGGCGTCGGGCATCGCGAGCCGGTCCATGACCATGCGCACCACCAGTTCGTCGGGCACGTACTCACCTCGGTCCATGTAGGCGCGCGCCATGATGCCGAGCCCCGAACCCCGCTGCACGTGCTCACGCAGGATGTCGCCGGTCGAGATCTGCGGGATGTCGAAGCGTTCGATCAACTGCTGGGCCTGCGTTCCCTTGCCAGCCCCCGGGGGTCCGAGCAGCACCAGCCGCATCGGCGCCTACTTCAGGAAACCCTCGTAGTGCCGCATCAGCAGCTGCGACTCGATCTGTTTCATCGTCTCGAGTGCGACCCCGACCGCGATGAGCACCGATGTACCGCCGAACGGGAACTGTTGGAAGTCCCAGATGCGGAGCACGATGGTCGGGACCAGTGCGATCGCGGCCAGGAAGAGCGCGCCCGGCAGCGTGATGCGTACGAGGATGTCGTTGAGGTAGGTGGCGGTGGGTGCACCCGGCCTGATGCCGGGGATGAAGCCGCCCTGCTTGCGCAGGTTGTCGGCCTGCTTCACCGGATCGAAGCTGATCGCCGTGTAGAAGTACGCGAAGAACACGATCATCGCCGCGAGCACGACCATGTAGACGTAGGTCGGGTTGTTGGCGTTCAGGTAGCGCTCGACGAACCCCTGGAACCCCGCCCACGGGACGATGCTCCCGAGCAGCACGGGCATGTACATCACCGAGGTCGCGAAGATGATCGGGATCACGCCCGCCTGGTTGACCTTGAGCGGCAGATAGGTGCTGCCGCCGGTCGTCATCTTCCGCCCCACGATGCGCTTGGCGTACTGGATCGGGATGCGCCGCTGCCCCTGGTCCATGAACACCACGGCCACGACGATGCCGAGTCCGATCAGCATGATCACGGCGAACTTGAAGTTGCCGCCCTGCCGCAGGATGGCATCGCCTTGGCCGGGCAGCGACGCGATGACGCTCGTGAAGATCAAGATGGACATGCCGTTGCCGACACCGCGCTGGGTGATGAGCTCGCCGAGCCACATGATCATCGCGGTGCCCGCGGTGAGGGTGAGCACGATCAACGCGATGTTGGGCGGCGTGAACGTGCCGGCGGGGAACGGGTCGGGCAGGCCCGTCTGCCCGGAATGGAACAGGAACACGATGCCCGTCGATTGCAGGATCGCGAGCACCACGGTGACGTAGCGCGTGTACTGGTTGATCTTCTTGACCCCGACCTCGCCCTGGTCCTGCAAGGTCTGCAGCTTCGGGATCACGACGGTGAGCAGCTGCATGATGATCGAGCTCGTGATGTACGGCATGATCCCCAGCCCGAACACGGCCATCTGTCCGAGCGCGCCGCCCGAGAACAGGTTGATCAGCTGCAGGAAGCCGCCCTCGCCCGCTTCGAGTGCGTCGCGGATGCGTGCGAAGTCGACCACCGGCACCGGCACGTAGGACCCGAACCGGTACACGGCGATGATGAACAGCGTGAAGAGGATCTTGTTACGGAGGTCCGGAAGCCGGAACGCGTTGAGGAAAGCTTTCAGCACGGGCGTCTATCGTACCCCCGCACCTACGGCTCGATGAGCTCGGCGCGTCCGCCGGCCTGCTCGATCTTCGCCTTGGCCGCTTTCGAGAAGGCGTGCGCCTTCACCGTGAGCGCGTGGTCGAGGTCGCCGCGCGCGAGCACCTTCACGGGCATGCCTTTGTGCACGAGACCGTGTGCGGCCAGGGCATCGGGCGTGACATCGCCGCTGCGGTAGTACTTCGAGAGCACCTCGACGTTCACGACGGCGTACTCGACGCGGTTCACGTTGGTGAATCCCTTGAGCTTGGGCACCCGGCGCTGCAGCGGCATCTGGCCACCCTCGAACCAGGCCGGCACGTTCTTGCGCGCACCCGTTCCCTTGGTCCCCCGACCGGCCGTCTTGCCCCGCACGCCCGCCCGGCCGCGTCCGACACGCTTGCGTTCCTTCTTCGCACCCTCGGCCGGCTTCAGATGGTGGAGCTTCATCGGTGTCTTCCTCTCCGACTCTCGACGCTTCGATACGACGCTCAGGCGTCGCCGGCGTCGTCGACCTCTTCGACGGTGACGAGGTGGCGCACCTTGCCGATCATGCCTCTGATCTCGGGACGATCGGCCTTGACGACGGAGTCGTTGATGCGATGCAACCCCAGCCGCCGCACGGTGTCCTTCTGATCGCGGGGCCGGTCGATCACGCTTCGCACCTGTGTCACCTTGAGGAGGCTCATCGCCTGCCCCCTCTCGGCCCTTGCCCGCGACGCTGATCGCGCGACGGCTGATCGGAGTAGACATCCTCGAGCGCCGCCGTGCGTGCCGCCTGCAGGCGCACCTCGGCGGCGGCGACGGCTTCGAGCATGGGCTTGGGTGCGACCTCGTGCACATCGCGTCCCCGCAGCGCTGCGACCTGCTGCGGACGCCTGAGCGACCGGAGCCCGGCCACCGCCGCCTTGACGATGTTGATCTGGTTCGAGCTCCCGAGTGACTTCGACAGGATGTCCTTGATGCCGGCCGCCTCGACGAGCGCCCGCACCGGCCCTCCGGCGATGACGCCGGTTCCCGGCGCGGCGGGCTTGAGCATCACCACACCGGCGCCTGCCTCACCCATGACCTCGTGAGGGATCGTCGTGCCCATCATGGGCACGTCGAACATGCGCTTGCGGGCTTCCTCGACGCCCTTCGCGATCGCTGCCGGTACCTCCTTGGCCTTGCCGTAGCCCAAGCCGACGCGACCCGCGCCGTCGCCGACGACGACGAGCGCGGCGAAGGAGAACCGCCGGCCGCCCTTGACCACCTTGGCCACACGGTTGATCGAGATGACCCGTTCCTCGAACGGGCTCCTGTCGGACTGGTTGGAGTCGTATCGCCTGCTCATGTCAGATCTGGAGTCCTCCCTCGCGCGCACCGTCGGCGAGCGCGGCGACGCGGCCGTGGTACAGCCGCCCTCCCCGGTCGAAGACGGCGCGCTCGATGCCGGCCTGCTTCGCGCGGCTGGCGAGCAGCTCGCCGGTTGCCTTCGCGCGCGATGTCTTGTCGTCGCCGGTCACCTCGCGGTCGCTGGCCTGGGCGAGCGTACGAGCGGCGACGTCGTCGATCAGCTGAGCGTAGATGAACCTGTTCGACCGATAGACCGCGAGGCGGGGACGCGAGCCGTCGCCCGCGATCTTCTTGCGCACACGCGCATGCCTGCGCTCGCGCGCCGCTGCTCGCTCGTGCTTCGCCATCATGCAGCACCCGTCTTCGCGGCCTTGCCGGCCTTCTTGCGCACGTACTCACCCTCGTACCGGATGCCCTTGCCCTTGTACGGCTCGGGCTTGCGGATCTTCCGGATCTTGGCGGCGATCTCACCGACCGCCTGCTTGTCGTTGCCTCGCACGACGATCTGCGTCGGCGCGGGCACGTCGAACTCGACACCCTCGGGTGCCGGCACGAGCACCGGATGCGAGAAGCCGGCCTGCACCTCGATGTCGCTGCCCTTCATGGCCGCGCGGTACCCGACGCCGACGATCTCGAGCTTCTTCTCGAACCCCTTGGTGACGCCTTCGACCATGTTGGCGAGCAAGGAGCGGGTCAGGCCGTGGAGGCCCCGGTTGAACCCCTGATCGTCGGGGCGCTCGACCTTCGCGACCCCGCCATCGACGACGATCGTCATGTTCGCGTGCATCGGCTGGGCGAGCTCGCCGCGGGGACCCTTGACCGTGACCACGTTGCCCTCGCCCACGCTGATCTCGACCCCGTTGGGGATCTCGATTGGCTGCTTCCCGATCCGACTCATCGTGTCCGTTCCTTCTCGTCTGGCGCCCCGATGCTCGCTCACCAGACGTGAGCGAGCACCTCGCCGCCGATGCCCTTGCGGGACGCTTCCTTGTCGGTCATCACGCCGTGCGACGTGGAGACGATCGCGATCCCGAGCCCGCCGAGCACCCTCGGAAGCTTGTCGCGCCCGGTGTACACGCGCCTGCCGGGCGTCGACACGCGCTTGATGCCACTGATCGTACGCTGCCGCTTGCGGTCGTACTTCAGCCGCACACGGAACGCCTGGTGCACGCCCTCGCCCTCGCGCTCGAACCCGTCGATGTAACCCTCCGCCTCGAGGATGCCGAGCACGGCGCCGTTCACCTTCGAGACCGGCACCGCCAGGTCGTCCTTGTAGGCGAGGTTCGCGTTGCGGATGCGCGTGAGCAGGTCGGCGACCGGGTCGGTCACGTTGCTCGAGAACCGCCGCTCCTTGGTCACCATGATGCCTTCGTCACCCCCGGGAGCTCGCCCGCGTGCGCCAGCTCGCGGAAGCAGATGCGGCACAGCAGGAACCGCTTGTAGACGGCCCGGGCGCGCCCGCAGCGCTGGCATCGCGTGTAGGCGCGCACGCGGAACTTCGGCTGGCGCTGCTGCTTGTTCTTGAGTGCCTTCTTGGCCATGTGTGTTCTCCTAGCCCGCCTGCGCCACCTGCTCGAGCCCCGCGAAGGGGAACCCGAGCGCGACCAGCAGGCTGCGTGCCTCGTCGTCGGTCGTCGCGGTCGTCACGATCGTGATGTCCATGCCCCTGACCTGGGCCACCTTGTCGTAGTCGATCTCGGGGAAGATCAGCTGCTCGGTCACGCCCATCGTGTAGTTGCCGTGGCCGTCGAACGATCTCGGGCCCATGCCGCGGAAGTCGCGGATGCGCGGCAGTGCGAGCGAGACCAGCCGGTCGTAGAACTCCCACATGCGGTCGCCCCGCAACGTGACCTTGGCCCCGATCGGCATGCCCTCACGCAGCTTGAACCCGGCGATCGACTTCCGGGCCTTGGTCACCACCGGCTTCTGACCGGTGATGATCGTCAGGTCGTCGACGGCTGCCTCGAGCAGACGGGCGTCCTTCACGGCGTCGCCGATGCCCATGTTCACCACGATCTTGTCGAGGCGGGGCACCTGCATCACGTTGACGAGCCCGAGCTCGGACCGCAGCTTCGGCACGAGCTCCTCACGGAACCGCTGCTTCATCCTGGGCGTGTATCGCTCGCTCATAGCTCGGCCTCACACTTGCGGCAGATGCGTACCTTGGTGCCGTCGTTCTCGATGCGGTGGCCGACGCGGGTCGGCTTGCCGCAGCTCGGACAGACCGGCTGCACGTTGGAGATGTCGATGAACGTCTCCACGTCGATGATGCCCCCCTGTTGGATCGCTTGGCTCGACCCGCTCGCCCGTCCGGCGGCGCGCTGATGCCGCTTCGCGAGCGCCACGCCGTCGACCATGACGCGCCCCTCGGTGGGCATGACCCGAACCACGCGACCTTCCTTGCCGCGGTCCTTGCCGGCCATCACGCGGACCGTGTCGTCTCTCTTGATGTCGACGCCTGGCATCGGCTACAGCACCTCCGGTGCGAGCGAGATGATCTTCATGAACCGCTTCTCACGCAGCTCCCTGGCCACCGGCCCGAAGATGCGGGTGCCTCGTGGGTTCCGCTGGTCGTTGATGATCACGACGGCGTTGTCGTCGAAGCGGATGTACGAGCCGTCGGAGCGGCGCCGCTCCTTCGCGGTGCGCACGACGACGGCCCTGACGACCTCGCCCTTCTTCACGCCGCCGCCGGGAAGGGCATCTTTGACGGTGCCGACGATCATGTCGCCGACGCCCGCGTACCGGCGCCCCGAGCCGCCCAGCACGCGGATACAGAGGACCTCCTTGGCCCCCGTGTTGTCCGCGACCTTGCAGCGCGTTTCCTGTTGGATCACCGCCGGCTCCTCGCCATCGTGCCGTTGCGTTGCCTGCCGCTGCTCACTTCGCCCGTTCGACGATCTCGACCACGCGCCACCGCTTGCTCTTGGAGATCGGGCGCGTCTCCATCACGCGGACCGTGTCGCCCACGTGCACCTCGTTCTGCTCGTCGTGCGCCGCGAGCTTCGACGAGCGCCGCACCGTCTTGCGGTAGAGCGGATGCGTCACCTTGCGGTCGATGCGCACCAGCACGGTCTTGTCCATCTTGTCGGAGATGACCACCCCGGTGCGGACCTTGCGCCGGCCCCGCTCGAGAGCCGTCGTCGCCTCATGCACGTCGCTCATCGTTCCTCCTCGCCGCCCGCAGGCCCGGTGGCGCCGTGCTCGGCCTCGATCTCGCGTTCACGGAGCACCGTCGCGATGCGTGCCACGTCGTGGCGCACCTCCCTGATGCGGGCGGGGTTGTCGAGCTGCCCGGTGGCCTGCTGGAAGCGCAGGTTGAACAGCTCCTCCTTGGCGCCATCGACGCGCGCCAACAGCTCGTCGTCGGGCAGCCCTCGCAGCTCGGCGGCCTTGCTCGGCATCGCGCTACTCCCCGTCCCTCGTGATGAACTTGGTCTTGATCGGCAGCTTGTGCTGCGCGCGCTTCATCGCCTCGCGGGCGAGCGACTCCGGCACCCCGGCGAGTTCGAACATGACGCGACCCGGGCTTGACCACCGCCACCCAGCCCTCTGGGTTGCCCTTGCCCGAGCCCATGCGGGTCTCGGCCGGCTTCTTGGTCACCGACTTGTCCGGGAAGATGTTGATCCACACCTTGCCGCCTCGACGGATGTGACGCGTGATCGCGACACGGGCGGACTCGATCTGGCGGTTGGTGATCCAGGCGCCCTCGAGCGCCACGAGTCCGTAGTCGCCGAAGGTGACCTCGGTGCCTCCCTTGGCCATGCCGCGACGGTGACCACGATGCACCTTGCGATGCTTGACCTTCTTCGGTGCCAGCATCAGCCCTCGCCTCCCTCATCCGAGGCGGCGGAGGCGGGCACATCATCGTCGGCCGGCGTGGGTGGCGTGGTCGTTCCGGCGACGCCGGGCGTGGCCCCCGCCTCGGGCGCGGCCGGCGATGGCTCGGGTGGGGGCGGCGCTGCCTCGGCCTCGGCTGGGGGCGGCGCGGCAGGTGGCGTCGGCTCCGCGGCAGGCGCCGGCGATGCTCCGCCCCTGCCAGAGGCGTCGACCTGCTGAGCGGAGGCGTGCGCCCTGGCCAGCGCGCGTTCCGTCTGCTGCTCGCGGTGAGGAACCTCGTCTCCGTGGTAGACCCAGACCTTCACGCCGACGACGCCGAACGTCGTCTTGGCCTCGGCGGTGCCGAAGTCGACCTTCGCCCGAAGCGTGTGCAGGGGCACCCGGCCCTCGCGATACCACTCGCGGCGCCCCATCTCCGACCCACCGAGGCGGCCCCCGGTCGCCACGCGCACACCGAGCGCGCCCGAGCGCATGGCCGTCTGCACCGCCCGGCGCATCGCGCGCCGGAAGGCCACGCGGCCCGCGAGCTGCTCGGCCACCCCCTGGGCGAGCAAGGTGGCGTCGGTCTCCGGTCGCGACTCGCTCGCGGCCTGGTTCATGTCTTCGACCTTCACGTCGACCCGCTTCTTCGTGTAGCGCTCGACGTCCTTCCGCAGCCGGTCGACCTCCGCGCCCTTGCGTCCGATCACGATGCCGGGGCGGGCCGTGCGGATGAAGACCCAGATCTGGTCGCCCTTGCGCTCGATATCGATGGAGCTGATGCCGGCCCTCGACAGGCGTGACCGGATGTGCTTGCGGATCCAGATGTCCTCGTGCACCTGCGTGGCGTACTCGCGCCTGCCGGCGTACCAGTTGGATTTCCAGGGGTAGATGACCCCCAGCCTGAACCCGTACGGGTTGACCTTGTGACCCACTAGCGATCCTCTCCCATCGTCGCCACCACGAGCGTCACGTGCGAGGTGCGCTTGCGCACCCTGGTCGCGCGGCCGTAGGCCCGCGGCCGATAGCGCCGCAGCGTCGGCCCTTCGTCGACCCACGCGCGCGCCACCGTGAGGTTCTCCGCGATCACGCCGGGCTGCTGCTCGGCGTTCGCGATCGCTGAGCTCAGGAGCTTCTCGACCTCGGGCGTCGGCCCGAGCGGTGAGAAACGCAGGATGCGGCGAGCCTCGGCCACGTGCTGGCCGCGGATCATGTCGATCACGCGCCGCATCTTCCGCGGCGACGTGCGCACGTACTTCATGCTGGCGCGGGCTTCCACCTACCTGACCCCCGTGCGCCGCTCGTCGCGCGCGTGCGAGCGGAAGGTTCGCGTCGGCGCGAACTCACCGAGCTTGTGCCCCACCATCGACTCCGAGATGAAGATCGGCACGTGCTTGCGTCCATCGTGCACGGCGATCGTGTGTCCCAGCATCTCGGGCACGATCGTGGATCGCCGGGACCACGTCTTGGTCACACGCTTGTCGCCACGCTTGTTCATGTCGACGATCTTGACCATGAGGTGCTCATCGACGAACGCACCCTTCTTGACCGACCTGGGCATCAGCCACGCCCCTTCCCACGACGACGGACGATGTACTTGTTCGACGCCTTGTTCTTCCTGCGCGTCCGTCCTTCCTTCTTCCCCCACGGCGAGGTGGGATGGCGCCCACCCGAGGACTTGCCCTCTCCCCCACCGAGCGGATGGTCGACAGGATTCATCGCCACGCCGCGCACGCTCGGGCGCCTGTTCTTCCAACGCGCCCGCCCCGCCTTGCCGAGCGAGATGAGCTCGTGCTCGGGGTTGCCGACCGTGCCCACCGTGGCCTTGGACGCTGCGGGCACGAGGCGGGTCTCCCCCGACGGGAGCCGCACCGTGGCCATCGAGCCTTCCTTGGCCATGACCTGCACGCTCGCCCCCGCCGACCGAGCGAGCTTGGCGCCCGCGCCGGGCTTCAGCTCGATCGCGTGCACCACGGTGCCGACCGGGATGTTGCGCAGCGGAAGCGCGTTGCCGGGACGGATCTCGGCATCGGGTCCGCTCACGAGGCGGTCGCCCTGACGCACGCCCTGCGGCGCGAGGATGTAGCGCTTCTCGCCGTCGGCGTAGTGGAGCAGGGCGATCCGTGCGCTGCGGTTGGGGTCGTACTCGATGTGGGCGACCCTGGCGGGCACGCCGTCCTTGTTCCGCTTGAAGTCCACCACGCGGTAGCGCTGCTTGGTACCGCCTCCTTGGTGCCGTGCGGTGATCCGCCCGTGCACGTTGCGCCCGGCCCTGCGGTGCTTCTTCTCGAGCAGCGACTTCTCGGGGGTCGCGCGCGTGATCTCATCGAACGACGAGACGCTCGATCCGCGTCGGCCGGGCGTCGTGGGCTTGTGCTTGCGAACGGCCATGCTCATCCACCCTCGAAGATCTCGATCGAGTCGCCCTCGGCGAGGGTGACGACGGCGCGCTTCTCGTCGGGACGCTTGCCCTTGGTGTACCCGCGGCGCTTCACCTTGCCGCGGCGGTGGAGCGTGTTGACGGAGGTGACCCGCACCTCCCAGATCGCCTGCACGGCTTCCTTGATCTCGGTCTTGTTCGCCCGCTTGTCGACCAGGAACGTGTAGGTGTTGCGCTCGAGGCCGGCGTAGGACTTCTCCGACACGATCGGGCGAACGATGACGTCACGGTGCGACTTCACGACGCGTCACCCGCCTCGGCCTGGTCGGAGCCTTCGAGCACGTCGAGCGCGGCCCCCGTGAGCAGCACGCGATCGGCCCACAAGACGTCGTAGGTGCCGAGACCGCCCGCGTAGGCCGTCTTCACGCCGGCCAGGTTGCGGAAGGACCGCTCGATCACCCCGTCGTCGGTCGGCGCGTCGAGCACGAGCAGCACGTTGCCGGCGAGGTCGAGCGCGGACAGGAGCGCCGTGGCGCGCTTGGTCTTCGGCTCGTCGAACTCGAGCTCTGCGACGATCGCGAGCTTGCCGCTGCGCGCCGCATCGGTGAGCGCGGACCGCAGGGCGCCCTTGCGCATCTTCTTGTTGACGCGCATGGCGTGATCACGAGGGTGTGGACCGTGCGCGACGCCGCCACCCACCCACTGGGGCGAGCGGATCGATCCCTGCCGAGCCCGGCCCGTGCCCTTCTGCCGCCACGGCTTCTTGCCGCCGCCGCGCACGTCTCCACGGGTCTTGGTCGAGTGCGTGCCTGCGCGGATGCTCGCGAGCCCGGCCACGACGACCTGGTGCATGAGCGGCACGCTCACCGGTGCCTCGAAGATGCCAGGGGCGAGCTCGCGCGACCCGGCCTTCTTGCCCTGCGCGTCGTGCACGTCGATCGTCGTCGCCATCTCAGGCACCCTTCGCCGCCGGTGACTTGACCGCAGACCGAACCATGACGAGGCCGCCTTCGGGGCCCGGCACCGCGCCGCGCACGAGCAGCAGGTTGCGACCTGCGTCGGCCTGCACCACCTGCAGGTTCAGCACGGTGACCCGCGCGTTGCCCTGCTGGCCCGCCATACGCATGCCCTTGAACACCCGGCTCGGCGTGGCGCATGCGCCGATCGCTCCCGGCGCCCGGTGCACACGGTGCGTGCCGTGGCTCGCCTTGAGCCCACCGAACCCGTGGCGCTTCATGACGCCCGCGAAACCCTTGCCCTTGCTCACGCCTACGACGTCGACGACGTCGCCCGCCGAGAAGACGTCGGCCCGTATCTCCTGCCCGGGCTCGTACGACGAGGCGTCGGCCGTGCGGAGCTCCACCAGATGCCGCCGAGGCTCGGCGGAGCTCGCGTCGTAGTGGCCCTTCATCGGCTTCGTGACCCGGTTCGCGCGGATCTCGCCGAAGGCGAGCTGCACGGCGTCGTACCCGTCGCGTTCCTCGGTCTTGACCTGGGCGACCACACACGGCCCGGCCTGGATCACGGTGACCGGCACCGCACGGGTTTCGTCGAAGATCTGGGTCATGCCGAGCTTCGTGCCCAGGATGCCCTTCACGTTGGAGTCGGTGGTCATCTGGTCCTCTTAGAGCTTGATCTCGATGTCGACCCCGGCGGACAGGTTCAGGCGCTGAAGCTCCTGGACCGTCTTGGAGGTCGCGTCGACGATGTCGATCAATCGTTTATGGGTGAGCATCTGGAAGTGCTCACGTGAGTCCTTGTACTTGTGCGGAGAGCGGATGACCGTGTAGATCGCACGCTCGGTCGGCAACGGCACGGGCCCCACGACCTTGGCACCGGTGCGCGTCACGTGCTCGACGATGTCGCGCGCGGCGACGTCGAGCATACGGTGGTCGTAGGCCCGGAGCTTGATGCGGATCTTGGGTCCTGCCACGGTCGTCGCGCCTCTCGTCGGTCGTTCGCTGTTGGGGGTGTCTAGTCTCGACTGGACTACTACTTGACGATCTCGGTCACGCGGCCTGCGCCGACGGTGCGTCCGCCCTCGCGGATCGCGAAGCGCAGGCCCTCTTCCATGGCGATGGGGGCGATGAGCTCGACCGTCATCTCCACGTTGTCACCGGGCATCACCATCTCCACGCCGTCGGGGAGGGCCGCCGAGCCGGTGACGTCGGTGGTGCGGAAGTAGAACTGGGGACGGTAGCCGTTGAAGAAGGGCGTGTGGCGGCCTCCCTCGTCCTTGCTCAAGATGTAGACCTGGCCCTTGAAGTTCGTGTGCGGGGTGATCGAGCCCGGAGCGGCGAGCACCTGGCCGCGCTCGACGTCTTCCTTGTCGATGCCTCTGAGCAGGATGCCGACGTTGTCACCGGCCACGACCTCGTCGAGGAGCTTGCGGAACATCTCGAGGTCGGTGGCCGTCGTCTTGCGGGTGTCGCGGATGCCGACGATCTCGATCTCGCTCATCTTGGCGAGCGTGCCTTGTTCGACCCGGCCGGTGACGACCGTGCCGCGGCCGGTGATCGAGAACACGTCCTCGATCGGCATCAGGAAGGGCTTGTCGGTGTCGCGGGTGGGCTCGGCGATGTAGGTGTCGCAGGCCTCCATCAGCTCGTCGATCTTGGAGACCCAGGTCTCGTCGCCCTCGAGCGCCTTCAGGGCGGACACCTGCACGACCGGGGTGTCGTCGCCGGGGAACTCGTACCCACTGAGCAGCTCTCTGACCTCGAGCTCGACGAGCTCGAGCAGCTCTGGGTCGTCGACCATGTCGCACTTGTTGAGGGCCACCACGATGTAGGGCACCCCCACCTGGCGGGCCAGCAGCACGTGCTCGCGGGTCTGGGGCATGGGGCCGTCGGCCGCAGAAACGACCAGGATGGCGCCGTCGACCTGGGCGGCGCCGGTGATCATGTTCTTCACGTAGTCGGCGTGCCCGGGCATGTCGACGTGGGCGTAGTGGCGGGCATCGGTCTCGTACTCCACGTGGGCGATCGCGATCGTGATGCCGCGCTCGCGCTCCTCCGGAGCCTTGTCGATCTCGTCGAACGGGGTGAACTGGGCGAGGCCCTTGTCGGCCTGGCGCTTGGTGATGGCCGCGGTCAACGTGGTCTTGCCGTGGTCGATGTGGCCCATCGTGCCGATGTTCACGTGTGGCTTCGTCCGCTCGAACTTCTGCTTCGACATCTCGATCCTCCCCCTCGTGGCCCTACTCGCCCATGATCCGGGCGACGATCTCCTTCGCGATCTGCGCCGGCACCTCGTGGTACGCGTGCAGCTGCATCGGGCTGTGCGCGGCGCGGCCCTGGGTACGCGACCGGAGCTCGGTGGCGTACCCGAACAGCTCGGCCAGCGGCACGACCACCCGCACGACCTTCTGGCCACTGCGCTCGTCGATGTTCTCGATGCGCCCGCGGCGCGCGGTGACATCACCCATCACGTCGCCGATGAACTCCTCGGGCGTCGTGACCTCGTACTCCATCACGGGCTCGAGCAGGACCGGGTCGGCCTTGCGCGCGGCATCCTTCACGGCCATGGACCCCGCGATCTTGAAGGCCATCTCGCTCGAGTCCACCTCGTGGAACGAGCCGTCGGTCAGCGTGGCACGCACGTCGACCATCGGGTAGCCGGCCATGATGCCGTTGTCGAGCGCTTCCTGGATGCCCTGGTCGACCGCCGGGATGTACTCCCGCGGGATCTTGCCGCCCACGATCTTGTTGATGAACTCGTAGCCGCCCCCTGGGCCGGTCGGCTCGAGATCGATCACGACGTGTGCGAACTGTCCCTTGCCGCCGGTCTGACGCACGAAGCGCATCTCCACCTTGTGAGCCTGCTTGCGGACCGTCTCCCGGTAGGCGACCTGGGGCTTGCCGACGTTGGCGTCGACCGAGAACTCGCGCTTGAGCCGGTCGACGATGATGTCGAGGTGCAGCTCGCCCATGCCGGAGATCACGGTCTGGCCGGTCTCGTCGTCGTACTTCACGACGAAGGTCGGGTCCTCGTCGGACAGCTTCATCAGGCCATTGCCGAGCTTGTCCTGGTCGGCCTTGGTCTTCGGCTCGACGGCCACAGAGATCACCGGCGTGGGGAACGTGATGTTCTCGAGCACGACGGGGTCGTCCGGGTCACAGATCGTGTCGCCGGTCGTCGAATGCTTCAGGCCGACCACGGCCACGATGTCGCCCGTGTACGCGGCTTCCTTGTCCTCACGGTGGTTCGCATGCATCTGCAGGATGCGTCCGATGCGCTCCTTGCGATCCTTGGTCGAGTTCATGACGTGGCTGCCGCTGTGGAGCACACCGCTGTAGAGGCGCAGGTAGGTGAGCCGGCCCACGTACGGGTCGCTCATGATCTTGAAGGCGAGCGCCGAGAACGGCTGGGCGTCGTCGGGCTCGCGCACGATGTGCTCGTCTTCCTTGAACGGGCGGTGGCCCTCGAGCGGCGGCACATCGAGCGGGCTCGGCAAGAAGTGCACGATCGCGTCGAGCACGAGCTGCACGCCCTTGTTCTTGAACGCGGACCCGCACAGCACCGGCACACCCTCGCCCGAGAGCGTCGCTGAGCGGATCGCCTTGTGCAGCTCGTCGACGGTCGGCTCGTCCTCGAGCACGAACTTCTCCATCAGGTGTTCGTCGTGCTCAGCGAGCCGCTCGAACAACAGGTGTCGGGCCGCCTCGGCGTCGGCGCGGTACTCCTCGGGGATCTCGGTGTCCTTCCACTCCTCGCCCATGTCGCCCTCCCAGTAGTGGGCGTTCATGTGTACGAGGTCGATGACGCCGTGGAAGTCACTCTCGGACCCCCACGGGAGCTGCAGCACGAGAGGGTTCGCGGCGAGGCGGTCGACCATCATGTCGATCGTGCGACGGAAGTCGGCGCCCGTGCGGTCCATCTTGTTCACGAAGGCGATGCGCGGCACGGCGTAGCGATCGGCCTGGCGCCAGACCGTCTCGGACTGCGGCTCGACCCCCGCGACCGCGTCGAAGACGGCGACCGCCCCGTCGAGCACACGCAAGCTGCGCTCGACCTCGACCGTGAAGTCGACGTGGCCGGGCGTGTCGATGATGTTGATCCAGTGACCCTTCCACTGGCAGGTCGTGGCCGCGGACGTGATCGTGATGCCCCGCTCGCGCTCCTGGGCCATCCAGTCCATCTGCGCGGTGCCCTCGTGGACCTCACCGATCTTGTAGGCCTTGCCGGTGTAGTACAGGATGCGCTCGGTGGTGGTCGTCTTGCCCGCGTCGATGTGGGCCATGATGCCGATGTTGCGCGTGCGGGCGAGGGGGTACTCACGGATGTCCAATCCCTTGACCCCCTTGGCCTTCACGTCCTGTTCGGTCGTCGCCACCTGCATCGTCTCCGCGGGGACGGCCATCACCGGTCCCCCTTCAGTCGAGAACCGGCCCTGGAAGGCCGGCTCCGAGGATCCTCGTCGATCACCAGCGGTAATGCGCGAAGGCCTTGTTGGCCTCGGCCATCTTGTGCATGTCCTCGCGACGCTTGACCGAGGTACCGGTGCCGTTGGCGGCATCCATGATCTCGGCGGTGAGTCGCTCGGCCATCGAGTTCTCGCGCCGCGCCCGGCTGTAGTTCACGAGCCAGCGCAACGCGAGCGTCGTGCCGCGCTGCGGCCTGACCTCGACGGGTACCTGATAGGAAGCGCCACCCACCCGCCGAGACTTGACCTCGAGCATCGGCCGCACGTTGTCGACGGCGCGCTTGAGGGTGATCACGGGGTCGTTGGCGGTCTTCTGGCTGATCTGCTCGAGCGCCTCGTAGACGGCGCGCTCGGCCACGGTCTTCTTGCCGTCGAGCAGCACCTTGTTGATGAGCTGCGTGACGAGCGGGTTCTGGTAGACGGGGTCGCTCGCGATCTCACGGCGAACGGCAGGACCCTTGCGTGGCATGGCTCGCTACTCCCCGCTCTTCTTCGCGCCGTAGCGGGAACGGGCCTGCTTGCGTCCCCTGACCCCGGCGGTGTCGAGGGTGCCCCGCACGATCGTGTAGCGCACGCCGGCGAGGTCCTTCACCTTGCCGCCGCGCACGAGCACGATCGAGTGTTCCTGCAGGTTGTGTCCCTCGCCAGGGATGTAGGCCGTGACCTCGTAGCCGCTCGTGAGCCGCACGCGCGCGACCTTGCGCAAGGCCGAGTTGGGCTTGCGCGGTGTGTAGGTCATGACCCGGGTGCAGACGCCACGCCGCTGCGGAGACTCGCGCAGCGCGGGAGCCTTCGTCTTCGACTTGGGGGACGTTCGCCCCTTGCGTACCAGCTGCTCGATCGTGGGCATAGATCTCTCGTCTGCACTCTTCCGTTGTCAACGCCGGAGCTCGAACGAGCCCGGCACCGGAGCGCGGCTGTGAACCGAACCCGCGGGCCTCACACGACCGGTCGAGGCGCAGCGCGAACGCCGCTCTGTCTCGTCCGGTGAAGCGATGGTCGAGCCGAACGCGCCGGTGGCCCGCCGAGCCGGGGCGCGAGGAACAAAGCTACAGGTCACACGCACGAGCGTCAACGACGGCGGGGTGCCTGGGCGGGCCCTTGAGGTGGCCCACCGCCTGCCGAGGAAGGCGAGGCGTGCGGTGCTAGCGTACCCGCTCGATGAGATCGCTGTCGCGTGAAGCCTCCGTGGCTGCGATCGCCGCGGAGCGGGGCGCCGAGGTCATCCGCCAGGCCGGTCTCGAGGGCGCGAGCTCGGTTCGAACCAAGGGCGTCGCCGGCGACTACGTCACCGAGGTCGACCTCGCGGCCGAACGTGCCATCGCCGGGGTGCTGGCCGCCGAGGGTGGCGGCATCGGGATGCACGGCGAGGAATCGGGCGGGGCGGACCTCGATGACGCGTGGATCGTGGATCCGCTCGACGGCACCACCAACTTCGCGCACGGCTTCTGGGCCGTGGGCGTGTCGGTGGCGCTCGTGCGTGACGGCTCGCCGCTGGCGGGCGCGGTCTGCGCGCCCTTCCTCGGTCAGACCTGGGTCGCTGCACGTGGCCAGGGAGCGTGGCGGTGGGTCGAAGGCGCCCCGCGGACCCGGCTGCGCGTCTCGGATCGCCCTGCCGAGCGTGCGGTGGTGGCGACCGGGTTCCCGTTCCGGCGCAAGGACCTGCTGCCGCGCTACCGACGGGCCTTCGAGGCGGCCCTCGATCGGTTCGAGGATCTGCGGCGCCCCGGGGCGGCCGCGCTCGACCTCGCATGGGTCGCCGCCGGGGTGTTCGACGGGTTCTTCGAGCTCGGGCTCTCGCCCTGGGACGTGGCTGCCGGAGGCCTCCTCGTCGAGGAAGCGGGCGGCGTCGTCACGGACTGGCATGGAGGGAGCGGATGGCTGTCGGGGGACATCGTCGCGGGTCCCGCGGCCGTGCAACAGGAGCTGCGTCGCGTGATCGGCTCGCCCGACACCCGTGAGCACTCCCGCGACCGGGAACCGTAGAGCCCATACGGCTGTTGGACGATTCGAACACGGTTCCGGCCGGGAACCATCGGGCCCCGGAGATGCGTTCGGCCTGGGAGGAACCGGCTTGAAGAGAACCTACGCGCGTGCATCGGGGGTCCTGCTCGCGCTGGCCCTCTTGACGATGGGCCTGGTTCCGGCTTCGGCCACGACCACTCGGCTGTCGGCGACCGCCGACGCATGGGTCCGTGCCGACCGTCAGAACGCCAACAACGGCGGCTCGGCGAGCCTGCGCGTGCTCGAGGACACGCGGATGTCCTACCTTCGCTTCAAGGTCCCGGCACCGCCGGCTGGTGAGGACATCACGTCGGCCATCCTGCGGCTCGACGCGAGATCCCCCGCCTACTGTGCGCCGGGCGTGGAGATCCTGAGGGCCGCGTCCGACAGCTGGGGGGAGTCCACCATCACGTGGAGGAACCAGCCGGGCGTCACGGGCGACGTGCTCGCCACAGCGACCTGGACCACCGGCGGATACAAGGAGTTCGACGTGACCGAGGCGGTGACGGCACGGGGACCCGTCAGCTTCGTGATCCGCCACGCCGCGGGGTGCAACCCGACGCAAGAAGCGGTGTTCGACAGCCGGGAAGCCGCGAGCGACCCGCCCGAGCTGGTGGTCGAGACCGGCCAGGGCACGCCCGAACCCCATTGCAGCGACACCCTCGACAACGACGGCGACGGCCGGGTCGACTTCCCGCAGGATCCAGGATGCGCGTCGTCGACCGACGGCGATGAGACCGATGCTCAGACCGGAACGAAGACGCTCGTGGCCGCCGGGGATCTCGTATGCAGCCCCGACCGTCGCGACTTCGACGGCTCCAACGCGAGCGATTGCCAGCATCGAGCGACCGCTGCGCTGGTCGGTGGCGCCGACGCTGTCGCCCCGCTCGGAGATCTGCAGTACCCCGACGGCCGGCTCGACGACTTCGTGCAGGCCTACGATCCCTCATGGGGCCAACACGCTGCCAAGACCTACCCGGTGCCCGGCAACCACGAGTACAACACCGCGGGGGCCCAAGGCTACTTCGACTACTGGTCGTCGAAGGGGCGGCCCACGGGCGGCGGCGCGGGGTACTACAGCTACGACCTCGGCTCGTGGCACGTGATCGCCCTGAACTCGTCGCGGAGCTGTGCGGAGGTCCCGTGCGCAGAGGGCTCACCGCAGAACGACTGGCTCGAAGTCGATCTCGCCGCTACGACTGAGCAGTGCATCCTGGCGTACTGGCACCACCCACGCTTCAACTCGGGCGCCGGCCACACCGATACGCCCGGAACGGCCCCACTGTGGGACGACCTGTACGCGGCTCGGACCGACATCGTGCTCGCTGGGCACGAGCACAACTACCAGCGCTACGCGAAGCAGGATCCGGCAGCCCGCGCGACGCCCGACGGGATCCGTCAGTTCATCGTCGGCAGCGGCGGCCGGAGCCTCACGCCCCTCGCGGAACTCGATCCGAACTTCGAGTTCGGAAACGCCACGCACTTCGGCGTGCTGAAGCTCACGCTCGCGAGCTCGTCGTACTCCTGGCAGTACGTCGGCATCGACGGAACGGTGCTCGACAGCGGCGGACCGGTCACGTGCAACTGACGACGCGGGCCGAGGAAGTACATTTGCCGTAGACTTATTGACCTAAGCCTAGAGGGCTGAGTATGGTCGGGTGATGCGCGTGGAGGCGACACCGAACCGGGCTCTCCGCACCCTGCTTCCTGCTGTGCTGGCAGCATCGCTCCTGAGCCCAGCCGTGCCGGCGGGCGCCGCGGCGACGTTGCGGGTACCGCAGGATCACCCAACCATCCAGGCGGCGATCAACGCCTCCTCTGCCGGGCGACACCATCGTGATCGGGCCGGGGGTCTACAACGAGAACGTCGTCGTCGACAGGTCGATCTCGCTCATCGCTGCGTCCTTCGACGCGGCTGATCCGCGGAACAACACCACGATCCTCGATGGAGGGGGCGGGACCGTCATCTCGGTCAAGGCTGGCATCGCTCCCGGACCCTCGTTCACCGGACTCGTGGTCCGCAACGGCTTGGACGGCGTCCTCGTGAGGAGTGCGATATCGCTCGAGAGCTCATATCTCACCGGCAACGTCGACAGCGTCCAATCGGTGTCCGGGGGTGCGGGGACCATTTCGGACAACGTGTTCACGGCATCCACCGACGACGCCATCGACATCAACCATCCGACCAGAGACCTCACGATCGAGGGGAATGAGCTCCTGCAGTCGAGTGGTGACGGCATCGAGATCCGTCTCACCGACGATGCGATCGCCTCCACCGCCGACGTCGTGATCCGTGACAATCGCATCGTCGCGAGCCGAGCCGATGGGATCCAGTTCATCGACTACTACCAGGACACGAACCGCATCTTCACCATCGACGGGAACCTGATCAAGGACAGTGGCAAGGCGGCCATCGGCATGACGGACAACGCGGAGTCCGGCGAGGACTTCAGGGCGGCAAGCATCCGCGAGCGCATCCATGTCTTCAACAACACCTTCGTCAACAACGATCATGGGATCTCGGGTGGAGACAACCTGATCGCGTTGAACAACATCTTCCAAGGCCACGTCCTCGCGTTGAAGAACGTCGATGCCGACTCGATCGCGAGCTACAACCTCTTCTGGGACAACGGCACGAACCACCAAGGCAGCTCGGTGGACCAGGCGACGAGCCGCTTCGCCGATCCGCTGCTGGACGGCAACGACCGCCTCGGGCCGGGGAGCCCCGCGATCGACGCAGGCATCGCTCACTTCGAGTGGCGTGGCGAGGTCGTGCTGGACCGGGCGGCCTCCTCCTACAACGGTGCGGCGCCCGATCTCGGGTGGCTCGAGCGTGAGGGAGCGACGAGCCAACCCCCTTCCATCTCAGGCTTCAGCCCCACGTCGGGGGCACCGGGGAGCTCCGTGACGATCAACGGCTCAGGGTTCACGGGTGCCACCGCCGTGCGGTTCAACGGGTTGTCCGCGACGTTCTCGGTCGTCTCCGACACACAGATCACCGCGACCGTTCCGTCGGGAGCATCGACCGGACCGATCAGGGTGACCGGTCCCGCGGGGTCGAGCACGAGCGCTGCGAGCTTCACGGTGAGCGCGTCAGTGGTGACGGTGACCGTGAAGGATTACCTCTTCAAGCCAGCCATCCTGCAGGCTGCCCAAGGTCAGGTGGTGCGCTGGGTGTTCAAGGGACCGAGCGCGCACACCGCCACCGAATCGATCGGGCTCGGTTCGGGCGGCGCTCCGATGTTCGACTCGGGCTCGAGGGCAACCGGCACCACCTATGAGTACAGATTCGATGCCGCCGGCACGTACCCCTACGCTTCCACGAACTCCGGGCCCTCTCCGATGACGGGAAGCATCAAGGTCCCGCTCGTGGTGTCGCCTGCCTCGGGAGCCACCATCACAAGCTTCACGGTGAGGTTCTCGGCCTCGACCCTCGCAGGCTTCCGATTCACGGGGCAGTACCGCTTCCGGCCGCAAAGCTCAGTGCCCTGGAGCAAGTGGGCAAGCCTCGGTCCGGCCCAGACCTCCCCGACGGCAACGTTCACACCTGATCAAGGCGCAGGCGCGTACCAATTCCGGTCGCGGCTCCAGAACGAGGCGACAGGCAGGACGACCCTCTACTCCTTGCCCGTCTCGATCTCGGTGACCTAGCACCGACGAGCCTCGCCGGTGCATCACCTCGCAGGCCTCCTCCACCTGAGGGAACAGCGCAGGCAGACAGGTCGGTGCCTCGAGCTGAGCCTCCGTACCCGGCTCCCTAGGTCTTTCGTACTAGGTCCATTGACTTACCAAGGAACAGCTGGTAGGTAGGGGGGGTGTGTCAGGCGAAAACCCCGGGGGCCATCACCTCCGGTTCCCTGGTCCTCGTCGTGTTCGCGGGCCTGTTGGTCGGGATCGATCCCGCGATCGCTTCGGCGACGCTGCGGGTTCCGCAGGATCATCCGACCATCCAGGCGGCGATCGACACGGCGTCCCCCGGCGACGCGATCGTGGTTGCACCAGGGACCTACAACGAGAACCTGATCATCGACAAGTCGGTCTCCATCGTGGCCGGGAGCTTCGATCCGGCCGATCCGAGGAACAACACCACGATCCTGGACGGGGGGGGTGCGACCGCCATCACGGTTAAGTCGGGCGTGGCCCCAGGCCCTTCATTCACCGGCCTCGTCATCCGGAACGGGAAGGACGGGATCTTCACGCGGAGCCCGATATCCGTCGATCGCTGCTATCTCACCGGCAACGTGGACAGTCTCCAATACGTTGCGGGGGCGGGGGGGATCGCTTCGAACAACGTGTTCGAAGCTTCGATCGACGACGCCATCGACATCAATCACGCGATCAGAGACTTCACGGTCGAGGACAACGAGATCCTTCGGTCAGGAGGCGACGGCATCGAGATCCGTCTGAACGACGATCCGATCTCGGACAGCGTCGAGATCACGATCCGAGGCAACCGGATCGTGCAGAGCCACACCGACGGGATCCAACTCATCGACTACTTCCAAGACACGAACCGGGTCTTCACGATCGAGCGCAACCTGATCCGAGACAACGGCAAGGCAGGGATCGGGCTGCTCGACAACGGTCAGTCCGGTGAGGACTTCCGCGGAGCGAGCATCCGGGAGCGCATCCATGTCTTCCACAACACGTTCGTCGGCAACGATCACGGGATCTCCGGGGGTGACCAGCTGATCGCGTTGAACAACCTCTTCCAGGGGCATGTCCTCGCGCTGAAGAACGTCGATGCAGACTCGATCACGAGCTCCAACCTGTTCTGGAACAACACCACGAACTTCCAAGGGAGCTCGGTCGATCAGGCCACGAGCCGGTTCGCCGATCCGCTGCTTGACGGGAACGATCGTCTCGGGCCGGGCAGCCCGGCGATCGACGCCGGTGTCGCCCGATTCGCGTGGCGCGGCGAGGTCGTGATGGATCAGCCGGCGTCCGCCTACGAGGGTGCGGCACCCGATCTCGGGTGGATCGAGCGAGGTTCGTCGACGAACCAGGCACCATCCATCGAAGCTGTCACCGTCTCTCCTCCAACCCCTACGACGACCGACGAGCTCATCGCGGCCGTCGAAGCGACCGACCCCGACGGAGACACCATCACCTTCGCCTATCAGTGGCTGAAGAACGGTCGAGATCTGAGTGGCGCAACATCTCGCGTACTCGACCTCGCTCTCACGGGAAACGGAGACCGGGCCGACGTGCTTGAGGTGCGGGTGGTGGCATCCGACGGCGCCGCGTCGAGCGAGGCGGTGACGTCTGGCTCCGTCACGGTCGTCAACGGTCCCCCTACCTTCGACCAAGACCTCGGAGACCGCTTCAGCGTCGAATCGGAGACCGTGACCGTCGCAGCTGGGGCATCGGATGCTGACGGGGACACCGTTACGTACGCGGCCACCGGACTACCCCCAGGCCTCAGCATCGACGCCGCGACCGGGCTCGTGTCGGGAACGATCGCTGCGGGCGCAGCCGCTGGCAGCCCCTATGGCGTGGCGCTCACGGCCAACGACGACTCGGGGCTGGGAGCCACGGAGTCGTTCGTCTGGTCTGTGGTGGTATCAGGAGAACCCACGATCTCGGGCTTCGCCCCCGAGTCGGGGGGAGCCGGAAGCTCCGTGACGATCAGCGGGTCGGGATTCACCGGCGTCACCACCGTGCGGTTCAATGGCTCGTCAGCGACGTTCTCGATCGTCTCCGACACCCGGATCACGGCCACCGTTCCATCGGGCGCATCGACCGGACCGATCAGCGTCACCGGTCCGGGTGGAACGAGCACGAGCACGGCGAGCTTCGCGGTGACCGCTCCCGTGGCGACGGTCACCGTGAAGGACGACCTCTTCAAGCCGGCGAACCTCCAGACAGCCCAAGGCCAACTGGTGCGCTGGGCATTCCGAGGACCGAGCGCGCACACCGCGACCGATTCGAGCGGGCTCGGTGCCGGCGGTGCCCCGTTGTTCGACTCTGGATCGAGAGCGACGGGCGAAACCTACGAGTACGGATTCGACGCAGCCGGGACCTACCCCTACGTTTCGACGAACGCCGAGCCCTCCCCGATGACGGGCACCATCAAGGTGCCGGTCGTGGTGTCACCGACCTCGGGGAACACGAGCACCGGCTTCTCGATGAGGTGGTCCTCGTCGCCGCTGGCAGGGTTCCGATTCTCGGTCCAGTTCCGATTCCGAGCGCAAGGCTCCTCGTCGTGGAGCAAGTGGGCGAGCTTCGGCTCGCCCCTGACCGCCCCCTCGGGAACCTTCACACCCGATCGGGGCACGGGGATCTACCAATTCCGGTCGCGGCTCCTGAACGAAGCGACAGGCAGGGCATCGCTGTACTCCTTGCCTGTCTCGATCTCGGTGACCTAGGGCGGAACGAGCCGGGTTCGCGTTCCGAAGCCGCTGGTCCCCTCGCGGAGATCGACTTCGGTCCGATCGAGTAGGCCTCCGCGGCATCGATCGCCGCGGAGGCTGACCCACGTGCCTATTCCTCGTCGGTCGTGACCGCCGACAATCCGCCGCCAAGCATCTGCTCGGCTTGCTCGCGGGTGAGTCCGACGAGCGCCGGCTCTCCTGATTCGGCCGCGACCGCCTCGGCGATCTCGCGCTGGCGAGCGAGCCAGTACTCGGGGATGGCATCGGGCTTGATGTCGACCACCACGTTGCGGTAGCGCGAGAGACCCGAGCCGGCGGGGATGAGCTTTCCGATGATCACGTTCTCTTTGAGGCCGAGGAGCGGATCGGACTTGGCCGAGATGGCCGCGTCGGTGAGCACCCGCGTGGTCTCCTGGAACGAAGCCGCCGAGAGCCACGAGTCGGTCGCGAGCGACGCCTTCGTGATGCCGAGCAGCACCGGTCGGGCCGATGCCGGCACACCGCCGCCCTCGACCACCTCGGCGTTGCGCTCCTCGAAGGTTCGGCGCGCGATCATGTCGCCCGGCAGGAACTCCGTGTCGCCCGGATCGATGATGTGCACCTTGCGCAGCATCTGGCGAGCGATCAACTCGATGTGCTTGTCGTGGATCGTCACGCCCTGCGAGCGGTAGACCTGCTGCACCTCGTCGACGAGATGGTTCTGCAGGGCCAGCACGCCCTCGACCCGCAGCTTCTCGTGGGGGTTCACCGAGCCCTCGGTGAGCTGCTGGCCTACGACGACCTCGTCGCCGGCGCTCACGGTGAGCAACGCTCGGAACGAGACCGGGTACTCGACCTGATCACCAGAATCGTCGGTCACGAGGATGTTGCGGACGTGCTTGTCCTCATCGTCCTCGATCGAGACCGTGCCGCTGATCTCCGTGATCTGCGCCTCGCCCTTCGGCTTGCGCGCCTCGAAGAGCTCCACCACGCGCGGCAGGCCGTGGGTGATGTCGCGCCCGGCCACCCCACCCGTGTGGAACGTGCGCATCGTGAGCTGCGTGCCCGGCTCACCGATCGACTGGGCGGCGATGATGCCGACCGCCTCGCCGATGTCGACCATGCGCCCGCTCGCGAGCGACCGCCCGTAGCACGTCGCGCAGACGCCGATCTCGGCTTCGCAGGTGGTGACCGAACGCACCTGGACCTCGTCGACGCCGGACTCGAGCACGGCGGCCGTGACCTCGTCGTCGAGCTCATCGCCGGCCGAGGCCCACTTCTTGCCGCCGACCTTGACGTCCTCGGCGAGCACCCGCCCGAACACCGAGGTGTCGGCGTGCTGACCCTTGACCACCGAGCCATCGGGCCGCTGCACGTTCACGCGGATCGGGATCGATCGGTCCGTGCCACAGTCCTGCTCGCGCACGATCAACTCCTGCGCGACGTCGACCAGACGGCGCGTGAGGTAACCGGAGTCGGCGGTGCGGAGCGCCGTGTCGGCGAGGCCCTTGCGGGCTCCGTGCGTCGAGATGAAGTACTCCAGCACCGAGAGGCCTTCGCGGAAGTTCGACTTGATCGGCCGCGGGATGATCTCGCCCTTCGGATTGGCCACGAGACCACGCATGCCTGCGAGCTGCCGGATCTGCATGATGTTCCCTCGAGCCCCCGAGTTGGCCATCATGTAGATGGGGTTCGTGGGCGTGAACCCGGATTCCATGGCGTCCTTGACCTCGTCGGTCGCCTGGGTCCAGATCTCAATGAGCTCCTGACGGCGTTCGTCGTCGGTGATGATGCCCTTGCGGTACTGCGACTCGACCTTCTGGGCCCGCTTCTCGTGTTCGTCGAGGATGTTCTGCTTCGCAGGCGGCACGGTGACGTCCTCGACACCGATCGTGACGCCGGCCCGCGTCGCGTAGTGGAACCCGAGGTTCTTCAGGTTGTCGAGCACTTCCTCGACCGTCGCGCGGTCGTAGCGATGCACGGTCTCGTCGACCAGTCGCGCGACGTCGGCCTTCAGCACCGAGTGGTTGCGGAACTCGAAGTCGTCGGGGAAGGCCTGGTTGAGCACGACACGCCCGAGCGTGGTGCGCACGACGGGCGTTCTCCCGGCAGCCGCGGCGTCGGAGTCGGCCCATCCCTCGGGAAGCATGTCGTCGGGAAACGCCTTGTTCTCGAGCCGGATGCGGATCGGAGCGTGCAGCGACAGGCCTCGGTCGAGGGCGAGCAACGCCTCGCTCACCGAGCCGAACGTCGGCAGCGTCTCGATCTTCGCCTTCCCGTCGTCGGCCAACGAGAGGTAGTAGAGCCCGAGCACCATGTCCTGTGACGGGGTCGCGATCGGACGGCCGTGCGCCGGCGACAGGATGTTGTTCGCCGACAGCATCAGGATGCGGGCCTCGGCCTGCGCCTCGGCCGACAGCGGCACGTGCACCGCCATCTGGTCGCCGTCGAAGTCGGCGTTGAACGCCGCGCACACGAGCGGGTGGATCTTGATCGCCTTGCCCTCGACCAGCACCGGCTCGAAGGCCTGGATACCGAGACGGTGCAGGGTCGGCGCGCGGTTCAGCAGCACCGGGTGCTCACGGATGACCTCTTCGAGCACGTCCCACACCTGCGGGCGCGCGCGCTCGACCATGCGCTTGGCGCTCTTGATGTTCTGCGCCAGGTTCTGGTCGACGAGCCGCTTCATGACGAACGGCTTGAACAGCTCGAGCGCCATCTGCTTGGGCAGCCCGCACTGGTGCAGGCGCAGCTCCGGGCCGACCACGATGACCGAGCGGCCGGAGTAGTCGACGCGCTTGCCGAGCAGGTTCTGGCGGAAGCGCCCCTGCTTGCCCTTCAGCATGTCGCTGAGGGACTTCAGCGGGCGGTTGCCGGGTCCCGTGACCGGGCGCCCGCGGCGGCCGTTGTCGAACAGGGCGTCGACGGCCTCCTGCAGCATGCGCTTCTCGTTGTTCACGATGATCTCGGGCGCCTGCAGGTCGAGCAGCCGCTTCAAGCGGTTGTTCCGATTGATCACGCGGCGGTACAGGTCGTTGAGGTCGCGCGTCGCGAACCGGCCACCGTCGAGCTGCACCATGGGGCGCAGGTCGGGCGGGATCACCGGCACGGCGTCGAGCACCATGCCCAGCGGCGTGGACTTGCCGTCGACGAAGTTGGAGACCACCTTCAGACGCTTGATGGCCTTGAGCCGCTTGGTTCCCTTGCCGTTGTCGATGATGTCGCGCAGGAACGCGACCTCGCCGTCGACGTCGTAGTCGTGCAGGAGACGCTTGATCGCCTCGGCGCCCATGCCGCCGTCGAAGTAGTCGCCGAATCGCTCGCGGAGGCTCCGGTAGACGTTGTCGTCGGCCACGAGCTGCTTGGTCGACAGACCCTTGAACGCCGCGAGCACATCGTCGAGGTGCTGCGTCTCGCGGGTGGTCGCCTCGGAGATGCGCTCAACGTCGCGCTGGGCCTCACGCTTGGCGGCAGAGAGCTGCGCGCCCTTGGCGCCTTCGCCCTCGAGCTCCTTCAGACGGTCCTCGAGCTCGGACAGGCGCTTCTTGATGTCGTCGTCGCGGTCGGCCTCGAGCTGACGCTTCTCCGACTCGAGCTCCGCCTCGATCTCGGGCAGGTCCTTGTGCCGACGGTCGTCGTCGACGCGGGTGACCACGTAGGCCGCGAAGTAGATGATGCGCTCGAGATCCTTCGGGGCGAGGTCGAGCAGGTAGCCCAGGCGGCTCGGGACACCTTTGAAGTACCAGATGTGGGTCACCGGCGCGGCGAGCTCGATGTGGCCCATGCGATCGCGGCGCACCTTGCTTCGGGTGATCTCCACGCCGCAGCGCTCGCAGATGATGCCCTTGAAGCGCACGCGCTTGTACTTGCCGCAGTGGCACTCCCAGTCGCGGGTCGGCCCGAAGATGCGCTCGCAGAACAGGCCGTCCTTCTCGGGCTTCAGGGTGCGGTAGTTGATGGTCTCCGGCTTCTTGACCTCGCCGTTGGACCATGCACGGATCTGGTCCGCGGTCGCCAGGCCGATCCGGAGCTCATCGAAGTAGTTGACGTCCAGCACTTAGCAGCTCGCCTCCTCGCGTGGCTCGCTCATCACAACGTTCAACGCCGGCGTGTTCCCGCGTCCGCTCAATCGAAGTCCGCCCCCGCCGGCTCGCGCCGGCTGAGGTCGATGCCCAGCTCCTCGGCCGCTCGGAAGACGTCCTCGTCGGTCTCGCGCAGCTCGATCTGCTCGCCCGTCGACGATCGGACCTCGACGTTGAGGCAGAGCGACTGCATCTCCTTGATGAGCACCTTGAAGGACTCGGGGATACCCGGCTCGGGGATGTTCTCGCCCTTCACGATGGCCTCGTAGACCTTCACGCGCCCGAGCACGTCGTCGGACTTGATCGTGAGCAGCTCCTGCAGCGCGTACGCCGCGCCGTAGGCCTCGAGCGCCCAGACCTCCATCTCGCCGAACCGCTGGCCGCCGAACTGCGCCTTGCCCCCCAGGGGCTGCTGCGTGATCATCGAGTACGGCCCGGTCGAACGCGCGTGGATCTTGTCGTCGACCAGGTGCAGCAGCTTCAGGATGTACGCGACGCCGACGGTGATCGGCTCCTCGAAGGGCTGCCCGGAGCGCCCGTCGAAGAGCATGGCCTTGCCGACCTCGTCGACCATGCTGAGGCCGTCGCGGTTGGCGTGGATCGAGTGGATCGCGTCGAGGATCTCGCTCTCTCGCGCTCCGTCGAAGACCGGGGTCGCGACGTGCACCGGACCATCGTGGTCGGTGCCGTCCTTCTCGAAGCCCCACAACGCCGCCAGACCGAGATGCGCCTCGAGCACCTGCCCGAGGTTCATGCGGCTCGGCACGCCGAGCGGGTTCAGGATGATGTCGACCGGCGTGCCGTCGGCCAGGAACGGCATGTCTTCCTCGGGAAGGATCGTCGAGATCACGCCCTTGTTGCCGTGGCGGCCGGCGAGCTTGTCGCCGTCGGAGATCTTGCGCTTCTGGGCGACGTACACGCGCACGAGCTGGTTCACGCCGGGCGACAGCTCGTCGCCGTCGTCGCGGTTGAAGACCCGCACGCCGATGACCTTGCCCTGCTCGCCGTGGGGAACCTTGAGCGAGGTGTCGCGCACCTCGCGCGCCTTCTCGCCGAAGATCGCCCGGAGCAGGCGCTCCTCAGGGGTGAGCTCGGTCTCTCCCTTGGGCGTGACCTTGCCGACCAGGTAGTCGCCGGGAGAGACCTCGGCTCCGATGCGCACGATGCCCCGCTCGTCGAGATCCTTCAGGATCTCCTCGCTGACGTTGGGGATGTCACGGGTGATCTCCTCCGCACCGAGCTTGGTGTCGCGGGCATCGACCTCGTGTTCCTCGATGTGGATCGAGGTGAGCACGTCGTCCTTGACGAGCCGCTCGCTCAGGATGATCGCGTCCTCGAAGTTGTGGCCCTCCCACGGCATGTACGCGACCACGAGGTTCTTGCCGAGCGCGATCTCGCCCGCCTCGGTCGAGCCGCCGTCGGCGATGACCTGGCCCTTGACCACCTTGTCGCCCGCGGCGACGAGCGGCTTCTGATTGATGTTCGTGCCCTGGTTCGAGCGCTGGAACTTCTGCAGCTTGTAGGTGCGAAGGGTGCCCGAGCGCTCCTTGACGACGATGTCCTCGGCAGAGACGTCGTCGACGACACCGGCTTCCTCGACCACGACCACGTCGCCCGCGTCGACGGCGGCGCGGAACTCCACGCCGGTGCCCACGAGCGGTGCCTCGGAACGCAGCAGGGGCACAGCCTGCTTCTGCATGTTCGCGCCCATCAAGGCGCGGTTCGCGTCGTCGTGCTCCAGGAAGGGGATCAACGCGGCGGCCACCGAGACGAGCTGCTTGGGCGAGACGTCCATGTAGTCGACCTCGGCGGCCGGCACCGAGTCGACCTCGCCGCCCTTGCGACGAACCAGCACGGAGTCACCGGTGATCTTGCCCGACTTCAGGTCGTAGATCGTGTTCGCCTGCGCGATGATGTGTCGGTCTTCCTCGTCGGCGGACAGGTAGTCGATCTTCGACGTGATCTTGCCGCTCTCGACACGCCGGTACGGGGTCTCGATGAACCCGAACTCGTTGATGCGCCCGTAGCTCGACAGCGACCCGATCAGGCCGATGTTCGGACCCTCCGGCGTCTCGATCGGGCACATGCGCCCGTAGTGCGAGGGGTGCACGTCGCGCACCTCGAACCCGGCGCGCTCACGGGAGAGGCCGCCGGGGCCGAGGGCGCTCAGACGGCGCTTGTGGGTCAGGCCCGAGAGCGTGTTCGTCTGATCCATGAACTGCGACAGCTGCGAGGTCCCGAAGAACTCCTTGATCGACGCCACCACCGGGCGGATGTTGATGAGCGTCTGCGGTGTGATGGCCTCGACGTCCTGGGTGGTCATGCGCTCCTTGACCACCCGCTCCATGCGGCTCAGACCGATGCGGATCTGGTTCTGGATCAGTTCGCCGACCGAGCGGAGGCGCCGGTTGCCGAAGTGGTCGATGTCGTCGGGGTCGTAGCCCTCCTCACCGGCGTGCAGCTTCACGAGGTAGCGCACGGTCTTCAGCATGTCCTCGTAGGTGAGCACCGCCTTGTACTTCGGGGCGGCGGCGCCCTGCTCGTCCTTGAGCTGCTCGCTGAAGACTCGGTAGCGGAACTGCTCCCAGGCCTTCTTGTCGGGATTGTCGAGCTCGCCGAGCGCCTTGTGGTGTGCGCGGAGCTGCTTCAACAGGTCGCCTTCGGCCTTGCCGAGCTTCTTGTCGACCTTGTGACGCCCGACCTTCGCCACGTCGTACCGCTTGGGGTTGAAGAACAGGTTCTCGATCAGGGTCTTCGCGCTCTCGGCCGTGGGCGGCTCACCCGGACGGAGCTTGCGGTAGATGTCCTCGAGGGCCTCCTCCTGCGTCTCGACGTGATCCTTCTCGAGGGTGTTCTGGATCGACTGGGAGTTGTCGAACACGGTGAGGATCTCGTCGGTGCTCCACCCCAGGGCCTTCAGGAGCACGGTCACCAGCTGGCGGCGCTTGCGGTCGATGCGCACGCCGACGGTGTCCTTCTTGTCGACGTCGAACTCGAGCCACGCGCCGCGGCTCGGGATGATCTTCGCGATGAAGATCTTCCTTGTCGCTCGTCTTGTCGAGGTCGCGACTGAAGTACACGCCCGGCGAGCGCACGAGCTGGGAGACGACCACCCGCTCGGTGCCGTTGATGATGAACGTGCCCCGCTCGGTCATGATCGGGAAGTCCCCCATGAAGACTTCCTGCTCTTTGATCTCGCCGGTCACCTTGTTGACGAAGGTGGCCTCGACGAACAGCGGCTGGCTGTAGGTGATGTCGCGGTCGCGGCATTCCTCTTCGGTCGCCTTGACCTCTCGGAACTGATGCTTACCGAAATACAGTTGGAACTGTTCGGTGAAGTCTTCGATCGGGGAGACCTCTTCGAGGACCTCCTTGAGGCCCTCGTTCAGCAGTGAGTCGAAGGACTCCCGCTGGATGCCCACGAGGTCGGGAAGCGGCAGGACCTCGTCGAGCTTGGCGAAACTGACACGCTCACGGACAGGGACGAGCTGGTCAGGCAAGAGACACCCCTCCCAGGGAGATCGGATCGGCGCACAGCAGAGCACGTGGACGGCACGGCAGTCGGGTAGTGTACGCACGGATACGGGCGTCGTCAACGACGCCCCGCGGCCCGGGCGCTCTGGCGACCGGAACCCTCCGCGCGTCCATGGGAGGACGCGGGGAAAGATACGCCGTCATGGCGGGTCGGTCAACTCGCTCCGAGGCCGTGTTCGCCCGGGTCGCCCACCGGCGGCGCCGGGCATTAGGGTGCCCGCAGCGATGGCGAGCTCCCCTTCACCCGGCGCCCGGGCCCGCGCGGCCGGCGCGGCGAGCATGCGCACCCTCGCCCGGCTCGGCGAGCGGGTGCATCTTCCGAAGGCGAAGCGCCATCGGTCCACGGCCGACCGCCTCGCCCTCGCGATCGTCGCGGCCGTCGCGACGCTCGCGGTGCTGCTCCTGCTCGACGCCGTCTGGGCCGGCCGCACGATGTTCCGAGGGGTCGCTTCGGCGAGGAGCGAGTTGGCGGAGGGCGCCATCGCGGTGGTCACCGGCGACCCGTCGGCATCGGTGCCACGGTTCGAGGAAGCGGCGGCGGGCGCCGAATCGGCCCTCGCCGCCGGTGCGCATCCGTCGATCGAGCTCGCGCAGCTCCTGCCCTGGGTGGGCGACAACCTCGACGCGGTCGAGGCGGTCGCCGAGGCGTCGCGCCGCTCCGCCGTCGCCGGGCTCACCATGGCCGAAGCCGCCGACGCGCTCGGCTGGCATGGCCTGCGCCTGCCGGCGACCGCCGGCATCGGCGCCGTCGACCTCGACGCCCTGGAGCGGGCTGCTCCCGCCATCGGCGAGGTTGCGGCCGAGCTGGGCGAGGCGTCGTCGCAGCTCGACGCCGTGGGGTCCGAACGGCTCCTCGGGCCGATCGCCACCGCCTACCGCGACGCGGCCGAGACGTTGCGCAGACGCGCGAGCATCGCGACCGCCGTTCGAGACCTGCTGGAGCTGCTCCCACGCTTCCTCGGGTCAGGCGCGGAGCGCCGGTACCTGCTGGCGGTCCAGACCCTCGGCCGGCCCCAGGGCATCGGCGGCGAGGTGGACCTGATCGGCGTGCTCACCGCACGCGACGGCGCGCTGAGCCTGACCGAGCCGCTGACTCCCGCGGGCGGCGCCTATGCGCAGGCTACGGCGGCCGGCGACGCCCAGGAGGCCGGACAGCAGCTGTTGACCGCGGCGAGCGAGGACGGGCTCGGCAGCTTCGACGGGGTGGTCCTTACCGACTCGGTCTGGCTCGCCGACGCGGTGTGGACCACCGGCGCGGTCGAGGTGGACGGACGCGACCTGCCGGTCAACCCCGATCGAGCGCTCAAGGTGCTCGAGCGCGAGGTGTTCGAGGCCAAGACGGCGGCATCGGCCATCGAGCGCAGGGCCGAGGTTGCGACCGCCGTCGTGGAGTCCTACCTCGCCGACCGGCCGGCGACGGAGCCCTTCGCCATCGCCCTCGCCCGCGATGCGGCCGATCGTCATCTCGCCGTGGTCGCGACACGCGCCCGAGAGCAGCGGATCATCGACCGCCTCGGCGCGTCCGGTGCGAGAGCGACCCGCGCCCCACAGGCGCTCGCGGTCACGTGGGATACCGCCGTCGACAACCACGCCGTGGTGTTCGCCCGTCGCGACGTGGCGCATCGGGTCACGCTCGGCGACGACGGATCGGCCCGGGTGCGCACGGTGGTGACGCTGGCGAACCAGGTCTCGACCGATCGACCGTCGGCCCTGATCGGCTTCCCCCTGCCCGCCACCGTGGACGAGCCGGCGGGCGTGAACCCGGTGGGCGGCTGGGCCGCAGACGTGTCGGTGCTGCTGCCCCCGAAGGCCGATCGGGTGACGGCCGAGACGAGCGTTCCCAGCGAGACCGAGACCGTGCGGGCCGAGGGGCGATCGCGGATCGTGGCCAGGCTCGCCACCGACCCCGGATCGTCGATGTCGCTGATCATCGGGTATCGGGTCGCCGATGCCGGGCTCGACGACGGTGTGTACCGACTGCAGGTGGTGCCGCAGACGGCATGGCCCGCCGGCATGGTGCGGCTGCAGATCGACGCACCTCCTGGTTCGGCCATCGTGGAGGCATCGGAGGATCTCGACGTCGGTGGCACGTCGGCCACGTACTCGGGCACGCCGACCCGGCCGTTCAGCGTGTGGGTACGGTTCGCCTAGAGCCGGCGCCCGGGAGGTCACCCGATCGTTCACCCAGCCGCGCTGCGGGCGATCAGCTCGCCGTAGAGATCGACCAGATCGTCGGCGAGGCGGCGCTCGGAGAATCGGTCGCGCACCCACCGGGCGCCCTCCTCCCCCATGCGGCGCGCTCCTTCCGGGTCATCCACCAGCGTCAGGAGCTGGGCTGCCACCGCTACGGGATCGCGTGGCGGCACGAGGAGGCCGGTTCGGCCGTCGCGAACCACCTCCGGCACCCCACCCACGGCGGTCGCCACCGCAGGCGTGCCCGAGGCCGCGGCTTCGATCAACGCCACGGGCGTTCCCTCGAGCCTCGACGTGAGCGCGACCACGTCGAGAGCCCCGTACAGCACGGGGAGGTCTTCGACCCAACCCAGGAACCGGACACGATCGCCGAGCATCGAGCGAGCCTCGCTCTCCAGCCCTGATCGCAGAGGGCCGTCGCCGGCGATCACCACGGTCGAGTCGGGTCGTTCTGCGACCACCCTCGCAGCCGCCTCGAGGAACGTGTGGTGATCCTTGATCGCGGCGAGCCGGCCGACCACACCGATGATCGGCCCTCCGAGTGGAAGGCCGAGTGCCGAACGGGCGCGGTCCGCCGGGATCCGATGCCGTAGCAGGTGCTCCACATCCACACCCACGGGGACGACGTGCCACTGCTCCTCCCGGCCGATGCCGAAGGCCAGCAGGTCGTCGCGGACGCGTGGCGCGACCGCGATGAGAGCGTGCGTCAGTGACGCCAGGCGCCGCTCGGCAGCGGCGAAGACGGCGTTGCGCAGCGCCGAGAAGTACTCCTGCAGCACGTGACCCTCGAACGTGTGCACCCGGACCGGCGCGCCGCCGGTGGCGGCCGCGACCCGACCGAGCGCTCCCGCCTTCGCGAGGTGGGTGTGCACCACCTGTGGACGCCATCGTCGAACGATGCCGCTGATGGCGGCGAGGCTCCGCAGGTCGGCGATCGGATCGAGCTCGCGGGTGAGCCATGGCAGGTAGCTCGAGGGGCACTCGTCGGGAACGCGGATCTGACCTTCTCGCTCCTCGGAAGCGCCCCAGACCAGCCGCGTATCGAACCCTCGAGCCGCGAGCTCACGGGTGAGGAACACGGCTTGTCGTGCGGGTCCACCGACGTTCAAGCGTGTGACGACACGGAGCACTCTGGGTCTTCGCCCTGCTGGGTGGGCATCTCGCGGTGGCGGGCGCATGTGCCAACCATCGACGCACGCGGTTCAGCTCTGAAATACCCCACGTGCATCGAGCGCCGCCCTCGGGGCGGCGCTCGATCGAGACGAGATACCGAGAGAAGCTAGTCGACCCGGATCCTGATGACCCGGGAGGTGTCGGCCAGACAACGGTGGACGTGGGGGTGCACACCTGTTCGCTTGCCGCCGAACCTCACCCTCCAGTTCGAGTTGCTGGTGATCCGCTGGCGGAAGGAGTAGGAACCGGACCTACTCGTCTTGGTCGTCTGCACCACGGTGTGCCCGCGCTTCAGGCTGACCGTCTTGAACTTCTCGCACTTGGCCCAGTTGCTCGAGAGCCGACCGCTGAACGTGACCTTGTCGCCTCTGTCGGGGCTCGAGTCGCTCACATTGACGGAGAGACTCGTCGACGCGGTGCGCTGATGGGCCCAGGCGGGGCCGGAGGCCACCAGAACGGCCAGCATCGTGATCGTCAGACCGATGGTGAGGATCTTCTTCACGGTTCCGCTCCTTGCGTCGCACTCGTGTGTTCGGTGGGGGCCCACCTGGACCCAGCCAGGGTATAAGCCGATGAGACCCGATGCAACGACGCTCGGTAGCCGATTCCGGACCTATCGTGACGGTAGGGTTGGTGGAAGTGTCGGCCCCGGTTGTCACACCATCGCGCGCGCTCCGTCATCGCCGCCACAGGCGGCGATCCGTCGTCATGGGCGTCATCGCAACGGCCGTGATCCTGTTCATGGCCGATGCCGCCTGGGCCGGTTGGACGACCCGCAACGCCCTGGTCGACGCCCGGGAAGAGCTCGCATGTGGAGTAGAAGGGCTTCGTTCTCGCAACGTGGCAGGCGCCGCTGATTGCATGCGACGCGCGGGCGAGCTGGCCCGTGACGCAGCGTCTTTCCGCTTTCACCCCGCCGTGGTGGCTGGAAGCTTCCTGCCGTGGATCGGGGATGACGTGAGATCGATCGTGCCGATCGCACGATCGGCGGAATGGGCCGCCTCGGCTGGATCCGCGCTCGCGCGAGCGGCGGATGCCGCGGGGTGGGGCTCGCAGGACTTCGAGCTGCTCGGTGCTGGCGGCGCCGTCGACCTCGACGCGATCGAGGCTGCGACCCCCGACGTGGAATCTGCGGTCGCCGATCTCGAGCGCGCCTCGAGCGCGTTGCATGCGCTCTCCCCCGAAGGCTTCCTGCAGCCGATCGCCCACGTCGTGCGTGAGGCGAGGGCCGAGCTCGATCGGCAGACCGGCCTCGTCGACGACGCGAGCACGCTGGCGCGGACGTTGCCACATTTGCTCGGCGGCGACGACTCGCGACGCTATCTGCTCGCCTTCCAGAACCTCGCGGCACCCCGCGGCACCGGAGGTTTCCTCGGCTTCGTCGGAACGCTCGAAGCCAAGGCCGGTCGCGTCTCACTCTCTTCCCTCGATCCAGTCGCCGATGTGAAGCAGGTGCAGGCCGTTCCCGTTCCGGCCGAGCTCGGGCGCCGATACGGGGTCTTCGGTCTTCGGACGACGATGTGGGCCTCGAACTACCCACCCGACGTGCCGGCCTCGTCGCGGATCGCGATGGCGATCTGGCGCGAAGCGGGGCGAGCACCCGTCGACGGCGTGCTCTGGACCGATACCGTCTGGATGGCCGAGATGCTGCGTTCGACAGGACCCGTCGCCTCCGGAGCCTGGCCCGAACCCATCACGGCCGACAACCTCATCGACGTGTTCCACCGCGGTGTCTTCGAGATCGAGGACCAGGACTCGATCGATGCGGTGCAGGGACAGCTCGGGGGAGACTTGTTCAGGGCATTCCTCACAGGCCGGCCGGATCCAGCCACGCTGGCGAGCGCCATGTCGCTCGGGGCGCGCACGGGCCACCTCGCGCTGTTCCTGCGCGATGCAGCCGATCAGCGGTCGATCGACCGCCTCGGTGCAGCAGGTCGCTTCGAGCTGGGGACCCATCCTCTCGCGGTGATATGGCAGGACGCGTCGGCGAGCAAGGCGGGTTACTTCGCGGAGCGGACCGTGTCGTCCCGAGTGGCGCTGAGCGACGACGGCTCGTCGAAGGTCGAGACCTCTGTGACGATGCGGAACGACGCCCCGACCGGTCCAGCCTCGGAGCTCCTGGGTGACGGACGCGATGTTCCCGTCGGCTGGTGGGGGGTGGACGTCGAGATCTACTTGCCCACGGAAGCCATCTCGCCGAAGGTGAGGGTGACGGGTCAGTCGCTGAGTGGTATCGACGAGGCGTACGGACATCCGCTCGCCGATGCGTTCTTGTTCGCCGATCCGGGAGCGAGTTCGACCGCAACCGTCACGTACGACGATCCCGACGCTGCGGTCGAAGGCGCCGACGTGTGGACATCTCGCACACAGGTGAGACCGCAACCGTCGCTCCGACCCATCGCACACACCATCGAGCTGGAGCTGCCAGGAGGGGCGCAGGTGGTTTCGATGCCGCCGGGTTCGGTCGTCAACGATGGGACCATCCGATGGGAAGGCGCACCCACATCGCCGACGGAGCTGGTGGTCGTCTACTCCCTCGCGGCCTAGCGGAATGAATGCGTCGTCCGCCGTGCGGCCTAGACAGGCGAAGCCGCTACCGGCGTTCTCCACCGTGGCTGAAGGCCCCACACCGTCGCCTGGCCCAGCGACCGACTCGATGCCGCCGAGCGCCTTCACCATGTCGGCGACGGCTTGGCGAGGCGAGCGCCCTGCTCCTTCGACGAGATCAGACGCCGCGTCCGCCAGGACCTTGAAGAACTCCTCCATCGCCGCTCGCTCGTCGCCGAGCAGCGAGGCCTCAGAGACGTTCAACGCTCGAGCCAGTCGGGCCAGGGTCTGGATCGAGGGCTCCACGTGGCCGTTCTCGTAACGAGACAACCGCGCCTTCGGGATGCCGGAGATGTCTTCCAGCTCGCCTGGCTGAGACCGGCCGCCAGACGCGATTCGCGCAGACGGTTACCGAAATGCCGCCTTCGCTGTCTTGTCATGCCCGCACGATCCCCCTTCGGTCGATGCAGCACCGTCCCCGCTCGCGCCGCTAGCACAGTGCCCGAACGCGGCAGCCACCTGCGCGCTACTTGATCTCGACGGTTGCGCCGGCGCCCTCGAGCCGATCCTTCGCCTTGTCGGCCGACTCCTTGTTGACCTTCTCCAGGACCGGCTTCGGCGCGCTGTCCACGAGGTCCTTGGCCTCCTTCAGACCGAGGCTCGTGAGCGCGCGGACCTCCTTGATCACCTGGATCTTCTGGTCGCCTGCGGCCGTGAGGACCACGTCGAACTCCGTCTGCTCCTCGGCGCGCCTCGGCGCCGCGCCGCGCCGCCGGGCGCGGCCATCATCATCGGGCGGCCGCGGCAGCGGTCTGACGTCGAACGTCTCCTCGAACTGCTTGATGAACTCGGAGAGCTCGAGGAGGGTCATCTCCTTGAACTGCTCGAGCAGATCGTCGGTGCTCATCTTCGCCATCGCTCACTCCTCCTCGGTCGTCTCGTCTCGGGCTCGTCGGCCTCGGGTTCGTCGGTCGGTGCTCGTCTCGACGGCCTCGTTCGGCTTCGGCAGGCTCGTCCGTCGTGTCTCGAGGTCTCGGCCTCGGCAGGCCTCGGCAGGAGCTTCGCTCGGCCGCGACGCCTCGTCCTCGGCGTCTCCTCAGCGGGAACCTTCTCCTTGTACGCCTCGAGCAGCGACAGGAACTGCGACTGGCGCCGCACGAACAGTCGCGCCGCCCGCGACATCTCGCTCTTCAGCAGACCGGCGATCTTCGAGAGCATCTCCTCGCGGGTCTCGCAGGTCCGCCAGCGCCGGTCGCCTCGCGGCGTCGAGCACCTGGCCGTCCATGTAGCCGCCCTTCAGGACGAGGGCGGGGTACTGCTTCGACGCGGCCTTGATGGATTTCGCCGCCGCGACGGGGTCGCCGGAGACGAACGCCACCGCGCTCGGGCCGCTCAAGAACTCTGCGAGCTCCTCGATGCCCGGCATCGCTCGCCGCCCTCCGCATCAAGGTGTTCTTGATGACCGCGAAGCTGGCGCCGCCCTCGCGGAGCGATCGGCGGAGCTCGGCGATCTCGGACACCGTGAGGCCCCGGTACTCGGTGAGCAGCAGCGCGTCGGACCCTCGATCCGCTCCTTGAGCTCCGCGACCCGCTCGATCTTCTGCGAGTTTGGCATCGCGCCTCCAAGAACGAACAACGCGTCCCCGCAGACAGCGGAGACGCGCATCGTGGCGCCGCCGTCTTCGTTCGCCTCGGCAGGTACCCCGGCGGGGATTACGCGCTGAGCGCCCCTGCTGTCTGCGGCGCGGGAAGGATAGAGGAGCGGCGGGCGCAGCGACAAAGAGCTCGTCTCGAGCCATGCCCGAACGGCCCGAGGTACGTAGGCTCCTGGATCCTGATGAGCGCGTCCCAATGATCCTGGACGTGGAGAGGCGTTCCTCCGTCTCGCCACGGCGGGTGCATCGACCCATAGGGTCATCAGGGCGGACCGTCGAGGACCGCCCACGGTGCGGGGGCCCTATCATCCCTTCATGCGCTCAGGAGGGCGGGGTCCAAGCTCCGTGATGAACGAGGTGCCGGAAGCTTCGTCGGTATCACGAGTGGTACGGGCTCGAGTGGACCCTGCTGAGGGCCTTGGAGTGGGCACCGGGCCGGCTGTCCCACTGGCTCGATCGACGGATGGCCGGAGTCGAGCAGCGGCGTGGCATTCACGGCCCCGGAGCCATCACGGGTCTGTTGACAGGCAATGACCCCGATGCGGTCCGCAGGACGCGGGAGTACTGGGACGCCTACGACTGGCACGACGGTGACGACTGGACGAGGGGGGTGGAGCGTCTCAGAGGCGTCTCGAACGAGCAGTGGGCGTCACAGGCTGATGCGCAACCTCATCCTGGATCACCTAGACGCTGGGTCCACCGTGCTCGAGATAGGGCCGGGAAGCGGCCGATGGAGTGCACATCTGCAACCTGCGTGCGATCGCCTGATCTTGATCGACGTGTCAGGTAAGGCGATCGATCTCTGCAGGCAGCGATTTGCGTCTGCGAACAACGTCGACTACCACGTTTCGGACGATGGCTCCCTCACCGCCATCGAGGATGATTCCGCGGATGTCCATCTTCGCCTACGGCGTGTTCGTGGATTTCGACGAGGCGTGGGCGGAGCGTCTCCTCAAGGACTTCCCTCGGATCCTGCGGCCCGGGGGGAGAGCCGTGATCCATCACAGGGACTACCTGCCGTACGCCGACGCGGCGACGTTCGAGGGCCTGACCTCCAGACACGGTCTCGAGCTCGTGGAGCAGAACTACCGGCTCACGGCGCGGCCGGGGGAAGTTCTCACGGTCATGTGGCTCCCACCGGTGGCATCAACGCTCTCACGTCATCCTGGATGAACGCCACCGTCTCCGAGAGACGACCGAAGTCCCTCGGCACGATGAGCTCGGCGACCGGCACGGACCCGCACACGTCCTCGGTGAACGCGAGCTGTCTCGTCAGGCGTGTCGGAGTAGTGACGACGCTGTTGAAGACGTTCCGCGTCAGGGCGCTGAATCCATCCGCGCCGTAGATGGATCGAGCAGCAGGCAACGCGTCGCGGCCCGCAGGCTCGACCTTGTAGAGCTTGGCGATCGGCACCGCACTCGCCTCGAACATCGAGTCGGCGAGCCTCAGTACCATCTTCCCTGACGCGGGATTGAAAGCCCCGAGAGCATCGAGATCCGGCGCCAATCGTTCGAAGGAGTCGGCGTTCAGCTTCAGCCGCGGAAGCCCGGAGCGGCCGAGGAAGCCGTCATCCCCCCTCTCCATCAAGAGCAGATCGTCCGTCAGCAGCCGGTGCCCCTGAGCCAGGAATCGCGCCGCGAGGGTCGACTTGCCCTCCCCGGGATGCCCCATGAGGGCCACGCCTCGTCCGTCGACCACCACCGCGGTTGCGTGCATCGGTTCCCAACCGAGCTTGATCAACGAGAAGGAGAGCACGGCGCCGAACAGGTAGACCTCGAGCGCCGCCAGATCGACCTCACCGAACCTGCGCGCGAAGATCCGGCGGCCGTCGGGTGAGATCAGGAACTCGAAGAGGTCGTCCCAACGCACGTAGTCGGCGCCGTCGGCCGAGACGCCCACCTTCGGCTGGTTCCTGTCCGGCAGGACGCGGCGGCCTCGGAGCGTCCCGGTCGGTCCAGTCCCGAACGACGATGTCGGGCTGCGCATCCTCAGCCCCGCGGGAACGCGAAGTTCCAGGGGCACGAAACCACGAGACCGTACGCCCTGTACGACCTCGCGGGAGTGGGCGTCAAAGAACTCAGGGATCGATGGAGCTCAGACCCTCGAGGCGCCGCCGCCGTCCTGCACCACGCCGCCCTTCGTGTGAGTGCGGGTCAGCTCCCCGAGGGAACCGATGCGCTCGAAGGTGGGCGGGGCATAGGGCGCCTTGATCTCGGCCGATTCCTGCGATGCTTCGACTCGCGTCTCCTCTGTCATGCCCGCGATGAAAGCACAGGCATGTACGCATGGCAACTATCCGACGCGGTCTGGCGAGAAGGCTCGCAGCCATGCCTCGAGCGCGAACACGTCGAGCAGCCATCGGTGCGTCTGCATGCTCCAATGCTGCGAGGGCCTGTTCGGAGGCGGTCAAGCGCTCGTGCAAGTCGCCCATGATCGACCACGCCGATCCGCACCGCGAGACATGCATCGTCGAGGAGCGCCTCCTTCATCGAAGCCCAGCTCCGGCCCAGCACACCGTCGATGCTCGACGTCCATTCACCCTTCGATCGTCCGATCCCTGATCATGGTGGGAAGGTCGGGGGACGCAGCCTTGCGCAGAGCCTGCCTTGGGCACTCCCTTGCCAGCTCATGAGCTCTCCGTTGTTCGAGGCGATGAACCCGACCAGATCTCGGTCCAGGAAGGGGAAGCTCGCCTCGGCGCCGTGCCGATGTGCGAGCTTCGACTGGATCTCGGTCCGAGTCATGGCGGTCCAATCGGAGGTGACGCCGAGGACCGCCTGGGTGTGGTAGCTCGTCCACTGGCGATGCCGTGCCGGGAGGCGCGAACCGCGTCGCGGCCCGAGCCCGGAACTCGTCGGTGAACACGGACGCCTGTCGCGCGCCGTCGGGCACCCAGACAGGCCGCGCTCGCGATACAGCAGATCGGGAGTGTGCGCGTAGACGATGTCGTGGACGAGCCCACTGGTGATGGTCCGACCCGCTGATGAATCTCCGCAAACCACTTCGGGAACTCCGTCAGGTGGCGGCGACTCGACACGAAGCGCAGGCGCCGCGCCATGTCGACCAGATACCCCCTGACTGAAGGCCACCTCATCGCCCCAGAGCCCGGAGAGCAGGCTTCGCGATCCGCTCACTCCAAGCTCCGAATGCAAACCGGCGTTCAAGGTGGGCCAGAGCCCCAGCGGGGACTCCGCCTCGAGGACGCTCCGGACACATCCATCAACGTCGAGTGCGCTCGGCGTCGGGACCCATCGAACATGGGTGTCGAATCGGCGCTCGATGGCTTCGATGTAGCGCATTTCGTCTGCTACAGAGCCGTCGCGCATGGAGTACGTGACACCCAGAACGGTTGGATCGACCGGCGCCTGCCTGGCGAAAGGCTGTGCCCAGGATCGACGAGGAGTCGAGTCCTCCGCTGACCGGAATGGTCACCGGATAGCTACTTCGGATCCGTCGACCGACCGCTCGGTCGAAGCGGAGATCGCAGCCCCTCGGTGTACTCCTCGATGTTCGATGCGCGATCACCAACCGCCTCATCGAAGGTCCAGAAGCGTCGCCATCTGGCGCCACCATGTCCCACCCGCATCACGTATCCCTTCGGGAGCGAATCGATTCTCCTCGAAGAACGTCCGGTAGGAGTCTTCGGCCCGCCACGGCGTCCCAACAACCACCTCGCGAGTCGATCCTGGCTCGGAACCGCGGCGATGTCCGGGTGAGCCAGGACGGCCCCGACTCTCGCTCGCGAAGACGCACGGTGCCGATCGTTCCGCCAGACATGAAGCGTCCTCGGTCCCATCACGTCGCGCGTCAGCAGCAGCTTCCTCGAGGCGTGTCGACACGGCGGCGCAATAGTCGCCGAGAAGCCACCGCGGGAAGTCGTCATCAAAGCGTCGATACGCGGCGCTCACCAGCGCGGGGTCGGAACAGACCGTCGGCCCCCACTCTGCAGGATCGAGGCAAGATAGTCGCGATCGTCGAGCCTTCCGTCGAACAGGGTCACCGAGCCATCGGGGCCCTCGAACGGCTGGTTGTCCAAGACCGATTCGGGCGTCACCTGCATCAGCCGATCCCGAGTGCGATCGGACCGTTGACCCACGATCGCATGCCATCGGGGGCTCTATGGACCATCCGGCCGAGCATCCGGTCGATCAGCCCGTTCTCGACGGGACGCCCGTCGAAATTGAAGACTCCGGCTATCGCGCCCAACGCATCATGTCCGGGCCCTCGAGCTGCTGATAGTCGTGGCTCGGCGTCGCCGCCCAAGAACACCGCACCGTCGCACTCGATCCAGGCATGGGCGGCGAACCACCCGCCCGAGGAGACGCCGAGGCGAAGCACGGGGGTCGTGCCCCCCTCGATCGCAGCAGCACCCACGACGTCAGCGCCACGGACAGGCAGTTGGACCCGGGCACCGCGCGGCCTGTGCCGCGGACACCGCCCGCAGTATTCGAGGCCTTGTCCGCGGCTCCTCCCGCCGCGCCTGACAACCGAAGCGCGACCGACCGCGCGACGGAGAAGGGCGTCAGCGACACGAGCGATCCTGAACGTCCCATCGAGCGACGCATGCCTGCAGATGGAGTCGTCGCCGCTCCCGGGGTAGCCGGATGAATCTAGCGAGGGTGCCCAGATGTCACCTCGATCATGCCCTCCGCCTCGAGGCCAGACAGGAACGCGATGAGGTCTTCCTCGCACGTCCGAGCATCAACCTCGTACTCCCGCACGAGGGCGTCTCTCACCGTCGAGACGGCGACCGGCGACTCCATCATGTCCCACGCGCGAGCCGCGACGTCGTCGAGTCCGTAATACACCGCCTTCTGCAGACCGAGAACCACCGACTCCTCGCCGAGGCGCGCCACCAGATGGTCGGGCGCGATGACGACGATCGACGACAGGTCCACCTTGCGATCCATGAGGGAGTCCTCCTGCTCCGAGCCTACAGATTCCCCGCTCCCTTCAATACCGGCCGATCCTGCCGTGACGTTTCGCGTACCGCATCCCGCCGGTCAGCACGCTCAGCGCGATCGCAAGGTACGCGGTCCCCATCAGAGCGAGGACGACCAAGGAACGCCATTCTTCCGCCCAGGATGCACCCTCGAGTAGCGCCGCCCGGGCGCTGCGCAAAGCCCAGGTGGCCGGCGAGAGGCTTGAGATCGCTCGCAGCCAGTCAGGCAGCACCTCCAGGGGGAATAGCACACCCGCCAGCAGCGTCGCGACGCTCACCATCCAGCCTACGGCCGCCCCAGCCTTGCTGATGACGAACACGAGTCCCGCGCCGATCAAGCCCACGGCGACGAACGACAGGGACCCGACGCTCAGGATCGCCAAGGCCAGCGGCCAGTTCGCCAGCGGGATATCGAGCCCGAGAAGCATCGCGACGGCCGTGTAAAGAGCACCTCGGATGACGCTGGACACGATCGGATACGCGGACAACCCCGCCGCCAGCGCAGGGCCCGAGACTCCCGTCGCCAGCATGACCTCGAGGGTTCCCGTGGTCTCCTCGGTGCGTACGCCCCCGGTGATGACCAGCACGTTCGCCTGCAGGAACACGAGCACGACGAGGCCGACGACCACGAACGCGAAGTATGCGTCCTGTTCGGACGAGGAGAAGATGCGCGACAGGAAGTAGGGCTCCACGACCACGAAGACCAGACCGACGAGCTCGCCGATCATGGCGGCGCGATAGGAGAGCTCGGTGCCTGCATCACGCCGGAGGAAGGCGCCGACCACCCACAGGTTCGGGAACAATCTCATGCTCGTGCGAGCCTCGCGGCATCAAGCTCGAAGATCAGATCGGCTCTCGGGCCGTCGCCCCGCGCGGGCGCCGCGAACACGACAACCCCTCCTGCACCAGCCCAGGAGTGCATCAGCTCCGAAACCGCAACGCGGCCCGGCTCGTCGAGGTCGTCGAACGGCTCATCGGCCAACAGCACCGGCGCCCTCCCGACGAGCCCCTGGGCGAAGACGAGCCGCCGGCGCTGGCCCGTTGAGCACTCCCCGATCGGCTTGTCGAGCAGCTCCTCGGCGCCCAGGGCCGCCGCCGCGCTCTCAGTGACCCGTGCCACCTCGACAGGGTCGAAACCCGAGAGACGTGCGAAGAACGCGAGATCGGCGCGCCCGGTCAGTCGCCAGTAAAGAGCCCTGTCCCCCGACGGAACGAAGGCCGACGCTCCCTTGCCCGGAGGGCCTCCGCAGACGGCGATCGTGCCGGCATCGGGGAGCACGGTGCCCGCCAGTAGCCGGAGCAGCGTGGTCTTACCTGAGCCGTTCTCACCGAGGATGGCCGCGATGACGCCCGGACCCAAGCGCAGATCGACCTCACGCAACACCTCATGGCCCCGGAAGGACCTAGATACTCCCTCGACGAGGACGGAGCCGCTCGCCCTCGGCTCTATCACCCAACAGCCCCGACCGCCGTCTCGAGCACGCGCACCACACGCTCGGCGTGCGCCTCCGACAGGTTGTTGTGGAAGGGCAAGGCCAGCGTGCGTTCGGCGATCGCCTCGGTGACGGGAAGCGTGCCGCGTAGAGTCACCGAGACGATCACGGATATAGGGCTGCAGATGGATGGGTGAGAAGTAGGCTCGGGCCGGCACGCCCTGAGCTCCCATCTGCGCCATGACCGCGTCGCGGTCGATGCCTTCGGCCAACGTGACGACGTACACGAACCAGCTCATCTCGACGTGGGGGAGAACCCGTCGGGACCCGGACCCAGTCGAAGGAGGCGAGCATCCCCCCGTATCGGGCCGGCCACCGAGTCGCGCTTGACGCGGAACGCGGTCGAGCCGGCGGATCTGGCTGACTCCGAGGCTCGCCGACAGCTCGTCCATGCGGTAGTTGAAGCCCAGGCGCTCGTGGTGAAGCCAGGCACCCATCTCGTCGCGGCCCTGATTGCGCAGACTCCGGCAGAGGGTGGCAAGATCCTCGTCGTCGGTCACGATCATGCCTCCCTCACCGGTCGTGATCTGCTTGTTCGGGTAGAAGGCGAAGGCGCCGGCACTGTCCGAATGAGCCGGCGCGCCCTCCCCTTGTACCGAGCCCCGATGGCCTCGCAGCTGTCATCGATCAGGGTGAGGTCGTGTCGAGCGGCGACCTTTCCGAGCGCGTCCCAATCCGCTGGGTGCCCGAAAACGTCGACCACCATCGCCCCCCGAGCACCGTCTGCCCTGGCATCGAGATCCGCGGGGTTCACGTTGAACGTCTCGGGCTCGATGTCGACGAATCGTGGGGTCGCGCCCTCGTACAGGATCGCGTTGACGCTGGCGGCGAACGTGAACGAAGGCACGAGCACCGTGTCGCCGGGCCCGATGCGAAGCGCCCGCACGATCAGGTGGAGGGCCGCGGTGCCCGACGAGACCGCGACCGCTTGCTGCGTTCCCGCGACGTCGGCGCAGGCCCGCTCGAACGCGACCGCCTGCGGCCCGAGGCCCAGGATCCCCGACCGGAGTGCTCGGAGCACAGCGTGCTCGTCCTCCAGATCGAGCTCCGCCAAGGCCATGGGCAAGGAAGGGCTAACTCCCTGATCCGCAGCGCTCCGAGCCATAGTGGGAAGATACCCGCCCCCCCGTGCCGAAGGTGTCAGGCTCGGTATGCAGGAAAGAAGGACGAGTCGACCGAGGCCTGCTCGCGGATCTCGTCGGCCCGGTTGGCGAGGGCGGAATATCTCTCGCGATCCAGTATCCGGGAGCCGGTCGAGAACGGGACGACGCCATGAGGGGCGAACGATTCCTTGTACTTGAAGATGCCGTCCCCCGGCTCGTACCCACCGCCAAGCACGAACTCCTGCTTCCCGCAAGCTCGTGCCCACAGCATGATTTCGTACTTAAGGAGGTCGTTCGGACGGTCTGCGAAGGCGGTCGCATCGGTCCCCCCGAGGAAGGAGTACACGAAGTCGCTCGACACGAGCACGAGCTCCGTTGAAACGACGGTGTCCCCTTTGAGGGCGTGGAAGAAGGCGAACTGACCAGGGAGCGCGGCCACGAGCCTCTGGAACCAAGCGAGGGAGAACAGGTACCGAGAGTCTGCCTCTCGTCGCTCCATGGTCGACGAGTAGATCCGTTCGAAATCCTCCAGGCGGCTTCCGACTTCGTCGAGCGTCACTCGGATGCCACTCGCCCGCGCGCGTTTCACGTTCTTCCGTACCTTGTGGGCGACGTCGGCCAACAGCTCCTCCGACGTCACGTCCAGAGACCGGATCACGTTCATGAGTCTCGACTCCACTGCGCCCGGATACGGAACGAGCCTCTCCGGATGGAGGTCGAGGCGAACGAACTCCGAGACGACGCCGGCCTTCGACGCCCACTCGTCGAACATGCGCCAGAAGACCTCATCGGGGCCGGCCTTGCCTGCTCCCCACCGATAGGGACCGCCATAGCCGTACGGGCTGGCGATGTCGACACAGTCGCCGCAATCGGGCATCCAGAACGGCTCTCCGCGGATCGCCCGGATCAGGAAGGGATAGAGGACGGTCGTTCCGTCCATCCGACAGACAGCGGCCGCGGCCGCGCCCTCGGGTCCTGCGAACAGCTCGACGTACGAGGGGTGGGCGTAGACCTCGCGTGCGGGCCACTCTTCCCAGGCCTGGACCCAGCGACGGCGCTCCTCGGACCGATCTGCGAGCAAGACTTCGAACGAACGCGGATCGCTCACCCGGCTCCTAGTGCGCTCTGACTCTCCGCGTGCTCACCGAGCGACCGCACCAGGTGATCGAGCCCGGGTATGGACGCGGATTCGTGAAGTGGAAGGTTCAATATCCTGCGCGAGACTCCATATGCGTCGGGAAAGTCGGTCGCGATCTCGTCGATGAGCGTGTGGTAAAGGCTGACCACACCGAACCCGGCTGCGTTGAGGGTCTCGTACAGACGATCCCGCGAGGCTTTCCGGACCAGCACTGGGAACGTCTGAGGTACCACACCAGTGGGCAAACTCTCTCTGAGGGGGTGGACCGTATCGGAGATCGTGCGAACGGCCTCGAGTAGGTGCTGGGCCTTGTCCCGCCGCCTTGCAGCCATGCCAGCAAGGTCGAATCGCCAGGGATCTCCGATTGACGACGGCGGGCCCGCTGGCAGGGCGTCGGCGAGGTGGTGGGTAGGAGCGTTCAACACCAGCATGCCGCCGGACGGCACCGGCAGCAGCTTGTGCAGCGACCAGATCGAGGCGTCTCCCAGGCGTCCGACTCCTCCCCCGATGACATCGGACAGCATGGCGTGCGCGCTGTCCTCCATCACGAGGGCCCCGTTGTCGTGCGCCAGTTTCACGACATCGGGACAAGAGGGATCGGGCCAGCCGAAGTAGTGGATCAGCACTACGACCTTCGGCCGGAGACGTTCGAGCTGTCTCGCCAGGTCGTTCAGGTCCACGTGGAGATTGGCATCCATGCGATAGAACGCATAGCCGACACCCGTCTCGCGGACCGGGTCGAAGACGCCTGAACCCTCGCGTTGACTCACGCCGATGTACGAAGGGAGGAGAACGGTGTCGTCGGAATGCACCTCGAGCGCCCGTAGGAACGTGGCGAAGGCCGTGCGGGCGCTTGCGAAGGGCCGGAGCAGCCGGATTAGCCCGGGATCGACCTCGGGTCGCATCGGGATGGAACCGAGGGCTGATGCCGTCATGCGGGGAGACTCCCCAACAGCCGATCTATCTCCAACTCCATGCGGTGGGTTCGAAGCACTTCCACGGCGCGCGCAGGTTTCAACGCGCCCTGCGAAGTGACCAGCAGCCCACGGTGAGGTTCGAGGGCGTGAAGCGTGGAGAGCAGGTCTAGATCGCCGACGAGGTCGAGCTTCGAATCGGAGGGCGGAACGAGTCGCCACCACCGCTCGCCGAGCCGCCCCACGGTCGTGCGCCCGGACCGATCGGTCTCTATCTGAAACTCCGAGAACCCGAATGCATCGTGCGCCGCATTCGCAGCCGGCAGACCCGATACGCGAGCCCTGATCCGGGGCACTGGCAGTGCGTCCGAGGCATCAAAAACGATAGCCGTTCCCGTGTGTCGGAACCCCAGATCCCGATACCAGGCAGACGCGATCTCGTTCCGGTCGAACACATCCAGGTGCAGCTTCGGCTGGTTGAGCGAGCGCACAGCGCCTATTGCCCCGCCGAGGAGAATGCCGCCGACTCCGACCCCACGGTGAGACGGAAGCACACTGATGTAGTTGAGGAAGAGGTGATCTGGCCGAATTGTTAGATCGACGCAGCCCACCACTGCATTCTCGTCGGAAGCCACCACGTACAGTCGATCAGCCGCGTCACTCGTAACGCTCAGATGCGACGAAACCCAATCCGAGACTCCCGAGCACCCGTAGATCGTGAGATCGAGCAATCGGGGTTCGAAGCCCGCCCTTATCACACTCACGATCGCCGAGGCATCTCCGGGTCTTGCCGCGCGTACCGTGACCGGCAGTGATGATCGAACTTTCATCACGACCGGGAATCCTTCTCAGCCCGTTCAGCATCGAGATCCTGCATCAACGCGCCGGCGTCTTCAGCGACCCCCTGACCGCGGGCGACCTGGCCAAACGTCCGCCACAGGATCCGCAAGTCAAGTGACAGACTCCACGTCTCCACGTACTCGACGTCGGCTTTCAGACGCTCAGACCAAGGGAGATCGTTGCGACCACGGACTTGAGCGAGACCGGTGATGCCGGGTCGCACTGAGAACCGGACCCGTTCTTCGGCAGTGAAGTAGGGCAGATACCGCATCAACAGGGGTCTGGGGCCGACGAGACTCATATCACCTCGCACGACGTTCCAGAGAGTCGGCAGCTCGTCAAGGCTTCGACCGGCGAAGGAACCGACCGATCTCCGTCAAGCGTTCGCCGTCAGAGAGAGGCCTGCCGCCGACCTCAGTCTCGTTCCGCATCGTCCTGAACTTGAGAAGTCGGAAGGGACGTTGGTGCAACCCCGGCCGTTGTTGTCGAAAGAGCACCGGGAGCCCCATGTCGAGATAGACGGCCACAGCGCACGCGACCCAGACCGGACTCAAGGCGACCAATGCGAGCGACGCAACGACCAGGTCGAACGTACGCTTCGATGAACGCATCATCCCGCCGTCAACTCTACGCGGAAGCGACGTCTGGGCGGCCGCTACTGTGCTGGCACGCCAGGGACTAGCTCATCAAAGACCTCGAGGAACTTGCGCGTGCCGACCTCGAGAGACGTCTGAGCGCGGTAGTAGTCCTTACCTCTGCCCCCCATCGCATGGAGCTCTTCGGGAGGCATCGCGGCCAGCCCAGCCACCGCCCGAGCGAGATCCTCCGGATCGGACGGTCGGCACGTGATACCTCCGCCTGAGGCAGCGACGATGTCCGCGGCGTCACCGGTTACGGCCATGAGGATCGGTTTGCCGACCGAAAGATAGGCCTGGGTCTTGCCTGGGACGGTGATCTCGAACAACGGATCGCCCTTGAGGTGAACCAGGAGCACGTCCGCGGCCTCGAGCACACGCCCGATGTCGGACATCGGCACGCGTGGCAGGAAGATCACGTTGTCCAATCGCTTCTCCGACGCCAACCGCTGCAGTGCCTGGACTTCGAGCCCACCGCCAACGAAAACGAACTGAACGCGGGGATCGGATACGGCGAGCAGCTCGGCGGCGCGGAGGACGCTTCGAGCCCTTGCGCCCTCCCCAGCGTGCCTGCGAAGACGACGTTGAACCGAGCTTCAGCCCCCAGGCGTGCCCTCACTTCATGATCGCGTTCCAGGACGAGACTCCGCTCGTCGCACCAATTGAAGATGACCTGGACCTTCTCGCGCGGAACCCCCCTGTCGATCAAGGCTTCTTTGAACCCTGGCGAGAGGACCACGACGCTTGCCGCGCGTTGATAGACCCAGCTGCACAATCGTCCGACGAGCCGAAGGGCTCGCCGCCCGGGCACCATCCCGGTCGCCGACAAGGTGTCCGGCCACAGATCCTGTACGTCGTACACGAAGGGAGCGCCTCGCACGCGCGACAAGACAGCGCCCGCCAATCCAGCGGTGAGAGGTGGGTGATAGACGTACACAACGTCGGGCTTGTGCACGAGCCAGGTGCCGATCGCGACGGCCGCAGCGGCAAAGCTCACGTAGTTGAGGACACGCCGAAAGGCCGAGGAATCATGGCTCGGGAAGAGCGGCACCCGGATCACCGAGACCCCATCGAGCCGTTCCCGTTGCCACGGCCTGACCCTGTAGCCGGGGTAGACTTCCCCTCCCGGGTAGTTGGGGAACCCAGTCAGGACCTCAACCTCATGACCGGCTTCTTGGAGGGCCGTCGCGAACAGCAGGCCCTTGAACGTCGGCTCGGGATCGAACCATTGGGTGAGTAGGAGGATCCGAATCTCTCACACCTCACACTGACTCGCGTGCGGCAGGATAGGTCGGGACCATACACGTACGCACGTGTCAGGCCCCTCGATGGCTCTCTATGCTCCCGATCGCCCGGGCGGCTGGGCCGCCGCCAGGATCCTCAGGAGCCGCGCATGTGCGGAATCGTAGGCCTCATAGGGGACGCCTCGGGGGTCAACCTCGACGAGCTGTCGCAACCGCTCGCACACCGAGGACCGGATGATCACGGCGACTTCCGTGCCCGCCTGGGCGATGGTGGCTCTGTATGCCTCGCCAACAGGCGACTCGCGATCCTCGACCCATCGCCACGCGGCCACCAGCCGATGACGACCCCAGATGGACGGTTCGTCATCGTCCACAACGGGGAAATCTACAACCACCGCGAGATCGCACGTGAGCTATCTGCGTTAGGAGTGCGGTTCAGAGGAGCATCGGACACGGAGATGATCCTCCACGCCTGGCAGCGATGGGGAGAGGCGTGTCTGAGCCGGTTCCGGGGCATGTTCGCGTTCGCGATCTGGGACATGATCGATGAGCGCCTGTTCCTTGCTCGGGACCGTCTCGGCGAGAAGCCCCTGTACTACTGGCGCAACGGCCGCACGATGCTCTTCGCTTCGGAGGTCAGAACCCTCCTGGCCACGGGCCTTGTCCCGAGGGACATGAGCCGCGATGGGCTCGACTCCTACCTCACCTTCGGGAGCGTGGCGGACCCATTCACCCTGGTCGAAGGCGTGCGGGCTCTCGAGGCAGGCCACATCGCTGAGATCTCCGATGGACATATCTCGGGTCACCCGTATTGGAGCCTCACCGGCGTCGAGGAGACAGAAGGTGGGACGAGCACGGAGCAAGCCGTGGAAGAGACCTCGTCACTCCTCACCGAAGCCTGTCGTCTCAGCATGGAGTCGGATGTCCCGGTTGGGGTACTACTGTCGGGAGGTATCGACTCGACGGCATGCGTTGCCACCTTGTCCAAGCTCGGAATCGGTGACCTGAGAGACCTTTAGCGTCGTCTTCCCCGACGTGGATGAGGACATGAGCGAGCGACGCTGGGCCTCATTCGTGACCCAACGGTTCGGAACCGAACACGAGTTCCTCGAGGTGGGTCTTCCAGAAGCGAGGTCTTGGGTCGCCGATGGGGTCGCCCGAATGGACGAGCCGAGCATCGACGGCATCAACACCTACGTCGTCACGCGGGCCGTGGCGGCCGCGGGCATCAAGGTCGCCCTGTCGGGCCTGGGTGGAGACGAGCTCTTCCTCGGCTACGGTCATCGGGCACGCTTCCCGACCATGGCCAGGCTCGCTGCCCTCCCCGTCCCTCGACCGGTGCACTCGTTCGCCACGAAGGCCGCGGGTCTGACGGCTCCCGCCAAGACGAAGTGGGAACGCCTTGTCGCAGATCCTCCCGAGATCGTCCGACCCCTTCGCCACCGCATACGTCGCGGAGCGCAGCGTGTTCTCACAGTCAGGCATGGAGCGCCTGATCGGCGGAGCCCCGACCGCCGCAGTCACGGTTCGTTAGTTCTCAAGGTGGAGCGACGGCCCTGGGGCGCCTGTCGCGTCTGGAGCTCGGCTACTACCTGAAGAACACACTCTTGCGGGACTCGGACCAAATGAGCATGGCCAACTCGGTGGAGCTTCGGCAACCGCTCCTCGACGCTCGATTGGTCGAGCGGGTGTTGGCCCTGCCGCTCGAGACGAAGGTTCGGCAGGGCGAGCAGAAGCCCCTGCTCGTGGCGGCGGTCGGCGAAGGCATGCCTCGAGAGGTCGCGGACCGCCCGAAGATGGGATTCGTGCTCCCCTTCGATCGCTGGCTCGGGGAAGGCTTGATGGTCGCCGACCCAGCGCACCAGTCGACCGGTCTGGACGATCATGCCGTCAGGTCGATATGCGATGACTTCCGCGCCGGCTCCTACTACGTCCACTACTGGGCCCTACAGGTTCTGGCCGCTTGGCTGGCCGAGAACCGGATGCGAGGGACTTGGTAGCGGTGAAGCCCGGGTCCTTCCACGACAGATCGCAGCCCGTAGAATCGCAGCCATCGGAGGGGTGGACCAAGCGTCGGCGCATTCTGGAGCGGCAGTGAAAGAGGAACTGGTCGCTTCCGTTTACGCCCTCGTCCCCTCCCGCGGTCTGGGCGGGGGCATCGAATCCTACGTCCGAGCCAGTCTGGAAGCGCTCGAGGCTAACGGAGCGCAGGTCATCGAGATGCCGCTGCAAACCCCGGAGCAGCCCCTCTCTCTGCGACGGAAGGCGGAGTTCGCGTTCGACGTGATTCGCAGGACGCAAGCAAGTCGCAAGCAAGACCGCACCGTCATCATCGCATTCCATCCGTCGTTCGCCCGTGTCGCGTCTATCGCGCGCCGTGTGGCCGGATCGCGAACGCGTGGGTTCGTCGTGTACCACGCACTCGATCTTTTCCAGGGTCGAGTCAGGCCTCCGAAAGGTCTCACGCTGGTGGCCGTGAGCACGTTCACGGCGGGCATGTTGGCGCGGTACGGGAACGCCGCCGTACTTCATGCTGGCATCCCTCGCGCTCGCTACGAGCGCCTCACAGCCGGTCTCGATCGAGCGGAACCCGGTGATGAGCGTCGCGTGATGAGCGTCTTCCAGCTCTCGTCGTTCGTGGGAAAGGGGGGCCCGTGCATCATCGATGCCTGCGAGCGTCTTCGCGCCTCCGGGAGGCCGATCACGCTGACGTTCGCCGGTCACGGGCATGCAGCCCCGGAGCTCACCGCAGCGGCAGCAGGCCGCGACTGGATCCGTGTGCATGAGTCCCCGACCGACTCTGATCTCGATGCGCTGTTTCGCGAAGTGGACCTCTTCGTTCTCGCGACCCGGTCGAGGTACCGTGAAGGCGTCAGCGGGGAGGGGCTGGGCTTGGTCCTCGTCGAAGCGTCCCTCGCAGGACTTCCCATTGTGGCCCCCGCGTATGGCGGCTCGGCGGACGCGTTCATAGAGGGACTCACCGGCCTCAAGCCTTCGGACGAGAGCGCGGAGGCGCTCGGGCTGACGATCGCGTGGGCGTTCGACCACCCTGAGGAGACCACAAAGATGGCCGCAGGCGCGCGCGTCTGGGCATCGGCTGCGTTCGGCCCAGAAGGGCATGCGGCTTCCGCCGCTGAGCTCTTCCTGGGGGGAGCGCCCCGGCCGGATTTCTGGGGGCTCGAAATCCAACCGATCCGGAGCTAACGCGGCATGCGGGATCGGCGCTCACTGCTCGAGCGAGGACGCAGCATCGAAGGCGTCCTCGTGGTGACGACGGCGACAGGCGTCATCACCAGCATCGTCATCGCGCGCTCCTTAGGGCCAGTCGGCCGAGGCCAGCTCACGGCCATCACGGTATGGATCCAGGTCTTGGGTTTCATCGGAGCGTTCACTCTAGGACACGCGCTGACCGTTCACTCCCGAAGACCGGAGGACCCTATGGATCCGGCCATCGGGCTTCACGAGTCCGTGCGACTCGCACGCCCCTTGACGCTTGCAGCAACAGCGGTGGCCTTCACCTTCGGTCTCGTGAGCGAGGGGAGCTTGGCTATCGCGCTTCTAATGGTGCTCGGCGTGGCCGCGACGTCCGCCATGGAACTCTGGCAGGGCTACTTACTCGGGATCTCACGGCAGGCCACCTACCTGACGATCCGCCTGCTGCAGCCACTGCTATACCTTATCGGCGTTACCTTGGTTGCACTCGGGCCATGGGATCTTCCGTTGGGGGCCCAGGTGCTCGGTCTGGTGGGTGTCTTGATCCTTTCTCTCGGACTCCCGACCGCCCTGTCTTACGCGCGGGCCCGCCCGGCGAAGTCGACAAGGTCGACAGACGCCCGATGGGCGCTATTGAGGTTTGCCGTGGGTGCTCAAGCAGGCATGACCTTCCAGTATCTGAACCAGAGACTCGACCTTCTGGCCCTCCCCTTCGGTTTCTCGAACGCCGACGTTGGCATCTACGCGGTGGGCGTGGCGCCCGCTCAGTTCCTCGTCTTGATCGGAGGAGCGGGCACCATCCGCGCGTTCACGGGCGAGCAGACCCGCCGGGATGTCCGCGGCATCGTTTCCGTTGCCGCCCTGGCGGGACTATGGATCGTTGCAAGCTCCGCGTTGATCCCATGGGTATTCGGCGCCGATTTCACCGGCTCGGTCCCTATCGCTCGGATCTCGGCATTAGGGGCAGTGGCCGGCTACGCCATGCAACACGCGACCGGCCTGCTCTTGTGGGAGAAGCGCACATCAGCGCTAGTGGTTGCGCAGGGCATGGGGGCGGCGGCGTTCTTGATCGGATTTCTCGCCTCGCAGTCACTCACGGCCGTGGCCTGGGCGAGCACAACTTCCTACTGCATCGCTCTTGCCATCGCGGAGGCGTTCCTTTTGCTGCACCGACGCGATGGGATTCCGGCGACAGAGCCCGACATCAGCCAAGAGCGATCGCCTAGGATCCTCGTGCCGATCGATCACTTCCTGCCGGGATTCAAAGTCGGGGGGCCGGCACGGAGCGTGAAGAACATCGCCTTCGCCCTTGCAGGGGACTTCGATTTCCTGATCTTGACTCGGGATCGTGACCTCGGCGAACGCAGCCCCTTTCAAGGGATCCATCGAGGACGGTGGGTTCAGATGGACAGAGTTCAACGTCGAGTATCTCCCCGGGCTTCAGGGCACCTTGGGATTGGTTCGCCACATCCGTTCGACCGAACATGACGTGCTCTACTTGAACTCACTCTTTTCCCCTTGGTACTCGATCCTGCCACTCTTCCTTCGACGAGTGCGCCTCTTGCCAAAACACCCCGTCATCATCGCGTGCAGAGGTCAGCTGTCTCCGAGCGCGATCGAGATCCACGGTGGACGCAAGCGCAGCATGCTCCGCTTGGGCCGATCGTTTGGAATCTTCCGGAGCGTGATCTGGCATGCCACCACCGAGTCGGAAGCCAATCAAATCCGGGAGCACTTCGGCGACGCCGTCGATGTGCGGGTCGCGGAGGTGATATCTGGCCTTACTAATGATCCTAGCCCGCCGTATAGACGCCGGAAGGTGCGCGGTCAGGCCAGCCTCGTGTTCCTCTCCCGCGTCTCGCCGATGAAGAATCTGGCTTTCGCGATCAAGATCCTCGGCAGAATATCCAGCAAAGTCACGATGGATGTGATCGGTCCGATCGAGGACGAGTCGTACTGGCGCGACTGCGAAGCAGCGATTGCCCTGCTACCCGACCATGTGAAGATCAATCTCCAAGGTCCGGTTCCACACGACGAGGTAGCGGAGGCGCTGGGTCGGTACGACATGTTCGTGCTCCCAACCCTGGGAGACGAACTACGGGCACGTCATCGGTGAAGCGTTGGCAGCCGGCTGCGCAGTTGCGATCAGCGATCGCACGCCATGGACCGATTCGGTTCGAGGCGCCGGAGGATGGGCACTCCCACTCGACGAGCCCGAGGCGTGGATACATGCGATCCAGACAATTGCCGACGCGACTCCTGATGACATGCAACACAGAACGGCGCAGGCACAGGCGCTGGCCGCCGAGCATTCATCGAATTCTCGAAGCGTCGACCAAATGCGGGCTCTGATCTACAGCGCCGTCGGGGCGTCGCTCGGCACTGGAGCCGAGGGGAGGGCTCGGCGGTGATCGAGGCCTGCAGAGGCATGCCTTGCCTCCGCAGAGTCATGTCCACAGTTGGCCAGCGCCTCGAAGCGGTAGAAACTCTCCGAACTAGCATCAGATCGATCCCAGACAGTGGCGCGATTCGCGTGAGCCGCGAACCAATGGTCGATTCACGGTCAAGGAACGGCTAGGATGATTCTGGAGATGCAGCGAATCCGGCGGTTCGCCTACCCCATCACTGTGATGCTTTCCCTGCAGTACGGGGTATTCGGTGCTCTACCCGGCCTGGCGTAACGACCGGCTGAGCCCATTCGTACTCTGGGTGCCCATCGCCGTCATTGCTGCGTCCGGCTATATCGAGCGACTCTTGTCGCGATTCGCCCAACATCGCTCTAACGCCAACCTCGTTCCAAGCGGTACCGCATCGTTTGTAGTTGCCCTCGTCGGCATGATTGCCCAGTTCGGAGCCGCCTTTCTCGGTTCGAGCACATACGCGACGCAGGTCGGCCAAACGCAGACCAGCCCAGTCGCGGCTCTTCTGACACCCTTCGGCTCATGGCCGCTTATCGGGGCTGGACTGATGATGTACGCTTGGTCCACAGCCAGAGCCAACCGGTCGCGAGTGCTCGCTGGTCTGGGCTTGCTGTTAGGTGCTGAACTTGTCCGCGTCGTAGCTCTCCTCGGTGTTACGGATTCGCTCTGGCGACTGGCATTCTCGTTAGCTTTCGGCGCACTCATCCTTCGCTCGGTGCGGCTGCGCACCGTCGTAGTGGCGATCATCATGGGATTGTTGATCTGGCCAAACGTGTACGCGCTTCGCGAAGAGACCCGCGGAGTTAACCCTCGATTCGTTAGAGAAGAGCATGCCCTGAAGAGACTCGAGCTCGACGTGCTGCTGGCCTACGCTGAGGACATTCACATCTCCTCATCCGCACTCTTGTCCCCGGCCGAGATCTTCCGCTACGGATTCATTCCGCGAGCGTTCGACTCAGAGCGGGACGAAGTTGAGACTGGAAGCATCTTCAGCCTGGCTATCGGTGGTTCCTCTCACAACTCAGTGTCGTTCACGGCCATCGGTTCGGTGTATGCCGTGGGCGGTTACTTATGGGTCATGGTGGGGAGCGTGATGGTCTCATGGGGCATTAGTGTGGCGTTACGCCGTGACGGGCCCTGGTGGTGGGCGATTGCAATCCTGGCCGCCGATCGGTTCCTCTGGATCGGGACCTACTACCCCAATAACGTGATTGCCTTCTGTCAAGGCCTCACGAGCCTAGCGTTCGTTTACCTAGGCCTGTATTCAGCTCGAATGTTCAGACGTCATGCTTTCTCGCAACCGGATGATGCCATCTCCCGACCACTGCCCATTGAAGCGCTCACAACCACACCAGTGCCAGGCGTGTAGAGCACGGAATCACCGGTTTGACATCGTTTAGAGAACGACCTGGTAATCGGCGATGTCTGCTTGCCTTGCTTCCTCGGCGTGCGAGCCCCTCGGTGTGATCGTTCTGGCAGCAGCTTCGTTGAGACGTCGATGAGTTTCCCGTAATCTTGCTCCGGCTTCACTGTGTCTCGTTTACTGTCTTCTTCGCACGGCAAGACAGGTGTCGTTCAACCCGTCTGCCGAAACCATCACCCACCCCGACCAGCGACAATTCTGGAGGAAGTGAGACGCGTTACGCGACAGTCTCGGCGTTCCGGAGGGACTCGCCTCCGATGAGCGCCGCGACCCAACGGGCGTGCACAAACATGTCGAACACTTCGACGAACGACTGGTGCGATGGCACGCCAAGTCTGCCAACCACAACCATGTGGATCGAATCATCGGTCCCAATCACACCGTAGGGGGAGAAGGGATTGGCCCACTCGCCTGGTTCCGCCACTACAATCCTCATATCAAGATCGCGAGGTTCTGGGGAGCGAATTCCGACGCGCAGGGCCTCGTGTCTGCCGCGGCCCTTTATCCGGTCGCTGAACGCGAATCTGACAAGCCTCACTTGAGTGGCACTCCGAAGCAGAGTACTGCAGACGAAGGTGACGGCGATTAGCGCTCTCCGCGCTTAACGCGGCCACAGCCTGAAGAAGGTCGCGAAAATGGTTTGGCCTCATTGGTGCAAGCTCCTCGCGCAAGCGAGTCGTTCTCTCTGCTTCTAGGTTGCCGATCAGCCTATCGGAGGTCGTGCGAACCCCCTGAAATCAGCGCATTCGCCTAGGCTCGGGTGTCGTGCGACTGGGGGAGTCGCGAGTTATCAGTGCATGTCTCAGCTTCGATCGAGGCACTGCGAACAATGTGCCTCAGAACGGGCCTCTGGAACTGATCCGCCTCCACCTGGAAGAGCGAGTAGCCGTGCTCCTCCACAAGTAGTTCGAAGCATTCTCTCCAGTCGGATCCAGCAAGTTCCCACATCTCCGAATACTCGAACAGGATGAACGGATTCGAGCGGCGTAGTGTCTCGTGAGCACCCTTGAGCACATTCAGCTCGAAACCCTCCACGTCGATCTTGAGGAAGCGGATCGATGTCAGGCCCAGGTCAGTTACAATCGAATCCAGCCGGCGAATTGAGATCCTCTCGGGATCGGGTGCAAGGTATGAGAAGAGGCGCGAGGCTCCCTTGACCCTGGTTGACGTTCGTAGTGGAAGGTTGGAAGAAGTCGGCCATGCCATCCCGTGGCACCTGCCGCCTCGGTCCGGATGAGGACGCGCTCTCCAAGTCGGTTCATCATCACGTTCTCTCGGAGACGTGCCGCCAGGCGTGGGACCGGTTCGAGGGCAAGAACCTTTCCTGACTCGCCTGCGAGCTGTGCGATCAGGACCGTGTGCACACCCACGTTGGCCCCAACATCGACAGCTTCGACGCCCGGTGAGATCAGCGTCTTGATGAGAGTTCTGATGGGACGCTCGTATTCACCGAAAACATAGACGTGTCGCTCTATGTGGCTTCTGGTGTCGACGTTGAACCGGTTACCGTCGTTGTCCAGGCACACTGCTCGCACCGGCTCACTGTCCAGTGGGAACAGATGGGATCGACCACTCGCCCGACTCCCCCAGCTGGATTCTTCGTCCGATGGCGCTCGCCACGCGAGGCCGCACCCTCACGTGAGATTTACCCTCCGGTACGCAGCACCCCTCACGCCCGAGAATGATTCGATTCATCACGCCCGTGACATCGCTTACCTCATACTCCAAGGGCAGATCCCAGCTCGGTGCGCGGTCGATTACAAGACGAGCAGCCAGTTGGATATCCTCGCTCTCCGAGCCCGACAGGAGGTTGGAGCCGATTCGATCGTCTCCGGCCGTTCTGTGACTTCGCGGATCGTGACATTGGGCCGCACGAAGATGCAGGCCTCCTCCTGCACCGTTCCGCTGTCGGACAGGATGCAGAATGCCTCCGCTCCAGCCTGACGAAATCGAAGAAACCGAGCGGTTCCAGGAACACGGGCCCTCGCTCGATTCGATGCCGAACCGCTCGATCTTCGAGCGCGTTCGCGGGTGGAACGAGCACACCACGGGAAACCCGTAGTCCGTGGATCTGCGCGAGCGCTTCGACCAGACCGCGGAGCTTTGGCTCCACGTCGACATTCTCCGCTCGGTGCATCGTCACCAGAAAGAACGATCCGACTCCAGCTCCAGCCGCGCCCAGCACGTCGCTCGTGTCGATCTGCCGTCCGTAGTGGTCGATGACCTGCTTGATCGGATTCCCGGTGACGAAGATGCGGGACCGGTCGATCCCCTCGCGCACGAGGTTCTCCTTGCTGCGATGCGTGTACGGCAGCAGCACCGAGCTGCTATGGTCGATGATCCGCCGGTTGATCTCCTCAGGCACGCGGTCGTCGTAGCAACGGTTGCCCGCCTCCATGTGGTACACGGGGATGCCGATGCGCCTGGCGACGATGGAGACCAGCCCGCTGTTCGTGTCGCCGAGGATCAACAGCCGGTCGGGCCGGTGCTCCGCGAACACGGCTCGATCCGCGGAGCAGCTCCCCCGCCTGGGCGCCGAAGTCGCCCCGGACTCCCAGGTAGAGATCCGGCTCTCGCACGCCCAGCTCCTTGAAGAACACTCGCTCAAGTTGGGGTCGTAGTTCTGACCGGTGTGCACCAGGACGTGGTCGACGTCTCGTCCAGCAGCGGGATCAGCCGCGAGAGCCGGATGATCTCCGGACGCGTGCCGAGGACCGTCATCATCTTCATCGCAGCACCTCGCCCGCTCGTCATCGATGTCCTCGAGCATCAGCTGGTGGCTCGCCAGCAGCCTGCGTGTCTTCCGGAGAAAGCACGTCGTCGCCCGAGCTGTACTCCCGTTCCAGTGCGGGCTTCTCGCCGGCCAGCTGCAGCTCGGGAAGCATCGGCTGGATCGCGTAGTAGTCGCCGCGCGCGATCGTGCGGTTCGCCTCCTCGTCGCTGACGAGGATCTCGTGCACCTTCTCGCCCGGCCTGATGCCCACGACCTTGGTCTCGATGTCGCGGTCGGCGATCAACGCCGCGGCCATGTCGACGACCCTCGCCGACGGCACGCGCGGGATGTACGTCTCGCCGGGCAGGGCCTGCTGCACCGCGGCGAAGATCAGGTCGACCGAGTCGTTCAGGCTGAGCAGGAACCGGGTCATCTCGGTGGTGGTGATCGTGACCGGACCGCCGTTGCGGATCTGATCGTGGAACAACGGGATCACCGAGCCCCTCGAGGCGAGCACGTTGCCGTATCGGACGCAGACGAACCGCGTCTCCGGCGCGCGCATGTTGGCCTGGATGAACACGCGCTCCTGGATCGCCTTGCTCATGCCCATCACGTTGACCGGCTTGCACGCCTTGTCGGTCGAGACACCGACCACCGTCTCGATCGCCAGGCGCCGTTGCTCGATCGTGCGCACGATGTTCTCGGGGCCCGCGATGTTCGTCTGCACGGCCTCGTAGGGGAAGTACTCGCAGGTGGGGACCTGCTTCATGGCAGCGGCGCTGAACACGACGTCGGTCTCACGGAGCGCCGCACCCAGCGAGTCCACGTCGCGGATGTCGCCGATGCGGAACATCAGCTGACGCTGGAAGTTCGAGAAGACGATCTCGTCGGTCGGCGACCCGGTGCATGTAGTCCAGCCGCATCTGGTGTTGCTTGGCCTCGTCGCGCGAGAACACCACGATGCGCTCGGGCTCCCCCATCTCGCCGCTCAGCAGTCGGCGGACCAGCAGTTGCCCGAGCGAGCCCGTGCCGCCGGTGACCAGCAGGCGCTTCCCGTCGAACGGCAAGTCGCTCATCTACGTCGTCACGCTCCCATACCGCTCCGAGTCTTCGGCGAGCTCATCGATCATCTCGTCCCACGACGGGACGTCGATGCCGGTAGCCGCCGAGAACCTGTCCCCCACCAAGCTCCGATCGCAGAGGAACCCGTCGTCGGGCGCGATCGAGACTCGGTCATGGAGCCCCAGCCGGTCCCTGATCATCGAGAGCAGGTCGAACTTCGTGATCTTCGCTGACGCTACCTGATAGACCCCGGTCAGCTCGGGATGTTCGACGAGTATCCGATCGACGATCGAAGCCATCCGATTGGTCGTGACGCCGGTGTAGATCGCACCCGTGAACCCCTTGATGGCTCCCCGCTGACGCAGGAACCACTCGACCAGCGACCCGAAGTGGTCGAGCTCTCGGCCGATGATCGAGGTCCGGATCGTGAGCGCGCCGTCGCGTGCGACCTCACCCAGATACTTCGTGCGCCCGTAGAGATCGGTGGCGTCCGATGGATCGTCCTCGACGTAGTCCCCCTTCGCGCCGCTGAAGACGCAGTCGGTGCTGAAGTGGACGAGCCGAGCTCCACGGGCGGCGCACAGCGGCTGCGAGCTGATGCGGGAGCAGCGCGTTGACGGCGATCGAGATCGTTGGGTCGCTCGCCTCCTCGCGCTGCTTGACGATCCCGACGCAGTTGATGACGGCGTGAGGCGCGAACTCCGAGATCAGCCCGTCCACCCGATCGAGGTCGGTGGCGTCGACATCGTCGATCACGTCGACCGCGCTGGAAGAAGGCACTCGGTTCGACCGGCAGCGCGGACAGAGGCCGACCTGGCGGTCGAGACCACGTCGTGCTCACGGCTGAGCACGTCGTGCATCTTGTGGCCGAGCATGCCGGTGCCACCGAGGATCAGGATCCGCATCAGGCGGCTGTCTCCGTGCGAGCCCACTCGACGTATTCGGCTAGGCCTTCGGACAACGACACCGAGGGCTCGAACCCGAGGGCGGCCCGTGCAGCCGAGATGTCGGCCAGGCTGTCACGCACATCGCCGGGCCGAGCCGGGCCGTGCCGCACGACCGGATCACCGCCTACCCTCGCGGCCAGGTCGGCGACGAGATCGTTGATGCTGATGCGCGAGGCGCTGCCGAGGTTGAACGCGCCGGACACGCCGTGCGCGTCGGCGGCCTTGAGGTTGGCCTGCACGACGTCGCGAACGTTGATGAAGTCGCGCGTCTGATCGCCGTCGCCGAAGATCGTGATCGCCCTCGCCTCGCAGCATCTGGAAGACGAAGATCGGGATCGCGTTCCCGTAGGCGTCGAAGCGCTGATTCGGACCGTAGACGTTGAAGTATCGAAGTGCGACGGCCTCCAGGTCGTAGAGCTTGGCGTACGCGAGGCACTCCTTCTCGGCCGCAAGCTTGCTGGCCCCGTACGGAGTATCCGGCTCGACCGGATGCGACTCGTCGATCGGGAGCTGTCTTGAGCTCGCCGAAGATGCCGGCGGACGAGGCGTAGACGAGCTTGCGGACGCCGGCGTGCCTGCACGCTTCGAGCACGTTGATCGTGCCGAGCACGTTGATCGCGGCGTCGGTTCGAGGATCGTCGATCGAGCGCTTGTTGCCCACGGACGCTGCGTGATGGAACACCACCTCGGCACCATCGATGGCCCGCTCGAGGAGCTCGGCGTCGAGGATCGATCCCTCGACGAGCTCCACACCTCGGTAGGGCGCGAGGTTCGCGGCGTACCCGGACGACAGGTCGTCGACGACCACGACCTCGTCGCGTCGCGTGACGAGCGCATCGACGATGTTGGAGCCGATGAACCCGGCTCCCCCGGTCACGACAGCCTTCATGCACGCCAGGCTAACAAGCTGATGAGCCTGAACCCTCGAAGGGCGGGCAACTACACGTGGTCGAAGGCCTCAATCCCGTCGGTGCCTCCTCGCCCCAAGAGGTAGAAGCGGGCCAGCCGCCCGAGCCGGACGAGATGGTACGCAGGCCATACGGCGTCGGGAAGACGAACCGCTGCGTAGTCGGCCGCCGTGGGGGTGACGATCGCGCGCCACACGCCACGGATGGCATCGGTCCGTCGATCCGCCAGGGCGATCCTCGTACCCACGCGACCGTGAGGCGAGCGATGGTCGGGTCCGCCAGGCGCCAAGACCGCAGGGATGAGGGCGTCGAGCACCTTCCCCAGCCTCACATCGCCTCGCGCCTGAGCTGCGAGCTCCGGGGCGGGTCGCACGTCGAGTATGCGATCGGCCATGGCCACGGCGAACAGCAGCATGCGTCGCGCTCGAGCGCGATGCGCGATCCGCAGGGCCGCATCGACGTCCACGTGGGGAACGTTCGACAGGCCTCCACCATGTCGCAGACCCATGCGAGCCGCGTGAACAGATGGATGCCACCGTGCATGGCCAACACGACGATCTGATCCGTCGGGTCGAGCGTGGGCACATCACGACCCATGAGTCGAACGGACGAGGCCCTCTCGATCAACGGTTGCACGCCCCGGGGGAGCATGTGCTCGTGATTCGCCACTGCCCACTGCACCTCGACGAGAAATCGGCCGTGCTTGTCGAGATGCCAGTCGTGGCCGTTGTCGAGTATGGCGTCGGCCTGCCGTGACGAGAGCTCCGCGTCGGATCGGTAGCCATCGGCGGCGAGCACGTCGACCGCCCGACGAACGCTGGCGCGGCTCATCGAGATGTCCAGGTCGGCGAACCGTCGCAGGGCGAGGCTCCCGTACGCGACCTGGGCGAGAACCGGCCCCTTGTAGGGAAGAGCGCAGATGCCTGCGGCCTCGAAAAGCTTGAGCACGCGCAGCAGCTCGGAGGTGAGTTCCAGGTTCGAGGCGGCGATCTGCCTCGACTCTCGTGCCGATGCCTCTCGAATCGTGTCGGGAACGGCGCTGGGCGCCAGCTTGCGGATGACCGGGTCGATGAGCTGCACGACCGCGTTCTTGCGTGCCGTCTCCATGACGAGCTCCCAGTCGAGGTCCGAGGGGTCGCTGAGAGCTTGCACCCTTGTGGGGTGATATCTCGCCCGCAGCGCTGCAACCAGCCAATCCGACTCCGGCGAGAGCCGAGGGAGGCCGGGAGAGTCCCGAGTCGTTCACGGGGTAAGGATAGAAGCCGGCGCTGTCGCGCAACCGTGACGACCTGGTCGGCCGACGAGGTGACCTACCACGAGGTGATAGAAACGTCGGCATCTGCTCGCGTTACCCTCCGGCGGATATCCGCACAGGGCAACGACCCCCTAGGAGCAGCGGTTGTCTCAGCAGAGCTACAACCGGGCAAAGTTCGCCTCTGACCTGGGCCTATGGACGTTCGCCGCTTTGGCCGCGTTCCCGCTCCGAGTGTTCTCCGCATTCGACGAGCAAGTTCCCGCGACGATGGTCACCTACGGCGCGATGGCGCTGGTCACAGGCGTTCCGGCCTTCATCGGCATGCGTCTGTATCGGCAGGCATGGCGGCAGGTCACGATCCACGATCTCGAAGACCTCTTGAAGGCGATCGGGCTGGGCACGTTGTTTCTTCTCGCTGGGACTGGCGTGGCACGAGGTCGCAGGATTCCCACGCACGGCGCCACTGATCGCCGGGTTCCTCGCGGTCGTGTTCATGGGGGGGCACGCCTGGCCCTGCGCCTCTCGAATGAGAGGAGGGCCGCCGCGAAGTCGGAGGCGAGACGCCGGAGCAGCGGGTGCTCTTGGTCGGCGCAGGTGATGCCGGTGCGCGCATGGCTCGGGAGATCCGGCGGCACCCGCGGGCCGGGATGACCGCCGTCGGCTTCCTCGACGACGACCCGGGAAGCGATATGACGATCGCCGGCCTCGAGGGTGCTCGGATCGCATCGACGACTTGCCGACGTCGTGCGCAGCACGAGATCGACGAAGTCCTCATCACATGCCGTCGGCCCCGGGGGTCACACCCGCAGTGGTCGAGCTCGCGGCCGAGGCAGGCGTGAAGTGCCGCATCCTGCCCGGCGTCACCGAGATCCTCGCCGGCGACGTTCGACTTCGCCAGTGCGCGATGTGCAGGTCGAGGACCTGCTGCGGCGGGCGCCCGTCGAGCTCGACCTCGCGGCGGGCGACTACTGCCGAGCGCATCGTCCTCGTCACCGGCGCCGGCGGCTCGATCGGCGCCGAGATCGTGCGCCAGGTCGCCCGCCTGGACCCAAGCGGGTGGTGCTGTTCGGTCAGGGCGAGAACAGTCTGCACGCGGTCGACCACGAGCTCGCGGCGAGTGCCCGACCTCGATGCCACCGGTCGTGGGCACCGTTCCGGATGGCGCGAAGCTTGACGAGGTGATGGGTGCGTACGGCCCGATGTCGTGTTCCATGCCGCGGCTCACAAGCACGTCCCGTTGATGGAGCACCATCCCGACGAGGCGGTGTTGAACAACGTCGGCGGCACGCGCAACGTCGCCGTGAGCGCCGCTCGAGGCGGGCGTGGACGCTTCGTGAACGTGTCCACGGACAAGGCGGTGAACCCGGTCTCGATGGTCGGCGTCACGAAGTCGATCGCGGAGCTGGTCGTGCGCGGCGCTCGGCCGAGCAAGCACGGTCAGGTGCTTCGTCTCGGTGCGCTTCGGCAACGTGCTGGGCAGTCGCGGCAGCGTCGTGCCGATCTTCCAGGAGCAGATCCGTCGCGGTGGCCCGTCACGCTGACCCATCCCGACATGACCCGGTACTTCATGACGATCCCCGAGGCGTCGCGGCTCGTGATCCAGGCGGGCGCGCTCGCCGCAGAACGGGGCGGTCTACGTGCTCGACATGGGCGACACCGGTGCGTATCGAGGACCTGGCGGAGGACATGATCCGCCTCTCGGGTTGGACGACGACGAGATCGACATCGTCTACACGGGCCTACGCCCCGGCGAGAAGCTCGCCGAGGAGCTGTTCACCGACGACGAACGCACGACCGCGACCCGCTACGAGCAGATCATGGTGGCGCGCGAGCCCGACGTCCGGGTGGAGCTGGATGCCCGAGTCGACGAGCTCATCGAGGCGAGCCGTCGCCGTGACTGGGCGACGATGGACCGGCATCTGGGCGTTCTGGTGCCGGGATTCAGCATGGGCGAGTTCAGCCATCTGCAGGTGGCTTCGCTGTAGACTCGCCCGGTCCCGATCGACGAGCCTCGGATCAACGGGAGGACATGCAGCAGTCGGACCTGAACTCCAGCAGATGGACCTTCGAGAGTTCTTGCGCGTCGTGCAACGACGCAAGGTCTCGGTCGTGCTGGTGATCGTGCTCGTGGTGGGCGTAGCGATGCTGCTGGTCTACCGCCGCACGCCGGTGTACTCGTCGACCGCCCGCGTCGAGGTACGGCCCTTGATCGCTGGCGGAGACCTGCAGGGGTTCTACTACGACCTGCTCTCGAACATGGACACCGAGGCGCAGCGGGTGACCTCGCGCGACGTGGCCACGATCGCCGGCGAGCAGCTCGGGTGATATCCGAAGGGATCGGCCCACGGTCGATGACCTCGCCACCGTGACCGCCGACGTGTCGACGACGATCCCGGCCAACACGACCTACATCGATATCACGTGCACGACGCTCGAGCCCGCCGAGTCGCAGGCGTGCGCCGACGCCTTCGCGACCGCGTACGTGAGCGACCGCGAGTCCCTGGCCCGCCGGTCGGCCGACGCGGCGCGTCAGGGCGTCGAGGAAGAGATCGCGGCCTCCGAGGAGCGCATCCGGGTCCTGGAGGCGCAGCTCGCGGCAGCCGCCGTACCGGCCTCGACGACCCCGCAGCCACGTCGATCCTGCGGCGCAAGCCGATCTCGCGGATCGGATCGACGCCGAGCAGCGAGCGATCGACACTGCCCGGCTGCAGTTGCTCGCCGTGCCGACGGCCTCCCCGAACCCCGCGCTGCTGGCATTGCCAGCTTCGCTGCCAGCGACTCCTTCGAACAAGGACTTCGTGACGACCGGCGTGCTGGCCACGATCGTGGGACTCGCGCTCGGCATCGGTGTGGCGTTCGTGCGCGAGCGCCTCGACGAGCGGGTCGGAAGGCGCGAGGGCATGGAGGTCGCGATCGGCGCCCCTGTGCTGGCGGTCGTGCCGCGGGTGCCGTCATGGCGAACCGCAACGACGCCCGGCTCGTCACCATCGACGCGCCCGACACCGTGACCGCCGAGGCCTACCGCACCGCCCGGACGACGCTGATGTATCTGGCTCGCGCGAGGACATCAAGGTGCTCGTCGTCACCGGTCCGGGCGAGGGTGAGGGCAAGACCACCACGACAGCGAACCTCGCGACGGCCCTCGCGCAGGCGGGCAAGCACGTGGTCGTGGTCTCGGCCGACCTGCGGAAGCCACGTCTCCGCCACTTCTTCGGTCTCGACGAAGCCGCGGGGCTTACCGAGGTGCTCCAGGGCAACGCCGAGCTGCTCGAAGTGATCGCCTCAACGAGGCTCCCGACCCTCAAGGTCGTGCCCTCGGGAGCGATCCCGCCCAACCCGGCCGAGCTGCTCGGCTCGCCGGCGATGGACACGGTGATGCAGACGCTGCGCTCGGTCTCCGATTTCGTGCTGATCGACACGCCCCCCTCGCTGGTCGTGGCCGACGCCCTCGAGCTCGCCCCCAAGACCGACGGGATCATCGTCGTGGTCGACGGATCGAAGACCACGCGTCAGGCGGCCACGCACCTGCGACATCAGTTGGAGCGGGTCGGCGGGTCGATCGTGGGAGGAATCCTCAACAATCTCGACCCGGGCCAGGAGACGTCATACGGCCGCTACTATGGCTCGAGAGACGCCAGCTATCGCAAGCCCACGCGGAAAGCGCGGAAACACGCTGCGGCGCGTGCCCGGGCGGCGTGGAGTCCCCCGAGTCGGATTGGACCGTAACCGGTCAGGGTGGAGGCAGGGCTGACCTTGCGCCCTTCGAGTCTCGCGCAACGGGAACGGGGATCGCGTGATGCCGCGGACCGGTATCGCCGACCGACGCTGACCGATTATCGACCGTTCGGACTCGCACTGACATCCGGCCGCGCCGGAGGCCGAGGTGACTCGGCCACGCGTCGGAGCAGTCCGTGTGCCAGAACGGCCACGAGCACGCCCACGACATCGGCAACCCAATCACCGAGCTCGGCGCCTCGCAGCGTGGTGAGCACGTCTTGCAGGATCTCGACGATGAGGCCCGACATGACGATCGCGGCAATCATGGCGGGTGCGAACCTGGCGAGCGGGCCGAGGCCCCGGACCGGGCGCCAGACTGCGGCGAAGAGGAACAGCAGCGTGGTCACGCAGTACGCCAGTCCGTGGACGCCTTGTCCGCGCCGGGGAACGCGTCGACTCCAGGAGCCACGGGGCCGAGCGAAGCAGCAGGGTGAGGCCGGCGGAGGCGCCTGTCAGCCCCCAGAGCAGGACATCGATCGCACGATCGAGCGAGGGTCGCTGCGATCCACGAGGGGAGGCCACGGCCGCCCTACTCGACCGAGGCGTGATCCATGCCCTTCGGCCGGGTCGGGTCGATCCGCACACCCGAGCCCATGGTCGAGGAGACCGTGAGCGACTTGATGTATCGCCCCTTCGCCGAGGTCGGCTTCGCTTGCAGGATCTCGTCGACGACGGCCAGGTAGTTCTCGAGCAGCTGCTGCTCCTCGAACGACTTCTTGCCGATGACGAGGTGCACGTTCGACGTGCGGTCGGCGCGGTATTCCACCTTGCCGCCCTTGATGTCGGCGACGGCCTTCCGATGTCGTTGGTCACCGTGCCGGTCTTGGGGTTCGGCATCAGCCCGCGGGGGCCGAGCACGCGGCCCGCCTTGCCGACCGACGCCATCATGTCGGGGGTCGCCACCGCCGCGTCGAAGTCGATCTCCCCGCCCATGACCTGCTCGACGAGCTCCTCGCCGCCGACCACGTCGGCGCCGGCCTCGGTGGCCTCCCGAGCCTTCTCACCGACGGCGAACACGCCCACGCGCACCGAGCGTCCGGTGCCGTTGGGGAGCGACACGGTGCCCCGGAGCGCCTGGTCGGCCTTGCGCGTGTCGATGCCGAGCCGGAACGCGAGTCTCGATGGTCTCGTCGAACTTCGCGGCGGGCTGCCCTTCACGATCTTGATCGCCTCGCCGGGCATGTGCTCGCGTTCGCGATCGTACGCTCCCGCACCGTTGCGGTAGCGCTTGCCGTGCGTGGTCGTCATGACTTCCACCTCCACGCCCATGCTGCGTGCGGTGCCGGCGATGATCGCCATGGCGTTGTCGACGTCGTTGGCGTTGAGGTCGACCATCTTCTTCTCGGCGATCTCGCGAACCTGCGCCTGGGAGAGCTTGCCGACCTTGTCGCGGTTCGGTTCGACCGGAGCCCTTCTCGATGCCGGCCGCCTGCTTGATCAGCTCGGCGGCCGGCGGCTGCTTCGTGACGAACGTGAACGACCGATCCTCGTAGATCGTGAGCTCCACCGGGATGACCTGACCGTTCTGCTGCTGCGTGGCCTCGTTGTACTGCTTGCAGAAGTCCATGATGTTGACGCCGTGCTGCCCGAGCGCCGTGCCGACCGGCGGCGCCGGGGTGGCCTGGCCGGCCCTGATCTGCAGCTTGACGTTCGCGAGCACCTTCTTGGGTGCCATGTGCCTCTCACCTCCAGCGGTCCGAGCGGCCCTCGGCCTCCCGCTCTCTCGGTCGTGGGGAACTAGACCTTCGACACCTGGTCGAAGCCCAGCTCGACCGGGGTCTCCCGGTCGAAGATGTTGACCAGCACCTTCAGCTTGGCCTGGTCGGCGTTGATCTCGCTGATCGTGCCGTTGAAGTCGGCGAACGGCCCCGAGATGATGCGCACGACGTCGTCTTCCTCGAAGCCGAGGCGCACCTGGGGCTTGGCCTCTTCCTTCTTGACGACGAGGATCTTCTCGACCTCGCGCTTGGACAGCGGCGTGGGCTTGGTGCCGGTGCCGGCGCTCACGAACCCCGTGACGCCGGGTGTGTTGCGCACCACGTACCAGGAGTCGTTGTCGTAGTCCATCTTCACGAGCAGGTAGCCGGGGAAGACCTTCTTCTGCACGATCTGCTTCTTGCCGGACTTGATCTCCATGACGTCTTCCATGGGGATGTGCACGCGGAAGATCTTGCCTTCCATCTGCATCGTGTGGATGCGCGACTCGAGGTTGGTCTTCACCTTGTTCTCGTAGCCGGCGTAGGTGTGCACGACGTACCACTCGCCCGGACCGCGGAACGGATCGTCGGCCGACGGCCCCGCAGGGGCTTCGGGCTCGGCGACCGTCTGTGGTTCGTCGGCCGGTTCGGGCTCGGGCTCGGCCGTCGGCTCAGGTTCGGCCGCAGGCGGGCGACATGGTGCCGGGGGCGAGCTCGCCGTCGCCTTGCGCGGCTTCCATCTCGAGATAGCGGTCCTCGTCGTCGGCATCGCCGGACGCGAGCGAGTCGGTCGTGGTGTCGAGGTCTTCCATGGGATCGTGAGTGGTCTTTCCTGGGGTCTAGGAGAGGAGATCGAGGATGGACTTCGAGAAGACGAGATCGAGACCCGCGACGTAGAGGGTAGTCACCACGAGCGTGGCGAGCACCACGATCGTGTAGGAGATCAGCTCGGCACGGGTGGGCCAGTCGACCTTCTTGAGCTCGAGGCGAACCTCCTTGAGGAACTGCCGGACGCCGGTGCGCTTGCGCCGCTCGGCAACCTGGGCGCGGCGAGCGGCGACAGCCGGCGCGCTGGCGACGTTCGCCGCCGCGCTTCTGCTGGCGCTCGGCGCGCTCCTGCATCCTCTTCATCTGTCGGTTCATGGGTTCCCCTTGCAGGCGCGGAGGGACTTGAACCCCCAACCCCCGGTTTTGGAGACCGGTGCTCTACCAAGTTGAGCTACGCGCCTCCGACACCTCGGCCACCCCGGGCGGGTCACGTTCGGAAGGCCCAGTATAGGCTTCGCTCGAAGACCTCGGCAAAGACGGCTCACTCCCTAACCATCGCGCAAGCCGGCCGCCATGCGCGATGCGGCGCGCGCCGAGAACGCCGGCTCAGGTGCGTGAGTCGCCCCAGATCGTGACCTATGCTCGGCCCGACGGTACCGCGGCGGCCCCGGATCGCGAGACAACGTCATGGACGAGCAGGACGGCACCCCCCGGCGAACCCTGTTCAGCCGGCTGGAACGGCACGAAGACGAACCGCTGATGACGAGCAGCGAGCACCGGATCTCGGCTGCGCTGCGCCGCTCGATCGACGGGCAGCTCGAGGAAGGGCTCACGGCGCTCGAGCAGCAGGCGACCGACCTCATGCGTGAGATCGCCGCGGAGATCTGGCGTGCGTCGGGCGACGACATGCGCCCCGAACAGGAACGCATCGTCTCGCTGCTCTCGCGCGACCAGGCGATCAAGAGCCTCATCTCCACGAACGACGAGCGCTTCCAGTCGCTGGCGCTTCGTTCGGCCCGCATCGAGGATTCCATGAACGAGGTCGCCGAGAACGGGCGGACATCACGCGACGCGGTGGAATCCTCGCTCGCCGCGATCCGAGAGATCGCCGATTCCCCCACCTTGCACGGCGTGGAAACCGTGCGCACCCAGCTGGAGCAGGTCGAGCATCACATCGCCTCCGCGCTCGCCACGATGCAGGAGCGAGACCGCGCGATCGTCGAGTCGGTGAACCGGGTGGTGGAGTCGCACGGCGCGGTGCTCACCCAGGAATCGGCCAAGGTCATCGGGGCGATCGACGCGTACGTGCAGGCGGGCGCCGAGGCGATGGGCAGCCTCAGCCAGCGGGTCGAAGAGCACGCGGAGGCCTTCGCCGTGCACGACGGCACGATCAGCCAGACCGTCGCCGACCGGGTGGCGACCGAACTCGTGCCCGTGGCCCAGCAGCTCGACATGCTGGCCGAGCAGATCGGCGGCACCGCGCACGACCGCGAGCAGGCGCGAGCGGAGATGGAGCGTCTGGTCGATGAGCGCATCATGGGGGTCGCCCAGCTCGTTCGGAGCGACTCCCAGGCGCTGCGCCGTCTCATCGAAGAGCGCACGGAGGTGCAGGTCGACTCGATCCGTGAGACCGTCGACTGGCGCATGGCAGCCTTCGCCGAGCGTGTCGACCAGACGCTCGGTTCGGTCGCGAGCGACGTCGCGGCCAAGGTGAGCGAGGCGGTCGCCGGCGCCGTCGAAGAGACGGTGGAGCGCATCGACGTCGGTGTCGGCGCCATCGATGGTCTCGACGCCATGCTCGCCGAAGGACAGAGCGCCGCCGAGGAGCGGATGATGGCGCACATCGACGACCGCATGACGTCGATCGCGCGACTCATCCGTTCCGACAACCAGGCCCTGGCCTCGACCCTGCGCGAGCGTGAGCCGATCACGCCGAGCGAGCCGCTCGACGCGGAGCTCGTGCGCCAGACCCTGCGTGCCATCAAGGAGCTCCAGGCCGGGTTGGCCAACGACGTTCAGCACACGGTCGACACGAAGCTGCGAACGATCAGCGACCAGCTCCACCAGGAGACGCAGTCGACCACCGAGTCGATGGTCAAGGTCGCCGAGGTGTTGGGCGAGAAGATCGACCGCCTGTCGGTTCGGGTCGACGAAGGGGTGGGCAGCGACATGCAGGTAGTGATCGACCGCATGACCGACGCCATCCAGGCCATGTCGTCGACCAGGCGCTCGGCGTAGCTCCCTGCGTGGCGCGATCGGATCCGAGGGGCGCGCACCTCGAGGTGCGCCGTTCGCGGGGGCTAGGAGAGCCGAACCGTCGCTTCCCCACGCTTGATCGGCCACTCGAGTGACCCGTCATGCTCGCTCGTGACCCAGAGCTCCAGGGTCGCCGTGAGGGCCAGGGGATCGACGGCGCGCACACGGCCCCCCGCCACGATCTCCTGCCCCATCGTGACGGGCGCCCGGAACTGCGCCGAGATCGCGGTGATCGACGCCGCGTCGCCGGCCCACTCGACCACGCAGGTCGCGAGGTGGCCCATGGTGAACATGCCGTGGGCGATCACGCCGTCGAATCCTCGCTCACGCGCGACCGCGTCGTCGAGGTGCAGCGCGTTGCGATCGTCCCCGACCTCCGCGTAGGCCTCGACGTCGGCCGCGGTCACCACGCGCCGCAGCTCCGGCACGGCGTCACCCACCGAGACCTCCTCGAACCGTCGCGTCACGGCTGCGCGCTCCGCTCGACCATCGTGGATCTCGTCTTCGCGATGAGCTCGCCGGCCTCGTCGACGACGTCCATCGCGATGACCAGGAACCCGGTTCCGCTGCGGACCTTGATCGACTCCAAGCGCGCTCGGATCGTCAGCGCCTCACCTTCGCGCACGGAGCGTTCGAGCTCGTACTCCTGGGACCCATGGAGCACCCGGGGGAAGTCGAGCCCGAGCTCGGGATCGTCGATCACCATGGGCATCACCGCGAACTCCGCTGCGGCCAGGAACGTCGGCGGCACTCCATCACGTTGACCGAAGACCCGGCGGAACTCCGCAACCCGTTCGGGCTCGACGAGGAAGGCCGTGTCGGGATAGGTCTTCCCCTGCAGGTGGGGGTTCACGGCGCGAACCGTACCGACGCGACCCGGGCCCGACAAGCCGAAACGAGGTCGCCAAGTTCGCAGTAGGTGCGTGTATCGGTTCGGTCCACGCCCTACGATGCGTGGCGTGCCTGCCCAGGGGACCGCCCGCGAGCCCATCACCGTCGTGATCGCAGATGACCATCGCTCCTTCGGTGAGGCCCTCGAGGTCGCGCTCGACCAGGAACAGGACCTCCGCGTCATCGAGGTCGTCACCGACGGCCAGTCGGCGATCGACACGGCGTCGAAGGAACATCCCGACGTCGTCTTGATGGACCTTCAGATGCCGGGGGTCGACGGCATCGAGGCGACCCGGCGGATCCACGACGAGACGGCCGGAACCGTCGTGATCATCCTGTCAGGCCGCGAGGACGAGATCTCCCTCGCCCGCGCGATCCAGGCGGGCGCGAGGGGCTACCTCGCCAAGACCGAAGCTGTGGGGGGACTGGCCGACGCGATCCGCCGGGCGTACCGCGGGGAGCCGCTCCACAGCAGCGACGAGGTCGAGGTCTCGCTGCGACGACTGCGGAAGCGACGCGCGAGCGACGGCAACCTCGCCCAGCGCATGGAGCGGCTGACCCCGCGCGAGCTCGAGATCCTGCAGCGCATGGCCGACGGCGACACCCCTGAAGCTATCGCCGGCCAGCTCGGGATGAGCAAGCACACCCTGCGCACCCACACGCAGAACGTGCTCACGAAGCTCGGGCTGCATTCCAAGCTCGACGCGATCGTCGCGGCGATCCGCTACGGCAAGGTGCAGACCATCGACGTCACGGGCGACGACGTCGTGCCGGGGGAAGCGGCGCCACGCGCCGACGACGCACCCGCCGGCGAGCGATAGCCCGCCCGCTCAACGCGTCTCGCGGTGCACCGTGTGCCCGCGGCACCACCGGCAGTACTTCTTCATCTCGATCCGGTCGCGGTCGTTCACCTTGTTCTTGACCGTGTTGTAGTTGCGGCGCTTGCAGTCGGTGCACGCGAGCGTGATCTTCGGACGGTTGTCGGCTTTGGCCATCTACGGATCCCTGTCTCTCACTTGACGATCTCGGTCACGCGGCCTGCGCCGACGGTGCGTCCGCCCTCGCGGATCGCGAAGCGCAGGCCCTCTTCCATGGCGATGGGGGCGATGAGCTCGACCGTCATCTCCACGTTGTCACCGGGCATCACCATCTCCACGCCGTCGGGCAGAGCCGCCGAGCCGGTGACGTCGGTGGTGCGGAAGTAGAACTGGGGACGGTAGCCGTTGAAGAAGGGCGTGTGGCGGCCTCCCTCGTCCTTGCTCAAGATGTAGACCTGGCCCTTGAAGTTCGTGTGCGGGGTGATCGAGCCCGGAGCGGCGAGCACCTGGCCGCGCTCGACGTCTTCCTTGTCGATGCCTCTGAGCAGGATGCCGACGTTGTCACCGGCCACGACCTCGTCGAGGAGCTTGCGGAACATCTCGAGGTCGGTGGCCGTCGTCTTGCGGGTGTCGCGGATGCCGACGATCTCGATCTCGCTCATCTTGGCGAGCGTGCCTTGTTCGACCCGGCCGGTGACGACCGTGCCGCGGCCGGTGATCGAGAAGACGTCCTCGATCGGCATCAGGAAGGGCTTGTCGGTGTCGCGGGTGGGCTCGGCGATGTAGGTGTCGCAGGCCTCCATCAGCTCGTCGATCTTGGAGACCCAGGTCTCGTCGCCCTCGAGCGCCTTCAGGGCGGACACCTGCACGACCGGGGTGTCGTCGCCGGGGAACTCGTACCCACTGAGCAGCTCTCTGACCTCGAGCTCGACGAGCTCGAGCAGCTCTGGGTCGTCGACCATGTCGCACTTGTTGAGGGCCACCACGATGTAGGGCACCCCCACCTGGCGGGCCAGCAGCACGTGCTCGCGGGTCTGGGGCATGGGGCCGTCGGCCGCAGAAACGACCAGGATGGCGCCGTCGACCTGGGCGGCGCCGGTGATCATGTTCTTCACGTAGTCGGCGTGCCCGGGCATGTCGACGTGGGCGTAGTGGCGGGCATCGGTCTCGTACTCCACGTGGGCGATCGCGATCGTGATGCCGCGCTCGCGCTCCTCCGGAGCCTTGTCGATCTCGTCGAACGGGGTGAACTGGGCGAGGCCCTTGTCGGCCTGGCGCTTGGTGATGGCCGCGGTCAACGTGGTCTTGCCGTGGTCGATGTGGCCCATCGTGCCGATGTTCACGTGTGGCTTCGTCCGCTCGAACTTCTGCTTCGACATCTCGATTCCCTTCCGTCCCGTGGACCGTGATGCGGTGCCCCATGGTGGCGTTCTACCGGGGATGGTAGCGGCGGGTGGACTCGAACCACCGACACAGCGATTATGAGCCGCTTGCTCTACCTCTGAGCTACGCCGCCTCGCACGCGGATCGTCAGTTTACCGGTGCCCACGAGGGGTCGGCACGATCTGGGTGACGGCTGAGTCACGCGTTCCCGGGATCACCGCTTGAGCGTCAACGCCGCTCCCGCGGTGAGCAGTACGAGCCCGATGATCCTCGACGCCGTCACCGGGATGCGCTCATTGCCGAGCCAGCCGAACGCATCGATCAGGGCGCCCGCGATGAGCTGGCCGGCGATCATCAGGGCGACGGTGGCGAACGTGCCGATGTGCTGCGGCGCCGAGGCGAGCGTCAGCACGATACCCGCGCCGAACACGCCGGAGAGCAACAGCCATGCGGGCTGGCGGAACACGTCGGCGATGCCGCCGCCCCTGCCCGCGACCACCGCGAGGCCGATGAGCACGACGGCCGCAACGATGCCCCCGAACGCGGCCGCAGGAAGGCTTCCGATCCGCTTCCCGAGCGCCCCCGATATCGACGCCTGCGCAGCACCGGCGAGACCGGCGACGAACGACATCGAGATGGCGATGCGGGTGGCGGACACGTGTGAACCTTCCCGGGTCGTGGCTCTCGGCCTCGGCGCCTGGCCACGGGGCCTCGCGCTCGAGCCCGAGGATATCCGTGGACGCCCGACCCGTGCCAGACTCCCACCGTGCCGAAGACGCGAGAGACGGGGCTCCGGGCGGTGCTGTTCACCGACGTCGTCGGCTCGACCGAGCTCGCACGGGAGATGGGCGACGTACGGTGGAGCCGGCTCCTCGCGGCGCAGCGACGGGTGATCCGCGCACTGATCCGATCGAACGGCGGTCGGGAGGTCGACACCGCCGGCGATGGGTTCTTCGCGGTCTTCGATCGGCCGGCCGACGCGGTGCGCTGCGCGTTCGCTGCCTGCCGCGACGTCCAGGAGCTCGGCCTCGACATCCGCGGTGGCATCCACTTCGGCGAGGTCGAGCTCTCGGGCAAGGAGGCCCACGGGATCGTCGTCCACACCGGCGCTCGCGTGATGGGCCACGCAGGCGCCTCGGAGGTCGTGGTGACGGCCACGGTGAGAGACCTTGTGGCCGGTGCGACGTTCGACCTGCAGGAGCGGGAAAGCGTCGAGCTCAAGGGGGTGCCTGGAACCTGGATCCTCTACGACGTGATGTCGGTCGATGAGCACCTTCGACCTTCGCCCATCGAGGGCGCGAGCGTCGCGAGCGAACGCCGCGATCGCGTGGCTGCCGCACCCGCTGCAGGAGGCCGAGGCAGGCGGTGGATCGTCCCGGCAGCGGCCAGCACGATCGTCGTCCTCGCTGTCGCCACGTACCTCCTCATGCGTTCGGACACGACGTACCGTCCGAGCGCAGGCACGGTCGCCGCGATCACGGCGGATGGCGCGTTCGCCGAGCCCGTCCGGCTCGCCTCGGACCCGACGGCGATCGCCTGGGGCGAGGACAGGATCTGGGTCACCGACCGGCAGGGCCAGATCCACTGGCTGAACCCTGAGTCCGGCGAGACGGGCTCACGCGGGGCAGCCGGCCCTGCCACCGGCGTCGCGATCGGCGACCGAGCCGTCTGGGTGACGAACGGTTTCGGGGTTGGGGGCGGTCCTGATGGCGGGGTCAGCCGGATCGACCCGGCCGACGAGAGCCTCACGCCCGCGTTCGAGACGCCGATCGGCTCCGAAGCGATCGCATGGGGCGCCGAGCGAGTGTGGGTGACCGATACCGCGACCGGCGAGCTTCGGATCTACGATCCGGCCACGCGGACCGTGGAGACGGTGGGGCTCCCGCCGGTGTCGACGACCGAACCCGCTCGCCCGGAGAACCTCGTGGTCACGTCGTCCGACGATGTCGCCGTCTGGGTGGGCGACGCGACGGCGGGCCGGGTGTTCCGGGTTCCTGCGACGACGCCCCAGGAGATCGAGACCTTCACCGTCCCCGCGCCGGTGTCCGGCATCGCGTCGGGACACGGCGTCGTCTGGATCACCTCGGGCGGGCCGGATATCGTGACGCTCCTGGACGAGCGCTCGGGCGCCGTCCTCACCTCGCTCGACGTGGCGAAGAGCGGCTGCGATCGGCCCGAGGCCGTCGCGGCCGGGGGCGACGCGGTGTGGGTTGCCTGCCGCACGTCGGGCACGTTGATACGGATCGATCCCGGCTCGAACACGGTCACCGGCACGATGAGCGTGGCGGGCGCACCGATGGCGCTGACGGCAGACGATGACGGGAAGGTCTGGGTCGCGGTCGGATCCGCGTAAGTCACCCGCACTCGCCGGCCGGCCGGCCTCAGCCCTCGCGCACGGGCGCCGGGATCCGCTCGAGCGCCGGTTGGAGGTTGACCTCGTCCCACGGGAACGGGCCGATCGCCGGTGACGAGAGCCGGAGCGTGCCCAGATACCCCATCGGGACGGCCGGCATGAGCTGCGTCACGACGTACTGGTCCAGACGCGCCCAGCACGCGGACTGCCCGGCTCCAAGCTCCTGTTCGCACCGCTCGATCTGGTCGTCCAACGACGGCACGCGGGTGACGTCGTAGCCCCACCGGCGAAGCTCCGACGGGGTCGCGCCCAGCCTCGTCGTCGCCAGCGCGCCGTCGGAGGCGAAGAACGCGCCCATGTACTGGGCGGCGCTCGGGAAGTCGGGCTGCCAACCCATGCCGATGCACATCGCCACCGGCGCCCCCGGATCCAGGCAGTCGTAGGGCGAGCCCGACAGCTCGATCTCTGGCTCGATCCCCAGGTCGAGGAGCGCCTGCCGGAACTCGCGAGCCCAGGTTCCATCTCGTCGCGCAGCACGATGCGCATGCCTTCACAGACCGGATCTGCGCACCGATCGCCCCTCGCGTAGCCCGAGGCTCGCATCGCCTCGCGCGCAGCGGTCGGGTCGCCGTGCCCGTCGGCGCCGGGGATGGCGGACCACGACGCCAGCATCGATGCCTCGAACGCATCCGGGCCGAAGTGCTGTGCAGGTCGCGTGCTCGGGCCACCGTACATCTCGGGCCAGCCCTGCTCGGTCGATCGCGATGGCCACCGCGCGTCGGACCGCGACGTCGTCGAACGGAGGCATCGCCACGTTGAACGACGCGAAGATCAACCCGAGCGAGCCGGTCGGCACCTGCACCAATGGCCGCAGCGTCGGATCGTCCTGGTATGCGCGCAGCATCTCGGGCGGAGGGTCGGTGTCGAACACCATGTCGAGCTCACCCGAGTCCATCCGAGGGAACAGGGCCTCGGGTGGCCCACCGATGAGCTCGATCCGGTCCGCGAGGGCTGCGCGGAGAGGATCGTCCTCGGATCGCCATGACGGGTTCCGCACGAGCGTGATCGCACCGTCACTCGTCACCTTCAGTTCGCCGAACTCCCCCACAGGCCTCACACCCCACGACGTGAACCCCGATGCCGGAGTCCGCTGGGTCGCGCTGCGCGAGTGGTCGACCTCATCGGCCCCCTCGAACATGTAGGGGCCCGACGCCACCAGCACCGGTCCGTAACTGTCGGCACCGCCGAACGGCTCCGCGTTCCGATCGTCGTACCCCGACGCGACGCCGAACGGAGCGTCGGGCTCGGTCGGATGAGGAGGGATCGGTGCCGTGATCGGCAGCGCCAGCATGTACAAGAGCGTCGCGTCGAGTCGGGTGGTCGTGATCCGGAGCGTGTGAGGGTCAGGCGTCTGCAGCCCGACGATCGAGGTCGCCTCCTCGCTCACGTACGCGTCGAACCCCTCGATCATGTCCAGGTACGAGGGCAGTTCCGGTTCGGATGGATCGAGCGAGTGCGCGGCCCTCGTGATCGCTCTGACGAAGTCCCCGGAGGTGATCTCGACATCCTCGAGTGGAGGGGCATAGTGCATGCCGTCGCGGATGCGGAACGTCCACGTGCGTCCGTCGGTCGAGATCTCCGGAGGCCCCGCCGCCAGGTCGGGCACCGGGCGCAGGTCCGGGGAGCCGCCGATGTCGTAGGACATCATCGTGCGCACCAGACAACAGCGGAACAGCTCCCACGTGGACGTGTTCCACTCGTTCAGCGGATCCATCCCCCAGTAGGAGACATTCGTCATCCCGAGGCGGAGCGTGCCGCCGACCGGCCCCACGGAGGGCTGAGGCTCGGGTGACGTGGCGGCATCCGACGTGCACGCGACGACCGCGAGGACCAACGCGATCAGCGGTCGAGCGGTGAGACGGCGTGAGGACGGCACCGACAGGAGCCTACGCGCATCGCGGCGGCCCGTTCCAGTGGGCGCTCGATCGAGCACCGCCCATCAGAGCCCGTAAGACTCGAGCAACCGGAGCCACACCTCACTCACGGTCGGGAATGCAGGCACCGCGTGCCAGAGCCGATCGAGCGGAACTTCGCCGACGATGGCGATGGTCGCCGCGTGCAGCAACTCCTGCACGTCGGGCCCGGTGAACGTCGCGCCGACCACGACTCGACGGGACTCGTCGACCACGATCTGGCTGGTTCCGGAGATGCCGTTGCCGCGCACGTACGCACCCGCAACGTCACCGGTCCCGGTCCGCACGACACGCACATCGATGCCTGCCTCGCGCGCCTCGGCCTCGGTGGGTCCCACGGCGGCGACCTGGGGGTCGGTGAAGATCACCCGAGGTATCGCGCGATGGTCGGCGTCATCCACCACGTCACGGCCGGCGATCACGTCGCCCACGAGCCGCCCCTGGTACTTGCCCATGTGGGTCAGGAGCGCGAGGCCTGTGACGTCACCGACCCCGTAGAGCCATCCGCCGTCCACCCCGGTCGCACGCAACCGCTCGTCGACCTCGAGGTATCGCCCGGGCTCCAGCCCGATCGAGTCGAGACCGGCGTCGTCGGTGTTGGGTCGCCGTCCGACCGCGACCAGCAGCTCGTCGCCCTCGAGGGTGCGACCGTCCTCGAGGGTGATCGCCACGCCGGCGTCGTCGCGCGAGACCCCGGCGGCTCGGGCATCGGTCAACACCTCGATACCCTCGGCGACGAAGGCTGCCGCGAGCTCCTCGCCTGCGAACGGCTCTTCGCGGGCAAGCAGGCGGGTCCCGCCCTCGATCACGGTGACCTGCTTCGACCCGAGCCTGCGGAACGCCTGGGCCATCTCGACCCCGATCGCTCCCCCGCCCAGCACGAGGAAGCGGCGCGGAACCGCCGTCGCGCTCGTCGCCTGCCGGTTGTCCCAGGCACCGGCCTCGGCGAGTCCCGGGATCGGGGGCGAAGCCGGGGCGGTGCCCGTCGCGAGCACCACGGCCGTGGACGCGGTCAGTCGGCGCACGCCATCGCCGGTCGTGACCTCGACGACCCGTTCGCCTGCGAGACGGCCGTGCCCTCGCACGAGCTCGATGCCCTTCGAATCGAGCCACGGTACCTGCCCCTCGTCGTTCCACTCGCTCGTCATGTAGGTGCGTTGGGCGAACGCGGCGGCCACGTCGATCTCGCCGGCGACCGCCTCGGCGGCGCCCGGAACCCTGCGGGCGGCAGCCACGACGTCGCCCGGACGCAGCAACGTCTTCGACGGGATGCACCCGTAGAACGAGCACTCACCGCCGACCAGCCGCTCCTCGACGATCGCCACGCTGAGCCCGGCGTCCGCGCACCGGCCCGCGGCGTTCTCTCCGGGCGGTCCCGCCCCGATCACGATCACATCGACGTCGTCGGTCATCTCGTCCTCCCCGCTTACCGATGGTGGTTCCCGTCGCGGACCAGGATGAGAACGCTACGCCGGGGCCTGAGGGCTACGCCTCCGGACGCAGATCGAGGACAGCCTCATCTCGCGAGAAGAACGTTCGAGCACGGCTCACCCTGCCGTCGACCACCGCGAACCTGAGGAATGCCCTCATCCCACCACGCTTGGCTGTCCCCATCACGGCAGTGGCGAGGACTTCCTGGGGTCCGAGCGGTTCGACGTCGAGGAGTTGCACCCACGCGTCACCCTCCGATCCGACCTCCGCCATGAGCTCGAGGTAGCCCGCTGGCCCGTTGTACGACTTGGAGACGGAGCCCGGATACATCGGTGGTGCTTCCCACACGAGGTCCGGGTCGAGGAGTCGCGTGATCGCCTCGGCGTCTCGGCGCTGGGTGCTCTCGAGGAGGGACCGCACGATCGCGACGTCGTCAGGCACGATCCCAGTGTCCCAGCGGTCGGCTGGGTGTTCAAGACGCGGCCGCTCGATCGATCCGATCACCGATCCCTCGAGTGGCGGGAGAGCCGGAGAGGGGAATCGAACCCCTGACCTCCTCCTTACCATGGAGGCGCTCTGCCGACTGAGCTACTCCGGCGGCTCGGGGCGATGATAGCAACGTCCCTCGAGCCACCCGAGCGAACCGCTTCCTCGTGGCACCATGGGTCGAGATGCGATGGGTCGCTGCCTTGCTGTCGATGACGATGCTCGCGGCGTGCGCCGGCGGGTCGACGTCCGAGGGGCAGAGCTCCGGCACGATCACGTTCGACGGCGGAGCGTCGCTCGAGGTGCGCATCGCTGACGACGACGAGGAACGCCGGCATGGGCTCATGGGCGTCACGTCGCTCGGCGCCGATGAGGGCATGGCGTTCGAGTTCCCCACGCCGACCGACGGCACGTTCTGGATGAAGGACACGCTGATCCCGTTGTCGATCGCGTTCATCGATGAGCGGGGCCGCATCGTGACCGTGCTCGAGATGGAGCCGTGCACGGAGGAACCGTGTCCGACCTACGCTTCGACGGGCGCCGTACGTGCTCGCCGTCGAGGCCAATGCCGGGTGGTTCGATAGACACGGCATCGGAGAGGGTGACCGCATGGAGGGATCCGTTGGACGTGCCACCCGGTGAACGCTGCATGCTCTGCGATGCGGAGCGCATGACCGACTGGCTCCACGAGGACGACGACTGCTGGGTCGCGGAGTGCGTCGTGTGCCGAACCCCGATGGTGGTCTGGCGCACGCACGGTCTTCCGGATCCGAAGCACGAGGCGCGTCTGCTCGCCCACCTCGAACGCATCGCCACCGAGCGCTACGGCGACGAGGGCTACTACATCGACCCCGAACGCCGTCGCATCCCCGATCACTGGCACGCCCATGCTCGGCCGGCCGGTGGGTTCTTCGACCCTGCGAGCGAGCTCTACGGCAGGTTCTGAGACTGCTGTCCAGCGGAGGTCCTCAGCTCCTGCAGCCACGTGCGGAGCCGCGGGAGATGCTCCCGGTAGTGGTCGGGGCCGGACTTCCTGATCCAGTCGGCAGCGACGTCTTCGCCCGCGACGAGACATCGTTCCAGGCCCGGAGCATCCTGCGATCGGGCCGCGGCTGCCTGCGACCTCACGTCGGCATCGATGCAGTCGCGCATGGCGTCCAGGAACCGCTCGTTCATCTCGTCGACCTCATCGGTCCGCAGCTCGACGTAGGTGCCCGGCGCGAAGCTGCTCGAGCGCGACGCCCGCCTCGGCGAGCCACGTGCCGATGTGCGCCATCGCGTCCTTCGCCGACCACCCTTCCTCGAAGTAGCCGGGCGCGACCGCTTGCTCGGGCGTGAACGAAGCCATCGTCGCGCAGAGCTCGCGCCAGAGCTCGTCTTCCTCGGCCATGAGCATCGCGTCGAGGGTCGGCCATCAGCGGACTCCTACGCCGGAGCCGCTCGTCGTGGGCCCGGATGCCCCCGAGCGTGTCGGCGCCGTATCGCTGCTTCTCGCCTTCGAGGTCGAGCCGCCCGATGCGCTTCCTGGCGGCGAGGGCCTCGTCGTCGAGCCGGTCGGCGGGAACGATCCAGGCGATCTCGAACTCGAGCCCGTCGGGGTCCGCACCGTAGAGGCTCTTCGTCGTGCCGTGGTCGCTCGATCCTCCGAGGGCACCGTGAGCGGCCAGCACCGCGGCGAGCCGCTCGAGCTCGCCGAGCGTGTCCACCTCCCACGCCAGGTGGTAGAGGCCCACGGTCGAACGCCCCGCGCCCGATGCCCCGACGGGCCCGACCTCGAACAGCCCCAGGTCATGGTCGTTGATCGAGCCGGGCGCCTGCAGGAACGCCGCGCCCTTGAATCCTTCCGGCGTCATCGGGATGACCGTGAACCCGAGGACGTCGGTGTAGAACCGCACGCTCGTCCCGAGATCGCGGACGTAGAGCACGGCGTGGTTCAGTCGTGTGATGGGCACGATCGCCTCCCCAGGGGATCTCGTGCCCCCAGTATCCCTGCCTGTCATCATCGACGTCATCGCGGCCCGCGATGCGAGACCGGAGGCCTGATGGAGACCGCGACCCAGACGCTCCATCGGCTCACCTCGTACGAGCCCGGGCGCGGATGGGACGAGCCCGCCGACGATCCTCGCCTGGTGCACGATCTCGAGGTCAACGACCTGGAGCGCTTCCCGTGGTTCTTGAAGCGATACACGACGTCGCTGGCTCGGGTGCCGCTCCCGCGCGATCTGCCGTCCACGGCCTCGTCGGCCGTCGCCGTGCTCGCGGGGAGCGCGGCCATCGGTCACGCCGAACTCGATCTGTCGCACCTGTCTCGGTTGTTGCATCTATGCGCGGGCGTGGTGCGCACGATGGAACGGCCCTACACCACCTGGCTGTTCCGGGCCGCCGGCTCCGCCGGCGGCCGGTTCCCCCTCGAGCTGTACGTGGCCGTACCCGAAGGCACGACGCTCCCCGCCGGCGTCCATCGGTACGACCCGCTCGATCATGCCCTCGTGCACGTGGGACCGCCGCCGGGCGCAGGCTCCCCAACCGTCGTCGTCACCGGGGTGCCCTGGCGCACCGGGTGGCGCTACCGTGAGCGGGGGTTCCGTCACGTGTATTGGGACGCCGGCACCATGCTCTCCCAACTCCTCGCGGCGGCCGATTCCGCAGGCATCGCCGCGAACCTCTATACGCATTTCCCCGACGCGTCGATCACGGCCCTGGTGGGCGCCGACGGTGTGCACGAGTGGCCGGTCGCCCTCGTGGCGCTCGGTGACGGCCCGCCCGCGACCGAGGCCACCGGCCTCGCCGTAGCCGGCGATGTGGATGCAACGCCGGTGGAGTTCCCGCTGGTCACGCGCGCGCAGCGAGCCGGGGACCGCACCTCGCTCGGGTTGCCCTGGCACCGTGGCACCTCCGTCAGGGTCCCGGAGGAGGCCCACGAGCCGATCGAAACGGTCGTGCTGGCACGGGGGTCGCAGCGCCGTATGGACCCGACGGGCTCGCTGTCGGACGATCTGCTGCGAACATCGATGGCGGCGGCGATGCGGGGAGTCTCCATCCCCCACTTCGTGGTCGTGCACGCCGTCGAGGGACTCGAACCCGGCGTCTACCGCTGGCCCGAGATCGAGACGCCCGTGCGACCCGGTGGGATCCGCGAGGAGCTGTACCGGGTCTGTCTCGAGCAGGCGCTCGCCCGGGACGCCTCATTCGTCGTGATCGGCGCCACAGACGTCGCCGAACTCGACGACCGGCAGTACCGGGAAGCACAGCTCGGTGCCGGCATCGTCGAGGGACGACTGCACCTGCTCGCGTACGCGCTCGGCGCCAGCGCATCCGGCATGACGTTCATCGACAGCGAGGTGCCGGCTGTGCTCGGAGCATCGCTCGACGCTCTGCTGTTCACGTGCGTGGGCGTGCCGGAGTACGACTCGGCAGCCGGAGGCCCACCGGGTGCGCCGACCGCCGTGCGCAAGGTGACCGAGCGGGAGTAAGCGCGCCGGCGCTACGCGAACTGTCCCAGGAGCCGGTCGAGGAATGGCGCCGAGATGCCGATATGAACGGCATGCGCAAGGGGGCGTGCTGTCTCGCCGTGATGGTGCTCGTCGGTTCCTTGGGGATCGGACCCGCGTCCGCGAGCTACGGCGCGATCGTGCAGCTCCCCGCCGGATCGATCTACTCCCCCTATCGCGGGGTCCGGCGACCGTGACGTTCACGTTCGCGTCCGACGATCTCGCCCAGATCTTCACCGTGCGCATCCGGCGTCCCGGGCACGGCGTGATCAGGGAGAGGACCGTGCTCGTGGATCCCAGCGGTCGACGCCTCACCGCTCAGCGTCGCGTTCTCGTGGGCGAGCCTCGTCGTCACGTCGCCCACGGACCATGTCGTCGACGTGCGGCGTCAGGGCGAAGCCGCCGTGATCACGAGCGAGACGTTCACCCTGCTACCGAAGCTCGTCGACGAGCTCTCCGCGACGCCTTCGCCGTTCTACCCGCTCGTGCAGGACGGCTACAAGGACCGCACCAGGATCGGCTTCTCGCTGGCGGCCGACAGCGACGACACGGTCGCTCGCGTCTTCCGCGACAACGACTTCGGTCGCTGCTGCGGGCCGGAGATCAGCACCGAGAGCCTGGGAGCGCTCGCGACCGGAGCTCATACCTGGGCGTGGGACGGCAGGGCCGACGACGCCTCCATCGAGCCTCGGGGGGTGTACTTCGCGAAGATCTCGGCCACCGACACCGACGGAGCGTCGATGACGTCCAAGGCGCAGCGGGTCGAGATCACGAGAGGGGTGATCCGCCGAACGGCCATGAAACAGCAGCGTGGAAGCGCCTTCGATCGCACCGCCGACGAGCAGCCGACGGCACTCGGGGGCGACTGCCATGTGGCGCGGGACCGCGAGATCCATTCCGTCGACATCCTCTGCGCCAACGCCGAGATCTCCGTCGTGTGGCGATGGTTCCTGCAGCCGGGGAGGCGGATCCAGTCGGTCTCCTTCTCGATCGATGGCGGGTACTACGGATGCCGATTCGCCAAGGGGCACACGAAGACCAGCTCGTACATCCGGGTCACCTCGCCGCCGACCTCGACGTGCGGCGTGGTCTGGGCCAGGATCACGTACAGCTACCCCGTTCACGTCTGAGGGACCGCGGCACCGGGTCGGCGTTCGGGCCGCCTGCACTCACGGGGTCCAGCGCACGACGATCCGCCCGTTCAAGCCGGGCAACGGCAACGTCGCCGCCTCCGCCTCGACCGCATCGCGTGCCGCCCTCGACAGGCGGCGCCAGGTGTTCACCGACACGATCCCTTGCGCGCGACGCCACGTGCCGACGATCTCCCCCTCCACCAGCAGGGCGCCCGGCCAGACGCGCGGGGTCCAGAGTTCGCGGCGATGGTCGGCATCGGGGATCAAGAGCTCGCGATCGCGTCCGAGGTAGTAGACGTCGCCGCTCGGGAGCAGCCGGGCGGGCGCCTCGGGGCCGGCTGCCTCACGCATCGTCGGTTCGTCGCGGCTGAGGATCCAGGCATCGCCCACCGGTGTTCGCACAGGGGTCAGCGACCTGCGGAGCCTCTCGAACGCCTCGCCGCCTGCCCGCGAGGAGATCCCGGCCCACTCGGCGAAGGCCTCTGGCGTGGTGGGGCCGAAGATGTGCAGGAACCGGCGCGCGAGCTCGAGACGGGCCACGTGCGGGTCGACATCGGGCGGCGGCACCATCCACACGGTCGGCAGCCTCGCGCCCTCCCACCTGATCGCGACGGTCCCCGTCAACGCGGCGTACCGGAGGGCGTTGCCAGGGACGCCGATCCCCCGCCCTGCCTCGTCGTACCTCATGCGAGCCTCGCCGAGGAAGGTGCGCAGGCGAGCGGCCAGGTCGTCGGCCGTCTGCCGCGTCCTGCCGGTCTCGGGCAGGCGACCGAGGGTGAAGGCCGCCAGGTCGCGGGCCGCGACGACGTAGGCGTTGTACCGCGGCCCCCAGATCTGGACGAGGGACGGATCCTCCCACGTCGATGGTTCGGTCCCTTCGACGCGGGCATGGATCGAGAGCAGCGCGGCCCGAGGCATGCTGTCCTGCAGACCTGCCCACGCAGCGCGGCGGAGCGAGCGGCGCCCCCGTGGGAGCCGCGCGCCGAGTGCTCCGACGCGCCTGCGGAATGCGAGGACCTGCGATCGCGTGAGGTTGAGCCGAGACATCGTCACCACTCCTCCCGCAGCACGCGAGCAGGTAGCCTACGAGCGGATCGCACCACGACACCGGGGCGCGGGGAACGGTTTGGGAAAGCGCGACGCGTACGAGCCGGGAACCTTCAGCTGGGTCGAACTGGCCACGGCGGATCCCGAGGCTGCGACGACCTTCTATGCTGGCCTCTTCGGCTGGGCAGCCGAGGACAACCCCCTTCCGAAGGAAGCCGGCGGCGGCACGTACACGATGCTGCTCTTGGGTAGCGAGCGCGTGGCGGCGCTTTACGAGCAACGCGCCGACCAGCGTGATGCCGGCGTCCCACCCAACTGGTTCTCGTACGTCACCGTGGCCGAGGCCGACGCAGCGGCCTCGCGCGCTGAGGAGTTGGGCGGATCCGTTCACGCAGGACCCTTCGACGTGATGGAGACAGGCCGCATGGCGGTGATCGCGGACCCGACCGGAGCCATGTTCGGCGTCTGGCAGGCCGGCAGCTCCATCGGTGCAACACAGGTGAACGATCCGGGTTGTCTCAGCGCCAACGAGCTCTCGACACATGACGTCGACCGAGCCTCGGCGTTCTATCGCGAGCTCTTCGGCTGGCGCATCGTCGAGGCCGACACCCAGGGCGGGCCGCGCTACTGGCTGATCGAGCACGCGGGCGCGGCCGAGGGTCGCAACGGCGGGATGCGAGAGTTGGCGCCCGAGCAGGCGGGCGTGCCACCGCACTGGATGCCCTACTTCACGGCTTCCTCACTCGATGACTCGCTCGTCAGGATCGGCCAGAGCGGAGGAGCGGTGCATGCAGGACCGATCGTGATCCCCGCCGGCCGCATCGCCGTCGTCGCGGACCCGCAGGGCGCCTTCTTCGGCCTGTTCGAAGGAGCGGTAGATGATTAGCGCTGGCGCCGACGTCGTCGGGGGTGGTATCAGCTGTCGATCCGCCCGCAGTCCTCGTCCCGGCGGTTGAGGCATCGCGCGACCAGCGCGGTGAGGGCCTCCTGATCCCACGTGTTCCAGAAGTCGGCATGTCCGGTCGAGAACGGGCCGGACGACAGGTGGAGGCCGGCGACAGAACTCACCGGGTATCGGAAGACCTCCGTGAGCGCCGGCACCCTCACCGGATGGGTCGCGGGACACCCCTTCCCCGTCGCGAACGCCATGTGTCTCCGATGGTTCGGGGAGTCGATCCGCTTGCCGCTCCAGCACTCGGGGAACTTCACGATGAGGTGGGAAGGGTTCGGGCCCACCTCGAATCGGTGCGAGATGATCCGCAGGTTCTTGGGGAACGGACGCGTGTGCTCCCCTCGCTCACCCCGGTAATAGATCAGGAGGGACCGCGCCCTGATCCTGCTCCCGTCCGGCCGCAGCAGCGTCGGCGTCCAGTATCCGGCCGTGTCGTCTTCGGTCGAGCACCTCGTCGCGCCACGTCGCATCGAACGGTACGTGGAGTGCTTGTTCGTCGAGCGATTCCCGAAGAACTCGTGCTCGTGTTCGGATCGGTGGCCGGGCGCCACGATCGGGTCCACGCGCGCCACATGCGTGGACCTGCACCGAACCTGGAACCGAGGCTCCGCGGATGCCAGCGTAGGTAGGCACAGGAGCAGAGCGAGGGTGATGGCGAGGATCGTCGTCCGCTTCATGACCGCATCCTCCCACCGAGACGGCTCCGTCGAAGCAGCGCGATGGCCGCTCGCACCGACGGCTGCTCGCCCGAGGGACGATGTGATCCCGAACTAGACGTCGTCACGGATGGCCTCGTACAGCGTGATCGGCTTCTCGATGCCCTTGAGTTCGAAGGCACCCGCCTCGACGACATGGAACCCGGCCGGCTCGATCTGATGCAGGACGTCTCCTCCCAGGAACACCTGATCCGGGCCGGCCTGCGACGCGATGCGGGCCGCGATGTTGACCGTACGGCCGAAGTAGTCGCCCTCCTCGTAGATCATCGGGCCCGCGTTCACGCCGACGTGGGCCGGAGGGAGACCGGCCGGCCGGACGCGCTCCAGCATCTCGAGCGACGCCATCACCGCGTCCAGCGGATCCTTGAAGTGGAAGAGCACCCCATCGCCGAGCATCTTGACGACGGCGCCCGCGTTCCGCGCCGCGACCTCATTGACCAGCTCGGCGAGCTTCACGGAGACCTGCGCCGCCGACCTCGTCGCCCGCCTCCTCGGTCAGCCTCGTGTAGCCGGAGAGGTCGGCGAACGCGCATGCCTCGACCTGCCGTGGCTCCCTCCGGTGCACTCCCGCGTCCTCGAGAGCGGTCTCGACGTGATCGAAGAGGTGCTCGGTGTCGAACGCCTCCGAATGACGCCGGTAGAGCCAGCCGAGGAGATCCTCTCCGGAACGACCCGGACCGCACACCGACCTCGCTGAGCGCCGCTTCGAACGCTGCGTTGTCGCGCAGACCGCGTTGACGGAACGGTTCCTCGATCGTGTGATGGAGGTAGTGACTCTGGAACTGCGCGACCCGCCGGGCGCTGTCACCCCACACGCGTGCCATGCGCAAGACCTCGCCTTCGCTCACCCCGGCGCCGAAGAGCACCGGGACGATCTTCAGGATGGCCAGGTCTTCCTCTCGTGACGTGCTCGTCGGGCGCCGGACGCGACAGCCCGAATGCGACGTAGATGCGTTCGAGCATCGGGAAGGGGATGTCGACCTCCTCGCTCAGCTGGGCGAAGGTGCGGTCCGAACGAGGTGGTCGTCGCCCTCCCGCCTCGACGTACCCGAGCGTCAGATCTCCCGAAGCGAGCGCATCGGCGACCGCGTTCGCGTCGATCCCGATCGCGTCGAGACCGATGACGAAGCGGGCACGGAGCGCGTCTCGTCGCGGAAAGGTCCCGTCCTCGGGCTCGAGGATGCCCAGTTCGGCGAGACGTCCGATCCGGTCAGGAGTCGTCCCGACACGCTGAGCGAGCTCATCCTCGGTGAACCCGTCACCGGTCACGTGACGTACGAGGTCGGATCAGCCTTGAAGGCATCGTAACAAGCCTGCGAGCAGAAGTAGTACGTCTTCCCACCGTGCTCGATGGTCCCTGCGGCTTCCTCGCTGTCGATGCGCATGCCACACACCGGATCCACTTCCATCGCCATCTGTTCGCTCCCTTAGTTCTCTTTGTGCCGACAAGTCCAGCTGGATCGTCGAGATGCGAGTCTATTCGGCCAGCGATGAAGGCGGCGTCGTCCTTCACGAACCCGATGAGCGCCGACCCCCGAGTGTGCTGCCAGGGGAGTCCGAGGAAGAACAGGCCCGGAGCGTCCGTGACGCCGCGTCGATGGACGATGCGTGCCGTTCGCTCTCCTTGATCGAGGGGATCTCGAGCCACGAGATAGTCGGACCGATACCCCGTCGCCCAGACGATCGCGTCGATGTCCTGCTCGCTCCCATCGTCGAAGACGGCGCGCCGCCCGACGGCGCTCGTCAGCCGCCCCCTCATGGTCACGCCGGCGCGACGAAGCCCTCTCGGGCTCGATCCGATGAGCACGTCGCGTTTCGCCAGCTTCCGACCGAGTCGCGAATCGGTGCTGACCTTCATGAACCCGATCGCCGGACAGCCACCAGAAGAGGTCCTTGCCGAGCAGACGCTGCGGCAGCGAGGGAACGCGCTGGCCGACGGCGAGGTCCACCTTCCTCGTCGCGGCGAGTTCCTCGGCGATCTGGAAGCCGGAGTTCCCTCCTCCCACGACGAGCACCCGGCCATCAGGGAGTTGAGTCGGGTTGCGATAGTCAGCGCTGTGGATCTGGAACACCGTCTCGTCCAGATCGCCGGCGACCGGGGGCACGAACGGGCACCTGGAACGGCCCGGTCGCGACGACGACTTGGCTCCGCCGTGAATCGCATCATCCGCGGTCGTCACGATGTAGCTCCCGTCACGCTTCGTGAGAGACGTGACCCTGGCGTTGAGCCTCACGGGGAGATCGAACGCGGACGCGTACGCCTGGAGGTAGGAGGCGACGTCATCCTTCGATGGGTACGTGTCCTCCGGCGAGGGAAAGGCCATCCCCGGAAGGCCGCTGTACTGCGCCGGGGTGAACAGCCTGAGCGAGTCCCATCGCGATCGCCACACGTGACCGACGTCCGGGCCGGCGTCCAGGATCACGAACCTCAGCCCACGCTGGGCGAGGTGGTAGCCGATGGCGAGACCGGCCTGGCTCGCCACCGATCACGACGACGTCGAGCGAAGGCGATCCCATCTCGGAGGTCACGTCGTCGCCTCCGCAGGATCGCGCCGAGACACGTTGAAGCTGAACATCATCCCGCTCTGGGCGTGCTCGGCGATGTGGCAGTGCGCCATCCACAGTCCCGGGTTCGAGACGTCGAGCAGGATGTCGACGGTCTGTCCCGCCGGCACGAGCACGGTGTCCTTCCACACCAGGTTGGACTCCGGCTCGCCGTCTCGCGACAGGACGAGGAAGCGCCCGGCGCCGTGGACGTGGAACGGGTGGTGCATCGGGTGGTCGGACTCCATCTCGTTGACGAGCCGGATCTTCACCCGGTCGCCGACCGTGAACGCCCACGTGATGGCGCCGTTCTCGGCTCCGGTCTCCCGGTCGATGAGCATCCAGCTCATGTTGCTGGGCTCCGATGCCCGGTTGATCTCCGGCATCAGGTCTTCCCACTCGAGCCCGTCGCTCTGTTCGTGCTCTTCGTGCTCGTGGTGAACGGCGTCTGCTCGGCTCGGGCGGCGCCGGCAGCGCGTCGGAGGGCACCAGCTTCATGCCGCACTTCGGGCACGTGCCTGGCTCCGAGGACGTGACCTCCGGGTGCATCGGGCAGGCGTAGGAGGTCGGAGTCGGCTGCTCGGAACGCACCGGGAGCAGCTTCATGCCGCACTTCGGGCAGGTGCCCGGCTCCGAGGAGGTGACCTCGGGGTGCATCGGACAGGCGTAGGAGGTCGCCGGCGCGACGTCGTCCCCGTAGAGGAGCGGCATCGAGGCCACGAAGGCGAGCACCTTGTCCGGCGGCCGCTCGAGGTCGCGCTCGATCGACCGATGCTCGGCGGTGAGCTCGGGGTCGACGCGCAAGGCCTCGAACGACGCTGCGGCGGCCCCGGTCGAGTTCCCTGCGACCGAGAACGCGCCGAGGTCGTAGACGTGATCCGGCGTGCGATGCTCGAGCCGCACCTCCCCGGAGGTGTCGAACAGCACGTCGACGACCGCCCGCTCCGAGGGCGCGAGCATCACCTCGTCGACGAACGTCTCTCGCTCGTAGCGGCCGCTGTCACCACCGACCAGCTTCATCCGGGCGCCGCGGAGGGCGAAGTTGAAGATCCGCGTGTTCGCCGTGTTCACGAGGTAGAGGCGCACGACCTCTCCCACGGCCGCCTCGCCCGAGAACGCGGTCTCGCCGTTGATCAGCATCACGTTGCCGAACCGCCCCATCGCCGTGTAGTTGGGCCCGGAGCGGTGGAAGGGCGCGATGTGGCCGTCCTCGACGAGCAGGTCGTCCAGCGTGATGCTGAGCTGGCGGTCGACGGCGGGCCAGTACGACGGGTCGGACGGGCTCGACGATGATCGTGCCGTACAGCCCCATCTCCAGCCCGAAGTCCTCGCGGATGTGCGGGTGGTACCAGTAGAACCCGGCGTCGGGGAACTGGACCTTGTAGGTGAACGTCCCTCCGATCGGGATCGGCGCCTGCGTCTCGTGCGGGACGCCGTCGTAGCGGTTCTCCAGCCGAAGGCCGTGCCAGTGGACGGTCGCCTCGACGTCGCCGTCGTTGGTCACCTGCACGGTGATCTCCGACCCCTGGTCGACGTGCAGGGTCGGGCCGGGGATCGACCCGTTGTAGCCGAGCATCCGCAGCTCGGCGTCATCGATGCGCTTGCGCACGGGCGTGATCCGAAGGTCGAACTGATCGCCGTCGTTGAGCCGGATCACCTGCGGGGGCGACGCCTCGGGGAGTCCGGCCGTCTCGGTCGTGAACAGGTCGTCTGCGTCGGTGGATCGGGTCGTCGCCGTGTCCTCGTCGGCGCCTGGATGCCTCAAGGTGTCCCCCCTTCGGTTGCGTCGCCGACCTCCGGAAGCCTTCACGCGAGGTCGACGTCGTTCGCCCGCATCGTACGCCGTCGTCGGCAACCCGCACCAAGAGTTGCTGACGGGCGAGGCGGGCCCAGGGCGATGCCTTGTCCTCACTTGACCAGCTCTCCTGCGCGCGCCTAGGGTTGCGATCAGGTCGGATGCTCGCCGAAGGGGAGCCATGCCTCGATATCTCATCCAGCGGAACTTCGGCAACATCGACGATGAGCACCTCGAGATGCGTGCGCGCAAGAGCAAGTTGCTCACCGAGACCGACTTCACCCAGATCACCTGGGAGCACAGCCACGTCGTCGGAAGCCCCGACGGGGCCGTGCGTACCTTCTGTATCTACGTCGCACCGGATGAAGCCATCGTGCGTGAACACGCCGACGCGTTCGGCGGACACCAGATCGAAGTGATCTACGAGATCGGCGGGGACGTCGCGCCCTCCGACTTCACGAACTAGCGGGGTCCACTCGCGCCGCGCGCCGAAGGGTCTCTTCGTCCATCTGCGAGTGCTCGTATCGCGACCACGCGACGCTGCGACGAAGGCTGATCGAGCGGCGCCGGCCCACTTCGTCCTTCGGGATCAGTGAGAGCGCTTCCTCGAAGAGGGCCACCGCCTCGGCGTTCGCCCAGGCGCGCTCGGCACGCTCGGCCGCCGAGAGCAGGTAGCTGACCGCCCGCTGTGACTCGCCTGCTTCCTTCCAGTGGTGGGCCAGGATCGCGGCGATGCTGTCGGCCTCCGGCACCGTCTGCTCGAAGTACCGAGCCACGGCCTCGTGCCGATCGCGCCGGTCGCTCTTCGTGAGCGTCGAGTAGGCAACGTCACGGATCAAGATGTGGCGGAAGGCGTACTCGCGGTCGCCCTCGACCTTCGAGGAGGTCTCGGTCCGGATCAGGTCGCGCGATTCCAGGGACTCCAACGCACCGTCGAGCGCGTCGCCGCTCATCGCGAGTCCGCCCAGCACACCTCGCCAGAAGACCTTGCCCACCACGGCCGCGTCGTTCAGCACCGATCGCTCGTCCTTGGGCAAGGCATCGAGTCGCGCCGCGATCATCGCCTTCACCGTGGTGGGAAGGACCGCGCGGTCACCGCCCTGAGCGACCCACGACGACAGCTCCTCGATGAACAGTGGGTTCCCGCCCGCGGTTGCCTCGATCTGCGCCGCGACCTCGCCGGTCAGCGTCGACGTGAGCTGCGCCGCCAGGGCCTGCGATTCCTGGGTCCCCAACGGCTCGAGGCGGATCGTGAACGACGAGAGCTGGCCTCCGCCCCACATCGGCCGGATGTCGAGCAGCTGGGGACGGGCGAGACACAGGAGCAGGATCGGCGTGTCCTTCACACGGGCCGCCAGCGAGTCGATCAGATCGAGCATGCTGGGGTGGGCCCAGTGGATGTCGTCGAACACGAGCAGCGTGGGCTGATCGTGGGCGAGCGCCTCCACGAATCGGCGGGCGACGTCGAAGACCTCGCGTCGGTCCTCGGCGGCGGCCTCGGCTGTCCCGACGAAGACGGCCAGGCGGTGCGAGACCTCGGGGTCATGGAGCCCCAGCTCCGCGAGGGAACGCTCGAGCTTCTCGGTGATCACCGCGTCGACGTCGAGCTCGAAGACCCCCGCGACCTCCTTCACGAGCTGCCCGAAGGCCTCGTAGCCGACGCTCTGCGTGTATGGAAGCTCTCGCACGAGCACGGAGCGGCCGCCGGTGCGCTCCACCTGGTTCGCCAGCTCCGCCGCGATGCGACTCTTGCCGATGCCAGGCTCGCCGAGGATCGTGACCAGATGCGCGCGTCGCCCGGTCACGACCCGTTGCCACACATCGTCGAGCAGGCCGAGCTCGCTTCCGCGACCCAGGAACGGCGTCTCGCTTGGGCGCTGCCCGAAGTCGGTGAGGGGCTCGACGGCGAGCCAGGTGGGGACCGGATCTCGCTTGTTCTTGGCGATGACGGGCTCGACGTTCTCGTAGCGGATCGATCGGTGCGTGGCGCGGTAGGTCTCCTCGCCCACGAGCACGCGTCCCTACCGGCGCAGCAGATTGCAGCCGCGACGCGGTGTTCACCATGTCGCCCACCACGAGCGCCGTGCCCTCCGATGTGGGATCGAGCTCCACGACTGCCTCGCCGGTGTTCACTCCCACGCGCACCATCAGCTCGGCTTCTGGCAGTTCTTCGTTCAACGAGGCCACGGCGACCGGGATCTGAAGCGCGGCGCGAACGGCGCGTTCGGCGTCGTCACCGCGGGCAACGGGGGCGCCGAACACCGCCATCACCGCGTCTCCGATGAACTTCTCGACGGTGCCACCGAAGCGCTCGATCTCCGCGCTCACGCGTTGGTAGTAGTGCTCGAGCAGCTCGCGCATGTCCTCGGCGTCGGCGGTCTCCGACCGCGAGGTGTAACCCACCAGGTCGGCGAAGACGACGGAGATCACCTTCCGCTGTCGCTCCGGGCCTGCCTCGGACCTGGTCGGCGTTCCGCATGCCGGGCAGAACCGTGCGTCCTCGGGCACGTTCGCTCCGCAATGGCCGCAGACCACCCCCATGCTCGCCCCGCAGGTCGCGCAGAACCGGGACTCATCCGGGTTCGCTGCGCCGCAACTCGAACACGCCCTCACGAGGCAAGGATATCCCGGTCAGCCCGCCGCCCAGCCGCTCGATCGGTGCGACCAAGCCCACCGTTCGGCGGAGGCGACTCACCCGCCGGCGGACACCGGCTCGAGCACGACGACCGCCGTCTCGTGCGGACGCCGTAACGCGAAGCCGTCGAGGTTCTCATCGATCTCACGCCAGCGCTGCCACAGACGCTCGCGCTCCCCGTTTGACCGCAGCCCTCCCGATCACCTCGCGCCGGGCTCCTCCCGCCAGCTCGACGACCGCCTCGGGATGGTCCTGCAGGTTCAACCACCAGGCAGGCTCGGGCGCACCCCATCCGTTCATGGCCATCGTGACGAGGTTGGGGCCGTCCTCGTAGTAGCCGACGATCACGCTTCGCGGCTCGCCGCTGCGACGTCCCGTCGTCGTGAGCCGCAGCGCCCCCCACTTCCCTGGGCGCGGAGCCCAGAGCCCCTTGCGCCCCCCGGTTGCCCGGAAGATCCACCGATGGACGTGCCATGCGCTGACGACGAACCACCGAGGTGGAAGTCGTCCCTTGCCGTCGGCCATGCCACTCCTCCTTCCCCAGTCATCGTGGCACGCATGCCCCGACACATCGCAGGATCTACTCGTCCTTCACCTGTAGCGATCGCGACTTCTCGGTTGTTCATGCGGCATGATGGATCGCTCGCTACGGGTGCTTCGCGGCGGGGAGGTCGTGCAGACGGAGGTGGCCGGGGAACCGCGGAGCTTCGAGCTGTTCTTCGCATCCGAGCATGCGCGGCTGTTCGGGGCCCTCTGCCTCGTCACCGGCAACCGCGCCGAGGCGGAAGAGATCATGCAGGACGCCTTCCTTCGGCTGTGGGAGCGATGGGATCACGTCGCCGGAGTCGACGATCCCTCGGCCTATCTCTTCCGAACGGCCATGAACGTGTTCCGCAATCGCTACCGGCGCACGGCCCTGGCGTTGAGGAAGACGGTCAGCATCGCCCCGACCGAGGACGCGCTCGCGACCGTCGAGGATCGCGACGTCGTCGTCCGCGCCCTGCGTGATCTCACACCCGATCAGCGAGCCGCCGTCGTGCTGACCGGCTACCTCGGTCTGACCTCAGAGGAAGCCGGAAAGGTACTCGGCATGCGAGCCGGCACCGTTCGCACGCTCGCGACGCGCGCCCGCGCCGCGATCCGGGAGAAGGCAGGTGACCCACGATGATCGATGATCGCGATCTCTTCGAGCGTTCCGCCGAGCGGTTCGTGCCACCAGAGCAATCGTTCGAGCGACTCGTGACGCGTCGCGATCGGAAGCACCGGAACAAGCGGATCCGCGCGGGCGTCGTCGCCCTCGTCGTGACGGCGATCGGGACCGGCGCGCTCGTGCGGGCCTTCCCCTCCGGCACCGTGCCGGCGGACGACGCCCGCACCATCTTCGTGGGCACGTGGACCTCCACCGAGCTCGACGATCCCGGTCGCTCTCAGACGATGACCATCGACCCGGCGGAAGGCGGCGCCCTCGACATCGTGCTGCACGACGAATCCTCCTCGCTGTGCTCGGATCGCGAGACCCGGGTCGATGGCGTCGACACGCCATCGACGATGACCGGGACCGGACGGCTCGAGGGCGCATCCACCCTCGTCGTGCCCTCTCCCGCCCTGGCATGCGTCGACGGACGGGAGCCCGGCGTCTCTGGTTTCCCTGAGGAGGGACGCTCCGGTTACACGCTTGTCGGCGACCTCGCCACCGACAGACTCTTCGACAATCTCGGGGTCGCGTGGCACCGCGGAACAACATCGGAGAACCCGGCCAGCACGACGACGGAATGCAAGGCGGAGCCGCAGGCGAACAGTCCCGGCACCTGTTCCATGCTCGGCGGGGAGGTCAGCTTCCGCGCCGACCGGCCATGGGGGGACCACGCCGAGTCCTATCTCGACCCGCGCATCTTCTGGCTGATTGGACAACCCGACGAAGCAAGTATCGAGGTCCTCGCGAACCCGAAGGCACAGGCGTCCTGCGATGCCTTCCTGGACGTCCCGGCTTCTGCCGAGGAGCTGGTCGGAGCCATCCGATCCAACCCCGGCATCGATGCGACGGCGCCTGTCGCCGAACGCATCGGAGGGGTCTACGCGCTGCGACTGGACGTGACCGCCGTGCCAGGCGCATCGACCTGTGTGTCGGGGAATATCCCGGTCGTGTCCGTCTACAACCGGGAACCAGCCTGGGGAACGCTCCACTCCGGCATTCGAGGGCGCCTCTATGTGCTGGCCCCTCCCGGGGGGTCTGTCAGGACCCTGGTGATCATGATCACCGCGCCGGAGGGGATCTTCGAGCAGACGGTAGAGGCGGCAGTACCCGTCGTGGAATCCTTCCAGTTCCACACCGGGTGACGAGGCCGATCCGATCCCTGCGGGATCTGGCTCGCGAGGGTGTCTATGGGCTCGCCCAGGAGAACCGCGGTGGAGGTGGACGGCATCGCATCTTGGTCCGCGCTCGGAGCTGGTGGAGCTCTGACCCAGCGCGTTGGATCCGCCGCGACGTTCCGCAACTGGTAGGGATCACGCCGAAGGTCATACAGCTCCTCCTCCCCGGTGGCGTAGTGGACGAACAGCCGATCCACGGTCCGGAGCGCGCAGTACGTCGGAGGGTCGGCGCGGTGGATGCCGGTTCGGAACTGGAGATGCTCGATCAACAGTCCGGTCCGGACGGCGGACGCATCGCCGCGCAGGAGCGGCATGAGGGAACGGCCCTCGGCGCCAGGGGCCTCGACCCCCACGATCTCGGCGATCGTCGGCACCAGGTCGACGTTGGCCGCCAGAGCGTCGGTCGACGTGCCCCGCGTGAGCGGGTCGTAGCGCACGACCAAGGGGATCCGGATCGATTCCTCGTACGGCGTGAGCTTGTAGCTCCATCGATGCTCGCCCACGGCCAGTCCGTTGTCACTCATGAACACGAGCACGGTGTTGTGGAGCGTGCCTCGGTCCCGCAACGCACGCACCGTTCGAACCACGAGGTCGTCGACGGCCTTCAGCGCCACGGCCTTCGCGTTCCACCGCTGCTCGGAACGACGATCCTGAGGTCCGAGCGCGCGGATATAGGCGGGCTTGTCGGACACGTCACGCTCGGGCACGTTCGGTCCGGCACTGAACGGCACCACGGGCTCCGTGCCGGCGTACCGGGGCGCCGGCGTCTGCGGGTGATGCGGGGCCGAGGGGGCGATGAACAGGAAGATCGGGTCGTCGGGGGGTGCCTCGCGGATGGATCGCTCGGCGAGGCGCGCCAGCACATCCGTCGAGTAGTCCGCGGCCGACGATCCATACTCCTGGCGTCGGCCGTTCACGCTCATGGCGTAGTCGAAGTAGGGGGCCGAGCCCCGGAGGAACGCGACCCAGCGGTCCCACCCGGGCGGCACGTACCACGGTTTCGCGTAGCCGTTCAGGTACTTGCCCAGGAGGGCTGTGCGGTAGCCGGCATCATCGAGCCACGTGGCGAGCGTGGATCGGTCATCGAAGGCCGCGAATCCCCCGTCGGGTGGAACGTTCGTGTACACACCGGTCGTGTGCGAGTACGCGCCCGTGAGGATCGAGGCGCGCGACGGACAGCACAGAGGGTTGACGACGAACGCCTCCCGGAACGTCATGCCGTGGGCACGCACGGTGCGCCGGAGTCCGGGCATCTCCCCGAGCGTGTCCCATCGTTGGTCGTCGGTGACGATCACGACGATGTCGGGACTCTGGGGCCCGGACCCGCTCGGCTGGACGGTGACCGGGGAGGCGGTGACGGGCACCTGGGTGCACGCCGAGGTCGCGAGCCCGAGCGTCAGCCCCAAGCCGCTGAGCCCACGGTCTGCCGGTCATCAGGGAACCCCCTTGGTCGGCCGATCGCCCCCATCCATTGATCGACATCAGCCCGGATCGTGCTGTGGTCCTACCCCCTAGCGCCGTTCCACCGGGCGCGGGGCAGCGCGTGCAGCGGGAACACCTCGCCGCCCTCCTCCACGGTGCCGTCCGGTCGGAAGCCTGCCCGCTCAGCGACACGGCGTGACGCGATGTTGTCCTCGTCGATCAACGCGATCAGACGAGGAACCGCGTGGTGGAGGAACCCGTGGTCCACGATCGCAACGACCGCCTCGGACGCGAGGCCACGACCCCAGTGCGTCTGCGCGAGCAGGTAGGCGATCTCCACCTCCATTGCACCCGTCGGGTCATGGCGTTCATCGGGCGCCTCGAGACCGAGCTCGGCGCGGTCGGTTGGGACCACCGCCCATGGCAGGAGCCCGCAGCGGCCGATGAACCGACCGTCCTCCTTGAGGACCGTAGCCCAAAGGCCGTAGCCATACCTCGGATAGTCGACCTCGAGCATCCATGCGATCTCTTCGGCGGTCTCGTCACGCGATAGGGTCCCCTCGGGGAAGAACCGGCGGACCTCAGGGTCGGCGTAGATCCGTGCCAGGTCGTCGAGATCGTCCAGCGTGAGGTGGCGAAGGACGAGCCGATCGGTCTCCAGAACGTCCGTCACGCGAGCATCGAACCACGGGACGAGGCGACGCGCTGCGAGGTTCGAACCACATCGCTACCACCTGCTGGACGGAGTCCCTGAGTTCACCTCCCACAGGGCCGATGCAACGCTTTTGGGTCCTCGTACGTCCTGGTGATGTGGGTGCGAAAAGGACGACGATGGTCGCCGACATGGGAGCCGAGCCAGCGGGTACGAGCCGGCTGGCCGAGATCTATGTGCGGTCGGCCCCGGCCGGATTCCGGCTCGCCTACCTCCTGACAGGCGACCGGACGCTCGCCGAGGATCTCGTCCAAGAGGCGTTCCTTCGGTTCGTCGGTCGCCTGCACCACCTGCGAGAGCCTGAAGCGTTCGACGCCTACCTCCGCCAGACGATCGTCAACCTGTCGAAGGACACCTTCCGCCGCCGTGCGCTCGAGCGCTCCTACCTCGAGCGGCGAACCGCGGAGCTCCGCGACAGCCATGCCGATCGCGACGTCGCCGCGTACGAATCGATGCGCGCCGCGCTGCTCTCGCTTCCCCAGCGGCAACGAGCGGCGATCGTCCTGCGCTACTACGAAGACCTCCACGAGTCCGAGATCGCCGACCTCCTGCGTTGCCGCCGCGCGACCGTGCGTTCGCTCGTCGCGCGCGGGCTCGAGGCCCTCCGCGCCATCCCCGAGGTGAAGACATGACCGATCAAGACGTCCGCGACTTCCTCGAGCGCATGGCGGCCGAGGAACCCGTCTTGTTCCTCGACGCGGGGCCGCTGACCCGTCGGGCGCGCCGCCGGACAGCGAGGACCGCCATCGTCGTGGGGATCGGGCTCGCCGCCGCGATCGCGGTGCTGTTCGCCGGTGTCGCCCAGATCCGGACGGCGCCGGCGCCGGTACCCGCCGACGATCGCACGCCGAGCCCAGCTCCATCCGAACATCTCGGTGTATTCGCGCCCGTCGCAGGGTGGATCGTCTACGGAGACCGAGATGGCATCTGGGGGATCGACCCGGCCGCAGCGGAAGCTCCCGCGACGAGGGTCCAGCTGTCCGAAGCAGGCTTCCCGCTGGGCTGGTCGAACGACGGCACGCGACTCCTGATCATGCGGGAGCTCGACGAAGGAGGCCGACGGGGGTTCCACCTGTTCGTCATGCACGCCGACGGGTCGGAGACAAAGGTGACCAAGCGGCCGATGGGATGGATCACAGGCGCCACGATCTCTCCCGACGGGTCGCGCGTGGTGTTCGCCACCTATAGGGCGATGTACGGCGTCGACGTCGGTGGCGGCCCCGTCGAGGTTCTCCTCGAAGGCAGCTACGTGCAAGCGCCAACCTTCTCCCCAGACGGTGCCGAGATCGCGTACATCGTCGGATCAGGGGATCACAGCCATCGGGTGTGGGTGGTGGACGCCGATGGCAGCGACGCGCACCAGATCTTGGCCAACGAGACGACGATGGGCGCCAGTCACGTGTACGGCCTCGCGTGGTCGCCGGCCGGCGATCGGATCGCGTTCGGGAACGACGTCGCCACCTACACGTTCGCGACCGACGGCTCCGGCTTCACACAGGTGATCACCGACGGGAACCGGCCGTACTGGTCGCCCGACGGATCGCGCCTCGCGTACATCATCCCGGGGCCAGGTGACGGTGGACGCCTCGCGATCGCGAACGCCGATGGATCCGACGCAGTGGAGCTCGACGTCAGGACGGACTCGGGCCCCTGGACTTCGGGTCCCTGGCATCCCGCGTAGGGAGGACGCTTGGAGGATATCTCTGATGAGTCACTCGCCGGCTTGACCCCCTCGAACCCCGTCTGCGACGATGCGGAAACCTTCGCAGCCCGCGATCGAAGGAGGGTTACGCTGAGGCGTCGAGGTGTTGCTGTACTCGCGATGGTGCTGGGGTTCGCGTTGGTGGGGCCTCCGACCACCTCGGCCGCACCACCTAGGGATGCGCCCAAGATCTCCATCTCGTGCATCGACTGGTTCTTCAGCGGCGGACACCAGGATCACATCCACGTCGAGCTCTACCTCGTGGACGACGCCGGTCGCCCGGTGGTCGGAGCCACCGTGCGGTTCACCACCTCCTATGACGCGCACGACGGGGAAGCACCGGTCGTGTACGCCACGAACACTGGCGCGACCCGCGACAAGCCGGGCAAGAACCGAGGGAAAGGATGCCCTGGGGGCACGGAGACCCGCTCCGGTTCGACCGCGTTCTTCTGCTGCGCCGGGGCCGCGATGTGGAGCGGTGAGACACCGCCCGGGAAGCGATCGTGTCCGGCGGGCTTCTACAGCGTTGACGTGTTGAGCGTGACACCGCCGCCCGGATCTGGCCTCGTGTGGGACGGTGTGACGCCGACGAACGGCGTGGAGTTCACGCCGAGCCACGAGTAGACGGCCGCAGATGGTCGGTGGTTGGGCGCTCGTCACACGGCGCGCCGGTGATGGCCTCCGTCGGCTCTTCCTTGCCGTGTTCGCGCTCTCGTCGATCTGCATCGCTCCGGGATGTTCCAGCTGGGTCCACAGGTCCGCCGATCCGCACCGGGCGAGCGACGTCTCAGCGCGAGTCGGCGGGGCATCGAGCAGGTACCGAACTAGAAAGGAGACGAGGATGGCTCAGCACCCGTTCCTTTTCGTGACCCGGGCATCCGTCACGTCGAAAGCCCCGCCCGACACGGTGTTCGACGTCATCACCGATCTCGATGCGCACCTGGAGTGGTCCGGCGAGCGGGCAGCAGACGACACCTTCAAGCTGCTGACCCTCGAGGCATCGGAGCGTGCGGCATCCGTCGGTACCACCTTCACGTCGACCGGAGCCAACTTCAACGGCACGTTCCATGACCGGTCGGTCGTCACGGAGTCGGCGAGACCGAACCGGTTCATCATCGAGACCGATGCCCGTCTGGATCGCAAGCGGGGCAAGACCTGGGAGGTTCACTTCCAGCATCACTACGACGTTCAGCCGGACGGTGAAGGGTCGCGCATCGTCTATACGGAAACGATCCAACGCGTGAACTACGTCCCGTACTGGTTGAAGCCGGGGGTTCGCACCATGTTCCGACCCCTGGTCAACGCGGCCGACAGGAAGCAACTGTCGAACCTCGCCCGTCTCGCCGAGGAGCGTTCGGGCGTGTGACCTGGACGGATCACGGGTGCATCCAGCTTTGGAGGACAGGGTGAGCGATACGAGCGCTGGCAAGGTGGTCGTGAACAGGTCGATGTCGCTCGATGGCTTCATCGCCGGCCCCGGCCACGCGATGGATTGGGGTGGTGATCGCCCGCTCGCCGACTTCGTGGCACCGGACGATCTCCACGAGATCGCGGCCGCCACCGGCGCCATGCTCATCGGCCGGCGGACCCACGAGGTGGGGAAGAGGATGGCTGCCGTCGAGCCGGACAGCGTGGACTACCCCTTCTCAGGACGCGTCTTCGTCCTGACGCACCAGCCGCCGGACCCGCCGGACCCTGGAGTCACGTTCCTCGGCGGCGATATCGGGGAAGCGGTCGCCACGGCGCTGGACGCTGCGGGCGGCAAGAACGTGGAGATCCTCGGAGCCGACGTTGCGGGCCAGTGCCTGGCGCGGGGGCTCGTGGACGAGATCCTGGTGTACGTGATGCCGGTCCTGCTCGGGGACGGCATCCGCTTCTCTCCCCCGGGGCTCCCCAGGATCGACCTCGAACCGGTCAGCAGCACGCGGTCGCGAGACGTCACCATCCTCCGGTTCCACGTCCGCACGTAGTAGTCCGGTCAGGTCGATCAGATGGTGATGACGATCTTGCCTTTCCTTCCGCTCCCTTCCCGCAGATAGCGCATCGCGTCCGGAACGTCCACGAGCGGGAACTTCCGGTCGATCAACGGCCTGACCTTGTCGGCTTCGATCAGGTCCTTGAGGATCACGAGGTCTGCCGCGTTCTCCGTGGCGACGAATCCTTTCAGGGTCTGGCCGGTGAACGTGGACAGTAGCGGTGCCCGCAGTGTCCCTCGACCGAAACCTCCGAGGAACTTCCCCTTTCCCCCTTCCCCTCCAACGATGACGAGCGTGCCCCGTGGCGCGAGAGCCCGCCGCAGTATGGACAGCTCGCGGTTCCCGGCGGTGTCCAGGATGACGTCGTAGCGCACACCCGCCTCCGCGAAGTCCTCACGCGTGTAGTCGATGATGGTGTCGGCACCGATCGAGCGGACGACGTCGGTCTGTGTCGTGTTACACACCCCGGTGACGGTCGCTCCGAAGGCCTTGGCGATCTGGACCGCGAACGATCCAACCCCGCCGGCCGCGCCGATCACCAGCACCGACTGGCCCTTCCTGCACCTTTCCATGGTTCCGAACCGCCTGGAGTGCGGTCGTGCCCGTGATGGGAACGGTCGCTGCCTCCTCGAACGAGAGATTGGCCGGCTTCGGGGCGAGCTTGTTCACCGCGGCGCTCGCGAACTCTGCGAACGCGCCGTCGCAGATGCCATACACGGCGTCGCCGACTTGGAAGGTCGTGACGCCCTCGCCCACGGCCTCGATACGGCCGGCAACGTCGCGGCCTCGGACCCGGTACCTGCGGCTTCGTCAGGCCACTCGCCGGTCTGAACGCGAGCGGCAACCCAGCCATGTAGTGCCAGTCCCCTGCGAAGAGGCTCGCGGCCTCGACGTTCAACAGCACCTCGCCGCCGCCGACGGTCGGGTGATCGATGTCCTCGATGTGCAGGACTTCTGCTTCACCGTACCGGTCCTGGACGATCGCCCTCATCTGCTCCTCCTACCTTGCTAGACACGGAATTCGAACCCCGCGACGATCTCGATCACGATGATCAACGCGACGACCAAGTCGATGGCCGCGCAGAACGGTGGCCACCACCGCGTCCCGGAGACGAACTGAGTGCGTTGCTGCCACGCGTCCTTGACCCCGTGGCCTGCCAGACCGAACGCAAGGAGCCATGTCGGCCCGGTGATGCCTGCCGCGGCGACCACCACGAACGCCATCGCGACCACCGACTCGACCATGATGATCCTCGCCCGCCCATCGGCCACCGCGAAGCCGACATAGATGGCCGCGATCGCGGCAAGCCCGAGGGCATACACCGCCGCCGGGTCGAGCCACCAGAACGCCAGTGGCGACGCTGCCTGAACGACGCCGACGACGACGCCCCAGAGGATGGCGGCTCGCATCGCCGATCCGGAACCTACCGATGCGTGTTGGTCAGGGTGCTGTGGGTCCACGCGCTTCTCCTGACTTGGCAAGGCGCAACTCGTAAGGCCGTCCCGCACTGAAGCATCCTATGTGTACCTCCCATGGGCTAGGGGTCCGACCCTCACACCTGGGGACACCGAGGAGCTGGGTGCATCGGCCCGTCGTGCTCACGGGCCGGTTCGGCGGCGATGTCACATCTGACTCATGTCTGAAACGATGGGTAGCGGATCGAAAGGGGGCGCAGTGACCGCTGTCTACACCTGGGACGTCTTCTCCACCCTTGACGGTTACGGGTCCTACGGCGAGGACGGCGACTGGGGCGGCTACTGGGGCAAGCAGGGCCCCGAGCTGCTCGAGCACCGCGCCGCCCTGTTCGAAACCCAGCAGCGGATGATCTTCGGTGCCACCACCTTCCGGGAGAACGCTCAGATCATGTCCTCGGGCATCGACCCCAACTCGAGCGACGAGTGGGTCGTGCGGTCGATGCAGATGCCGGCGACCGTGGTGTCCTCCACACTGAAGGACACCCTCGGTTGGCCGGATGCCACCATCGTGACCGGCGACGCCGTGGACATCGTCACGCGACTCAAGCAGGAATCGGACGTGCCACTCCGTTCACAGGCCAGCCTGTCACTCAACTGGGCACTGATGGCCGCCGGGCTGGTCGACCGACTGCAGGTGACGATCTTCCCGGTGATCTCCGGACGAACCGGGACCAGCCCCATCCTCAGGGGCGCAGCCGACTTCGATCTCGAACTGCTCGAGAGCCGAACGCTCGACGAGCACACGCAGGAACTCGTCTACCGCCCCACCCTCCACTGAGGGCGTTCTTCCCCTGCATCTCGGATGCGCCCCGATCGTTGACGCCGAAGAAGGCTAACCGGCACCCGTTCCGCAAGTGCGTCGGTCGGTCGGTGGCGTGTTCTCAGAACTCGCCGACCATGCGGTCCCTAGGCTTTCTGACCACATCCCAAGGGAGCGAGCGCCCACCCGGGACAGCAGTCACCTAGCCCGGTGCGCCTGCCAGTCGCCGATCGCGGCGAGGCGTCGTCGTTGCTGCCTGGCAGCACCGAGGTCCACCCCTTCGTCCCGCTGCTCGAGGTTGCCGATGACCCGTTCGCGATGGTCGATCGGGTTGTGGTCGTCGTACTTGAACTTGGCCTCTACCCGCACCACGGCCATCCGGACGCCGCGGATGCCGGGCAGCATCCGGCCGTAGGGCTCGCGTCGACGGCCACCGTGGCGTGGTCGCCTTCCGGCTGGATGTCCGCCGAGCTGCGCGGCGAGGATCTCGACCTTGCCCTGCGGGTCGTCGACCACGGTCGGTCGGCAGACGAACTGCACCGTCGCGTAGTAGCTGGTCGGCACGCCGTCCTCGTCGGGGCCGCCGGCCTTGGCCCGCCAGTAGGTCGGGATGTAGGCGTAGTCGCCGATCACCGCGAGCCGAACCTCGGTCGCCGCCTCCAGGTGCGGCCACATCGGGTTCGGCCGAGCCAGGTGGAAGAGCAGTTCGTCCCCGGCGAGCGTGAAGTGTGTGGGCAGCACCAGCGGCGCGTGAGCCGGGTCGAGGTTGTTGACCACGAGCATCCCGAACCGGTCGGTGGACGCGAGCCAGTCCTGCCATTCGGCCTCGTCGATCGCGGCGTCCCAGGGGTGGATCAGCATGGCTCAGTCTCCTTCTGCTACAGTGGTGGATCGACGGCGATCAGGCGGCGGGCGACGTGCACGTCGGGGCCGAGCCGGGTCAGGTGGTCGACGAGTTCATCGGCCGGCGGCGTGCGAGCGCTCGTCGGTCATCGGGTCGAGCGCGTCGAGGATGAACAGCGCCGTGGTCGTGTCGTCGGTGAGCTGGGTGCGGCGCGCCTGGCGCCAGTTCCATCGCCGGCACGTCACACCGGCGTCGTCGCACCAGACCACTTCGCCGGGATCGGGGTACTCGATCACCGGCGACGCCGTCGGCGACGGTGTCGAACGGCTCGTCGCCGGTGGCGCGGACCAGGCGCGGGGGCCCGTGTACGGGCGCAGGTCCTCCCCACCGAGCGGGACCTGGTGCAGCACCGAGACGGCGTTGTAGATGTCGGTGAGCCGGTTGACCCGCGGCAGTCCAGAAGCAGCGCGGCGAAAGAGCGCTTCGAGGCTGTTGCGGGTACGCTGTGGCTTGGCCCCGAACGCGCGGTAAGCCTCACGCCATGCCGCCACGTGAGGGAGCTCCTCAACCGCCCGGTCGCGCAGCGCCGTCTTCGGCCGCGGCCTCGGCCGCCTGGAGCAGGCTCGCTGGTCTCGTCGCTGGGCGCCGGGGACGAGCCCGTCGACGGCGAGCAGCAGCACGCGGTAGTCCGGCCGCAGCGCGAACACCGTCGGCATCGACGCGGCGCCGGCAAGGAACATCATCGACCGCGCCGTGGTCAGGCATGTGACGGCCTCCGGACCGGGGCCGAGCCGACACCGGGCTCGAAGACCGCCAGGGAGAACCTCGCCGGCTTCCGTGCCCGGGTTCGCATAGGCGTGCGCCACGTCGCCGGGGAACGCGACCGCGTCGCCGGACGTCGAGCGTTACCGACTGGTCGTCGACCTCGACCGTGATCGAGCCGTGCTGGACCTGCACGAGCTCCTTGGTGCCCGCCGCGTGCGCCTCGCTGACGTGCGGTCTCCGGGGCCAGGGTCCAGTCCCACAGCTCACCACATCCGGCGGCTCGGTGCCCGCCACCAGCACCCCGCGTCCACCGGCCTCACTATCCACAACGCGGCGCCCTCGCCGCTGCGGGTGACCCTCATCGCCGCGGGGTCGGGTGGCTCGACCAGCGCCGGCAGCCCGACGCCGAGCGCGTCGCTGAGCCGCAGCAGCGTGCCGACGCTCGGGTTCGCCGCACCTTGCTCGACGTTAACCACCATCCGGCGGCTAACCCCCGCGGCCTCCGCAAGGCGATCCAGCGTCCACCGCCGAGCCAGCCGCTCTTGTTTGACCCGCACGCCGATCGCGACGGCGAGAGTTGCGGTGCTCTCTTCCATTCAGTGCAGCATACTGCACTTCTAGTGCAGTAGCCCTGGATGCGCTGAGCGGTCCAAAGAGACCGTCACCTGCTTGATCCAGGACGGCAATCTCACGGCGACGGGCCGATCGTGCGCCACCACCGTCGGCAGCTTCTTCAGCGGAAGTCTGACATAGAGGGCCTCAGTTCGGAGAACACCCCGCTCGCTCGCTCGGTCGGTTTCGGTCGGTCGGTCGGTCGGTGGGAGGAGGAGGATTCGAACCTCCGTAGGCATCGCCGGCGACTTTACAGGCCGCTCCCTTTGGCCACTCGGGCATCCTCCCGTCGAGCGCTCACGAGGATAGCGGAACCCTCGCAGCCACCCCACTCGAGCCGGCGGTACCATGCGCCCATGGCGAAAGACCAGTTCTCCTTCGACATCGTGTCCGAGGTCGACATGCAGGAGGTTCGCAACGCGGTCGACCAGACCGGACGCGAGCTCTCGCAGCGGTTCGACTTCAAGGGCACCGACACCACCGTCACGCTCGGCGAGGGCACGATCGAGATGCGCTCGGCCACCGAAGATCGATTGAAGGCGGCGTGGCAGGTGCTGCAGGAGCGCGCGGTGAAGCGAAGCATCCCCCTCAAGGCGCTGCAGGCGGGCGCGATCGAAGATGCCGCCAAGGGCACGGCGCGCCAGACCGTCGCCATCGTCACCGGCATCAGCGACGAGAAGACCAAGGAGATCTCGAAGTTCGTGCGCCAGGCGGTGCCGAAGATCCAGACGCAGATCCAAGGCGCACAGGTCCGCGTGCTCGGCAAGAGCAAGGACGATCTGCAAGCAGCCATCCGCGCCGTGAAGGATCACGACTTCGGGCTCGCCCTGCAGTTCACGAATTACCGCCCCTAGCGGGCCGAACGACCGCGGAGGCAGCGCGTTGCGTGCGCCGCCCGGCCGCGGGTACCCTTGCCCGACTCAGGAGGTGGGACACAGTGGATCTCGATCAACTCAAGGCACGCGCGGCGGAGATCGCCGAGCGGGAAACGAAGGACTGGCTCGCGCGTACGCGAGCGTCCGAGCAGCTGTTCCAGCGGGCCATCGGATCGTTGCCGAACGGCGTGGTCTCGAACTTCCAGACGGGCGACCCCTACCCCGTGTACCTCGCGCACGGCAAGGGCTCGGGTGTCACCGACGTCGACGGCAACGAGTACATCGACTTCCACGGCGGGTTCGGGGTGAACGTGGTCGGTCACGCGCATCCGAAGATCGTGGAAGCCATCAAGAAGGCGGCCGAGGACGCGATCCACTTCGCCGTCACGACCGAAGCCACCGTCGCGCTCGCCGAGGAGATCTGCGAGCGGTTCCAGGTCGACCAGATGCGGTTCGTGAACTCGGGGACCGAGGCGACCATGGACGCGATCCGGGTGGCCCGTGCGGCGACGGGTCGCGACACGATCATCAAGATGGAAGGCTCGTACCACGGCCACCACGACTCGGTGCTGTTCTCGGTGGTACCCGAGGCCGACGTGCTCGACCTGCGGCACAGCGTGGACCACAGCGGCAAGCCCTGGTACACGACGGAGCCGACGAGCAAGGGCGTGCCGGCTGCGCTGTGGGACACCACGATCGTGGCGCCGTTCAACGACGCCTCCGCGGTCGAGGCGGCGTTCACCGACAACCCGGGCGAGATCGCCGCGGTGATCCTCGAGCCGGTGATGATGAACGTCGGCATCGTGGTGCCGGCCGACGGCTACCTGCAGGCGCTGAAGGACACGTGTGAGCGACACGGGGCCGTGCTGATCTTCGACGAGGTCAAGTGCGGCGGCACGATCGCCTACGGAGGCGCCGCGGAACGGTTCGGCGTGGTGCCGCACCTCGCCGCGTGGGCCAAGGCGATCGGGGGTGGCGCGACCATCGGAGCCTTCGGAGGCGACGCCGCCGTCATGGAGTTCGTGACCAAGGGCGCGGCCCAGCAGGGCACCTTCAACGGCAACCCGCTGTCGTCGGCGGTCGGTCTCGCGGCACTCACCCAGGTGCTGACACGCGACGCCTACGACCATCTCGGCAAGCTCGGCACGATGCTGGCCGAAGGGTGCAACCGGGCGATCGCCGACGCCGGCATCCCGGCGCACACGGTCGACCTCGGGGCGAAGGGCTGCGTCTCCTACCGAGCCGAGCCGTTGCGGAACTACCGGGACTTCCTCGAGACGATCCCCGAGATCTACTGGGCCTCGTACCCGTTCATGGTCAACCGTGGCATCTTCATGACCCCGGGCGACGAGGAACAGTGGACGATCTCGGTCCAGCACACCGAGGACGACGTGAGCACCTACATCGACGCGTTCGGTGCGTTCTGCCAGGAGCTGACCGCGTAGGGATCGACGAGCGGCAACGCGATACCCGAAGGGCCGGCGCCGACGCCGGCCCTTCGTGCGTTCGCAACGGGGTGGTCCATGACCGACGACATGCATCGCTACACCGACGAGACGGAGGCGCTCTCGCGGGCCATCGTGGCGTACGCCCGGAGCCGCATCGCGAGCCCGCAGCCGCTCGACGGCTCGGCCACCGGAGAAGAGCTTTCGCGGCGCGCCGGCGAGACGATCACCGCCGACGGCATCGGAGGCGAGGAGGCGTTGCGCCTGTGGGCCGAGGTGCTCGCGCCGGCGACCATCTCGACCGACCATCCGTCGTCGATGGCGTTCGTGCCTGGCGCGCCGACCAAGGCCGCGGTGCTGTTCGACCTGGTCGTGGGGGCGTCGTCGACGATCGCGGCGGGGTGGATCGACGGAGCCGGCGCCATCTGGGCCGAGAACCAGGCGCTCCGATGGCTCGCCGACCTCGCCGGGCTTCCCGGCGGAAGCGGGCGGGGTCTTCGTGAGCGGTGGCTCGGCGGGGAACCTGTCGGCCCTCGTGGCGGCGCGCGCCCGAGCGGCTGCCCGCCTCGGCTCGCGTCCGGCGGGCGGATGGTCGATCGCGGTGGCCGAGAGCGTGCACTCCTCGGTCGCCACCGCCGCCCGCGTGATCGACGTGGGCATCGTCGAGGTACCCGGCGACGAACGCGGGCGGCTCACCGGCGTCGCCCTCGCCGCGACGCTCGAGGCCCTCGATCCGACGGAGCGCGCCGGCGTGTTCGCGGTCGTCGCGAGCGCCGGCGCCACCAACGCCGGCACCGTCGACGACCTCGACGGCGTCGCCGATGCATGCGACATGCACGGACTCTGGTTCCACGTCGACGGGGCGTACGGCGGCGCAGGGCTCGTGGCGCCCTCGGTGCGCGAGCGTTACCGGGGCATCGAGCGCGCCGACTCGTTCATCGTCGATCCGCACAAGTGGCTGTTCGCGCCCTACGACTGCTGCGCGCTGCTCTACCGCGACCCGCGATCGGCTCATGGCGTCTTCCGGCAGGAAGCGGGCTACCTCGACACCGTGAACCAACCCGACGCCGAGTGGAGCGAGTGGAACCCGGCGAACTACGCGTACCACTTGTCGCGACGCGCGAGAGGGTTGCCGCTGTGGTTCTCGCTCGCGACGTACGGCACCGACGCGTACCGCGATGCCGTGGAAGCACGTGCTCACCCTCACTCGGGCGACCGCCGACGAGATCCGCTCACGCGACGAGCTCGAGCTCGTGATGGAACCGGAGCTGTCGGTGGTGCTGTTCCGTCGCCGTGGGTGGGCAGATGCCGACTACGAGGCGTGGTGGCGCCGGTTGCTCAGCGCGCAGGTCGCCTTCGTGCAGCCGACCTCCTGGCGCGGCGAGAAGCTCGCGCGCCTCTGTTTCGTGAACCCGCGGACCACGATCGACCACGTTCGAGCGGTGCTCGGCACCATGGCCTGAGCGCCGGCTGGGTGCGGCCGAAGGTCCCGGCGACCCTAGGCTTCGGCGGCTCGGACCCGCGAGCGCGGGTGACGACGACCGGACCCGATCGGGAGACCGATGGACGATCGACGTGGCGCGCTGGCTGGTCCACCATCGCACCCATGAACACCCACGCCGTCCGCCTCCCCTCCCGCCCGACCATGGTCATCTCCATGATGACTGCGGTCGCCGCGGCGCTGTGGATCAGCTCCCCGGCATCCGCCGCCCCGCCCGAGCGAACACCGGTCCACGAGTCGTTCGACATGACCTTCCCCGACGACACCTGCGACTTCCCGCTCTCGGCGCACGCCGAGATGAAGGTCACGATGAAGACGTTCCTCGACGGCAAGGGGCAACCGGTGCGAGGCATCTCGAACGGCTCGATCATGGTGTGGTTCACGAACGGCCACAACGGATCGACCCGCCGTCTCTCGGTCCCCGGTCCGACCTTCTCCGATGCCGCGGGACAACCTGTGCGCGGTACCGGCGCGTGGGTCTCCTACACGACCGAGGGAGAACTCGTATGGGCGGCCGGAAACCTCGAGCTCGACGAGTGGAACACCATCACCTCGATCCGCGGCCGGTCGCGGAGCGTCTGCGAGTTCGTCGCGTAGGGCACGCGCGCTCGGGTACCGCTCGTTCGTCGCTTGCCCTGCTAGCGGCCGATCGGGCCCTGCGAACGCAGGATGTCGTCCTCGAGGGCCTGCAGGCGGGCGATCCGCTCGGCCGTCGGCGGGTGCGTCGAGAAGAGGGTCGCGAACCCTCGGCCCCGGAGGGCCGTGAGGGGGCTCACGATGAACATGTGCGCCTCGGCCGGGCTCACGCTGCGCGGGGGCGGGATGCGTTGGCGGTCTCCTCCAGCTTCGCGAGCGCGCTCGCGAGGGAACGTGGATCCTTCGACAGGTAGGCGCCGGTCTCATCGGCCTGATACTCGCGTGAGCGCGAGACCGCCATCTGGATGATGCCCGCGGCGATCGGGGCCACGATCCAGGCCAGCAGCAGGAAGAGCGGGTTGACGCCCTCGTCGTCGCCACCACCGAAGAAGAGGGCGAACTGCGCGATGAACGAGATCGACGTGCCGATGCCTGCGGCGATCGATCCGATCAGGATGTCGCGGTTCGCGACGTGGCTCAGCTCGTGCGCCAGGACCCCACGAAGCTCCCGCTCGTCGAGGATCTGCAGGATGCCCTTGGTGACCGCGACCTTCGCGTTCGAGGGGCCGCGACCGGTTGCGAACGCGTTGGGCTGCATCATGTCCGAGACGTAGATCTCGGGCATCGGCATGCCGTGCGCCGTCGCGAGCTCGCGGACGATGCGGTAGAGCTGCGGGTATTCCTGCTCGGAGACGAGCCGCGACCGCGTCGTGCGCACCGCGATCGAGCCCGAGAACCAGTACATCGCGAAGTTGAAGCCCAAACCGAGCACGAGGGCGATCACCAGGCCTTGCCGACCCCCGAGCACGTTGCCGATCAGGAGGAACAGCCCCATGAGGGCGGCGATCAGGATCCAGGTCTTCGCGCGGTTGATGCCGGGTGTCACGTCATCACTCCTCGTCTGCCGTGGCATCGGTGCCGACGGTAGGGGCCGGCACATGGCCGATGGACCAGATGGTCTCACAGGCGTTTCGCCGCGCGCCGGTCCGTGGTTCCCCGTCAACCCGGCCCGCTCCGTGCCGATGCTTCTCCCGACACCCCCGAACCGATCGAAGGAGCGCCGTGTCGATGGCACCGAGTGGCTGGACGGGTCTGCTGCCGACCCGAGTGCGCTCATGGGGTTCGAGAGCCACACCGGGCGTCGTGCTGCTCGCGCTCTCGCTCGGCGGCACCGACATGCCGCTCGTGTCGCCCCCGGACAGCGCCTGGGTGATCACACGGACCAATCTCGAGCTGCTCGAGTCGTTCGACCACGACCTCACCGCCTCGTTCTTCGACGACCCCCGACACGATCGCGCTCGGTGGATTCGGCGATGCCGTCACGGCCCATGGCTGGGCCAGCCTCGCCGCGTTCGAGGCGGATGTCGAGGCGGGCCTCGTGGCCGACGACGTGACCGTCGTCATGTACGACCCTGAAGCCTGGGAGCACACGCCGATCGCCGAGCAGATCGACCCGGTGGCCGCGATGACCGGATTCGCCGCGCTCGCCCGGGCCGAGGGCTATCGAGTGGTGATGACCCCCCATCCCGGACTCGTGACGGTGCCGGGAGCGACGTGCACCCAGCTCGCCGGGGAATCGGTCCCCGCGGCGTTCGTGCGATGCCGCCTGCCGGCCGCGGCGGCCGAGAACGCCGACATCGTCGACCTGCAGCTCCAAGGCCTGCAGCAGCAGCCTGAGCGCTACCGGGAGTGGATCACCGCGGCCGCCGCGCAGGCTCGCCAGGCGAACCCCGAGGTGCAGGTGCTGGCTCACCTCACCACCCGGCTGGCACCCGACCCAACCGTGCTGTACGCAGCCTGGCGGGCGGTGCAGCCGGTCGTCGACGGGGGCTATCTTGGGGTGCCCGGCGGCTCCCGGCCGCGCGTTGCGCTCGGCTTCCTGCGCATGATCTCGATCGGCGACGAACGGCGGCGCTGACCCGCGCGGTCGTGAGCGCGAGCCCGTCGGCCGCGGGCGTGGCTACGGGCCGAGACCGACGAGGGTCGAGATCTCCGCGAGCCGAGCGAACGGGTTCGGCAGCACGAAGATCGCCACCACGGCGACCATCGACGCGGCGACGACGCCGGTCACCAGGGCGGGCACCCGCAACCGAGACCGATCCGCCGCGTCGCGCAAGAACATCTGCCTGGGCACGGCCAGGTAGTAGAAGACGCTGACGACCGAGTTCACGAGCATCACGACGGCGAGCACCGGACCGAGGGTTCCGCCCCGTTCGATCGCGGCCTGGAAGATCAGCAGCTTGGCCCAGAATCCGCCCGTGGGGGGCACGCCGGCGAGCGAGACCATGAAGACGGTCATGCCGACCGCGATCAGCGGCGCCGTCTCGCGGAGGCCTGCGAAGTCGGGGATGCGCAGCGACGGGTGTCGGCGCGAGACCGCCACCGTCGCGGCGAAGGCGCCGAGGTTCATCACGCCGTAGATCAGGATGTAGGCGACCCCTGCTGCGAACGCATCGCGGTTCGACGCTGCGTCGTCGGTGACGAGCGCGAACGTGAGCAGGATGTATCCGGCTTGGCCGATGCCCGAGTACGCGAGCAGTCGGACGAACTGCGTCTGCTGCAGCGCCACGAGGTTGCCCACGGTCATCGTCGCGATCGCGAGGAACGCGAAGATCGGCACCCAGAACTCGTGCTGGCCGGCGAACGCCACGAACATGAGCTGGAGCAGTCCGGCGAACCCTGCGACCTTCGAGGCGACCGCGAGGAACGCCGCCACCGGCACGGGCGAGCCTTCGTAGGTGTCGGGCGCCCAGAACTGGAAGGGGAACGCCGAGACCTTGAACGCGAACCCGACGACGACGAACAGGATGGCCGCGAGCGCGAGCGTTTCGAGCTCGCCGGTGAGCCCGTCGAGCGCGGAAGCGATGCCGGCGAGCTCGGTCTGCCCGTCGGTGACGCCGTAGATCAGGCTCATGCCGAACAGCATCACGGCGGTCGACAGCACGCCGATGATGAAGAACTTCACGCCCGCCTCGTTCGACTTCACGTCGCCCTTGCGGAACGCCGCCATCAGGAACCCGGGCGCCGAGACCAGCTCGAGGGCGATGAACAGCAGCAGCATGTCGCGCGAGCTCGGCATCATGATGCAGCCGAGGAACGACGTGAGCAGCAGGAAGTAGTACTCCCCCTGATAGAAGCCGCCTTCGCGGAAGTACCGCAGCGATACCGCGAGCACGATCGCCGCGGTCACGAGGAAGAAGCCCTTGAACAGCAGCGCGAACTCGTCGACCACGTACGTGCCGCCGAAGCTCATGCGGTCGCCGGCGCCGATCAGCGAGACCACGGCGACCAGGGTGCCGAGCACGCCCACGAGGGCGAGGGGCATGGCGAACCATTTCGCTCGCTCGGGCAGGAACACGTCGACGACGAGCACGAGCAGGATCGTGCTCGACAGGACGATCTCGGGCGCGAGCGCGTGGTAGTCGATGTCCATCGAGGAGCGCTATCCCCCCATCAGGCGCATGAGCCCGCCGACCGCCTCGTCGGTGATGCCGAACACGATCTTCGGATAGACCCCGAGCACGAGGATCAACACGAGCAGCGGCAGCCATGACACCCACTCGATGGTGAGCACGTCGCGCAGCCCGGCTTCCCGCCACTGATCGGGGAGGGTGCCCATGTTCACGCGCTGCAGCATCCACAGGAAGTAGGCGGCCGTGAGCACGGTGCCGACGCCACCCATGACCATGAACACCCGGAACAACCCCACCTGATCGCCGAGCACCGCCTCGTTGGGGTTGAACGAGCTGAGCAGCGCCATAACCTCTCCCCAGAAGCCCGCGAGGCCCGGCAGACCGAGCGAGGCGATCGAGACGAAGGCGAAGACGCCGCCGAGCTTGGGCATCGTCTGCAGCATGCCGCCGCCGATCTTCGCGATCTCGCGCGTGTGGTAGCGGTCGTAGATCGAGCCGACGCAGAAGAAGAGCATGCCCGTGATGACACCGTGGGCGACCATGCCGAAGATCGCCGCCTGGATGCCGATCTCGGTGAGCGTGGCGATCCCGAGCATCACGAAGCCCATGTGGCCGACCGACGAGAAGGCGATGAGGCGCTTCAGGTCCTTCTGCGCGAGGCACGCGAGCGCGGCGTAGACGATACCGATCGCGGCGAGCGCGCCGATCCACGGTGCGTACTTCTCGGCGCCGTAGGGAAGCGTCGGGATCGCGATGCGCACGAAGCCGTACGTGCCCATCTTGAGCATGATGCCGGCCAGCAGCACCGAGCCGATCGTGGGTGCCTCGGTGTGCGCGTCGGGGAGCCACGTGTGGAAGGGCCACATCGGCACCTTGACGGCGAACCCGAGCGCGACCGCCCCGAAGACGATGAGCTGGAACGTGTTCGTGAACCCTCCCCCGGCGCCGTACTCCGCGAGCACGACCATGTCGAACGTGTGTGGATCGGGTCCGGCGAAGTACATCGCCAGGAAGCCCAGCAGCATGAAGATCGAACCGAAGAGCGTGTACAGGAAGAACTTGATCGAGGCGTACTCGCGGTTGGCCGAGCCCCAGACCGCGATCAGGAAGTACATCGGCACCAGCACCATCTCCCAGAACACGAAGAACAGGATCAGGTCGAAGGCGATGAAGGTGCCGGCCATGCCCGTCTCGAGCAGGAGCATCAGGGCGAGGAACGCCTTGGTGCGGCCGGGGTCGGGCACGTAGCGCCAGCTGTAGATGGCGCACAGGAACGACAGCAGGAACGTCAGCACGTACAAGCGGCAACGAGATGCCGTCGATGCCGACGTGGAACCTCGCCCCGATCGCGGCGATCCAGCTCACGTCGAGCACGTACTGGAGCCCATCGGTGCCGTAGTCGAAGCCGATCGCGATCGCCGTCGCGAGCACGAACGCCACGCCGGTGACGGCGATGCCCAGGCCGCGGATCGCGCGGTCCTTGTCGCGCGGCATCAGCACGATCACGAGAGCGCCCACCAGGGGCAGCAGCGTGGTGATCGCGACGGCCGAGTTCTCCCAGGTCATGGTGCCTCCACGCTTCCTCTCACACGAGCTTCACGAAGACGACGGACAAGGCGATCACGCCGACGAACAGTCCGACGGCGTACCACTGCACGTTGCCGTTCTGCAGGAACTTGAGCGCGTTGCCGGTGCGGCCGGCGGTCTCGCCGGCGCCGTTGACGGCGCCGTCGATCACCGTGCGATCGAACCAGGCCACCACGTGCCCGGAGCCACGGGCGAGCATGGCCGCTCCGTTCACGACCCCGTCGATGACGTGCTGGTTGAACCAGTTCACGGCGCCCGACATGCCGTCACGAACCGGGTAGACGATGGCTCGCATGTAGAAGGCGTCGATGTAGTACCGGTGTTCGAGCACGTTCCACACCGGGCCCATCGGCGACTGCAGCGGGTCCCGTTCCTTGCGGTCCTTGTACAGCAGGTAGCCGGCGCCGAGGCCGAGCAACGCGCCGACGGTCGAGAGCAGCGCGATCCACGGCACGAACACCGCCTCGTGCACCTCCTCGAAGAAGACCCAATCGCCGAAGAGCGCACCGAGCTGCGGAGCGCCGAGCAGGCCGACGCCCACCGTCGCTGCGGCGAGCGCGACGAGCGGTCCGGTCATCGTGGCGGGAGACTCGTGCGGATGCGCGTGACCCTTGTAGTCGCCGAAGAACGTGAGCCGGACCATGCGCATCGTGTAGAACGCGGTGATCACCGCGGTGACCAGGAACAGGACGAACAACCAGGTCACGTGCTCTTCATGGGCGACGACGAGCAGCTCGTCCTTGGACCAGAAGCCCGCGAGCGGGAAGATGCCCGCGAGCGCGAGCGACCCGAGCAGCATCGTCCAGAACGTGATGGGCATCGACTTCCGAAGCCCTCCCATGTCGCTCATGTTGTTGGAGTGCACGGCGTGGATGACCGATCCGGCGCCGAGGAACAGCAGCGCCTTGAAGAAGGCGTGGGTGAACAGGTGGAAGATGCCGGCGGTGAGCCCGAGCTCGCCGAGCGAGAGCCCGGCGACCATGTAGGCCAGCTGCGACAGCGTCGAGTACGCGAGCACGCGCTTGATGTCGTCCTGCACGATCGCGAGCAGGGCTGCGCCGAGCGCCGTGATGCCGCCGATGATGCTCACGGTCGTGAGCACCCACGCATCGGCGGTGAGGAAGACCTCGAAGAGCCGCGCGATGAGGTAGACACCCGCCGCGACCATGGTGGCTGCGTGGATCAGGGCCGAGACGGGCGTGGGGCCGGCCATGGCGTCGGGCAGCCACACATGCAATGGGAACTGGGCGGACTTGCCCACGGTGCCGCCGAACAGCAGCAGCGCCGCGATCGAGATGAACACGGGCGAGGCCTCGCCGAGGCCGAGCTCGTGGGTCACCTCGCCGATGTTGGTCGTCGTGAACCCCGTGGCCGCGATCAGGGCGATGATGCCGAACGTGAACGGGATGTCGCCGATGCGCGTGGTGATGAACGCCTTGATCGCCGCGTTGGAGTTCTCCTTGACCTCCCACCAATGGCCGATGAGCAGGTAGGAGCAGACGCCCATGACCTCCCACCCCACGAGCAGCTGGATCAGGTTGTTCGCGACGACCACGGTCAGCATGGCGGCGGTGAACAGCGAGAGCACCACGTAGAACCAGGTGAAGCGCTCGTCACCGTGCATGTAGCCGAGCGAGTAGACGTGCACGCAGAGCGAGACCGCGGTGACCACCACCAGCATCACCGCGGTGAGCCCGTCGACCAAGATGCCGAGCTCGAGGTGCAGGGGTCCGATCGTGAACCACTCGAGGTGGCTCTCGAACGGCCCGCCGCCTTGCACGAAATGCATGAGCACCCCGAGCGAGAACACGAACGACGCTCCGACCGCCGCGATGCCGTACACGGCGCCCTTGCCCGGGGTGCGTGAGCCGAAGAACAGGATGAGCGCCGCCGACACGAGGGGCATCAGCACGACGATCCACGCATGCTCGACGAACCAGAGTCCGCCGGTCGTGGCCTCGTAGACCACCTCTCCCTCGGATGCGAGCAGGTTCACCACTTGAGCAGGTTCACCTCGTCCACGTTGATCGACTCGCGCGTGCGGAAGAGCAAGATCACGATCGCGAGGCCGATGCCTACCTCGGCTGCCGCCACGGCGATCACGAACAATGCGAACACCTGGCCACCCATCTGCTGCAGCGACGACGCGAACGCGACCAGGTTCACGTTGACGGCGTTCAGCATGAGCTCGATCGCCATCAGCACCATGACCGCGTTGCGACGCACGAGTACCCCGTAGACGCCGGCGGAGAAGAGCAGCGCCGAGAACATCAGCACGAGCGGAAGCCTGATCACGAAGCGTCGTCCTTGCGAGCGAGCACGATGGCGCCGATCAGCGCAGCGAGCAACAGGAACGAGATCGCCTCGAACGGCAGCACGTAGGTGCGGAAGATCGACTCCCCGATCATCTCGCGTGGTCCCCTTGCGCGGTCTCGAACGCGCGCGCATCCTGCACCGGATAGGCCTCCTGGATCAGGAAGACCAGGCCCGCGAACACCCCGACACCCACGAGCGCACCGAGCCAGCGCTGCTGATTGTCGAGGGTGTCACGGCCGATCGGCGCCTTCGTCAGCATGAGCCCGAACAGGAACAGGATCACGATCGCGCCCACGTAGATCAGGATCTGCACCCAGGCCACGAACTCCGCGCCGAGCAGCAGGTAGACCCCGTCCGACCGCCAGGAGTGAGACCACGAGGTAGAGCGCAGCGTGCACCACGTTGCGGGCGGTCACCACGGCGACGGCCGACAGCCCACCCACCACCGCCAGCACACAGAACGCATACTCCTGCGCGCTCATGCCGTGCCTCCCGCTCGCCGGAACCCTCCGGCCTCGCTCGACCGCGTCGGGGCGCCGCGCCCTCTTCGAGCGCGGGGGGGGCAGCACCGTGTAGGTCCACTCCTCGAGCCGCTCCTTCTCGTGGGTCAGCAGGTCGATCTCGTACTCGGCGTACTCGAACTCGGGGCTCCAGAACAGCGCGTCGAAGGGGCAGACCTCGACGCAGATGCCGCAGTACATGCAGAGCGCGTAGTCGATCGCGAAACGGTCGAGCACCTTCATCGACCGGGCTCGGCCGCCGCCGGCCGGGTCATGCGTTTCCTTGTGGGCGTCGATGTAGATGCACCAATCGGGGCACTCGCGAGAGCACTTGTAGCAGACCGTGCAGTTGCCCTGCTTGAGCGCGATCACGCCGCGCGTGCGCGCCGGAAGGTCCGGCTTCACGTGCGGGTACTGCACCGTCACGGCAGGCCGGAGCATCGTCTTCATCGTGACGGTCAGGCCCTTCAAGAGGCCCTGACCGACGCCGGATTCCGGCTGGTCGACGTGCTCGCTCGTCTCGATGGCCACTGAGCTCCTTCCGCCTCAGAACGCGACCTTGAAGAAGGCGGCGCCCAGGATCCACACGAGCGAGATCGGTATCAAGGTGAGCCAGGCGAACCGCTGCAGCTGATCCTCGCGCAACCGCGGGAACGTGGCCCGCAGCCAGATCGTGAGGAACGACAACACGCCGATCTTGGCCGCCATCCAGATCGGGTCGGGAAGCGGGATGCCCGGCAGGCCCTGGTAGCCGCCGAGGAACAACACCGAGGCGATGCCCGACAGGGCCACGATGCCCCCGTACTCGGCGAGCAGGAAGAACGCGAACTTCAGGCCCGCCGTACTCGGTGAAGGCCCCGAAGATGATCTCGGAGTCGGCGACCGGCATGTCGAACGGCGTGCGGCTCAGCTCGGCGAGCGAGGAGATCATGAAGATCAGGAACAGCGGGAACAGCGGGACGGCGAACCACAGCGACTCCTGGGCCTCGACGATGCCCACCATCGAGGTCGCACCGGCGAGCATCACGGCCCCGGCCGCCGAGAGCACCAACGGCAGCTCGTACGCGATGAGTTGCGCTGCGGCGCGCAGCGCGCCGATCAGCGAGAACTTGTTGGCGCTCGACCAGCCCGCCATGAGGATGCCGATCACCGAGACGCTCGACATGGCCATCACGAAGAAGATGCCGACGTCGAGGTTCAAGGCGAACAACGTGTCGCTGAACGGCAGCACCACGAGGATCGCGATGTAGGGAACCATGGCGACCGCCGGGGCCAGCGAGAAGACCGTGCGGTCGGCCGCCGCGGGCACCACGTTCTCCTTCTGGATGAACTTCACGCCGTCGGCGATCAGCTGGGCCCATCCGTGGAAGGCGCCGGCTTCCATCGGCCCGAGCCGGCCCTGCATGTGGGCCAGCACCTTGTGCTCCATGTATCCGACTCCGAGCGGCACCACGAGGAAGAACCCGAGCACGAGCGCCGTCTTGATCAGCAACGAGAGCCAGAAGTTCGTCGTGAGCTGCTCGACGAACGAGACCCCGGCCTGGGCGAGGACATCGATCATTCGTCCTCCACCTCCTCGCCCTCGACCGCTCCGGGCCAGGGCTTGGCCTCGCGCGTCATGAGCGGGAAGTCCTTGCGCAGTGGATGTCCCTCGAACGGCTCCGCGAGCAGCAGCTTCACCGGTGTCGGGTGTCCCTGGAACCTGATGCCGAACATCTCGGCCGTCTCACGCTCGTGCCAGTCACAGGTGGCCCACAGGTCGCTCACGGTCGGAACCACCGGATCGTCGAAGGGCACCGCGACCTTCACCCGCACGTTGTGACGGTGCGCGGTGGAGAACAGATGGGTGAGCAGCTCGAAGCCTCGCTCCTCGCCCCAGTCGACCGCCGACGTGAAGTCGGCGTAGTCGCACGCGAACTCGGGCTCGTCGCGCAGGAACCGGCAGACGTCGTGGTAGCGCTCGCGGCTCACCGTGGCGACGGTGTGCTCGTGCTGGTCGGTCACGTCGACGACGTCGGAGCCGAAGCGCGCGCGCAGCCGGGCGCCGGCTTCCTCAGGAGACAGCGGGCTGCACCTTCGCACCGAACTTCTCCGCGATGTCCTCGTCCTTGATCTTGCTCTGCAGCTCGAGGATGCCGTGCAGCAGCGCCTCGGGCCGTGGCGGGCAGCCGGGCACGTACACGTCGATCGGCACGATCTGGTCGACCCCTTTCGTGACCGAGTAGCTGTCCCAGTACGGACCGCCGCAGTTCGAGCACGAGCCGAACGAGATCACGTACTTCGGGTCGGGCATCTGCTCGTACACGCGCCGCAGCGCCGGCGCCATCTTGTCGGTGAGCGTGCCCGCGACCACGAGCAGGTCGGCCTGGCGCGGTCCGTGCGCGGTCGGGATCACCCCGAGGCGGATGAAGTCGTTCTTGGACGTCGAGGCGGCGATGAACTCGATCGCGCAGCACGCGAGTCCGAAGTTCATGACCCACAGGGAGTAGCGGCGTCCCCAGTTGAGGATGAACTTGACGGGCTGGAGCCTGGGAAGCGGTGTCCGCTCGGTGATCAGGCCCATCGCAGCACCCCCTTGCGCCAGGCGTACAGCAGTCCGACGGCGAGGATCGCGATGAAGATCGCCATCTCCACGACCGCCGCGTATCCCAGGCTCTCGAACACGCGCGCCCAGGGGAACAGGAACACGCTCTCCACGTCGAAGATCACGAACAGGAAGCCGTAGACGTAGTACGCGGACCTGGCTCTGCGACCAGCCCTGCCCCACCGGGTCGATGCCGCATTCGTAGGTCGTGAGCTTCTCGTAGTTCGGCCGGCTGGGCGCCACGAGGCGAGCGGTCGTGAAGGCGACCGCAACCAGCAGACCACCGGCGGCCAGGACCGCCAGCACCACCCCGTACGACGCGTAGTAATCGCTCATGACAGTGAGAGGCCTCCCGAGCGCCCGTATCGTAGCAGCGCCCCCCGTCGGCGTCCGGAACGGTCGGGCGCGCGTTCATGAGGGCGCGGCCCCGCATCGCACGGCGAGGAACTTCGCCAGCTGGATCAGAGCATGGCGCGAGGGCCCGTCGGGCAATCGCTCGGCCAGCGCGGTCGCCCTGCGCACTTCGTCGGTCACCGCTGCGCGCGCCGCATCGACCGACCCACCGGAGCGGACGATCTCGAGCGCCCGGTCGAGCATCTCGCCGTCGGGAGCTCCGTGGGTCAGGGTGCGCGCGAGCTCGTCCCGATGCTCGTCGTGGGCCAGGGCGTGCAGCACGGGCAGCGTATAGACGCCTTCACGCAGGTCCTGGCCGGGTTCCTTGCCGAGCTCGATCTGCGAGGCGGTGATGTCCATGATGTCGTCGGAGAGCTGGTAGGCGATGCCGAGTGCGTCCCCGAACTCCTCCAGCACGTCGACGTGCTCGGGCTCGGCGTCGGAGAGCATGCCGCCGAGCCGGCAGCTGGTGGCGATCAGCGAGGCGGTCTTGCGACGGATGATCTCGAGGTAGGCGGCGATCTCCTGCTCCACCTTGGCCGAGCTCTCCACCTCGCGGATCTGCCCGTCGCAGAGCACCGCGATCGTGCGGGCCAGCAGGCGGCACACCTCGGTGCCGAGGTCGGTCGAGATCTCCGAGGCTCGGGCGAACAGGTAGTCGCCGGTGAGGATCGCGACGGTGTTGTCCCATCGCACGTTCGCGCTCGGCGCGCCGCGGCGGGCGTCGGCCTCGTCGATCACATCGTCGTGGTACAGCGTCGCCAGGTGCACGAGCTCGATCGAGACCGAGCCCGGCACGAGCCTGGGGTCGGCGGCGTCGCCGAAGTATCCGGCGAGCAGCACGAGCATCGCCCGGAACCGCTTGCCGCCGGCGGCGATCAGGTACGACGAGGTCTCGGTGAGCATGCCCGAGGCCTCGGCCCGAACCGACTTCTCGAGCGCTTCCTCGACCTGGTCGAGGCGCGTGCGCACCTCGGATTCGAGCACGGCGTCGGGCGCTTCCAGCCCGGGGATCACACGCCGGCTCACCCGACGCGATCGCTCCCGACGCCGTCACCACGTGAGGACACCGGCTTCCTGGAGCAACGGCACGATCACACCGGGCACGATACCCAGCGCGACGACGGCGAACGCGGGCACCGCGAGCACGATCTGCGGAAGCGGCGAGCCGTCGGCCACGTCGTCGCCTCTCGGGCTCCTGCATCGCCATCATCGCGACGACCCGCAGGTAGAAGAATGCGCCGGCAACGCTCGTCAGGTATCCGATCAGCGGTGAGCGGCCACAAGCCGGCGGTCGTCGCCGCCCCGAGCACGAGCACCTTGGCCGCGAACCCTGCCGTCGGCGGGATGCCCGCCAGCGAGATCAGGAAGACGGTGAGCAGCAGCGACAACATCGGTCGGCGGCGGCCGAGCCCTCGGAACCTGTCCATGTGGGTCTGCTCGCCGACCCCCCCGAGATCAGCATCACGACGCCGAACGCGCCGACCACGGCGAGGCTGTAGGCGATCAGATAGAACAGGGCGGCGGCGATGCCGTCGCGCTCGGGCGAGACGAAGGCCGTGAGCACGAATCCCGCTTGCGCCACGCTCGAGTACGCGAGCATGCGCTTCACGTCGATCTGGGAGATCGCGAGCACGCTTCCGACGACCATCGAGACGCGCGGCCAGCACGGCGATCACCGGGCGAAGGTCCCACCGGAGCGCGCCGAAGGCGACGGCGAACACCCGGATCATCGCGATGAACACGGCGACCTTCGTGGCGGCCGACATGAACGCGGTGACCGGGCTCGGCGCGCCCTGGTAGACGTCGGGCGTCCACATGTGGAACGGCACCAGGGTGACCTTGAAACCGAGGCCGACCACGAGCAGCAGGGCGCCGGCGAGGGCGAGCGGCTGGCTTCCGATCGTAGCCCGCGAGCGCACGCGCGAGCCCCTGCACGCTCGTCGTACCCGCGGCGCCGTAGCTCAACGCCACGCCGTACAGCAGGAACGCCGAGGCGAACGCCCCGAGCAGGAAGTACTTCATCGCCGCCTCGATGGGCCCGCGCCGGAACGTGAGCGCCGTGAGCACGTAGAGCGAGAGCGAGAGCACCTCGACCGCAAGGAACACGACGATCAGGTCGGCTGCGGCGACGAGCAAGTGCCATGCCTCCGAGCGCGAACAGCAGCAGGGCATAGAACTCGTTGCGCCGCAGTTCGTCTCGCTCGAAATAGTGGAAGCCGAGATAGGTGCCGTAGGCCCCGATGCCGCAGAGCACCAGGGTTCCGACCACGGCGAGGCCATCGACGCTCACCATGTCCTGGAGCGCCGTCACCGGCTCGCGGTCCCAGAGCCAGAGCGACGATCGCCGCCGCCGCCGAGATCACCGCGAGGGTGAACAGGGCGAACGGCGCCTGGTCGGATCGGCGCGAGAAGGCGGCGCCGAGGAGCGCCGCGAGCGCGCCGGCGAACAGCACGAGCACGGGGAGGATCGCCCAGAGCTCCACGCGAGGCGGGCTGATCACGGCGCCTCCGCCTGGATCGACCGGCGGCGGCGACATCGGCGATCGGAGCCTCGTCTCAACCGCTGGGAGACCTGCTCCGCGGTGGGTCGCAGCCGCTCGAGCACCGGGGCCGGTTGCAGCCCGATCCACAGCATCGCCACGACGATCGGAGCGACGAGCGCCCCCTCACGCCAGGAGAGGTCGGGCAGCGAAGCCCATCGCTGGATCCACCGGTCCCTGGAAGGCGCGCTGGTAGGACCAGAGCATGTAGATCGCACTCAGGATCACACCCACGATCGCGATGGAGGCGAGCACGCGATCGACGGAGAACGTGCCGAGCAGCACGAGGAACTCGCCCACGAAGTTGTTGAGCCCGGGCAGCCCGATCGAGGAGAGCATCGCGATCACGTAGGCGCCGGCGAGCCACGGCGTCGCGTGCACGATGCCCCCGAGCTCGGCGATCTGGCGGGTATGGGTGCGCTCGTAGAGCATGCCGAAGACCAGGAACAGCATGCCGGTCGACAGGCCATGGTTCACCATCTGGAGCACGGCGCCGTCGATCGCTTCGGCCGAGAACGCGAAGATGCCGAGCACGATCAGCCCCATATGGCTCACCGATGAGTACGCGATCAGCCGCTTGATGTCGGTCTGCATCATCGCGACGATCGCCCCGTAGATGATGCCGACCACGGCGAGCACCATGATGGCGTCGGCGAAGTACTTGCGAGGCCTCGGGGAACAGGTCCAGGTTGAACCGGAGCATGCCGTAGGGGCCCGTCTTCAGCAGGATCGCCGCGAGCACGATCGACCCCTTGGTCGGCGCCTCGGTGTGGGCGTCCGGCAGCCAGGTATGCAGCGGCCACACCGGCACCTTCACGGCGAACCCGATGAAGAACGCGAGGAACAGCCACCGCCCCTGCTCCGTCGAGAGCCGGAGCTGCTCGAGCATGCGTGAGTCGAACGTCGCGCGGCCGAGTTGATCCGCGGCCTGCACCGACAGGTACAGGATGCCGACGAGCAGGAACGCCGATCCGAACATCGTGTAGAGCAGGAACTTGGTCGCCGCATAGACCCGCCGCTTCGAGCCCCAGACGCCGATGACGTAGTACATCGGGAACAGCAAGCGCCTCGAAGAACAGGAAGAACAGCAGCAGATCGAGGGCGAGGAACGCACCCAGGATCACCGTCTCGAGGAACAGCGAGACCGCCATGAACCGGCGCACCTGGTGGTCGACCGTCCACGACGCTGCGATGGCGATCGGGAACATGAACGTCGTCACCATGACCAGCCAGATCGAGAAGCCGTCGACCCCGACGAACCAGGACAGGCCGATCGACTCGACCCACGGATGCTTGGAGACCATCTGCAGGCCGGCCTGGCCCGTCTCGAAGTTCACCAGCATGGCGACCGACGCAGCGAAGGCCACGACGGTCGATCCGAGACCCACCCAGCGGGCGGCGTCGTCGGAGATCGAACGCCAGAGGGCGAGCACCGGCAACCCCACGAGTGGAGCGGCGATCACGAGGGTGAGCCAGGGCATGCGGTCCATCGCTAGATCCTCACCGCCATGAAGAGCAGCAGCGCCACTCCGCCCACCAGGAACGAGAGCGCGTAGCGACGTGCCCTTCCCGACTGCCAGACGGGCGCGAGGCCCGATGCCCAGGTCGTGAGCCTGCCGACACCGTTGACGGCGCCGTCGACGACCACGCGGTCGAAGCGTGCGAGCGCACCGGCCGCCCGAAGTCCCGACGGTGCCGACGATGAAGCCGTAGAGCCCGTCCACGTAGAACGCCCTTCCGAGCGCGGCGGACATGCCGGGTTCCCGTTCGGGGAACGAGACCCATCGGGCTTCGTTGGCCGGGCGATAGAGGCGCCAGGCGATGCCGATCCCCGCCAGGGTCACGGCCACCGAGATGGCGATCAGGACGGGGGTCGAGGGCCCGGCATGTCCCTCCTCGAGGTGCCCGAGCGTGGGCTCGAGGAAGGTGGCCAGTCGTCCCTCGGGGGTGAAAGCGAGCACGATGCCCGCGAACAGGCCGCCGGCCGCGAGCACCACGAGCGGGATGCGCATCAGGGCCGGCGCCTCATGAGCGTGACCCTCGTATCGGCGTCGCCCATGAACGCCTGGAAGAACAGCCGCGCGATGTACCAGGCCGAGACGAGCGCCGCGAGCGATCCGAGCACGTAGGCCCAGACGACGCCGTCGTGGCTCGCGACTTCCAGGATGGAGTCCTTGGTGAAGAAGCCGCTGAACGGCGGGAGTCCCGAGAGCGAGAGGGCGCCGGCCGCGAACAGCGCCGCGGTCCACGGCATGTCGAGGCGCAGGCCGCCGAGGCGCCGCACGTCGATCTCGTCGTGCAGCCCGTGCATCACGTTGCCCGACGCGAGGAAGAGCAGCGCCTTGTAGAAGGCGTGCGCGACCAACAGCGCGATCGCGATCGGATAGAAGCCGAGGCCGGCGGCGAGGAACATGAACCCGAGCTGCGACATCGTCGAGTATGCGAGCGCCCGCTTCATGTCGTACTGGCCGATCGAGGCGAGCCCGCCGTAGAGCGCCCCGGCGAGCCCCACGATCGCCACCACGGTGAGCGCGACCTCGGAGACCTCGAACAGCGCGTGCGAACGGACCACGAGGTAGACGCCCGCGGTCACCATCGTCGCCGCGTGGATGAGTGCCGAGACGGGGGTGGGACCGGCCATCGCGTCGGGCAGCCAGACGTGCAGAGGGAGCTGGGCCGACTTCCCGACGGCTCCGCCGAGCAGGAGCAGCGAGATCGCGGTGGCGGTGCCCGTGGCGATCTCGGGCACCGAGCCCTCGTGACCGAGCACCGTGTCGAACTCGAACGAGCCGAAGTGCATGAACATCACGAACAACCCGAGCATCAGCGCGACGTCGCCGATGCGGGTGGTGATGAAGGCCTTCTTCGCGGCGCTCGCCGCCTCGGGCCGGTCCGACCAGAACCCGATCAACAGGTACGAGCAGAGCCCGACGCCTTCCCAGCCGAGGTAGAGGAGCAGGAAATCGTCGGCGAGGACGAGCGCGAGCATGAAGGCGCAGAACAGGTTCGTGTAGCCGAAGAACCGCCAGGGGCGGGCGTCGTGCTCCATGTAGCCGATCGCGTACAGGTGGATGAGGGAGCCGACCCCGGTGACGACCAGCGCCATCGTGATCGAGAGCGGGTCGACACGCAGGTCGAACGAGACGTTCACGGCGCCTGCGCGGATCCATTCGGCCACGGTGACGATCTGGCTGCGTTCCTCCGCCGGGAGCGACAGCAGGCTCAGCAACGCTCCGAGGGCGATCACGAACGACGCGGCCATCGCCCCCGTGGCGAGCCATCCGGATCGATGGCCGGATCGATGGCCCGATCGATGCCCGGCCCCATGGCGGGAACCGAACCCGAGCTGCGTGCCCACGAGCATGTTGACGCCCGAGGCCAGCAGTGGGATCGCGACGGCGAGCCAGATCAGGTCGATCATCCGCGCAGCACGCTCGCTCGGTCGACGTCGGTGGTCGAGGTGCGCCGGAAGACCGCCACGATGATCGCGAGGCCCACGACGACCTCGGCGGCCGCCACCACCATGGAGAAGAAGGCCAGGATCTGTCCGTCGAGCTCGAGGTGCATGCGGGAGAAGGCGACCAGCGTGAGGTTCACCGCGTTCAGCTGCAACTCGACGCCCATGAAGATGCGCAGCGCGTTCGGGCGCACCAGCACCGCCACCGATCCCGTTGCGAACAGGATCGCCGACAGGACGAGGAAGTACGCGATCGGGGTCCTCACGGCGCGGGCTCCTGCACGGTGCCCGAGCCGCCGGGCGGGGTCATGGCGTATCGCTCGAGGCCCTCGCCCGCGCGTGCCTCGATCTCTCGCTGCGTGACCGCCCTCGAACGGCGAAGGGCCAGCACCATCGCCGCCACGGCAGCGACGATCAGCAGGATCGAGGTCACTTCGAACGGGAAGAAGTAGTCGCGGAAGAGCACCTCGGCGAGCGCCGATGGATTCCCGTCCGGATTCACGGCGTCGAAGCCATCGGGCGCCCTCGTCGCGAACCCGACCCCGGCCCTGATCGCACTGGCGAGCTCGACGACGATGGCGACGCCCGACGATCACGGCCGTCGTGCGCTGGCCGAAGAGCCGCTCACCCGGCGCAGCACCCTGGTCGACGCCGAGCAGCATGATCACGAACAGGAACAGCACCATGATCGCGCCGGCGTACACGATGATCTGCACCGCGAACAGGAACGGCGCGTCGAGCAGCAGGTACATCACCGCGATCGTGAAGAAGTTCACGACGAGGAACAGCGCGGCGTGCACGGCGCTGCGCACCACGATCATGCCGATCCCGGTGGCGACCGAGAGCGGAGCGAAGACCCAGAAGACGACGTTGTCGAGTGGCACGCCGGTCAGCCTTCCCGGTCGACGGGATCGGTGCCGAGCGGAAGCGGCGGCTCGAGCAACCGCTCCTTCGTGAAGATCGCTTCCTCGCGACTCGTGAAGGCCATCTCGTAGTGGCTGGTGAGCGTGAGGGCCCTCGTCGGGCACGCCTCGACGCACAGGCCGCACATGATGCAGCGCAGGTAGTTGATCTGGTAGTCCTCGGCGTACCGCTCACCCGGGCTCACGGGGTGCTCGGGGTCGTTGTCGGCGCCCTCGACCCAGATCGCGTCGGCCGGACAGGCGAACGCGCACAGCTCGCAGCCGATGCACTTCTCCAGCCCATCGTCGTGCCGGTTCAACAGGTGCCGCCCGATGTGCGACCGCTCGGGGATGGGAGCGATCTCCTTGGGGTACTGCTCGGTGTTGTCTGCACGGAAGGTCTGCTTGAACACCGTGGCCATGCCCTTGCCGATCGCGAGAGCGGCATCCCAGGCTCCCTGGTCGGCCGGCGGACCCTTCCGGTCGACCCGCTCGCCCTCGGTGGCGTCGTCGGTCACGCGCGCACCTCCTTCGGGTCTCGGCGGCGCGAGACCAGCGGCGCGACCATGGTCGCCAAGGCTGCTGCCCCCACGATGACCGCGGCGGCGATGTAGCGCCCGCGGCTGCCGTACTCCTGTGGCATCACCACGACCACGCCCGTGATCATGACCCAGACGAGCCCGAACGGGATCAGCACCTTCCAGCCGAAGCTCATGAGCCGGTCGTAGCGCATGCGCGGAAGCGTGGCTCGCACCAAGATCATGAGGTAGATGACCGCGGTCACCTTCACGACGAACCACAGGAGCGGTCCGATCCATGCGACCGCCCCGTCGAACGGCCAGTATCCCCGCCACCCGCCGAGGAAGAGGGTCACGGCCACCGCGGCCACGGTGACCGTGCTCACGTACTCGCCCAGGTAGAACATCGCGAACTTGATGCCGGAGTATTCGGTGTGGAACCCCGCCACGAGCTCCGACTCCGCCTCCGCCAGGTCGAACGGCGGGCGGTTCGTCTCGGCGATCGCCCCGATCAGGAAGACCATGAACGCCGGGAACTGCGGCACGACGTTCCACACGGTGTCCTGCGCCGCCACGAGCTCGCTCATGCGCAGGGAGCCGCTGTACATGAGCACCGCGACGAGCGCGAGGCCCATGCCCACCTCGTAGGAGATCATCTGGGCGCTCGAGCGCACCGCACCGAGCAACGGGTAGTTCGAGCCGCTCGACCATCCGGCCAGCACGACCCCGTAGACCGACGAGCGACGTCATGGCGAGGATCCACAGGATGCCGACGTTCAGGTCCGCGAGCTGGAACGGGATCTCGCGACCGAAGAGCGTCACCTGCGTGCCGAAGGGGATCACTGAGAAGGCGAGGAACCCCGGGAACATCGCGAGGATCGGCGCGATCGCGTAGACCGGCCGATCGGCCGCGGTCGGCGTGATGCCTTCCTTGAAGAAGAGCTTGATGCCGTCGGCGAGCGTGATCAGCATGCCGCGGGGGCCGGCGCGCACGGGCCCGACGCGCGTCTGCATGTCGGCGATCACCTTGCGTTCCATCCAGATGTAGAGCATCACGGCGACGAGCAGCGCGAAGAACACGACCGCGACCCGCACGGCGAGGATCGCCCAGTCGACCCAGTCCATCAGGCCCCTCCTCCAACACCGACACCGGCAGTCTCGGTCTCGGTCTCCTCGACGGCTTCCACGGTCGCGGTGGCGATCGTGCTGCCGGACAGCAACGTGTTCGAAGCGAAGCCCGGCTGGTTGAAGGGGACGAACGCGGCGCCCGCGGCGATGTGCTCGCTCACCCGGACGAGCAACTGCGCCTCCCCGGCTTCGGTTCGCACGATGGCTCGATCGCCGTCGGCGAGGCCGAGGCGAGCCGCGTCGTCGGGATGCACCTCGAGGAACACCCCGTCCTCGAGCGCCGCCTTCAGCTCATCGGCGCCTTCGGACAGCCGGCCTTCGTCGACGAGCAGCGGGTAGGTGAAGAGCACCATCGCGTCCGTCTCGTCGTCGCCTGCGTCGTGCGTCTCGCCCAGCTCGTCGCGGTCTCGGTCGACCTCGGCGGTGGCGCCCGCGTCGCCCCTCGCCCGTTCCCAGTCGGGTTGAGCGGGGCGCCCGTCGACCGAGCCGCCCTCGCCCGGTTCCGACCGATCGGGTGGGGTGTGCCGGGCATCGTCGGCCTCACGAGCGCCCAGGAGACGCGCCATCTCCTCGTGCAGCTCCTCGAGCGTTTCGAACCCGAGGTCGCCGCCGCACGCGAGCGCCAGGCTCGCGAAGATCTCCCAGTCGGCGAGGCTGATGCCGTCGCGCCCGCGGATGGCACTGAGCCGCTGGCCGCGGCCTTCCCATGTGGACACGTGCCCGTCCTTCTCCAGGAATGCGGTGGCCGGCAGGAACGCGTCGGCGTACCGCTCGAGCGAACCGAGCTCGAGCGACTGCACGACCTTGACCGGCACGTTGTCGAGCGCCCGGCGCACGAGCGCCGCGTCGGGCACGTCGCGCAGCGGATCGACGCCGATCAGGAACAGCACGTCGATCTCACGGTCGGCGCACGCGCGCAGGATGTCCATGGTGTCGCGCCCGGCCTCGCGGTTCATCAGCGGACCCCAGGCGCGCTCGACATCGTCGACGTCGAGCATGCCCCGCCCACCGGGCAGCTGCGACGGGTGCACCCCGGCGATCAGCGCTCCGCGATCGTTCGCGCGGCGGGTCACGTACTGGAACCGCGCCCCCGCGGCGACGGCGCGCTCCGAGCGCGGCGTCGGCCGCCCCGGGTCGCTCGCCCGCGAGCACGACCCCCTGTCGCCGGCTTCCCGCATGGCATCGAGCGCCTCGTCGAGTGCCGCGTCGGCGCCGCCGGCGAGCAGGCGCCCCTCGTCGCCGGGGCGACAGAGCACGTGCGTCGCAACGTCGTGCAGACGGGTCCGCCGCGGATGCAGCACCCAGATGCGGGCGCCACGGCGGGCGGCCTTCCGCAGGCGCAGGTGCAGGATCGGGACTTCCTGCTCGGCATCGAGACCCACCACGAGGATCACGCTCGCGCGCTCGACGTCCTTGTAGGTGACCGCCATCGGGTTCGAGGCAGCGTGGCGCTCGGCCGCCGACGCGCCCGAGTCGCCGCTCCGGCGATGATCGAGATCGTTCGTTCGGAACACGGTGCGGGCGAGCTTCGAGAGCGCGAAGTAGTCCTCGTCCATCAGGCGCCCGCCGGTGAGGATCGCCACCCTCGCCCCGTCGGTCCACCCGGCGACCCGCGTGAGGACCTCGCCGAACGAGGCGGGCTCGAGCCCGTGGTCGCGGATCAGCGGGGTGGTGATGCGGTCGGGCGAGTCGGGGAACCGGAAGGCGTAGCGCCCCTTGTCGCAGAGCCACGCGTCGTTCACGTCGTGGTTGTCGCGGGCGAGGTGTCGGACGACGTCGCCCCGGCGCATGTCGAGCTTGATCGTCGCAGCCGGCACTGCAGTGGGGACACACCGTGTCGACCGTGGTGAGGTCGAAGGGGCGGGCAGCGAACCGGTACGGCGTCGACGTGAGCGCTCCGACCGGACAGATCTGCACGGTGTTGCCGCTGAACGGCGACCGGAAGTCCTCGCCCGGCGCGATCGACACCTGCTCGGCCGCCCCTCGGGCGAACAGCTCGATGAACCGGTCACCCGAGATCTGGTCGCAGAACCGCGTGCATCGCGCGCAGAGCACGCACCGCTCGCGGTCGAGGTTCACGAGCGGTGACAACGGCAGGGGCTTCGGGAAGACGCGCTTGGCCTCACGGTAGCGGCTCTCGCCCGGGCCGAACGCGAGCGCCTGGTCCTGCAGCGGGCACTCGCCGCCTCGGTCGCAGATCGGACAATCGAGGGGATGGTTCAACAACAGGAACTCGAGGTTCGCCACCTGGGCGTCGTGCACCGAGTCGCTCGTGTTCTGCGTCTTGACGACCATGCCCTCGGTCACCGTCGTCGTGCAGGACGTGAGCAGCTTCCGCTGGCCCTCGACCTCCACGTAGCACTGGCGGCAGGCGCCGACGGGCTCGAGCAGCGGATGGTCGCAGAACCGTGGGATCTCGACGCCGACCTGCTCGGCGGCCCTGATGATCAGCGTGCCGGGGGGAACCGTGACCTCCTTGCCGTCGACGCTCAGCGTGACGGCCTGCTCGGATCCCGCGCTCACGATGGAACCCCCTGGATCTCGAACGGACCGGTGGGCGCGAACGTCACGGCCTGCTGCTCGGGCTGGGCATCGAGTTCCCGACCGCGCCCCGTCACGGGACAGCGGCCCTCGCGGATGTGGGCCTCGTACTCGTCCATGAAGTGCTTCAGCGTCGACTGGATCGGCGAGACGGCGCCGTCGGCGAGCGCGCAGAACGCGCGGAACAGGATGTTCTCACCCATGTCGGCCATGACGGGCAGATCCTCGTCGCGCCCGTACCCCGCCTCGATGCGACCCAGCACGCGGGTGGCCCACCAGGTGCCCTCTCGGCACGGCGTGCACTTGCCGCAGGACTCGCGCGCGTAGAACTCGACGAGGCGGCGCGCGGCTTCCACCATGCAGTCGGTCTCGTCGAGCACCATGATCGCGCCGGTGCCGAGGAGCGAGCCGGCCTCCATGACCGACTCGAAATCCAGGCCGACGTCGAGGTGGTCGGCCGTGAGGAACGGTGTCGACGATCCGCCGGGCGTCCAGGCCTTGAGCGCCTTGCCCCCGAGCACCCCGCCCGCATGCTCCTCGAGCAGCACCCGCAGCGGCGTCCCCATCTCGAGCTCGTAGTTGCCGGGACGCTCGACCTTGCCGCTGATCGTGAACATCTTCGTGCCGGGTGCCTTCTCGGTGCCCACCTCCTTGAACCAGGCGGGACCGTTGTTGACGATGTGTGGCACGTTCATCAGGGTCTCGACGTTGTTGATCACCGTCGGCGACTCGTACAGGCCCTCCACCGCGGGGAACGGCGGTCGAAGCCGCGGCTGACCCCGGAAGCCCTCGAGGCTCGAGAGCAGGGCCGTCTCCTCGCCGCAGATGTACGCACCCGCGCCCCGGTGCATCACGATGTCGAGGTCGTACCCGGTGCCCATCACATCTCGGCCCAGATAGCCTGCCGCGTAGGCCTCATCGAGCGCCGTCTGCAGCACCCTCGCCTGCCAGAGGTATTCGCCGCGGATGTAGACATAGGCGAGGTGGCAATCGATGGCCCTGGCGGCGATCGCGGTGCCCTCGATGAGGGCGTGCGGCTCGCGCTCGACGAGCTCGCGGTTGTTGCACGTGCCGGGCTCGGACTCGTCGAAGTTCACCGCCACGTAGGTGGGCTTGCCCGTATCGCGAGGCACGAACGACCACTTCATGCCCGTCGGGAACCCCGCTCCCCCCCGCCCGCGCAGACCGGAGTCCTTCACCATCTGGATGAGCTCGTCGGCAGTCGAGCCGAGCGCGGTGCGGAGTGCCCGATAGCCCCCGGCTTCCTGGTAGCCGGGCAAGCCGATCACGCTCGGATCGTCCCAATGCGCCGTGAGCACCCGCCGCGAGGTCACACGCTCACCTCCGCTGGGTGCGACCCGGCGACGTCCTCGTCGAGCCCGGCGAGCATGCGTGACGCCGCCCTGAAGCTCGCCACGGCCGGCCCCCTGGCCGGTTCGGGCACCGCGCCCTCGCGGAGCGACGAGACGATCTCGCGCATGCGCTCGGGGGTGACCACGTCGTGGTTGGCCACGTTCACCTGGACGACCGGGGCACGCTCGCAGACCCCGAGGCACTCTTCCTCGTGCACCGTGAACGCCGCCGTCGTCGGAGATCTCGCTCCCGTGGGGTACACCCGTGGCCGTGTGCGCCGCGTCGTACACCTCGCGCGCGCCGCGGAGCGAGCACGACAGGTTCGTGCAGACCGCGATCAGATGGGTACCGGTCGGGTGCAGGCGCAGCATCGTGTAGAAGCTGGCGACGGCCTCGACTTCGGCGGTGCGCACCCCGATGAGCCCGGCAACCTCCTGCAGTGCCTCGCGGGTCACCCAGCCCTCGACGGACTGTGCGAGATAGAGGAGAGGCATCACCGCGGACCGCTGCCGGCCATCGGGATACCGAGCCATGATCGCATCGGCCTCGTCGCGCCGGGCCCCCTCGAAGATCGGCATCAGCGGTCGACCCCGCCCATCACTGGATCGAGCGAGGCGATCGCCGCGATCGCGTCGGCGACCAGGGAGCCCTCGACCATCCGTGGGATCGCCTGCAGGTTCACGAACGAGGGGTCGCGGATCTTCACGCGGTACGGGCGGTGTTCCCCGGTCGAGACGACGTAGAAGCCGAGCTCGCCTCGCGGCGATTCGACCGCCTGGTACACCTCGCCCGCCGGCACCGCGATGCCCTCGGTCACCATCTTGAAGTGATGGATCAGGGCTTCCATCGACTCCTCCATGATGTGGGTGATGTAGGCGGGGTCGTTGCCGATGCCGTCGGGTCCGACGCTGAGCTTCGACGGCCACGCCACTTTGGGGTCCTCGATCATGACCGGACCGGGTTCCTCGAGACGCTCGAGGCACTGGGCGATGATGCGCATGGACTCGCGCATCTCCTCGAGGCGCAGCCGGTAGCGCGCGTAGGAATCGGCCTGGTCGCGCACCGGCACGTCGAAGTCGTAGGTGTCGTAGCCGCAGTACGGAGCGTCCTTGCGCACGTCGGCCGCGACACCCGCCGAGCGCAGCACCGGTCCCGTCACCCCGAGCGCGAGGGCGTCGCCGGCCGAGAGCACGCCGACGCCGACGTTGCGCTCGAGCCAGATCGGGTTCTCGTCGAGCACCCGTTCGTAGTCGTCGATGCGCGCCGGCATGTCGCGCAGGAACCGTTCGATCTTCGTGTGCCCCTCCGCGGGGATGTCCATGATCACGCCCCCGATGCGGATGTAGGCGTGGTTCATGCGCAGCCCCGTGACCTCTTCGAAGATGTCCATCAGCACCTCGCGCTCACGGAAGCCGTAGAGCATCACGCTCACCGCACCGAGCTCGAGCGCCCCGGTCGCGAGCCAGACCAGGTGCGACGAGATGCGGTTGAGCTCGCACATGAGCACCCGGATCACCTGGGCGCGGGGGGGCGCCTCGACGCCGAGCAGGCGCTCGACAGCCAGGCAGTACCCGAGCTCGTTGAAGAACGGCGAGAGGTAATCGGCCCGGGTGACGTAGGTGACGCCCTGCATCCACGTGCGGTACTCGGTGTTCTTCTCGATGCCGGTGTGCAGGTAGCCGATGATCGGCGTGCAGGTGACGACCGTTTCGCCGTCGAGCTCCAGCAGCAGACGCAACACGCCGTGGGTCGAGGGGTGCTGCGGCCCCATGTTGATGATCATCGTCTCCTGTCGGATCTCACCGGTGCGCTCGTCGATCACCGATGGGGCCGAGCGCGAGACGTGCGTGGGCGTCGGGGTGGCGGAGGTCTCGGTCATGGCGTTCGCCTCACGGTGCCGTGCGCGTGTCGACCGGCGGGATGAAGGCACCGTGGAACCGCGTGTTCACGCCGCCCAGCTCCTCGGTCTTGCGCAGGGGGAACCCTTGCCATCCGTCGGGCATCAGCAGCGGGCGAGGATCGGGGTGACCGTCGAAGACGATGCCGTAGAAGTCGTGCGTCTCACGCTCGTGCCAGTCGGCCGTGGGGAAGACGGGCGTCGCACTCGGCAGATGCGCGTCGTGCTCGCCGAGACCCACCTTCACCCGGAGTCGATGGTGGTGCTCGATCGAGCGGAGCTCGTAGACGACCCAGAACCTCGGATCGGAGCCCGGCCAGTCGGTGGCCGTGATGCTCGAGCAGAACGCGAGAGAGAGCGCGGGGTCGTCGCGGAGCCACACGAGCGTCTCGAGCATGTCGTCGCGCCCGACGATCGTCGTCACCTCGTCGCGAGACACGATCGTGTCCGGGCACCGAGCGCGGACCCGCTCGGCTACCTCGGCCGGAGCGAGCGCAGCCGTCACTTGAAGGGCTCCGTCGTGCGCACCTTCTCGTGGAGCTTCAAGATGCCGTGCATCAGCATCTCGGGCTTGGGCGGGCACCCCGGCACGTACACGTCGACCGGCACGATCGTGTCGACGCCCTGCACGATCGCGTAGTTCGTGAACATGCCGCCGGCGCTCGCGCACACCCCCATCGAGATGACCCACCGCGGCTCGGGCATCTGGTCGTAGATGCGACGCAGCACCGGCGCCATCTTCTGCGAGACGCGGCCCGCCACGATCATCAGATCGGCCTGTCGCGGCGACGCGCGGAACAGCTCCATGCCCCAGCGAGACAAGTCGTACTTGCCCGCGCCGGTCGACATCATCTCGATCGCGCAGCACGCGAGCCCGAACGTGGCCGGCCACATCGACTGCTTGCGCGCCCACCCCACCGCGCGGTCGAGCGAGGTCAGGAGCACGCCGCGGCGGACCTCTTCCTCGACCTCCTCAGGTGTCTTGCCGAGCTGCACGCCCTCGAGCCGCTCAACGGGCACGGGCAACCTCCGGATCACGCATGGAGGCAGCGAGCTCGGCGTCGGCCTCGGTCATGAGGTCCGCCGGCTCGTGGATGTCGCTCGCGCTCTCGACGTCGTCGGCCCAGTCGAGCCCACCCGCGCGCCAGACGTAGGCGTAGGCCACGAAGACGAGAGCGATGAAGACCGCCATCTCCGCGAGGCCGAACAGTCCGAGCTCACGGAAGCGAACCGCCCACGGGAACAGGAAGATGATCTCGATGTCGAAGATGATGAAGAGCATCGCGACGACGTAGAACTTCACGCTGAACCGCTCTCCCCCTGGAAGCCGCACCGGATCGTTTCCGCACTCGTAAGCCGAGAGCTTCACCGGGTTCGGCCGATGCGGTCGGAACGCGCGCGACACGACCAGCGATGCGACCCCGAATACGACCGCCAGCACGGCCATGGCGACGATCGGCAGGTACTCGCTCAGCACGGGCGAATCCTATCGGTCACGCCGCCCTCGCGATCCTCTGCAACACGTGGAACAGGCGGTCCTGCCGGTCGCCTTCGGGCCCGTCGGTGAGGTTGGCCATCACCCGCATCGCGAAGCCCATCACGCGCTGGTTCGGCAGCAGGTACCGCGTCGCCGCTCCCATGATCGCGGGACGTCCGACGATCTTCGCGAACCCCCGTCCGATGCGGAAGTAGTCGCCGTAGCGCTCCCGCAGCAGGTTGGGATACATCATCGCGATGGCGGGCCGGTCGTTCACCAGCGCCTCGTGCACCAGCTCGGCCGCGATCTCGGCGGTTTCCATGGCGTAGGCGATGCCCTCGCCGTTGAAGGGGTTCACGGCGCCGGCCGCGTCGCCGATCAGCAGCATGCCGGGCACGGCCTGCGGCACGCGGTTGAGGCTCATCGGCAGCGGACCCGACAACACGCGCCCGTCGGCCGTGTCCTCGGCGATCTCCCACTCGGCGGGCAGCATGCTCGAGAACGCCGTGAAGAGCCGTTGCGCCGAGATCTGCTTGAAATCCTTGAACGTGTTGAGCAGCCCCGCACCGAGGTTGATCCGACCTCCCGCCACCGGGAAGAGCCAGCCGTATCCCGGAAGGAGCAGGTCGCCTTCCCACAGGTCGAGCCACGACTCGAACCAGGGACCGGGGTGATAGGACGTGCGGTAGTAGCGGCGCGCCGCGATGCCGAGCGGACGGGAGTCATCGCGCCGGACCCCCGCCGGCTTGGCGAACCGGCTCGCCGCCCCGTCGGCCGCGATCGTGAACCGAGCCCGGATCTCGGTCGGCTCCGCATCACGCTGGTCGGCCGGGCGCACCTGCGCGCCGGTGACCCAATTGCCGTCGAGGATCGGCTCGACGGCCTCGGTTCGCTCGAGCACGTGAGCCCCTGCCTTCTGCGCCCGCTGGATCAGCAGGTGGTCGAACCCCGCCCGCGGCATCACGAGCCCATATCCGGGCCAGCTGGAAAGCTCGGGCCACGGAAGGTCGATCGTCGCGCTCCGGGAGTGCACGCGCAGGCCCACGACCCGCTCGAAACCGGGGTCGTCGGTGTCGATGCCCATGCGCAGCAAGGAGGCGACGCTTCGCGGGGTCAGCCCGTCTCCGCAGACCTTCTCCCTGGGGAACGACGACCGTTCCACGACGGTGACGTCGATGCCCTGACGAGCCAGGTAGTAGGCGGCGGCGGCGCCCCCGGGGCCGCCGCCCACGACGAGCACATCGGTCTCGGTCGGTGAGGCCTTCACGTCGCGTCGCCTCGCGTCGCGGACCGAGGATCGGGTGACGCCGACCGGGCGAGGCTTGTGAAAACTTTCACAATCCTCAGGCTACATCAGCTCGAGCGGTGGTCCCACGCGTCGATACGCGAGGGCACGATCCGCAGGAAACCGAGCGCCGGCACGTCGCGCGTGAACCGCTCGAAGCCGTCGCGCGCGAACATCTGCCGGTACTTCTCGTGCCAGGTCGACATGGGCGCCCGAAGGTCGGGGTGTTCGGCCGGGAAGGCCTCCGCGACGCCCTCGATGCGCACCCCTGCGAGCTCGGTCCAGTCTCGGCCGAGATCGATCAGCACCGAGATCCGAGGGTCGCGGCCCGCGTACGTCCAGGTGGTATCGCCGACCGTCGTCGAGACCCAGACGCCGTCGTCACGCCAGACGAACCACCTGGCGGCGACGTGGGGACCGCCGTCGGGACGAACGGTGGCGACGCGGCAGGTGGTCGCATCGGCGAAGGCTCGGCGCAGGCCTTCGAGGTCGTCGCTCATGGCCCCCTCCCTTGGCGCCGAGCTCACGTCATGGCCACCTGAGCGGCAAGCGTGTCGAGCGCTCTCGCCGCCCCGGCTTCGACGGTGATCTGCCGTGCCGCCGCCCTCAGCGCAGCACGAGCCGTCGCGACCAGCTCGTTCACCGCTTCGCGGGTCGAGCCGGGGGCCGCGTCCGCGTCGGTCAGGTCGTCACGCAGCTGGAAGGCCTCGCCCAGCGGGCCACCGAACGCCCGGAATGCCTGTCGGAGGTCGGGGTTATCGCCCGCGAGCGCAGCACCCACCAGCAGCGGCCCTTCGACCGTGTAGCTGCCTCCCTTCAGGCGCGCGGCGTGCCGGGCCAGGTCGGGCTCGCTCGCGAGCCCGGCGACGTCGAGCAGCTGACCGGCCGCCATGTCGATCCGCATCTCGTGATACGGCCCGAGCGCCCGCACGATCGCGGCCGGGTCGAACCCGCTCGTCAGGAAGAGTCGGTCGGCGAGCACGGCGGCGAGGTCCCCCGTGAGCAGCGCTGCGTCGTCCCCGAACCGGGCCGGATCGATCCGAAGTCCGTGCACGAGTGCCTCACCGGCGAGGTGCGGCGAGCTGGCCGAGACGCCCCGCCGCTCGGTCGCCGAGTCCATGAGGTCGTCGTGGATCAACGCCATCGTGTGCAAGAGTTCGAGCGCCGCGCCAGCACGCACGATCGGCTGCCGTGGGTCGCCCGGCGCCCCACGTGAGCCGGCGGCGCGGTAGGCCCAGATGCAGAAGGCGGGCCGCAGTCGCTTGCCGCCGGCGGCAACGAGCCGCGAGATCTCGTGGACCAGGAGCGGGGCCCGCTCGTCGATACGGCCGAGGTCGCTCGCGCAACCCTCGAGGTAGTCGACCAGCACGGCGTCGACATCGATCTTCACCGCCTCGAGTGCATCGGCGTCGAGGGCTCGATCCACCGTCATGCCCGGAAGTATCTCGCAGCCGACCTGGTCGCTCGCATGGACCGCGGCGGCTCCGACTCGGCAGGCCGCCACTATCATGGACGGGCCGCGCTCGGTCTCATCGGCGGCCGACCCCTCACGAGGATTCGATGACCCGGTTCCAGAAGCTGGCGGTTTCCACGACGGTCTCGACGCTCACGCTGATCGTGTGGGGCGGCGTCGTGCGTGCGACGGGATCGGGCGATGGGTGTCCCGACTGGCCCACCTGCTTCGGACGCTGGATCCCGCGCTGGGAGTACCACACCCTCATCGAGTACGTGCACCGGGCGCTCGGAGTGGTCTCGGGGCTGCTCGCCGTCGCGCTCGCCGTGGTCGGGATCATCGAGCTTCGTGCACGTCCGCCGTGGCCGGCCCGAGCGCGACGCCACACACAGCGGTCGTGCTCGCGATCTGGCTCGTGCCGCTGTTCGGCGTGCAGGGCGCGCTCGGCGGTGCAGTCGTGAACAGCGCGCTCGACCCGGCCGTGATCACCCTGCACTTCGGCCTCGCGATGATCGTGCTCGGCGTGGTCGTCGCCGTCACGGCGTTGAGCTTCCTGCCGGCCCGACCCGCGGGCGAGAGGGCCTACGCGTGGCTCGCGCTCACGACCGCGTTCGCCACGTTCGCCTTGCTGCTGGTCGGCACCTACGTACGAGCCGAGGGGGCCGGCCTCGCGTTCCGCGACTGGCCGCTCATGGAAGGACGCCTCGTTCCGAGCTTCGACTCGCCCGGCGCGGCGGAGATGTTCGCCCACCGGCTCCTCGCGATCGCGGTGGCCGCCCTGGTGCTCTGGATGGTCGTGCGGGCCCGCACGATGGCCCAGCGGTCGACCGGGGTGATCCGCCTGTCGTCCGCCGCAGGGATCCTGTTCGTCTCGCAGATCCTGGTCGGGGGCATCAACGTCATCACCGACCTCGCCGTCTGGCCCCGCGCCCTGCACGTCGGCATGTCGGCGGCGATCTGGGCGGTGGTGGTGGCGCTCGCCGTGGTCGCCCGTCGGGAACCGGTCTCGACCGAGCGCGGGGACCTCTCGGAGGCGGCCCACGAGGGTGTTGAGGAGGAACCGGTCGCGATACGTGACACGATCACGGCGTACTACCGGCTCACGAAGCCACGCATCATCGTGCTGCTGCTGATCACGACCGTGCCCGCGATGATGCTCGCCGAGCGAGGCGTGCCATCGCTCTGGCTCATGCTCGCGACCCTCGTCGGCGGAACGCTCGCGGCCGGGGCGGCCAACGCGATCAACATGTACCTCGACCGCGACATCGACGAGGTGATGCGACGCACCCGCGGCCGCCCCCTGCCGGCGCATCAGGTGGCCCCGGAGCGAGCGCTCGCGTTCGGATTCTGGCTGGGAGCGTTCTCGTTCCTGTTCCTGACGGTGACGGTCAACATGCTGGCTGCCACCCTCGCGCTCGCCGCGATCGCGTTCTACGTCGTGATCTACACGATGTGGCTGAAGCGATCGACGACGCAGAACATCGTGATCGGTGGTGCCGCCGGCGCCGCTCCCGCGCTCATCGGCTGGGCCGCGGTCACCGGCTCGCTCGCGCTTCCGGCGTGGATCCTGTTCGCGATCGTGTTCGTCTGGACGCCGCCGCACTTCTGGGCGCTCTCGCTCCGATTCAGCGGTGACTACGCGGCCGCGGGCGTGCCGATGCTGCCTGTGGTCAAGGGCAGCCAGGAGACGAAGCGGCAGATCTTCCTCTACGCGCTCGTGCTGTTCGCGACGACGTTGCTGCTCGCGCCGGTCGCCAACATGGGACCCATCTACACCGTGACCGCAGTCGTGCTCGGCGGCGTGTTCGTCTACCGGGCGCTGCTCCTGTGGCGGCGAACCGACTCCGACTCCGGTACCGAGAGCACCGGCTCGGATCGCTCATGGCGTCTGTTCACGTACTCGATCCTCTACTTGGCGACGCTGTTCGGAGCCGTCGCCCTCGACGCGATCTGGTAGCCACGCGCACTGGATTCGCTCGCCTGCTGTCCCATTTCTTCCAGCTCTGCGTCGAGTATCTGGGTGAGCCTCTCGACGGTTGTCCACGAACCAGACTCGATCGTGAACGCCCAACCGGGACCGGATGCGATCCGTTCGACCCCTCCCGTGGCGGAACCCTGCGTCTCGTCCTGCGAGGGGATGTCATCGACCATCCGGCCGGTCAACGATGAATCGTCAAGCATGATGACCGTCGGGTCCGTCGTGCGGCGGACCCCTTCATCCGCGAACCTGGTTGCCACGTCGTCGAGGAAGTCGGCCAGCCACTCACGCGGATCTGGTTTCGGCGGACGGTGCAACAGGTAGTCGGCGGGAGCCCACAGCAGATCCGAGATCGTCGAGAGCACGTCGGCCAGGGAGCTCATCCGCCGGGAGTATCGACCGCGTTCCCCTGCTCCCTGAGGAGGTCGTCGATCAGGCGCGACAGTTCCTCGGCGCTCGTTTCGCCGTAGATGGCGTAGCGCGTCGTGCCCGCCGCGTCCACGAGGAACGTGTCTGGAACGAACGGGTAGTCGAGCGTGACGGCCGTGCGCCCGTCGGGGTCGAAGAGGCTCGGATAGCTCACGTCGAAATCCTCGACCCAGCGCTCGGCCGCCGCACGGTCGTCACGGTAGTCGATGCCGACGAACGTCCACGCCGCTGTCGGCGTATTCCTGCTGCACGTGCCAGCAGCGCGGGCTGCTCTTCCCGGCACGGCAGGCACCAGGTCGCCCAGACGTTGACGACGAGCACCGACCAATCCATCGAGGCGGTGTCGACGTCGGGTCCGACGACGGCCTCGCCCTGAAGGCCCGGGAACGGTGTGTCGAGCACCGCGACGCCACCCTCCCGACGGGGGTCGGAAGCGGGGCGAGACACGTAGGCGGCGATCCCTGCGGCGACCACCACGAACACGACGAGGAGCATGGCCTTCCCGTACCGGCGGCGCGGCGGTGGCTCCGAGGGCGTGTCGGCGCCCGTCGCCGGTGCGCCGACCGGCGTGCTCACGTGACCTCGACCGTTCCGATCATCTCGGGATGCACGTCGCACCGGAACTCGAAGGTGCCCGCTTGCATGGGTGGGATCGTGTACTCGACGCTGGTCGGACCGGAGACCAGCTCGCCCTGGAACACCGCCGTGTCGCCGTCGTAGATCGACACGTTGTGCTGACCGGCGACGTCGGCCGGATCACGGTTGTCGAACGTCAGGGCGACCTGGGTATCGGCGGCCCACGACAGGGTGGTCGGGTTGAACGCCGTGTTCTCGGCGGCGACCGAGGCCGTTGCCGTGGCCCCTCCGCCGCCTTCATCGGGCGGTGGCTCCTCGCCTCCACCGCCCTCGTCGGGTGGTGGCTCCTCCCCGCCCCCGCCTCCTCCCGCGGCCACGACGACGGTGCCGGTCATCGTGGGATGCACGTCGCACTGGAAGAAGTACTCGCCCTCGGGCAGCGCGGGCACGTCGTACGGAGCGGTGATCGGTCCGGTCACGACCTCGCCCTGGAACAGCACCTCGGCGAGCGAGTCGTCTGCGTAGATCGCGATGTTGTGCGGGACCCCGGCTTCCTGATTGTCGAACGTGATCGTCGTTGGCGTCTCGGCCGGCAGCTCGATCGTGTCGGTGTCGAACTCCAACGCGGCGGCGGCGACGGTCACACCTTCGCCGCCACCTTCCCCGCCGCCGGGCGCGGCCGTCATGGTGCCGGTCATCGTGGTCGGGTGGATCTCGCAGTTGAAGAAGTACTCGCCCTCGGCGAGCGGCTCGATCGCGTACTCGGGCTTCGCCGGGCCGGTCACCACGGCACCGGCGAACAGCGACGGCGACTCGGCATCGGGGCCGTCGAAGATCACGACGTTGTGCTGGACGGCGGGGTCGGCGTTGTCGAACTCGATCGTGAACGCCTCGTCGCTCGGCACGTCGAGCGCATCGGGCGAGAAGCCCTCGGCGGCCGCGCCCTCGGGCGCCGCCAGGCGCCACGACGACTCCCGGCTCTTCCTCGCCTCCGTGCTGCAGCGGCGCGGCGACCACCGCGAGCCCTCCTGCGACCATCGCGATGCCGGTCATGGCGGCGACCATCGAGAACAACGTGGAGCCGGTGACGCGCTTGCGTGACGCCACCCACGCGGCGACGCCCACGATGCCCGCGGCGGCGACCAGGGCCACGACGGTCGCGGCGTTGTGTGAGATCGCGAGCAGCACGCGCGAGAACCCGATGAGCACCAGCGCGATCAGCGCCAGCGCGCCGACGGGGATCAGGATCGGCAGCAGCAGGCTCTGCCGGTTCTTGCCGTCACTCATGCGACTCGCTCACTCCTCGTGCTCGGGGGACAGGTCGAAGCCCTCATCGGCCCATCTCCGCGCCGATCTCCCGCTGCAGGTTCTGATAGGCCGACGTATCGAGACCGTCGCGCTGCTCCCGCTCGAACCACCGGAAGAAGATCACCGCGATCACGCCCCACAGCAGCAGGCCGCCGCCGAGCTTCATGATCAGTCCGGCGATGAGCTGGTCCTCGAGCGCCGGCACGCCCCAGATGCGAGGGAACGTGGCGTACACCGGATACAGCGGCGTGTGCCCGAACGTCAGGAACGACGCCGGGATCGTCGGCGCGAGCGACTGCAGGAACAGGTAGATCATCTGCCCCGGTGCCGACAGCGACGGCATCTCCGGAAGCGGCGACATCACCGGCCACCACATCACGAGGGCCGACGTCACGATCAGCACGTGCAGCGCCAGGTGCACCGGCTCCGAGCCCACCGACGCTTCCACCACCGCGGGCCAGTGCGTGAACAGCAGCACGCCGTTGAACAGCAGCAGCGCCACGAGCGGACGCGTGAAGAACCGGAACACCCGCCGCACCGGCCTCGGTGACAGCAGCGCCCGGAGCATGAAGGCGGGCATGCCGGCGATCAGCAGCGGAGCCGCGATCAGCGTGAACAGCAGGTGCTGGGTCATGTGCATGAGGTACAGGTAGCCCTCGGCCAGGTCGTGCACGGGCCAGTCGGCACCGATCCAGAGCACGGCCATGCCCCCGAGGAACAATCCCTTCTTGCGCCTGGGCGTCGGCTCGCCGGTCGCCGCCAGATGCCTGCGAGCGGCGATGAGGTACGCGGCGACGATCGAACCGAACAACAGCCAGACGTCGGGATGCAGGTGCCAGGGAGGAAGACGCACGCTCGCCTACTCCACCGCGAAGACCCGGAACAGGATCAGCACCACGAGGTACAGGGTGGCCGCGCCGGCGAGCCCCATCAGGAAGTACCGCGCGTAGGTGGGGCTGTCGAACTTCAGGTGCATGAACCACATCACGACGAGCGCGAACTTCACGATCGCGAGCCCGAACAACGTGGGAACGAGCAGCGCGCCGACGTCGACGTAGTAGGTGGCGACCTCGAGCGCCGTCAGCACGCCGAGGATCAAGCCGATGCGCACGTACTCCTTGGGGCTGGGGTGCGAGGCGTGCTGACGCGGCCGCCGGGTGCCCCGCGTGCGCGTCGGTCTCGATGTCGGTCACCCTCGCCTCCTCAGGTCCCTGCCGGCGCGGGCGTCGGGATCAGGTACACGACCGTGAAGATGATGATCCACACGATGTCGACGAAGTGCCAGTACAGGCCCACCATCTCGACCGGGAACGCGGCGTCGTCGGGCAGGCGGTCGGCGGTCGACATGCCCACGAGCGACAGCAGCATGAGGATGCCGACCGTCACGTGTACCCCGTGGAAGCCGGTCAGCACGTAGAACGTCGTGCCGAACAGGTTCGTGGTGATCGACAAGCCCTCGTCGTAGAAGGTCGTGAACTCGTAGACCTGGCCGCCGACGAACGTGAGGCCGAGCATCGCGGTCGCGAGCAGCCACAGTCGCATGCGCACGACGTCGCGCTTCTGCGCCGACGCGAGCGCCAGCACCATCGTGAGCGACGACGCAAGCAGCACGAACGACGAGACCGACGTGTACGGGATGTCGAAGACGTCGGCCGGGTACGGGCCCGTCATGCTCGACCCCCGGTAGAGCACGTACGTGCTGATGAGCGCGCCGAACAACATGCATTCCGACGAGAGGAACATCCACATCGCGAGCTTGGTGTTGGGCAGGCCCGTGGTGGTCGCGTGCTCGTCGTGCGCTGCGGCGCCGTCGTGGCCGGAGGTGATGGCGAGGTCGCTCACGGTCTCCTACTCCTCCGCCACCGACGGCTCGAGCGCCCAGCCGTAGAACCCGATCAGCGCGACGAGCGCCCCTGCCCCGATGAGCCACCACGAGTACAGCACGCCGTAGGCCATGATCGGCAGGCCGAGGCCCGAGACGAGCGGCCAGTACGACGGGCTCGGAAGGTGGATCGCCCCGTGACCGCCGCCTTCGTGATCGGCGTGAGGATCGTCCGACGCGCCCGCCTGCGCGGGCACGAGTCTGCCGCTGCGTTCGTCCTCCACGTACTTGCGGTGCCAGAACTCGTCGAGCGCGTGCACGGTCGGGATCTCGTCGAAGTTGTGCACGGGGGGCGGGCTCGATGTCATCCACTCGAGCGTGCGCGCATCCCAGGGATCCTCGACGACCTCGCTTCGGGGCTTCAGATGCGTCCGGACCACGTTCACGAGGAACATGGCCACCGACAGCGCGATCAGGAACGCGCCGACCGTCGAGATCTGGTTCCAGAACGTGAGTCCGAGCGACTCCGGGTAGGTGTACTCGCGGCGGATCATGCCCTGGAGCCCGAGGACGTGCATCGGACCGAACGCCAGGTTGAACCCGACGATCATGAGCCAGAACTGCACCTTGCCCAACGCCTCGCCGAGCGCGCGACCGAAGATCTTGGGCCACCAGTAGAAGAGGCCGGCGAAGATGCCGAAGACCCCGCCGCCGAAGATCACGTAGTGGAAGTGCGCGACGATGTAGTACGTGTCGGTCTGCTGGTAGTCGCTCGGCACGATGGCATGGGTGACCCCCGACAGACCGCCGATCACGAACATCATCACCGCGCCGACGGCGTAGAGCATGGGCGAGGCGAACTTGATGTCACCCCCGTACATCGTGCCCATCCAGTTGAAGATCTTCACCCCGGTGGGGATCGCGATGATCGCGGTCGAGACACCGAACGCCGTGTTGGCCACCGGCCCGAGCCCGGCCGCGAACATGTGGTGGGCCCACACGCCGAACCCGATGAACCCGATCGCGATGCCGGAGAAGACCACGAACTGATACCCGAACAGGGGCTTACGGCTGAAGACCGGCAGGATCTCGCTGATGATGCCGAACGCCGGCAGGATCAGGATGTAGACCTCGGGATGGCCGAAGAGCCAGAACAGGTGCTGCCAGAGGATCGGCTGACCACCCCGCGTCGGGTCGAAGAACGCGGTGTCCCAGCGTCGGTCGAACAGCAGCTGGAACAGCGCAACCGTGATGATCGGCAGCGAGAACACGAGCAAGAACTGCACCACGAGGCCCATCCAGACGAACGGCGGCATGCGGAACAACGTCATGCCCGGCGCGCGCATGTTCACGACCGTGACCGCGAGGTTCACCGCGCCGGCGGTCGACGCGATGCCCGTGATCAGCAGCCCGAGGGCGTAGAACGTCATGCCGATCGACGGGTCGGTGGTGGAGTTCGGCGCGTACCCGAACCATCCGCCGTTGGGCGCGCCGCCGAGGAACGGGCTCGAGTACAGGAAGAGGCCGCCGGCCAGGAACACCCAGAAGCTGTAGGCGTTCAGTCGCGGGAATGCGACATCGCGCGCCCCAACCATCAGCGGGATCATGTAGTTGAAGAACGCCGCCGACATCGGCATGACGAACAGGAAGATCATCGTGATGCCGTGCATCGTGAAGATCTGGTTGTACTGATCGGCGTTGAGCAGCGTGCCGTCGGGCTGGGCGAGCTGCGCCCGGATCAGCAGGGCCTCGAGGCCGCCGACGATGAAGAACACGAACGCCGAGACCCCGTACATGATGCCGATCTTCTTGTGGTCCACCGTCGTGAACCAGCTCCAGAAGCCGGTGAGCTTCATGGGTCGGCGGGCCGACAGACGACCGCCCGAGGCGACGCTCACACTGGCCATGGTCGGGTGGTCTCCTCCATCACGTCAGCGTGTACAGGTAGGCCACGATCGCATCGATCTCATCGGGCTCGAGACCGTAGTCGGGCATCTTGGCGCCGAGCTTCACGGCGTCGGGGTTCTCGATCCACGCCGCCAGCGCCTCACGATCGGTCGTCCTCCAGTTGCAGCCGGCGAAGCACGTGTGCGACGGGTCGGCGAAGTGCGTCAGGTTCGGCGCCGCCGCTCCGCCCGGCTCCGACCCGATCGCGTGACACGCGGTGCAGCTTCCGCGGCCTTCGCTCAACGGGTTCAGGAAGAGCTCCCGGCCCCGCTGAGCCAGGGGGTCGGTCGGGGCGGGCGCCTCGGTCTTCTGGTTCGCGACCCAGGCTTCCCAGTCGGCGGGCTCGAGCGCCACGACCTCGAGCTTCATGAGGCCGTGCTGCAACCCGCAGAACTCCGCGCACTGCCCCGTGTAGAGCCCGGGCGTGTCGACGCTGAACAGGATGTGATTGGTCTGCCCGGGCATGACGTCCTGCTTGCCGAAGAGCTCCGGCACCCAGAAGGAGTGGATCACCTGGAAGTCGGGGTCGCCGTTCGCATCCTTGGCGGCGCCACCCTTCGCCTCGAGCGAGAGATAGATCTCACGCCCGGTGGGCACCACGAGGGTGTCGGCGGTGGTGATCGGAGCGTCCCACTCGGTCGTCATCTCGTCGTCGGGGTAGACGAACCCCCACCACCACTGGTAGCCCTCGACGGTGATGTTCAGCGCGTCGTCGGCGGGCGGCCGAGCGAGTTCCCATAGCAGCGAGATCGTGGGCACCGTGACGACCGCGAGCACGACCGCCGGGGCGATGGTCCAACCGATCTCGAGCCGCGTGTTGCCGTGGGTCTGCTTCGGCATGCGTTCGTGACCCTTGCGGTGCCGGTACCGCATCGCGATGAACAAGATGCCTCCCTGCACGACCACGAAGACACCGACGGCCACCCAGAACACCGGCACGAAGAGCGCCTTCTGCTGCTTCGCGACCTCGCCGACTGGTTTCAGCGTGTCCTGGGTGGCATTGGGCGCGCATGCCGCGAGCAGCGATCCCACGGCAACCAGGCCGAGGGTGCACAGCGCCTTCTTCCGCACGATCGCCTGCTCCTTACCCCCGCCGACTCGGCCGTTCACGTGCCGGAACGCGCGCACTGTATCACCGGGCTCTGCGCCGCCCGATCCCCCACCGGCGTCACTTCGCATAGCTGTGCAGCCCCACGATGAACAGGTTCACCGCGTAGTACGTGACCAGCAGTGACGCGAACCCGACGAGCGCGATCACGGCCGCGCGGCGACCCTTCCAGCCGCTGGTGGCGCGCGCATGCAGGTAGCCCGCGAAGATCACCCACGTGATGAACGACCAGGTCTCCTTGGGGTCCCAGCCCCAGTAGCGGCCCCACGCGTTCTGAGCCCAGATGGCGCCCGCGATCACCGCGAACGTCCAGATCGGGAAGGCGAGCGCGATGAGGCGGTAGGCCAACCGGTCGAGCCCGGCGGCCGACGGCACCAGCCGGCGACGGGCGACGAGCGTCTGCACGTCCTCGGCAGGGTCGGGCACGAGGTCGGCAGGCGCGGCCGCGGCGCGGGCATCGGCGTCGCCGAGGTCGATCGAGCCGCCCATGATCGGCGGCGGGGTCTGCGTGGCGAGCCTTGCGAGCTTCCGGCGCTCGGAACGCTCGACGACGAGGTAGGCGATCGTCGCGATGCCACCGAGCGCGAACAGCGACGACCCCCAGATCGCGGCCTGCACGTGGATCTTGATCCAGTAGGAATCGAGCGCGGGCACGAGCGGTCCGGGCCCGACGTAGAGGAACGACACCGCGACCGCCATCGTGAGCACGCTGAACATGAGGGCGAACCCGGTGAGCGATCGCACGCCGTAGACGCCTTCGATCACGACGAGAGCACCCATGACCACGAGCAACGCCAGCACCGACGAGTACTCGTACATGTTGCCCCAGGGCACCCGATCGGCGGCGAATCCCCGTGCCAGCACCGAGACGAGGTTCGCCGCGACACCCACGACCGCCACGGCGCGAGCGATCGTGTAGACCGTGCCGCGCCGGAAGGACATGTGCACGAAGTACCCGACCATGGCGGCGATGTAGGCGAACAGCGCCACGTTGAACGCGTCGTTGGAGACGCGGGCCCATTGCAGGTCGGTCACGGCGTCTGCACCCTCTCGTCCTCGCGGGCTCGCGGCGCGCCATCGTCACCCGGCTGGTGTTCATCGCCCGGGTGGTCCGTCGGCGCCGCCGGCCCTCCCGCCGCCGTGGCGACGGCCGTGACGAGGCGCGCGAACGCTTCCTCGAACTGCGGTTTGCGCTGCATCGCGAGTCCGCCCATGCGCAGCAACGACCCCGAGCCGTGGGGGTCGGCGCGCACCCACACCTTGCGCCGCGAGCTATAGAGGGCCGGGAGCAGTCCCACGAGGATGAGGATAGCGGCGGCCAGCACGAGCGGAAGTCCGGCGTCTCGCGCCACCTGGAAGACGGAGTACTGCCGCAGCTCGCTGAAGGTGATCGTCGAGCCGGAGTCGGGCCCATCGTCCGGACGCGTCGAGCGAGGCGCCGGTGTCGAGGTCCGCCGACCGCCCGCCGCCCACGATGCCGGTCGAGACCTGGCGCATGGCGGCGGTGTCGAGCCGGTTCGTGGCGAGATCGGTGAGCGGGCCTTCCCAGACGGTGAACCGCACGATCGGATCGAACTCCACGAGCATCGCCTGCGGCTCGGCGGCGGGATCGAGCAGCGCCGCGAACGCCCGGCTGTCGGGCCAGAGCTCCAGCTCGATGGCGCGGTCGGTGCCGTCGGCCCCACCCCCCGGTAGCTTCACCACCCCGCGCCACGGCATCGCGAACTCGACGACGCCTTCGGGCGCGGGGTCGCGATCCATCACCACCGGTCCCGACGAGACGACCTCACCGTCGTCGGTCACCTCGATCACGGGCGCCCAGCCGAACCCCGACTGGTAGATCCACAGCCCCTCGATCGTCGCCGGCTCGTTCACGCGGATGTCCTGGCGGCGGAGCATCGATCCGTCGGGGGCCTGCAGGTCCACGCTCGAGACGAAGTCCATCGCCTGCCCCGTCTCGCGGAACTCGCTCTCGAAGTCGCGCAGATGCATCCCGATGCCCGTGAACCCGTCGAAGAACCGGCCCGCCTGGATCGTGCCGTCGTAGTTCGCCTCGGCGTCGACCCAGGTCTGACCTTCCACCACGGCCACGAGCCCGCTGAACCCGGTGCCCTTGCCGTACAGCACGCCGGCGAGCAGCAGGATGAGCGCCCAATGGAACGCGAGGCTTCCGACCTCGCGCGACACCCCCTTCTCGGCGGCGAGCGCGGAGCCCGCCGGGTCCCGCGCGACGCGGAAGCGCATGCGTCGCAGCACCCGCCGGGCCGCCTCGATCGCTTCCTCGGGCGCCGACGCGACCCGCACCTCGGCGTAGCGGGGCAATGCGTCGATCTCGCGAGCCTGCACCGGCGGGGTCCGCAGCGCCCGCCAGAGCGCGCGCGTCCGAGGCACGAGGCACGCGACGAGCGACACGAACAGCAGCGTCGTGATGAGCACGAACCACCACGACCCGAAGACATCGAACAACCCGGCACGGTCGAAGAACGTTCCCCAGAACGGGTGCGTCGCTCGGTACTCGAGCACCCGCTCGGGGCTGTTCGGCCGCTGGGGCAGCAGCGACCCCGCGACCGATGCGAGCGAGATCAGCAGCAGCAGGATGAGGGCGGTGCGCATCGAGCGCAGGGTTCGCCAGACGACGGCGACCGACCGGCCGGGAGAGAGAGGTCGCGGAGATGACATCGGGGTGTCACCCATCCTAGAGGCCGAGGGTGAATCGCTGGGCGAGCGGCGCGACGAGTCGGGTGAACTGCCCCGTGAAGACCAGCACACCCATGCCCACCATGAGCGCGCCCGAGGTGATCGCGATCGCCGTGTATCGCCGCTTGATCCAGCCGAAGGCGCCCATGAACCTCGTGACCCCGAGGCCGACGAGCAGGAACGGCACACCCAGGCCCGCCGAGTAGCTCACGAGCAGCAGCACCGCCCGGGGGGTGCTGCCCGCCGCGGCGATCGCGAGGATCGAGCCCAGGACCGGACCGATGCACGGTGTCCATCCGGCGGCGAACGCCATACCGAGCGGCATCGCCCCGACGCTGCCCGGACGCAGGCGCTCGAGGAACGGGCGGCGCTCGGCGTAGAACACGAGCGAGCCGCGTCCGAGCGCGTAGCCGATCATCAGCACGCCGAACGCGATCACGATCGCGCCGCCGACGCGCTGTCCGGCGGTTCCACGGAAGACCTGCACGAAGCGTGCAGCGAACGCGCCGAGCAGCACGAACACGATCGTGAAGCCGGCGATGAACAGCAGCATCGGCACGATCGGGCGGCGATCCTCGTCGGTGATGCGGTCGCCCGCCACGAACGAGACGTAGCCCGGCAGCAGCGGCCACACACACGGGCTGAGGCATGAGACCAGACCCGCGGCGAACGCCAGCGCAGGCGCCCACCACGAGGAGATGCCGCTCTGCACCACGTCGGCGATCAGTGCCATGGGGCCGCTTCCCAGCCGAACACGCCCCGTGGACCGAGCATCTGCCCGAGCATCTGCAGAGATGGTATCGGCGCGCTTGTGAAATGATTCACGAGTTCGATCCCGCCGTCGACGCATAGGTCGGCTTCGCTGAGCACGTGTCTATAATCCCCCCGCCTCAGCAGACACAGGGAGCGTATGAGCCAGGTCGAGACCACGACGCGATCCAACTCCACGCGGACCCGACGGGAGCGCGTCGAGGCGTTCTTGAAGGACTTCGAGTGGACCTGGACCACCGCGGTCGTCTTCTCGCTCGGGCTGGTGTTCTTCCTGCTGATCTCGACCTCGGTGCTCCCGTCGTTCTTCCTGTACGTGGCGGAGCAGAAGTTCGGCTGGCAGGGACCGACCGACATCGAGGCTGCGCTGCTCGAGGTGCCGACCCTGCTGCCCGGCGGTGATCCGGCCGTGTACGACGAGCTGTTGCTGCAGGTGCGCGACGCGATCGCGATGGGCCTGTCGACGGGTCCGATCATCACGCTGATGGTGGCCGGGGCGATCATGCAGAACTGGCGTCGCAAGCTCCGCGGTCAATCCGACAACCGTCCGACCGGCGGATACCGGTAGGAGCGCGATGGCGTACACCAAGACCGAGGTCGACATCCACGATGACTACGTCGTGGAGTCCGTCGATCCCGCATGGCTCGCACAGGGGGTCAAGTCGCCGAAGCACCTGATGCTCGACCCCGACAACTGCATCCTGTGCCGGGCATGCGAAGACGTCTGCCCGTGGAACTGCATCTACATGCTGTCGCCCGACATCGTCGACGGCGCCGAGCAGGAAGCGGTCGGTGACGAGGTCGGCGGCTCGAACGCGATCTTCGTGGTCGACGACCTCGCCTGCACGCGCTGCTCCGTGTGCGTCGACCGATGCCCGACCGACACCCTGTACTATGCGCGACTGCCCGAGGGTTCCAAGGGCGGCACGCGAACGATGGCCGAGGTTCCGACATCGCAAGCGGAGGTCGACGAGTGAAGCTGAAGCCGCCGTCACCGGGCGATCTCGGCGAGCGCCTGCGCGACACCGAGGTCTGGAAGTCGATCTTCCGGCCGGGGTCGATCTTCCGCAAGGGCTACAAGGACACCTCGCGCGACCGTGCCCTCGCGACGATGAACAACGTGCTGTACCATCTGCACCCGGTCAAGGTGAAGCGCCACGGGCTGAAGCTCACCTACACGTTCTGCCTGGGCGGGCTGTCGTTCTTCCTGTTCATCCTGCTCACCGTCACCGGCATCTTCCTCATGTTCTTCTACCGGCCGACCGCCGACATCGGCGGCGCGCAGGCGTTCAGCGACATGCAGGCCATCCGCACGTCGGTGTTCTTCGGCGACCTGGTGCGCAACCTGCATCGATGGGGCGCGCACCTCATGGTGTTCAGCGTCACCCTGCACATGGCGCGCGTGTTCTACACCGGGGCGTACAAGCCGCCACGCGAGTTCAACTGGGTGGTCGGCGTGATCCTGCTGTTCCTCACGCTCGGGCTGTCGTTCACCGGCTACCTGCTGCCGTGGGACCAGCTCGCGATCTGGGCCGTCACCGTCGGCACGTCCCTGGCCGGATACTCCCCGCTCATCGCGAAGCAGGCGAACTTCCTGCTGCTCGGTGGGGTGGTCGTCGGGCCGGAGACGCTGCTTCGTTGGTACACGTTGCACGTGATCGCGCTGCCGTTCGTGTTGGTGATCTTCCTCGCGGTGCACTTCTGGCGTATCCGCAAGGACGGCGGCATCTCGGGACCGCTCTAACAGGCTCAGGGGAAGAACGAGGTCATGGCGAAGGAAGACACCCCGCTCGACCAAGGAGTCTTCGACTCCACGCTCGAGGCCGAGCTCGCAAAGGGCACCGACCGCCGCGTGGCCGAAGGGCGCGCGCGCTCGGCGGCCGTGCGCGCGTTCCGCGTCGCCAACCCCGAGGAAGCCGCCAAGCACGAGGCCGCCGGGGCCAAGCCGGCGGCCGCAGCGGCCGCTGCCGCGGGAGGGAACGGAGGCGCCGCAGCGCCAGCAGCCGCTCCCGCCGCGGCTGCCACCGCCGGAGCTCCGGCGGCCGTCGCCGCCTCGGTCACCACCCCGGTCCGTGAGGCCCCGCTGCCGACCGGGAACCTTCCGACACCGAAGAAGGGCGCCGATGACAAGCACCGGCTCCTCGCGTTGGTGCCGCCCGAGGGCATCCAGCGGGTCGAACGTGAGCAGGGCGACCGGGTGAACGTCTGGCCACACCTGCTGATCGAGGAGTTCGTGGCCATGTTCATCCTCATGGCCGGTCTGACGTTGTTCTCGACCTTCATCAACGCGCCGCTGCGCGAGCTCGCGAACCCGAACCTCACGCCGAACCCGTCGAAGGCACCGTGGTACTTCCTCGGCCTGCAGGAGTTGCTGCGGTACTTCCACCCGATGGTGGCGGGCATCACGATCCCGACGTTCATCCTCATCGGACTGGCGGCGGTGCCCTACGTCGACCGCAACCCGAGCAACAAGCCAGGCGACCGCAAGATCGCGATCACCATGTTCACGATCCTGTTCATGTTCGGCGGCATCCTCACGATCATCGGATCCTTCTTCCGCGGCCCCGGTTACAACTGGACCTGGCCGTGGGCGCAGGGGGTGTTCTTCGAGCTGTGAGCAGCCTGGTGGGAGTCTCCGCGCCGCTCGTCGCCGCGATCGTCGCGTTCGTCGTGCTCGACATCTTCGCGATCGTGTTCGGCCTGTCGTTCGTGCGAGCGAACCGCGCCGCCCGGGCAACGGCCGATGGCCAGATCGAGGTCGCCGACAAGCCGGTCGCAGCGGTCTCGCGCCGTGACTTCTTCCGCCGCTCGTGGTTGAACTCGCTGATGCTGTTCGGCGCCGTGTTCGGCGGCGCCTCGATCGCGTTCCTCTGGCCCAACCTGAAGGGCGGGTTCGGCTCGCTCGTCGACGCCGGCAGCATCGACGACCTGAAGGCCGAGATCAACACACCGGCCGGCGTGGCGTACAACGGCACCGGGCGCTTCTACGTGGTGGGCTACAACGGGGCGGCGAGCGGTGGCGTCGATTACACGGCCGAGGGCGTCGCGGGAGAGGGCATCATGCCCCTGTATCAGCGGTGCGTGCACCTGGGGTGCCGCGTGCCCTACTGCGGCTCTTCGAAGTGGTTCGAATGTCCGTGCCACGGCTCCAAGTACAACGGCGCCGGCGAGTACCAACTCGGGCCTGCGCCCCGCGGCATGGACCGGTTCAAGCTCGAGATCACCGACGGCAACGTCGTGGTCGACACGTCGGAGGTCATCCTCGGACCCCCGCGCGGCACCGACACCGTCTCCCAGCCCCCGCAGGGTCCGTTCTGCGTGGCGACCGGATAGCCGAAGGAGCGAGCGACGACGATGGGTGGGATCGTGGCGGCGACGAGCATCGCAGGCGTGATCCTGCTGGTGCTCGGCCTGATCTTCGTGGCGGTGGCCGGCTATGGCCCTGTACTTCCGCAGCCGGCAGACCGAGCAGGCGCTCGACATCCCGAGCGGCATGCGGCCCGGTCCGGCCGACGCCGCCCTCGAGACCCCACTGCTCCAGAAGCTCCAGGGCTGGGGCATCGTGCTCGTGGTCTTCTTCGCGATCTTCATCCCCTACAACTGGCTCCGTGAGCCGTCGGAGAACCAGCGTCAGGAAGACGAGCTGCTCGCCATCGGCACCGATCGCGGTGAGCTCGCCGTGCAGGCCTTCACCGAGGAGAACCAGCTCGGCGTGGGATGCATGCGCTGCCACGGCCCCGAGCTCCGCGGTCAGGCGATCCAGGCGGGCGCGACGGTCGTGCAATCGGCCAACCTCACGAACATCTGCGCAGGACCGTTCGGCGATCCGCCCCACCCCGCGATCATGTCGCAGGACGACATCTACCAGGTGATCGAGGAGGGCCGCGGCGCCATGCCGTCGTGGAGCATCCGCTACCAGGGCGCGCTCAACGATCAGCAGATCAACGACCTCGTCGTCTACCTCGTGCAGATGAGCTCGGAGAACGTGCCGTTCGAGGACAACGTGTGCCTGAACGAGGAAGCCTCGACGAGAGCGCTCGAGGAATCGACCGTGAACCCGAGGGACCCGTAGATGGAGCAGCACAGCTGTCTGGGATTCACGATCGAGTGCGCCACCCTGTGGAAGGGTGCCGGCGTCACGATCATGGGCTTCATCCTCTTCATCTTCAGCACGATGCTGATGCTCTCGGCGATCTTCGGCCGGTGGCTCGGCTTCCTGGTGCTCATGGTCTCGCTCTCGGGCTGGATGATCCTGCAGTCCGCACTCTGGCTCTTCGGCTTCTGGTCGCAAGGTCTCGAGACGCCCACCAACCTCGGACCGCGCGGCGCCGAACCGGCGTGGATCGCCCTCGAAGCTGCGGTCGACGAGACCTCGGAACGGTACGAAGCGTTCGCCAGCTGGCCCGAAGCACCATGGGAAGAGGCGGAGTCGTCGAACGCCGACGTGCAGAGCGCCGGCGGCGCGGTGACGACGTTCCTGGCCGAGAAGACCAACGAGGAGCTCGGCATCGAGGAGACGGCCCCCACCGCGATCCTGGGGAGCCAGTTCGCGATCGACTCCATCAGCTTCGCCAACGACGGCGACACGAAGCTCGCCGTGATCCAATCGCACTACACCGGCGGCGGGCCGCTGTGGACCGTCTCGCTCTACTACGACACCGGCAGCGTGCCGCGCTACTCGTACATGTTCCTGGGCGGCTCGATCGTGCTGTTCGTGGCGTTCCTGCCGCTGCTCGACCGCGCCGAGCGGAAGCGCAAGGAGTTCCTGACGGGTGGCGGCGCGCCCGCCTGGTACGGCCCCGCCTAGCCGATCACGAGGAGACGATGATGATCGCGAACCTAGAGCTTCCCCTCCTCGAGCAGGGAAGCGTGCAGTTCATCCTGATGGGCATCATGATCCTCGCGGTCCTCGCCGCCCTCTGGGTCACCATCTCCAAGTAGCGATCACCCGGCGCCGTCGAGATCGGCGACGGCGCGGCCTCGACGTTTCACCTCTGCCAGCGTCGCCTTCCGCTGCTCGTAGAAGGCGAGGATCTGCAGCTCGACCGCGAGGTCGACCTTGCGCACGGAGACGCCGGGCGGCACCGTGATGACCGCCGGGGCGAAGTTCAGCACCGACCGCACACCGGCATCGACCAATCGATCGGCCACGTCCTGAGCCGCGGAGGCAGGGGTCGCGATCACCCCGATCGCGATGTCGAGCTCTGCCACGAGCTCGGGAAGGTCGTCGTCGTGGTGGATCTCGAGGCCACCGATCGACCGTCCGACCCGCGCGGCGTCGGAGTCGACCAGGGCTGCCACGCGGAAGCCTCGCTCGGCGAAACCGGCGTAGTTCGCGAGCGCCTGACCGAGGTTCCCGACGCCTACGATCACGATCGCCCAATGCTGCGTGAGCCCGAGCTCGCGGCGGATCTGGTGGATGAGGTAGGCGACGTCGTACCCCACGCCGCGGGTGCCGTACGTGCCCAGGTGGGAGAGATCCTTGCGAACCTTGGCCGAGTTCACACCGGCCATCTCGGCCAGCTCGTCGCTCGAGACCGTGCTCGAACCCGCCTCCGCCAGATCCACGAGCACGCGGAGGTAGACGGGCAGACGCCCGACCGTGGCCTCGGGGATCGAACGTTCCCTCAACGCGCGGACAGGCTCCGGTGCATGGGTTCAGGGTAGACGCTCGAATGGGCCGTTCACAAGCTCACAAGCGTCAGCCCGTTCAGGGGCGCAGGCGCGCCGCGAGCTCGGCAGGGTCGACGGCGTATTCGAAGGCTTCCTCGCCGTCGATGACGACGACCGGGATGCGCAGCCCGTACTCCCGCACGAGCGATCCGTCGGTCTCGATGTCGATCTCGTCGAGCTCGAACGGCGCGCGTTCGCGCTCGGCGAGGAGCACCGATCTGGCCTCGTCGCAGAGGTGACAGCCGGGTCGGGTGAAGAACTCGACCTTCATCGACGCGACACTACCCGGCGGCCGGGGGCGCCTCACGGGTCTGGGAGGATACGCCGCATGCGCGAGGGGGACCGCGACGACCTGGAGCTGCATCGTCAGCTCTCGGCCGGCGACCGGGGTGCCTTCGACGCCCTGTACCGACGCTATGCAGGCTCGGCGTACGGGCTCGCCTACCGGATCACCGGCCAGCAGCTCCTGGCACAAGACGTCGTGCACGACGCGTTCATGGCCCTGTGGCGCGCACCCGAGGCCTTCGATCCCGTCCGGGGAGCCTTCCGCTCGTTCTTCCTCTCGCTGGTGCATCATCGGGCGGTCGACACGGTGCGCCGCGAGGAGCGCCTCCGGGCCCGGCAGCAGCGGGCGGCGAACCTCGAGCCCGCGGCGGTCGAAGACCCTGCGGAGGGCGTGATCGACGCGGCCGACGTGGCCGCCCGTCGCATCGAGGTCCGCGCGGCGCTCGAGACGCTCTCCCCCGATCAACGACAGGTGCTCGAGATGGCCTACTTCGGTGGCAGGACGCAGGTGCAGATCGCCGAGGAGCTCGGCATCCCTCTCGGCACCGTGAAGACACGAACGTTCGCGGCGATGCGCAAGCTGCGATCGGTGCTCGACGAGGCCCACGCCATCCAGGAGGCCCCGTGATCGACGACCACGAGCGCATCGAGGAGTTGTTGGCCGGCTACGTGCTGCGGAGCCTGTCGGGGCCCGACGCCCACGAGGCCGACCTGCTGCTCTCCGATCACGTGCCGGAGTGCCGGGCGTGCCGGGATTCCCTCGACGCCTACCAGCATGTGGCGGCCGACCTCGCGTTCGCGGCCCAACCCGTGTCGCCGCCCGAGACGATGCTCCCCCGTCTGCACCGTGAGCTCGAACCCCGGGCGACCCGGCGCCGGCCGATGCAGGTGTTCGCCGTCGCCGCGGGCGTCGCGGCCGTGGTGGGGCTCGCGGGGCTGAGCGTGAGCCAGAGCATGAGGGCCGACGACGCCGCCGGACGAGCCTCCGAGCTCGCACACGCCGTCGGCCTCGTGACCCGCGACGGAACGCGCATGGTCGACGTCGGACCGGTGCAGGAGATCTCCGCGCCCGGCGAGGACCAGGTCTACGTGGCCGGAGAGGACGTGCCAACCCCGCCCGCTGGCTCCGTCTACCGCGTGTGGCTCGTCTCCGGCGGCGAGCCGACGTTCGTGCGCGACTTCCTGCCCGACGGAGGCAGGGTGTTCCTCACGATCCCGTTCGACCCGGCTCGCTACGACGACCTCTGGATCGCGATCGAGCCGGCCGGGGCTCCGACCTCCGCCCCGTCGAGCCAGGACTGGTGGTCGGCGAGCGAGAGCGCCGCGGCCTGACAACGAGAGCGGCTCGTCAGAGCTCGGATCGGGCTGGCATCTGGCGCACCCCCGGCGCCTCTCCCGAGGGCGCAGGCGTCGCTCGGCTCGCTCGCAGGAACCCCCCGAACATCACGCCGATGCCGATCGCGAGGGCGCCGGAGAACGCCACCGCTCGGCCGTGGAACGCGAAGTACGACCCGAGCCCAGCGATCACGGTGGCGCCGACGGCGATCAGCAGGGTGCCGACGAACCGGTCCCGTAGCTCGGGGCGCCCGCGCACCCGGAACGCCGACCAGAGCGCACCCGCGACGAGCACGAGGTAGGACGGCGTCGAGATGCGCTGGGGAAGTCGTTGGGCCGCCGACCCGGCGCCGAGTACCGCACGGCCCGACGGCAGATCGCTCGCGAGGCCGGCGGCGTCGATCGAGGCTCCACGGAGCACCGAGACGGTGTACGCCGTGATGAAGACGAGCACCAGCCAACACAGGATCTGCACGCGCTGGTTGCGCACGAGCAGCATCAGCTCGCCCGCCGCGAGGAACGGCACGTTGAGCACGGCGCCGAGGGCCCAGTAGAGCTGGAACCCCCGCTGGGTCCAGCTGCCCGCCATGCCGACCGCCACGACGATGGATGCGGCCGCGTACATCGCGAGCGCGAGCGCCCAGGCGAGGTGGTACGGGCGGCGGCGCGCGACGTAGCGCCTGGCGACGAGCCCCGAGAACGCCGCAGCGAGCACGGCCGCGACCAGGGGAAACACCCACATCGCCTCAGCATAGGCTCCGGGTGCCTACGATAGAGACGTGGGCTCACTCCAGCTGCTCTTCTCCTCCGCCGCGTTCTTCGCCCGGCCGCTCGAGCAGACCTTCCGCATCGTGTCCGAGACCGGGTACACCGGCGTGGAGGTCATGGTCACCAAGGATCCGGCGAGCCAGGACCCCATCCGCATGCGCTCCCTCGCCGGCGAGCATGGCCTCGAGATCGGCGCGATCCACGCTCCGTCGCTGCTCATGACGAGGAAGGTCTGGGGCACCGACCCGATCGGGAAGATCGATCGCGCCATCCACGTGGCGGAGCAGGCCGAGGTGCCGGTGGTGGTGATGCATCCACCGTTCCGATGGCAGCGGCCGTACCGGCGATGGCTCGACGAGACGCTGCCGGTGCTCGAGCAGCGCACGGGCGTGACGGTCGCGATCGAGAACATGTTCCCCGTCCGCATGGGCAGACGGAGCGTGACCTTCCACGCGAACCAGGATCTCGACGAGCTCGAGGGGCTGCCGCATCTCGTGCTCGATACGAGCCACGCCGCTGTCGCGCAGCACGATCCTGTCGACGTGCGACGGCGCTTCGGCGACCGGCTGCGCCATGTGCACCTGTCGGACAACGCCGGCAAGGGGTGGGATTCGCACCTTCCTCCCGGAGACGGCGTGCTCGATCTCGACGCCTTCTGCCGCGATCTCAGGGCGTCCGACTACGAAGCCTCCGTCTCCCTCGAGGTCGACCTGCGGACGTACCTGACCGACCCGGAACGCCTGCGCGAGGTCATGGTGCGCATGCGCACATGGAGCGAGCGCGCCCTGGGACTCACCCCGGTCGCGAGCGACGTCGCGTCGCGCCGCGGCCACGGCTCCGGCGACGCGGCGGGCGGTCGCGACGACGCGGCCTGCTAGCCTCGGCTCCGCTCATGCGGCGTCCGACCTTGATCATGATCATCGTGCTCTTCGCGCTCATCGGCGCGGCCGGCGTGGCGCAGCTGATCATCGCCGGCGGCAGCGGCGATCCGCTCCCCGGCCCCTCCAGCCCCGGGCAGATGCCCAGCCCGAGTTCGAGCGTCGGCGTCACGCCGGGCTCAGGCTGACCGCGACGCCCCGGCTCAGGTCTCCTCGCGGGCGGGCTCCTGAACCGGTAGGAACCGGGCGAGCCAGCCCTGCAGGATCTGGCGCACGTTCGGCCCCTGGTTGCCGTCGAGCAGGTCGGTGCCGTGGTCCTCCGACGGCACGATCTCGACCCGTTTCGGTGGCACGCTGAGGGCGTACAGCGACTGGGCATCGGCCGCCGCGGCCGCGTCGCCGGTGCCGGCGACATACAGCTTCGCGGACGGCACCGCCACGAGCGTCTCCGACGAGACCGCCAGGCCTTCGATCGACGTCGGCGCCGACAGCGTGGCCACGGCCCCGATGCGCGAGGCGGGCTGCGCCGATGCGACCAGCGCCGCGGTTCCCCCCATGCTCGCGCCGATCACGCCCACGCGGCCGACGCCCGTCGAGCGCAGGAAGCGCACGGCGGCGAGCACGTCGCGCCAGAGCAGCGGCAGGTCGGTCCGGCCGCCGGAGCAACCCGCGCCGCCTTCGGGGCAGTATCCGCGGAAGTTGAACGTCAGCACCCGGTAACCGTCGTCGGCGAGGGTCTCGGCGTAGCCGAACCACGACGACTGGTCGCCCAGGCGCATGTGGGCGAGCACGACCCCCGCCGTGGCGCCGTCGGCCTCGAACAGGCGCCCGGCCAGCTCGGTTCCTCCGGTGGAGGTGAAGCGCACGGCACGCGAGCCCGGCGACGGAGAGGGCGACGACGGACCGCACGCCACGAGGGTGAGCACCGACACCACCAGCGCGGCGGAGACGGGGGCACAACGCTTCCCGAAGGCGCGCACGAGCGAAGCCGGAGCTACTTGCCCAGCTTCATGCGCTGGTGCCGTGTGCGCTTCAAGAGCTTCTTGTGCTTCTTCTTGCGCATCTTCTTGCGGCGCTTCTTGATCAGCGACGGCAAGGGAGCCCTTTCACTCGGTTCCGAAGAGATTCCGGAGGTCGACGCGCTTCACCCGGAAGCTGTCCTCCAGACGAACGGAGCCCAGTCTAAGCGCTTTCGGCGGCTCTGCCACAGGAGAGATCAAACGCAGCCCCTGATCCTCGGGCACGTACTCGAGGTAGCCGAGTCCGGTGAATCCCCCGTGTCCATCGGAGAGGCCCACCAGGAGCCGGTCGAGCTCGCCCAGGTCGAACAGCGGCGGCAACGATGGCATGAACACGGTCGGCTTCACCCGGAACCGCTGCAGCTCGTGCCCGAAGTAGGCCGCCATCGATCGTTCGCGCTGACCGGATCGCTCCTCGACGCTCGTCGACACGACGCCGGCATGCACCGGAAGCGTGACCAGCTCGACGCCGAAGAACCGTTGGATGACGCCGAGCACGGGCTCCAGCTCCTCGCCACGCTGCAGCCCGACGACGAGGTCGGGCTCGAGGGCGTCGACCTTGTAGTACTTCACGAGCTGACCCCAGATGCCGCTCACCATGGCGCTCGTGTCGACCACGATCAGATCGGCGCCCTCGCTGCGGGCCCGGTCGCGCAGTCGGGCGAGCGCGCCCACGAGGGAGAGCACGTGGCCCTGGGGGCTGGTCGCCCCGACGAACCCGAGCGCATCGGCATGGGAGAGCCGATCGAGCGTGAGATCGTCGGGCTCGCGCACGTGCTTCATCCCGACGGTGGCGGGCGGCCCGACGGTCTTCTGGGCCACGTCGGCGTCGAGGTAGGCGACGGTCCGCCCGCGCCGCAGCGCGAAGGCCGCGGTCGCCCGCGCCAGGGTGCTCTTCCCGGCGTCGAGCCCGCCCACGAACATGACGGTGCCTGCTTCGCGAGCAGCTCGATCGACGAGCCGTTCGTGCTCGTTCATGCGCCCCTCCGTGCTCCACGGAGGTCGGCTGAGCGCGGGTCGCGCGGGAGCGGTGGAAAGCCGGGCCCTCAGCCGGCTTCGGTGTACCGCTCCGTCAGGTAGGTGTCGACGTCCTCGGATCGGAGCCGATAGCTCCGGCCCACCCTCACGGCGGGCATCTCTCCTGTCTTGATCATGCGGTAGACGGTCATCCTGGATACGCGCAACAGGTCTGCGACCTCGTTGACGGTCTTCAGCCGAGCCTCGGTGAAGGGTTCTCGCTTCACGATGGCCGGATTGTAGGCGTTCGAGGCCCGCGCTGGATACCCCCTCGGTCGAGGCCCGAGTCTTGGCCGCTCGCGCGCAGCCCGATAGCTCAGAACCTCGATGCGATGGCCTGGAAGCAGGGCCAGTACGCGCCCGGTTCCACATGATCGTCCATGACCACGACGATGTCGGTTCGTCCCTGCGCCTTCGCCACGATCAAGGCGGGGTCGTTCACATCGGCGATCGAGAGGGTCTCGACCCCCGCCTCGATCGCCGCGCCGGCGAACCCGTGATCGGCCACCACCAGGTCGGGATGTCCCTCGGCCAGCATGCGCTGCATCGGATCGGGAAGGTGCGTGTGACGCGGGCGTTCGCCATCGGTGAGCATGCCCACGTGGCCCCAGTGGTCGACGAACCAGTCGTGGGCGAGATGCGGATCGCGCCACCGTTCACCGTTCGCGAGCCGCGTCACCCGGGCACCATGGTCGACCAAGAGCCGATCGAGCGCGTGGTAGAGCAGCGAGAGCCCCACCGGGTGCCCGGTGGCGAGCGCGACGCGCTCGCCACCGCGGGCGGCGCGAGACAGCCGGTCACCCATCGCCTCGCACGCTTCGAGGATCGGCTCGGGGGTGATCTCGACCGGGCCGTCCAGGGCCTCCCGATCGATAGGCTGCGCCCGCCTCGAGGGCCACCAGGTCGAGGATGCCGTCGAGGTCGAACGTGCCGGGCAGGCCCGACAGGCCGAACAGCTTGTCGGGGTCTCCGTCGATCAGCATGAGCGCGTTCGCGCGCACGTTGTCGAGCGGATGGGTGGCGGTGCCGGCCACGTCGCCGTCGCACAGCGCTTCGAGCAGCTGGGCTCGCTCATGCGGCCCGGGGTTCCACCGGCCGTCGAGCGCGGGAAGGCGCCGAACGTGGCGTTCGATAACGTCCATGGGTGCAGCATCGCAGAGCGGAACCCCCGTCCCCGTCGGCCGCGAGCACGGCGCCCGTGGAGATCGGCCGGCCGGATGTCGTCGAGCACATCGAGCCCGACGTGCCGTGGATCGTGCTCGTGTGGAACGACCCCATCAACCTGATGAACTACGTGACCTGGGTCTTCCAGAAGCTGTTCGGCTTCCCCAGGGCGAAGGCCGAGAAGCTGATGTGGGACGTGCACACCAAGGGCAAGGCGGTCGTGTCGAACGGCACGAAGGACGAGGCCGAGCGCGACGTCGCCCGCCTGCACGCCTACGGCTTGTGGGCGACGATGCAGAAGGACCGCTGATGCGCCTCAGGAAGGGCCCGGTTCATCGCCTGGAACCCGATCGGTTCGGCCTGCGGCTCTCGGCGCGGGAACGAGACGCCGTGGGCACCTTCAGCGAGCAGCTGAGGACCTTGCTCACCTCCGAGCACCCCTCGAGCGACGAAGCGGTGGCGCGGATGTTCCCGCCCGCGCTGCCCGACGACGTGCTGGGCAACCTGGAGTACGAGCATCGCCACGGCGGCGACCTGCTCCTCGGCAAGCTGGAGGCGCTCGACACCGTGGAACGCACGCTCGGCGCCGACGAGCTGACCGAGGACGAGCTGCTCGCATGGCTCGGCTCGCTGAACTCGATCCGACTCGTGATCGGCACCCGGATCGGCGTGACCGAGGACTCGGTCGAGGCCGACTTCGAGGGCGACGACGAGGCTGCCCAGATGTTCTCGCTCTACGTGTACCTCACCTGGCTCGAAGGCTGGACGATCGATGCGCTCGACGAGGATGCCTCAGCGGACGGGTGAGCCCACCTGGTGCAGTTTGAGCATGTTCGTCCTGGTCCGCCCCACCGGCGAGGACGCCGCCATGACCACCAACTCGCCGGGAGCCACCAGGCCACGGTCGCGCACGCCTGCGTCCATGAGCGCGATCATGGCATCGGTGTCGTGCGGACGATCGGACGGAAGCGGCACCACGCCCCAGTGCAACGTGGAGACCCTGCGCACGAGCGGATCGGGCATGAAGGCGTAGATCGGGCTCGACGGGCGTTCGGCCGAGAGCAGCCGCGCGGTGCGACCGGTCTCGGTGTAGCAGGTGATCGCCACGACGTCGGATTCGGAGGTGGCGACGGCAGCGACGGCATGCGCGACCGCGGCTGCTTCGCCCCGGTGCCGGCAGGCTGGTTGGGCGGCCCGGTAGTCGGCGGCGCGTGATTCGACGGCGGCGGCGATCCTCGTCGCGGCTGCGGCTGCCTCGAACGGGTAGTCACCGATCGCGGTCTCTCCCGAGAGCATGATCGCGTCGGCGCCGTCGAGCACGGCGTTGGCCACGTCGGACGCCTCGGCACGCGTCGGCCTCGGAGCACGCGTCATCGATTCGAGCATCTGCGTCGCGACCACGACGGGACAGCCGGCATCGCGCGCCCGGCGCAGCAGGTCCTTCTGCAGCAGCGGGATCTGTTCCATCGGAAGCTCGACCCCGAGGTCGCCCCGGGCCACCATGATGGCGTCGGCCACCTCGAGGATCGCGTCGACGTTCTCGATCGCGGGCTTCGTCTCGATCTTGGCCACGACCGGCACGGCACGCTCGCCCATGATCGCGCGCAGCTCGAGCAGGTCACCGGAGGCCCGCACGAACGACTGGGCGACCATGTCGACCGCGAGATCGAGCGCCCGGGCCAGACATTCCCGATCGCGATCGGTGACGGCCGGAAGGCTCAGCCGCTCGGCCGGCACGTTCACCCCCTGACCGGTTCGCGCGATGCCACCGCGGACGCACTCGGTCCCCACGGTTCCACCGTCGATCGTTCGCACCACCAGCTCGACCGCGCCATCGGCGAGCAGGACGCGATCCCCCGGACGAAGATCGTTCGCGAGATCCGGGTAGGTCGTCGATGTGCCACCCTCGTCGCCGGGCCCCTCACGCCGGAGCTCGAACGGTTGACCCGGCAGGAAGCGGAACGGGTCGGGTTCCATCGTGGCGAGCCTGACCTTCGGGCCCGGCAGATCGGCGAGCACCGAGAGCGCACGGTCGCCTTCGGCCTCGGCCTGCCGCACGAGTCCAACGGCTCGCTCGTGATCGTCGGGGGAGCCGTGTGAGAAGTTCACCCGGAACACCGACGCGCCGGCCGCGACGAGCCCACGCACGAACGCGGGTGTGTTCGTCGAAGGGCCGAGCGTACAGACGAGCTTGGTGCTCGGTGCGCGCGTCTGGGCCGTTCCCTCGCTCATGCCGGCCTCGTGTCGGACAGGGTCGGCGGCACGGCATCGCCGAGCGCGGCTTCCGCTCGCTCGATCCAGGCCGCCGGAAGCTCGTCGGGCACGGAGACCCCGGCCATCTCGGAGAAGTAGATCGTCCACGCTCTCGGCACGACCCGCGCCCACTGATAGCCACCGCCACCGGTGGCGATCCACCTTCCTGCGGCAGCACCGTGCGCGAGCTCGTGCAGCAGCTCCGCGGTCGCCCGGTACGTGTCCGTCGTGAGGCGCAGGTGCGCGAGCGGATCGCTCTCGTGCGTGTCGCAGCCGAGCTGGGTGACCAGCACGTCAGGGCCGAACGACCGCACGGTGGGCAACACCTCCTCGCGGAACGCGGCGAGCCACCCCGAGTCGGCGGTGCCCGGCGAGAGCGGCACGTTGCGCGCCGAGTCGGGAGCCTGGGGGCCGCCGCGTTCGCTCCTGCCGCCGGTGCCGGGGAAGAATCCCAGCTCCGGAGCGTGCTCGTGGATCGAGACCGTGAGCACGCGTGGCTCGTCCCAGAAGATCGCCTGCGGGCCGTCGCCATGGTGGACGTCGACGTCGACGTAGGCGACACGCTCCACGCCCTGCGTCAGGAGCCACGCGATCGCGATGGCCGGGTCGTCGTAGACGCAGAACCCCGAGGCGCGATCGGGCATGGCGTGGTGCAGGCCGCCGGGCGCGTTGAACGCATGCGCGACGTCGCCCGAGAGCACGGCGCGGGCGGCCTCGAGCGACGCGCCCGCCACGATCGCAGCCGCCTCGTGCATCCGATCGAAGATGGGGTTGTCGCCCGGTCCGTAGCCGAACCGGCCCCACGGCCCCTCCAGCCCGTGTCCCGCGCGACGTGTGGCATCGATGAATCCTGGGGTGTGCACGAGCCCGAGCGTCGCGTCGTCGGCCGGATCGGCACCGAGCCGGGCGACCGTGTCGTGCTCGAGCATGCCGTAGGCCTCGATGAGCTCCCAGGTGAGCAACACCCGGGCGGGGCGCAACGGGTGACCCGGCCCGTGGTCGTAGGCCCCGGCGCCGGGCGCGACCACGAGGCCGGCGGTGCCGCTCATCGGCTGCCGCAACCTTCGGTCATGCAACCGACCGCACCGCGGCGGCGGTGCGCTCCACGATCGCGTCGGCGTCGTCGTCGGAGATCGTGAACGGCGGACCCAGCATGAGGAGGTCGCCGTCGCGCCCGTCGACGTGCGCCGTCGAGGAGTAGAGCAGCAGGCCGCTCTCCCGCGCTGCCTGCATGACACGTTCGGTGACCCGATCCTTGCGGTCGAAGGGCTCCTTGGTAGCGGCGTCGCGCACGAGTTCGATGCCGATCATCATGCCGAGCCCCCGCACGTCGCCCACCATCGGCAGGTCAGCCAGGGCGTCGGCGAGCCCCGCCCGCAGTCGCTCGCCCGTCGACGCGGCTCGCGCCACCAGGTCGTCGTCGCGCAGCACCTGCAACACCGCGCCGGCCGCGGCAGCGCCCAGGCCGTTGTGCGACCACGTGAAGCCGTGCACGAAGCCGGTCGTCGACACCGCCTCGAACACCTCACGGCTGGCGGCGGCGAAACCGAACGGAACGTACCCGCTCGTCGTGCCTTTTCCGGCGGTGATGATGTCGGGCCGTACCCCCCACCGCTCGATGCCGAACCACGCGCCCGTGCGCCCCATGCCGGTCATGACCTCGTCGGCGATCACGAGCACGCCGTGTCGCCGGCAGACGTCGACGATCGCCGGCCAGTAGTCCTCGCACGGCACCGCCGCCGCGAGCGTCGCGCCGGCCACCGGCTCGGCGATGAACGCGGCGACGGCGTTCGGCGGCGCCTGCACGATCATGCGCTCGAGCTCAGCGGCGTGCCACGCCCCGCACGCCGACGGGTGGTGCGGATTCTCACAGCGGTACTCGTAGGCAGCCGGGGCATGCAGGAACCGGCCGAGCCACGGCGTGTACGGCTTGCGGAGAGGTTCCTTGCCGCTCGCATCGAGCGCCCCGAGCGTGTTCCCGTGGTACGAGCTGCGCCGACCGATCACGACGAACCTCGTGCCCTCACCCCGAGCCAGGTGGTAGCTCCGCGCCAGCTTCAAGGCCGTCTCGACCGCCTCGCTCCCGCCTGAGACCGGGTACACGCGCGGATCGTCCACGGGAAGCAGCGGTGAGAGCGCATCGGCGTACGCCTCGACGGCACCGGTCGTGAACATCGTGCCGTGCACGTACTGGGTCCGCTCGAGCTGTGTCCCGATCGCGTCGATCACGCGTCGTTCGCCGTGCCCGACGTTCACGACGATGGCACCTCCCGCGGCGTCGAGGTACCGAGCCCCGTCGGCGGTCGTGATCCACGCTCCCGTCGCGCCGACGGCAACCGGGAGCTCACGGTCCAGCACCCGTGGGAAGACGTGGCTCATGCGACCGTGCGCACGACATCGATCCATGCGCGCATGCCATCACCGTCGGCTGTCTGCAACGCGCCGAGACGCCGATCGCTCGTCGCGCGGTCCCCGAAGATGCGCAGCGCCAACGCGCTCATGGCGAAGACCGGGTCGAACGGCTGCGTGGCCGTCGTCGATCGCGAGTTCACGGGCAGCCGGAACTCACCGACCATCGGAGCTCCGACGTCGTGCGCGGCGAGCACCCCACCGAAGAACAGCAACGCCGGGAAGGCTTCCGTGGTGCTGGTCGCGAGGGATCCGAGCGCCGTGAGGGTCGAGTGCACGTCGTCGCGGCGCTCGGCCACGGCGGCGGCATCGGCCGTCGACGGCAAGGCTTCCTCGGTGATGCGTCGGCACGCCCGTAGTCCCCGAACGTAGGCGACGAGCGACGCCCCCTGGGGCAGCGTGTAGAGCGAGTTCCAGATGGGCCGCACCCCCGCGCGAGCGATCGTATCGGTGCAGGCGCGCGGCAGACCGGCGAGCGCATCGCCGAGCGTGGCCGCGTCACGCGCCTCGCGGACGACCTCGTCGAGCGCGGCGCCCGAGCCGTCGAGCACGCGTACCCGGACCGACGCGTCACCGTCGGGCGCGACCGCGGTCCGCACGACGATGTCAGCGTCGGGGGTGGGGTCCGCTCTGCCCATCGCCCCCGCCAGCGAGGCGGCTCGGGCGTCGGTGCCGAATCGGATCGCCTCCGCGAGATACATCGGCAGGCCGAGGCGCAGATCCCGGCCGTGACCATCGACCGGCTGGTCGCCCCACGTCTCGGCGCAGACCACGACCCGGGGCGCGTCGTCGCGCACGCGCGGCACGAGCCATGACGGCTCCCGGAGCGGGCCGAACCACACAGGAGGCTCGATCACGTCGAACGCACCGGCGGCCGTGGTCATGACGTGTAGACCCCTCCCGGATCCAGCTCCTCGCGGATCAAGCGCAGCTCCTCGTCGCTCGGAGGAGGTGTCTCCCCGAGATCGTCGGCGATCATCGGATGCCAGCCCATGTTGTCGCGCACCTCGTCGACCGTGATCCCCGGGTGGGTGGTGCGCAGCGTCATCTCACCCGTCGCCGTCGTCGAACGAGTAGGTCGCGAGATCGGTGACGACGCTCGTCGGACCGCTCCCGTGCCAACCCCGGGCCGCGTCGTGCGCCGGGTCGCCGCTGTGTCCCGGACTCGTGCGGAAGTCGAGCCGCTCCACGAACGATCGTCGGGCTTGGCGCATGATCACCAGCACCTGCCTCGCGTGGATCGCGATCTCGCAGGCCCCGCCCGACCCGGGCAGCCGCACCTTCGGCTGCTCGTACCCGCCGATCACGGTCGTGTTGAGGTTGCCGTGCCGGTCGATCTGCGCGCCGCCCAGGAAGGCCGCGTCGATCAGCCCCGCCTGCAGGTAGAACGCGAACAGCTCGAACATGCTCGTCACCGCCGTCGAGCCGGTCGCGAGCGTCGGGTCGCCGATCGACAGCGGAAGCCGCTCGGGCCGCGCCCCGTATGCCCCTGACTCGTAGACGAGCTGGAGGCGCGGCGCCACCGTCCGCTGGGCGAGGTTGCACACGATGTTCGGCAGGCCGACGCCCACGAAGCAGTTCGAGACGCCTCCCAGCAGGCGCGCGCTGGCTGCGATCATGAGCTCCGACTTGGAGTAGCCGAGGTCGCCGGCACGCCCACTCATGCGTACCTGCCGTAGTCGACCTCACCACTCGGCGCGGAGCCCGGACGAAGCGAATCCCAGTGCGCGGCGCCGAACTTCTCCACGTACTCCCGGTGGTTCGCGAGCCCGTAGACCCACTCGTCGAGCCAGGAGTCAAGCCCGTCCTGCTCCTTGGCGATGCGATCCCACTCCAGGTAGAAGCGGTTGTCGCGGTCGTAGTAGCCCTGTGCGAACGAGGGATGACACGCGAACGGCTCCTCCACGACGGCGTCGACGACGGCGCCGGGGATCACCGTTCGGTTCGGGTCACGCCTGATCACCGACTCGTCGACGACCTCTTCCACCACGACGATCACCCTGTCGGCGGCGAACGCGACTTCCTTCTGACACCCGAGCAGCCCCCAGATCTGCGTGTCCCCGGCGTCGTCGGCCCGCTGGGCATGCACGATCGCGACATCGGGGCGCAGCGGCGGCACGACGTAGACCTCGTCGGCGTCGTCGTACGGCGAGGTCATGGGCACGATCTTGGGATTGACCGTGGGGATGTCGGACTCGTAGTAGCTCCGGATCGGGAAGAACGGCAGGTTCGCCGCGCCAGCCATGTACCGGCAGACCATGCCGAAGTGCGAGTACTCCTCGATCTCGAGCGGGGCGGGGTCGGCATGCTCGATGCGCCTGCGCACCGCGTGCAGGTTGCCGACCCCGGGGTTGCCCATCCAGCTGAAGATGAGCTTCGTCGCGACGCCCGCCCCGATCATCTGGTCGTAGACGACATCGGGCGTCATGCGGGCGAGCGTGAGGTCTCGGCGCCGCTGACGGATGATCTCGTGCCCCGCCGCGAAGCAGATCAGGTGGGTGAAGCCTTCGATCGCCACGGTGTCGCCGTCGCGCACGAGCTCGCGTACAGCGTCCTGCATCGTGGTGAGCTTCGACGCCGTCACACGCTCCCTCGCTCATCGGGCGACCAGCCATCCTCGGAACCCAGCAGCACGCAGAACTCGTTGCCCTCAGGATCGAGCATCACCGTCCAGGAACCGTCACGTTCGTCGATGCGTTCGAGGACACTCGCACCTGTGTGCACGAGCCGGGTGACCTCGTCCGCCATCGATGTTCGCGGACGGAGGTCGAGGTGCCAGCGGTTCTTGGCCGACTTCGGCTCCGGCACGACCTGGAACAGCATCGGACGGTCGAGGCCCGCGGGGTCGACGATCTCGAGCTCGCCATCGCCTTGGTCGACGATCCGCCAACCCAGGGCCTCAGCCCAGAATCGTCCGACCACTCCGGGGTCGGTGCAGTCGACCGTGAGTGTGTCGATCGTCGAGCTCATGGCTCGTCGCCCGGGCCGCGTTCCACGCAGAACTCGTTGCCCTCAGGGTCGGCCATCACGATCATGGAGTCCTGCGACCACATGCTCGGGCCGCCCCAACCGGGCGCCTCCATGAACGCGGTCTGCACGGTGGTCGGCAGCCTACGTTCCGACGGCTTCGACCTCGGCGACCGCTTCCTCGAAGATCTCGAGGGCGACCCGCGCTTGGTCCTCGCGGAACACGAGTGCGGGCGAGATGCGGATGGCGTCGTCGCCGCATCCGAGCACCAACAGCCCGCGCCGGAACGCGGCCTGCTCGACCGCGGCGCTCCGATCGTGGTCGTCGAACGACACCCCGATCCACAGCGCCCGTCCGCGCACGTCGGTGACGACCGGGTGTCGCCCGGCGATCTCGCGGAGACCGTCGAGCAGCACCTCGCCCACCGCCGACGCGTTGGCCATCAGCCCTTCCTCGTCGATGACGTCGAACGTCGCGAGGGCTGCGGCGCACGAGAGTGGCGAGCCGCCGTAGGTCGAACCGTGCGCGCCGAGCTCCCATGTCATCAGGTCGTCGCGCGCGATCATCGCGCCGAGCGGAAGCCCGCTCGCGATGCCCTTGCCGGCGGTGACGATGTCGGGCGTCACGCCTTCCTGCTCGATCGCCCACATCGTGCCGCTGCGCCCCATGCCCGACTGCACCTCGTCGCAGACGAGCAGGATGCCGTGCCGGTCACAGAGCTCGCGCAGGTACGTGAACCATCCCTCGGGGGGCAGCACGTACCCGCCCTCGCCGAGCCATGACTCGACGACGATCGCGGCGACCTCGGTCGGTGAGACGATGCGCTTGAACAGCACCTGCTCGAGGTAGTCGAAGTCACCGTAGAACGAGTGGTAGACGCTCGGCATCAACGGCCCGAAGTTCGTGCGGTACCGCGCCTTCGACGCGGTGAGCGTGACCGACCCCATCGAGCGGCCGTGGAACGACTGGTAGAAGCCGATCAGGTACTGGCGACCCGTCGAGAACCGCGCGAGCTTGATCGCGGCTTCGACCGCCTCGGTCCCGGAGTTCGTGAGGAAGCTCCGCGCCCGGGCCCCTCCGAACGGCGCCATCGCGTCGAGCCGCTCGCACACGTCGGAGTAGATCGGCAGGAAGAAGTCGCTCGCCGAGTAGTGCAGCAGCTGGGTCGCCTGACGCTGCACGGCCTCGACGACCCGCGGGTGGCAATGGCCGGTGCTGGTGACCGCGATGCCGGCGTTGAGGTCGAGGAAGATGTTGCCGTCGACGTCCTCGACGATGGAACCCGCCCCGCGGCGGGGCACGAACGGGTACGCGCGAGGGAGCGACGGCGACGTGACCCTGCGGTCGCGCTCGATACGCGCCATCGCCTCCGGGCCGGGAACCTCCGTGATGAGCTTGGGCCTGCGCGTGCGCGGCGAGCCCCTCGAGCTCCATGTCCTCCAGGCTCACTCCTCGATCACCGTCCGCGACTGCTCGCGCAGGTACTGCAGCACGTAGTAGGGACCGCCGCCGGCCTTGCCGGTCGTGCCCGAGCCCTTCCAGCCTCCGAAGGGCTGCACGCCCGGCCAGGCTCCCGTGGTCGAGCCCGGCGCGGCGGTTCACGTAGACGACGCCGGCCTGGATGCGGTCGAGCCACTCGTCGATCTCGCTGCGGTCCTCGCTGAACAGGCCCGCGGTGAGGCCGTACTCGGTGTCGTTGGCCTTCTCGATCGCCTCGTCGAGCTCCTCGTAACGGCGCCACCGCCACGAACGGCACGAACAGCTCCTTGCGCCAGATCCAGCTGTCCTCGGGTACCTCGACGATCGTGGGCTCGACGAACAGGCCGCGGCCGAAGTCGCCCTCGGTGATGCGCTGCCCGCCGGTGACGATCGTGCCGTTCTTGCGGGCTTCCTCGGCGGCCTCCTCGTAGGTCTCCAGCGCGGGCTCGTTGATGATCGGACCCATGTAGACGTCGCGCTCGATCGGGTTGCCGACCTTGATCGCCTCGGCCTTCGTCTTGAGCTGTGACAGGAAGTCGTCGTAGACCTCGCGCTCGACGTAGACGCGCTGCAGTTCGCCGAGCACTTCTGCCCGCCGAAGCCGAAGGCGCTGCGCATGCACACCGTCGGTCGCCTTGTCGAGGTCGGCGTTCTTCGTGACGATCGTGGGGTTCTTGCCGCCCATCTCGCAGATCACCGGCTTGGGCACGTCGGTGGAGAAGTGCTTGTAGATGTCCATGCCCACCGGGTAGGACCCGGTGAACGTGATGCCGTTCACGTCGGGGTGGTGCCACAGGTGGTCGCCGGCCACGGCGCCCCGCCCCGTCACCAGGTGGAACGCTCCCGGCGGCACGCCACCGTCGCGGTAGCACTCGTAGAGCTTGTAGCCGAGCAGCGCGCCCTGGTTCGAGGGCTTCAGCACGACGGTGTTGCCCGCCACCAGGGCCCCGCTCGACGGGCCGCCCGACAGGGCCATCGGGAAGTTGAAGGGACTGATGACGGCCCACACGCCGTGCGGCCGGAGCACGTCGTAGTAGTCCCCCGCGGCCCCCATGCCGCTCATCGGCACGCGGAAGCCGTCGTGGCTCTCCATCTCGTCGCAGTTCCAGCGGATCAGCTCCGCCGTCTCCTGCACGTCGCCGAGCGCCTCGAGCCGGCTCTTGCCGACCTCGTAGGCCATGAGCGCGGCGAGGTCGAAGACGCGGTCTTCCATGATGTCGGCGACGTTGCGCAGGATACGCACCCGCTCCTGCCAGCCCATGCGGTCCCACTCGAGCTGGAAGCCCTTCGCGGCCGCCACGGCGTCGTCGACGTCTTCGGTCGTGGCCTGGGAGAAACGCCCGATGATGATGTCGGAGTCGATCGGCGACGGTTCCTCGTACTTCTCGTCGCGCCAGCGCTCCTCGCCGTTCACGATCACCGGATAGTCCTTGCCGAGCTCGGCTCGGGCGCGCTCGGCGGCGTCGTCGTAGGTCGCCTGCAGCTCCTCGTTGTCGGCCGACATGGTCGCGTAGGTGATCCGGAACTTCTCGGTCATCGCGGAACCTCCTTCGATCGTGCGCGACACGCGGAACGGCGGATCGGCGCGAGGGCGCCATGCTAGCCGAGCGTCCATCGGCCCGCCCATCCGCAGGTCGGCATCGCGGGCTGTGGCAGGATGCTCCGGTGGATATCCCGGACGTTCGCTACGCCCGCTCGGGAAGCGTCGCGATCGCCTACCAGTCGGTCGGCGACGGTCCTCCCCTCATCTACGCGCCGCACCTCTGCACGATCGAGGCGCTCTGGACGGCGCCACACACCCGTGCGTTCCTCGACCGCCTCTCGGAACATCTCCACCTGATCGTCTACAACCCTCGCGGGACCGGTCTGTCGGACCGCCCGCGCATCGTGACGCTCGAGTCACGGATGGATGACATCAACGCGGTCCTCGACGCGACGGGGCTGGACCAGACGTCGTTGTTCGGGGTCGCCGAGAGCGCCAACGTCTGCGCGCTGTTCGCCTCGACGCATCCCGAACGTTGCCGCAACCTCATCCTGCACTGGCCGTACACGACCTTCGACGAGGACGAAGAGACGAAGAATGCCTTGGTGCGCGAGGCTCGCGAGCATTGGGGAGAACGGACCTGGATGGAGGACTTCGCGAGGGAGATCAGCCCCAACTACAGCCACGACCCCGACCTCTTGGATTGGTTCGTCTGGATGCAGCGCGCAGCCGTGAGCCCGAGCGGAGCCGCGGCATTCACGCGGATGCAGTTGGAGACCGACATGAGCGACGTGCTTCCGACGATCCGGGTTCCGACGCTCGTCGCGTATCCGGCCGACAGCAGCGAGGCAGCGCTGGCGGTGGCGGAGCGCATCCCAGGGGCGTCAGTCCGTCGCCCTCCCGAGCTCCGGCGTCGACCCGTACGTCGACGGCGAACAGCTCGCCGAGCTGATCATCGGGGCCGTGAAGGAGGGGACGGTGCCGGTCGTGCCGGAATCCGTGCTCGCGACCTTGCTGTTCACCGACCTCACCGATTCGACCTCGATGGCGGCTGCGATCGGCGACCGGGCGTGGAAGGACGTGCTCGGGCAGCACCATGACGACGTGCGCCGGGCTCTGACGCGCTTCAGGGGCACCGAGGTCGACAGCGCGGGCGACGGCTTCTTCTGCCGGTTCGACGGTCCTGCGCGGGCGATCGAGTGTGCGAAGGCGATCGTCGCGGAGGCCGCCGATCGAGGGCTGCAGGTCCGCGCCGGTCTGCACACCGGAGAGTGCGAGTTGCTGGGCCCGAAGCCGGCCGGGATCGCCGTCGTGATCGGCGCGAGGGTGATGAGCCAAGCCGAGCCTGGAGAGGTACTCGTGTCCCGCACCGTGACCGATCTCGTGGCCGGATCCGGCAACACCTTCGTGCCTCGGGGGGAGCACACCCTCAAGGGCGTCCCCGGCACGTGGGCCCTCTTCGCCGTCGAACGATGATCGGATCCGGTAGCCCGAAAAGCCGGAAATCGCGACCCGACGGGCGTATGCTTCGGCTCCCTGATGAGGCTCGTGACCTACGACCGGGGGGGGCACCGGCGACTGGGAGCGATCATCGAGGGCGAGGTGGTCGACCTTCCCGACGTTGTCGGGCATCCGGCCTTCCCCGCCACCCTCGAGGATCTGGTCTCGAGCAGCCGAGGCAGCGTCATGGATGCCGCCCGTGCCGCCCTGGAACGCGACGATGCGTGGAACTGGCGTGTGCCGACCCCTCGCATCCTGACCCCGCTGTTCCCAGCGTCGCTCCTCTCGCCGCGGGCCATGGACGTCGATCGGCGCATCGTGGGTCCCGAGCAGGCCGTGCCCTGGCCCGACGGAGCGGCATGGCTCGACTACGAGCCGCTGGTCGCAGCGATCATCGGCAACGAGGCGTCGAGGATCACCCCCGACGAGGTTCGCGCCGAGGTGTTCGGCTACACGCTCGTGAACGACTGGAGGGCTCGCTCCGCCGACGGCGCGCCGGTCGAGTCGGCCGATGGCGTGCCCATCTCGGTCGGACCGTGCGTCGTCACCGCGGACGAGCTGGATCCCGCAGACGACGTTCGTGCAGGTGAAGGTCGACGAGCGCGACGTGATGAAGGGGAACCTCAACGGCACCGCGACCTCGCTGTTCGAGCTGATCGCGTCGGTGTCGCGAACACGCCGTGCTCGAGCGCGGCGATGCGTTCGCGCTCGGACCGTTCCCGGCGATCGACGATGACGCCGACCCGTCGCGCCGCCTGTGGCCGGGAGCGCTCGTGGAGCTGGCCGCCGAGGGCATCGGCACGCTGCGGAACCGCATCGCGACACGCTGACCACCCGCCGTATCGACGCGTCGGAAGACGGACGACTACACCGCGACGATGCGGGCACCGACCACGTCACCGCGGTCGGGCGTATAGGCGCCCACCCCGCAGAACGCCTCGTCACCCGCCCTGCTCGGCGCCGTGTCGACCGTCAGTCGCATGCGCACGATCTGCCCGACGTCGACCTGGCGGTAGGCGTAGCCCCTCCCGGTCACGTCGAGCGTGACCACGGTGCCGTCGGGAAGCCGGTAGGTCACCGCGAACCCCGGCGCTCCGGCGCAACCGAGGAACGTCACGGAGCTCCGCCCGGTTCCCGTGCGCTTCGCGGAGATCGTGAACGTGACCTTGCGCCCGGCCACGATGCGGCGTGTGAGTGTCTGTCCGTCACCGTCAGAGCTGTGCACCGTGGCGCCGATCGGGCCCTTGCGCCCCGAGACGATCCACGCATCCACGCTCGCCATCCCAGGTGCGCCCGGCGACGTCGAGCGGCGTCAGGCCGATGACGATCAGGGCGAGGCCGAGCGAGGAGAGCAAGCGCCGGGCGGACAGCATCCTGGGTGGAATCGGCATCGTTGAGCGGCATCTTGAGGCGACGCACGCCGGATCCTCAGGGAGTCCTGTCCCCGAACCCGGCCCGCCCTCGCAGGATCCAGGCCGCGGCATCACCGGTGAGATCGCGCAGCCGCCCGTGGAAGTGGACGAGATCGCTCTCGGTGAGGAGCGAGGCCCAGTCCCTGGTGCCACCCACCCGGAAGAACCCCTCGGCCGAACGCCAGATGCCGAGATGGGCGTCGGGGGCCGTGACGCCGGCGCGGGATCGCATCGAGTCCAGCCGGGCGGCATCGACGAACTCCTGCCAGCGCTCTTCCGCGACGGCGATGTCGAGCGCCGCCGCCACCCGGCGCATCTCATCATCCAGGGAGGTCCACAGGTCGGCGTAGTGGAACAGGTGCACGTTGGGCGATGCACGGGCGTGCCAATACGTCAGGACCTGCTGGCAGTAGTCGGCCAATCCGTACGGACCGCTGCCGGTCGGCTGGTTGTCGTTGTCGATGAACCAGCGGAGGTAGTCACCAGGGTCGTCGGGACCTCGTTCCGGGAGGCCGACCTCGGGATCGGGCTCGCCCGACGCGGCGACCCGGAGTGCGACCGCGACGTCGGTCCGCTGGTTCTCGTCGTGATCGCGGTCGGACAGCGCCACGTCGAGCGGATGACGGATCAGGCAGATGTAGGTCGCCGATGGGTGGCGCGGGATGCCGTCCAGCGGCGTATGGGTCTTGATGAACCGTCGGTGGCTCTGACGCTCGAGACGACCGAAGACTTCCTCATCGGTGTGGATCTGCATGTCGAGCCACGGCGAGAGCCGGCTGATGGGTTCGTCCAGGTCGGGGACGGCCGAGGATGAGCATGCCGACGATCGTCTGCATCCACGAGGTGCCGCACTTCGACGGCGTCGTGATGACCACGTCGTCGTCCCTGAATCTGAATCGCCGCCAGCGGTCGCTGTCCGCCATGAACCCTCGGTAACGCCGCAGCTGCGGCGCCTCGGTCACCGCTTCTTGGCGGCCTTGCGCGCGGCTCCTGCCTCGACGGCCTTGCGCGCGTCGCGTGACTTCTTCTTTCGCTGGCGGTCCTTCGCCGAGCGCACCTTCGCGAGATCTCCTCTGCCCATGCGGTCGTTCCGCTCCTCTACTCGTCGTCGTCGCCGCCCTGCGCCAGCTCGAGCGAGCGGTGGCGCGCTGCGTCGATCGCGTTCAGGAACGCGGCACGCACGCCGGCTTCCTCGAGATGGCGGATCGCGGCGATCGTGGTGCCGCCTGGCGAGGTCACCATCTCGCGGAGCTCCACCGGGTGCGTGCCGGTGTCACGCAGCATCTTGGCCGATCCGAGCATCGTCTGGATGATCAGCTCGGTCGCAACGTCGCGCGAGAGCCCGAGCAGGATGCAGGCCTCGATCATCGCCTCGGCGAGCAGGAAGAAGTAGGCCGGTCCGCTTCCCGAGGTGGCCGTCACGGCGTCGAGGTGCTGCTCGGGAAGCCGGAGCACCTTGCCCACGGTGCCGAGCAGCTCTTCGGCGATCGCGAGGTGCTCATCGCCTGCCGATCGCCCCGCCGAGATGACCGACATGGCCTCGTCGACCATGACCGGCACGTTGGACATCACGCGCACGACCGGCACGTCGTCGGGAAGCTGCTTCTCGACGAACGACGTGCGCACGCCGGCCGCGAAGCTGATCACGCGGTCGCGCGGCTGCACGTGCTCGCGGATCTGGTGCAGCAGCGACTCGATGTCCTGGGGCTTCGTCATCAGCACGAGCACGTCGGCCCAGCGCACCGCCTCGGCGTTGTCGAGGGTCGCCGTGACCCCGTACTTGCCCGCGAGCTCGCGGGCGCGTTCCTCGCGGCGGTTGGTGACCATGATCTCGTCGGCGGTGCGCCCTCCCGAGCGGATGAGGCCCGAGATCAAGGCTTCGGCCATCTTCCCGCCACCGAGGAACGCCACCCGGCGTGCATCGTCGCTGCTCATGCGGCACAACCTACCGCACGCGGCTCATGCCTCGGCATCGTGTGACTCGATGCCGTGGCGCAGGATCTCGACGAACTCCTTGATGCGCATGCCACGACGCTCGGGCCGGCGATGGATCAAACCCGGGTCGAGCTCGGCCGACACGAGGGCCTCCTGGAAGCGCTCGGCGACCCAGTCGAGCATCGAGGCGAGCATCTCCGCGTCGACGTCGTCGCGAACCTCGCCGGTCCCCACTCCGAACTCGACGAACTCCAGGGTGCCGTAGGGGTCTTCGCTCCGCATGAACCGATCGATCGGAAGCCGCACGCCCATGCCTGCGTCGTACCGACCGATGACCGCGAGCCGGTTGGGCACCGGGTCGCGTTCGACGAAGTCCTCGGTGTGCTCGAGCCACCAGTCGAGCGTCGCCCAGAACCCATCGGCGATGATCGCCTCGGGGGCATCGAGCCAGGCCGGCAACATCGAGACGGCGCGTTCGTACGCCGCCAGGAACAGGCCGTCCTTGGACCCGAAGTCGAGGAAGACCGTGCCCTTGGCCACCCCGACCTCGACGGCGATGTCTTCGACCTTGCCGCCGCGGTATCCGTGCTCGGCGAAGTGACGCATGGCTGCGTCGATGATGCGATCACGCCGCGCCGCTGCGTCGCCGCGCCGCGACCCACCCTCAGCCTCCGCGCCCATGGCCGGAACCGTAGCCGCGATGGGCAGCGGGAAGCAAAGAGCCCGAGAGACCTTCGGGCTCGCCGAGCGCCGAAGCGCTCAACCACCCTCAGCCTCTCGGGCTCAGGTGCTCCAAGCAACCTGGGCGCTCGTCGCGGTGGTGACCGACCGTTCCCCTGCGGCCCGCCCGAAGACGTTCCGCCGAGGGCCGAACCGGCTTCGGCCTTGCAGCGTCGGCCAAGCTCGGGAGGTGCAGCTTCCGGCCTCGCGGCCTTCGACTGCGACCCCGGAGTTCCGCGTCTGGCCTTGCGGCCTTCGTCGGTTCTCCCGGTCCCGGAGCCTCCTTGCGGCTGCTCCGCGACCTCGTCGATCTCCTCGCGTCGATGCTTCGACTGCTTGGAGCGAGGCGCACGATACGGGCGACCCCGACCCGGGTCAACCCGACGTTTCCGCAGGTCAGAGTATGAACGTGCTGGTCAGGGGCGTGCGAAGAAGAGTGACAATTCGGCCCCGGATGTGACGCGGCGCACGGCACCGTCGGGTGCGTCCGTCAGCGGTGTCGCGACGCCGACCTCGCGGCTCGTTTCAAGATCTCGTCGTAGACGGCCATCATCTGGTCGGTCGTCGCGTCCCACGTGAAGCGCAGGGCATGGCGGGCCGCCTCCGCACCGAACGACGCCTGCAGCCCGGGGTCACGCAGGATCTCGAGCATCCGCTCGGCGTGATCGGCGGGATCATGATCGTCGACGAGGAACCCGCTCAGGCCGTCCCGCACCACGTACGGAAGCCCTCCCACGTCGGCCGCGACGACGGGCGTGCCGCACGCCTGCGCCTCGAGCGCCACCAACCCGAACGACTCCGAACGGGATGGCACCAGCACGACGTCGGCCGCCGAGTAGAAGTCGACGAGGTTCCGCTGCGGCTGGGGCGGGAAGAGCATGACGCGGTCGCTCACACCCAAGGCCGAGGCGAGCTCGAGCAGCCGCGCGACCTCGGCGCCCTTCTCGTGGCCGCTCGGCCCACCGACGATCGCGAGCACCAGGTGCTCGGCAACGGCGGGCTCGCGCGCGACCGCCTCGGCGAGCGTGCGCACCGCCACATCGGGGCCCTTGTGCGGCTGCAGCCTCCCCACGTACAGCGCGAGGCGCAGACCCGACAGGTGGAGCCGCTCACGCGCGGCCGAACGATCACCCGGCACGAACAGCTGATGATCGACCCCGGGTGGCACGAGTCGCACGCAGCTCGGGTCGGCCCCGTAGAGCCCCACGAGCTGCGCGGCCTCGGTCGGCGTCGGCGCGAGGATCCGGTCTGCATCGTCGATCACCGCCTGCTCGGCCGCCAGACGCAGGTCTGGTTCAGGCTCCTCGCCGCGCGCCAGGGAGTAGTTCTTGACCTTGCCGAGCGTGTGGAACGAGGCGACGAGCGGCGCGGAGAGGGCCGCCTTCATCGCCCGACCGACCCAACCGGAGAGCCAGTAGTGGCTATGCACGATGTCGTACCCACGTCCGTCCTCGTGGGCGATCCGCAGCACACCGCCGAGGAACTCCGGCAGGAAGCGCGGCAGCTCCGCCTTCGGCACCCGGGCACACGGGCCGGCCTTGACGCTCACCACGCGGATACCGGGCGCGAGCGTCTTCACCTCGTGATCTGCTCCCCCACGACACCTCGTGAAGACGTCGACCGCCACGCCGCGACTGGCGAATCGCTCGGCGACGGCCCGCACGTACACGTTCATGCCGCCGGAATCACCCGCCCCCGGCTGATCCATGGGCGAGGTGTGCACGCTCAGCACGGCGACGCGGGCACCATCGTCCATCCGAGGCATGGTAGGTCAGCCCACGGCAACCGAGTCTCAGCGCCGGCGGAGCCGCACGACCGGTTCGATCGTGCCGACCGGTCGTCCGCCGCCGAGCACGGCGGGGTCGCCGAGCGATGCCAAGGCGTGCCGCTCGGCGGGGTCGAGCGCATCGAGCTGGCTCAGCACCTCGACCATCGCGGGCCCCGCAGCCCGGAACCCGCCGTCGGCGACCTTCAGGGCGACGCCCAGGCCGGACCCCGGAAGGCTCGCGCAGACGAGCGCCTCGGCGCCTTCCTTGACCACGAGGCCCGGCGCGGACCGCATGATCGTCGTATCGATCCGACCCCTGCCCCCGACGAGATAGGGCTCGGCGAGCATGGCCTCCACGGCGCGCGCCGCCGAGGGTCCCAGGTCCTCGAGTCGATCCGGCTCACCCAGCCTCGCGTAGAGCATCGCGACCGCCCGCAGGGGCACGCCCTGCACCGGCACGCCACATCCGTCGACTCCGACCCGCGGGTCGGGAACACCGGTCGCACGTTCGACGGCACGGCGCACGCGCCGCTGCAGCGGATGCGACCGCTTCGTGTATGTGGCCAGGTCCCAGCCAGATCGCACGCATGCCAGCAGCATCCCCGCATGCTTGCCCGAGCAGTCGCTGAACAGCGGATGGCGATGCTGCGACCGAGCCATCTCGTCGGGATCGAGCGGGAACGATGGCGGGGTCAGCAAGGCGTCGGATCCGACGTCCGCGCGGGCCAGCAGGGCCCGCACCGCACCGAGGTGCACCGGCTCCGCGTTGTGTGAGGCGCACATCACCGCGATCTCCCGGTCGGGGATGGCCTCGTCGCCGATGGCCGCGAGCGAGACGGCGGCCTGCAGCGGCTTGGCGCACGAGCGGATGAACACGTCGCGGTCAGCGTCGCCGGCGCGTGCGACGAGTTTCCCGTCGGTGTCGCAGACGGCCACGTGCCCCGTATGTACGGACTCCTCGAGGCCGGAGCGCACCACACGAGCGATCGGCACGGGGGCAGCCATACGAGCGCCAGCCTACCCAGCCGCACGCGGCCGCGCCGGCTCAGATGGCGCGCGCGATGGCCACGCCGGGCTCGACGAGCGGAAGGCCATCTTCCTCGGCGAGCTGCATGAAGGTACGCGCGACGTCGGGATCGAACTGCGTGCCCGCACCGTCGAGGATCTCGGCGAGCGCGCGTTCGCGCCCCATCGCCGCCCGGTACGGCCGGTCGCTCGTCATGGCATCGAACGAGTCGGCGATCGCGAAGATGCGAGCCGCGAGTGGGATCTGCTCACCTCGCAGCCCGTGGGGGTAGCCGCGGCCGTCCCAGCGCTCGTGGTGGGTGCGCACGATCTCGACCGCTCCCTGCAGGAACCGCATCGGAGACACGATCTGCGCGCCGATCACGGGATGGCTCCGCATCACCGCCCACTCGTCGTCGTCGAGCGGTCCCGGCTTGCAGAGCACCGACTCGGGCACACCGACCTTGCCGATGTCGTGCAGGAAGAATCCGTAGCCGACCTCCGGCCGGGCGGCGAGCTCGGGATCGATGCGCTCGGCGAGCGCGAGGCCGTATCGATGCGTGCGATCCAGGTGGCCTCGGGTGGTGATGTCCTTGGCCTCGACGACCTCAGCGAGCGAGGTCATGGTCGCCGCGACCATCTCACCCAACCCTGCGTGCGCCTGCTCGAGCTCACGCGTACGAGCCCGCTCGGCCTGATACAGGGCGCCGATCTCGCGGGCGAAGACGACGAGCTGGGCGTGCAGGGCGAGCTGCTCGCCGTCGATGCGCACGGCCCCGTGCGCCGGTTCCCCGTTCTCGGTTGACTGCATGCGCGTTCGGATCTCCTCGGGTCGTCGGTGGTGCCCACTGTCGCGCCGCGGCGGAGAGGCCGCCATCGGCCGGGCGCGGGGTTCTGGTCGCCGGGCCGGCCGACCTCGGTGTCGGCCCCTCGGCGTGGTGTCGGAAGGTTGGGGGGTCTCCCCCGGACGGGGGACATGCCATGCCCGCCGGCGGCGTCGGGCTCACCCGGCCGACGCCTGCTAGCGCAGCGCGAGCGACGGATCCTGCTTGTAGCGGCGCTTGAGCTCGTCCTGCACGATGTCGAGCACGTTGATCACGCCCTGCCGGGCTGCCGAGACTTCCTGTTCTTCGTCGGAGAGCAACCCAACGGCCGCCGCGAGTCGCTCGTCGTCGAGCGTGGTCGGATCGGAGATGCCCGCATCCGCGACGAGGCGTTCGATGCGCCGGCGTGCCAGCAACAGCTCGTCCTCGGGCACCCCCACCTTCACCGCCTCTCCGCGAGAAGCCTCGTGATGCTCATCGGCCGTCAGGATCGTGGCGAGGCGCTCGATCAACCAGGCCCGATCGCCTTCGTCGGTGCCGCGGGTCTCGAGCTCGGCTTGCAGGATCTCGGCACGCCCCTGCACCAGCCGTCGCAGGAGCGACAGGTACTCACGCTCGGCGAGGCACTCGTCGCGCCGTTCCCGAAGGCCGTCGAGGCTCAGCTCGCCCAAACCGTCGATGAACCCCGCGTCGCGGATGCGGTCGATGCGCCGGCCGGCGGCGTGACTCTGCTCGTCGTTCACTCCGCCATCCTACGGCCGCTGCCACGCGCCGGCAGGGGGCTCACCACATGTCGACCGCACGACACGTCAACACACGCCGAGCAGCGCGCTGTAGGGATTGAGCGCGGCTCCGCCCCCTGGGTGGTACTCGAAGTGCAGGTGGTACACGGTCGTTCCCGTGTTCCCGACGTAGCCGATCGTGGCGCCCGCCGGAACGCGTGCACCTTCGCCGTAGGAGCCGTACGAGTCGAAGTGGGTGTAGAAGGTCCAGTCGGAGCTGCCGTCGTGGAAGACGACGATGCCGTACCCGCCGATCGAGCTGCCGGTCTTGTGCACGGTGCCCGCGTGCACGGCGGCCACGGGCGTGCCGCGAGCAGCGATCATGTCGATGCCCTGATGCGTGCGTCCGCCGGGGCGTGGATCTCCGAAGGAGTCCACGAACGAGCTCGGCCCGTTCACCGGGCAGGTCTGCAGCCATCCGGTGCCGACCGGCGGAAGGTCCGGACCGCTCGGCCCCGGCCCCGGCCCGGGCCCGGGGGTCGGTGACGGCGACCGTTCGGCGGCGAGCTGTGTCTCGAGGGTGCTGACCCGGTCGGCGATGCGATCGAGCTCGTCCTGCACCGACCGCTCACGAGCTTCGAGATCGGCGGTCGCCTGCGCCTGCGCGACGATGGCCGAGGCGAGCTCCTCCCGCCGCCACGACAGCTCTTGGGTCTGCACGCTCACCCGGGTCGCGAGGTCACTGTCACCTTGGGCGACCGCCGACGCGAACTCCATGCGGTCGACGGCGTCGGTGACCGACTCCGACGTGAGCAGTGCGAGCGCTTGCGGGCTCCCTCCCGAGATGAAGAGCGCAGCGGCACGCCGCTCGAGCGCACGCTGGATCGTGGCGAGATCGGCCTGGAGCGTTTCGATGCGCGCGCGGGCCGTGCGCGCCGCGTCCTGCGACCTGGCGAGCTCGGCTTCCGCCTGTTGCCACGCTTCGTTCACCCGGTCCAGGTCGGCACGAGCCGTCTCGAGCTGCTGCTCGGCGGCCACGAGTTCGCTCTCGGTGTCGGCGCTCGCCGGCGCGGAGACCACGACACCCACGAGGGAACACGCAACGATCGTGCTGAACACGGCTCGGGGACGGATCGTCGACTCCTTCGTGACGGCGGGCGGGAGGACGCTCGAGCGAGGCTACCAGTGCGCCCGCCGACGGCTCAACCGCAGGTCAGCGGCAGGCTCGCTCCGGGTCGATGCCCTGGCTCGGCGGATCGTTCAGCCTTGCTCGCCCTGCATCGCGTCGATGAGGATGTCGGCGACCTCGGGCCGGGAGAACTCCTGGGGTGGGCGCTCCCCGTTGCGCAGCATCTCGCGAACCTTGGTGCCGCTCAACGAGATGCGCGTCTCCTCGCCGTGGGGGCAGGTCTTCGGCGACGCCATGCCCTCGCAGGCTTCGCACCAGAACGAGTGCTCGAAGTTCAACGTGGTGATGCCGAGCTCGCCCGGCTCGAACTCGTCGAAGATCTGCTGCGCGTCGTACGTGCCGTAGTAGCTCCCGACACCGGCGTGGTCACGGCCGACGATGAAGTGCGTGCATCCGTAGTTCTTGCGGCAGATCGCATGCCAGATCGCCTCGCGCGGGCCCGCGTAGCGCATCGCCGCCGGGAAGATCGACACCATCGCGCGATCCTTCGGGTAGTACCCCTCGAAGAGCGCCTCGTAGCACCGCATGCGCACGTCGGGCGGCACGTCGTCGCTCTTGGTGGCGCCCATCAGCGGATGCACGAGCAGCCCGTCCACGATCTCGAGCGCGCACTTCTGGATGTACTCGTGCGCCCGGTGGATCGGGTTGCGCGTCTGGAAGCCGACCACCGTCTTCCAGCCTCGGCGCTCGAACTCGGCGCGCGTCTCGGAAGGGGTCAGCCGATACGTTCGGAAGTCGTCGTGCTCAGGGAGCGAGATCACCTCGAGCTCGCCGGCGAGGCAGTAGTCACCCGAGTCGTAGACCGCCTTCACACCGGGGTGTTCGGCCTCGTCGGTCCGGTAGACGCTCACGGCTTCCTTCTGCTTGTCACGCGAGAAGGACTCGCTGACCCGCAGCACGGCGATCGGGGCCGCACCTTCAGCGGATGCGAGCGCCACCGCGCCGCCGCTGCCGAACCGGTGCGCCTGCTCCTCGGTCACCCCGAGCACCACCGGGATCGCCCACGCGAGCCCGTTCGCGAGATGCATCGAATCCAGCACCGAGCGGTAGTCGGCCTCACCCTGGAAGCCGGTGAGGGGGCTCAACGCGCCCACGGCCAGCATCTCGAGATCGCTCAGCTCACGCTCGTTCGGCACGAGGACGGGAAGGTTCGCCGCCTCGGCGGCGAGCGCCGTGGCGGCGTCTCCGCTCGTGAGCAGATTCACGAGGGTACCTCCGTGGGGTGCGATGGGATACGTGTCTGCCATGTGTGCCGGCTCCTGACATGGTCGGTCGACGTCGAGGTCGAAGCGTTGATCGGGACGGCGTCGTCGCCCGGGCGGGCCGATGACCGCCACAGCATACGAGGTATGCTCCGCGGACCGGGCTTCCCACACCCGGGGGTGGGCTGCTGCCATGGAAACCCTTCTTCGCGACGACGAACTCGACGCGCTCAACGCATCGTTCGAGCACGAGCATCCTCGAGCGATCCTGCGGTGGGCTCTCGAGACCTCGGGGCTCCAGCGCATCGCCATCGCGTCGGCGTTCCAAGCCGAAGGCACGGCGATCATGCACATGGCCTCGACGATCCGATCCGACGTTCCGGTGCTGTTCCTCGAGACGGGGTTCCAGTTCGCGGAGACCCTTGCGTTCAAGCAGCAGCTCACCGAGCGGCTCGGACTGAACGTGATCGAGCTGCACGGCGAGCTCACCGTCGAGCAGCAGGCCGAGCGATACGGGGAACGGTTGTACGAGCGCGATCCCGAGCGATGCTGCGACCTCAACAAGGTTCGCCCGATGTTCGAGGCGCTGCGCGGGCTCGACGCTTGGGTCACGGCGTTCCGGCGTGACTCCTCACCGACGCGGGCCGATGCGCCGTTCGTGGAGCAGTACGAGCTCGAGCCGGGTCACATGATGGTCAAGGTGAATCCCGTCGCGTCGTGGACCCGGCGCGACACGTGGGCCTACCTCGCCGATCACGACCTTCCGCACAACCCGCTCTACGACCTCGGGTACGCCTCGATCGGATGCGCACCGTGCACACGGCTCCGGTTCGCGGGCGAACCCGAACGAGCGGGCAGATGGGCCGGGTTGTCGAAGTGGGAATGCGGCATCCACGAGTCCGAGGCCCAGGTGGACGGCGACCGACCTCGCTAGCCCTGATCGCTGACGTGACGCATCAGCCGCTCCGGTCGGCTACCACCCGAAACCCGGCGGAGGGGGCCGGCACTCACTCCGCGCGTAGCTCCGCAGCTCAACCATCTCGGACCGCACCGCCGCTCGCCCGGCGAGGTTGACGAGGCTCCACGGGTCGCGGTCGAGCCGGTAGTACTCCTCCTCACCGGTCGAGTAGCGCACGAAGAGCTCGCGCTTCGTGCGGACGCCGCAGTAGGCGGGAGCGTCGCTGCCCGCGTGCTCGATCACGAGCTTCGTGCGGATCGTCCGCACCGATCCGTCGAGCACCGGTGCGAGACTCGATCCGTCGACCGGGGAAGGCGGACTCAGCCCACCGATCTCCATGATCGTGGGAGCGATATCGATGTTGCTGACGAGCGCTGCTGACGTTGCTCCGCGCCGATCCCTGGTCACGGGGTCGTAGCGGACGATGAGCGGCACGTGCGACGCTCCCTCGTACGGGACGGCCTTGCGCGTGAGGCGATGCTCCCCCCACATGAGCCCGTTGTCCGAGGTGAAGATGAGCATCGTGTTCGAGAGTCGGCCCGCGCGGCGAAGGGCCCGCACGATCCGGGCGACCCCATCGTCGACCGACAGCAACGTTCGATACTGCCCGAGGCGGTCGCCGTCGATCGCCGACCGCGACCCGGCATCGAGGCGATCGTTGCGACGGACCCAGGTGGGCTTGTCCGAGACGTTGCGCTCGTTGTAGTTGGGCGGGCGCCACGGGGCAACGTCGATCCTGGCATCGGCATGGCGCTGCTCGGCGACGAACGGCCGATGCGGCGCGACCGGCGTCCAGACGGCGAACAGGGGCCTGGCCGTGGGTGTCGATCTGATGAAGGTCGCCAACCGCTGCGACGTCTCGGTGGTCGAGTACACGGTCTCGGGGAAGGTTTCCAGCGAGCCGTTGTGGCTGGCGTTGAAGCCATAGTAGGCACGGCCGCCGCCGGAGATGAAGGCGAACCACTCGCTCCACCCCGGCGGCTCGGTGGCCGGATCCCTGTACCCGTTCATGTACTTGCCGAACAGACCCGTGCGGTAGCCGGAGTCCTGCAGCCAGGTCGCGAGCGTGGAGGAATCGTCGAATGCCTGCACGCCTCCGTAGGGTCCGGTGTTCTTCCAGACGCCGGTGGTATGCGAGTAGTCGCCGGTGTAGAAGCTCGCCCGGCTGGGACAGCACGAGGGGTTCGGCACGAACGCCGATCGGAAACGCACCCCCGGCCGGATCAGGCGCCGTTCGAGCTGGGGCATGTGTTGGAAGGTGTCGGCTCGCTGGTCATCGGTGATGATGAGCACGATGTCGGGTGGCTGACGCCCAGCCGCGGTCGCACGGGGTGCTGCGACCACCGTGAGCGAGCCGGCGATCCCCGCCACCGCCAGCGCACGATGGCCCACCGCACGGTTCGGCTCAGGCCACGACCCACAGCGCTTCCCGAGCCAGCTCGATCTCGAGCCGCTCGTGATCACCCAACGAATCGCCGTCGACCTGCACGGGGAACGGGCTATCGGAGGTGACCAGCACATGCGATGCATCGTGGCGGTAGTCGATGTCTCGGCTCTGCACGTGGCGAGCCGACCCGAACACCTGGGCTGCGATGCGGGGCACGTTCCGGCGGGCGAGCTTGCGCATGCTCAATACGTCGAGACCGGTGTCGAGCGACGCCTGGGGCGTCATGCGCAGACCGCGATCCTTGTAGTAGGTGTATGGATCGGTGCGGCCCACCATCACCGACAGTGAGGGCTCGGCCTTGCCACCGTCGATCGTGACCTCGAGGTCCGGACGCTTGCCCGCGTAGCTGACGAGCAGCTCCCAGGCGACGCTGCGGAACGCCACGCGGTCGAACTTCGCCTTGGTCTTCGGGTACTTCGCGTCCATGCGCGCCATCGCCGCCGCATCGACGCCGGCCCCGCAGTTCACCGCGAAGTACCGCCCGTCGGCCTTGCCGAGGTGCAGCTTGAACGCCTCGTCGTCGAGCGCCTTCCCGATCAACACGCCGGTGGCATCGATCGGCTCGATCGGCAGTCCCAGCGCGCGCACCAGGATGTTCGTCGCTCCACCCGGCAGCACCCCGAGCGCGGTCCTGGTTCCCGCGAGCGCGTTCACGACCTCGTTGATCGTGCCGTCACCGGAGAACACCACGACCATGTCGGCGCCCTCGTGCACCGCTTGGGTCGCGATCTCGTTGGCGTGCCCGCGTTCCTTGGTCTCGATCACCTCGAGCCGGAAGTCGGCCGACAGCGCCTTCTCGATGACGGCGAGCATCGGTTTGGAGACCGTGCGCGCCACGGGGTTCACGATCAGCAGTACTCGTTGGAAGCGCATGAGTGGCCCAGTATCGCAGGGAAGCGACGCGTGCGCCTCAGCCTCCGCTGACGGGGGGAAGCAGCGCGACCTCGTCGCCCTCGGCGAGCGCCAGGCTCCGATCGGCCCGCTCGCCGTTGACGACGATCGAGCCCACCCCGGCGATCTGAGCGAAGCGCTCCCCGAACCGACCGGACAGGTCGTCGACGACCTCCCCGGCCGTGTGCCCGCTGGCATCGACGTAAGCATCACCGGCGATCTCCCGAAGCGCCGCGAAGAGCCGCACCTTCACAGGCCCACCATCTCCCCGAGCACGTCGACGAGCTTGCGGGCGAACGCGGGGGTGAGACCGTCCTCCGCGTGGCCGAAGCCCTCGCCGATCAGCAGCCGCTTGGGTTCGCCCGCCGCCTCGTAGAGGCGGTGGGCGTGCGAGGGCGGGAACAGCCGATCGTCGGCGCCGTGCACGATCACGACCGGCGTCGGGGCGGCCTTGCCGATGACCTCCTCGGGTGATTCCGGCGGTTCCCACCGGTCGGGCATGCGCACGCCGAACGCCCGCAGGGCCGCGCGCCCGGCCGGCGTGCCGATGCGCGCGTGCATGTCCCGGCGGGCGCGCGGGTGCGCGTCGTCGTGCCAATCCCAGTAGGCGAGCGACGAGATGCCGACCACCGCCTGCATGCCGCCGATCAGGCCACCGTGGCGGATCGACGCGATCGCGCCCATCGACGTGCCGCACGAGATCGCCATGTCGTGACCCCGGTCGCGGGCGAGCCGGTGCACCGCCTCGACGTCGTGGATCTCGTCGCCTCCGAAGTCGCAGACGCCCTCGCTCTGCCCGTGACCGCGCAGGTCCATCGCGAACACGGTGAACCACGGCGTGAGCCGCTCGGCGAAGGCCGCGAACTTGGGCTTGCGATGCCACCCGATCATGCCGTGCGCCAGGATCAGGGCGGGACGAGCGGGGTCGGGGTCGCCGAGACAGGACCCGTGGATCTTCACCCCATCGTCGGTCCTCACCCGGAAGGTCTCCGCGGCCACCCTCCATTGGTGCGAGGTGATGCCCTGCAGCGTCGTCATCGCAGGTCAAGGGTACCGGCCGCCGGATCGAGCCGATATCGTGGAGCGGCCATGACGGTGCTCGGGTTGCTCTCGGATCGTCCGCCCGAGGTCGTGCTTCCGGCCCTGGGGGAGATCGGCGCCGACCTCAAGCTCGAGCCCCTCTCGATCCGGTCGATCGACCACCTCATCCGGCTCGAGCCGCAGGCGGCGTTCATCGACGGAGCCGAGCATCCCGCCCAGGCGTGGTCCGTGTCCCGGTCGCTGCACGAGCGGGGGGCACGCCTGCCGGTCGTCGTCGTCGTGGAACGCGACGCGATCGAGCGCTTCCCATGGCATGAGGTCGCAGACGAGCTCATCTATCCCGGCGCGCCGGCGGCGGAGCTGCGAGCACGTCTCGCGATGCTCCGCCATCGCACGGGAAGCGGCGACGGAGCCCTGACCCGTCTCGGCCCCCTCTCGCTCGACACCGACAGCTATCGCGCGACGGCGGCGGGGCGTCCGCTCGACCTCACGTACAAGGAGTTCGAGCTGCTCCGGTACCTCGCGGCCCGGCCGGGCCGCGTCTCGACCAGGCCTGCGCTGCTCCGCGAGGTGTGGGGCTATGACTTCTACGGGGGAACGCGCACCGTCGACGTGCACGTGCGGCGGCTGCGAGCCAAGCTCGGTCCCGAGCACGAGCACCTGATCGAGACGGTCCGTGGCGTCGGCTACCGTGCTGCCGCCCCGGAGGCCCCCGACCGATGACGGCGGTGACCGAGACGATCGACGTCGCCGTGATCGGCGGGGGCCAGGCGGGCCTCGCCACGAGCCACGAGCTGGCCGCGTGCGGGCATCGAGCACGTCGTGCTCGAGCGCGATCGGGTCGGATCGAGCTGGGCAGGGCTCTGGGAGAGCTTCAGGGTCAACACGCCGAACTGGGGGCTGCGTCTTCCGGGCATGGCCTACGACGGTGACGACCCCGACGGCTTCATGCCCAGGAGCGACATCGTCGCGTACCTCGAACGGTACGCGCGGCGAGCGCCGGCGAGGTCCGAACAGGCGTCGAGGTCAGGTCGCTCACGGGCTGCGGACGACGGCTTCCTGCTCGACACGTCGGTCGGGCCGATCGCGGCCCGCTCGGTGGTGACGTGCACGGGGGCATACCAGCGACCCCACCGTCCGCCGGGCGCCGATCGTCTGCCCGGGGGCCTTCCGACCTTCGACACACGCTCCTACCGTTCCCCCGAGATGCTGCCCGACGGCGCGCGTGCTGGTCGTCGGCAACGGTCAGTCCGGGTGCCAGATCGCCGAGGAGCTCTGCGAGGCCGGGCGCGAGGTCGTCGTCTCGTGCGGCAAGGCATCGTGGGCACCGCGCCGGATCGGCGACCACGATCTGCTGTGGTGGGGCCTCGAGACCGGATTCCTCGAGGGCGGCATCGAGACGCTGCCATCCCCGGCGGCCAGGCTCGCCGCCAACGTGACGGCCAGCGGTACCAGGGGCGGCCACGACCTGCACGTCCGCACGCTCCGGCGACCAGGGCGCGCGGCTCACCGGTCGCTTCGCCGGCTGCGACGGTTCTCGCATCCGATTCGCCGGCGATCTGGGCGAGAGCGTGGCGTGGTCGGATGAGCGCTACCTCGACTTCGCCCGCTCGGTCTCGGAACTCTGTGCCGAGCGGGGGATGAAGGATCCGTCGCTGCCGACGCCCGAGCCCTTCGATGCGGCCGGCGCGGTCGAGTGGCTCGACGTCGCGACGCTCGGCGCCGTGATCGTCTCGGGCGGCTTCCGTCCCGACTATCGATGGATGCGGATCGCCGGCGTGTGCGACGAGATCGGCTTCCCCCGTCAGCACGACGGCGCCAGCACGGTCGTGCCGGGACTCTTCTTCGTCGGCGTGCACTTCCTCCGGAAGCGGAAGTCCTCGCTGCTCTGCGGCGTCGGGGAAGATGCCGCGGTCGTGGCCGAAGGCGTCGTGCGCCATCTCGCCGGTGCGAGCTCGCCCCGCGGCCGAGGACCGATGGCCTAGCACATCGTCGTCACGCGAAATGACTCGTTGGGGCTCTGCGCCGCGGGTCGCTGTAGCGCCGATGACCCTCGTGAACGGCGACATCGGGGCCGCACTCGTCCCCCCGGACGAACTCCCCTCGGCCACGCGGCACCGACCGTCGTTCCCGGCTCGCGCCGGCGACCGCCGCGGCAGCCTTCGGGCGCCCGCGCCGACGCGAGCCGACCCTCACCGGGGCCCCGTCCGCTCCCCCCTCGCGGACGGGGCCTTCGTGTGCCGAAGCCCGCGCGGCGCCGTCAGGCGCGACGCATGAAGAACAGCACCACGGCGACGATGATCGCGATGAGGATGATCGTGCCGACCAATCCCATGTTGAGCGCTGCAAGCATGTGGCCCTCCTTCCGGTCAATGCGAGGGGCTTACCCTGACCGCGTTCCCACGCAAACCGTCCGCCGTAACCCAGAGTTAACGGCGGGGTCACGAGCGGGCCCCCACCGGCTCGTAGGCTTGGCGCATCGGTCGATCGACTCGAAGGGGGACGCGCGTGGCAACACCGAAGGACGTCATCGCGATGGCCAAGGAGCAGGGAGCCGAGATCGTCGACTTCCGGTTCACGGATCTGCCCGGGCAGGTGCAGCACCTGTCGGTACCGGTGCACGAGCTGACCGAGCAGAAGCTCACCGAGGGGCAGCCCTTCGACGGCTCCAGCGTGCGCGGCTTCCAGGAGATCCAGGAGTCGGACATGCTGCTGATGCCCGATCCCGATTCCGCATACATGGATCCGTTCACCAAGCACGCGACGCTGAACATCACGTGCTTCGTGAAGGACCCGGTGACCGGCGAGGACTACTCGCGCGACCCGCGCAACATCGCGAAGAAGGCCGAGCTCTACCTGAAGCAGACGGGCATCGCCGACCGCTCGTACTGGGGGCCGGAGGCCGAGTTCTACATCTTCGACTCGATCCGCTACGACCAGAACGAGTTCGAGGGGTACTACCACGTCGACTCCGTCGCCGGCGCATGGACCAGCGGCCGCGTCGAGGAAGGCGGCAACCTCGGCTACAAGCCCCGGTACAAGGGCGGGTACTTCGCGCTTCCTCCGATGGACAAGTACCAGGACCTGCGCACCGACATGGTGCTGAACCTGGAGAAGGTCGGGCTCACGATCGAGGTGCACCACCACGAGGTCGGCACCGCCGGCCAGGCCGAGATCGACATGCGCTACGACACGCTGCTCACGACCGCCGACAACGTCATGAAGTACAAGTACGTCGTCAAGAACACGGCGTACCAGGCGGGCAAGACCGTCACGTTCATGCCGAAGCCGCTGTTCATGGACAACGGCTCGGGCATGCACACGCACCAGTCGCTGTGGGAAGGCGACGAGAACCTCTTCTGGGACGAGGTCGGCTACGGCGGCATCAGCGACATGGCCCGGTGGTACATCGGCGGTCTCATCGCCCACGCGCCCTCGCTGCTCGCGTTCACGAACCCGACCACGAACTCGTACCGCCGGCTCGTACCGGGCTACGAGGCGCCGATCAAGCTCGTGTACTCGCAGCGGAACCGCAGCGCGTGCGTCCGCATCCCGTTGGGGGGCAAGGGTCCCGGCGCGAAGCGGCTGGAGTTCCGCACCCCCGACCCGTCGTGCAACCCGTACCTGGCGTTCAGCGCGATGCTCATGGCCGGTATCGACGGCATCAAGAACAAGCTCGAGCCGCCCGACCCGATCGACAAGGACCTGTACGACCTTCCGCCCGAGGAGCACGCCGCCGTGAAGCAGGTGCCGGGCTCACTGCTCGAGGTGCTCGGCGAGCTGGAGCGTGACCACCAGTGGCTGCTCGAAGGCGGCGTGTTCACCCAGGACGTCATCGACACCTGGATCGAGTACAAGCGCATCGAGGAGCACGACGCGGTGGCCCTGCGTCCTCACCCGTACGAGTTCGGCCTCTACTACGACGTGTAGTCGATCGAGGGACGGTCTTGGGCGAGCATGAGCGGTGTCGAAGGCTGGCATCGCCGGGTTGATATCGTCCTCGAGCGCCTCGGGGGGATTGCCGGCGTTTCGGTGTAGCGCGTCTCGAGATCTTCTCTTCCGCCTCAAGGGGAGGCACGGCCCGACAGCGATGTCGATGGCTTTATGGGCTGGCGCCCGACGCCAGGCTCGGCTGGAGCACCGAGGCACTCGCCGATGAGCTTTCCGTCCCTTCGGCCGTCCAGTCGATCTCGTTTCACGCAGGTCGTTACACCTTCGGCTACGTGAGATTGTTCTCGCCGAGGCTCTCGTGCTCCATGCGGGCGTGAGCTACTGCTGAACGGCGAGATGATCGAGGCCTCCGAGCAAGATCAAGCGCCCGGAGCCGCCCGGGCCTTGCGCCTAGCGCAATTACTAGTCCGACATGGACTAGCATGAGGGCCTAGATCCAATTGATGCTCGGGGACTGGTCGGCCGACCCGCGTAGGACTATTGCCCCGGCGCTTGACCGTACGCCATGCTCTTGCGGTAATGCCCTCGCCCCTACCGAAGCGCCGACTCATGTTCGGACGCAAGTACTGGAAGCCCCGAGAGAACATCACCTCGCCCGAGTGGAACGGGTTCGAAAACTTCTGGTTGGTCACGGATTCGCGTAGCGGCACTCACGTCCGGCAGAGCGCCGGGATCGATCCGATCTTCTCGACCCAGAGACCGGAGCCGACGACCCGCCGTAGCCGTCTTCCTAACGCCGGCTGGTGAACGACATAGCCTTCCCTGGCTTGATGAGGTCGACCTTGAGACGGGCTTCATCCGCTACTTTGGCGACAACAAGCCAGAGCTCTCAAGGCCCGCCGAACATGCGCCCGGCAATCGAATCCTCCTGGACGAGATGGATCGCTATTCGTCGGACGACCCGAGTGTTCGGTCGATGGCTGCACCGCTCATGTTCTTTCGCAACTTGGGCAACAGGGCAGGTGAACCGCTCACTGAATTCTTGGGGTTCGGTGTCATTAGAGAGGCCCACCGGGTGACGCAGCTCCACAAAGGCCGATCGTTCTCCAACTATGCCTTCGACTGCGTCCTACTGCGTGGGGACGAGGCCGTCGATGGAGTCGAGCATCTAAGCATTGACTGGCTTGATGAACGGAGAGACCCCGAGATAACCGATCCAAGGGCCGATGACCATGCTCCGCGCTCGTGGAGACTGTGGGTGGCTGGTGGCCCTCCCTCGCTAGAGTCGGGAGCGGTGCGCCGAAGCCTGATACCCGAGGACGTTCTCCCGTATGAGGAGCAGGTACCTCCGTCTGACAGTCCTCTGGGCAAGGTTCTTGCTCAGGTGTACGAACATTACGAGGGGAACTACAAGCACGGATTCCAAGCCCTTGCGTCCTTGGCCACTCAGCTTGTGCTGGACAGCCCCGGAGTTTCGTACTACCCGGGGTGGATCACGCCCGTTGGTCCTGATGGGGGCGTTGATTTCGTTCAGCGCATCGACTTGGGCCAGGGGTTCGCCTCGACCGAACTCATTGTCCTTGGGCAGGCGAAGTGTCGCAAGCCGTGGCCGAGAGGGTCGGGCGTGACAGCGGAAGACCTAGCAAGGGTAGTGGCGAGGCTACGACGCGGATGGATCGGAGCCTACGTCACGACTTCCTACTACACCGATTCAGCTCAGAAGGAGCTCATTTTGGATGAGTACCCCATCGTTCTCATCCACGGGTGGCGGCTGGCGCAGGCGACTGAGCAACTCAGAGATTCACTTGGCCATGGAAGCGTGGGCGAATTGCTCCTCTGGGCGGACGATGCCTACATTCGCTTGATGGGCGCGGCGCGGGCAAGGCCGGCGGACATCGCCCGAGAACTCCCGCTGTAACGCCCACCCTTGGCCCGATGGCTGGCTAGTCGACGCCTGCGTGGACCCACGGGCCGGGGATCGTCTTGCCGCTCCGATTCTCAGGATCGTCGGCGGCGATGCCGGTCCAGACCACGTTCGAAGGCAGATCTTGCAGATCATGCCTTGGTCGGGGAACCAATGAACCGGGTACACCTCGTGTCGGGGGTCGACTTTCGAGATCTCCAACGTGAACTCCGACCAGATCGTCTCGAAGTCGAGAACGCCGCCATCCATGAATTCCTTGTCGGCAGCGACTTCGGCCTCGTCGCGCGTGTGACCACTGACATAGATCGTGGCCTCGTCCAGAGTGTCGCGGACGATCTTGACCTCCCACCGTGACTCCGCCTTCTTGCTCATGCGCCCTCCTCGATCGGCGACGCTCTCGAGGATGATCCGATCGGAACCCGATCGACTGTGACCTGCGTCACGATCGGACGAGGATTCTCGGCAGGAACTTGGGCCATGTCAGACCCTTGAATCACACTCGTGTAACTCCCTCTCCCGGACCCCAACGGGAGGCGCACATGCACGACGATCGCCGGTTCCAGGACACGCGTGACGCGGTCGAGCTCTCGCTCGGCGGCGCGTTCGCCAACGTCGATAACGCCCGACGGCAGCTCGACGTGCTAGCCTTGCTCGTCGACGACCGCGCCGAGGTCGACGGCCTGCGCGGAGCGCTGGAGCTCATCGCCTACGCGATCGAGGGGCTCGCCGCAGCGATCGGGCACATCACACCCGACGGCGCGAGAGCCAGGTGAAGTCGGTCGTCACGGCTTCCCGGTCGGCTTGTCGAACCCCCGGGTCCGGCACACGGCGCAGATGATCGGCTTGCCGCTGTGGTTCCACACGGTGGAGCAGCGATGTTCGAATGGCCTGCTCCCGATGCGGTACACGATGAGCTTCGTCGGTATCCAGCCGTCGCGATCCGGAACCAAGCTCCTGACGGCGTACGGTGCCAGCCGAGACGGCAAAGCCCGAAAGGGTCCCCGCGCTCCAAAGCACGGCGGACGTCCTGCTCGCGCCGCTCTTGGCGCTCGTAGAAGCGAACGAGATCACGCAGCGGGCCCGAGTGTGAGCCGACGATGACGCGCCCGTCACGGCGCACCTCGTACGCTTCGTACGTTTCGTCATCCGCGTCGATCCGGAACAGCCGATGATGACGGAGCGTCGGGGTCGAGACCGGCTTCAGCACGGGCTCGTCGACCCGGGCCGACCGGCCGCGGGCTCGGCGGATCATGGACATGATGTCGCGGGCGGAAGTCCTCAGCCGCATGCGTCGTCCTCTCGCGGCGGACGACGCAGAACCCGAGCGGAGCCGACGGGTCGCCGGACGCTTGGTTGCTCCTCGAGAGGAGCCGCATCCTCGCTCGCGCGAGCAGGCACCTTGGGTCGTCCGCCCAGGTTGCCGGGCCCGGTTGATTCCGGACCACTCTCGATGTACGAGTCATGCTACACGCGGGCTCCGACGCCCGCTCGGCGGCTGGGCTCAGGACTGCTCGAGCACCGAGAGGATGTTGCCCGCGGGATCCTTGAACCACGCGATGTTCGGGCCGTTGCCGCGCGCGATGCCCTTGTCGTCTTGGTCGAAGCCCTCGTACCGCTCGAAGCTGACACCCTTCTCGACCAGCTGATCGACCGCCTGGTCGACATCGCTCACCGGGAAATTGAGCACGGTGTAGGTGGCCGGGACGAAGTCGGGCTTCAGGTAGATCAAGGTGTCGTGGTCGTCCGGGTGGTGGAGCGACAGCAGGCCGTTCGTCTCGTCCAGCACCTCCGTCTTCAACCCGAGCGTCTCGCCGTAGAACGACCTGCGCCTTCTGCAGGTCGTCGACGGCGAACCCGTTGAAAGCCCTGGAATCGGTCAGCATCGTGATGGCTCCCTCCTCGTGCCGCTCCTCAGGAGCTCGGCGTGTACTCGTCGGCGTGCTCGCCGCGGTCGATCGCGCACCGTCTGATCGATGATGTCGAGCGTCTCGGCGACCGTCTTGCCGTTCTCGTCTGCAGCTGCCTTCACGTCCTCGTACCTGATGTTGTGCTGGCCCATCTCCAGGTGGGCCTGCATGCATCCGCAGGTCAAGCACATGGCTTCCTCCCCCTCGGTCGGTCTCTCCATCTTGCTCACTCGGCGCTCGTTCGGAAACCCGGTTGCGCGGACCGGCGGCCGGCGTTAGCGTTGGGGTGCGGCGCCGTCCTGCGCCGAACCCCTGGTTCCGGCGCTCACGCCGCCGGCAGAAGCGGGGGCAAAGGGGGCTTCGAGCCGTCGGGGCGCCGGTGACGTGCTGCCCTATCCGGTGGGGGCGTCGTGAGCGTGAGTCGCGGTGCCGCCGCCATGAGGGAGCACGACATGACCAGGCGAAAGTCCTTCAAGCTCCTCGTTCGCTCGCGCATGGAGAAGACGGGCGAGAGCTACACGGCGGCGAGAACGTCGCTGCTGCACGCGTCGGTGAAGCCCGAGCCCGCCGAGGAGCAACCACTCGCGACCTCTGACGCCGAGATCCTGCGGCGCACCGGCCGTGGATGGGAAGCATGGTTCGACCTGCTCGACGAGTGGGGCGCGGCCGAGCGAACGCACCGGGAGATCGCGCGCTGGATCGCCGAACAGCAAGGCATCGAGCCACTGGCGTGGAACGCGCAGGCCGTGGCCGGCAGCTACGAGCGCGCTCGCGGGCTGCGTGCCGTGGGCGAGCACGCCGACGGCTTCCGCGTGAGTGTCACGAAGACCGTGGCGGTGCCCGTCGATCGCCTCTTCGACGCGTTCGTCGACACAGCGAACCAGGAGCGATGGCTTCCCGACGGGAAGCTCCGCACGAGGAAGGTCACGAGACCCACGTCGGCTCACTTCGACTGGGACGACGATGGGAGCCGGGTGCACGTGACGTTCACGGCCAAGGACGAGAGCAAGAGCACGGCGACGGTGTCGCATGAGCGCCTCGCCGACGCCGAGGAGCGAGACCGCATGAAGGCGTACTGGCGTGAGCGGGTCACTGCGCTCAAGGAGGAGATGGAGCGATGAACGCCATGGACAACACGACACGCATCACGGGCGTCGGCACGGTGATCCTTCCTGTGGACGATCAAGACCGGGCGCTCGAGTTCTACGTGGGCACGCTGGGGTTCGAGACGCGCATCGACGGATCCTTCGGCGATGGGCAGCGGTGGGTCGAGGTGGCGCCGGCGGGCGCCACGACGACGATCGCGCTCGTACCACGAGGTGCGTCCGCGGGCGTCGAGATCAGCTTCGCCACCGATGACGCCGACGCTGATCACAGGGCGATGCTGGGCGCAGGTGTCGACGCCGACACGGCGCTGCTGCGCATGGGCGAGGGAGTGCCGCCCATGTTCACGTTCCGCGATCCCGACGGGAACCCATGCCGCGTCGTCGAGCGAGAGTGACGAACGACGGGCCACGGCGGTGCTCGCCGCCGTGGCCCGTTCGCACGTGAGCCGCTAGATCCGAAGAGCGATCCTCTTGCCGCACGGGAGGTAGTCGGTGTTGCCGACGTACCGCACCAGCACCCGGTAGGCCCCCCGCTTCGGGCGCTTGAACGAGGCGACGTAGGACCCGTCGATGAGCCCGTCGGCGTCGCGATCGAGGAGACGCGTGACGTTCGCCGACACCGACGACACCTTGACGTACCTGGCGCCCTTCTTCCTCTGCAGCGTGACGGCGACCTTCATGCCTGGTGCGGCAGTCTCGATCAGGCCGGAGACCTTGACCGAGCGGGTCGTCTTCTTGGCCTTGGCCGTCAGCCCCGTGACGGTCTTGTCGTCGTCGGCGATGGAGCCGACACCCGTGCCGTCGGCGATCAGCGATCCCACCGGGTTGGCGAGCGCGACGTCGAAGGTCTCGTTGGCTTCATCGACGGCGTCGGCTTGCACCGTGACGTCGACGGTCTTGGTCGTCTCGCCCACCGCGAACGACACTCCGTCGGCGCCGGCGACGTAGTCCACGCCGGCCGTGGCCGAGCCGTCGACCGTGCTCCAGCTCACCGATGATGCGAACGCGCTGGGGTTGGACAGGCTCACCGTGAACGTCGCGGTGGTCGTGCCACTGTTCCCCTCCACGAGCGACGACGTCGTCGATGGAGAGTCCGGGCGTGAGATCGTCGTTCGTGATCGTGCCCACGCCGGCTTGGTCTCCCAGATCGGCGTTCACCGGCGATGCGAGGGCCACGTCGAACGACTCGTCGCTCTCGAAGACGACGTCCCCCGCCACCGCGACCGCGAAGGTCTTCGACGTCTCACCCGGCGCGAACGTCAGCGTGCTCGATGCCGACGTGTAGTCGGTCCCGGCCGTCGCGGTCGCGTCGCTGGTCGAGATGTCGACGGCGGTCTCGCGACCCGCGGCGGCCGAGAGCGCCACCGTGAACGTGGCCGACGTGCTGCCCGCTGCGCCCTCGGCGACGGACACGTCATCGACGGTGAAGGACGGGTCCGCGTCGTCGTCGGTGATCGAGCCGACCCCTTGGGGAGCGGTCACCGGCGCACCCGACGCGTTGGTGAGATCGACCGTGAAGGTCTCGGTGTCCTCGCTGAGCGCATCCTGCACGATCGGAACCGAGACCGACTTCGAGGTCTGACCCGGCGCGAAGGTCAAGGAGCCCGACGTCGTCGTGTAGTCGTCGGGGGCGATCGCCGAGCCGGATGTCGTCGCGTAGTCCACCGTCACGGGCGAGGGGTTGCCGCTCGTGAGGAGCACCGTGAAGCCCACCGTCGCTGCGCCCTCTGCCGCGCTCGCGTCGGTGACGATCAAGGCAGGACGGGCCCTCGTTGTCGTAGATCGTGCCGACACCCTGCGGGTCGGTGATCGTGCCGTTCGCGGGGCTGGAGAGGTTGACCATGAAGTTCTCGGTGCCCTCGGAGAGGTTGTCTCCCGAGACCGAGATCGAGATCGTGCCGCACTTGCAGCCACCGTTCGTGAGGTTCACCGTGCCCGTCTTCGACGTGTAGTCGGATCCGGCGATGCGCGGAGCCGTTGGCCGTCGCGTACGACGCCGACGGGGCCGCGCCGCCCTTCGACCCTGTCCAGGAGACCGTGAAGACCAACGCGGAGGAACCGCCGTTGCCCTCGACGAGGGAGACGTCGTTGATGGTGATCTTCTTGACCCGCGCGGCAAGTGCGGGGGTCATCGAGGTGGCCATGAGGATCCCGAGCAGCATCGCGACGAGCGAGATCCGAGTGATGGTGCGGATGAAGTAGCGTTGCATCGTTCGCGATCCTCCCTACAGCGGACCCATCTCGCGTCGGCCAGATGGGTGATGCGTCGTTCACACCTCTATCGGCCTCCGTCGGGCCGATCCCTGTATGCCGGAAACGGACCGTTCGCTTGTACCGCCCTCGGGGTATTGACGTTCGTGGCGCAGGACCGGCCGGGCACGGCGTGGTCCAGACTGGGCGCATGCCGCGATGGATCTTCCACGTCGACATGGACGAGTTCATCGCCGCGGTCGAGGTGCTGCGCCGCCCCGAGCTCCGCGGCCTCCCCGTGATCGTCGGAGGCGACGGCGACCCGACGAAGCGCGGGGTGGTCTCGACGGCTTCCTACGAGGCGACGGGAGTTCGGCGTGCGATCGGGCATGCCGCTGCGCACCGCCCACAAGCGATGCCCCGACGGCGGTGTTCCTCGTCGGTCGACGCCGACCACTACCTCGAGGCGAGCGCACGGGTGATGGAGACGTTGCGGATCGTTCCCGGCCGTCGTGCAGACGCTCGGCTGGGACGAGGCGTTCATGGCCGTCGAGACCGACGACCCCGAGGCGCTGCGCGCGTCGAGGTGCAACGCGGCGGTGCTCGAGCGCACCGACCTCTGGTGCTCGATCGGGCGTGGGCGACTCGAAGCATCGCGCGAAGCTCGCGAGCGCGTTCGCGAAGCCACGAGGCGTGTTCCGGCTGACACACGAGGAGTGGCCCGACGCTGATGGGACCCGAGCCCGTCGACGCGCTCTGGGGCATCGGCAAGAAGACCGCCGCCAAGCTCGACGCGCTCGGCATCCGCACGGTCGACGAGCTCGCGAACGCCGATGAGGGCGTGCTCGCCGCGCGCTTCGGGCCGAACACCGGTCCGTGGATCCGCAGCCTCGGGACCGGTGAGGACGACGGCGAGGTCACCGCGGAGCCGTACGTGCGACGTGGGCAGAGCCACGAGCGCACGTTCCAGCTGGATCTGACCGACCACGACGAGATCCGGCGAGAGACCGATCGCATCGCGCGCGAGCTGGCCGGCGATCTTCCGGAGGGCCGCCTGGTGATGCGGGTCACGGTGAAGCTCCGGACCTCGTCGTTCTTCACCTCGACCCACGGCGTGAAGCTGGCCGAGCCGACGACCGACGTCGAGACCGATCGTCGAGGCCGCCCTCGACCGCGCTCGACCGCTTCGAGCTCGACCGCCCGGTGCGGCTGCTCGGCGTGCGTGCCGAGTTCACCGCGAGGCGGAGCTGAGACCGGGCATGGCGACGGCCGGAGGCGAAGGGGCCTCCGGCCGTCGGGTGGCTCCGGCGTCGAGGGGTGAACGCAGAGCCGTGGTGCGGTGTGATGCCGTGGATCACATCTCGGGCAGCAGCACCCCGTCGATGATGTAGACCGTGGCGTTGGAGGTCTGCACGTTGCCGCAGACGACGCCGGCGTCACCGTTGACCATGAAGCTCTCGCCGCTTCCGGAGACCTCGAGGGTCGTGCCCTGCAGGGTCTCGTGCGTGCCGGCCAGGTCCTCGGGCGCCAGGCGCCCGGGCACCACGTGATAGGTGAGCACCTCGGTGAGCAGCCCGCTCGGGTCGGCCATCGCGGCCTCGGCCGTCTTCTTCGGCAGCGCCTCGATCGCCTCGTTGGCGGGGGCGAAGACGGTGATGTCCTCGGCGCTGTTCAGCGTGTCGACGAGACCGGCCTCGCCCGACCAGCGTGACGAGGTTCGACAGCACCGGGTTGTTGCTGGCGGCCGTGGCCACCGGGTCCATCGCCATGCCGTCGAAGCTTCCGGCGCCGTCGGCGGGAACGGCCGAGCAGGCCGCACCGAACGTCTCGTTCATCGGCGCCGCCGCCTCGCTCTGGGTCATGTCGTCGCCGCCGGCGGTGCGTCGTGCCACCGTCGTCGCTGCTGCAGGCTGCGCCGACGATCGCGAGGGCCGCGAAGGCCGCCACGAGCGATGCGCGCTGCTTCCTGCATGATGCTCATGCCGTGCTCCTTGTCGTCACTGGCCGGCTCGGGTCGCGACCATGTGGGCAGGTACACCCGGTCTTCGCAGCATCAGTCCACCTGGATCACGATGGAATGCTGTCCGGTGGCGCCGCTGGGGAACGGCTCGGCGCGCTCGGCGGTCTGCGTCTCGCCGCTCGCCGTCGGTGGCTCGCACCTCGATGCGTGCGGTTGCCGGGAGCGAGCGTCGCGACGATCTTCCACTGCCGCCAGGTGTCGATCGTGTTCTCGGCGGCGAGCTCGGCCTGCTGCCACTCGCCGTCGTCGATGCGCACCTCGACCGCGCTCGATGCCGGTGTGCTGGGCCCAGGCGACGCCCGCGACCACGACCTCGCCGGCCGGGACGCGCGCGAGCGGCTTCGGGGTGTCGATGCGCGACTGCGTCTTGATGGGCGCCTGCTCGGCCCACCCACGCCTGATCCAGTACGGGTCGAACGCGTCGAAGGTCGTGAGCTCGAGGTCCACCAGCCACTTCGTGGCCGACACGTAGCCGTAGAGGCCGGGCACGACCATGCGCACGGGGAAGCCGTGCTCGACCGGGAGCGGCTCGCCGTTCATGCCGATCGCGAGCATCGCGTCGCGACCGTCGGTGACCGCCTGCACGGGCGTGCCGATCGTGAAGCCGTCGACGGCGGTCGAGACGAGCTGCGTGGCAGCGGGGTCGACGCCAGCCTCGTCGAGCAGGTCGGCGAGCGGAGCCCCGACCCACCGGGCGTTGCCGACGTAGGGACCACCCACCTCGTTCGAGACGCACGCGAGCGTGATGTCGCGCTCGATCAGCGGCCTCGACATGAGCTGCTCGAAGTCGAGCGTGAGCTCGTTGGCGACCATGCCGTGCACCCGCAGGCCCCAGTCCTCGGCAGGCACCGACGGAACGATGAGCGCCGTGTCGACGCGATAGAAGTCGGCGTTGGGCGTGTAGTACGGGCTCAGGCCGTCGACGCTGAGGTCGACGCCGCTCGGAGCCGCCGGCGGCGGCGTCGGCAGGCGCGGGAAGCGTGACCGCCGCCCGGGAGGCGTCGGCCTGCGAACGCCGGGAGAGGAACTGGCCGAAGGCGCCGGCCGCGGCGGCCACCCCCAGCGCGACCCCGCTCGAGACGAAGAACCGGCGCCGATCGACGCCGTCGGGGGATGCGGGTCTCGCTCGCCTCGCCGGTCTCGTCGGGGTTCGCGCGATGCCACGAGCCTCGCGCTGCAGCGCCAGGAGGGTCGCCGCTCCCGCGACCGCCCCGATCAGCGAGGGCAACGCGTCGAGCGCGGTGGCCGTGGGGCGGGTGAGGGCGGCGGCGAGGCCGACCGCGGCGAGGAGTGCGAGGCCGATCAAGCCTGTACGCGGTCGGCGCACCGAGGCCAGGCCCAGGCCGATCGCGAGCAGCGCGATGACCACGCCGACGCCCGACGAGCAGCACGAGCTTGTCCTGCTCGCCGAACGTGCGGATGGCGAACGACTTGAGCCACTCGGGCGTGAGGTCGATCGCGGCCGATCCCACCGCCACCACGGGGGACGACTCGCTGCCCACGAACGCCGCGACCAGGTGGGCGACGCCGAGCGCGACGCACGCCGAGACCACGCCGAGCACGGCACCGGTGACGCTTCTTCATGTGCACAGGTTCGCACGCTCGAGCCCTGCGGATGTCACCCGCATTCCGGGCGAAGATCCGCGTGCTTGCCCGCGGAGCACCGCGGTGTTCGACACGCGGCGATCGGGCTGTGATGCTGGCGCTCGACCTCCCGGACATCGGTCCGGGGTACCCGACCGGAAGGACACGAGCATGTTCGACGGAGGCGCCGGCTCGCGTCATCGGAGCGTTCGCGACCCTCGGGCCTGCTCATGGCGATCGTGGCCGTGATCACGGGGCGCCACCTCGCCGACGAGCGAGCCATGCGCCCGCGGGCGATCTACCTGTCGGTGGCGATGCTGCCGGTGCTCGTGATCGGCGTCGTCGCGGCCTCGGCGTTCATCGAGGCCGCCGTGCAGCTCGTGCTGGGACCTGAGCCGGACGGGCGGCTTGCTCGGCCGGGCTCGGCGGCGGCATACCCGGAGCCGAGATGGGCGGCGTGGGCGATCTGGTCACCGGCATGGGCGACCTCGGGCTCGACCCGCGCGACGCCGCGATCCGAACGCTCGTCGCGGCCGGCATCACGGCGATCGTGGCGCTGGCGGTCTACCGCCTGCACCTGGACTGGCGCCGCCAGCTCACCGGAGACGGTCTGCTTCCTCCGATCGCCAGCCGCACGCACGTTCCAGGCGTTCGCCTACACGGTGGTGCTGATCTTCGTGGTGACCTTCGTGGCGAGCGCGATCGAGGCCGGCTATGGCGTGTTCCGTGTCGCGGCGCCGGGCACGAGCGCGGTGTTCTCGATCGGCGAGACCGCCGAACGCGAGCAGGGCATCGCCGACATCGTCTCGGGGCTCGCCCTCGCCGCCGCGTCGTGGTGGCTGGTGCAGACGCACTGGAAGACTCGCGGGCACCTGGCGCGGCGACACCGACGACGATCGCCGTCGGTACCAGGACCGCCCGCCGTCTGACACCGTTCGCGCTCGTACCCGGATCTGATCCGGGGATCGGTGCGGCGCCGAGCGACCGCTCAGACGACGTAGATGCAGCCGTTCCACAGGGCATCGACCCGCCTGCGGAACCGCCCGCGCAGCCGCAGGTGCAGCTCGTCGGGCAAGCGCATCTTCCTGGGCACGAACAACAGGAAGCCGCGCACCTGGATGCGGCGCCAGTCCAACGCGTCGGGCGGGGGCTCGGTCGTCGTCTCGAGCATCGTCAACCCACCCGGGAACCCGGCGAACCGGCGCGCGCGCAGGAACAGCATGCCTCCGCGCTCCTTGACGAACGTGCACGCCTCGGGGGTGGCGTCGATCCACATGTCCATATCTTCGGCACGCACTTGAGCCCGGAAACCCGGCGTGGCACACCCGACACCGAACCTTCACGTTCCGACGACCTCGAACGGCGATCAGGTGGATCCGCGAAGCACATCGCGGATCTCGGTCAGCAGCTCGATCTCGGTCGGAGCCGCTTCCTCGTCGGCGCGGCTTCTTGATCGCGGTTGGCGACCTTCACGATCCAGAACAGCACCCATGCGATGAGCACGAAGTTCACGAGCGCCGTGATGAACCGGCCGATCAGATCGTGGTCTCGTCGGGGCCGTCGCCGATCGTCCAGACGATCGAATCGAAGCTCGGCTCACCCAGGATCGCCGCGATCAGGTTCAGCACGATCCCCTCGACGAACGCGTTCACGACCGCGCTGAACGCCAGCGCGAGGATCAGCCCGACCGCGATGTCGATGAGGTTGCCTCGCATCGCGAACGCCTTGAACTCCTTGAGCATCGGTTCGTCCCCCTTCGTGTCAGATGCGTCGCTGGGACCGGCCCGGCGATCCGCGCCGTCATCGTGCGCGGCAGGAACCGCGACCCGAACGCGAACGAGCTTGCTCGTCGCCCCGTCACGAGATACGGCGTGCCGGCCTTCATCGCGGCGTACCCCGCCTCGGCGACCTCACGGGCACCGGGGAGCTTCCGGCCTCGGATCAGGGCGGAGTCGTGCATCGCCGCCCGCTCCTGGAACCCCGTGGGGTCGGACCGGGACACAGGCACGTCACCGTGACCGCGCGAGTCCCTGAGCTCCTCGGCCATGGCGAGCGACAGCGAGAGCACGTAGGCCTTGGTCGCGGCGTATGCCGCGGTCATCGGGGCCGCGCTGAACGAGCCCACCGAGCCCAGATTCAGCACGCGGCCGCGACCGCGCTCGACCATGCCCGGCAGGATCAGGCGACTGAGCTCGGTGAGCGCGACCACGTTCACCGCCAGCATGTCGGACTGCGTCGCGGGATCGTCACGCCAGAACTCGCCGTAGGTCGAGAACCCCGCGTTGTTCACGAGCGCGTCGACGATGACGTTGCGCGCGAGCAGCTGCGCGACGAGCTCGGCGCTCGCGCCTCGCGTCGCCAGGTCGATCGCGATCACGTCGACCTCGACGCCGTGGCGCGCCTCGCACCTCGCTCGCCACCGTCTGCATCGCGTCGCCGCTGCGTGCCGCCATGACCACGTCGTACCCGTCGGCAGCGAACAGGCGCGTGAACTCCACGCCGAACCCGCTCGACGCGCCGGTGATCAGCGCGCGTCGGTCGTTCGCTCACTCGCTCGTTCCCTCCTCGGAGAAGACGCGTTCCATCGCCCGGCGGGCGCGTCGGGTGATGCGCAGGTAGTCGTCGATGAAGCTCTGGCGAGGGTACTCCTCGTAGCCGAGACGCCTCGCGAGCGCGGTCTGCTCGGCATGGCCCGGCGCGGCACCGCTTCGGCGTGCACCCGCCGGTCCATCTCGAGGGCGTTCTTCACGTCGGTGCAGAACACGAACGCCTCACCGAGGTCCCTCGCCACCGAGCCCGGCATGAGCTTGGCCGCAGCGAGCCGGTCGATCGCCTCGAGCGTGCGGCGGGAGCGGATCTCGGGATGCGCGCCGCCGTGGCGCATCAGCGAGAGCTCCACCGCGAACTGCACGTCGGCGAGCGAGCCCACGCCGAGCTTGAAGTGGAACCTCGCCGCCTCGGGCGGCTTCACGCGCTCGCGCTCGATGCGCTCGCGCATGCGACGCATCTCGGCGACGCGATCGATCGTGACGCCGTCGTGCGGGAAGGCGGCGTCCGCCGCATTCAGCTCGAAGCGACGGCCGAGCTCGGGGTCGCCCGCGACCGCTCGAGCGCGCAGCAGCGCCTGGAACTCCCACGGCTCCGCGTAGCGCTGCCAGTACTCGAGGTAGCCGGCGATCGATCGCGCGAGCGGGCCGTTGCGGCCCTCCGGCCGCAGGTCGGCGTCGGGTGTGAACCCCGCATCCCGGATGTGTCGCAGCACCTGCTCGGCGAGCTGCGCTGCCACGCGCTGGGCCGCCGAGCCCTCGCCCTCGTAGACGAACATCAGGTCGAGGTCGCTCGCGACGTTGAGCTCGCGCGCCCCGAGCTTGCCCATGCCGATCACGGCGAAGGGAAGGTCGCCCGACGCACCGACGCTCGCGCCGCCTCGCCCAGCGCCTCCCGCACGACGCGAACGGCGACGGCCGAGAACGCCTCGCCCGCCCCTCGAGGCGTGAGCTCACGACCCGCCGTGCGGGCCACCGCGTCGACGAGATCGCCCGGCGGCGTCGGTCTCGCCACCGAGCAGCGTGTCGCTCATGCCCGCGATGCGCGTCGGGTCGGCGACCAGCAGATCGACCGCGAACGAGCTCGCGGCAGCAAGGTGGGCGAGGCGGCGGGCGGCGACTGGATCGGTCGCGAGCAGGTCGGCCACCACACGGTCGCGCCCGTCGTCGAGCAGCCCCACCGCGTCGGCGATGCGCTCCAGTCGCAGCAGGGCCGCGTCGGGCGCCGGGCGAGAGCGCCAGCGCGGGCGCCATGACCGGGAACAGGTTCGCGAGCACCTTGCCGATGCGCCGGACGGGTCGACGAGCCGGCCCAGCACGTCGTAGGAGCGTGCGGGGTCGGCGAAGCTCAGCCCCCGCAGCAGCTCCTCGGTCGCCGGGCGATCGGTGCCGTGTGCACGGGTGCAGCTGCGCCGGACCGGCGAACGACTCCAACAGCGGCCGGTAGAACAGACGCTCGTGGATCGAACGCACGAGGTCCGTCGTGCGCTCGTACTCCTCGGCGAGCGCTTCGGCGTCGGCGAGACCGAGCGAGCGGGCGAGCGTCGTGCGATCGCGTCGGGCGGCCGGAAGGTCGTGGGTCTGCAGATCCCGCACGATCTGCAGCCGGTGCTCGACCTGCCGCAGGAACCGATACGCGCCGGCGAGCGCATCGGCGTCGGCGTCGGCGACGTATCCCTCGTGCGCCAGCGCTCGCCAGGGCCTCGAGGGTGTTCGGCGTGCGGAGTCTCGCGTCGCGGCGCCCGTGCACGATCTGCAGCAGCTGCACGGCGAACTCCACGTCCCTGATGCCGCCGCGCCCTCGCTTGACCTCGATGAGCTCCTTGCCGCGCCGGCGCACGTACTCCTCGAGCCGGACCTTCGTGCGGCGGACGTCGTCGATCGCTGCCGGCGCGAGCTCGCGGCGGGTACACGAACGGCTCGATGCCGGCGAGGAACCCCTCGCCGAGCTCCGGTGGACCCGCGATCGGCCTCGCCTTGATCATCGCCTGGCGTTCCCACGTCGCGGACTCGCGAGCGTAGTAGGCGAGCGTCGCCTCGAGCGACCGGCTGAGCGCGCCCGCCCGTGCCGCCCGGGCCGCAGCGCCACGTCGACACGGAGCGCGAGCCCGTCGGCGGTCGGCTCGGCCAGCATGGCGGCGAGCGATGCGACCGCGCGCTCGGCGGCTTCCTGCGCCTCGGGCCCGGCCCCGCCGTGCAGGAACAGCAGGTCGACGTCGCTCGCGTAGTTCAGCTCGCGGCCGCCCGAGCTTGCCGAGGCCGACGACCGCGAGCGCGCCGTGGTCGGTGAGCCGGAGCGCCTTGGTGATGCAGGCATCGGCGATCGCGCTGATCTCCGCGACCACGTCATCGAGCGGGGCGCCGGCGAGGTCACGGGCGGCCACACGCATCATCGCCCGCCGTCGGAAGCGGCGCAGACCCGCGCGCGCGCCGAGACGCTCGACGTCGCCGGCGAGCTCGACCCGCAAGCGCCTCGGCATCGCGCGCCGTGACGTCGGCGAGCGCCGACACCTCGTCGGGGTTCGCCACCAGGAAGTCGGCCGCCGCGGTCGAGAAGCCGAGCAACCGGGCCGCGACCTCGGTGATCTCGGGCCGGGCAAGCGCCTCCCGCGCGCCCGGGATCGTCACCGACCCGCGAGAAGGCGACCCGCGCGAGCTCCGGGTCGGGCGCCTCCGCGAAGGTTCGACCGAGCATCTCCGGGGTCAGCACGTGGGCATCATCGCACCGCCGCGGCGGCCCCCTCCGGCTCCCCAGTCGGTGGTGATCACACCTGCGCGACCCGGTGACGGATGGCCTCGACCACGCCGGGATCCTCGAGCGAGGAGAGGTCGCCCGGGTCGTCGCCCGTCAGCGCCGCCCGCACCGCGCGGCGCACGATCTTCGCGCTCCGGGTCTTCGGCAGGGCGTCGACGAACACGACGCGCCTCGGCGTGAACGCGCTTCCCACGTGTTCCCGGACCGCGGCCCGCACCTCCTGCGAGAGCGTCGCCGGCTCCGGCCAGTCGCCCGCCCGCAGCACGACGACACAGGTGATCGACTCACCCTTCACCGGATCGGGCAGACCCACGGCGGCCGACTCCGCGACCGCGGCATGCGTGGCGACCGCGGACTCGATCTCGGCCGGGCCGATGCGCTTGCCGGCCACGTTGAGGGTGTCGTCGCTCCGCCCGTGCAGGAACCAGTAGCCGTCGTCGTCGCGGCTCGCCCAGTCGCCGTGGGTCCACACGCCCTCGAAGCGCCGCCAGTACGTGTCGAGGTAGCGCTCAGCGTCGCCCCAGATGCCTCGCGTCATCGAGGGCCAGGGCTGGCGACAGACCAGCTCGCCGACGGCGCCGGGTGCCACCGAGGCGCCGTCGGCATCGACGATGTCGAGGTCCATGCCGAGCGCCGGGCCGCCGAGCGACGCGACCTTGGTCGGCACGACCGGGTGCGGCGAGAGGAAGCACGCCCCGACCTCGGTGCCGCCCGACAGGTTCACGATCGGCCTGCGGGCCTCACCGACTTCCTCGTGGAGCCACCGGTAGGAATCGGGGTCCCACGGCTCCCCCGTCGACGCGAGCACCCGGAGCGACGAGCGGTCGTGGTCACCCAGGTGCTGGTGGGCGGTGGCGCGCATCGCCCGCACGAGTGTCGGCGACACGCCCAGCACGGTGATGCGATGACGGGCCACCTGGTGCAGCAGCCGGTCCGACCGCGGGTGCAGCGGTGACCCCTCGGTGAGCACGACCGTCGCGCCGAGCGCCAGCGAGCCCACGATCTCCCACGGGCCCATGATCCATCCGAGGTCGGTGGCCCAGTGCAGCCGCTCCCCCGCGTGCAGGTCGACCTGGTACGCGACCTCCTCGGCGATCTTCACGAGGAAGCCGCCGTGCACGTGCACCGCGCCCTTGGGTCTGCCGGTCGTACCGCTCGTGTATCCGATGAACAGCGGATGCTCGCTGTCGAGCGGCTCGGCGTCGATGGCGGCAGCGCCGAGGTCGGGTTCGGGCCAGGCGACGTCGCGCCCCTCGGACCTCGGCGTCGCCTCGCCGGGGAACCGGTCCCACACGACCATGTGCCGAACACCGCCGGCGATCTCGGCCGCCCGGTCGGCGACCGGCTTCATCGGTACCACCGTGCCCTTACGGAACGTCGCGTTCGCGGTGATCACGACCCCGCACCTCGCGTCGGCGATGCGCGCGGCCACGGCGTCGGGTCCGAACCCGCTGAAGATCGGCACCCAGGTCGCGCCGATCTTCGAGCAGGCCATGAGCGCGGCCACGGTCTCGATCGCCATCGGCAGGAACAGCGCCACGGTGTCGCCGCGGCCGGACCCCGAGATCGAGCAGCGTCGTCGCGACCGCGTCGGTCATCGCCCTCAGCGTGGCGTAGGAGGCTTCGCGCACCTCGCCGTCCTCGCCTTCCCAGACGACGGCCACCGCGTCGGGGGTGCGCTCGGCCCATCGATCCACGCATTGGCGCGCGACGTTCGTCCGTCCGCCGACGAACCAGGTGGCCCACTCGGGTCCGCGCGAGCGGTCGATCACGCGCTCGTACGGCGTCGAGAACTCGATGTCGAGGTCGCGGACCACGGCATCCCAGAACCACTCGACGTCGGCGACCGACCGGTCAGTCAGCTCGGGCAACGTCTCGATGCCGTGGGTTCGCATGAGCCGCGTCACATTGGCGCGGTCGACGTCGGCCTCGCCGGGCGACCAGATGAACCCATCCGCCCCGCTCACCCCCGCGCTCCTACGTGAGCCTGCCGGTGAGCTCACGGCCGATCAGCATGCGCCTGATCTCCGCGGTGCCGGCGCCGATCGTGTAGAGCTTCGCGTCCCGCAGCAAGCGCCCCGCCGGCACCTCGTTGAGATACCCGGCGCCGCCCATGGCCTGGATCGCCTCGAGGGCGACCTGCACGGCTCGCTCCGATGCTGCGAGCAAGCATGCGGCGGCCGCTGCGGAGTGGCGGCGATCCGGCTCGCGGTCGAACCGGCCGGCGACCTCGTAGGCGTACGCGCGCGAGGACTCGAGCGCAACGAACATGTCGGCGAGCTTGCCCTGCATCAGCTCGAACGAGCCGATCGGCACACCGAACTGCCGTCGTTCGCGTACGTACGGAAGCACGAGGTCGAGCGCCGCCTGCATGATGCCGATCGGACCTCCCGAGAGCACCACCCGCTCGGAGTCGAGCCCCGACATCAGCACGCGCGTGCCCCGATGGGCCTCGCCGAGCACGTGGTCGTCGGGGATCTCGCAGTCGCGGAAGACGATCTCGGCGGTCGGGGATCCGCGCATGCCGAGCTTGTCCATCTTCGGGGAGACGCTGAACCCGGCCATGTCGCGCTCGATCACGAACGCCGTCACCGCCTGCTCAGCTGCGTCCTCCGGCGTCGTGCGCATGTACACGATCAGCACGTCGGCCTCGGGACCGTTCGTGATCCACATCTTCGAGCCGTTCGCGAGCCAGCCACCGTCGCCGCGTTCGGCCCGGCACGCCATCGACCCGATCACGTCGGAGCCGGCGTCGGCCTCGCTCATCGCGAGCGCGCCCACGTGCTCCCCCGTGAGCAGCTTCGGCAACCAGCGGGCGTGCTGCTCCTCGCTGCCGTTGGCCCAGAGGTTGTGCACGCAGAGGTTGGAATGCGCCGCGTACGACATGCCCATCGACGCCGACGCACGGGAGATCTCTTCGACGACCACGAGGTGCTCGAGGAAGCCGAGCCCGGCGCCCCCGTCCCGTTCGGGCACGGTCGGCCCCATCACGCCGAGCTCCCCAAGCAGCGGCCAGAGCCACCGAGGGAAGGTGTCGTCGCGGTCGATCTGCTCGGCCTTCGGCGCCAGCTCGCGCTCGGCGAACGTGCGAACGGTGCTCGCGGAGCTCCTCGACGGAGATGCGGTCGCCCATGGACCTACACGCTACGCCGCCTGCAGCGACAGCGGCAGTAAGGTGCTGGCGATGACGCGGCTGGCCACGCACGTCGATCCGACCTCAGAGGGGTTCGCCGACAACGCGCGGGCGATGCACGGGCTCGTCGACGAGCTGAAGGCGAAGCTCGACACAGCTCGGGCGGGCGGTGGTGAGGCCGCGACCGAGCGCCACCGCGGGCGCGGCAAGCTCACCGCACGCGAGCGTATCGAGCGACTGGTCGACCGGGGCGCCGCGTTCCTCGAGCTCTCTACGCTCGCCGCGTGTGACATGTACGAGGGCGAGGCGCCGGGCGCCGGCATCGTCACCGGCATCGGGCCGATCCATGGTTCGCCGTGCGTGATCGTCGCCAACGACGCCACGGTGAAGGGCGGCACCTACTTCCCGATGACGGTGAAGAAGCATCTGCGCGCCCAGGAGATCGCGCTGGAGAACCGGCTTCCCTGCGTGTACCTGGTGGATTCGGGCGGCGCGTACCTGCCACTGCAGGCCGAGGTCTTCCCGGATCGGGAACACTTCGGGCGCATCTTCTTCAACCAGGCGCGCATGTCGGCGGCGGGCATCGCGCAGATCGCCGCGGTGATGGGGTCGTGCACGGCGGGCGGCGCGTACGTGCCGGCGATGTCCGACGAGACGGTCATCGTGCGCGGCACGGGCACGATCTTCCTCGGAGGGCCGCCGCTCGTGAAGGCTGCCACGGGCGAGGATGTCGACCCCGAGGAGCTCGGCGGCGCCGACGTGCACACGCGCACGAGCGGCGTGGCCGACCACGAGGCTGCCGACGACGAGCACGCGCTGCGCATCGTGCGCGAGATCGTCTCGCACCTGAACCTGCCGATCGAACGGGCCTGGGCGATCGCCGAGGCAGAGGAGCCCGCGGTCGACCCCACCGGCATCTACGGGGTGGTGCCGCAGGACCTCTCGCTCGCCTACGACGTGCGTGAGGTGATCGCCCGCGTGGTCGACGGGTCGGCCTTCCACGAGTTCAAGCGGCTCTACGGCGAGACGCTCGTGTGCGGGTTCGCGCGCATCCACGGGCATCCGGTCGCGGTGCTCGCGAACAACGGCATCCTGTTCTCGGAGTCGGCGCTGAAGGGCGCGCACTTCATCGAGCTCGCGTGCGAGCGGGGCGTGCCGCTCGTCTTCCTGCAGAACATCACGGGGTTCATGGTCGGTCGTGAGTACGAGGCCGGCGGCATCGCGAAGGACGGCGCGAAGCTCGTCACCGCCGTGGCGTGCGCCAACGTGCCGAAGTTCACCGTGATCATCGGTGGATCGTTCGGCGCCGGGAACTACGCGATGTGTGGCCGGGCCTACGGTCCGCGGCAGCTCTACATGTGGCCGAACGCGCGCATCTCGGTGATGGGCGGCGTGCAGGCCGCCAAGGTGCTCACGCACGGTCGGCGGCGATCCCGGCCGACGAGCCGGCGACGATCGATCGGTACGAGGCCGAGGGCAGTCCGTACCATTCGACCGCGCGCCTGTGGGACGACGGCGTGATCGATCCGCTCGATACGCGGAAGGTGCTCGCGTTGGGGCTCGACGCCGCGTCGCGTGCACCGCTCGAGCCCACGTCGTTCGGGGTGTTCCGGATGTGAGCGACGTGATCATCGCCCGCGACGGGCCCGTCGTGACCGTGACCCTCGACCGTCCCGATCGGCGCAACGCCCTCGACCCGACGTTGCTCGGCGCGCTCGCGTCGGCGCTCGACGACCTGTCGGGCGACGACGACGTGCGCGTGGTGGTCCTGACCGGCGCCGGCCCCGCCTTCTCAGCCGGCGCCGATCTCGAGTGGATGCGTGCGAGCCGCGAGCTGTCCGACGATCGCAACCGCGAGGATGCGGCCGTCATGGCAGCCGCGTTCGAGACGATCGACACGTGCCCCAAGGCGGTCATCGCCCGGGTGAACGGACCCGCGATCGGGGGCGGCGCCGGTCTCGTGGCGTGCGCCGACGTGGCCGTGGCGGTCGAGGGCGCTCGATTCGCGTTCGCCGAGGTTCGGCTGGGGCTGCTGCCCGCGGTGATCTCGCCGTACGTGCTGCGCGCGGTCGGACCGGGCAGAGCGCGCGAGCTGTTCACGACGGGACGCGCGTTCGATGCGGCTGAAGCTGCCACGTACGGGCTGGTGCATCACGTGGTCACGGCCGACGCGCTCGACGCCGCGGTGGGTGACGTGGTCGAGACCTTCCACGCGTGCGGTCCCGAGGCCGTCGCCGCGAACAAGCGGCTGGTGCGCGACGCGACCGCCCCGCTCACGCTGCCCGACCTCGCCGATCGCATCGCCGCGGCGCGCACCAGCGCCGAGGGCCAGGAAGGCCTCGCGGCGTTCCTCGAGAAACGTGCACCGAGATGGTCGAGATCCGCCGGCTCCTGATCGCGAACCGCGGCGAGATCGCGGTGCGCATCGTGCGCGCCTGCCGCGAGATGGGCATCGCCTCGGTGGTGGCCACCGCCCCCGGCGAGGAAGCCTCGCTCGCAGCGGAGCTCGGCGACGCCACGACGGGCGTCGCGTCCTACCTCGACGCGGCGTCGCTCGTGCAGGCGGGGGTCGAAGCAGGCGTCGACGCCGTGCACCCCGGGTACGGGTTCCTCGCCGAAGACGCGTCGTTCGCCGAGCGCGTGCTCGAAGCCGGCCTCCTGTGGGTCGGACCGCCCGCCGACGCGATGCGGGCGGTGGGCGACAAGGTGGCCGCCCGGTCGCTCGCGCAGAGCGGCCGGCGTGCCGGTCGTGCCGGGCACGACGGGCGAGCGGCTGTCGGACCACGAGCTTGCCGAGCAGGGCGACCGGATCGGCGTTCCGCTGATCGTGAAGGCTGCGGCCGGCGGAGGCGGGCGCGGCATGCGCGTCGTCGACGACATCGCCGACCTACCGGGCGCGGTCGCGGCTGCACGTGAGGAGGCGGCCGCGAGCTTCGGCGACGAGCGCGTCTTCCTCGAACGGCGTCTCGGTCGGGTGCACCACGTCGAGGTGCAGGTGCTGCTCGACGACCATGGCAACGCCGTGCACCTCGGCGAGCGCGATTGCTCGTTGCAACGTCGCCACCAGAAGATCGTCGAGGAGTCGCCTTCCCCCGTGGTCGACGACACCATGCGCGGGACGCTCGGCGAGGCGGCGATCGCGCTCGCGGATCGGGCCGGCTACCGAGGTGCCGGCACCGCGGAGTTCCTGCTCGGCGACGACGGCGAGTGGTGGTTCTTGGAGATGAACGCCCGGCTGCAGGTCGAGCACCCCGTGACGGAGGCCGTGACGGGCATCGACCTGGTGCGAGCGCAGCTGGAGATCGCATCGGGTGGGCCGCTGCCGTTCGCGCAGGCCGATGTGTCACTGCGCGGCCATGGGATCGAAGCGCGCGTGTACGCGGAGGACCCCGCCCACGGGTTCCTGCCGACCGGGGGGCGGGTCGGATTGCTCGATCTTCCGCGGTGGCCCGGCGTGCGCATCGACACCGCGCTGCGTGAAGGCGACGTCGTCGGGCTCGGTTACGACCCGCTGCTCGCCAAGGTCATCGCGTGGGCCGAGGATCGCCCAGCGGCGATCGCACGGCTGCGAGCGGCCCTCGCCGAGACGCGGATCGTGGGGCTCGCCACGAACCTCGGCTTCTTGCTCGACGTGCTCGACCGGCCCGAGGTGCGCGACGGCTCCGCCGACACCGGGTACGTCGAGAGCACCTGGACACCGCAGGTGCCCGAGCTGCCCGAGGGTGTCGGCGCGATGCGGCCGCCGAGGGTGATCCATGGATGGCGTTCGGCTCGGCCGGCACCGCCGGGTCCGCGGAGGTCGCCGTCGCCGGCACGCACGCCCAGTTCCGGGGCTGGTCCTACGCGCTCGGCGACGAGGACCAGGCCGCGACGGAGCTGGCACCGCCCGGCGGATCGCTCGTGGCGCCGATGCCCGCGAGCGTGCTCCGCGTGGATGTCGCCGCGGGCGATACGGTTGCAGCCGGACAGGTGGTGGCACTGCTCGAGGCGATGAAGATCCAGGTGCAGGTGGTGGCGCCGGCCGCGGGCACGGTGAGCGCGGTGAACGTCGCGGCCGGCGCCGTCGTGGCGCGAGGCGAGGTGCTGATCGAGGTGGCCGAACCGTGACGATGACGCCGACGATCGGATCGACCGGAACGATCGCACCGGCGAGTCCCGAGACGTCCGAGCTGACGGATCCCGAGACGATGCTCGAGCCCTCGCCCCGCTCCGACAGGCCGATCCGTGTGCGCATCGTCGAGGTCGGCCCCCGCGACGGGCTGCAGAACGAATCCGCGCACGTGCCGACCGATGCGAAGGTCGCGTTCATCGAGGGCTCGCCGACGCCGGACTTCCAGTCGTCGAGGCGACGTCGTTCGTGAGCCCGTCGGCGGTGCCACAGCTCGCAGACGCCGACGAGGTGTTCCCTCGCGTGCATCGCCGTGCCGACGTGCGCTATCCGGTGCTGGTGCCGAACATGCGCGGTCTCGAACGCGCCGAACGAGCCGGTGCCGAGGCGGTCGCGGTGTTCACGGCAGCATCCGACGCGTTCACCGAGCGGAACATCGGCATGTCGATCGCGGAGTCGCTCGCCGCGTTCGAACCGGTGCTCGACCGCGCGATCGAGCTCGGTTGGTGGCGACGTGGGTACGTCTCGACCGCCTTCGGCTGTCCGTACTCGGGCGACGTCGAGCCGGCGCGGGTCGTGCAGGTCTGCTCGGCGCTGCTCGAGCTGGGGTGCGACGAGATCTCCGTCGGCGACACGATCGGCGTCGCCGAGCCCGACGATGTGCGCCGAGTCTGCGACGAGCTGCTCGCGCAGATGCCGGTCGAGCGGATCGCGTTGCACCTGCACGACACCCGGGGCCGGGCCCTCGACAACGTCCGAGCCGGGCTCGAACGTCAGATCTCGATCTACGACTCGTCCGCCGGTGGCACGGGCGGATGCCCCTTCGCACCCGGAGCGCCGGGCAACCTCGCGACCGAGGCGCTCTGCGCGATGCTTGACGAGATGGGCATCGAGCACGGCGTCGACGCCGCCAAGGTCGAGGTCGCCGCGCTCGCCCTGCGAGCGGCGATGACCCCCTCGTAGGCCTCAGTCGAGCAGCGCGTCGGCCTCGATCTCGACCTTCCACGCGGGATCGAGCAGGGCGGTGACGCCCACCATCGTGCTCGCCGGACGCACGTCGCCGAACACCTCGCCGTGGGCCCGCCCGACATCCTGCCAATCGCCGACGTCGACGAGGAAGATGCGGGTGCGCACCACATCGTTCACCGTTGCGCCGGCCTCGATCAGTGCCGACTCGATGATCTCGAGGCAGCGGCGGGCCTGCGAGTAGGCATCGGGTGCGACCTCGCTTCCCTCGGCAGGCACGGGGGCGGTGCCCGCCACATGCACCTGCCGGCCCGCGACGATCGCGCGGGAGAACCCGACCACGGGCTCGAACGGTGACCCGCTCGCGATGCGCCGACGCTCCACCATGTGCCGCGAGTTTACGGCCGCGTAACCGAGGGCCGCGACGACGCATCTACCCTTGGGGCCATGACCCTCAGCGCCGAAGCCGAGTACGTGCTGCGCACGATCGAGGAGCGCGGCATCCGATTCGTGCGGCTCTGGTTCACCGACGTGCTCGGCTTCCTCAAGGCGTTCACGATCACGTCGCAGGAGCTCGAGGGCGCACTCGCCGAGGGCATGGGCTTCGACGGCTCCTCGATCGAAGGATTCAGCCGCATCCAGGAATCCGACATGATCGCGATCCCCGACCCATCGACGTTCCAGATCATCCCCTGGAAGCTCGAAGCCCCCGTCGCGCGCATGTTCTGCGATATCCGCACACCCGACGGTGTGCCGTTCGACGGCGACCCCCGCGGGGTGCTGAAGCGCCAGCTGCAACGGGCGAGCGACCTCGGCTTCACGTTCTACGTCGGACCCGAGCTCGAGTACTTCTACTTCCGCGCCGTCGACGATCCGTCGTTCCTCGACCACGGCGGGTACTTCGACGAGACGCCGCTCGACGTCGCGACGGACTACCGCAAGCGCACGGTGCAGTACCTCGAAGCGATGGGCATCCCGGTCGAGTACGTGCACCACGAGGTCGCGCCGAGCCAGCACGAGATCGACCTGCGCTACGCCGACGCGCTCACGATGGCCGACAGCGTCATGACCTACCGCCTCACGGTGAAGGAGGTCGCGCAGGAGTTCGGCATCTACGCGACGTTCATGCCGAAGCCGGTGGCCGGCGTGAACGGCTCGGGCATGCACACCCACCAATCCCTGTTCGAGGGCGACCGCAACGCGTTCTTCGACGGTGCCGACGAGTACCACCTGTCGAAGACCGCGAAGCGCTACATCGCCGGCCTGTTGCGCCACGGCCCGGAGATCACGCTGCTCACGAACCAGTGGGTGAACTCCTACAAGCGTCTCGTGCCGGGATACGAGGCTCCGGTCTACGTGTGCTGGGCGCGGCGCAATCGCTCGGCGCTCGTGCGCGTTCCCCAGTACAAGCCCGGCAAGGAGGAAGCCACGCGCATCGAGTACCGCTCGCCCGACCCGGCCTGCAACCCCTACCTCGCGTTCGCGGCGATGCTCGCGGCGGGACTCGCGGGCATCGAAGGCGAGTACGAGCTGCCACCCGAGGCGAGCAACAACATCTACGAGATGGGCGACGACGAGCGCGAGACGGCGGGCATCGTCTCGCTGCCGGAGGATCTCGTGGAGGCCATCCACCTCGCCGAGCACTCCGAGGTGCTGCGCAGCGCGCTCGGCGAGCACGTGCACGAGTTCCTGATCAGGAACAAGCGCGAGGAATGGGACGCGTTCAAGGCCTACGTGAGCCCGTTCGAGCTCGAGCGCTACCTGCCCATCCTGTAGGGCCGATCCGCTGACCGTCTAGTCTCGGCTAGACTAGGACGCGTCCGCACATGCCGGTGCACCGCCCCGCGGCAACGTCGCCGTGGATCGTGCAGAAGAATCGGAACGTTCCCCGCGTTCGGAAGCGCCTCGCGACCGATTCCCCTTGGTTGATGGTTCGGAAGTAGGTCCAGTTGCCCCCGAAGGCGCGCACCGTGTGGGTGCCGATCGAGGCCCGCCACCGAACGCGGTCACCTCGGAGGATGTCGACGGTCGATGGGCGCCATCGACTTCCGTCTCCCCGGATCGTGACGGCGGCCGCCGGTACGGCACCCAGGGTGAGCAGCGCGGCCACGGTCATCGTTGCGATGGTGCGACGCATCGTCATCGGATATCAGACCCTTCGGTCCTCGCGTCCTGCGAGCATATGCCGGTTCGGCGATTTGCGTTGGGGCGCACCGGTGGGCTAGCGTCCCCGCATGTCTGCTGACGAACGGAACGAGGTCACCCCCGCGTTGTCCGAGGCGCGGAAGCGCCGCGCCACCCTGCACGATGCGCTCGTGCACCTGGAGATCGCGATCTCGTCGCCGGCAGCGGGGCGCATCCCCGAATGGACCGCCCTCGTCACGAAAGAGGTCATCGGCATCCGTGACGCGTTCGACCAGCACGTGATGGTCACCGAGAAGCCAGGCGGGCTCTACGAAGAGATCATCACCCGGGCACCGAGGCTCGATGGCACCGTGCGTCGCCTCAAACAGGAGCATCCCGACATCGTCGAGAAGGTCGCCCAGATGGTCGAACGCCTCGAGAAGGCGACGATCGGCGGACCCGAATGGCCGCTCGACGACGCTCGCGACGATCTGCAGCGGTTCATCGGCACGGTGATCCGGCATCGACAGAAGGGCGCCGACCTCGTCTGGGAGGCGTACAACGTCGACATCGGCGGCACCGAGTAGGGCGTCGCTTCACCCACCGGGCACTTCGTCGCACATCTCGCTCGCGTAGTCTTCGGAACATGCCCCGCCTGGCCCTCGGGCAAGTGAACCTCACGGTCGGCGATCTCCCCGGCAACGTCGCGCGCATGGCCGAAGCGGCGGACCGCGCCACGCAAGCGGGCGCCGACGTCGTGGCCTTCCCCGAGCTCGCGATCACCGGCTATCCACCGGAAGACCTGGTCCTTCGCAGCGAGTTCGTGCGAGAGAACCTCGAGGCCTTGAGCACGTTGGCCCGCAAGACCGCCTCTGCCTGCCCGGTGGTCGTGGGGTTCATCGATCGCACCGAAGCCGGATCGCACAATGCCGCAGCCCTGTTGCGCAACGGAACCGTCGAGACGCGCTACCACAAGGTGCAGCTCCCCAACTTCGGGGTGTTCGACGAGCAGCGCTACTTCGTGCCGGGAACATCGGGCGTGTCGGTCGAGATCGGCGGTGCGACCCTCGGTGTGTCGGTCTGCGAGGACGCCTGGCACGACGGCCAGCCCTTCGCCGGCTACGCCGGGCTCCCGCTGATCGTGAACATCAACGGCTCCCCTTACCACCGCGGCAAGACCGCGCAGCGGGCCGAGATCCTCGCAGCTCGCGCGCGACAGACCGGCGCGTGGATCGCCTACGTCAACGCGGTCGGCGGTCAGGACGAGCTGGTCTTCGACGGGGGCTCGATGCTCGTGGCCCCCGACGGGACCGTGCGTCAGCGGGCGGCGATGTTCGCCGAGGATCTCATGATCGTCGACCTGCACGGCGACACCTCGTTCGCCGACCCCCGCCCCGGGTGGCCGACGCTCGAGGCCGAGGAAGTCTGGAACGCGCTCGTGCTGGGCCTCGGTGATTACGTGCGGAAGAACGACTTCCGCGACGCGGTGCTGGGGCTCTCGGGGGGCATCGACTCGGCGCTCACGGCTGCCCTCGCGGCCGACGCGCTCGGCGCCGATCACGTGCGTGGCCTCGCGATGCCTTCCCCGTTCAGCTCGCCGGAGAGCCTCGAGGATGCGGAGGACTGCGCGCGGCGCATCGGCATGCGGATCGACACCGTCGAGATCGCGAGGATGCTCGACGACTACCGCCACTCGCTCGCCGGGCTGTTCGCCGGCCGTGCCGACGACGTCACCGAGGAGAACCTCCAGGCCCGTATCCGCGGCAACCTGCTGATGGCGCTGTCGAACAAGCTCGGGCCGATCGTGCTCGCGACCGGCAACAAGAGCGAGTACGCGGTCGGCTATTCGACCCTCTACGGCGACATGGCCGGAGGGTTCGCACCGATCAAGGACGTGCCGAAGACCCTCGTCTACGAGCTGGCCCGGTGGCGGAACACGACCGCGGCCTCGCGCGGCGAGACCCCGCCGATCCCCGATCGAACGATCGAGAAGGCGCCGAGCGCCGAGCTGCGGCCGGGTCAGAAGGACACCGATTCGCTGCCTCCCTACGACGAGCTCGACCCCGTGATCGAGGCCTACGTCGAACACGACGTGGGCGTCGACGACATGGTCGCGCAGGGGTTCGACCGTGCGCTGGTCGAGCGCGTCGTGCGCATGATCGATCGCAACGAGTACAAGCGGCGCCAGGCCGCCCCGGGCGTGAAGATCACGCCCAAGGCGTTCGGGCGAGACCGCCGCATGCCGATCACGAATCGCTACCCCGGCTGAGGCGCCTGGCGCCGGCCTGTTTCAGCCGATCGTCCAGATCACCGTGATCGTGACGTTGGTGTCGAGTTCATCGGGCGGCACGACGGCGAGGTCGCCGGCAACCGCGCTGAGGGTGTCCGCTCGGTACGCCTCGTAGACGGGCCTCGGTGCGCCCTCTTCCACGATGCGGTCGACGCCGGTGACGGTCGCCCCGGCGGCGCCGGCCAGCGCGTCGGCCTTCACGCGCGCGCCCTCGACCGCCTGCTCGAGCGCCTGGGTGCGGGCCTTCGCGGGATCGGACACCTCGAAGCGCACGTTGCGAACGCTCGTGGCGCCCGCGCCGACACCCGCCTCGATGACGGCGCCAACCGCGTCGAGATCGCGCACGGTGACCGCGAGGGTGGAATCCGCGACGAAGACCGACCGTTCCTGCGGCGTGTTGCGGTCGACGGTTCGCCGGTAGACGTCGAGCCGTTGCGTCTGCACATCGTCGGGTTCGATGCCCGCTCGTTCGAGCGCGGCGAGCACGTCGTCGGTGACCTTGCCGTTGCGGGCGAGCGCGTCGGCGCTGTCGACGGCCTCGGTCTCGACGCCGAGCTGCAAGCTCGCCTGGTCGGGCTCGCTACCGACAGTCGCCGACGAGCTCACGGTGATGGTGCGCCGGTCGCCGTCACCGGCCGGATCCTGTGCCATCGCGCGTGCGCCGACGGTGACCACCAGCACGGCGACCACGACGAGCGTGAGCGTCCACGTCTTCCTGTTCATGGCTCCTCCTTCGACGAGAGTCTCGGCAGGTGGCCGGAAACCGGCCTGCAGGGACATGCCCGTCGAGCGCCACGCGTGACCGATAGCCGCCGCGTCGCGACGTAGGATTGCCCGCGGGGCCCGTAGCTCAGCCCGGTTAGAGCAGGGGGCTTTTAACCCTCGTGTCGCAGGTTCGAATCCTGCCGGGCCCACGAACGGAGCCGCGGGTGACGGACCCTGGCTCTCGGCGGATCGGCGCCCCTGAAGGTGTCGCCGAGTGCTGAACCGTCGGCGCCTTCGCTCCCGGATTGCCCGGTGTCAGCCGGGTGACTACGCTCGCAGCATGGGTGTTCGTCGCTCGATGACCGGTACCGAGCTTCCGGCGTGGGTCGCGACCGTGCCTTCCTTGCACGCTCTCGTCCTCGCGTTCACCGCGCGGCCTGATGGAGGGCTCCGTGCCTGACGAGGAGAACATCTTCCCGCTGGACATCACCGAGCGTGCACCTGGTGACCGTCCGTGGAAGTTCCGACCCGAGGGCCATCTCGTTGCGATGCTGGCCGACGAAGCCGAGGCCCACCGAGCGGAGGCGGCTCTCGTCGCGGACGGGTTCGCCCCTCACGACATCAAGGTCTATCCGGGCGCGCAGATCCTCGCGACCTACGAGATCTACAAGCGACAGAGAGACCTGGCGGACAAGGTCATGGGGGCCGTCACGGACGATCTCGAGGCGCGGGATCTGTACCTCGATCACGCGCGAGAGGATCGATCCGCCTTGTGGTTGCGCGTCGATGAGGACGGCGTCGCTCGGGCCCTCCGCGTGCTCGCCGACTTCCACTACGTCCACACGCGCCACTACGGCACGACGACCGACACCGACTACCGGATGTCGGAGCCATCGGAGTAGGCGCGCCCTGTGTGCCGGGTCGAGCGGCGGCTGACGATAGCCTGGGGCTCGTGCGTGATACAGGGCCGCTGACTCCGTTCATCGAGGCAGGTGTCTGTGTGCTCGACGGCGGGCTCGCGACCGAGCTCGAGCGACGCGGGGCGAACCTCGTTGACGCGCTCTGGTCGGCCAAGCTGCTGCTCGAGTCCCCAGGGTCGATCGTCGACGTGCACCGCGCCTACTTCGAGGCGGGAGCCGATGTCGCGATCACCGCGAGCTATCAGGCGAGCGAACGGGGGTTCGCCGGCACGCGGCATCGACACGCGAGGAACCGCTGCGCTCATGCGCCTGAGCGTCGAGCTCGCACGGGAAGCGCGCGACGAGTGGCTCGCCTCGGCCGAGGCGGCTGCCCGGGGCCGTCCCCGCCCGCTCGTGGCCGCCTCGGTCGGACCCTACGGCGCCGTGCTCGCCGACGGTTCCGAGTACCGAGGTGACTACGGCGTCTCACGAGGGGAGCTGACCGACTTCCATCTCGCGCGACTGGAACCGCTGGTCGAGGCCGGACCCGACCTGCTCGCGATCGAGACGATCCCGTCGGGCCTCGAAGCCGAAGCGCTGGTCGACGCGCTCGAACAGCTCGGCGACCCGGTGCCCGCGTGGTGCACGTTCACCGTGCGCGACGGCGGGCATCTCGCCGACGGGGGCTCGCTCGACGACGCGATCGAGACCGTGACCGATTCGGACTCGATCGCCGCGGTCGGGGTGAACTGTTCGCCACCGAACCCGACGGTCGAGGCAGTGGCGCACGTCGCTCCGACCATCTCACCGGTCGTCGCATATCCCAACCGGGGCGCCGACTGGGACGCGGAGGCCAAGGCATGGACGGGCGGTGCCGACGTCGACATGGCCGCGGTCGCCACCGACCTGCTCGGTGCCGGCGCCGCGATCGTGGGCGGATGCTGCGGTACCGGACCCGGGGACGTGCGTGCGATCGCCACGGCGCTCGGCGCACTCGCCTCCGATTAGGCTCGCCACCACGATGGCGGCGACGCTGGCGCGGACCTTCCCGCTCACGGGACCGCTCGATCTGCGTCGGACGATGCTGCCGCTGATGCGGGGCACGGGCGACCCGACGATGCGGATCGGCGAGCAGGAGGTCTGGCGGGCGACACGCACGCCCGATGGTCCCGCCACGCTGCACCTCACGCTCGACGGCGATCGCCTGCTCGCGGAGGCCTGGGGTCCGAGCGCCGACGAGATCCTCGAGGACGCGCCCGGCTGGGCAGGACTGCTCGACGACGATCAGCACTTCCGCCCGCAGCATCGGGTGGTGACCGACCTGCATCGACGGCTCCGCGGGATGCGCCTCACGCGAACCCGCCGGCCGGTGGAGGCACTCGTTGCCGCGGTGCTCGAGCAGAAGGTGACCGGCCTCGAAGCGCGTCGCGCCTACCGTCGGCTCGCGCTCGCGGCGGGCGAGCCGGCGCCCGGCCCGGTCGAACTCGTGACCCCGCCCGACCCCACCGCGGTGGCGGCGATGCCGTCGTTCCGGATGCATCCGTTCGGGGTGGAGCGGCGCCGGGCCGAGCGGCTCATCGCGCTGTGCGCGCGGGCCCGGGAGATCGACGCCCTCGCGTCGCTGTCGCCGGCGATCGCACGAGACCGGCTCGAGACCTTCCCCGGCATCGGCCCGTGGACCGCCGCCGAGGTGGCCCGCCTCGCACTCGGCGACCCCGATGCGGTCTCGAGTCGGTGACTACCACCTGCCCAACGTGGTCGCGTGGGCGCTCGCCCGGGAACCGCGAGGCGACGACGCCCGCATGCTGGAGCTGCTCGAGCCGTACGCCGGCCATCGCGGAAGGGTGCAGCGCCTGCTCGAGGCCGGAGGCATCAGGCCGCCGAAGTACGGCCCGAGATCAGACGTGCGAGCGATCGATCGCATCTGACGATGCCAGCCGACCCGTAGCGTCTACGTCGAAGGTTGCTCCCAGTCGAGGGATACGCGCCAGTCGCTCCTGAGCACCGCTGCGTAGACGTTGCCCGGTGCGGCGGCGCCACCCGTGGCGTCGAGGATCGCGTGCGACCGAGCGGCTCGTGCGGGGAGGCCGCGCTTCCGCTCGACATCTGCGACCAGCTCCCAGGTGGTGCTGTCGACGTGGCGAAGAGCGACGAACCGGCAGCGGAACGTGTTCGGTGGTTCACGGAACATCCTCCTCGGGAACGGAAGACTCCTGTTTCGGACATCGAGGGCGAACCCGTGGACCCTTGCGTCCGACTGGCTCCTTGCGAGCGCGAACCCTACCCTTCATGGGGAGCTCCTCGATATGGTGGAACCGACACGTGTGAGTCACGAAGGAGACGCGATGCAGCGATCAAGCAAAGCAGAGACGACCCGCAAGCCGCCCGAGCCGACCGATGACCATTCCGAGATCGACGATTGGATCCGCCGCGTGATGCCGGACCTGCATCCGATCGTGAAGGGATTGGACGAACTGATCCGCGAGACGATCCCCGGGCCCCCGATACGCCATCAAATGGAAGAAGGCGTACTACGGGGTGCCGGAGCTCGGTTGGGTCATCGAGATGGTCGCCTACGACGTCTCCGTGAACGTCGTCTTCCTCGGCGGCGCCGACTTCGACCCGGCTCCGCCGCTCGGCTACACGGACGAAGCAGGTACGTCAAGGTGAAGACCTTGGAGGAGGCGCAACGACCAGAGATGCGGGATTGGATCGAGCAGGCAGGGCGCGTACCCGGTTGGAGCTGAGGGTCGCGCTCTTCAACCACATTTTCTGGGACTCGTCCTTGTGACCCACAGGCTCCTCCTCGACGTGTCGAGCATGGCCTACCGGGCGTATTTCGCGATGAAGGACTCGGTGCGCGCTCCCGACGGGCGGCCGATGGGAGCGGTCCACGGCTACCTCGGCATGGTCACGCGGCTCGTGGCGACCCGTCGTCCCGACTCGGTGGTGCACGTCTACGACCACGACTGGCGGCCGACCGCGCGCACGCTGCTCTACGCCGGATACAAGGCCGATCGCCCCGACGAGCCCGACGACCTCACGGCGCAGTTCGTGCTGCTGCGCGGACTGTTGGAAGCGACCGGAGCCACGCAGGCGCATTCCCCCGACTGGGAGGCCGAGGATGCGATCGGCGCCATCTGCGCCCGCGGAGAGCCCGACGACCGCTTCGAGATCGTGAGCGGCGATCGGGATCTGCTGCAGCTCGTGCACGATCCCGACATCACGCTGCTCTACACGCTCCGCGGGGTGACCGAGCTGCGCGAGTTCGACGAGGCGACGGTGCTCGAGCACTACGGCGTTCCCGCGAGTCGCTACGCGGAGTTCGCGATCCTGCGAGGCGACCCTTCCGACGGGCTGCCGGGTGTCCGGGGGGTCGGTGAGAAGACCGCCCGCGCGCTGGTGCAGGCATACGCGAGCATCGACGACATGCTCGCCGATGCGGCGACGACCCATCCGTCGCCGGGACCGATGAAAGGATCGCCGGCCCTGCGGGCCCGGCTGCTGGAGGCCGCCGACTACCTCGAGGCGATGCGGCGGCTCGTGCCCATCAAGGTCGATGGCCCGCTCGAGGTCTGGCACGGCGCGCGCGACGACGAGGTCGCCGCCGGCCTCGCGGAAGCGAACGGGCTACGAGGGCCCCTGCAGCGGCTCCGCGCGGCCCTGTCCGGCGCGGAGCGAGGGGCGAGCGACTGAGTCGCGCTCAGGAACCGGTCTCGGCGTCCTCGGCGTGGGGGCCGGCCCGCTTCTTCGCTGCGGTCTGCGCGAGCCGTGATCGCAGGCTGAGGGCTGCCCGGGAAGCGTCCCCATCGAGCAGATCCCCCTCGTCATCGGTGAGCGGCATCGTCGCCGAACCCGTGGCCCGCCGCACCGCGTCGACCGCCTCGGACCGTGCGCGCTCGACCGCCGCCTTCGCCTCGGCCCGAGCGTGCTCGATCTCCGCCTCGGCTCGCTCCTCGGCTACGGTCGCGCGGCGCGCGGCTTCCGCGGCCTCGGTCTTGAACGCCTGAGCGGAAGCGGTTGCCTCGGCGAGGCGCACCTGCAGATCCTGCGCGCCCCGCTCCACGTCGGAGGCGAGCGTGTCGGCCGCCTCGAAGCGCTCGGCAGCCGCCCGTTCGGCCTCGTCGGCTCGGATCGTGGCGGCTTCCGCTCTCGCCCGCGCCGACTCGGCTTCGGCCTCGGCCTCGGCGGCACGACGCTCGGCGCGGCGCTGCGACTCGACGGCCGCGGCAGCCTCCTGCTCGGCTCGCTCGGCGCGAGCGGAGGCGGCCGCCGACTCGGCGCGCGCGGACTCCGCCACACCCGACGCCTCCTGCGCGCGCCCCACCGCCGCTTCGACCTTCTCGTCGGCCGCGCGCCTGCGCCCCTCGGCCTCGGCGAGCGTCGCCTCGAGGTCGGCGAGTCGCGCCCGCACCTCGGCTCGGTCGGCTTCGATGCGTTCACGCGCCTCGGTGCGAGCTGACCCGATCTGCTGGGTCGCCTCCGCCCGCACGGACTCGAGCTCGGTGGCGAGTTCCTGCACTCGCCGATGTTCATGGGCCGTGCGAGCTTCGAGGTCGGCGAGATCGGTCGCCAGCGCCGTCGCGCGGGTCTCGGCGTCGGTTGCACGGGTCTCGGCTTGGGCAACGAGGGCCCCGGACTCGGCGACGCGGGCCTCGGCCTGGGTGGAGCGGGTCTCCAGGTCCGCCGCACGCGCGCGCTCGCGCTCGGCGTCGGCGTGCACGACCTCGAGGGTTCGTTCGAGTTCGGCGACCGTTCCGCTCAGCGTCAGCAGTTGCCCCTCGAGCTGAGCGACGAGCTGCTCCGCACCTCCCTTCTCGCCGGAGAGGCTCTCGAGACGGGCCTCGGCCTCCGCCGCGCGAGCGGTGGCGACCTGCGCTCGCTGCTCCGCCTCGGCCGCCTTCGCTTCGGCGTTCACCGCCCTGGCCTCAGCCTCCGACATCTCCACATGGAGTGCTGCAACGCGAGGATCGTCCTCCGCGCTCCGCGAGGCGAGCTCCGCTGCTCGGCCTCGGCCTCGGCGGCGCGGGCATCTGCGCTCCGCCGCGCGCGTCTCGGCGACGCTGGCCCGCGCATCCGACCCGGCTGCCCGAGCCTCGGCGTCGGCGACACGTGCCTCGGCGGCCGCGTGCCCTTCGGTGACGGAGCTCCTCGATCCGTCCTCGGCTTCCGCGAGCCGATGCTCGGTGTCGGCGAGGCGTTGCGAGGTCTCCGCGAGGTCGTGGCGCGCCGCTTCCAGTTCGCCATGGACGGTGGAGCCCGCCGGCGCACCGCCGTCGAGCTCTGCGTCGAGGGCCGCGATGCGCGGCACGGGTCTCCTCGTCGGCCGAGCTACCGTCGGCCGCGTCGGCCGCGGTCGCCCGGAGGTCGCTCCATCTCACCCTGAGCGACCTCGAGCCCGGCCTGTGCGTGGGCCGCCCGCACCTCGGCGTCGCGTTCGCGGCGCTCCGCATCGAGGGCCCGACGCTCGAGCTCGGCAGCTCGCTCGTCGGCAGCCCGAGCACGTTCCTCGGCCCTGAGCTGGTTCTCCTCGGCCTCGGTCTGCCTGGCAGCGAGCGCGCGTTCGCGTCCAGGCGTGATGAACCCACCGCTGCGAGCCGTCCTGCTGGGCAGCAGGCCGACGCCCACGAACACCAGCGCGAGTACGGCCCCGACCGCACCCGCTGTTCGCAGCGCGGACCACGGCGACGACGCCCCGGCGGCGATGCGCGCATACCCTTGGTCGACCTCCACCGCCCCGAGCGAACGTTCCTGGCCCAGTCGCAACGGCACGAACGTCGCGAACACCTCGGCATCGTCCGATCGCACCGAAGCGATCCGTCCGCCTCCCTCGTGGTCGCCGCGTCGACCGAGTCGAGCTCCGAGCTCACGGCGTCGGGAGCATCTCCCGCGTCGGTGGAGAAGAGCAGGTCGCCCGAAGGGGACCACACGCGCACGCGGAACGCCGTTCCGTCGGCGAGCACACCGCGACGAAGCCGCGACAGCAGGTCACGGGCAACATCTCCGCCGATCGTGCTCGAGACGTCGCCGGGCACGAGCACCGATGCGACGCCTGCGTTCGCGAGCCCCTTGGCCGTCAGCTGCGCCTGGACCTCGGCCTCCTCGAGAGCACGAGCGCCCTGGTACGTCGCACCCACCGCCACGCCGAGCGAGACCAAGCAGAGGGTGACGAACGTTCGTCGCCCCCTGCGGATCGCATTCAACGCGCGGCCAGCACTCACGACTCGAGGAACCTCGCCACTTCTTGATCGCCAGAACCTGTCCACCTTCCATCGGCCACGAACGTCACGCGGCCTGAGCGCCCGTGCGCGAGAGATGCGGTGTGATTGCGAGGCGGACCCCCTGCCCCTACGCTCGCCAGCGACCGATGACCTCCTCTCGCCCGCCGCGACGACACCGATCGACCGAGGTCGCGCTGCTCACGATCGTCGCGATCATCGCCGCCGCGTGCGATGGCCCGCCGCCCGATGGCTCGCCGGTCTGCCGACGGGGGGCGCCGCACGTCACGGTCTTCCAGGGACCGTCGGGAGCCTGCATCCCGCGGGGCCGGATCGTGGGATATCGGTGCGACGTGGCCGACCCCATCATCGTGTTCGACACGGGGCGGCGGGACGAGCGACGATTCCTCGGGGGGGTGTTCGCGATCGAGGTGCCCCGCTTGCCCGACGGCGCCACGGTCCTGGGGGTGGGCGGCGGCTCGCAACTCGTGACGTTCCGCGACGACCGGGTCTACACGGTGCGTGGATCCTCGATCATGCGATGGCTCGCCCTGCCACCGGAGCGAACGGTCTCGGGTGACGCACCGACCGCGTTCATGATGGGCGATTCCCTGCTCGACGGCGCCGAACCGGCCATGGTCACGTCACTGCCCGGATGGACGGTCGAGATCGACGCCGTGGCGGGGAGAGGGTCGGATGCGGGGGTCTCGATCGCCGAAGCGCGACCGACCTCCGAGCACGTCGTGGTGGTGGAGCTCGGCACCAACGACCGGGGTGTCGGAGCCTTCGCCGACAACGCCAAGCGCATCGTGGTGGCACTGCGCGACGTTCCGCTCGTGCTGTGGCAGAACGTCGAGGCGCCCCCCGAGGTCGCTCCCGCTCCGGAGATCAACTCCGCGATCGAAACGCTCGCCGGTCGACGACCCAACGTCTCGATCGTGGACTGGGATACGGGCGTGCCCGAGCAGTTCCTGACCGACGGCGTCCATCCCGACGCCGCCCATCAGGATGCGATGGCGACCCTCGTCGCTCCGATGCTGCACCGATGGTGGGCGGCTGTGACGCAGCCACCGGACTGCTGACCGCGCCCCGGCGATCATCCCGCCGGGGGCGGCGTCTCCGGCTCCGGATACGCGGGATCGCGCCGGGCGGCGCGCACGACGATCACCGCGGTCGCCACGACGACCACCGCTCCACCGATGGCCGTCAGAACCGTGAGCCGCTCGTCGAGCAGCATCCACGCGGCGAGCGAACCGATCACCGGCTGTGATTGCAGCAGGAGTGAGCCGAGCCAGGCTTCCACGAACCGGTGCGACCACGCCACCGACAGGTGTCCGAGCAGACCGGGCACGACCGCGATGAGCACGATCCAGCTCCAGTCCGAGGCATCGGGGGGCTGGAGCGAGGTGCCAGTCACGAGCGACATGCCCGTCACGACGACGGCCGAGACCAGCATGACGCTCGCCATGTATTCCATGGCGGGCACGCGATCCCTCGCGCGCTTGGAGAACAGCCAGTAGGCGGTCCACGTGAGCACGCTCACGGCGGCCGCCACATCACCCACCGGGCTCCATGCCGGCGAGTCCTGCGAACCGATCGCCACGAGGGCGACACCGACGAACGACGACGCGATCACGATCGCATCGCGCCGATCGAGACGCTCGCCGAACCATCGGACCGCGCCGAGCGAGATGAACACCGGAGCGAGGGCTCCGATGATCGTGGCGTTGGCGACGCTCGTGAGCCGGAACGCCGTGAACGTCAGGGCGATGTCACCCGCGAAGAGGAGCCCTCCGAGCGCGGTGACCCGCAGGGTCGCCCACGTGAGCCGGCGACCGGTCACGAGAAAGATGGCGGCGTACAACGCCACCCCGATCCACAGCCGGTAGCTGGCGAACGCGAGCGTCGGCATCTCGACCTGCTTCAGGACGAGGGGGACGAGCCCCCAGACCACGGTCGTGAACGACAGCAGACCGATACCGATCGACCGCCCCGACGTTTCGTCGACGCGTGTACCGGGCACCCTAGTCATGGCCCGACGTTACCCCGACGGTGCTGCGTGCCCTGGGCGATGTCGGCGCTTCTTCCGCGTAGGCGTCAGAAGGGCGCGTGATCCGGGTTGCCGCAGCGCGCGAAGCCTATGCGATACCGGCGATACAACGGACCCATGGGAGGGGGTCATAGATGACGACGCCGGAGACCCGTGAACAGATGACGCGCGCTTTGAGCGCGTCGAAATCGACAGGGAGGGAACGAAAAGTGATCGATCTCAAACGGAAAAGGCTGATGGGAGCCTCCATCGCCGCCTCGGCGTTGGTGCTCGCTCTCGGCGCGGCCCCGATGATCGGCTTCGGCGCCGACCATCTCGACGCACCCGGCACTACATCGCCGGACACGCGTCCCGACGGCGACATCAACGATGTCTACGTCTTCGAGGGACGGGCTGAGGATCAGACGGCGATCGTGGTGTCCACGCACCCGGCCGCCGGTGCTATCGCGCCGCTGCGATACGCGACCGACCTCAGGTACACGATCAAGGTCGACCGCAACGGCGACGCGCGATCGGATTCCCAGTACACGGCCACCTTTGGTGCGCCGCGCGAGAACGGCCGCCAGCCGTACAAGGTGGTCTGGCGGAGCGGCGACCGGCAGCGCCGGATCGCACACGGTCTCACCGGCGCGGTCAATGAGGTCGCGGGCGGTGGCAAGGTCTTCGCAGGCCTCCGATCTGACCCGTTCTTCTTCGACCTCGCCGCGTTCCAGGGCTCGGTGCTGGGCATGGGCGACCGTAGGTTCTGCGACCGCGATACGGTTGACTTCTTCGCGGAGCTGAACTCCAACGCGATCGTCTTGCAGGTGCCCGATGAGGCCTTGGGCCGCACGATCGGCGTCTGGGCCGTCACCACGACCGACGGGGGCGAGAGGGTGGATCGTATGGGTCGCCCGGCGATCAACACGGTGTTCAACAGCGGGAACGACAAGAACCGGTTCAACAACGGTCACCCGCGCTCGGACTACCGTCGCTGGAGCGACAACGTGCGCAGCGTGCTCGCGACCTTCTCGGCGCTTGACGCCGAAGGGGCGTACAGCAACGCCGAGACCAAGGCGCTGGCGCACGTGCTCCTGCCCGACATGGTCACCTACGACACGCGCACCGCAGCAGCCGGCCCGCTCAACGGCCGTGCCCTCGCGGACGACC